>NZ_JAAGKO020000130.1 GCF_027947535.2 Streptantibioticus silvisoli
TCCTCAGCCTTGCCAACTCGACACCAATGCAGGATAGACAATCCGATGTCAAATGTTAACACTCTGCGAGTGGTACATTTTCCCCGGATTATCGTCCTGAGCCTGCCGCTGGCTCTCTTTCTACCGCCTCGCTTTGCTCGTTGCTCAACGCCTCACAGACACGGATTAAAATCCGCATCCGTTCACCGTTTTTTAAAGTCCGTTAAAAGCATGATGCCATCTCCGAGAGTTAATCTCGTCAAATGCTAAATCGTGGGGGTCCCCTTTGGGGTTCCGATTTAGTGATTGACGACACCACCGATTAAAAAACTTATGCGGGGTGGATGGTTTCACGAAGTGAGGCCATCCACCTGTAAGACAGGGTTTTGTTTTTATTCCCTGTTTTGGTGATCGGGTGTGTGGAAAAGGTTGGGGTAAGCCGTTCGGGGGTGCTTGTGTTGGGGGGTTAAAATTGTGGTTATTTTTTGCGCAAGTCTCGCGCGTGATCCTTGTATTTATAATTAAGGGATAAATGGCGGATATGAAATAGTGGTTTAGCCCAGTACTGACGAGGCTTTGAGTGGGTTTTGACAGTTCAAAGAAAAT
>NZ_JAAGKO020000014.1 GCF_027947535.2 Streptantibioticus silvisoli
GGTCCCGTGCCGCACCCCCCGGCGCGGCACGGGACACCCGTCCGGCCTCCGCCGCGAACGCAGCCGACGCCGACCGGACGTCCCGGGCTTCAGCTGGACGTCCCGGGTTCTACGGGATCAACCGCAGTGCACGTTGCCGGTGTTGAGCTTGGCCACCGAGGTGCCGCTGCCGACCGAGGCGGTGATCGCGACGCACTCGCTCGGCGCGTAGACCGACACCGGGCCGGCGTACTCGGTGTAGTAGCCGTCGTCGGAGTGCTGCCCCGAGCTGGAGCTGCTCAGGTCGACGGTCGTCCAGGTCGACGTGCCGTAACCCCCGGCCGTCGTCTTGACGTTGACGGCGCAGTTGTCCCGCGTCGCCGCGTCGTAGTACAGGTGCACCACACCCCAGACGGCGCCGCTGGACAGCTTCACGTTGTAGGTGTCGATCTGACTGCCCGCACAGCCGTAGCTCGTCGCCGGGGCGACGACCTTCGGAGCGGTCGCCGCGAGGTGGTGGACCACCGGAGCGGCCGCGACCGCGGTGGCCGCCGCCGGGGCGGACGCGGGAGTGGCGGCACCGGCCGCCTGCGGCAACGCCAGTCCGGCACTCGCGAGCACCGCCGTCACGACGGCTCCTCCTCGCAGCACGGAGAACACAGATGTACGCATGTACTTCCCCTCCCAGGAAACATCCACGGAATTCCACGACGAACATCGCGGAATGTTGCTCTCGCCTCAATGGAGCGCGACGAGTCTAAAAAGCCCGAGGAACCGAAATCCGCACTTTCCTTCCACCGGTGGCAGGTTGGCCGCAAGCCGCGAAACATTCCGTAACCGCGAACGTTCGCCGCTGAACGGCTCACTCCGGCGCACCCCCACGGCCACCGGTGGTTTCCCCCTCCCCGGTGGGCGGAACCCGGTTGCGTACGCCCCCCATTGAGGCCCGCCGTCGGCCCGAACACACGTTGGTCTTTCGAACCCCTGTTGCGGTACCCCGGCGCCGGCGGAGCGGTTCCTCCGCCGACCGTTCTGTTCATGGTGGACCGGTGCAATTCCTCTTCGCTTGCAGGAACAACTCTCGCGGTTTCGCGGCAGCCCTCCAAGTCACGCGATCGCGTTCCCGAACGCCCGCGCCACTCCGCGCGGGCAGGTACCGAAACGCACCGCGGGCCGGTGCTGACGCTCGGGTGGTCCCGCGGACCGCTCGCCGCGTCGTGAACACGGGTCGGCTATTACGCAGGGCGAGGCGTTCGGCGTGACGGCCCCCGCCGCCTTGCCGGCGCGACATCAGCCGTTGCCGGGGCGCGGCGCGGTGATTCCCGCTGTCGGGACGTCGACCAAGCCGCGGCGTGGGGTCCGGAGCAGGTGGTGAAACGGGACCGTGCAGCTGGTGCGCCTCATGCGGCCCGTGCCCTGGTCGCCGCACGTCACGTGACTCCGGGACCGGGCCTGCGGGACCGGAAACCGGTGACTGCCGCGGGGGCGTGGTCGGTCAGAGGATCGGTGACGTACAGCAGAGCACAGTCAGGGCTCCCAGGGCCCGGCCCGGTCCGCACCCGCCTCGTCCGCCGAGAACGCGGACGCCCGCACGGTGCGCCGTCCCGGCGACCGCCTCGGCGGTGCGGCAGCCGTGGTCGCACGCAGGAGAGGTGGGATCGCCGGGGCGGCGGCCTCAACGACGTGTCAGCTGACCGGTGAGCAGCAGCCTGTCGCGTGCCGGCGGCTGATCATCTGACGAACTTCCGCGCGAGGCCGACGTACGAGTCCGCTCTCGCGCACGCAACCACGAGAAGGGTGAAACGTGCATTCTCAGACCGCTCGGGAGTTCAGCGAGCACACGGTGCCGATCTCCGCCGGCCGGGAGTACGAGCGCGTACCCCGCCGCGGCTACGACACCTACCTGACCGGGACGTTGGTCCTGGTCCTGGTCCTGGTCCTCGTCCTGATCCTGGTCCGGGAGCCGCGGGCCCGCACCGTGCCCGGCGGACCCGGTGGGCACAGGACGACGACCGGCGGCGAAGTCAACCAGCCTTCCGGGCTTCACCGGCGCTCCTGCCGGACATGCGTCGCTGCGAGCCGTGCGGTGCCGCGCGGGGGAGAGGCCGCGTGACCCGGGCCTGCGTGGTCGGACTGGGACGCGCCGGCCGCGTGCACCGCCAGTTGCTCGTCGGGATGGGCGTCACGGTGATCACCGCCGACCCGGTGTCCAGCGATCTGGTCGCGGCCCATGTGCCGTACGTGGAGGACGTACCGGCGGTCTGCGCGATCGACCTGTGGTCGGTGTGCACGCCCACCAGGGATCACCTGTCCACCGTTCGGCGGATTCTTCGGCGCGACCCGGCCGCCCGCATCCTGGTCGAAACGCCGCTCTGCCTGCCCGGCGAGATCGAGGCGTTCGCCGCTGAGGAAGCGGCGCATCCGGCCGCCCGGCTGATGTCGGCCGACCAGTACCGCTTCGCCCGGGTGGCCGCAGACGCGCGGACCACGGCGGAGGGTACCTGTGGCAGAAGCCCTGTCCGCAGCATCCGGATGGCCTTCACCGACCGCCGGCCCGATATCGCGGGTGACCGCTTCATGGGCGACGGCTACGGCGTGTTCGGGTACGAATGGGTCCACATGCTCGCCCTGCTCCGCCATGTGCTCGCCCCGCAGACGCTCACCGCGTACCTGCGCGGGCCGGCGGCCGCCAGCCTGCTCCGCAGCCCGGACAGGGGTACGACCACCGCGTGGGAGCGGACCGTTCTGGCCGACGATTGCGAACTGGAACTGTTCTCGACGGTGGACGCCCCCGCTGCGGACAGCCGCGGCGACACTCCCGGTTGGGTACGACGGTTCCCATCGGGGCCGGGCGGTCGGCGGCGCGTTCTCGACGTGTCCACCGACCACGGCTCCTGGACGGTCGAGTTCGCCCCCGTGACCGACCCGGACGGCCACGGGCTCGGGCGCGACCGGCACCGCGTCACCATCCGTTCGTCCGTCGGAACCCGTTGGCGGATCGTGTCGGACTCCGCCCCGCACACCATGTTCGCGTGGGCGCTGTCGGCGGACGGCGATTCCCCGCCCGCGCTCGACACCCTCCCCACCAGGCGCCTGGCCGCGGTCGCCGGCCGCTACCGGTCCGCGCTCGAACTGTCCGGGGCGCCGCTGTCGCCCGGGACCGCCCTCACCCCGCAGTGGAGCCGATCCTGAGCCGCGTTCCCGGAGTCGGCGTACTCGTGCGTGCCGGGTGCCGGGTGCCGGGTGCCGGTGCCGGTACCGGTACTGCGCGGGGTGCGGCTGGGGGCGGCGGCACCCGGGAGCTCGAACGGGTCCGGCCTTCCGACCGGGGGGCCGTCGCCGGTGGTTGCCATTGAGTGATCATCTGATGATGATTCAGAAGGGTGTGTGCAGAGTGGAATGCGGTGCACATGGTGCGGCAGGGGCGGGTCACATATCCAGAGCACCCCGATGATGGGTCGCTCCCAGTCCGTCAGGGACCGGGGCAGATAGCTGATTGTCACAGGAGAAGTCATCATGATCGCTGTCCACGTTTTCGCCCACCTCGGTCTCTTCCTCGGTCACTTCGGTCTGCTCTGATCCCGACCCTGCCTGTGGCCCACCGCGACCCGGTGGGCCACAGGCATGTCGGGCGGCCTCCCAGCCCCGCCGCTTCGACGCGGCCGGGCCCGCTGAGGCCCCGAGAGGCCGTGGACTCCGGGTTCCGACCTCGACCGCGCGCGTACGGCGTGCTGGCCAACGCCGGCCACGGCCTCACCGGCGCGGTCGATTGAACGCGTCGAGGAACGCACCGGCGAGTTGGTGGGGCACGACGCCCGGTCATCTGCCGAACGCGCCGCGTACCGAGATGTTGCCACGGCATTGTTCACGGTGGCGCCGGGGGGCTGTCAATCAATGCGGCCCCGGATGGACTCGATATCCGGCCCACGAGCACGGCCGGATCAGCGAGGCGCGGGAGGGGAACAGACGTGGCGCCGACAGTCGGTTCAACGCCGCAGAGGGAGGCGCGGGCGCCGTGCCGCGGTGTAGGGGGAGCGACGCCGCGCCGAGTTCGGATCTGTGCGCATTCACCGGTATCGGCGCGATTGCCTCACTCCGAGCCCGCCTCCTGACCTGACAGCCCATCAGCTCTCGATGTCATGTACGGAAGGAAAGGGGGGAGCAGACCGATGCCGGGTCGTCCCGAGGGTCCGCTCGATCCCGCCGAGGGGCCGGTGCAGGCGTTGGCCCACGCGCTGCGCGTCCTGCGGGAGGAGGCCGGCCGACCCTCCTACCGGGCGATGGCCGCCCGCACGGCGTTCGCGGCGAGCACCCTGTCGCAGGCCGCCGCCGGGGAACGGCTGATGACCTTGCCGGTGCTGCTCGCCTACGTCCGGGCCTGCGGTGGGGACGAGCGGGAATGGCGACGGCGTTGGCAGGACGCGTCCCGCGAGGACAGAGAGCGGCAGCGGCCGGACGACGGGGACGCGGTGCCCTACCGCGGTCTGGGACGGTTCGAGCCGGCGCACGCCGACCTGTTCTTCGGCCGCGACCGTCTCGTCGCCCACCTCGCGGCCCACGTGCGCGCACACCGGCTGGTCGCCCTCGTCGGGGCGTCCGGCAGCGGCAAGTCGTCCCTGCTGCGCGCCGGGCTCGTCCCGCTCCTGCGAACCGGTGGTGACGCCGGTGCCCCGCCGCGTCCGGCCGCCATCCGGATACTCACCCCCGGCCCGCATCCGTTCCCCGGCCCCGCGGCGGCGCTGACCCCGGACCGGGGCGACGGCGACACGGTGGTCCTGGTCGACCAGTTCGAGGAACTCTTCACGCTGTGCGGCGACCCCGGTCGGCGGTCCGCCTTCCTCGACCTGCTGATGACGGCCGTCGAGCCGGACAGCCGGCTGCGCGTGGTGATCGCCGTGCGGGCCGACTTCTTCGGCCGCTGCGCCGAGCACCCGCGGCTGGCCGAGGCGCTGCGGCACGCGACCCTGCTCGTCGGACCGATGGAACCGGCCGAGCTGAGGGACGTCGTCGTGCGACCGGCCGCCACGCTCGGCCTGACCGTGGAACGCGGACTGACCGCCCGGATCGTCGCCGACGCGGCGGACAAGCCCGGTGGCCTCCCCCTGATGTCCCACGCGCTGCTGGAGACCTGGCGGCGCCGCAAGGGCCGCACGTTGACCCTTGCGGCGTACGAGAGCGCGGGCGGCATGCAGGGAGCCATCGCGCGGACCGCCGAGAGCGTCTACCGGCGGCTGTCCGCCGAGCAGGCGGCGACCGCCCGGCGCGTCCTGCTGCGCCTCGTCACGCCGGGACAGGGCTCCGCCGACACCGGCCGGCCGGCCACGCGCGAGGAACTGGTGATCGACTGCCGGGCGGGCGAGCGTACCCGTTGCCTCGAAGTCGTCGAACGGCTGGCCGGGGCACGGCTGATCACCTTGGACGGGGGGACCGTCACCCTCGCCCACGAGGCCCTGCTCACCGCCTGGCCCAGGTTGCGCGGCTGGATCGACGCCGCACGTGACCGGTTGCGCCTGCACCGCCGGCTGAGCGCCGACGCCGGTACCTGGGACGAACTGGACCACGATCCCGGGGCGCTCTACCGCGGCTCCCAGCTGTCGGCGGCGCGGGCCGCCTTCGCCGACCCCGATCATCGCGACGAACTGACGCGTGGCGAACGCTCCTTCCTCGACGCCAGCTACGAGTCGGGTGAGTCGGATCAACGCCACGGGGCACGAACCGCCCGGCGCATACGCGTACTGATCACCTCAATGTGCGTCCTCGTCGCGACCGCCCTTCTCGGGGGACCGCTTCTCTGGCAGGACACCGTCATATCGGCCCGCAACAGTCTGCGGTACGCCGCGGTGAGCCAGGCTCTGGGACGCGCCGGCGCGCTGCGCGACTCCGACCCGCGGCAGGCGATGCGGCTGGCCGTGGCCGCGTACGACCTCGCCGGCACTTCGTCGACCTGGTCCGCACTCGCCGAGGCCGCGACGCAACCGCAGCAGGACGACTTCGCGGTCCCCCGGGACACGACCGCCGGGCCGCCGTTCCTCGTCCGGCAGGGCACCACCGTGCTCAGCGCCGGGGCGCAGGGCGTACGGACCTGGGACTTGACCGGCCCCGGCGGCCCGCAACCGCAGGGCGACACGATCGGCGGTCCGTCCGTCCCCTCCCCGGGTCTCCTCGCGGTCGGCGACAACGGCTCCGAACTCGTCGGCCAGACGCCCGGTGGCGCGCTGCAACTGTGGAGGACCACGTCACGGCGGCGGCAGGGCAAGCCGTTCGGGTCGTCGACCGGCGTGCCGCAGTTCGACCCCTCCGGAGACGCCGTCGCCGTCATGGGCCGCGGCCCGTCGGGCACCCGGGCCGAACTGTGGAGCACCGCCGGCCCCCGCCTCCTCGCCGCTACCCCCGCCGCGTCCACCTACGACCGGCCGGTCGCGGTCAGCGCTGGCGCCCACTACATCGCCTGGTGCCGCGACGACGGCCGGCCGGCCCTGTGGAACGTGGCGGGCCACCGTGCGGTCACCCTCACCGGTGACGGGGCCGGCACCGCCTGCCCCCGAGCGGTGTCCGCCGCCGACCCCGGCCCCGCCCCGGCCTTCGCCCCCGACGGTCGGTCCCTGGCCCTGCCGGACGGCCACGGCGCCCTCCGCCGCTGGAGCACCGACGGCCGCGCACTGCCGACGATGAGGCCGTCCCCGGCGGACCCCGGCACGGGCCTCGCCACCACGGTCGTCTACAGCGACGACGGGCGTTTCCTCCTCACCGCCGGCGCCGGCGCGGCGACACTGTGGCGGGTGAGCGATCCCGGCCGGCCGGTCCGGCACATCGAGCTGGACGGCTCCCCGGTACGCCAGCCGGTCCTCGACACGTCGCAGCACACCCTCCGCTATCTGACGACCTCCGCGGACGACGGCACGCCGGGACAGTCGTGGCACGTGCGGACCATCGACCTGGGCACCGCGGTCTCCACCACCTGGGACCCCCGTGGGTACGCCGCCGTAGCCCTCAGCGCGGACGGGGCGCGCGCCGTGTTGCCGGCGGGGAGCACAACCGCGCGTCTGACGACCGCACCGCGGGGCGGCGGCCGGCCGAGGACCCGGTACGTGCCGGACGTGGTTCCGCCGAAAGCCGTCGGGACCGCGCAGACGGCCGCCTCACCTCTGGTGTTCAGCGCGGACGGAAGCCGGCTCGCCTATACCACCTCTACGCGGGCGACCGGTCACGGCCCTCCCGACGCCGTGGCGATCCGGAACGTCTCCGACGGCCGCCTCGTCACGACCGTCGGCCTCCCGCCCGGCACCGTTTCCGGGTTCGCCCTCGACACCTCCGGGCAGCGTCTGGCGCTCCTGGTGACCAACGGGCCCCGCCACGACGTCGAGTTGTACGACCTGTCCGCTCGGAACACGCCGGCGGGAAAGGGGCCGTGGAGCATGCCCGTGCCGAGCGGGAAGCAGGACGTGGTGTTCGGTTCACAGGACAATCAGCTGATCGTCACAGGCGGACCGCCTGCTCCCGGTACCGGCGCGGAATTCACACCGCTCAACGTCTCCTTCAGCCCGGACGTCGCCGGCGTCTACGCCGATACCGACAGCGGAGCGGTGACCGCCTTCAGCCCGGACGGCCGGTTCCTCGCCGTCGACGACGCGTCCGGTCGGCTCACCGTGTACGACGGGGAGCCCCAAGTAGCTCTCAGGCGGCTGCAACGCGGCGATTCCGCCTCCGGTGCGGATCAGGACCGCGTCATGGCCTTCTCGGCCCAGGGGCGCCTGCTGGCGGTCACCGACCCCGACGGCACCGTGTCCGTCTGGGACACGACCGACTGGAAACTGCTGGGCAGCGCGTTCCCGACCACCGGTGACGCGATCCGGGCCCTGGCCTTCGCCCCGCAGGGCGACGTGCTGTACGCCCAGGGCCTGCACACCCCGTTGCAGACGATCGACCTCAGCCCGTCGTCCATGGTCGCCCAGCTGTGCGCCCGCCTCGGCGGGGTGGGTCTCTCCTTCTCCCAGTGGCAGGAGGACATCACCACCGTCCCCTATCACCGGACATGCGGTTCCGGTTACTGACCGGGGCCGGTGCGGGGGAGTTGGGCGGTAGGCCGTCGCCCGCTTGCTGCCTGTCCTCGTTGTGGCGGACCCCGCCGCGCCGCCCGCGGGCCCGGCCGACCGGCTGCGGGCCACCGGGGTGGTCGACCCGCCGGGCGCGGAGCCGATCCGTCATCGTCGCCGGAGTGGATCAGACCGCGACGCGCGTGACGGCGACCAACTCGCGTACGCCCGGGGTCCGGGGATGCCGGGAGTGCAGGTCGGTGACGATCTGTCGGATCGTCGGACGATCCCGGACCTCGCTGGGGGAGACGCGCGCAGCAGCGAGCAGTTCGGCAGCAGTCTGCTCCGGCTTGCCACGCTGCCACCAGGCCCGACCGAGGTCGGTGTGCATTCGCCCTTTCCGTTCGGCCGTCCTGAACTGGTCCTCGTGGAGCCGGCGGCCGGTCTCAAGGGCAGTACCGGCATCGCCGAGCGCCCAGTGCACGCCGACCGCGTAGAGGTCCACAGCGGCCGGAGTCAGGGGGAAGAGCCGACCTGTCGGCGCCTCATCGGGAAGGCCGCGGGCGGCCCGCGTCGCCTCATGGATCATGGCCAGCGCCTGATCTCGATCGCCGGCCACCGCCGCTGTGTAGGAGGTGGTGCACAGCATCTGTGCGTAGGCCGACGCCTGTGCGTCCGTACGCAGTCCGGTGGCTTCCATCCGCGCGACAGCGTCCAGAATGTGCCGCTGAGCCGCAGCGGGCTGGTTCTGATGGCGCAGCACGATGCTCAGTTCGCGTGCGGCCGCTGCGGCCACGAGCGGCGAGCCGGACAGCTCCGCGTACACCGTGGCACGGTCGGCAGCCAGCCGGGATTGGTCGTATCGGCCGATCTTCGTCAAAATCTGGGAAGCGAGACTGTAGGTCGCCGACAGGCTGGCAAGGGCTGTTTCGTGTCGACTGCGGGCCGCGTATTGAGCGTCGGCCAGCAGGCCGGGCAGCAACTGGAGCAGCCGGGTGTTGTGGCCGGCGTCGAAATGCTGCCGTGCGGTGGCGAGCCGCACGTCGACGGGGAGGTGGGAGCCGGTGGGGTCGGGCATGCTGGCCAAAGCATCCTGCATGCTTGACAGGAGTGCGGCGGGCACGGTGAGCCCGGTGGCGGCGAGCAGTGTTCGGCGGCGCATCGGGTCCTCCTCGGCACGGCGCGATTCCTCCCGCGCAACTGTAGTGGCTGGAGGGACGCCCAACCCCAAGGACGCCGCTAGGACATTTGTCGGTACCCCCACCTCCCGGGCGGCATGCCGTAACAAGGCGAGGTCGGCCTGCCGGCCGTGCTGCTCCAGACGGGAGATCGTGGAAGCGGAACAGCCGATGCGCGCGCCCAGATCCGCCTGACGCCACCCGCGGACCTGACGCCCGATCCGGATGAGTCCACCGGGATCACGACAGTCGACGAACGTACGGACCTGACGCGTGCTCCACAGCAGATCAGTGCTCATCAGGCCTCCCCCGCCTGGAGCCAGCAGACTGTCTATCCACAATACGTGCTGATCAACGAGTCGCCCACCCGATATGCGCGATGTGCACATGACGAGCGGAATACGGCAATCGATCACTGAACATGCCGGTCCGGGCGGTTTCCTGGATTCACGGCCCAGCCTCCCGGCAAGGGGCCCACACCACGGAGGACACTCATGGCAACAGCGCTGGAAACGACGGTCCGTGACCCGCGGAACTACGTCAGGCCCGACGTGTGGGACCGCGAGATCCAACTCCTCATGCGCGACCACCCGTTCGACGAGGTGATGGCCGACCGGCTCTTCGCCGCCGCTGTCTCCTACCTGGTCACCGCCATCGACAAGTGGGGCCAGGGGCTGGAGATGTGCTGCGGGCGACTGGTCGACACCGCCGTGCACGTCTTCATCCTGGACACGAAGAACTACCGCGAGTGGTGTCAGGAGCACTTCGACGGCAAGTTCCTGGAGCACATCCCCGAGATCGCGTTCAAGTACGACGGCTCCGTCGAACGGACCGCGCGGATCATCGCCGACAACGGCTTCCTCGTCGACTGGAAGCTGTGGGAACGGGACTACGGCAAGTGCGGTCCGTGTCGCCCCGGCGAGAACTGCCACTGACTTCGCCCGTACCGGCGAGCTTCGGGCCCACCGGCCCGAGCCTCGCCGGTGCCTCTGTGAAATGTCGCGATTCCTCTGTCGCAGGCGAGCTGGGTGGATACCATCCAGCTCGCCACCCCTTCCGGAGGAACGCATGCCCCGTGAGTCGACCAACCTGCCCGAATACTGGGACAGCTACAAGCCTCACCGCGGTGAAGGCGATCAACCGGCGCCCGAGGTCGACAGGTTCGCGTGGACCCAGTACGACGGGCACGGTCCGGGAGCCGAGTTCCTCGGCGCTCCCCGTACCGCGCTGGAACTCGGCTGTGCCGAAGGCGGCGAGGCCGTGTACCTGGCGCGCAGCGGTGTGGCGGTGACCGCACTGGACTTCTCCACCGCTCAGATCGCCCGCGCCCGCAACTGGTGGGGCGGCACCCCCGGCCTGACTTTCGCCCATGCCGAAGCGTGCGACTACCTCACGTCCAGCCCGGCGACCTACGATGCGATCTTCTCCATCTGGGGCGCGGTCTGGTTCACCGACCCAGACGACTTGATCCCGCTCGTCGCGGAGCGCCTCGAACCCGGTGGCGTCCTCGCCTTCTCCCAGGCCGAGCCGATCGAGGACTACTACGGCCCCCAGCCGATGTACGGCAACGGCCTGGCGGGTCGAAAGCTCACCCTCCTGCGGTGGGCGTACAGCCCCCAGTGGTGGGCCGACCTCCTCAAACGGACCGGCTTCACCGACATCGACGCCACGATCCTCCCCGCCCCCGACCCCGACGACGTCGGAACCCTCATGGTGCGCGCCCGCCGCGCCGGGTAACCGCACGTCACCGAAGCGGCTACCGCGATCCGCGGTGCGGCGGTGGCGGGTGATCGGTTGCGCGGTGATGACGTTCACGCCCGCAGGCCCGCCCACCGGCGCAACGCAGGCGTACACACGAAGTCACGCGCGCACGCGCACCCGCGCACGTAAGCACGCGCACCCGCGCACGTAAGCACGCGCACCCGCGCACGTAAGCACGCGCACCCGCGCACGTAAGCACGCGCACCCGCGCACGTAAGTACGCAAGCACGCGCGCGCACGCGCGCACGCCCACGCCCGTGCACCCCAGCCCGGGACACCAGGGCGAGCGCCTCGTGGGCTCCGCGTGCCGTCTCGACGGCGAGGATCTTGCCGGTGCCGGCCGGACCGTGGACGAGACCGGTGCCGGCGCGGGAGAGCGGGGCGCGGACGATCCGGGGGAGGGGGCGAGCCGGGGGAGTGGCCGGTCGGTGTCGCCCTGACGCGGTCGGCAGTCATGAGGCTGCCGACCGGGCGCCGGGCCGTACGGCTCACGGAAGTCGAAGCTGTCCGGCGTCCGGTATCCGGTATCCGGCGTCCGGCCGAAGGCCTCAGGCGTGGGCCGCCGCCGCGACGATCCAGTTCCTGAACTCGACGGCGTAGTGCCGCAGATGGTGCTCCAGGACGTCGTCCGGCGCCGCGGCGGGGAAGTAGACCGACAGACTCGCCGTGAAGCCGTCGGCGGTGTCACCGAACTGGATCAGCGCCCGCCCGACGACGGTGCCGTCGGCGAGGAAGAGGTTCGAGGACATCCTGTGCGGAAACTCGGACTCCGGCAGGAGCTCGTCCGCGTCCACGGCCCATGCCATCGCGTCCGTTCCCCAGCCGCCCATGTAGAAGGAGCAGACGTGGGGGCCGATGTTCTCCACCACCCGCGCTCCGATGGCATCGGTGCCCATCACGTAGTGCTCGGGGTGCGCGGCGAGGAGGGCGTGCTCGTCGCCGGCGAACGCCTTGTCCATCCAGGCCAGGAACGCCGCCGAGGTCAGGCCCCGGGTCGAGAGCACCGTCGTGCCCGCCGTGAAGCGGCCGTCGGAGGCGCGGGCGCTGTCCCTCAGGAAGTTGTTCCCCTCCTCGATGTCCGCTGCCAGCAGGTCGAGCAGGCCCTGGCGGCCCAGTCGCGTCCGGAAGCGGTCCAGGGCGCGCCGGGCATAGAACAGCTCGAAGTCGTCGATGCTCCCGGAGCCGCTGGGCCCGGACTCGAGGGTCACGGTCACGGGCGGGGAAGTCTGGGTGGTGGTCATGGGGTCGAACCTCCGGGTAGTATGTAAATGCGAATTCATATTTACATTTTGAGAGTACTCAGAGGAGCGCGGCACTTGTCAAAGGAACCCGCTGAGACCTCCGCTACTACGATGCGGGCCATGCCGGACGAGCAGGACCGCCCACCGCACTACCGGGAACCCCGGCAGGCACGCAGCGCCGCGACACTGGCCCGCGTACTGCGGGCGGCTGAGGAGATCGCCTCCTCGGCCGGCCTGGAGGAGATGACGATGACCGGCGTCGCGGAACGCGCGGGCGTCTCGGTCGGCACGATCTACCGCCGCTTCGAGGACAAGGAGCAGCTGATCACCGCCCTGGCCGAGCGGATGCTGGAGCGCCGTGAGGAGTACGTCGCCGAGCGACTGCGCGCGGCCGGGCCGTCGCTCTCCGGCGTCATGGACGCCTACGCGCACGCCCTGCTGGAGTCCTTCGCCGACAGCGGTCTGTTCCCCGAGCTGCTGCGCGTGCGGGGAACCAGGTCGCTGGACCGCGGCGCCCGCACCATCACCGAGATCCACCGCCTCCTGCTCGAAGCGGCGGCCCCCTACGCCGACCAGGTCCGGCGCTCCACCCCCCGGGCGGCGCTGGACACCGTGGCCCGCGCCATCCTCGGCGCCTGCTTCCACAACTCCGTGCGCCCCGACCCCGTCACCGGCGAAACGGCCAGGCGCCGCTACGCGGACGAACTCAGCGACATGGCGATCGCCTACCTCTCCACACCCGACCGCCACCGCGACGCACACCGCTGAGCGGCCTTCACCGTTGGAGGGGGTGATGTGCCGTGCGGGCAGGTGGGGCGAGCAGATGGGCCGCGTCCATACCTGAACGTCCGGGATGCGCGGGAGGGTGGGATCACGGCGGCCCCGCCGTGGACTTCCCCGGCCCGCGGGTACGGAAGAGTGGGGCGGGGGAAGAGCCGGCCGCAGCGGGACGGTGTCCCGCGAGGAGAGGAGAAGTACTGTGCGCAACGTCATGCTCGGTGACCTGCGGGTATCGCGAATCGGGCTGGGTGCGATGGGCATGTCCCACGGATACAGCGGCGCGGGCCAGGACGACGCCGGGTCCGTCCGCGCGGTCCACCGGGCCCTGGAACTCGGGGTCACGTTCCTCGACACCGCCGAGGTCTACGGGCCCTACGTCAACGAGGAGCTGGTCGGCCGGGCGCTGAAGGGCCGCCGCGACGAGGTGGTGCTGGCGACGAAGTTCGGCTTCATCTCGCACACCGGGCGGCCCTCCGGGCAGCTCGACAGCAGCCCGGCCAGCATCCGCGTGGCCGTCGAGGGCTCACTGAAGCGGCTGGGCACCGACCGCATCGACCTGTACTACCAGCACCGTGTCGACCGGCAGGTGCCGATCGAGGAGACCGTCGGCGCACTGGCCGAGCTGGTCGCCGCGGGCAAGATCCGCCACATCGGCCTGTCGGAGGCCGGCCCGGAGACGATCCGCCGGGCGCACGCCGTCCACCCGGTGACCGCGGTCCAGTCGGAGTACTCGCTGTGGACCAGGGACCCGGAGGCGCGGGTGCTGCCCGTGCTGCGGGAGCTGAACATCGGCTTCGTGCCCTTCTCGCCGCTGGGCCGCGGATTCCTCACCGGGACGATCCGCTCCACCGACGACTTCGACGCCACCGACTTCCGCCGGAAGAACCCCCGCTTCACCGGCGAGAACTTCCAGCGGAACCTGCGCAGCGCCGACGAGGTCCGGGCCGTCGCCGACGAGGCGGGTGTCACCCCGGCGCAGGTCGCCCTGGCCTGGCTGCTCGGCCGGGGCGACCACATCGCCCCGATCCCCGGCACCAAGCGCGTCGAACGCGTCGAGGAGAACGCGGCCGCCGACGCCGTGGAACTGACCCCCGGCCAGATCGAGCGGCTGGACAACCTCACCCCCGCGTCCGGCGACACGCACGACGAGGCTGGCATGCGCGCCCTCGAACGCTGACCGGCGCGGCCCGGAAGCCTGCCGCTCGGGCGCCGCGGCACCCGGACCACCGGGGTGCCGCGGCCGGACGCCGCAGCCGGACGCCGCAGCCGGTCAATTCGGTTCGGCCGGCCGGGGTCTGCCCCTAGGATCGGCCGTCATGGTCGATTTCTACCCCCCGACAGTTCCCTACGACTCCGGGTTCCTCGACACCGGGGACGGCAACCGCGTCTACTACGAGCAGCTCGGCAACCCCGAGGGCAAGCCCGCCCTGGTCGTCCACGGCGGCCCGGGCGGCGGCGCGATGCGGCGGCCGACCCGGTCCTGGGACCCCGCGGCCTACCGGGTCATCCGCTACGACCAGCGCAACTGCGGGCGCAGCACCCCGCCCGCGAGCGACCCGGCCGCCGACATGAGCCTGAACACCACGCGGCACCTGATCGACGACATGGAGCGGCTGCGCGAACACCTCGGCATCGACAAGTGGCTGCTCAACGGCGCCTCCTGGGGCCCGACGCTCGTGCTGGCCTACGCCGAGCAGTACCCCGAGCGGGTCAGCGAGATCGTCATCCAGGCCGTGATGACGACCCGCCGCTCCGAGATCGACTGGCTCTACCGGGGCGCCGGACGGTTCCGCCCCGAGGCGTGGGACCGGTTCCGCGACGGCGTCCCCGTCGACGAGCGGGACGGCGACCTGCTCGCGGCCTACGCGCGGCTGATGGAGAACCCCGACCGCGCGGTCCGCGAGAAGGCCGCCGCCGACTGGCTCGCCTGGGAGGACGCGGTCATCACCGGCGAGCCCAACGGCGTGCCCGGCATGTACAGCGACCGCGAGGTCGACGCGCGGATCTCCTTCGTACGGATCTGCGCGCACATCTTCAGCAACGGTGCCTGGCTGACGGAGGACCAGCTGATCCGCAACGCCCACCGGCTGGCCGGCATCCCGGGGGTGATCGTCCACGGCCGGCATGACATGGGCTGCCCGGTCCGGACGGCGTGGGAGCTGGCGAAGGCATGGCCGGACGCGCGGCTGCACATCATCGAGGACGCCGGGCACGCCGGCAGCGACGCGGCCGGCCAGGTGGTCCGCGACGCCATCGAGGAGTTCAAGAACCGCTGACTCCACGGGCCGGGGCGCAACCCGAACGCGAACCCGAACCCGAACCCGAACCCGGCCAACCCCTGTCGGAGTCCCCACAGGCGACCGACTCACGCGGAAGGTGCGACATGCGGACCTGCATCAGCGCCGACATGGAGGGCGTCAGCGGACTCGTCGACGCCAACGACGTCCGGTGAACGGCCCTCCAGCTGAGTGGCCCACCGCAAGCTCAGGCCGGCGCCGTCGGATTCGCCACGGCCACGGAACGTCCGTCCGTGCAGCCCCTGAGCGCGGCATCTCGTCCCGTGCCCGCATCAAACGCCTTGCAGAACGCGATCAAGTGCCGCCCGCCCAGCGGGTCCCCAGTGCGGCTTGCCGCCGGGAAGGCCCCGGTCCCCGTTCTGCCCCATGAGCATCAGAAAGAGGCTCTTCATGGCGGCCAGCCCGCGGGCACGCCGGATCGCCGCCTCGTCCGCCTGCGCGTACGTGGCGAAGAACCGTGCGGCGCTGCCCGCGGGCAGCAGGACCCAGGCGGCGGCGAGGTCCCACGCCGGATCGCCGGCGCACATGTCACCGAAGTCGACGATGCCCGAGAGCGTTCCGTCCGCAACGACGACGTTGGCGGGATGGAGGTCGCCGTGCACCCACACCGGCGGGCCCTGCCACGCGTGGGCCGCAACGGCGTCGTCCCAGACGGCCCGGACGTCGGCGGCGATGTCGTCGCAGGCGACGGCCTGGAAGAAGTGCTCGAAGCCGTCCGTGCAGTTCCTGGGATGAGCGCCGCGGTCCGTGGCGATCGGTGCCTCGGCGGGCGCCTCCACATGGAGTGCCCGGAGGAAGCCCGCCAGCGTGTCGGCCGCGTGGGCGCCGCGGCTGATCGCGCCGTGGTCCAGCGGCTCACCGGGAACCCACGTCATCACGGTCCAGTGCTTGGGGAAACGCTCGGACGGTTCGCCGAATCGCACCGGGACCGGCACCGGGAGCGGCAGCCGCGGCGCCAGCACGGGTAGCCACCGCCGCTCCTTGAGCTGGAGTTCCGGGGTGGTGTCCATGCGCTGCATGCGCACGGCCAACTCGTCCCCGAGACGCCACATTTGATTGCCCCAGCCGCCCGGCACCTCGCGGACGGCCAGCCCTGCGAGGTCTGGATGTTGCTCCAGCAGCAGGTCGCGGACCAGGTCTGCGGTGATCTCGATCGCGGCGTGGGTCATGCGAAGCCACAGTACCGAAGCGGCAGGCGAAGCGGCTCCCGCCCTCTGGAACACCTGGCTGTTCCCTGCGATGCCCCTGGCCCGATTCGCCGCCAGCGTTGCACGGAGCGGACGCGACGCGTTCAAGCTCAGTACGGGACAACGCTCCCGGCAGGAGCGCCGCCCGGGCTCCGCGAGCCGCCGTGCGGTCAACAGGTGACACGGCGGGTGTGGCGCCACCCGATCACCCCGGTCATTCGATATGCCTATGTATGACCGTTGTTGTCCGAGAGTGAGGAAAGCTTCATGGCTTTGTCATGGTCCGGTCGCGTGCTGCGGCGTGCCGGTGCGTCCGCTCTGCTCGTGCTTCCCCTGACCCTCCTGGCCCCGGCCGCCCCCGCGTCCGCTGCCGCGAGCCTGACCGTCGACAGCGCCACCGTGGTCAACGGCGTGGCGAAGATCAAGCTCACCGCCGTATGCCCGTCCGACCAAGGGCCGGTTCCGGCCCAGGTCCTGGTCAGCGTGCAACAGGGCCCCTACGACAGTGGCGTGTCGGGCAGCGGCGGGTTCTTCGTGAGCTGCACATCGGACCGGAGCAACACCGCCACCGTCTTCATCCCCGGTCGCACCGGCTCCGGGCTGACCTCGCACGACGCCGATTTCGTCTCCGGCGCTGCCACGGTCAGCGCCGCGTTCGAGGGCACCGCTCTCTTTGATGAGACCGCCCCGACCTACGGGACGGCCGAAGCGACCCGGCTGTCGTAGCCCCGGCCGGTGGTCCGGCTCACCGCGCACCGCTCCGCCGGCGTGGCGCACGGGTGCCGGCCTGACCCCCGCACCGTCGCAAGCCCGGTGCGGGGGCGGCGGACGCGGTCGGGCGCCGGCTTCCGTCGTCACCCGTGGGAACGTCAACGACTGCACCGGGTTCGCCGCTGTCGTGGCGGCGAAATGCGTGCCCCGGTTCGGTCCCGGCCGGTCCAGGAGCGAACCGGGGCACGCCCTGGAGGACAAGGATGCAACTCCCAGGCGATCCGGACTTGGCAACGACGCCACAACATCCCACGCGATTCGCCGGCGTGCCGACCGAAGCCGCAGCCGGTTCGCCCGCAGCAGCCGCAGCGGCCGGCCACCAGCGTTCGACGGGGACCTCCGCATCAGACCCTTACGAACCCGCTGACCAACCCGCCCCCGGCGCCCCGCCCCGCCCCCCGGCGCCGGGCCTCGACGCGGCCGCCAGGCAACCGAGGTGGGGGCGTGACGAGATCCTCCGGCTGCCAGTCGGCGGATTCCGTTCCGGCCTCCCGGCTCGCGTGCGTACGCCGCCCGCGTCCCGGCGCATGGGTGCGGTGCTGACTCAGCGGGCCGTGCAACGCTCCCGTAGGGCCGCCACCCCGTCGCCCTGGAGTTCGTCGCAGTACGCCGTGCGTCCGGCCATCGCCATGGTCAGCGCCAGCGTGGTGCCGGACACGAGCGGTCCGGAGCCGGTGGTGAAGGGGCCGTCGGTCGCGGCGAGTCGCAGGCCGGTGCTGCGCTTCTTGGTGAGGACGGGCAGGTCGGAGCCCTGGTAGTACTGGGCCACCCGCGTGACCGTTTCGATCGGGTAGTCGCGGCGGATGCCCAGTGGCCGCCGGATGTCCTCGCCGTGGGCGATCGTTTCGCCGAGCATCGCCACGGTCGGGACGGGGGGTTTGGTCGTGCTCGTGGCGACTCGGTGGAACCTGTCGAGCGTCTCGGCCGGGGTCGCGCCCAACTGCTCGGCCAGCCGCATGGCCACCTGCTTGTCGAAGTCGAACCGGCAGCGGATCACGCCCGCCAGCCACCGCACGGGGTTCAGGCTCGCCCCGGCCGTGAGGTGGGCGAGCACCTCGCGCACGGTCAGTCCGGTGCACAGCGACGGCGTCGCCCAGCGCTCGTCGGTCAGGTCCGCGAGATCGGCGGTCAGGGCGGCTCGCTCGGCGTGGACGAGCGGCCAGACGTCGGTCGCGCGGGCGCGGTCTGGCTTCGGTGCTGGTCCGGTCATGTCGGTCGGTCTCCTGTTGTGGGGTGCGACCCGCTGCGGCCCGGGCAGCGGGGTGATGGGCTTCCGGGCGTCGCCGGCCGTCAGCGGCTGAGCCGTCCGATGAGGCTGCCGGCGGGGTCGGCGGAGGCGGCGACCCCGGTTGACGCGGATCTCAGCCGGCTCCATGACACCCGTGCCGCCGAGTGCCTGCGCCCAAGCCTGGGCGGGCATGGGCAGGCGTACGGGGACGGTCCGCCGTTGACGTCGTCAACGGCGGTCGGTGCCGGGAAATCCCGGTGCGCAGGCCGGCGGAACCGGACCGGCCGATCCCGCCCGTCGGACCGTCCGCGTCGCCGGCGGGCGCGTAGGTCTCACGGAGAGCGTTGAGCACCGGCCGACATCTCGCGGTGGAAGCGTCGTGCTCGTGGGGCGCCCGGAGCGGGGATGCCGGACCAGGCGGGCGCAGGGTGCGGCGAGGTCCGACCACGCGGGCGGGCGGTGGTGTCCGGTCGGCGTCATGAGGAGTCCTTCGTACCAGGGGAACGTCGAGTTCGGTCGAAGGTGGGACTCCGGCTGTGAGGCACAATCGTCGCTCGTGGAGGAAAATCTTTCCGGCCAGTTGGCGGACGCGGTGGCACAGGGCGCCGACGAGGCCGACCTGGCGCGGGCGCGCGCCGGGGACGAGGCGGCGTTCACCCGACTCGTGGAGCCGTTGCGCCGTGAGTTGCACGCCCACTGCTACCGCATGCTCGGCTCGGCCCACGACGCCGACGACGCCCTGCAGGACGCCTTGCTGCGGGCGTGGCGAGGGCTGGCGCGCTTCGAGGGACGAAGCGCGGTGCGCACCTGGCTGTACACGGTGGCCACCCGCACGTCCCTGGACATCGTCGAAGCCCGGGGCAGGCGGGCACTGCCCGCCGACCTCGGCCCGTCCAGCGACCGTGCCGTGCTCGACGGCAACGCCCCGCTGACCGACGTCGCCTGGCTGGCCCCCTACCCCGATGCCGGCCTCGCCGGCGACCCGGCCGGCCCGGACGCGCGCTACGAGCAGCGTGAGGCGGTCGAACTCGCCTTCGTCGCCGCTCTGCAGCACCTGCCGGGCAACCAGCGGGCGGCGCTGCTGCTGTTCGAGGTCCTCGGTTTCTCGGCCGCCGAGATCGCCACCATGATGGCCACCTCGACCACGTCGGTGAACTCCGCGCTGGCGCGAGCCCGCAAGATCGTCGCGCACCGGGTTCCCCCGCGCACCCAGCAGCGGACGCTGCGCCGGATCGGCGACGCCCGGGTGCGGGAGATCGCCACCCGGTTCGCCACCTCCCTGGAACGGGGTGACGCCGACGCCCTGGTCGCGCTGCTCACCGAGGACGTCACCTGGTCGATGCCGCCACTGCCGAACTGGTACCGCGGCATCGAGGCGGTCACCGACTTCGCCGTGCAGGTCCCCATGACCCGTTGCCCGAGCTGGCGCCACCGCGTGACCAGCGCGAACGGCCAGCCGACCGTGGCGTTCTACCTCGGCGACGACGCCGCCGGACCGCACGCCGCCTGGTCGATCACGGTGCTGACCCTGCGCGGCGAGCACATCGCCGAGATCACCTCGTTCCTCGGCCCCGACGGCTTCGCGCCCTTCGGGCTGCCCGCCTCGCTCCCCTGACCGTCCCGCCCGAACCCTGCCGCGATCATCCGTCAGGCGCTGGCTGCGCGACGAATCTTCGGCGGATTGCGCAGTCCGTGACGAACAACCGAGGCCCCAACGCCGAGGTCGTCGTGACGCGTCCGAGCAAGCGCCGTCCTGCCAGCCCGCCGCCGGGCGCGTTTCCGCGGTCCCTCACCCGAAAGCGCACCCTCGCAGCGGCGCCGGGGGGTGGGGTACCGCCCGGCGCCGCCGCGGGGTGCGCCGCCCGCGCAGGGCTTCTACGGGTTGTACGGGGTGTACTCGATCGCGGAGACCTTGAGGTAGCGGGCCCCGTCGGCCGTGGCCCACGTGGAGGCGTCCGGGGTTCCCGGCCAGTCCCCGCCGACGGCGGTGTCGACGATGAAGTGCATGCCCACTCCGGGAGCGGTCGTGTACCACTTGGTGCCCTCGTAGACCCCGTCCACGTCGAAGTCGATGTGGTCGGGCCACCAGGTGAACGAGTAGGTGTGGAAGTTGTTGGACCAGCCGCCCGGGTTGCTCGTGGCGAACTGGGTCTGGCCGTTGCTGTCGTCGTGGAAGGTCTGGTAGACGGTGTCGGGGTTGGAGCCGACGATCTCCGCTCCGTCCATCTCGGGCAGCCACGGGTTCAGGGCCGCGGCCCACACCGCCGGCAGCAGTCCCTGCCCGCTGGGCATGTTCGCGGTGAAGCTGTAGGTGCCGTAGCCGTAGACGGCCTGCGACTCGACGCGGCCGGAGTAGTACACGCCGTTGCCCGCGTTGTAGGTCTTGATCACCAGCGTGCTGCCCTCGTACCAGACGCAGTTGGGCGTGTAGGTCTCCAGCTCGTTGTTGTCCGTCCACCTCTGGTTGATGATGTTCCAGGAGTTGACGGCCTGGGGCGTGCCCCAGGAACTGGCGTGCGCGGTCGACTGTGTCATGACGAGCGTCATGAGGGCGGCCAGGAGAACACCTGCGAGCCGTCCTGGGCGCAGGAAGGTTGATGACATCGGAGCTCCAGTGCTCGAAACGAGTGGGGGCGGGAGCGTTCCTATGGTCAATGCCGGACTATAGAAGTGTGTTCAGGACATGACAAGATGTCGCGGCGAAGGTGACATCCTGGGTTTCGACAGTGAAGGCGGAGCGGTCGTAGGGCCCCGCATTTCGATCAGGCACTGACAGGACGCCGACCGGGTGCCGACGGGACGTCAGCACGAACGCCGCTCGCACGGGCGCGCCGTGGAGAACGGTCCGAACCCCATCCGAAGGGCGGCGCAGCCGATGCGCGGCCGCTACGGCGAGGTGCCCGGCGCGTGCCCCAGGTGCCCTGTTTCATGGCGGGCGTTGACGTTGGCGCGGTACCGGAAATGGGCGGTCACGGCATGCGGCCCATCGGCCGTGCCGGCGGTCGCTGGCTGCCGCGCCGAGCGATGCCGGCGGCGTCCCGGGCCCGGTGAGGTCGCCATCGGTGAGGATGCCCGGGCGCGGGCGGGCCGGTCGTTCGCGTTCCGCCGAACCCGGGTCAGAGCCCGGGTCGGACCGACCGGCGGGGCGGGGAGTCGAGCTCGGCGGTGCGCGCCTGCAAGTCGCTCAGGGCCGCTGCGGCGTGCACCGGGAACGGTTCGTCCTGATCCGACCTCATCCAGCGCTCAACGGCGACGGAGAACGCGAGCATTCCCACCTCCGCCGTCAGCCGGGCCGTCAGCTCGTCCGTGCCGCGTTCGCGCAGGGCGGCGCTGATGGACCCGGCGATGCGGGCGTGCTTGAGCAGTCCCCGCTCCTGCGCTTCGCTGTTCGCCGCGACGACCAGCACGCGCTTCGCCGCCTTGGTCCGCTGCTGGGAGGTCATCGCGACCTCGGCGGCCGCGAACGCCGCCCGAAGGCACTCGGTGGGGGTGGCGTCCGGTGCGGCGGTGCGGATGCCGTCGGCGAACAGTCCGGCCAGCTTGTCCTCGCCGCCGAACAGGACTTCCCGCTTGTCGGCGAAGTGCCGGAAGAACGTGGCGCGGTTCAGGCCGGCGCGATCCGCGATCTGCGCGACGGTCGTCTCCTCGTACCCGTTCTGCGCGAACAGGTCCAGCGCCGCGGTCTCCAGGCGCTCGCGCGCGTCCGGCGCCCATCTGCTCATCCCCACAGCATAGGCGAGGCGACCGGATCGCATGCCGGGCGAAACAGTGATGCGACGGCGTCGCATGCCGGTGTTAGAGTTGATGCGACCGGATCGCATCAGTGCTCCGGCCGCAGCCTGGGTGCCGTGTGTCTTCGGCACCTCAGGCACGACCAAGGAGAATCTCCATGCGCATCTTCGTCACCGGCGCTTCCGGCTGGATCGGCTCGGCCGTCGTCCCCGAACTCATCGGCGCCGGCCACCAGGTCCTCGGACTGGCCCGCTCGGACGCCTCCGCCACAGCGGTCGCCGACCTGGGCGCCGAGGTGCTGCGCGGCGACCTGAACGACACCGGCGTGCTGCGCGCCGGGGCTCTCGACAGTGACGGCGTCATCCATCTGGCCTTCGTCGTGCCCAGCGTGACCGAGGCCGCGACGCGGACCGATGCCGCGGCCATCGAGGCGTTCACCGCCGGCCTCGCCGGCTCCGGCAAGCCCCTGGTCGTCTCCGGTGCCACGCTGGTCACGCCCGGCCGGGTTGCCACCGAACGCGACGAGCTCATCGCCGCCGGGCCCGTCGCGGCCCGCATCACCAACATGCGGGCAGCGCTCGCGGCCGCGGACAGGGGCGTACGCACCAGCCTCGTCATGCTGCCCCGCTCCGTGCACGGCCGGGGAGAACGCCACGGCTTCATCCCCCAACTCATCGCCGCGGCCCGGGCCAAGGGCGTGTGCGGCTACCTCGGCGACGGGGCCGGCCGCTGGCCCGCCGTCCACGTCAAGGACGCCGCGCGTCTCTACCGGCTGGCCGTCGAGCGGGCTCCTGCCGGCGCGGTGCTGAACGCTGTCGGCGACGAAGGCGTACCCGTCCGGGAGATCGCCGAGGCCATCGGCCGCCACCTGAACCTGCCCGCCCGCTCCCTGCCGGCCGAAGAATTCGGCGGAATGCTCATACGCCTGCTCAGCACCGACATGCCCGCCTCCAGCACCATCACCCAGGATCTCCTGGCCTGGAAGCCCACCCACCCCGGCCTCATCGAGGACATCGAACAGGGCCACTACTTCAGCTGACCACCGCCGGGCGGCAGGCGGGACGACCACCTGACCGCACGAGCATCGGGACGCTCAACGCCCACCGTGTCAGTGACTGCCCGGCGCCGGGAGAGGAGGAGGCGGATCTCGGCACGCGACCCGACAGCCGGCCCCCGCTGCCCCGCACGCGTTGAGCACGGGGCCCCGCCACCCCCGTGTCGGTGCTCGCCCTCGACTCCGTCAGGAATCGCGTTGCCACGCGGCGTACGCCGCTTCGGTCCGGTCAGGTCTTCACGGCCCATGCCGACCGTCTTGAAGACGGACCCCTTCGAAGGGGGCGACGGCACGCTGGTCTGCGCGGCCGGTGAGGCGGCCGGCGTCCAGGGCACCGGACGTGACGCCGGCCTCGCGCAGCGCCGTCGCCCGGTCCTTGGCCACGACGTGCGACGCGCGCCGCAACGTTGTTCAGCTCCCCAAAAGCAACGCAATCCCCGGCCGTGGACCCGAGAACGGAGGGGGCGTCAGGTGAATGCACGGGATGTTGCTCAGGGAAAGCACGTGCGCCGGCGTCGGAGATGTGATGCCCCTCGGGACGAAGCCGGACGGCCTCGCGACATGATCACGCTCGTCGAAGAAGAGCCGTACTCTCGGATTCGGCAGCGGATTTCACCATATGGGGTGGAGTAAAATCTGATCACTTGGTCGGGGGCATTTCGGGTGCGACAGTCGATTTGCGAGCGGGATTCCGCCGCAGTCTCATGCATGCGCACGGAAATCTTGTCGAGAGGAGACCCGAAGTGACCACAGGAATCAGGGGATGCGACAACCAGTCCAATTCCTACGTGTCGTTCGTCAACCAGGAGCACGCGGGTGACAGCCGGTCCGTCAAACCCAGGTCCTATGACGGGGACGTCTACGCCTGGATCTCTCAGCACAAGGAACGGCCGCTGAGCGTTCAGACGGGCCGGGGCCGGTGCATCCTCTGGGACGACGACTGGAAGGTCAAGGCCGAGTGGGACGACGGCTCCGGCGAGTTCGTGCTGGCCCAGATCCACCACAGCCCGCAGGACTACAGCATGACCGTCAGTGACACGGGCGATATCACCATCAAAGAGCGCTGACCTGGGGGCTGAAGATGACCATGTCGGACTGGAAGATCACCGGAGCGATGGAGAACCTCACCGGCGACTGGGTCTACTACGTGTGCACCGGGGTCGCTGCTTTCGCGCAGCTGCACATGAGCCGCCATGTGGACAGCCCTGGTGACGACCACATGGCCACCAACGACCGCCGGTATTACTACTACGGGGTCACAGGAACGTTCAACGCGGCAGCAAGGGCAGCACCGCAGGCCGTCCGGCAGTTGTTGGTCGATGCCTGGCGCAACTACTACAGCGTCCAGTGAGCTCACGGGAGACCTCAGGGCTCCAAAACCCCGGAGTTCACGCTGTTTCATCCGGTAGGCCGGGCGCACCTGTCGATGTCTGAAGTCGCGCACACGAGTACGGCCAGGACGGCCGTACTCGTGGCCGGGAATGGATGCGGAGCCGCAGAAGACATCCGTGCCCGGTGCCGATCTGGTCGAGGAGCCACGACGTGGGATCGACACCCGAAGGGCTCCCAGCGCACTCCACCCCATGCCCAGCGGCCGGCGAGGGGTTGAGTGCCATGCCGGCCGACGCGGAACGGCTGGCGAGACTCACCGCATGGCTGGGACGCTCGACCGTGTTCTACGTCATGGGCCGGGCCGATCACGACCGGACCCCGACCCCGCCCCGGTGTCGTTCCGGACCCGCCCTGGCAACGGGCGCGCAACGGCCGTGCCAATGCGTCCCGTTGCCGCTCTCCCGGCGCGACCCCTAACCTGACGTACGAGCCCCTCCGCCGTCACGGGCGCCATACGCCTGTGGGACACCGGCAACGGGAGACTCCGCACGACGTTCGCGGCGGGCGCCGGATACGTGAGCTCCGTGGCGTTCGGCCAGGACGGCGGGACGCTGGCGACCACCACCGCCAACATCACCGATGGCGGAGTGGGCATCGGCGCCAGTGGCCGGGGAAGCGCCCGCTTGTGGGACGCGCGGTCGGGGGCACGGCGTTCCTCGCTCGCGGTGGGCGCCCACGACGTGAGCGCCATGACGTTCAGCCCGGACGGGAAAACCGTCGCCGCCGGTGCGAGCGATGGTCAGGTCCGTCTGTGGAAAACGGGGTCGGGGACGTCGCGTGCCGCGCTCAAGCTGGGCTCCGGGAGCGTGGACACACTGGCGTTCAGCCCGGACGGCGAAACCGTCGCCGCCGGTGACGGTGACGGTGACGTCCGCCTGTGGAGTGTGGCGTCGGGGGCGACGCGTGTCTCGTTCACGGTGGGCGCCGGAAGCGTGAGCGCGATCGCGTTCAGCCCGGACGGCACGACCCTCGCCACCGGCGACAGCCAGGGCGACGTCCTGCTGTGGGACACGGCTTCCGGAAGGCTGCGGAAGACCCTGGTGGCCGAGGGCGGATACATGAGCGCGATGACGTTCAGTCCCGACGGGAGGACCCTCGCCGTGGCCGTCGCCGACGGAGCCGACGCGAGCGGTGTCCTGAGCGGCGACGTGCAGTTGCTGGACGTGGCGTCGGGAGAACTGCGCGACAGCCTCGCGGTGGACAGCGCGTACGTGAGCGCGGTGGCGTTCGGCCCTCACGGCACGACCCTTGCCGCGGGCACCGACGACGGCCGCGCCGACGTGTGGAGCGTCGACCTGCCCGACGCGCAGGCGATCAGCTCGACCATCTGCGCGAGCCTGCGCTGCTCCTGACATGCTGCGACTGCCGTACGGGAGGTGCGGGGAGGCCGGGGAGGCGCGGGCGGTCAGGCCGGTCCGGACGCCGGGGCGGTAGGCCGAGGACGGGTTCCGCGTGCTCTCCCCGTTCCGCGGAGTGCGTCAACGACTGCGTGACGACGACGAGTTGCGGTCCGCCCGGCATCGGTCCCGAGCACGGGAAAGGCGTCTCGGAGGCGTTCGGCGAGGCTCCCCCGCCGCTCCACGCTTCGCCTCGGCACCGCGGAGGCGGAGCGGACCGTCAACGCCCCGAGACTCCCCGGACCATCGGCAGCCCCGGCAGATCCCGCTGGACAAAGAACGAGCTCAGGAGCCGTCCATGTGGTGCCACCAGGTGATGCCTTCGCCGATCTGGGTGAAGCCGCAGGTGCTGTAGAGCAGCTTCCCCTGGGGTGTCGCGTTGAGGACGGCGTCGGTCGCGCCCCGCTGTCGGGCCGCGGTGCACACGGTGGTCAGAAGGGCGGTTCCCAGGCCGTGGCGCCGGAAGCGCGGCCAGACCGCCATGTCGAAGACGCCGGCGAGCTGTTCGTCGCGGAACGACCAGGCGCGGCCGGCGAAGCGGCCCGTTCTCCGGGTGTGCGCGGCGGCGTACCAGCAGCGGTCCGGTTGAGCGCGGGCGAGGGCGAACTGGTCCCGGTAACACGGGTCGTACTGCTCGTAGTCCAGGCTGTCGTACTCAAGACGGACGCGGTCGTCACGAGGTGGTGGGACGTCGGCAAGCCGTGCGGTCATCCACCACGGCGACCAGCCTCTGGTGAATCCGGCCCGCGCGAGCGCACTCGCGTCCACGTCCACATCGAGCCATGCCCCGATGATGTCGCGGCCCAGATCACGGGCGTGGTCGACACCTCGACGGACTGCCGCCTCGGTGAGTTTCGAGGGAAACATCAGGTTCAGCCCGTCCGGGCCGTCCGTCCACAGCAGTCCGTCATCACGCCAGACCCTGCCGCCCAGCGTCTCCGCCCGGGTCCGGAACCAATTCGTCTGCACCCGTTCGCAGTCCGCGACAGTCACCATGAGTGCCATCTTTCCCCAGGCCCTCCGAGCGAGCACCACACGCCTGCGCGTGACGGGGGAGGGCGGGTTGCCGAAAGCCTGAGCTTGTCCCGTGAACTTCCTCCTGGGAGATGTCGCCCGCGCCGGTCGCGGGTTCGTCCAGCTGCCCGTATATCCGGAGGCGGTACGACTGCGGGTCTTCGCCGACGCGTACGGTCTCCGGGAGTCCGAACGCCCTCGGCCCGTCGCGCCGCCGGGGCGCCGTACGTCTTTCCCTGCGCGACCGCCCGCGTGACCAGGCGGCCCAGGTGTCCGGCCCTGGGCGAGGCCCCGGGCTGACGCGCCGCCGACCCCGCCACCGCTGCCAGGCAGCGCCCATGCCGCTCCGTCCGGCCCGCCGACCGTCCCCGCCCCGACCGGCGGCAACGCGGCGGTGCCGCCCCGGGGCGTCTTCGCCCGGCGCCGGTCTGCCGCTGCGCGCGGGACGGGTCGGGATCGGCGGCGGAAGCCGTTCCCGTTCCGGAACGCCGACTCGGCCAGGGGCAAGAGGCGTTGTTGACGAAACTCGACGCGTCCCAAGTCTTGACGGACATGTGACAACGGGCCACGATGACCATAAAAATTCTGACATCGTTGTCATCCACCTGGTGAACAGGGGCGCCTCCGGACGTCCTCGGCACCGCGTCGTGATGGTGACGCCGGATCTGTCGAGGAGCCCATCGGTGAAGCGGAGACAACGGCAGGGGATCGGCCGCTGGCCGGCCCTGACCGTGCTGACTGCGGCAAGTACCCTCATGCTCACCGGATTCGCCCAGGCGAGCCCGGTGAGCCCGAGCGTCAGCGCATCCCCCAACCCCGGCGCCAGTGCGTCGCCGAGCCCGAGCGCCTCCGCCGGCGCTTCCCGCACCGCGGGGAAGGCACCGGCCGCCGGAAAGCCGGGCGGCACCTGCACGGTGACCGGCACCGGCCATCTCGCCGACTGCCAGAAGCCCGTCGCCAAGGCCGCGCTCCCGGCCGGCGCCAGGAACACCGGCACCCTGGACCGGCCCGTCACGGACCTGGCGTCCCTGGTGGACACCCGCACCTGGACCACCGGCGGCGGCAACACCTTCCCGGGCGCCGAAGTGCCCTACGGGATGGTGCAGTGGTCCCCCGACACACTGCCCGACCGCAACGCGGGCGGCGGTTACAGCTACACCGACACCTCGCTCACCGGATACAGCCTCGACCACGTTTCCGGGCCGGGCTGCGGTGCCGCGGGCGACGTGCCGATCCTGCCCGTCACCTCGGCCCTCCCCTCCGGGAGCGACCCGAACAGCGTGACCACCGCCTTCAGCCACACCGGCGAGACGGCACAGGCGGGTTACTACTCCGCGCAGAGCAACGGGTCGGACCACCCGGTCACTTCGGAGTTCACCGCGGCCGAGCACAGCTCGATGGGCCGGTTCACCTTCCCCAAGGGCAGTGACGCGGGCTTCGACATCAAGCTCCAGGACAGCCAGACGACCGTCACCGCCGACACCGCGCAGGTCGTCGGGAACGACGAGGTCACCGGCTCGGTCACCACCGGCGACTTCTGCGGCGAGTCGGAGAACGACGGACAGTCCCAGCTGTACACGGTCTACTTCGACATCAAGTTCGACCAGCCGTTCGCCTCGTCCCAGGTGATCACGGCCTCCGGCAAGACCAGCCCGTCCGCCGTCTACGTCGGCTTCGACATCACGTCGAACCCGGTCGTACAGGCCAAGGTCGGCATCTCCTACGTGAGCGCCGCCAACGCCCGGCTCAACTGGCAGACCGACAACGCCGGTTGGAACTTCGCGACGGTCGAGGCCGCGGCCCGCAGGACCTGGAACGGACTGCTCGGCAGGATCAAGGTCTCGGGCGACACCTACGCCAAGACCCAGCAGTTCTACAGCATGCTGTACAAGGACTTCATCGACCCCAACGTCACCAGCGACGTCAACGGCCAGTTCATGGGCTCCGACGACAAGGTGCACTCGCTGGCCGCGGGGCAGAAGAACCAGTACGGCATGTACTCCGGGTGGGACATCTACCACACCACCGCCCAACTCCAGGCGATGCTCGACCCGTCGGCCGCCTCCGACCAGGCGCAGTCGCAGGTCAACTACTACGCGGAGGACAGCCTCTTCCAGCAGTGGGGCTACCTCCAGGACAACAACTACGTGATGGTCGGCGACCCCGAGGACGCGATCCTCTCCGACTACTACGCCTTCGGCGCCCACGGGTTCGACACCAAGCAGGCGCTGGCCGACATGGTCAAGGAAGCCACCACCGTCAACGACGCGCGGCCCGGCGAGGCCCTTGAGCAGAAGTACGGCTACCTGCCCGAGGACGGGTCCTACGGCTGCTGCAACGCGCACGGTGTCATCGCCACCCAACTGGAGGACGACATCGCGGACTTCGCGCTGTCCGACTTCGCGAAGTCGCTCGGCGACAACAGCGACGCCGCCATGCTCAAGGCGCGCGCCAACAACTGGGAGAACACCTTCGACCCGAACAACGGCCTGCTGAACGCGCGTTACGCGAACGGCCAGTTCGAGCCGGGCATCACCGAGACCACCCAGCAGGACAACGAGCCGGACTACGTCGAGGGCGACGCCTACGAGTACCTGTGGGAGGTGCCCAACGACTACCCGACCCTGTTCAACCTGCTCGGCGGCCCCTCCAAGGTCGTGCCCGCGCTGGAGAAGTACCTCTCCCAGCCGAACGCGAGCGGCGTCTACGCCGAGATCGCCAACGAGTTCGACCTCGGTGAGCAGTACGCGCCCTACTACGCCGGCGACCCGGCCGCGGCGCAGACGGCCATCCACACCATCGAGACCACCGTCTACCAGCCCGGTCCCAGCGGCCTGGCCAACAACGACGACCTCGGCGCGATGAGCGCCACCGACATCTGGCAGCAGCTCGGCCTCTACCCGGAGAACCCGGGCAGCGACACCCTGCTGCTGAGCACGCCCGGGTTCGCGCACGAGCAGGTCTCCCTGCCCAACGGCAGGACGATCACCATCAACGCGCCGGGCGCCAACACCGAGTACTACGCCAAGTCGCTGCGGATCAACGGCGTGCCGGACCAGAAGCTGGCCACCAGCTACACCAAGCTGAGCAAGGGCGCGAACCTCGACTGGACGCTGAGCGCGAAGCCGACCAGCTGGGGCACCTCGCGGCACGACGCCCCGCCGTCCGACACCGCCGGCACCACGGCCACGGTGGGCTACCTGACCGACCAGACCGCGATGGTCGCGCCGGGCAAGTCCGGCACGATCACGGTCGGGGCCGACAACGCCACCGACAAGCCGCAGAAGGTCGCGATGAGCATCGCGGCGCCGGCCGGGGTCACGATCACGCCGGGTTCGGCCACGATCGAGGTCCCGCCGCACGCCACGGCCACCACGAAGCTGACGGTCTCGGCGGGCGCGGACACCACGCAGAACTTCTACAGCGCGCCCGTCACCTTGACCACGAAGAGCACCGGCGCCACGCAGAAGCTGAACCAGACCGTCCTGGTCGCCGCTCCCGGCAGCCTGTTGTCGACGTTCGACAGCGTGGGCATCTCGGACAGCAGCGACGAGGCCGCCGCGGACATCGACGGCGACGGCGACAGCTACTCCGCGGCCGCCCTGGCCGCGGACGGGTTCACCGCCGGGAAGGACGTCACGGTGGACGGGGTGACCTTCACCTGGCCGCTGCCGGCCGGCGGACTCCCGGACAACACCGTCCCCGACGGGCAGACGCTCACGCTGAACGCGCCGGCCGGAACGCAGAGGCTGGCGTTCCTCGGCTCCGCGACCGGCGGCCCGGTGTCCGGACCCGCCACGCTGCACTACTCCGACGGCAGCACCGCCACCTACTACCTGGGGCTCAGCGACTGGACGCTGAACGCCGGCAGCAGCAAGCCGTCGTACGGCAACAAGGTCGCGGCCACGACGACCTACCGCAACTGCCCTTCGTGCACGGGCGGCCAGCAGTCGGTGGCCACCGACATCTTCTACACGGCGCTGCCGGTCGACTCCGCCAAGACGCTCACCGGCGTCACCCTGCCGAGCGGCACGGGCGGCGGACAGGAGCACATCTTCTCCGTCGGCACCTCCACCACCGCGGCGACCGGCCCGGTCGCCACCTCGCTCAGCACCGGCAGCGCCAAGGCCGGCGAGCAGGTGACGATCCACGGTTCCGGCTTCGGCTCCTCGCAGGGCAACGGCTACGTGGCCTTCAGCGACAACGGGACGAGCTGGGGCTCGCCGGGCAACACGGCGACGTTCACCGTCGACAGTTGGAGCGACACGGCCGTCACCTTCACCGTGCCGACCCCCAGCGGGACGGACAACAAGTTCCAGGTCTGGGCGGGTACCCCCGCCTCGGTCGGCGTGGTCGACAACTCCGGTGACGTCTCCGACAGTCCCGAACTGCAGATCACGCCGACCGCCGACCCGGCCGACTACTACGACAACGTCGGCATCACCGACGACAGCGACACGTCGTGCGCTGACTTCGACGGCCTCGGGTACAGCTACTCGGCGCAGGCCCTGTCGGCGGCCGGTCTGACACCCGGCGGCACGGTCACCAGCGACGGGCTCACGTACACCTGGCCCAAGGCCGCCTCGTGCAAGAACGACGACATCCTGGCCGCCGGACAGACGATCCTGGTCAACGGAACGGCCGGGGCGAGCAAGCTCGGCCTGCTGGAGTCGTCCTCGAACGGCTCGACGTCCGGACCGGTCACCGTCACCTACACCGACGGCACGTCGACGACCCGGACCGTGTCCTCCAGTGACTGGGCCGGAAGCGCGGGGCCGGACGAGACGGCGGTCGCCACGATGAGCTACCGCAACGCGAGCGGCGCCGGGTCCCAGGCGATCACGATGTACGTGTACGCCACCACCGTTCCGATCGACCCGACCAGGACGGTGGCCTCGGTCACCTTCCCGGACGTCAGCGCCACGGTCGCGAACAGCGCCATGCACGTCTTCGCCCTGACCACCGGCTGACCCGTCAGCCACCGAGCCCGCCCGCCGGCGATCCTGTCGGCGGGCGGGCTCCTGTCGTGTCCGGCCGGCAGGACCGCACGCGGTGCCCGCGCTGCCCGGTGCCGATGCCGGGCGGACCAGCATCCGCCGCCGCGCCGGCGCCCTTCGCCGCGTCACCGGCGTTCGCCCGACGGGGTGGACGAGCCCGCGTGCCACCGGTTCGAGGCACCCGGCCGACCCGCTCGGCGAGGCCGACCACCGCCGAACCGCCGAACCGCCGACCACGGCCTCCCGCAGCTCTGTCCACCGCTCACGGTCCTCCGGCCTCCCTCACGTCCAGCGACCGCTCCGGCGTCCACACCGCCGCGGCCGGGCCGTACGCCTGCCGCGACCTGCACCGTGAGCTACCGCACCGGATGCTCGCGGCCCCGGCCCGGGTGTCCTGCGCCCGGCAGTTCATGCTCACCTCGGAGGTCGACCGCCCCTCGCGGCCCCGGCCGGCCGGATTTTCGACCACACCGTGAGTCCGGCGACGTCCGGGCAGCCACCCGCACCCAGGTGGCCGAACACGTCTGACACACCAGGGGAGAACACCATGACCCACGTCCTCGTCGTCGGCGGCACCGGAGCCATGGGCCGCCACGTGGTCCAGCACCTGCTGGCCACCACCGACGCCACCATCACCGTTCCCACCCGTCATCCGGAGTCCGCCCACGCCACCGAACTCGCCGCGACCGCACCCGGCCGCGTGCGACTGGTCCGCTCCGACCCGGCGGCCCTCGAGGCCCTGATGGGGCAGGCCGACCGCGTGTTCGCCAACACGGACTTCTTCGCCACGGGCAGCGCCGTGGGGGAGTACCGGGAAGGGCTGCGCCTGCTGGCCGCCGCGGAGCGGGCCGGCGTGGAGCGTTTCATCTGGTCCTCGCTGGACAGCGCGGTGACCCTGACCGGCCACCCCGTCCCGCACTTCGACAGCAAAGCCGCCGTCACCGCCCACATCCACCTGATGCGGTCGGAGGAGATGCTCCGCAAGGACACCGACGGCTGGTACACGCACCACGTGTCGGTGCTGACCACGGCGCCGTACTTCGAGAACCTGCGGGACCGGCTCACCCCCCGCCCCGACGGCCGCGGCGGCCTGACCTTCAAGCTCCCCCTCGGCACCGCCCGCTACCCGCTCGTCGCCCTCGACGACATCGCCTGGTTCGCCGGCCACATGTTCGACAACTGGCAGTCCTGGGGCGCCCGCGACCTCGCGGTGATCGGCGACAGCCTCACCGGCGACGAGATCGCCGCTGCCTTCACCAAGGTCACGGGCACCCCCAGCACCTACGTCCCGATGTCGCACGACGAACTGAACGCCGCCGTCCCCGACTTCGGCCACGACTACGCGGCGATGTTCCAGTTCTTCGCCGACCGTGACCTCTACACCCGCGACCGCGACATCAACCTCCTACGCCGCCTGCACCCCGGCGTGATGACCTTCCAGGACTGGCTGCGCCGTACCGGATGGACGCGATGACCACCCCCTGAGGAATCGCGGCACAGGCACTGCTTCGGGAGCCGCTCCGGGCAGCGGGGACAGTGCGGATCGCTGGATTGCTCGTGCCGCACTGCCCCGGAAGGTCTGCCGGCGACAGCCCGGGACCGGGCAGACCAGGCGTCGCACCCGGACGGTGACCACGACCCGCGCCCGTCTCCGTGCCGCCGCGGGCCGAAGACCGCACCGGAACAGCAACCGGAACAGCGATGGGCACTCCGGCGGCAGTTGACCTTGGACCCCTGGCCGCCGGAACGCCCGCGCCGCAAGACTGGTCGGCGACGGAGGCCGACCAGCGCCTCCCGCACGACCAGGGAGTCAAGACCATGAGACGCTCACGCCGCGCCGCCGCTGCCGCCATCGCCCTGGGCCTCGCCGCAGGCGTCACCGTGCTCGCCGCACCCGCCGCGAGCGCCGCGACGGCCGTCAGCTGCTCGTCCGCCCAGGAGGCCGCCGTCGGCTCGGCCGACAACCGCTCCACCGCGATGACCACCTCCACCACGGCGTGTCCCGGGTGGGTGGACAACGGTGGTCCCTACACCTTCAGCATCAGCCAGGTCACCATCGTGGTCACGATCCTGCGCCCCGGCCAGCCCCCGCAGTACCTGCCGCTCACCCTCGACAACGAGGTCGCCACCTGCCAGACCGTCGCCGTCTCCGGCACCAAAATCAACGCCGGCGGCTGCACCTACAGCCCCTGATCGTCCGGCGCCCTTGCCGCCGTGCCGGTCACACCGCGTCCGTCGCCGCACCTGTCGCGCCCCTGTCGCACCGCGGCGGCACCGGCCCGTCGGACCGTCGGGCCGACAGGGCGCGGTCCGGGCTCGGCCGGGGCTGTTGGGGGTCAGACAGGGACCCTTGATGGCGACGGCGTGCGGTGCTTGGCCGTGCTGTCCCGTGCCCCTGCCCCTGCCCCGCCTTGACGTTCAGTGGCTCGCCCAGATCCGCCGGACGCGACCCGGTGGTGCCGCGTCGGTAGACCAGTGGACGGACATCGGCCGAGCGGGCTGCGGCGTACCGTCCACGGAACGGGCCCGGCCGGAGCCGGCTGCCCGGTGCGTCAGTCCCGGCCGCCGCTCTACCGGCGCCGCGTCAGCAACCCCCGCGCGCCGCGTGGTTCACGCTCGCGGTCCCGCCCCGCGTACGTGCCGAGCGCCGCTCATGCCTCGGCGGACGCGCCCGTCGCCGCCGCGATCAGGGCGGCCGCCGCGGCGTGGGAGGCCGCGGCCGCCGTGGAGTCGTGGTCCATCAGGGCGGAGATGCCGGCGCCGTCGTAGAGGAGCTGGAGCTGGTGGCCCAGGGTGCCGGGGTCGGCGGCGCCGGCCTCGGCGGCGAGGCGGGTGAAGAGTTCGCGCATCCAGCCGCGGAAGGCGTCCGCCGCTTCCTGGACCAGCCCGCCGGGGTTGGCCTCGGCGCCGGTGCGGATGAAGGCGCAGCCGTGGAAGTCGGGCCGGTCGAACTGCCGCCCCTGGGACTCGAAGACCGCCAGCATCTGCTCGCGGGGCGTGTCGCGCTCTGCGACGGCCCGGGTGATCCGGTCGGCGGTGCCCGCCTGCCGGATGTCGAGGTACGCCCGGACGAGCTGCTCCTTGCCGCCGAAGGTGTTGTACAGCGACGCCTTGGCCACGCCCGCGTGCTCGATGACGCGGTCGATCCCGACGCTCTGCACGCCCTCGGCGTAGAACAGCTCGTTCGCGGCGGCGAGCAGGCGCTCACGCGCCGACGGCTTCGCTGCGCTCCGGACACTCGCCATGACGGCCACTCCTTTGGACAGATCTGTCTACATTATGCCCCGGTCGCGCTCCTCCGGCCGAGTCCCCGCCGGAGCGCCCTCAGACGTTGCCGTCGACCTGCTCGCCCGGCAGGACCGCCGCCCGGTCCCGGCCGCCGCGCAGCAGCCCGAGCAGCGCGAACGCCGCGAGAACGATCAAGGCGACGCCGTACTCCTGCGCGGTGGTGGTCAGTCCGCCCGCGTGGACGACGAGGAACCCGGCGATCACGGTGGGTACTCCCATGCCCAGGTAGGAGACGACGAAGAGCAGCGACAGCACCCCGGAACTCTCGTGCGGCCGGGCCAGCGGCATCACCGTGCGGATGCCGCCCTGGAACCCGCTGCCGAAGCCGACGCCCGCGATGGCGGTGCCGACGAAGAAGCCGGTGGGGGAGGAGTCGCGGATCGAGACGAGGGTGAGGGTCACCCCGGCGATCAGCGCGAGGATGCCGGTGAGCATCACCGTCCGGGTCGCCGCCTTCCGCAGGATCAGCACCGAGACGGCGGCCACCCCGGCGAGTACGAACAGGATCAGCCCGCCGATGACTTCGGAACTCGAACCGGTCAACTGCCGTGCGAGGGACGGGCCGAGCGACCCGTACAGCCCGGCCAGCGCCCAGACGGCGAACAGCACCGGCGCGGCCACCAGCATCGGTCGGCGTACGGCGCGCGGCAGCTTGATCTCCGGCGCCAGGCTGGCCAGCGCCCCCGGCTTGCGTGTCACCGTCTCCGCCAGCAGCGCGACGGCGACGGCCTGGAGGACGAAGACCGCCAGCAGCCCGAGGTAGACCAGACGCGTGGGGGCGGGCAGGAACTGGACGACGAGGCCGGAGACCAGCGCGCCGCTCGCCGTGCCGATGCCCGGGACGACCGCGTTGGTGATGGTGCCGCGCGGCCGGTCGATGTCCATCATCCCCGCCCCGATCGCGCCGAGCGCGGCGCCGGTCGCCAGTCCCTGGACGATTCGGCCGACCATCAGCCCCGGCACGCCGTCGGCGGTGGCGAACACGATCATCGAGGTGGCCTGCACCGCCAGCGCGGCCAGCAGCACCGGCCGCCTGCCGACGTGGTCGGAGAGCTTGCCCAAGGTGAGCAGCCCGAACAGCACGGCCACCGCGTAGACCCCGAAGACCACGGTGGTGGTGATCGGGTCGAAGCCCCATTCGGCCTGGTAGACCGCGTAGAGCGGGGTCGGCGCGCTGGAGGACGCCAGGAACGAGATGGTGATCGAGGCGAGTACGTACAGCGCCACGTTCGGCGGCAGCCGTCGGCCACGCACGGGTGCCGCGGCGACGTCGGACCCGGAAGTGGATGCGGCGTCGGAGGGCGCCGCATCAGGGGTGCGCGCCGGTGTGGACCCCGGGACGACCGAGAGATTCGTCATGACCATTCCCGTTCGAAGGATGAGTAGACCGGTCTGTCTAATCGGGAAATCAGAATAGACAGACAGGTCTACTCAGGTCAAGCGGGATGGGGTGAGCGCCGCTCGGGGCGGGCTCGCGGGCTCACGGCGGGCTTCGGACCCTTGAGGCCGGCGCATCCTCGCGCCGACCACCGCGCTCCGGCACGACGACTCCACAGGACAGCCCGTCCTGCGCTCACTGACCGCCTGTGGCCTGACCCTGGGGAGTCGATGATCAGGCTCGTGCGGACGATTGCGACCGGTGCGGGCCGCCATGGCTGAGCTGCCGCGTACCGGCGCGACGAATGCGGAAGGGCGCCCCTGGGCGGCCGGGGGCGTCTTCGCTCCTTCCTCGGTCGTATCCGCGAGCGTCGTACGTCCGCCGCGGCCGGGAGCGGGCAGGCGGTGCGGAGCCGGGCGCGAGACCCGCTGATACCGCGGCGGTGCTCACCGAACCGTTCCGGGCCGGGGAGGCGCCTGCGCTACTTGTCGCGATCCGTGGAGTCGGGGGGAGGTTGATCCGCGCGGTCGTAGGCGTCCTGTGAGGCTGACACGTCGCCGAGGTGCGCGATGGACCATTCCTCCAGCGCGCGCAGCGGCTCGCGCAGGGTGCGGCCCGCCTCGGTGAGCGTGTACTCGACGCGGACCGGGACTTCGGGGTGGACGGTGCGGTGCACGAGCCCGTCGCGTTCGAGCCCGCGGAGAGTCTGGGTGAGCATCTTCTGCGAGATGCCCTCGACGCGTCGGCGCAACTCCGAGAAGCGGGCGGTGCCGTCCCAGAGGACGCCCACGATGAGCACCGTCCAACGGTCCCCGATGCGATCCAGGATGCGGCGTGTCGGGCAGTCCGCGCGGTAGGGGCTGCCGCGGAGCACCGCCCCGCTCGACTCGGCCTGAGTGGTTACCACAAAGTGCCTTCTTCCCGTTGGAGAGCAGCGCTCATACGGTAATCGCATCGCGCCGTTCGGCGCCATCCGTCCCGTGGAAAGGCACCCCATGTCCCGCATCACCGTCATCGGCGGCACCGGTTACGCCGGCTCGGCCATCGCCCTGGAGGCCGCTGCCCGGGGCCACCGGGTCACCGCCCTGAGCCGCTCGCTCCCCGAGGCGCCCATCCCGAACGTGGCCCATGTCCAAGGCGACGCCACGGACGAAGCCACGCTGTCGGCAGCCATCGGGGGCGCGGACGTCGTCGTGGGCGCGCTCGCCCCGCGCGGCCCGCTGGCCGACACCTTCCGCGACGTCTATCGGACCATCGCACGGCTGGCCGATGCCGCAGGCGTCCCGCTGTACGTCGTCGGCGGCTACTCGTCGCTGCGTCCCGCCCCCGGGGCGGATCGTTTCGTCACCGACCTCAGCCACATCCCCGCGGAGCTCCACGACGAGATCCGGGCCGGCGCGGCGCTCATCATCGAGGACCTCCCGGCCACGCCCGCGACGCTCGACTGGGTCTTCGTGAGCCCGGCGCTCCGGTTCGGCGCACGTATGCCCGGCGAACGACTCGGCCGCTACCGACTCGGCGACGACGTCGCGGTCCAGCCCGAGGACGGCGGGGCGATCTCCGCCGCGGACTACGCCCTCGGGTTCGTCGACCTGGTCGAGAAGGGCGACCACCACAGGGCACAGGTCAACCTCGGCCACTGAGGTGGTCCCAGCGGGATTCCCTTCGCTGTCCGGCGCTCCAAGCGTGTGATGACGCGGGCGGCCCGGGCGATCGGGAGGGGCCTGCTGGACTGATCGTGACGTGTTCGAGTGGTTCCCGGCGCCCGGCGAGCAGGGCGAAACCGCGCTCACCGGGGCACCGCAGGCCGCGCGGGACGAAGCGCCCCGGAACCCGTCCACCGCTGCGGGTACCCCGGAGCTGACGCGCGGTGCAGGAACGTCCGCATCCGCATCCCCGCCCCGTCCTCGCCTGAGTCCGAGCCCTCGCCGAACGGGCCTCCCCGACCCGTCGCGCGCCTGCTCGTCGACGCCGGCCAGGGCATTCGACGCGGCGGCGACCGCGCCGGCGGCGACCGCACCGGCGGGGCCCCCGCACCGGCGGCGGCGACCGCACCCGCCTGATCGGACGGCCGACAACCCCGGTCGCCGCCGCCCTCACCACAGCCGTCGCTGCCCGCGCCAGGGCCCGACCGACTGGCGCACCAATGCAAGGAAGGCACGTTCCGTCATGGATGCTGAAGATGAAACGACGCACTACCGGGGGTTCGGACCCGTCCTCGGGCTGCCGATCCAGGACGCCCGGGTGGATCTCGCGGCCCTGCCCCCACATCTCCGGGAGGTGGTGCGGGAGGCGTTCCCGCCCGTACTGGCGAGGGCGAAGGAGCCGCTGGTCGGCATCACGACGGACGGGCACGTCGTACCCGACCTGTTCGCCATCGAGGACACCGGCTGGAATCCCGGACCCGCGAGCAGGGCGGCGACCGCCTTCCTCGACTGCCTCACTCCCACGCAGCGCGAAGACGTCCTGTTCGCCGTGGACGCGGACGAATGGCGTATGTGGATCAACGCCTTCCCGAACTGGGATCCGCACGGCCTGTCCCTGGAGGACCTCGAACCCGCGCAGCGCGAGCGCGCGCTCGCGATCCTCGAGGCGTCCTTGTCCGCCACCGGCTTCTGCGACGCTCGGACGGCGATGAAACTCAACGCCGCGCTCGGCGAGCTGATCGGCCAGTACCGCGACACCCTCACCGAATACCGTTACTCCATCGCCCTGTTCGGCACCCCCTCGACAACGCAGCCGTGGGGATGGCAACTGTGGGGCCACCACCTCGACGTGCACTGCTTCGTGGTCGGCCGCCAGATGGTCCTCACCCCGACCTTCATCGGCGCCGAGCCCACCGTGGCCGACCGCGGTACCCACAAGGGCCTGCGCCTGTTCGACGAGCAGCGGACGGCCGGACTCGACCTGCGGCGCGGCCTGCGCCCCGAACAGGCACGTCGAGCCGTTCTCCACACGTCGATCCGGACACCGGACCTGCCCGCCGAACTCGCCGACCCGGTCAACGGCAGGCACCTGGGCGGCGCCGCCCAGGACAACCGCGTCATCCCCTACGCGGGACTGCCGGCCGGCGAACTCTCCCACCGGCAATGGGAGTCGCTGCTCCGCTTGGTGAACACCTACGCGCGGCGACTCCCGGACGGTCCCGCCGCCGCGTTCATGGAACGCGTCGAGCGGCACCTCGGCGACACGCACATCGCCTGGATCGGCGGGAGCGGCGACGACGACGCCTTCTACTACCGCATCCACAGCCCCGTCGTCCTGATCGAATACGACTGCCACCAAGGCGTCTTCCTCGACAACGACCAGCCCGAACCGTTCCACGTCCACACCATCGTGCGCACCCCCAACGGCGGCGACTACGGACGCGACCTGCTGCGCCGGCACCTGACCCGCCACCATCCACAGCAACGTACCGGACGCTGACCACCACGTGCCCGCCCCGGACCGTGCCGAGCGGCGCTGCCGGTCAGGGCGGCAGTTCGATCTGCCTGGCCACCGATTTCGCCGGTACTCCCTCCGCGTCGACGGCGCCCCGCAGGCAGAGCGGGGCAGGGCCCAGGACGTTGCGTCGCAGGCCCAGCATCCGTGTCATCGATCCCTTGGCTGCGGATTCCGGCCGTCGGGCCACTGGAACAGCAACCCTCGGCCTTCCGCTCACCGCATCCATCCCGCGCGGCTTCTTCGACCAGGCCCACGGTTTGACCGGCCACGGCCGGTTCGGGTCGTTGGGGCCGGGTATTTCGCGGTGGGCGGCAGGGTGCCGTCGCGAGGCACGGGGGGTAGCTGGTGGACGACGTGTATGTGGAGCCGGTGGCGATACGCGGCGCGGCGGTGAAGTTCGGCGAGGACAAGGCCGGCACTGCGCACCGCGAGCAGATGACGAACGCCGCAGCGGCCGGGCGGGCGCATCCGGGGTTCGCCTCCGGGGCAGCGAGCGACGCGTGTGTGCAGGCGTGGCAGTCGTGCCTGCACACCCTCGGCGAGCAGACCGATACGGCGGCTGCGGAACTGACGCGGGCCATGGACGACTTCGTCAGCACCGACGGGGATGTCGTCGACGGGATGCGCCGGCAGGCGACGTGGCTGGAGGGCGCCTGATGCTCAGCGTCGAGGATCTGCGGGACGCGAAGCCGCAGGCGTGGCGGGACGCGGCCGACGATGCCATCGCGGCGGCGAAGCACTGCCGGGCGGTGGCCTCCTACGCGCGCGACGATGTCGCCGCCACGCTGAAGATGTGCTGGGTCAGCGACGCCGGCCGCGCCGCCCGCGCCCGGTTCGTTCAGCACGCCGGTGACTACGAGGCGGCCGGCGACGCCTTGCACGGCCTGGCCAAGACCTACGACACCCTCGCCGACGCCGTCAGCGACGCCCAGCGAACGCTGCACGCGGCGCTGGACCACGCCGCCGCCCACGGCCTGACCGTGGCCGGCGACGGCGAGGTCACCGGCCACGCCAGTGGCCACGATCAAGACGCGGTCCACGACCAGGTCACCCATGCCGCCGGCCTGATCGCCGACGCGTTGGCCGCGGCGACCCGCGCGGACAGCACGGCCGCCGACGAGATGCGCACCATCACCGCCCTGACGACCATCACCTCCCCGGACCTGGTCGCCCAGGCCCTGGCCCACGAGGCGGACAGCCCGCTGGGCATCGCCCTGCGCCTGAACCAGGGACCGGACGGTCTGCACCCGTTGAACATCTCCGCCACCCAGCTCGACGCGGTCCGCCAGGCCTCGCAGGAGACCGGCATCAGCCAGCAACTGCTGATGTCGATCGTCTGGCAGGAACAGCAGTGGTACCAGAACAGCGACCCCGGCCTCGGTGGACCCCAAGCCCTCGCCGGCCACCTCTTCGACTGGGCCCTGGAACAGACCGTCAAACCGGACAAGTCCCTGGGCATCACCCACATGAAGATCCCCACCGCCCGGCAGGTCATCGCCCGCGACCGGGCCGCGTTCACCGTCGACGGCACCTACCTCGACGACCTCGACGACGCCCGACTGACGAAGTACATCGAGCAGAATCCCGGCGAGGACATCCGGCTCAGCGCCCACTACCTGCGGCAGATGAAGTCCGACCAGCACGGCGCCGTCACCGACAAGCAGCTGTTCCTGCTCTACGCGGCCGATGACCCGCAGATGCGTGACGCCAACGCCCGGTACGGCGACGACACCGCCGTCCGCGGTGGCGCCATCCGCCCCCGCGCCGAACACTGGGAGACCCTCCAGCCCCGCCTGCACGACGCCGGCGCGTGGGCCGCCCTCACCAACTCGCAGCGTCAGCAGGCGCTCAACGAGATCGCCGCCCAAACGCCCGCGGGCACCAGCTTCGACCTCTCCCCGCTCTACACCCCGCCCGGCGTCACCACCACCGGCACCGGAACCGGTCCCGCCGTCCCCGGAATCCCCTCGCCCGCCCCCGGACCGGCACCGACCCCACCGGTCGGCTGACCGTCGACGGGCTCAGCCGCAGCGCAGATCCAGGCTGCCACCATCGATGAGCGTGGCAGCCTGGACCCGCAACGCCCCACCACCCACCGCCGCGACGTCCTCATGCACGTACTCATCCGGATGCGCCGCCAGTACCTTCCGCAACCGCGCCGTGAAGGCCTGCTCGGACAGGCCGGTGCGTATCTCCAGCGTCGCGATCAGCGAACACTCCCCACCCTCGCCCCACTGGTTGTCGCTCACCTGATGGCCGGAGTGGACGACCGTCACCCCGCCCAGCGACACCACCCGCTGCCGGAACTGCTGCTCGTAGGAAGCTGCCTCCCGGTCGTGCCGCCCGTACGGCGACACGTAATACCCCCCGTACCCCGCCGCCGCGATCACCAGCACTGCAACCCCCAAGACCACCGGCCGCCTCAGCTTCAGCATGCCCGTCACCCTAGAGCCTGCTGCTCCCCGAACCCCACCGAGTCGAGGGCGCACGCCGGTCGCCGGGCCGACGCAGCACGCAGGAGACGTCAACGGGCGCCTGGCCAAGGGCGCCTGACGCTACTTCGGGCGTTGGGAGCACCGCATGAGACGACTCGCCTCGGTCGAGAACCACGTGCCTCGCCGGCGCGGCCTCGTGGGTGCCGGTGAGTCGATGAGTCCTCGGTTGAGTGCGCGGGCCCGGTGGGCTCTTAGCGGGCGGCGTCATCCCCCGTGCGGGTACCGGGGCCGGGCGGGTGTCGGGGACGGGCCGTGCGGGTGTCGGGGTCAGGGTCGGTGGCGGGGTGCTGGGCCGGGGTGGTGGGGGTTTACGCCTGGTGGTTTTTGTTGGGGGCGGCGCCGGGGTTGTGGTTTGTTTTGTGGGTGGGGGTTCCGTTTGTCTCCAGTGGTTTTCGAGGTGTTCTCTAGGTGGTGCCGGGAGTCTCGGGTGTGCCGGTTTATAGGGATCGGTGATTGGTTAATTTCGGTGTCGGATGATTGGGGGTGGGGTGGTGCGGAGGGTTGTGATAACGGGTATAGGGGTGGTGGCTCCGGGAGGGAGTGATGCGAAAGCGTTTTGGGAGCTTGTTTCTTCGGGTCGGCCGGCGGTGCGGGAGATAACGCTTTTCGATGCGAGTGGGTATCGTTCGCGTGTTGCGGCAGAGGCTGATTTCGATCCGGTTGATCACGGGCTGTCGCTGCGTGAGGTACGGCGCATGGATCGGGCGGCACAGATGGCGGTCGTCGCGGCGCGGGAAGCGGTGGGCGATTGCGGGTTGGTGGATGCCGGGATCGCCGAGGATCGGGTGGGGGTGGTGATCGGGAGTGCGGTGGGGTGCTCGATGAGTCTGGAGCGCGAGTACGCGGTCGTGAGTGACCGGGGCCGGGAGTGGCTGGTCGATCACGCGTACACCTCGCCTCATCTGTACGGGCAGTTCGTGCCGAGTTCGCTGGCGGCGGAGGTTGCCTGGGCGGTGGGGGCGCAGGGCCCGGTCACGGTGGTCTCCGATGGCTGTACCTCGGGCCTGGACGCGCTCGGGTATGCGGCGGAGTTGGTTCGTGAGGGCCGGGTGGATGCGGTGGTGGCCGGGGGGACGGAGGCGCCGATCTCGCCGATCACGGTGGCGTGCTTCGACGCGATCAAGGCGACGACGCCGCGTAATGACGATCCCGAGCATGCTTCCCGGCCGTTCGACCGGACCCGTAACGGGTTCGTGCTGGGCGAGGGTGCGGCGGTTCTGGTGCTGGAGGAGTACACGGCGGCACGGCGGCGCGGGGCGTTCGTGTACGCGGAGATCGCCGGGTACGCCAACCGCGGCAACGCGTACCACATGACGGGGTTGCGGGCCGATGGCGCGGAGATGGCCGAGGCGATCGGGGCGGCGATGGCGCAGGCCGGGACCGTGCCGGCCGATATCGGGTACGTCAACGCGCACGGCTCGGGCACGAAGCAGAACGACCGGCACGAGACGGCGGCGGTCAAGCGGGCGCTGGGCGAGCACGCGTACGCGGTGCCGATGAGTTCGATCAAGTCGATGATCGGCCACTCGCTGGGGGCGATCGGGGCGCTGGAGATCGCCTGCTGCGCGCTGGCGATCCAGCACGGCGTGCTGCCGCCGACCGCCAACCTCAACGAACCCGATCCCGACTGCGACCTCGACTACATCCCCCTGGTCGCCCGCCACAAGCAGGTGGACGCGGTACTCAGCGTGGGCAGCGGGTTCGGCGGCTTCCAGAGCGCGATGGTGCTCACCCGGCCCGGGGGGAGGACGGCATGAGGACTCCTGAGGTGGTGGTGACGGGGCTGGGGGTGGTGGCGCCGAACGGGGTTGGTACGGAGGAGTTCTGGGCGGCCGCGTTGGGTGGGGTCAGTGGTATCCGGCGGGTGACGCGGTTCGATCCGGGGGGTTATCCGGCGGTGCTGGCCGGTGAGGTGCGGGATGAGGAGTTCGATCCGGCGGGTTGTCTGCCGGGGCGGTTGCTGCCGCAGACGGACCGGGTGACGCGGATGGCGCTGGTGGCGGCGGACTGGGCGCTGGCCGAGGCGGGGCTGGTGCGGGCGGACGATGGTTATGACGTGGGGGTGGTCACCTCCAGTGCGGCCGGGGGTTACGAGTTCGGGCAGCGCGAGTTGCAGAACTTGTGGGCGAAGGGCCCGCAGCACGTCAGCGCGTATCAGTCGTTCGCCTGGTTCTACGCCGTCAATACCGGGCAGATCTCGATCCGCAACGGTATGCGTGGTCCGTGCGGGGTGCTGGTCTCCGACGGGGCCGGCGGGCTGGACGCGCTGGGCCAGGCGCGGCGGATGATCCGAAACGGCACTGCGGCGATGGTCAGCGGTGCGGTGGAGAGCACGTTGTGTCCGTGGGGCTGGGTTGCTCACCTGGCGACCGGTCAGGTCAGTACCGCGGCGGATCCTGGCGCCGGGTACCTGCCGTTCGCGGCCGGTGCGCGCGGTCATCTGCCGGGTGAGGGCGGTGCGATCGTGGTGATGGAGGACGCGGACCGTGCCGCGGCCCGGGGCGTTACCGGGTACGGGACGGTCGCCGGGCACGCCGCCACGTTCGATCCGCCGCCGGGCAGCGGCCGCCCGCCGGCGTTGCGCCGGGCCGCCGAACTCGCCCTGGACGACGCCGGGATCACCCCCGGGCAGGTGGACGCGGTTTTCGCCGATGCGGCCGGTTCGCCGGTGGCGGACGCGCAGGAGGCCGAGGTGATCCGCGGGCTGTTCGGGGACGGCGGTGTGCCGGTCTGCGCGCCCAAGGCGATGACCGGGCGGCTGGGGGCGGGCAGTGGGCCGCTGGACGTGGTCACCGCGCTGCTGGCCATGCGCGACGGGCTGCTGCCGCCGGCCGGACCGGTCGCGGCTGCCGCGGCCGGTCACCGTATCGACCTGGTCACCGGGCGGGCCCGGCCGCACCAGGTACGTACCGCACTCGTTCTGGCCCGGGGCCAGGGCGGGTTCAACAGCGCCGTGGTGCTCCGCGGCGCGGGAGCCATCCAGGAGGGGACCACACCGTGAAGCAACTGACCATGGAGGAGTTCGTGGAGATCCTGCGCGCCAGCGCCGGGGAGGACGAGGCCGTCGACCTCGGCGGTGAGATCGGCGATACGCCCTTCGCCGATCTGGGCTACGACTCGCTGGCCCTGCTGGAGACCGCGGGCCGCGTCCAGCGCACCTACGGCATCGACCTCGGCGACGAGACGCTGGCCGAGGCCGACACCCCCCGCAGGTTCCTGGAAGCGGTCAACACGTCATTGGCGGCCGGGGTCTGAACGGACCCCTGCGGGGCCGGGACCGGCGGCGGAACCGCTGGCGGAACCGGCCCCGCGCGGTCGGGTGCGGTCCCGCGGTCCGTAGGCAGGCGGTCTGCAGTCGCTCCGCACGCGAGCGCGTGTGATCCGCAGGCGGTTCGTGGGTGGGGCCGCAGCCGGACCGCCTGCGTACCGGTGATCGCCCGGCGCCCCCACCACCGGCGCCCCGGTGGTTGCCCGTTACCGGGCTGTCGTCGGGTCGCCGGTGTGCCCGGGAGAGGCCGGCCGGCTTGTCGTCGGGTGGTCGGTGTGCGGGTGCTGGGGTGTCGTAGGGGTGTTGTTCGCGGCCGGGAATTGACTACCGTGTGTGATATCGCGTGACGAGTGCTCAGGGGGTCTTGAAATCAAAAAAACGTGCTATCTTCGGGTTCGGCCCGGTGCTTCCGGGGTATGAAATGGCGTGAACACGGAACGCCGAAAACAAATTCCCCCCGAATATGTGTGCGGGGTAAATATATTCGTGAGTTGGTGTCCCGTTCTCGGGCGTGCTGAATCATTTCGCGATCGTGCTCAACTTGGGAATTCGGCGACTGTGGCCGACGGATTATCCGATTCAGGGGGCGTAGTGATAGCCAGGGTTCTTGGGACGCTCGATGTGAAAGTCAACGGCCGCTCGACCGTTCCCACGGCTCCCAAGCCGCGGAAGGTGCTGGCCCTGTTGGTGCTCCACGCCAACCACGTGGTCTCCACCCCGGCGCTGATGAGGGAGCTGTGGGGCGAACAGCCGCCGCCGAGCGCGGCCACGACCCTGCAGACGTACATCCTGCTGCTGCGGAAGCTCCTGGCGAAGGTCCTGCCCGGCGGGATGGTGGAGGCCAAGCGGGTGCTGTCGACCTGGCCCGGCGGATACCGCCTCCACCTGTCCGGCGACGCGATGGACCTGCGCCGCTTCGACCAGCTGTGCGTCCAGGGCCGGCAGGCCCTGGCCCGCGGGGAGAACGAGAAGGCCGCCGACACCCTCAGCGAGGCACTCGCCCTGTGGCGCGACGACGTCCTGGTCGACATCGCCCCCGGCCCACTGCTGGAGGCCGAAACGGTACGGCTGCGCGAGAGCCGCCTGGTGGCCCTGGAACAACGCATCGAAGCCGACCTGCGCCTGGGCCGCCACCACCAGGCCATCGGCGAACTGTCCTCACTCGTCGTGGAGTTTCCCCTCAACGAAAACCTCCACGCCCACCTGATGCTCGCCCTGCACCGCTCGGGCCGCACAGCACAAGCCCTCGGCGTCTACCAGCGCCTTCGCGCCGCACTCATCAACGAACTCGGCCTGGACCCCTCCTCACGCCTGCGCGACCTGCACCTCGCGCTACTCGTCTGCGACCCCGCCCTCGACAGCGAACCCACCGGCACAGCAGCCACCCCCGGCAGACTGATCGCCGTCTCCTGACCACCGGTGCGGGTATTGCGCCGGTCTGCGGTCACCGAAAGGGGTGCCACGACGGGCACCCCCGTGCGGGTGTTACGCCGGAGGTTCTCGTGCGGGTGTCGCATGCCCGCACCGGCTCCGTCCGCGAGAACGGAGTCTGGCTCAATGGGGCGGAACGCGGCGCCGACGTCAGTCCCGTGCCGCCGCCTCGGGCCCGGGAGTGACGGCCGCCGGCTCCGCGGTCATCATCACCGGACGCTTGTGGCGGTACCCGACCCGCACACCGAGCGGCAGCGCGATCGCCGCACTGGCGACCGCCGACAGCCCCGCCAGGAGCGACACCCGGAACGTCGAGGCGTGCAGGGTCGGCAGCGCGATCAACGGCAGCGCCCCCGAGCCGACCGCGCTGCCCGCGGCACTGACCGCGTAACCGGCCCACAGCTTGCGCAAATCCTCACCCAGTCCGTTCTGACGGCGCAACGGCCCTTCTACCGCAGGGAAGCAGTGATCCCAACGAGGCAGCAACGCGTCCGGCGGACACCGCGCCACGCGTCAGCCCCGGACGCCGGGCCGATCAGGTCCTGCGGTCGCGACCGCGACGCGGCGACGCAGTCCTCGAACAGCCTGCTGGGGCCCGCGCAAGCCCGCGGCGCTACGCGCGGCGGGGCTGATCACGACGACCCGCGCCGGCCGCGCGGGCGTGCACCGGCGCATGCGACCGGGGGTGGACCTGCGCCGGCGCCGGGTCCTGGCGGACGCGGTCCGCGGGCTCAGGGAGGACTCCGCCACGGTCAAGCGGACCGGGGTGGCCGGTGCGAGTGACGCCGCTGCGGAGGGCATTGCTCGCGGGCCGCCGTTCACCCCCCCTGACACGACGGGTCCCCCGGCATCGCCGAACCGGCGGCCGGCGGCCTGCACGACCGCGGCCGCACGGCCGGCGTCCCGACGCCGACGGCACGCCGTCCGCTTCCGGGGCACGCGCCGTGGCACCCGCCGTGGCGGACGAGCCCGGATGGGCGACCGACGCCACCGCGACGCCCATGCGCCTGGCTGCGGGCCAGGGGGATGGCCGATACCAGCGGTTGCCGAGCGGGGCACCTTTGACACTCCCGCAGCAGCGGAAGCAGGATGCTGCGCCGAGGGCCGTTGGATCGATCCAAGAGCCCCTGGGAACGGTCCACAGGCTGGTCAGTCGTCCCTGCCGAAGGAGAATCCGCGCCATGCAGCGTTCGCTCCGCCGTAGGATCATCAGTTCCGCCGCCGTGCTCGGCGCCGCCGCCATGCTCTTGGCGGGCACCGCCGGGGTCTCCGAGGCGGCTCCCCGGCAGGCGGCTCCCCAGCACGTGACACCGGCCGACGACCCGCCGGGCACGGCCGTCACGACGTTCACCGACAACACCACCGGCCACGTGTACACCTGCCGGGTCTACACGCCCACCGGCATCGGCGCCCCCAACCCCCCGCTGCACGGCGCGTCCTGGACCGGCGTGGCCAGCTGTGACCTCTCCCTGCGCATGCAGGGCGCCAGCGCGGTGTACGTCTGGGGCCAGAGCATCGCCTACTACCCGGGCAGCTCGTACGACGACACGGCCTACACCAACTCGACCACCGGCACGGTCGTGCTGTACACCGGGCCGGCCTGGGGCATCAACAACAACGTGCTGTTCTTCGCCCCGCCGAACACGACCGCCACCCCCGGCGCCGGCTGCTACACCCAGGCCGCCGGCCAGATCCACTGCACGGCCACCACGGGTCCCTTCTCGGTCTCCTGACCCGCCGGGGGCGCCTACGGGCCCGTCGCCGGACCGGGGATCATCTTGCGCAGCCGTTCCGCCACGTCGTAGACCGTCAGGCTCAGCGTGCGGATGTCGGTGATCAGCCCTCGCCAGGGTTCGAAGTCACCGTCGATCTCCTGTCCGCAGGCCCGGATGTAGGCGACCGCCACGCCGTACGCGTAGTACGCGTTCCGCGCCGGCAGGGGGCGCAGCAGGACCAGCTGCTCCAGGAGGGCTGCGGCGCGCCAGTACGCGTCGGGCTCGTCGCCGAGCTTCGGGGTGTTCACCCGGTGCCGCGCCACGGCGGCGACCAGCCCGCTGTAGTCCCGGACGCCGAGCTGGTTGCCGAGGAGGTCCTCCTGGCGGTCGAGCAGCCAGCGGACGTCGACGTGCAGTTCCACGGTCAGGCCGCCGTCCGCCCGGTACCGGCCGGCGCGTCGTCGGGGAACGCCTCGGCGAACGCGTCGGCCAGGCCCGGCCGGCCGACCGCGTCACGGAAGTACGTGGTGGCGTGCCGGAGCCGCAGCTGGTTCTGCTCCTCCATGGCAAGGGTGGCCAGGTAGGCGCGCAGGCTCTGCCCGTTCGCCTCGGCCAGGGCGGCCAGTCGGTCACGCGTCTCGGAGTCAACCTTCACGGTGGTGTCAGCCATGCCCCCCAGTATGCACGAACGGGTACCTTCGTGAATACCTGGAGGGCGGTCCGCCGGTGGGCGGAGCCCCCCGTTCGTCTGCGCGCAGGCAACAACGTCCCATATCGCACGTGTTAAGGTCCGCGCAGTCACGCGTGAGCGGCTGGGGAGCCGCGGGCGGTCCGGGGGAGACGGGCGCCACGCGTCCGCATCCAGGGGGACCCATGGCCATCCGCCGGGCCGCGCTCGCGAGCGCGGTCACACTCGTCGCCGGCATCGTCACAGCCGGCCTGCCGACCGCGCAGGCCAGTGCCGCCGACAGCACGGCACTGCCCGGAACGTCCGTCACACAGGCCCTGGTGGACGACGCCGCCGGCCACCTCTTCCTGCGGCAGGACGGCGACCTGCTGGTCACCGACCTGACCGGCGCCGAACTGGCCACGCTCCCCGAACCCGGCACCGGCGGCATCGCACTGTCCGCAGACGGCTCGACCGTCTACGTGGCGCGCGGCGACGACGGCCGGATCGCCGCGGTCGACACCGCCACGCTGACCCGGACCGCGCTGTACGCCACCGGCACCGGCACGGCGCCCACCGCGGTCGCGGTGTCGGGCGGCCGGGTGTGGTTCACCTACACGGGGGCGGACGGCGGCGGCATCGGTTCGCTCGACCCCGCCCCCGGTGGCACCGCGTCACCGGCCGTCCTGACCCCGGTGGCCGGCGCGCAGGATCCGCAGACCTCGCCCGCCGCCCCCGGCACCCTCGTGACCTCCGCCGCGCCCGACGGCTCCCCGGAGGCGGCCGTCTACGACATCAGCACGGGCGTTCCCCGGCTCACCGCCTCGGCGCCCGGCGACCCGGGCCCGCTGGAGATCGCCCCGGACGGTAAGCACGTGTTCTCCGCCGGCGACGGCGTGCTCGACCTGAGCGACCTGAGCAGGGACGGCAGGTACTACCCCACCTTTCCCGCCGGGGACGACAGCAGGTTCGCCCTCGCCGCCGACGGGACGCTCGCCTACACCGCCGACGACACCGCCGTCCACACCGCGGGCCCGGTCACCCCGGAAGAACTGCGCCGCTACCCGGGCCAGGGGACGACGGCCCTGGCCTGGGCACCGGACGACAGCGCGGTCTACCGCTTCTACGACGACGGCGGGCCGCACCTGGAGACCCTCGACGGTCCCGAACTCGGCGACACCTACGTGTCGTTCGGTGCTCCCGCCACCGCCCCGGCCACCGACCGGGCCATCACGCTCCCCGTCTCCGTCTGCGGTGTCAACGCCTTCGGCGTCGGCGAGAGCGTCCACGTCGTCCGGACGGGCCCCGGTGACCCGGGCACCACCCTGCCCGCCCTCACCGCGACCGGCTCCGAGGACGACAACGGCTTTCACTGCCTGGCGTTCACCCTCAGCGACGACGTCCCGCTGCCCGGCGCCTGGCAGTACGCCGTCACCTACGACGGCGACCCGGCGCACACCGGCTCCACCGGGCAGGACACCGTCACGGTCGGCCCGTCCACGCCCCGCGTCACGCTCACCGCACCCCGGACCGCCGCACGCGGCGCCGCGGTCCACCTCACCGGCACCCTCGACCACCCGCCCTACGCGGCCGGCAGCGTCGTGCACGTCATCAAGACCAACCTCGCCCACCCCGACGGCTACCCCCTGCCCGACGCGAAGGTCGGCGTGGACGGCACGTTCAGCGTGACCGACACCGTGCCGACCGGCGGACCGACCACCTACACCGCCTCCTTCGCCGGCGACGCCGGCCGGAACCCGGCCGCCGGAACGGCGACCGTCCAGGTCTCCCGCCTCACGCCGCAGCTGTCGATCACCACCGACCGCTCCAGCTACGCCAACGGCTCCACGGCCACGGTCACCGCACACCTGGGCACCACGTACAACGGCCGCTCCGTCGAGATCTACGCCCACCCCTACGGCGGCGCCACCACCTTGATCCACTCCGGCACCGTCGACGCGCACGGCGACCTCACCGTCCGCTACCACCTGCCGCACAGCTCCACCTTCAGCGCCCGGTTCCCCGGCGACTACCGCTACGCACCGGCCACCGCCGACCGCAACGCCCCCGTGTACGTCGGCATCACCGAGACCCTGACCGGCTCCTACGGCGCGACCACGATCAACGGCCACACCTACCGTCTCTACCATGTCGGCTCCCCCATCGGCCTCACGGCCGCGGTCACCCCCGCCAAGCCCGGCGAGCAGGTGTCCTGCACCGTGCAGGAGTGGGAGCAGGGCGCCTGGCTCATGGTGTCCGGCACCTCCGCCGCGGAGCTGTCCGCGTCCAGCACCCACCGGTTCACCCTGGGCACCGGAAGCTGGAGCGGCCCGACGAGCTTGCGCATACGGGTCTCCTACGCCAGAACGACCGACGACGACACCAACCTCGACACCGACGGCGGCTGGGTCTACCTCCAGCTGCGCTGACCCCTGCGGCACCGGCCGCGCCGCCGGGCGGCGTGCTCCCCGACAACCCGTCCCGGTCCGCGGCCGTGAGCGCCGGCGAACGCCGCGGCCCAGTCGCGGCGCAGCACGTTGGCGGGGCGGCGGGTCCGGCTCTCTCCCCGCTCGTTGACGGTCACCGGGTCCCCGTGCAGCCGGACTTCGGGCAGCAGCGCCGGCACGTCCCGTTCCCGGCCGGACCTGTAGCCGACCGACGTCCTCGGGCCGCCCGCGCCGCGCGGCGCACTGTGACCCCGCCGTGCCGAGCACGGATCAGCTGATGCGACAGCGACGTGACGGGTGTGAAGACGCTCAAGGGGCCGGAGGAGAGGTGGGCGCGGCTGTCGGGCCGGGAGAATCGCTGTGGCGGGTGCGGCCCGCGCCCGGCGAGTGCGTGGATCCGGACCCGTTCGCGGTCCACACGGAGGCGTCGAGGTAGGTGCTGTCGGCGGTGACGAGGTCGTCGGTGATGGTCCAGATCGAGCACCAATAGGTGCGGCGGATCGAGCCGGATTCGGTGTCGGTGAAGGTACAGGTGCCTTCGACGGTGACGGTGTCGTCGCCGGTGTGCAGCAGCCGGGTGATCGCGGCCCGGCGGTCGGGCGCGATGCCGAGGACCTCGGATTCCACTGTGTGGAACTTGTCGCGGTCGGTGATGGCGAGGACACCGTTGACCTTGATCCGGAGGTCGTCCGGGTAGCACTGGTCGATCATGGCGTGCACGTCGGTGTTGTACAGGTCGATGAGGCGTTCGGCCATCGCTTCGTTGGCCTGCTGGGACATGGATGTCTCCGTAAGTTGTCAGGTGGCTACCGGGGTGGGACCGGGACCGGCGCCAGGGACGCCTGCGCCATCGGCTAGACGTCCCGTGCCCGCAAGGACTTCGCGGTCACCGACGCGCCTGCGCGATCGGCCGCCGGCCTGGCGTTGCCGACGTCCCACCACGCCGCTCCGGCCGCCGGCCCGGTCCGGTTGATCAACCGGCCGCGTGACGTGCTTGCCGGGTGGACAGGACCTTGCGGCCGACCGGGTCCATCCGGCGCGCGTCGCCGGTCACGGCCAGCACGCGTTGGTCCGGCTTCGCGCACCGGACGTGCACAGGGCGCCGACGACCCCCCGAGTCGGACACCGCCGGCGCCGCGACCTTGGCGACGAGGTGCGCTCGGTGATGGCCGGGTGACAACCGGTTGTCACTAAACCAGTGGCTTGTCGACCACGCAAGGGGCCGTTCACGCATCCGGCCGTGTGCCGAGGGGAATCCGGATCCGTTGGCCGGACGGGCCGATCGCCCTCCGCGGCAGGTTGGGTCCGACGGCCGCGCCCCGGTGCTGGTCCCGGAGCCGGGCAACGGCGGCTTTCCGTCCTGCGCCGGGCCGGGTGGCCGTGGCGGCGATCACCCGACCGCTCCCGGTCAGTGGTGACAGAGCCGGAACTACCATACCGAAGGATGCCCTGCCGCCACTGTCGCGGCCTAGTCTCGCGGTGCGGCGAAACAACACAACACGCCGTATCGAAGGGGCAATTCGACGTGACGGGTTCGGCTGCGTATTTCCAGAACTGGGTGTCGACGTTCAACCCGGCCCCGAGCGCGGCGGTGCGCCTGGTCTGCCTGCCGCACGCCGGTGGCTCGGCGAGCTTCTTCTTCCCGCTGGCCAAGGCGTTCGGTCCCGGCGTCGAGGTGATGGCCGTGCAGTATCCAGGCCGCCAAGCCCGGCGGAACGAACCGGGCATCGACAACGTGCCCGAGTACGCGGACCGCGTTTTCGCGGCGCTGCGGCAGCTCGCCGACCGGCCGCTGGCGTTGTTCGGCCACAGCATGGGCGCGGTGCTCGCCTACGAGGTGGCGCTGCGGATGCGGGAAGCGGGGCTGCCCGCGCCTGTGCGGTTGTTCGCCTCGGGCCGGCGCGCGCCCTCCCGGTACCGCGACGAGCAGGTGCACCGGGGCACCGACGCGCAGATCGTGGCGGAACTGCAGGGCCTCGGCGGGCCCAACCAGTCCATGCTGACCGATCCGGAAGTGCTCGCCCTGATCCTCCCGGCCGTGCGCGGCGACTATCGCGCCATCGAACGCTATCGGCACGATCCCGATACGCGCCTCGACTGCCCGGTGACGGTGCTCGTCGGCGACGAGGACCCTCGCGTCACCCTGGACGAGGCGCGGGCCTGGGCGGAGCACACCACCGGGCCGACGGAGCTGGAGGTGTTCGGCGGCGGTCACTTCTACCTTGTCGACCACAGCAGAGAAGTGATCGACCTCCTGGCGCGCCGACTGGGCGGGCAGGGAGCCGAACCCATCCGCTGAGCACGCTCGCAGCCGGCGTGCGACCGCGGCCGGCCGCCGTGCAGATCCCGGGAGTTGATCCATGACGGACGCGCGAACCAGCGCGCTGCTGGCCGTGCTGGCCAAGGGCGTGCGCACGATCGAGCTGGGACAGCCGCTGTTCACCGGCATGCCCTGCTCCCCGAACCACCCGGGTTTCCGGATGGCGCTGGCGCGCCGGCACGGGGACCTGCGCCGGCCGGACGGCGGCTCGGCCAGCAGCGAGGTGATCGTCACCGGCGGGCACGTGGGCACGCACATCGACGCGCTGTCGCACGTCAGCCAGGACGGCAGGCTGCACGGCGGCGTGGACGCGGAGAAGGCCCAGCGCGGCGGTGCGTTCACCGAACTCGGCGCCGAGCAGATCCCGCCGCTCGTCACGCGGGCGGTGCTGCTGGACGTCGCCGCCGTGCTCGGGGTGGACGTGCTCGAGCCCGGCTACGGCGTCACGCGGGAGGACCTGCTGGAGGCCGCCGAGCACGCCGGCGCCCTGCCCCGCCCCGGCGACGTCGCGCTGGTGCGGACCGGATGGGCAGCCCACTTCGCGAGCCCGCAGACCTACCTGGGTCACGCCACCGGCGTTCCCGGCGTGACCGAGGACGCGGCCGAATGGCTGGCCGCGCAGGGCATCGTGGCCACCGGCGCCGACACGACGGCCTACGAGCGGATCCCGCCGGGCGAAGGCCACCGGACGCTGCCGGTGCACCGCCTGCTGCTGGTCGAGCACGGCATCTACCTGATGGAACACCTCAACCTGGAAGAGATCGCCGCGTCCGGTCTCACGGAGTTTCCCCTCGTGGTCTCACCGTTGCGCATCGTCGGTGGCACCGGTTCCCCGATCCGGCCGATCGCCGTGGTGGGCGCGTGACCCCGGCCGAACGGCTGGGCGCGCTGGCCGGACGCGTCGCGAAGGACGGACTGCCCGCCGCCCGGCGAAGCGACGTCGCCGGCCGGGTCCTGGACCTGCTCGGCAACTGCCTCGCCGCGCTTTCGCAGCGGCCGGCCGAGGTCGTCGCGGCCACCGTGGGGGAGTGGGGCGGTTCGCCGCAGGCCACCGCGATCGGCTCGGCCGCCCGCATGCCCGCGCCGTCGGCCGCACTGGTCAACGGCACGCTCGCGCACTGCCTGGACTTCGACGACACACACCTGCCCTCGGTGCTGCACCCGTCGGCCGCGGTCGTGCCGGCGGCGCTGGCCGTCGCGGAGCAGACCGACGCGTCCGGGCCCGCCTTCTGCGACGCCGTGGCCGTCGGGGTCGAGGTGACCTGCCGGCTGGGCATGGCCGGCTACGACAAGGAGAACGCGAACTCGGTGTTCTTCGACCGCGGCCAGCACGCCACCGCGATCTGCGGCACGGTCGGCGCCGCCGTCGCGGCCGGGATGTTGCGCGGACTGAGCGCCGCTCGGCTGACCTCGGCCATCGGCATCGCGTGCAGTATGGGGTCCGGGGTCATCGAGGCCAACCGGACCGGCGGCACGGTCAAACGGATCCACTGCGGCTGGGCGGCGCACGCCGGGGTGGTGGCCGCGGCGCTCGCCGCGAACGGGATCACCGGGCCGCCGACCGTGCTGGAGGGCCGGTTCGGCCTGCTGCGCGCGTTCTGCGGCGACCGGTTCGACCTCGAAGCGGTGACCCGGGACCTCGGCGAGCGATGGGAGAGCGACCGGATCTTCGTCAAGCCCTATCCCTGCAACCACTTCACCCACGCCGGGGTGGAGGCCGCGTTGCGGATCCGGCGGCGCGGGGTCAACCCCGCCACCATCACCGAACTCACCCTCGGCGTGCCCGAACCGGTGCTGCGCACCATCGCCGAGCCGCTCGAGAACAAACGCCGGCCGCTGTCCGGCTACCACGGCGCGTTCAGCGGGCCGTACACGGTGGCCGCCGCGTTGCTCGGCGGTGGCGGCCTCGGCCTGTCCCACACCGACTTCACCGACACCGCGGTGGCCGATCCGGTACGCCTCGCGCTGGCCGCGCGGGTGACCCCGGTGGCCGACCCGGAGTGCACACGGATCTTCCCGCACCAGTTCCCGGCCGTGCTCACCGTGCGGCTCACCGACGGCGCCGTGCTCGAGGAACGGGTCCGGCACAACCTGGGCGGCCCGGAGAATCCGTTGTCCGCCGCGGACCTGACGGCCAAGTTCCGTATGAACGCGCGGCGCGCGGTGGACGACGCGGTGGCCGGTGAACTCGCCGCCCTGGTGACCGGGCTGGCTTCGGACACCGGGCCGGCGACGATCACCGGGCTGCTGCGTTCGGCGCTTTGATCCCGCCGGACAACTACGGCAGGCCGGGTGGTCCGAGGACCGGGTCCGCGCTCCGGACGGGCGGTTTTGCCGACCGGTGTTCCAGTTCCCGGGCCAGCTCCTGCCAGAACAGCGAATACGCCCGGGCCAGTTTGGCCACCGGGACCAACCAGTGGTCGGGGATCGCGCAGGCGACGTCGGACCGGGTGCTGAGCGCCTCCCGGTTGGCCCGCATCCAGCGGATCAGGAACCGCCCGCGGTCGTTGAGCCGGATCGAGGGATCCGCCATCAGACCGGCCAGCACGGCCGTGGTGACCTTCTCCAGGTCGCCGGGCCCGGTCGGGCGAGGGGCCGCCGGCGCACCGGCCTCGCCGCCTCGGGCCTGGACCGGCACCGGTTCCCGGCCCTCGGCGAGCCGGCGCCGCACGTCGAGCACGGTGTTCGGCGAGACTCCTGCCTGGCGCGCGATCTCCCGCGCCGACGCGGTCGGGCGCTCGGCGAGCAGCCGGCCGGCCCGCAGTCGCCCCTCGGCGGCGTTCACCGGCCGGACGCGGCCGTCGCGGCCGACCCGGGAGCAGGAGCGGGGCCCGGGTCCGGGTTCGGCTTCGGGAAGGTCGCGGCGCCGCACCCGGACGGTCGACTCCGCCAGCCCGGTGACCCCGGCGATCATGCGGTTGGACCACCGCGGGTGGGTACGCAGGATCCGCTGCGCGGCGGCGATTCGCTCCGCGCGCGAGAGCGGCAGCCCGTGTGCCGTGTTGAGCCGGACGGCCACGGCGAAAGCGTCCTCGTCCGAACCGCTGTACACGATGGCGGAAATATGGCTCCGCCCCTGCGCCAAGGCCGCGTGGACGCGGTGAATTCCGTCCAGGACCCGGCCCGATGGATCGTGCACGACGATCGGTGGCAGTTCTTCGGTGATCCCGGCGAGGATCTGCACGTGTTCGATGTTCACCCGGTCCTGCCGTAAGGTGAAATCGAGGTTGAGTGAGCTGACGCGGATGCGGCGGACGGTACTCGCGGCCAGCTGTCCCGACAGCCAGGCAGTCGGTTCGCAGCCCGCGAAGGCCGGCGGTTCTTCGCTCGGCCAGCCGGGCGCCTCGTGCTGGGACATGGGACTCCTGGTCGTGTCGGAGGGCCGGCGTTTCGCGCGTGATCTGCGGGGACGTGGCGGTGTTGCCAGCTTATTTGCGCCACCGCGACCCGCCAACGCCTGCGAGGGCCAGCGACTCGAAACAGTCAGAATTGGTGATGCCGCTGCCACTACCCGATCTGGTGGAATCGAACTCCCGGGGGACAACCGGCTCCGTGTGCCCGGATGTTCCGTTATGCCGAAGCCGGTGTTCAACCGCGCGGAAAACGCAGTCGAAAACGCGCCCGAGAATGATGCGGCCTGCACGACCTTGACCTTTCCCGGCGAACTTACGTAATTTCGCCCTGATCCACCGACGGGAGGGGAGGGTCTGCATGACGAGTCCGCGCGGCAGAACCGAATTCGGCAGGCCGGCCGGGCCCGCTCCCGCGGCGCCACTGGCCGGGCTCACCGTGATCGACGCCTCCACGCTGTTCGCGGGACCGTTCGCCGCGAGACTGCTCGGTGACTTCGGCGCCGAGATCATCAAGGTGGAACAGCCCTCGGGCGACCCGCTGCGCCGCTTCGGCCACACGCACCACGACGTCCCGCTGCTGTGGAAGGTGCTGAGCCGCAACAAGAAGAGCGTGGTACTGGACCTGCACGAGCCTGAGGACGCGCGGCGGTTCCGCCGGCTCGCCGCCGGGGCCGACGCCCTCATCGAGAACTTCCGGCCGGGCACCCTGGAACGCTGGGGCCTGGGGCCGCAGGTGCTCGCCGAGGTCAACCCCCGGCTGGTGCTGGCCAGGGTCACCGCCTTCGGACAGGACGGTCCGTACGCCCACCGTCCCGGCTTCGGCACGCTGGCGGAAGCCATGAGCGGGCTGGCGGCGATGTCGGGTGAACCCGGCGGGCCGCCCGCGCTCCCGGCGTTCCCGCTCGGCGACGCCATCGCCGGCCTGCACGCGGCCCTCGCGGTGCTGATCGCACTGCGCGCCCGCGACGTGATCGGCACCGGCCAGGTCGCGGACATCGCCATCACCGAGACACTCATCGGCTCACTGGGAGCCCAACTCACCGTGTACGAACACCTCGGCCTCAAGCCCGAACGGATCGGCAACCGGTCCAGCAACAGCGCGCCCCGGGGTGTCTACCGTTGCGCGGACGACCGCTGGGTCGCGGTCTCCGCCCCGGCGCACTCGGTCGCCGAACGCCTCGTGCGGCTGGTGGGCCGCCCCGATCTGGGCGATGAGCCGTGGTTCGCCACCGGGGTCGGCCGGGCCGAGCACCGTGCGGTGATCGACGACGCGATCCGGCCGTGGATCGCCGCCCGGGGCCGGGACGAGGTCGTGGACGCCTTCGAGGCGGCCGAAGCGGCCGTCGCCCCCGTCTACGAGGTCGACGACGTGCTGGCCGATCCGCAGTTCCGGGCCCGCGGTCTCACCGTGGACGTGCCCGACGCCGAGCTCGGCTCGGTGCGCATGCCCGGGGTCCCGTTCCGTCTGTCGGCCACTCCGGGCCGGATCGACTGGGCCGGCCCGCCGATCGGCGCTCACACCGAGGACGTGTGCGGCTCCGTCACGCCCGCCCGCCCGACGGCCGGGGAGGCCGGAGCATGACCGACGACCACGCAAGGCACCGGGTGTTCCGCAGCTGCCTGTACGTGCCCGGTCACCACCCGGACCGGATCGTGCGCGCCTACGACACCGAGGCCGACGCGGTGATCCTCGACCTGGAGGACGCCGTCCCGGGCCCGCGCAAGCTCGAGGCCCGCGAGATCGTCGCCGAGGCCATGGCCACGCCCGCCGCGAAGCCCACCTACGTGCGGGTCAACCCGATGTCGTCGGGCCTGTGTGAGGACGACGTCCGCGCGGTCGCGGGTCCCGCGCTCGCCGGGGTACGGGTGGCCAAAGTGGACTCGCCCGCCGACGTCCGGCGCGTCGCCGCGGTGCTGCGGGAGCTGGGACACCCGGCGAGGATCCACGTGCTCATCGAATCGGCGGTCGCGCTGGAACACGCGTTCGCGCTGGCCACCGCGTCGCCCGAGGTGACGATGCTCGGCCTCGGCGAGTCCGATCTGCGGGCCGACCTCAGCACCACCGCCGAGGGACCGACCATGGACACCAGCCGGGCCCGGGTGATCGTCGCCGCGCGGGCGGCCGGACTGCCCAATCCGTGCCAGAGCGTGTACGCCGAGCCCCGCGATCTGCGCGGGCTGCTGGTCACCAGCAAGCACGGCCGCCGGCTCGGGTTCCTCGGCCGCATGGCGATCCACCCGGCGCAGATCCCCGTCATCCATGACGTCTACACCCCGACCACGAACGAGATCGACGACGCGCTGGAGATCTGCGCCGCCGTGGACCTCGCAGCGCTGGAGAGCAGGTCGATCAGCATCACGTCGCAGGGGAAGATGATCGGCCCGCCCATGCTCGCCCGGGCGAAGCAGGTCCTGGAGCTGGCCACCGCGCTCAACCTGGTCACGGACGTCGCGTGGCCGGCGGAGCGGGCCCGGACCTGGGAATCGGTGGGTCACATCCGGAACAACGGAGGTTCTACATGACCGGCGTCCTGGCCGACAAGCGGTGGGCGGTGCTGGACCCGGCGGTCCGACCGACCGACCCCGAGGGGTACCTCAGGACCGCACTCGAATGGCACTTCGGCACCGAGACCGGCTCGCGGTTCTGGCTCGAGCGCGCCAAGACCCTCGACTTCGACCCGATCCGTGACGTGCGCGGTTACGAGGACCTGACGTTGTTCCCCAACGTCGTCGACGAGCTGCGGGGGATTCCCGTCGAGGACCTCATCCCGCGCGGTTACGGCCCCCACCCGCCGGCGCCCAAGGTGTTCGAGACCGGCGGGACCACCGGCGCGCCCAAACGCGTGATCCTCATGCCCGACTGGTTCGAGAGCTCGATCAACCGGATGCTCGCCGGTCCCGTGTTCGCCGGGCGGGAACCCGGCAACATCCTCATCGCGACGCCGACCGGGCCGCACAAGATCGGCGGCCAGTACGACGACGTGGTGAAGAAGCAGAACACCATCAAGTTCTCCATCGACGTGGACCCTCGCTGGGTCAAGAAGCTGATCAGCCGCGGTGAGCAGGACCAGGTGAAGTCCTATGTGGACCACGTGCTGGACCAGATCGAGCACGTGCTCGAAACCCAGCACGTCGGCCTGGTGGTGATCACCCCGCCGATCCTGCGCGCGTGCGCCGGCCGTCCCCGCCTCGTCGAACTCATCAACGCCAAGGTGGCCGTGGTGTTCTGGGGCGGCGCGCACATGACCGCCGACGAGCGGTTCGAACTGTCGCAGGTGTACTTCCCGCAGGTGCGCATGGTGAGCCGGTACAACAGCGCCATGATCCTGGAAGGGGCGGCCGAACGCGCCGGGACCGGCGCCGGCGACCAGGTGATCTACGACCCGTACACCCCGGTCGTGATGTTCCGGGTCGTCGATCCCGGGACGGGGGAGACCGTGGACCACGGCCGGCGCGGCCAGGTCGTGATGAGCCACGTCAGCAAGGGCGTGTTCCTGCCCAACAACCTCGAGCGGGACTCGGCGATCCGGGTTCGCGGCCCGGAAGGGCAGTTCGGCGATTCGGTGGCCGATCCCCGGCCGGTCGAGAAGTTCGGCGGCGAGCGGGTGATCGAGGGCATCTACTGAGCCGGCCGACGTCTACCGAAAGGACGAAAGAGGGATGTCGATTCTGCCGAACGCGGACCCCGGAGCGTCGCGTGGGCCGGACCAGGAACCGTGGCTGCACGAACTGACCGTGTCGGAGGCGGCCGAGATCGACGAGGCGTTCGCCACGCTGCTCGCGAGCGGCAAGTCCGACTTCGCCGCCGGCGCGGCCGAATTCCCGTTGCCGAGGGTGGGGCCGAAGCTGCGGCGCATCCTGCGGTCGATGGAGGACGAGCCGGGTTTCGCGCTGGTGCGCGGGATCCCGGTCGCCGGCAAGAGCGAGGAGGAGGTCCGCCGCCTCTACTGGGGACTGGGGATACACCTCGGGGTGCCGCTCATCCAGAACAACTCCGACGCGCACATGGTCGACATCCGCGACGAGGGCCGCGCGGGCCGGCTGCGGGTGCACAGCTCGAACCAGCACATCGGGTTCCACATCGACTCGACGGACATCGTCGGGTTGCTGTGCCGGCGAGCCGCCGCCCGCGGCGGTACCAGCCTCGTCGTGAGCGCCGAAGCGGTGCGGCGGGAGATGTCGTGGGTGTGCCCCGATCTGCTGCCCGCGCTGTACGAACCGCTGCCGTTCGCCGACGTCGCCTCGCCCGACGAGCACCACCCCGATTTCTTCCTGTGCCCGGTGTTCGGCCGCCACGAGGGGCGGACCACGGCGCGGTTCTACCTCCGCCGGATCCTGCGCAGCCAGGACAACCCCGCCGCGCCGCGGCTGACCGACCGGCAGCGGCGTGCCGTGGAGGCGGTCGAGGAGATCGCGGCCCGGCCGGACCTGGTCACCGCCATGGAGTTCCAGCCGGGTGATCTTCAGCTGATCAACAACCACATGGTGCTGCACGGCCGGACGAGGTTCGACAGCGAAGAGGCGGACACCGGGCGGCACCTGCTGCGCATGTGGTGGTCGGTGCCGTCGAGCAGGCTGCTGCCGCCGGAGTTCGAGGCGGCCTGGGGCACCAGGCAACCCGGCACGCTGCGCGGCGCGGCTCGGCGCTGGCAACTGCACGGGGAGTTCGGCGAGTTCCAGCGGCGGCAGGCCGACGCGTTCGGGGTCGTCATCTCCGCCTGACGTCTGCAGGAGCATCCGTCCGCGACGGAAGGCCGACACCACGAAGCGGCGGCCGGCCCGGACGACTCCGGTCCGGCCGCCGCCCTGCCCGGACTCGGCGCCCGGGTCGCGTTCGCGGCGGGGTCGGCGGCACTCGCCCTCAGCGGTCCTGCCGATGGGTGGCCGCGCGGTCGTTCGGGAGGGAGGAGCGGCGACGAATTCGCCGGGTCGGCGCCCCCGCCATGGCCACCTTCCGCAACCGCGCCATCGGCCTGCTCACTTCTTTCTGACGAGCGTGATGCCGTCCGCCATCGGCAGCAAGCAGATTTCGACCCGCTCGTCGGTGTGCAGCCGGGTGTTCAATGCGCGCACCGCAACGGTGTCGATGTCCGTCACGGCCGGATCGGCGACCCGGCCGAAGAACAACGTGTTGTCCACCACGATCAGCCCGCCCGGGCGCAGCAGGGACAGCGATTCCTCGTAATAGTGGAGATACCCCGACTTGTCGGCGTCGATGAACACGAAATCGAACTCGGCGCCCTCCTCGCGCAGCGCCGCGAGCGTGGCACGGGCGTCACCGGCCCGCACCTCGATCCGGTCCGCCACCCCCGCCTCCTGCCAGAAGGGCCTGCCCATGTCGGGCCACTTCGCCGCGAGGTCACAGGTCACCAGCCGTCCGTCGGCCGGCAGGGCGCGTGCCATGCACAGCGTGCTGTAGCCGGTGAAAGTGCCGATCTCCAGCACGGCGCGGGCGCCGGTGAGGCCGACGAGCAGCGCGAGCAGCTGGCCCTCCTCGGGCATCACCTGCATCACCCGCGCCGCCGGCACCGTCGCTGTCTCGGCCCGGAGCCCGGCGAGCACCTCGTCGTCACGCAGGGAGGTGGCCCGCACGTAGTCGAGTAATTCCTGGTTCGCATTGATCTGCTGAGCCATGAGGATACTTTCGTGAAATGTCGCAGCGGGGGATTGCGGCCCAGTCTACGAATGGTCCCGGTGGTGTCAACGGTGGATTCCCGAACTCGCACAGGTGTCACTTTCCCGGGAGAAATAGGGGGGTATTCAGGGGGGTGGGCGCCGCGCTCGCGGATCATGCTGAGAGTGGGGGAAGAGAACAGGGCGGGACGGTCCGTCGGCCGAGCGTTCCCAGGGGAGGAAACATATGTTGCGCGAAGAGGCCGAAGACTTCTCGCTCGCCGTTCTCGGTGCGGGCACAATGGGTCTGGGGATCAGCGCGCTCGCGGTGGGGCACGGCGTACCGGTCACGCTGGTGGAGGCCGACGCGGCGAGAGCCCGGCAGGCGCCGGCCGCGGTCACCGCGCAGTTGCGCATGGCCCAGCTGATGAACGCGCTGCCGGCGGACCGTGAGTACGGCGAGCTGACCGTCACCGGGTCGCTCGCCGGGGCGGCCGGTGCCACGGTGGTGATCGAAGCCGTCACCGAGGACCTGACGCTCAAGACGAAGGTGCTCGCGCAGACCGCCGCACTGACCGGCGCCGGGGTAGCGCTGGTCTCGAACACGTCCTCGATCCCGATCGACGAGCTGGCCGGATACCTGCCGGACGCGGCCCGGTTGATCGGCACCCACTTCATGAACCCGCCGTACCTGATCTCGACGGTCGAGGTCGTCAGGGGCGCGAGCACCGGCGAGGCGACGCTTTCCGCCGTCACCCGGCTGCTCGGCGTCCTGGCACGCAGACCGGTCGTGGTCGGCGACGGGCCGGGTTTCGTGACCAGCCGGATCCTGCACCCGATGATCAACGACGCGGCCCGCGTCGTGCAGGAGGGCACCGCCACGGCCGAGGCCGTGGACACCCTGATGCGCGAATGCCTCGGACACCGGACCGGCCCGCTGCGCACGGCGGACCTCATCGGCCTGGACAACCTGGCCGACTCGCTGCGGGTGCTGGCCGAGCGCACCGGCGATCACCGGGCGGCGCCGTGCGAGCTGCTGCTCGACAAGGTCCGCGACGGTCACCTCGGCCGTAAGACGGGCCGCGGCTTCTACGACTACGGGAAGGCACAACCGTGACGACAACCTCAGAGCCGGTGGCCGAGCAGGTGCAGGCGTTTCTCACCGAGCGCACCCGGCAGACCTGGGCGCGGGACACCGACCTGTTCGCCGTCGGCGGCGTGTCGTCGATGTTCGCCATGGAGCTCGTGGTGCACCTGGAGTCCACTTTCGACATCGTGATCGCCGGTCCGGACCTCGCACTGGACAACTTCCGCACCGTCGACGGCATGACCGCGCTGGTGCTGCGGCTGCGGGAGGCCGAGCAGTGAGCGACGACCTCGCCGGACTCGTCGCGGACCGGGTGGGCGACCGCGCGGCGGGCTGGGACGTCGCCGGCGAGCTGCCCCGCGACCTGCTGGCCGAGCTGGGCGCGCTGGGCGTGCTGTGCGCCCAGGTCGGCGTCGAGCACGGTGGAGCGGGACTGGACAGCCGGGCCAACGGCGAGCTGACCGCCGCGGTCGGCGAGCTGTGCGGTTCGCTGCGCAGCGTCATGACCTCGCAGGGCATGGCCGCGTGGGCGATCCGCCGGCTGGGCACCGCCGGGCAGCGCGACCACTTCCTGCGCCGGCTGACCTCGGGGGAGCTGGCCGCCGTCGGGTTCAGCGAACCGGGCGCGGGCAGCGACCTCGCCGCTATGGCCACCACGATCACCGACGGCGGGTCCGGCGACGTCGTGGTCCGCGGCCGCAAGGTGTGGGTCACCGCCGCCCACTACGCCGACCTGCTCCTCGTGTTCGGCGGCTACCGGGGCGGCGCCACCGCCGTGGTGGTGCCCGCGGACACGCCGGGTGTGCGGGTCGAGCGGGTGCCGCACCCCAGCGGGTGCCGTGCGGCCGGGCACGCCGGCCTGGTCCTCGACCATGTCCGCGTGCCGGCCGACCACGTGCTGGGCGGGGTCGGACTGCCGCTCCCGCTGGTCGTCACGGCGGCGCTGACCTACGGCCGGATGTCCGTCGCCTGGGGCTGTGTCGGCATCCTGCGCGCGTGCCTGGCGGCGGCCGTCGAGCACACCGGCGGCCGTGAGCAGTTCGGCATTCCGCTCGCCGGGCATCAGCTCGTCGGCCGGCTGCTCGCCGAGCTGTACGTCGGCGAGCAGATCGCCACCCGCGCCTGTGAGCACGCCAGCGCGTCGTGGGACGGGGGCGCGCCCGAGGTCGCCACCGACGCGGTGCAGGCCAAGTACGTCGCCTCCCGCGCGGCCGCCGCCGGGGCCTCCCACGCGGTCCAGCTCCTCGCGTCCGCCGCCGCGTGCGACGGCCACGTGGTGGCCCGCGCGTACCGGGACGCGAAGCTGATGGAGATCATCGAAGGCACCACCGAGATCTGCCAACTCCTGCTCGCCGAACACGTGCGGGGCCGGGCGGGCACTGTGAGAGGACGGCCGTGACCGCGACGCCGATGGTGAAGTGTCTGATCTGGGACCTGGACGACACGCTGTGGCGCGGCACCCTGGCCGAGGATGCCGGCGTGCGGCCGTTCGCGTGGGCGCGGGAGGTGATCACCACCCTCGACGGACGGGGTGTCCTGCAGTCCGTCGCCAGCAAGAACGACCATGACCACGCCTGGTCGCGGCTGGAGGAGTTCGGGCTGGCCGAGTACTTCGTGGTGCCGCACATCGGCTGGGGCCCGAAGTCGGGCTCGGTGCGCGCCATCGCCGAGCGGCTGAACTTCGCGCACACCGCGATCGCCTTCATCGACGACAGCCCGGTCGAGCGTGCCGAGGTGGCCCATCACCTGGCCGACGTGCGGTGCTACCCGGCCGAGGAGGCCGCGGGGCTGGTCCGGCGGCCGGAGTTCAGTCCCGCCGTCGTCACTGTCGACTCCCGCCGGCGGCGGCAGATGTACCGCGCCGGGTTCGAGCGCGACGCCAGCCGGGCCGAGTTCACCGGCCCCGACGAGGGCTTCCTGCGCACGCTCGACCTGGAGATGACCATCGAGCGCGCCACCGAGCAGGAGCTGTCCCGCGTGGAGGAACTGACCCTGCGCACCAGCCAGATGAACGCCACCGGCGTGCACTACGACGACGCGACGCTGCGCGGCCTGCTCGCCGATCCCGGCCACGAGGTCCTGGTGGTGACGATGGCGGACCGGTTCGGTCCGCACGGCGCCGTCGGCATCGTCCTGCTGGCCCGGCACGAGCGGGTCTGGCACCTGAAGCTGCTGGCGACCTCGTGCCGGGTCGTGTCGCTCGGCGCCGGCTCGGCCCTGCTGAACTGGCTGTCCGACCAGGCCGCCCGCGCCGGCGTGCACCTCGTCGCCGACCTGCGCCGCACCGACCGCAACCGCATGATGGAGATCGCCTACCGGTTCGCGGGATTCACCGAGCACGAGTGCGCCTGCGCGGCCGGTCTGCCGGCGCCGGGCGTCGACGGTGTCGAGCGCCTGCACCTCGTGCCGGCCGGCCGTCCCGCGTCGAGCGCACTGCGCCTGACCTCGCTCGACCTGACCGCCGCACCGCCCCGCTGACGCCGGGGCCCGGCCTCAGCGGGAACCGCGCAGCAGCAGGTCCGCACACAGTTCCCCCGGCAGCTCCTCGCGCCGTTTGACGGACAGCTTGCGGAACGCGCGGGTGAGGTGCTGCTCGACCGTGCTCGGCGTGACGTACAGCTTCAGCGCGATCTCGCGGTTGGTGTACCCGGCGGCCGCCAAAGACGCCACCCGGCGCTCCGAGCCCGTGAGCGACCGGATGCCGTCCGGCCGCGCCGGTTCCCCGGGATCGTCGAAGCCTGCGCCCAGCTCGTCGAGGAACGGCTTGGCACCGCAGGACTTCGCCAGTTGCCGCGCCCGGCGCGCGAGGCGCCGCGCGCGCCGGTCATCGCCGAGGGCGTGGTGCGACGCGCCCAGATCACGCAGGGCCCGCGCGAGCTCGAAGTCGTCACCGGCGTCCTCGAGCAGACCGACCGCCTCACCCAGCAGCTGGTGCCGTCGCTTCGCGGAGCGGGTCTGCGCGAGCAACCTCAGCGACTGGGCACGTGCCCGGTCACCGTCGGCGCCGCCTCGGGCCACCTGATCGAGGACGAGCCGGCGGGCCTGGTCCCGATCGCCCAGGCGCAGCCATGCCTCGGCCGCGGCGGTCCGCCACGGAACCGGGGCGGCGCCGGCCAGCGCCCAGCCGGTGAGCAGTTCACCGCACCGCAGGAAGTCGGCGAGCGCCGCCTGCACGCGGTCCGTCGCGAGCAGGAAATGGCCGCGACCGTAGAGGTGGTGCAGCCCGGCAAGGGTGTCGAACACCGCCGGCGGAACCGTCCGGCCGACGTACCGGGAGGCTTCCTCGTACCGGCCCGTCCGGGTCAGCGCGAGGACCAGACCGCCGAGCGGAAGTCCGACGAACGCTCCCCACGAGCCCGGCGCCGGGAGGGTGAGCGCCGTCCGCGCGGTGGTCGCGGCCTCGTCGAACTCGCCCTTCCTGGTGAGGATCTCCGCTTTGGCCGCGAGCACCGAGGCCTGGACGACGGGCAACCCCCGGGACTCCGCCCTCGTGAGCAGCTGGTCGCACCAGAACGACGCGGCGCCGAGCCGGTCGGCGTAGATCAGGGTCATCAGGGCGGGCAACCCGCTCGGGCCCGGCCCGGACGCGCACCGGCCGGAGAGCGGCTCCCGCAACACCCGCTCCGCTTTCGCGACGACGTCCGCGCCGCACCCGCGCCCGAGCAGTTCCGCGAGCACGGCCGTGGACCGTGTCTCCACCCGCACGCCGGTTCCGCCGGCGACCGTCTTCCGGGACAGCGCGGGAAACGTGGCCGCCAGCCAGAGTTCGAGGTCGCGCAGCACGGGGGAGTCCGTTCTCCCGCGCAGGCCCGACAGCAGCTCCCCGGCCTCGTCCGTCCTCCCGCGCCACAGCAGCTGACGCACCAGCACGGCTCGCGCGGGCACGTCGAGATCGCCCGATCCCGCCGCGGCGAGCAGCGGTCCGAGGCGGACGGAGGCGGCGACCGGGTCGATCCTCGATTCGAGCTCGAGCAGCCGCACCCGGATCCTCGCCCGGTCTCCGGCCTCGGTCCGGTGTTCGAGGGTGTGGTTCAGCAGTTCGATGGCCACCCTTGGCTCGTCCTCGGCGAAGGCGCCGGTCAGCAGTACTTCGTCCACCCAGGGGTCCGGCATCCGCCCGGCCCGAACCAGGTGCCGGGCGACCACCGGCGCGGGCAGACCGGCGCCGTGCAACAGCCGGGCGGCACGACGGTGCAGGTCTTCACGCATCGGCGCCGGAAGATCGTCGAGCACGGCCAGCCGCGCCGCGCTGCGCCGGAACGTCCCGTCGCGCAGCAGTCCGGCGGACGTCATCGCGGCGAGCGCTTGCCCGGTCGGCTCGATGTCGGCGCCGGCGAGGTGTTCGAGGGCGGGCACGGTGGCGGCGTCGGTCAGCACGGCCAGTCCGCGCACGACCGCCAGTGGCGTCGGCCCGGTGCGGTGGAGACAACCGAGGAATGCCTGACCGTACCCCTGGGCCAGGACTTCGCCGGCTGTCTCGCAATCGGCCAGCAAAGCCCGCAGCAGCACCGGATTGCCGCCGGTGGCCTCGTGGAACCACCTGCGTTTGTCGTGGTCCACCCCGGCACCCGACTGCTCGACGACCAGGTGTCCGACCGTCCGCGGGTCCAGTGGCGCCACGGTGATCCGGTGCAGGCCGGGACTGCGCAGCGCCTCGGCCCGCAGCGGCAGCGAGCAGGCCCGCACGTTCCGGTCGTCCGTGAGGACCACGACCATCCGCGTGGCCGGCAGCCGTCGCACCAGTTGCGACAGACAGCGCGGGGACGGGAGGTCGGCGTGGCGGATGTCGTCGACCGCGATCATAAGGGGCCGCTGCCCGGCGAGTTCGAGCAGCACCCCGTACAGCCGTCGGGAAAGCAGATCGTTGTCGGCCTCACCGGCGTCCGTGGTGGAGAGGACCCGCTGCGCCACGGATGTCACGTCGCCCGGAACGGACGCCGCCTGCGGGCCGGCTTTCACACCCTGGACGAGCTGGGTCAGCACACCGAACGGGACGTCGCGCTCGGCAGGTGAACAGGCCGCGACGAGGGTGCGCACACCGGACTCGGCGGCCCGGCCGACGCAGTGGGTGAGAAGTGTGGTCCTGCCGCAGCCCCAGGGGCCGTCCAGCAGGAGAATCCCACCGCCGGCCGCATCGCCGGCTGCGGACAGCATCCGGGTGAGTATCGAGTCCGCGCGCTCGACGGCCCGGTTCACCTTGCCCCTCCGCTGAAGAGTCCCCCGCGCCAAGAGGTGCGGCGCTCGGTGACGGTGAACGCGTCATCTTCGGAACCTTTGCAGGCAATGGCCGATATGTGCGCCTGATGCCGCGCAGTCACCACGAGGCCGGTCGGCGGCGTCCTGATCCTGTATAGGGTGTCTGGCCGGGCCCGCAGCGGCGAAACGCGCCAGAACCGGTGCTGCCGATCCCGTCGCAGGACCGGGTGGCATCGCGCGGCACGTGCGCCGCGCGGCGGAAACGGCCGACGGCCACCGGACCGCCGAAGAACCGCCCGCCGGAAACCACGGATACCACGAGGTGCCGGCCGGTACCGGCGCCGGGTGGTCCTGGCGGACCGGTCCGCAGGTCCGAAGTGTCCAGACGAGGAGAATTCATGGCAGTGCTCGGTAGGTTGCTGAAGAACCGGCGGGCCGGGGAGGCGGGCCTGGCCTGGAACACGCCGAACCTGGCGGGGCCCGAGACCCTGCGGGTGACCAGTGCGGACTTCGAGCACGAGGCGACGCTGCCGGTGGCGCACGCCGGGAAGCGGTCCGGCGGCCAAAACACCTCGCCGGCGCTGAGCTGGACCGGAACCCCCGCCCGCGCCACGCAACTGCTCCTGGTCGTCGAGGACCTGGATGTACCCCTGCCGAAGCCGTTCGTCCACGGAGTCTTCCTTCTCGACGCTGCGGTGACCGAAGTCGCGCGGGGTGCGCTCGACGAGAACAGCGCCACCGCGGGGGTGCGGGTGCTGCGGTCCGGCAAGGGACGCGGCTACCTGGGGGCGGACCCGATCAAGGGGCACGGCCCGCACCGGTACGCCTTCCAGCTCTTCGCGCTCGCGCAGCCGATCACCGCCTCGGCGGGCGGCGCGGACCTGGAATCGGCCAAACCACGCGCCGTGCTCGACGCCGCCGGCGAGGTCCTCGCGCGTGGCCGGATCGACGGCCTGTACGAGAACCCCTGATGCCCGGCGGCCGGCGGTGATCAGTGCGCCGGTACGCCGATCCGGTGCGGGGCGGGTGATTCCGGCGTCCACGGCGTCCACGGCACCCGCCCGTCCCTGGCCAGGGCGAGCAGCGCCGCCTGGTCCTGCGCGCCGACCGCACGGTCCTCCTCGGAGCCGACGGTGCCTTCCGGGTCGAGGAACAGGCAGGCCACGTCGGCGCCGTGGACCGGCCGGTTCGCCAGCTCGGGATAGGCGAGCACGGTCCGCCAGTTGGTGGACGGCGCGTAGTCGAACTGCTGGTACCACACCGGGGCGCCGCCCTTGTGCTGGGCGGCGAGCAGTTTTTTGGCCGGCCCCACCCAGATCAGCTCGGACAGCGCGTCGATCTTCTCCCGGTGCGGCAGCGACTGGTCGTGCTCGGGGAACGCGCGCAGGTAGGCCGTGTCGACGGCGTTCCAGGCGTCCCACGCCCCGCTCTCCTCGGTGACGTTCGAGACAAGCAGCGGAACGCCGGCCATGAGCCCCGCCCCCAGCGAGGCGAGCGGGCTGCGGGGCAGGACGCTGCCGTCGACGAACGGTCCGTACCGGATCATGGCCGGGCCGTTCGAGGTGGACGTGGCCTGCTTCAGCATCCGCCGGTGGATAGTGCGCAGCCCCACGTTGGGCAGCCGCGCGAGATCCGTCGGCGTCGCCGCCAGCGGTCCGGCGGCCGCAAGGAAGTCCTTGGCGAACCGGGCGGCCCGCTCCTCGGCCATCGGCGGCTGGGCGCCGCTGTAGAGCGCCGCCTTGTGGAACAGCCCCTTGGCCGCCGGAGCGCCCAGCAGCGCCGCCACGTCCGACGAGCCGGAGGACAGGCCGAACAACGTGACGTTGTCCGGGTCGCCGCCGAAGGCGGCCACGTTCTCCTTGACCCAGCGCAGCGCCTGGATCTGGTCGAGCATGGACAGGTTGGCGCTGTCCTTGAAGTCCGGGTCCAGCGCGCCCAGATAGAGCCAACCCCAGGCCCCGATCCGGTAGTTCGCGGTGATCACGACCGCGTCGTGCCGGGCGGCGAAGTGCCAGACGTCGTTGGTCGACGTGCTGCCGCTGCCGTAGGCCCGGCTGCCGAAGTGCAGCCACACCAGCACCGGCCGGCGCGCGTGCGGGTTCGGGTCGGGCGACCAGATGTTGAGGTTGAGGCAGTCTTCGCTCTCGGTCGCGTCGGGGGACACCGTCGAGGGCGTCTGGCCGGGGATGATCGGCAACTGCCAGGAGACCGGGCCCCAGTGGCGCGCATCGATCCGACCGGCGGGGACGGCCGGCGCCGGTGGCCTGAACCGTTGCCCGACCCGGCCGTACGGCATGCCGCGCCAGTTCGGAACGCCCCGGTCCAGGAAGCCCCGCATCGAGCCGGACGACGTTTCCACCACCAGGTCGTCATCGGTCAGGTCGTAATCGGTTTCCTCGCGCATGTGATGTGCCTGCTCCGAATCGTGAGGGCGGACGGCGGCGCCATTCTCGTCGGCAAAATACCTGCCGAGATTCGCACGGATCCTTCCGGCGGGGTATCACCAATTCTGGTGGTCGTGCGGCCTCCCCGGTATCCGGACCCGACTACCAGGTTGGGGAGTTGATGTCGCGGATCGCGGCGATAGTTTTGATTTTCGGGCCCGCCGGTTTCGCGGACGGCGGCCGATCTGCTCGACCGCTTCCGTTGCAGGGTGAATGAGAGGGACTTCGTGCGCACTCGGCGAAAAGTTTCCGAAGTCGATTTTCGTGACTCGTCGGCGGATGCCTCCCGGGCGGAGGTCTTCGATGCGTTCCGCGCGCGCTGAGCGGACGGCCGGCTCCGGCCAGGACTGGTTGCCGTTGCTGCTGCCCGGAGGCCACCTCGAGTCGGTGCGCGCCCACGCCGGGCGGCTGGCCGAGTACCTGGACGAACGGGCCGACGTGCGGCCGGCCGATGTCGGCGCGGCGTTGCGTGCGATGGCCGCCACCGGGCCGCACCGCGCCGCCGTCGTCGCCGCCGATCGAGCCGGCTTCGCCGACGGCTTGCGGGCGCTGGCGGCCGGCCGCGGAGCGCCCGGGCTGGTCGAGGGCGCCGCTCCCGGCGGGCCGGTCGCATTCGTGTTCCCCGGCCAGGGCGGGCAGTGGCCCGGGATGGCGAGGGACCTGCTGGCCGAGTCCCCGGTGTTCCGGGCCCGGCTCGACGCGTGCGCGCAGGCACTGGAACCCTTCTTGGACTGGTCCCTGCTGGACGTGCTGCGCGATCCGTCCCCGCTCGACCGCGTCGATGTGGTGCAGCCCGCGCTGTTCGCGATGATGGTGGCGCTCGCCGAAGTATGGCGCTTCCAGGGGATCGAGCCCGCCGCGGTGGCCGGGCACAGCCTGGGTGAGGTGGCTGCGGCCGTTGTCGCCGGCGCGCTGTCGCTGGACGACGGCGCGCGGGTGGCGGCCCTGTGGAGCCAGGCCCAGGCGACCATCGAGGGCCGGGGCGCGATGGTGTCGGTGCGCGCGCCCGAGCAACTGGTGCGCGAGCGGCTGGCAGCCTGGCCGGACGCGCTGGTGGTGGCCGCGCTGAACGGGCCGGCCACGGTGCTGGTGTCCGGGGACACCGCGGCAGCCGCCGAACTCGTGGCGGCCCTGACCGCCGACGGGATCCCGGCCCGCCGGGTGGCGGCACGGCTGGCCGCGCATTCGCCGCAGATCGACGAGATCCTGCCGTCGATGCGGAGGGACCTCGAACCGATCCGGCCCCGGCCGCCGCGGCTCCCGTTCTACTCGGCACACCTCGGTGCCCGGCTGCCCGGGGACGAGGTGGCGCTGGACGCCGAGTACTGGTGCAGGAACCTCCGCCACCCGGTGCGGTTCGAGGAGGCCACCAGGGCCCTGCTTGCCGACGGCTGCCGGGTGCTGGTGGAAGTCGGCCCGCACCCGGTGCTGACCGCGGCGATGCAGGAGACCGTGGAATCCGGAGCGGTCCCGGCGACGGTGTGCGGTTCGCTGCGCCGCGACCAGGGAGACCTGCGCAGGTTCCTGCTGTCACTCGGCGAGGCGTACGTGGGCGGCGCCGAGCCCGGCGGCGATGCCCTGTACGCCGGCCGCACGCCGGCGCCGCCGACCGACCTGCCCGTGCCCGACTTCGGCACCGGACAGTCCACCGCGGACACGTCGCTGCGTGGTGAGCTGGCCGGCCTGGCGCCGGCCCGCCGGCAGGCGGCGCTGACGGAACTGGTGTGCCGCGAGGTCGTCCTCGCCCTGGGCGGGGACGGGGGCGGGGGCGGGGCGGACGCGGTCGATCCGGACCGGCCCTTCCGCGATCTGGGGTTCGACTCGGTGACCGCGGTCGAGGTGCGCAACCGGGTGTCGGCGGCCAGCGGGCTGACGCTGCCGGTCACCGTCACCTTCGACCACCCGACGCCCGCCGCGCTCGCCTCCGCCCTCGCCGAGCGGCTCTTCGGTCCTGATCCGGGCGCCGGTCACCATCCGGACCGGTTCGCGCCTGCCCCCCAGGACCCGATCGTGATCGTCGGCATGGGTTGCCGGTATCCCGGTGGCGCCCACGGCCCCGACCGCCTGTGGGAGCTCGTCGCGAGCGGCGCCGACGCGCTGACGCCGTTCCCCGCCAACCGGGGCTGGGACGTCACCGGGACGTACGCGCCCCAGCCGGACCGGACCGGCCACCACTACCAGCGCGAGGGCGGGTTCGTGCACGACGCGGACCTGTTCGACGCCGACTTCTTCGGTATCTCGCCCCGCGAGGCCACCGTGATGGACCCCCAGCAGCGGTTGCTGCTGGAAACGTCGTGGGAGACGTTCGAACACGCGGGCATCGACCCGACGTCGGTGCGCGGCAGCCGAACCGGCGTGTTCATCGGCGCGATGACGCTGGAGTACGGGCCCGGCACGGGCGACGACACCGGCTTCGGCGGGTACGTGTTCACCGGCACCACCGGCAGCGTCCACTCCGGCCGCATCGCGTACAGCCTCGGCCTGGAGGGTCCGGCGGTCACCATCGACACCGCCTGCTCCTCGTCGCTGGTGGCCCTGCACCTGGCGGTGCAGGCGCTGCGCGCGGGCCAGTGCGACCTCGCCCTGGCCGGCGGGGCCACGGTGATGCCGACCCTCGGCATGTTCGTGGAGTTCTCCCGGCAGGGCGGGCTGGCCGGCGACGGCCGGTGCAAGGCGTTCTCGGCCGCCGCCGACGGCTTCGGCCTGGGCGAGGGCGTGGGCCTGCTGCTCGTGGAACGGATGTCGGACGCTCGGCGCAACGGGCACCAGGTGCTGGCGGTGGTACGGGGTTCGGCGGTCAACCAGGACGGGGCGTCCAACGGCCTGACGGCGCCGAACGGCCCGTCGCAGCAGCGGGTGATCCGGCAGGCACTGGCCGACGCCGGCCTGGCACCGTCCGAGGTGGACGTGGTGGAGGCCCACGGCACCGGCACGAGGCTCGGGGACCCGATCGAGGCCCGGACGATCCTGGAGACCTACGGACAGGACCGCGAGCGTCCGCTGTGGCTGGGCTCGGTGAAGTCCAACCTCGGGCACACGCAGGCCGCGGCCGGGGTCGCCGGGATCATCAAGATGGTCCAGGCGATGCGGCACGGTCTGCTGCCCAGGACCCTGCACGTCGACGAGCCCACCCCGCACGTCGACTGGTCGGCCGGGGCCGTCCGGCTGCTCACCGACCCCACCCCCTGGCCGGACGACGACCGCCCGCACCGGGCCGCGGTCTCCTCCTTCGGCATCAGCGGCACCAACGCCCACGTGATCCTCGAAGCCCCCGAACAAGCGGCGCCGGACGAGGCGCACGAGGCGCCGGCCGATTCCGGTGCGGCGCTGTGGGTGCTGTCCGGGAAGTCGGACGAGGCGGTCCGGGCGCAGGCCGCCCGGTTGCTGGAGTTCGTCGAGGCGGACCCGGCCCTGCGCACCGCCGACGTGGGCTGGTCGCTGGTCGGCTCCCGGTCGCTGTTCGAGCACCGGGCCGTGGTGGCGGGCTCGGGCCGCGACGAGCTGCTGGCGGGCCTGAGGAGCGCGGCGGCCGGCGAGTCCGCGCCGGCAGTGGCGCGGGGCGTCGCGCGGCCCGGCGGGGTGAAGACCGTCTTCGTGTTCCCCGGCCAGGGCGCGCAGTGGGCCGGGATGGGCCGTGACCTGATGGCCTCGTCCGCGGTGTTCGCCGCGCGGCTGCGGGAGTGCGCCGACGCGCTGGCCCCTTACGTCGACTGGGACCTGGCCGAGGTGATCGGCGGCGCCGAGGGCGCTCCCGGGTTCGAGCGGGTGGACGTGCTCCAGCCGGCGTCGTGGGCCGTGGCGGTTTCGCTCGCGGCGCTTTGGCGGTCCTTCGGCGTCGAGCCCGCCGCGGTGGTCGGGCATTCCCAGGGCGAGCTCGCGGCCGCGGTCGTCGGCGGGTACCTCACCCTTGGCGACGCGGCGCGGATCGTCGCACGGCGCAGCCGGATGATCGCCGAGGAGCTGACCGGGCGCGGCGGGATGCTGTCCGTGCTCATGAGCGTGGACCGGGTCACCGAAGCCCTGCGGCCGTGGGCGGGCCGCCTGTGGATCGCGGCGGTCAACGGGCCGGCCTCGGTGTCGGTCTCGGGTGACGCCGAGGCGCTGGGCGAGTTCGGCCGGGTGCTGTCGAAAGCCCGGGTCCACCGCTGGCAGCTGCCCGGGGTGGACTTCGCCGGGCACTCCGGGCACGTCGACGCCATCGAGGAACGGCTGCGCGCGGAGCTGGCCGACATCACCGCGCGACCGGGCGACGTGCCGTGGATGTCCACGGTGGACGGGCAATGGGCCGACCCCTGCCGGGTGGACGCCGGCTACTGGTACCGCAACCTGCGCGACGCGGTCCGCTTCGAGGACGCGACGCAGGCGCTGATCGCGTCGGGCCACCGGGTCTTCGTCGAGGTCTCGACACACCCGGTGCTGACCACCGCGATCGGCGAGGTGGCGGAGGCGCAGCAGGACCCGGGCGTCGCGGTGGCCGGTACGCTGCGCCGCGACGACGGCGGCGAGGCCCGCTTCCTCGCCGCGCTCGCCGAGGTGGTGGCCGCGGGGGCCGAAGCCGACTGGGCCGCCGTGTTCGCCGGCGCGCAGCGCGTGCCGCTGCCGACCTATGCCTTCCAGCGCAAGCGCTTCTGGTTCGACACCGCCGAGGCGCCCGCCGATGTCACCGCCGCGGGCCTGAGCCCGGCCGAGCACCCGCTGCTCGGCGCGATGGTGCCGTTGCCGCAGACGGACGGCGTGCTGTTCACAAGCCGGCTGTCGCTGCGGACGCACCCGTGGCTGGCCGGCCACACCGTGCGGGACACCGTGTTGTTCCCCGGCGCCGGCTACGTGGAGCTGGCCGTCCGGGCGGGTGACAGCGTGGGCTGTGACCGGCTGGACGAGCTGACCTTGGACACCGCGCTGGTGGTGCCCGCGCAAGGAGGCGTACAAGTCCAGGTGGTGGTCGCGGACGCCGACGCGGATTCCCGCCGGAGCGTGGCGGTGTACGCGTGCCCCGACGGGCAACAGGTGTGGACCCGGCACGCCACCGGCGTGCTCGGCAGTGGCGTTCGCGCGGACGCGGACTTCGACGTCGTGACCGGGGTCTGGCCCGTGCCCGGCGCGACCGAAGTGGACACTTCGGGTTTCTACGACCGGCTGGACGCGGCCGGGTTCGGTCACGGTCCCCTGTTCCGGGGCCTGACCCGTGCCTGGCGCCACGGCGACCGGATTCTGGCCGAGGTCGGCCTGCCCGCGGACACCGGCGCGGAGTCGTTCGGCATCCACCCCGCGCTGCTCGAATCAGCGATGCGGGCGGGAGACCTCGCCGGAGTGGACGGGCTGCCGGCCGGCTTCACCGACGTGGTGTTGCGGGCCTCGGGAGCGTCGAGGCTGCGGGTGGCACTGACCCGCACCGGGCCGGACGAGGTCGCGCTGGCCGCCGCGGACACCACCGGCCTTCCGGTGCTGTCGATCGGGTCGCTGACCGTGCGGCCGCCGGCCGCGCAGACGTCGAGCGCCGGTCTCGGCGACGGCGCACTGGTGAAGCTGGACTGGCCGGGCATCACCGGCGCCGGCACCGCCGCCGCGGTGACGGACCGGCTGGTGGTCGGTCGTCCCGGTTCGATCGCGGCCGCCGTGGCGGCGGTCCCGCTGCCGCCGGTGGTGGTGCTGCCGGTGTCCGGGGACCCGGACGCGGTCGTGGAGTCCGTCCACGACGTCACCGGGTGGGTGCTGGAGCAGGTACAGCACTGGTTGAGCGACGAGCGGTTCGCCGCCACGCCGCTCGTGGTGGCGACCACGGGCGCGATCGCCGCCCGGCCGGGGGAGACGGTCACCGATCCGGCCGCGGCCGCGGTGTGGGGCCTGATGCGATCGGCGCAGACCGAGAACCCCGGCCGGTTCGTCCTCCTCGACACCGACACCGAGCCGGACACCGCCGTGCTGGGGCGGGTCCTGGCCGCGCACGAGCCGCAACTGGCGTTGCGCGCCGGCCGGCTGCACGCCGCTCGTCTGACCCGCGTGAGCCCGGCCGACGCGGCGGGGCCGGTCCTGGACGCCGACGGCACGGTCGTGATCACGGGCGGCACGGGCGGCCTGGGCGGTCTCTTCGCCCGGCACCTGGTGACCGAGCAGGGCGTCCGGCACCTGCTGCTGCTCAGCCGGCGCGGCCCGGAGGCACCCGGCGCCAGCGAACTGGTGGCGGACCTGGCGCGGCTCGGCGCCGGGGCGACCGTCTCGGCGTGCGACGTGACCGACCGGCGGGCTCTGGCCGACGCGCTGGCGTCCGTGGCCGTGGAGCACCCGCTGACAGGTGTCGTGCACACCGCGGCGGTGCTCGAGGACGGGGTGATCGGCTCGCTGTCGCGCGAACAGCTCGACCGGGTGCTCGCCCCGAAGGCCGACGCGGCCTGGTACCTGCACGAGCTGACCCGCGACCACGACCTGGCCCTGTTCGCGGTCTTCTCGTCCGTCGCGGGTCTTCTCGGCAACGGCGGGCAGGGCAACTACGCCGCGGGCAACGCGTTCCTGGACGCGCTCATGCAGCAGCGCCACGACGCGGGACTGCCGGCTGTGTCGATGGCCTGGGGTCCGTGGACGACCGAGGTCGGCCTGGTCGGCAGCCTTTCCGACACCGACCTGCGGCGCATCGCGCGCTCGGCCACGCCGGAGTTGCCGGTGGCGCAGGGCCTCGCACTGTTCGACCGCGCGCTGCGCGCCGGTGCGCCGGTACTGGGACTGACCCGGCTGAACGTGGGAGCGTTGCGCGCTGAGGCGGACCTGCCGGCCGTGTGGCGGTCCCTGGCCGGCGGCGCCCGGCGCCGCGCGGCCGACAACACCGTGGACAGCCAGGACGGGCTGGGCACGCGGCTGGCAGGACTGTCCGATGCGGAGCGCCGACGGGCGCTCGTCGATGTGGTGCGCGAGGCCGCGGCAGCCGTGCTGCGGCACGACGCGGGTACGGCGATCAGCACCACGCAGCCGTTCAAGGCGCTCGGGTTCGACTCGCTGACCTCGGTCGAGCTGCGCAACCTGCTGCGGGCGAGGACGGGGCTCGGGCTGCCGACCGGTGTGGTGTTCGACTACCCGACCGTGGCCCGGCTGGCCGAGTACCTCTCCCGCGGGTTCGGGCAGGCCCCCGCCGCCGAGCCGGCGGCACTGCCGACGGTGATACCGGCGCCGGTGGCCGACGACCCCGTCGTGCTGGTGGGGATGGCCTGCCGCTACCCGGGCGGGGTGACCGATCCGGCCGGTCTCTGGCAGCTGGTCCTGGCGGAAGCCGACGCCATCACACCGTTCCCCGCCGACCGCGGCTGGGACCTCGACGCGCTGCGGGACATCGACGGGCCCGGCCGCTCCGCCACTGAGCAGGGCGGATTCCTCGACGGGGTCGCAGACTTCGACGCGGCGTTCTTCGGCATCTCGCCGCGGGAGGCGCTGGCCACCGATCCGCAGCAGCGGCTGCTGCTCGAGGTCTCCTGGGAGGCGCTGGAAGACGCGGGGATCGACCCCGCCGCGCTGGCGGGCAGTGCGACCGGTGTGTTCACCGGCGTCTACCAGTCCGGCTACGGCGATCTGGTCTCCCGCTCGGCCCAGCGCCCGCAGGGGCATCTGCTCACGGGCAACCTGGCCAGTGTGCTGTCCGGCCGGGTGTCCTACGCGCTGGGCCTGGAGGGGCCGGCGGTGAGTGTGGACACGGCGTGTTCGTCGTCGCTGGTGGCGATGCACCTGGCGGCGCAGGCGTTGCGGGCGGGGGAGTGCTCGCTCGCGCTGGCGGGCGGGGTCACGGTGATGGCCGGCTCCGAGGGATTCGTGGAGTTCACGGCGCAGGGCGGCCTTGCCGCCGACGGCCGGTGCAAGTCGTTCTCGGACGACGCCGACGGCACCGGCTGGTCCGAGGGTGTCGGCATCGTGGTGCTGGAGCGGTTGTCGGACGCGCGCCGGGGCGGTCACGAGGTGCTCGCGGTGCTGCGGTCCAGCGCGGTGAACCAGGACGGCGCCTCCAACGGCCTGACGGCGCCCAACGGTCCGTCCCAGCAACGCGTGATCCGGCAGGCCCTGGCCGCGGCGGGTCTGTCCGCTTCGGACGTCGACGTGGTGGAGGCGCACGGCACCGGTACGAAGCTCGGCGATCCGATCGAGGCGCAGGCGTTGCTGGCGACCTACGGTCAGGACCGCCCCGGGGACCGGCCGTTGTGGCTGGGATCGCTGAAGTCGAACATCGGGCACACCCAGGCCGCGGCCGGCGTGGGCGGTGTGATCAAGATGGTCATGGCCATGCGGCACGGCGTGCTGCCCAGGACCCTCCACGTCGACGAGCCCTCGGCGCGGATCGACTGGTCCCAGGGCGACGTGCGGCTGCTGATCGAGGCGATGCCCTGGCCGGAGAACGGGCATCCGCGCCGGTTCGGCGTGTCCTCGTTCGGGATCAGCGGCACGAACGCGCACGCCGTCCTCGAAGCCCCCGTCGGCCCTCCGGCCGGGCCTGCGGCGGACGAACCCGCGGCGACCGGTGCGGTGAGCGTCCTGGCCGGCGGCGTGCCGTGGGTGCTGTCCGGCAAGTCCGAGCAGGCGCTGCGGGCGCAGGCGGCCCGGCTGCTGGAGTGCGTGGAAGCGGACCCGGCGCACGACGCGGTGGATGTCGGCTGGTCGCTGGCCCGTTCGCGGTCGGCGTTCGACCACCGCGTCGTCCTGGTGGGCGAGGACCGCGACGAACTGGTGGCCGGGCTGCGAGCGGTCGCGGCCGGCGGCCCGGCCCCGGGAGCGGCGTGGGACACGGTCCGGCCCGAGCACCGGGTGGGCGTGCTGTTCTCCGGTCAGGGCGCGCAGCGGATCGGGATGGCGCGGGACCTCTACGACCGGTCCGCGGTGTTCGCGTCCACCGTCGACCTGATCGCGGCCGAGCTCGATCCGTTGCTGGACCGGCCGTTGCGTGAGGTGATGTGGGGCCAGGACGCGGAGCTGATCAACGAGACGGGCTGGGCGCAGCCGGCGTTGTTCACCGTGGAAGCGGCCTTGTTCGCGGTGCTGCGGGCTTTCGGTGTGACTCCGGATTACCTGCTGGGGCATTCGATCGGTGAGGTGACGGCGGCTTATGTGGCGGGGGTGTGGTCGCTGGCTGACGCCTGCCGGGTGGTGGCGGCGCGGGCCCGGTTGATGCAGGCGTTGCCGTCGGGTGGGGCGATGGCCGCGGTCGGGATGTCCGAGGCCGAGGTCGCGGATCTGCTCCCCGGCGGGGTCTCGGTCGCGGCGGTGAACACCGCTAACTCGGTCGTCGTCTCCGGTCCGCGAGAAGGCGTCGAGCGGGTGACCGCCGTGGCGGTCGGGCGTGGTGCGAAGGTGACGCGGTTGCGGGTCTCGCACGCGTTCCACTCGTCGTTGATGGATCCGATGCTGGACGAGTTCGCCACGGTTCTGGAGTCGGTGGAGTTCCGGCCGCCGCGGATCCCGATCGTGTCGAACCTGACCGGCGAACCCGCCGCCGAGGACCTGTGCTCGCCGGCGTACTGGGTCCGGCAGGTGCGCGGCACGGTCCGGTTCGCCGACGGGGTGCGCCGGCTGGCCGAACAGGGTGTGACGGCGCTGCTGGAACTCGGCCCGGACGCGGTGCTGTCGGGGCCGGCGCAGCACGGTTGCGCTCCGGGTACGGCGGTGGCGCCGATGTTGCGGCGCGGGCACGACGACGTGCTCACCGTGCTCGCTGCGCTCGGGCAGGTGTACGCGCAGGGGGTGTCCGTGGACTGGGCCGGGGTGTTCGCCGGCCGTGGTGCCACCCGCGTTCCGCTGCCGACCTACGCCTTCCAGCGGCAGCGGTTCTGGCCGGAGCCGGCTGCGGTCACGTCCCGGGCGTCTGCCGACCCGGCCGACGAGCGGCTGTGGACGTCGGTGGAGCACCGGGACGTCGAGGCGCTGGCGGACACGCTCGGCCTCGACAGCGCCGCGGCCGCCTCGGTGCTGCCGGCACTGGCGTCGTGGCGTACGCGTCGCCGCGACGAGTCGACAGTGGACGGATGGCGGTACCGGGAGACGTGGAAACCGCTGGGGAGCGCGGCTCCCACGGCGCCGGCGCCCGGCCGCTGGCTGGTCGTGGTACCGACCGGAACCGGTGACGACGCGGGAACCCGGGAGATCGTCGACGCCCTGGGCGCCGGGACGCGGGTGCTCGAACACAGCGGACCCGACCGCGCGGCGCTCGCCGGGAAACTGGGCGACGCCGCCGGGCCGGACGTCCGGGTGGCCGGCGTGCTGGCGCCGGTGGCGCTCGAGCCGGACACGGCGACCGGGCTGGTGTCGGTCACCCTGCTGCTGCGGGCGTTGCGGGACACCGGTCTGCCCGCCCGCCTGTGGGTGGTGACGCGGGGCGCCGTCTCGATCGGGCACCACGACCCGGTGACCGCTCCGGGGCAGGGCGCGTTCTGGGGGCTCGGCCGGGTCGCCGCGCTGGAGGAGCCCGAGCTGTGGGGAGGTCTGGTGGACCTGCCCGAAGCACCGGACGTTACAACCGCGCGCCGGTTCGCCGCCGCCGTGTCGGACAGCGCGGGCGAGGACCAGATCGCGGTTCGCTCCTCCGGCCGCTACGGGCGCCGGCTGGTGCACGCCCCGGCGAAGACCACCGGTCCGCCGTCGTGGACGACGTCCGGGACGGCGCTGGTCACCGGTGGCACCGGTGGCCTGGGCGCCCGGACCGCCCGGTGGCTGGTCGAGCGGGGCGCCGAACACCTCGTGCTGCTGAGCCGGCGCGGACCGGCGGCCGAGGGCGCCGACGGGATCCGGCGGGAACTCGAATCCGCGGGCGCGCGGGTGAGCGTGGTGGCCTGCGATGTGGCCGACCGCGCCGCGCTGGCCGAGGTTTTGGCGGACCTGCCGGACGCATGGCCGTTGCGGACGGTGGTGCACGCCGCCGGGGTCATGGACGACGACGTGGCGCTGGCGGCGACGACCCCGGAGCGGTTCGCGCGTCAACTGCGGGTGAAGGCCGACGGGGCATGTCATCTCGACGAGCTCACCGGTGATCAGGAACTCGACGCGTTCGTGCTGTTCTCCTCCGGGGCGGCGGCGTGGGGCAGCGGCGGGCAGGCCGCGTACGCGGCGGGCAACGCCTTTCTCGACGCGCTCGCGCAGCACCGCCGTGCGCGGGGCCGGACGGCGACCTCGGTCGCCTGGGGCTCGTGGGGCGGGACCGGCATGGCCCTGGGCCTGACCGCGGCCGAGCGGGACGGCCTGGACCTGCTGGGTGTCGTGCCGATGCGGCCCGAGCTGGCGATCGCCGCGCTGCAACGCGCGCTGCACGAGAACGACACGACAGTCGTCGTCACCGACCTCGACTGGAGCCGGTTCGCTCCGGTGTTCACCGCGGTCCGGCCGAGCGCCCTGCTGTCGGAGCTGGCCGAGGTCGCCGAGGCACTGGGCGGCTCGCGGGTGGACGACGCGAGTTCCGAGGGGCCGGCGGCGCGACTGGCGGGCCTGTCGCAGGAGCGGCGCCGGGCCGCGTTGCTCGATCTGGTCGGCGCGTCGGCGGCGGCCGTACTGGGGCACGCGGCCGGCACGCGGATCGATCAGGACCAGCCGTTCAAGGACCTGGGCTTCGACTCGCTGATGGCGGTCGAACTGCGCAACCTGCTGCAAACCGGCACGGGGACGAGCCTTCCCGTCGGCCTGGTGTTCGACTACCCGACCGTGAGCCGGCTCGCGGCGCACCTGGCCGGTGAGTTCGGCCAGGCCCGCGCGGCAGAGGCGGCCGCGGTGCCCGCGCTCGTCCCGGTCACCGGCGACCCCGTCGTCCTGGTCGGTATGGCGTGCCGGTTCCCGGGCGGGGTGGCGGGGCCGGACGACCTGTGGCGGCTGGTCATCGACGAGACCGACGCCGTCACCCCGTTCCCGGCCGATCGCGGCTGGAACCTGGACGAACTGCTGGGGACGAACGGCCTCGTGGCGGCCGGCGAAGGCGGTTTCCTCGACGGCGTCGGCGATTTCGACGCGGCGTTCTTCCGGATGTCGCCGCGGGAGGCGCTGGCCACCGATCCGCAGCAGCGGTTGTTGCTCGAAACCTCGTGGGAAGCGCTGGAACAGGCCGGGATCACGCCCTCGTCGCTGGCGGGCAGTCCCACCGGTGTGTTCGTCGGCGCCTACCAGACCGGCTACACCGAACTGGCGTCCCACTCCGGCGAGCAGTCGCAGGGGCATCTGATCGTCGGTGGCGCGGGCAGTGTGATCTCCGGCCGGGTGTCCTACACCCTCGGGCTGGAAGGCCCCGCGGTGAGTGTCGACACGGCGTGCTCGTCGTCGCTGGTGGCGATGCACCTGGCCGCGCAGGCGTTGCGGACGGGCGAGTGCTCGCTGGCGCTGGCGGGCGGGGTCATGGTGATGCCCACGCCCGAAGCGTTCGTCGGCTTCACCGCGCAGGGCGCGCTGGCGGCGGACGGCCGCTGCAAGTCGTTCGCGGACGCGGCCGACGGGACCGGCTGGTCCGAGGGCGTCGGTGTGGTGGTGCTGGAGCGGATGTCGGACGCCCGGCGCAACGGCCACGAGGTGCTGGCGGTCCTCCGGTCGAGTGCGGTCAATCAGGACGGTGCGTCGAACGGTCTGACGGCGCCGAACGGTCCGTCGCAGCAGCGCGTGATCCGGCAGGCCCTCGCGGCGGCGGGTCTGTCCACCTCGGACGTCGACGCGGTCGAGGCGCACGGCACGGGGACGAAGCTGGGTGACCCGATCGAGGCCGACGCGCTGCTGGCGACCTACGGTCAGGACCGGCCCGGGGACCGGCCGTTGTGGCTGGGGTCATTGAAGTCGAACATCGGGCACGCCCAGGCCGCCGCCGGCGTCGGCGGCGTGATCAAGATGGTGCTGGCGCTGCGGCACGGGGTGCTGCCGAAGACGCTGCACGTGGACGAACCGTCGGCCCAGGTGGACTGGGCGCGAGGCGACGTCCGGTTGCTGACCGAGGCTGTCGCGTGGCCGCAGACCGGCCGCCCGCGACGGGCCGGGGTGTCCGCGTTCGGGGTCAGCGGCACCAACGCGCACGTGATTCTCGAAGCCCCGCCCGAAGAGTCCGGCGTCCCGGCGCGGCAGCCGTCCGCCGAGGACGGTGTCGTGCCGTGGGTGCTGTCCGGGAAGTCGGCCGGGGCCGTCCGGGAGCAGGCGTCCCGGTTGCTGGAGCACGTCGGCGCCGATCCGTCGCTGCGTCCCGTCGACGTGGCGTGGTCGTTGCTCGGCTCGCGGGAGGTGTTCGACCACCGGACGGTGGTCGTGGGCGCCGACCGGGACGAACTGCTGGCCGGTCTGCGCGCGGCGGCTGCCGGCCGGCCGTCGCCGGGCGTGGCCCGAGGCGTCGCCCGCTCCGGCGGTGGCGTGGTGTTCGTGTTTCCGGGCCAGGGTGCGCAGTGGGTGGGGATGGGCCGGGAGTTGCTGGTGTCGTCGCCGGTGTTCGCGGGGTCGATGCGTGAGTGCGGGCAGGCGTTGGCGCCGTTCGTGGACTGGTCGCTGGAGCAGGCGCTCGGTGACGAGGTGGCGTTGGGGCGGGTGGATGTGGTGCAGCCGGTGTTGTGGGCGGTGATGGTGTCGCTGGCGGCGGTGTGGCGGTCGTTCGGTGTCGAGCCGGCGGCGGTGGTGGGGCATTCGCAGGGTGAGATCGCCGCCGCGTGTGTCGCCGGTGGTCTGTCGTTGGCGGACGGGGCGCGGGTGGTGGCGTTGCGCAGCCGCGCGATCGCCGAACAGCTCACCGGCGGCGGGATGGTCGCGCTGCCGATGCCGGCCGGACAGGTGCGCGATCTGCTCGCGGATCACCCGGAGGTGTCGCTGGCCGCGATCAACGGGCCGTCGTCGACCGTCGTCGCGGGCGAGGCCGGCGCCCTGGAGCGGCTGCTGGCCGACTGCCGCGAGCGGGAGATCCAGCCGCGCAGGATCGCCGTGGACTACGCGTCGCACTCCCGGCTGGTGGAGCGGATCGAGGAGCGGCTGCTGACCGACCTGGCGCCGATCACGCCGCGGCCCGCGGCGATCCCGGTCTTCTCGTCCGTGACGGGGGAGCGGGCGGACACCGCGTCGTGGGACGCGCGGTACTGGTACCGCAATCTGCGGACAACCGTGCGGTTCGAGGACGCGCTCACGGCCGCCCTCGACTCGGGAGCGGACACGGTGCTCGAGGTCGGCCCGCACCCGGTGCTGGCGCCCGCCGTCCAGGACATCGTCGACGGTCGCGAATCCGCCGTCGTGATGGGCACCCTGCGCCGCGGTGAAGGCGGCTTCCCCCGGATGGTGCTGGCGCTCGCGCAGGCGTACGCGCACGGCGTCCCGGTGGACTGGGCGGCGCTGTTCGCCGGTTGCGACGCCCGGCGCGTCGCGTTGCCGACGTATGCGTTCCAGCACGAACGCTTCTGGCCGGAACCGGCCACCGCGCCCGCCGACGTGACCGCGGCCGGTCTGAGCTCCGCGCAGCATCCGTTATTGGGCGCGACGGTGCAGCTGCCGCAGACGGACGGCGTGCTGTTCACCAGCCGGCTGGCCCTGCGCACCCACCCCTGGCTCGCCGACTACACCGTGTGCGGCGTCGCGGTGCTGCCCGGGACCGCGTACGTCGAGATGGCTGTCCGCGCGGCCGACAGCGTGGGCTGCGACCGGCTGGAGGAACTGGTCCTGGAGGCACCGCTGGTGCTGCCCGGCCAGGGCGGCGTGCAGACGCAGGTCGTGGTCGGCGACGCCGATCCCGGGACACGCCGGCGGCACGTGGCGGTGTACGCGCGTCCCGACGGGCAGGAGGAGTGGGTCCGGCACGCCAGCGGCCAGTTGAGCGCCGGTGGCCGGGGCCTCACCGGGACGGCGTTCGACCCGGTCACCCAGGCATGGCCGCCGCCCGGGGCGACACCGCTCGACACCGCGGGCTTCTACGAGCGACTCGGTGACGACGGGTTCGCCTACGGCCCGGTGTTCCGGGGGCTGACCCGGGCCTGGCGGGACGGCGACCGGATCCTCGCCGAGATCGAGCTGCCCGAGGCCGGCCGCGGCCTTGCGCAGTCGTTCGGCATCCACCCCGCGTTGCTGGACGCCGCGCTGCAGATATCGGCGTTCGCCGGGCTGGACGGGCTCCAGTTCAGCTTCACCGACGTGGTGCTCCAGGCCTCCGGTGCCTCCCGGGTGCGGGTCGCGCTCACCCGGGTCGGCCCGGACGCGGCCGCCCTCGTGGTCGCGGACTCGACCGGGCTTCCCGTGCTGTCGATCGGCTCCCTGGTCATGCGGCCGCTGACGGTCGGCGGTTTGAGCGCGGCCACCGGCGACGGCGCGGTGCTCGAACTGCGGTGGAGTGCCGTGCCCGCGACCGCCGCGACCCCGGTGGACCGGTGGCGTCTCGCCCTGCCCGATGACGCGGTGCTCGCGGCACTCGACGGTGAGCCGACGCCGGCCGCGGTGGTGCTGCCGGTGTCCGCGGGCCCGGGCACGGTGCCGGACGCCGCGCACGAGGTCGCGGGCCGGGTGCTGAGCCGGCTGCGGGACTGGCTGGCCGACGGGCGCTCGGCGGATGTCGCGCTGGTCGTGGTGACGACCGGGGCCGTGAGCACCGGCCAGGACGAACTGGTGACCGATCCGGCCGCCGCCGCGGTGCACGCTCTGGTGCGCTCGGCGCAGGCCGAGTACCCGGGCCGGATCGTCCTGCTCGACACCGACACCGAACTGGACGCCGCCGGACTGGGCCTGGTGCTGGCCACCGGCGAGCCGTACCTCGCCCTGCGCGCCGGGCAGCTCCACGCCGCCCGGCTGAACCGCGTCACCGGCGCCGCCGCAGCCGCCCCGGCGCTGGATCCCGCGGGGACGGTCGTGATCACCGGCGGCACCGGCCGCCGCGGTGGCGTGCTCGCCCGGCACCTCGTCGCCGGGTACGGGGTACGGCACCTGCTGCTGGTCGACCGGCGCGGCCCTGCCACGCCCGAGGCCGAGGCGGTGGTCGCGGATCTGGCGGAGCGCGGCGCCACCGTGTCGGTCGTGGCGTGCGACGTGACCGACCGGGCGGCGCTGGCCGACGTGCTCGCGTCCGTGGCCGTGCAGCACCCGGTGACCGGGGTCGTGCACGCCGCGGACGCGGACGACGACTTCGCGGTGGAGACGCTGTCCCAGCAGGAGCTCGACGGGGCGCTGGCGCCGCGGGTCGAGGGCGCCTGGAATGTGCACCAGCTGACCGGGGACCTCGATCTCGCGTTCTTCGTGCTGTTCTCGTCGCTCGACGGCGTCACCGGAACCGCGTTCGCCGACGCGCTGGCGCGGCAGCGCCGCCGCGACGGACTCCCCGGTCTGTCGCTGGCCTGGGGATCGTGGGACGGCGAGCGCGGGTTGTCGGCGCAACAGAGCATGGATCTGTTCGACCGGGCCTTGCGCTCACAGCACCCGGCGCTCGTGCTGACCCGGCTGAACCTGCCGGCGCTGCGGGCCCAGGCCGAGATGCCCGCGGTGTGGCGCTCGCTCGCCGGCACCACGGTCCGGCGCGCGGCCGACAACTCGCGCGGTGGCGGGGACGGACTGTCGCGGCGGCTCGCCGGACTGTCCGCCGCGGAACGTGACCGCCTGCTGGTGGAGCTGGTGCGCGAGTCGGCCGCCGCGGTGCTCGGCCACCCGTCCGGTGCGCAGATCGGCACGGACCAGCCGTTCCGCGAGCTGGGTTTCGACTCCGTGACGGCGGTTGACCTGCGCAACTCGTTGCAGGCCGGCGTCGGCGCCACCTTGCCGGCGACCCTGGTGTTCGACTACCCGACCGTCACCCGCCTCGCCGCGCACCTGGCCGAGGAGTTCGGGGACACGGCTCCCGCCCCGGCGGCCGACGGCGTGACGCGGCCTGTGGCGGCGGCCCCGGTGGCCGATGATCCGGTCGTGCTGGTGGGCATGGCCTGCCGGTACCCCGGCGGAGTGACCGATCCGGACGGTCTTTGGCGGCTGGTGGCCGGCGGGACCGACGGCATCACCGCGTTCCCCGCCGACCGCGGCTGGGACCTGGAGGCACTGCGGGGCACCGAAGGGCCCGGCACCGGGACGTCGGCCACCGGCCGCGGTGGTTTCCTCGACGGGGCCGGTGAGTTCGACGCGGCGTTCTTCCGGATCTCGCCGCGGGAGGCGGTGGCGACCGATCCGCAGCAGCGGTTGCTGCTGGAGGTGTCGTGGGAAGCCCTGGAGCAGGCGGGAATCGATCCGACCTCGCTGGCGGGCAGCTCGACCGGGGTGTTCGCGGGCGTCTACTCCTCGAACTACGCCAACCTGGTCGCCCGCGGTGGTGAGCACTTGCAGGGGCACCAGATCACGGGCGGGGCGGCCAGTGTGATCTCCGGCCGGGTGTCCTACACGCTGGGGCTGGAAGGCCCCGCGGTGAGCGTGGACACCGCGTGCTCGTCGTCGCTGGTGGCGATGCACCTGGCCGCGCAGGCGTTGCGGGCGGGTGAGTGCTCGCTGGCGCTGGCCGGCGGCGTCACGGTGATGGCCACCGCTGACGCGTTCGTCTGGTTCACCGCGCAGGGCGGACTGTCGCAGGACGGCCGGTGCCGGTCCTTCTCCGACTCGGCCGACGGGACCGGGTGGTCGGAGGGGGTCGGTGTCGTCGTGCTGGAGCGGATGTCGGACGCGCGCCGCAACGGCCACGAGGTGCTCGCGGTGCTGCGGTCCAGTGCGGTCAACCAGGACGGCGCCTCCAACGGCTTGACGGCACCCAACGGTCCGTCCCAGCAACGCGTGATCCGGCAGGCCCTCGCCGCGGCCGGGCTGTCCGCTTCGGACGTCGACGCGGTCGAGGCGCACGGCACCGGTACGAAGCTCGGCGATCCGATCGAGGCGCAGGCGTTGCTGGCGACCTACGGCCGGGACCGCGTGGACGGGCAACCGCTGTGGCTGGGTTCGTTGAAGTCGAACATCGGGCACCCCCAGGCCGCGGCCGGCGTGGGTGGTGTGATCAAGATGGTGCTCGCGTTGCGCCACGGAATCCTGCCCAGGACCCTGCACGTGGACGAGCCCTCGACGCAGATCGACTGGACGCAGGGCGACGTACGGCTGCTGACCGAGGCGATCCCGTGGCCGGAGACCGGCCGTCCGCGCCGGGCCGGGGTGTCGTCGTTCGGCGTCAGCGGCACGAACGCCCACGTCATCCTTGAGGCGGCGGCTGGCGACGAGCGCCGTGGTGCCCCGGAAACGCCCGCCGTGCTCACGGCGGCGGTGCCGTGGGCGCTGTCGGGCCGGACGGAGGAGGCCCTGCGGGCGCAGGCCGCGCGGCTGCTGGACCTCGTGGAGGCGGACCCGGCGCCGCGACCGGCCGACATCGGCTGGTCGCTGGCCGTCTCGCGTACCGCGTTCGACCACCGGGCCGTGGTGGTGGGCGGCGACCGGGAGGAGCTGATCAGCGGGTTGCGTGCGCTCGCGGCCGGTGAGCCCGGCGCCGGGACCGTCTCGGGCGCCGCGCAGGCCGACGCGCGGCTCGGGGTGTTGTTCACGGGGCAGGGTGCGCAGCGGGTGGGGATGGCGCGTGGGCTTTATGCGGAGTCGCCGGTGTTCGCGGCGGCGTTGGACGGGGTTCTCGCGGTGTTGGATCCGTTGCTGGACCGGCCGTTGTGCGAGGTGATGTGGGGTCAGGACGCGGAGTTGGTCGATGAGACGGGGTGGGCGCAGCCGGCGTTGTTCGCGGTCGGGGCGGCGTTGTTCGAGGTGTTGCGGGCGTTCGGGGTGGCTCCGGACTACCTGCTGGGGCATTCGATCGGTGAGGTGACGGCGGCTTATGTGGCGGGGGTGTGGTCGCTGGGTGATGCGTGTCGGGTGGTGGCGGCGCGGGCGCGGTTGATGCAGGCGTTGCCGTCGGGTGGGGCGATGGCCGCGGTCGGGATGTCCGAGGCCGAGGTCGCGGATCTGCTCCCCGGCGGGGTGTCGGTCGCGGCGGTGAACACCGCCGACTCGGTCGTCCTTTCCGGTCCGCGAGAAGACGTCGAGCGGGTGACCGCCGTGGCGGCCGGGCGTGGTGCGAAGGTGACGCGGTTGCGGGTGTCGCACGCGTTCCACTCGTCGTTGATGGAACCGATGCTGGACGAGTTCGCCACGGTCCTGGAGTCGGTGGAGTTCCGGCCGCCGCGGATCCCGATCGTGTCGAACCTGACCGGTGGGATCGCGGCCGCGCAGGAGCTGTGCTCCCCGCGGTACTGGACGGAGCAGGTCCGCGGCACGGTGCGATTCGCCGACGGCGTGCGCCTGCTCGCCGACCAGGGTGTGACCGCGCTGGTGGAACTGGGTCCTGACGGTGTGCTTTCCGGTGCGGCGCACCACAGTTGCGCACCGGGCACGGTCGTGGCGCCGGTGTTGCGCCACGAGCAGGACGACGCGTCGGCGGTGCTGTCCGCGGTGGCGCGCCTGTTCGTGCACGGTGTGGCGGTGGACTGGAGCGCGGTGTTCGCGGGCCGGGGCGCGGTGCGGGTGGCGCTGCCGACCTACGCGTTCCAGCACCAGCGCTTCTGGCCCGACACGGTCGCCGTTGTCGCCGACGTGACCTCGGCCGGGTTGAACCCGGCGCAGCACCCGCTGCTCGGCGCCGTGGTGCCTTCGCCCACGGACGACGCGATCGTGTTCACCAGCCTGCTCTCGCTGCGCACGCACCCGTGGCTGGCCGACCACACCGTGGGCGGCGCCGCGGTCCTGCCCGGCACCGCCGGCGTCGAGTTGGCCATCCGCGCCGGCGACAGCGTGGGCTGCGACCGGGTCGAGGAGCTGGTGCTTCGGACGCCGCTGGCGCTGCCGGCCACGGGAGTCGTCCAGGTCCAGGTCCTGGTCGGTGCGGCCGACGAGGACGCGCGGCGGAGCTTCGCCCTGTACGCGCGGGTGGACGGCGCACAGGAGTGGACCCAACACGCCACCGGTCGGCTGGGCACGTCCGCCCGCAGGGCCGGCCCGGACCCGTTCGGCCCGCTGGGCCAGGTCTGGCCCGCGCCGGAAGCCGAGGAGATCGACGTGTCCCGGTTCTACGAGCAGCGCGCCGAGTACGGCCCGGTGTTCCAGGGGCTGACCAAGGCGTGGCGCCACGGCGACCGGATCCTCGCGGAGGTCGAACTGCCCGAGTCCGGCCGTGACGCGGCGCAGTCGTTCGGGCTGCACCCCGCGCTGCTGGACGCGGCACTGCAGACGAGGGCGCTCGCGGGCGGGGAGGGCGTGGCGTGCGGGTTCCGCGACGTGGATCTGCTCGCTTCCGGCGCGGCCCGGCTCCGGGTCGCACTGACCCCGCAGGGGCCGGACGAGGTGTCGCTCGCGGTCGCCGATTCGACCGGCTCACCCGTGCTGTCGATCGGCTCCGTGACGCTGCGACCGCCCGAGGCACTCGGCACCGTGGCGGACACCGGGGACCGTTCGCTGCTCGAGGTCAGCTGGGTGCCGACTCCTGGCGGCGCCGCCCCGGTGGACCGCTGGACCGTCGTCGGACCCGCGGACCCCGTGCCCGCTCCCGAGGAGGGCGCGGTGGCGCTGCTGCGGGCGTCCGGGGACCCGGCCCCGGTGGTGGACAGCACGCATGAGCTGACCGCCGAGGTTCTCCGGCGACTTCAGCAGTGGCCGACGGACCCCGCCGGCTCGCCGCTGATCGTGTGGACCCGGGGCGCGGTCACCACCGCACCCGGTGACCCGGTCACGGATCTGGCCGCGGCGGCCGTGTGGGGCCTGGTCCGGTCGGCGCAGACGGAGGACCCGGGCCGGTTCGTACTGCTCGACACCGACACCGACTCCGGCCCACTCGACGCGACGGTGCTCGGCGACGTACTGGCCGCGGGTGAGCCGCAACTGGCGCTGCGCGGCGGCCGGCTCCTCGCGGCCCGCCTGATCCGGGCCGGCGCGGGTGACGGACCGGCGCCGGTGCTGGACCCCGAGGGCACCGTCGTCGTCACCGGTGGCACCGGCGGGCTGGGCGCCCTGGCGGCGCGGCACCTGGTGACCGGGCACGGCGCGCGGAACCTCCTGCTGGTCAGCCGACGCGGTGCGACCGCCCCGGGCGCGCAGGAACTGCTGGCGGAGCTCGGCGCGTTCGGCGCCACGGTGGTGGTGGCGGCCTGCGACGCGGCCGACCGGCAGGCGCTCGCCGAGGTGCTCGCCGAGGTCCCGCCGGAGCACCCCGTGACCGGGGTCGTGCACGTCGCGGGCGTCGTCGACGACGGTGTGCTCGCGTCGCTGTCGCGCGAACAGCTCGACCGGGTGCTCGCCCCGAAGGTGGACGCGGCCTGGAACCTGCACTCGCTCACCCGGGACCTGTCGTTCTTCGTGGCCTTCTCGTCGCTCGGCGGCCTGCTGGGCGGCGGTGGCCAGGCCAACTACGCCGCGGGCAACACGTTCCTCGACGCACTGATGCAGCAGCGCCGCCAACAGGGGCAGCCGGGCATGTCGCTGGCCTGGGGACCGTGGTCGACGGAGCACGGCATGGTGAGCTCCCTGTCCGGCACCGACCGGCGCCGGATCGCGCGCTCGGCCACCCCGCCGATGTCGGTGGAGCAGGGCATGGAGCTGTTCGACCGGGCGTTGCGCGCGGACCGCCCGCTGCTGGCGCCGACCCGGCTGGACATGGCGACGCTGCGGGCCCAGCGGGACATCACGCCGCTGTGGCGTTCCCTGGCCGGGGCCGCGGCGCGGCGCGTGGCGGACAACACCGACGGCGGCGGGGACGGCCTGGGCCGTCGGCTGGCCGGACTGTCCGGTGCGGACCGGCTGGAGGCGCTGGCCGACCTGGTCCGCGAGGCCGCCGTGACGGTGCTGGGACACGCCCCGGGCGAGCGGTTCGACATCGCGCAGCCGTTCCGCGAGCTGGGCTTCGACTCGCTGACCGCGGTCGAGCTGCGCAACCTGCTGCAAGCCAGAACCGGCGTCGCCCTGGCGGCCAGCCTGGTGTTCGACCACCCGACCGTCGGTCACGTCGCGAGGTACCTGGCAGCCGAGTTCGGCACGCAACCGGCCGAGGCCGTCGTGGCGCCGGCTCTCGTGTCCGTCACCGACGATCCGATCGTGCTGGTGGGCATGGGGTGCCGGTTCCCGGGCGGCGTCTCGGGCCCGGACGACCTGTGGCGGCTGGTCGCCGAGGGGACCGACGGGGTCACGCCGTTCCCGGTCGACCGCGGCTGGGATCTGGACTCGCTGCTGGGCAGCGGCGGCCCGGGCACCGGGACGTCCGCGACCGGCGAGGGCGGCTTCCTCCCGGAGAGCGGCGAGTTCGACGCGGCGTTCTTCCGGATCTCCCCGCGGGAGGCGCTGGCCACCGACCCGCAGCAGCGGCTGCTGCTGGAGGTGTCGTGGGAGGCGTTGGAACACGCGGGCATCGACCCGAGTTCGCTGGCGGGCAGTGCGACCGGCGTGTTCACGGGCGTCTACCAGACCGGTTACGCCGAACTGGTCGCGCGGGGCGAGGAGCAGCTGCAAGGCCATCTGCTCACCGGCGCGGCCGGAAGCGTGGTGTCGGGGCGCGTGGCGTACACGTTCGGCTTCGAAGGTCCTGCGGTGAGTGTGGACACGGCGTGTTCGTCGTCGTTGGTGTCGATGCACCTGGCGGCGCAGGCGTTGCGGTCGGGGGAGTGCTCGCTCGCCCTCGCCGGCGGTGTCACGGTGATGGCCGCGGCGGACATGTTCGTCCGGTTCACGATGCAGGGTGGTCTGGCTGCGGATGGTCGGTGCCGGTCGTTCTCGGATGATGCGGGTGGGACCGGGTGGGCCGAGGGTGTGGGTGTGGTGGTGCTGGAGCGGTTGTCGGACGCCCGGCGCAACGGCCATGAGGTGTTGGCCGTATTGCGGTCGAGTGCGGTGAATCAGGATGGTGCGTCGAACGGTTTGACGGCGCCGAATGGTCCGTCGCAGCAGCGGGTGATCCGGCAGGCGTTGGCGGCGGCGGGTCTGGCCACGTCGGACGTGGACGTGGTCGAGGCGCACGGTACGGGTACGCGGCTGGGTGATCCGATCGAGGCGCAGGCGGTGCTGGCGACGTACGGTCAGGACCGGCCGGCGGATCGGCCGTTGTGGCTGGGCTCGTTGAAGTCGAACATCGGGCACGCGCAGGCCGCGGCGGGGGTCGGTGGCGTGATCAAGATGGTGATGGCGTTGCGGCACGGGGTGCTGCCGAAGACGCTGCACGTGGCGGAGCCGACCACGCAGGTCGACTGGTCCCAGGGCAACGTGCGGCTGCTCGCCGAGGCGATGCCGTGGCCGGAGACCGATCACCCGCGCCGGGCGGGGGTGTCGGCGTTCGGCGTGAGCGGGACCAACGCGCACGTGATCCTCGAGGCACCTGCCGAAGCCTGCGCGGACGAACCCCCGGCTGTCGAACCCCTGGCTGTCGAACCCCCGGCTGTCCAAACCCCGGCTGTCGGAACCGTGGCGGGGGAGGAAGCGGCCGAGGCCGATCGCGTGGTGCCGTTGGTGGTGTCGGGTAAGTCGGAGGGTGCGGTGCGGGCTCAGGCGGCGCGGTTGGTGGAGTTCTGGGAGGGGTGTCCGTTGGTGGGTGGGGTGGATGTGGGGTGGTCGTTGGTGGGTTCGCGGGCGGTGTTCGATCATCGGTTGGTGGTGGTGGGTGCTGGTCGGGGTGAGTTGTTGGCGGGGTTGGGTGTGGGTGCTGTTGGTGGGTCGGGTGTGGGGGTGGTGCGGGGTGTGGCGGGGGTGGGGTGCAGGCCGGTGTTCGTGTTTCCGGGTCAGGGTGCGCAGTGGGTGGGGATGGGTCGGGAGTTGTTGGTGTCGTCGCCGGTGTTCGCGGGTGCGATGCGTGAGTGCGGGGAGGCGTTGGCGCCGTTCGTGGATTGGTCGTTGGAGCAGGTGTTGGGTGATGAGGTGGCGTTGGGGCGGGTGGATGTGGTGCAGCCGGTGTTGTGGGCGGTGATGGTGTCGTTGGCGGTGTTGTGGCGGTCGTTCGGTGTTGAGCCGGCGGCGGTGGTGGGGCATTCGCAGGGTGAGATTGCGGCGGTGTGTGTTGCTGGTGGTTTGTCGTTGGGTGATGGGGCGCGGGTGGTGGCGTTGCGTAGTCGGGTGATTGCTGAGGAGCTTGCCGGTGGTGGGGGGATGGTGGCTTTGCCGTTGTCGGTGGGTCGGGTTGAGGAGTTGTTGGTGGGGCGGGTGGGGGTTTCGGTGGCGGCGGTGAATGGGCCGGGGTCGGTGGTGGTGTCGGGTGAGTCGGGTGCGTTGGACTGTCTGGTTGCTGATTGTGAGGGGTTGGGGGTTCGGGTGCGGCGTATTGCGGTTGATTATGCGTCGCATTCGAGTGTGGTGGAGGGGGTCGAGGGGCGGTTGTTGGCGGATTTGGCTGTGGTTGTTCCGCGGTCGTCGGTTGTTCCGGTGTTTTCTTCGGTGACGGGTGGGGTGGTGGATACCGGGGAGTGGGATGCCGGTTATTGGTATCGGAATCTGCGGGAGACGGTGCGGTTCGAGGAGGCGTTGTCGGCCGCGTTGGATGTGGGTGATCGTGTAGTGGTCGAGGTGAGTCCGCATCCGGTTCTGGTGCCGGCCATGCAGGACGTGGTCGACGGCCGTGAGGGCGCGGTGCCGGTCGTGGGCACGCTGCGGCGCGGTGAGGGGTCTTTGCACCGCATGATCACCGCGGCCGGCCAGGTATACGCCCATGGCGTGGCCGTGGACTGGACGACCATGTTTGCGGACTCCGGCGCGCGGCGCGTCCAGCTCCCGACCTACGCCTTCCAGCATCAGCGCTTCTGGCCGCAGAGCGCCGGCGGGACGACCGACGTCGGCGCCGCCGGGCTCACGGCGGCGGAGCATCCGTTGCTGGGGGCGATGCTGTCGTTGCCGCAGAACGACGAGGTGGTCTTCACCAGCAGGCTGTCGGTGCGGACGCATCCCTGGCTGGCGGACCACACCGTGCGCGATGCGGTGCTCTTCCCCGGCGCCGGGTACGTGGAGCTGGCGATCCGCGCGGCCGACAGCGTCGGCTGCGACCGGCTCGACGAGCTCGTCCTTGAGGCGCCGCTCGTGCTGCCTGCCTCAGGCGGCGCGCAGGTGCAGGTGGTGGCCGGGGCGGACGACGCGGAACGGTGCGGTGTCACGGTGTACGCGCGGGTCGACGGCGAGGAGACCTGGACCCGCCACGCGACCGGTGTCGTCAGCGCGTCCGCCGCCGGCGACGGGGCCGACGACGCGTTCGAACCCTTCACCCGGGAGTGGCCCGCTGCGGACGCCGTACCGCTGGAGACCGAGCAGTTCTACCAGCAGCTGGCCGACGGCGGGTTCCTGCGCTACGGCCCGGTGTTCCAGGGGCTGCGCAAGGCATGGCGGAGCGGGGAGCGGATCCTTGCCGAGGTCGAGCTGCCGGAGTCCGCCCGTGCTTCGGCGGAGTCGTTCGGCATTCATCCGGCGCTGCTGGACGCGGCACTGCACACCACGGTCTTCGCCGGTCTCGACGCGGCCGAGCAGGGCGGGCTGCCGTTCAGCTTCACCGACGTACGGCTGCGCGCCTCGGGTGCGTCGCGGCTGCGGGTCGTACTCACCCGGACCGGCCCGGACCAGGTCGCCATCGCGGTCGCGGACAGCGCCGGCGCTCCCGTGCTGTCGATCGGGTCGCTGGCCGTGCGGGCGTTCGCCTCGGACGGTTTGACGGCCGGCGCCGGCGACGGGGCCGTGTTGCGGACGCAGTGGCTCGAGACCGGGCCCGGCGCGGGCGACCCGACGGTTGACTGGGTCACCGTCGCCCCCCGTGGCGCGGACCACCCCGACCTGAGCGCGGTCGGTGCCGCGCTCGACGCGGGAAGGCCGGCGCCGGGAGCGGTCGTGCTGGCCGTGGCCGGCGGACCGGACCCGGTGGTTCGCTCCACGCACGAGCTCACCGGCTGGGTGCTGCGGCAGTTGCAACACTGGCTGGGCGAGGCGAGGTTCGCGTCGATCCCGCTGGTGGTGTCGACCCGGGGCGCGGTGTCCGTGCACACGGGCGAGCCGGTGACCGACCTGGCCGCGGCCGCGGTGTGGGGTCTCGTGCGGTCGGCGCAGTCGGAGAACCCGGACCGGATCGTGCTGGTCGACATCGGCACGGGCACGGGCTCCGGCTCCGGCACCGGCGCGGACACGGACACGGACACCGGCACCGGCGCGGACACCGGCACCGGCACAGGCACGGACACGGACACCGGCACCGGCACGGACACCGGCACCGGGCTCGACGCCGGTGCGCTGGGCGCGATCCTGGCGTCCGGCGAGCCGCAGTGGGCGGTACGCGGCGGGCGGTTCCACACCGCACGGCTCGTCCGGGTCCGGCCGGCCGACGAACTGGTCGCACCGGCAGACGTGCCCTGGCGGCTGGACTCCACGGACAAGGGCATGCTCGAGAACCTGGTGCTCGCACCGGCTCCGGAGTCGGCCGATCCGCTGGCACACGGGCAGGTTCGCGTCCAGGTCCACGCGGCGGGCCTCAACTTCCGCGACGTGCTCAACGCGCTCGACATGGTCAGCGACGTGCGCGCGGCGGGCCCGCTGGGCAGTGAGGTCGCCGGTGTCGTCACGGAGGTCGGTCCCGGTGTGCCGGACCTGCGGCCCGGCGACCGGGTCATGGGCCTGGCGTTCGGCGCGTTCGGTCCGGTGGCGGTGACCGACCACCGGCTGCTGGCGAGGATCCCCGAGGGCTGGTCGTTCGCCACCGCGGCGTCGGTTCCCGTCGTGTTCCTGACCGCCTACTACGGGCTGCTGGATCTCGCCGGGCTGGAGCCCGGCGAGTCGGTGGTGGTCCACGCCGGCGCCGGCGGTGTCGGACTCGCGGCGATCCAGCTGGCACGCCACCGGGGCGCGGAGGTCTACGCCACGGCGAGCGAGGGCAAGTGGGGTGTTCTACGGGAATGGGGAGTCCCGGCCGAGCGGCTGGCGTCGTCCCGGGATCTCACCTTCCGGGAGCGTTTCCGGGCCGCTACCGCGGATCGGGGTGTGGACGTGGTCCTGAACTCCCTCGCGGGGGAGTTCGTGGACGCGTCGGTGGATCTGCTGGCTGCGGGCGGGCGGTTCCTGGAGATGGGCAAGACCGACATCCGATCGCCGGAGGACTTCCGTGACCGGCCGTCGAGCTACCGGGCCTTCGACCTGATGGAGGCCGGCGCCGACCGGATCCAGCAGATGCTGCGGGAGCTGGTGGCGCTGTTCGAGGCCGGCGTGATCCGGCCGCTGCCGGTGGCGGCGTGGGATGTGCGCCGGGCACCGGAGGCGTTCCGGTTCATGAGCCAGGCCAGGCACGTCGGCAAGCTGGTGCTGACGGTCCCGCAGCCCCTGGCGCAGGCCGGCACCGTGCTGATCACCGGCGCCGGTGGTCTCGGTGGCGTGGTGGCGCGGCACCTGGTGACCGAGCACGGGGTGCGGAACCTGCTGCTCGTCAGCCGCCGCGGCGCCGCCGCGCCGGGCGCCGCGGAGCTGACCGCCGAACTGGCGGGACAAGGGGCCCGGGCGACGTTCGCCGCCTGCGATCTGACCGACAGGCGGGCGCTGGCCGCGGTGGTCGACGCCGTGGGACCGGAGCATCCGCTGACCGCCGTCGTGCACACAGCCGGGATCTTGGAGGACGGGATCATCGGCTCGCTGTCGCAGGAGCAGCTCGATCGGGTGCTGGCGCCGAAGGTCGACGCGGTCTGGAACCTGCACGAACTGACCCGCGCGCACGGCCTGTCCCGGTTCGTGGTGTTCTCCTCGCTGGCCGGACAGGTCGGGAACAGCGGGCAGGGCAACTACGCGGCGGGCAATGTGTTCCTCGACAGCCTGATGGCGCGCCGCCGCGCCGAGGGGCTGCCCGGGCAGTCGATGGCCTGGGGCGCCTGGACGACCGACGTCGGCCTGGTGGGGACCCTGTCCGATACGGATCTGCGCCGCATCGCCCGGTCGGCCATGCCGCCGCTGGGTGTGGAGCAGGGCATGAACCTGTTCGACCGGGCGTGGGACTCGGGCGCCGCGGTGCTGGGGCTGGCCCGGCTCGACGTCCGGGCGCTGCGCGCCCAGCGGGACATCGCGCCGCTGTGGCGGTCGCTGGCCGGCCACGCGGCGCGGCGCTCCGCCGACAACACGCAGGGTGGCCGCGACGACTTGGCGCGGCAGCTCACCGGGATGTCCACCGCGGACGGGCTGGCGACCCTCGTCGAGCTGGTCCGCGAGGCCGCGGCAGCGGTGCTCGGCCACGCGTCGGGCACGCAGATCGATACCGCGCAGCCGTTCACCGAGCTGGGCTTCGACTCGCTGACCGCGGTCGAGCTGCGCAACCTGCTGCGGGCCAGGACCGGAGCGAGCCTGCCCGCGAGCCTGGTGTTCGACTACCCGACCGTCGGTCACGTCGCGAGGTATCTGGCGGGCGGGTTCGACGACACCCGCCCGGCCGGCCCGGCTCCGCTGCCGCTACCGGTCCCCGTCACCGACGACCCGATCGTCTTCGTCGGGATGGCGTGCCGCTTCCCCGGTGGGGTGGCGGATCCGGACGACCTGTGGCAGCTGGTCGCCGACGGAGCCGAGGGCATCACGCCGTTCCCCGCCGACCGCGGCTGGGACCTCGACGCGGCGCTCGGCGCCTCGGCGACGGGCGAAGGCGGCTTCCTGGCCGGCGTCGGCGAGTTCGACGCGGCGTTCTTCCGGATCTCCCCGCGGGAGGCGCTGGCCACCGACCCGCAGCAGCGGCTGCTGCTCGAGACCTCCTGGGAGGCGCTGGAACGTGCCGGGATCGACCCGAACTCGCTGGCGGGCAGCCGGACGGGGGTGTACGTCGGCGCGTATCACATGGGGTACAGCGAACTGGTCGCCCGCGGCGGTGAACAACTGCAGGGCCACCAGATCACCGGTGCCGCGACCAGCGTCATCTCGGGCCGGGTGTCCTACACCCTTGGGCTGGAAGGTCCTGCGGTGAGTGTGGACACGGCGTGTTCGTCGTCGTTGGTGTCGATGCACCTGGCGGCGCAGGCGTTGCGGTCGGGGGAGTGCTCGCTCGCCCTCGCCGGCGGCGTGTCCGTGATGGCGTCGGCCGACGCGTTCGCCTTGTTCACGATGCAGGGTGGCTTGGCGGCGGACGGTCGGTGCCGGTCGTTCTCGGATGATGCGGGTGGGACCGGGTGGGCCGAGGGTGTGGGCGTGGTGGTGCTGGAGCGGTTGTCGGACGCCCGGCGCAACGGCCATGAGGTGTTGGCCGTGTTGCGGTCCAGTGCGGTGAATCAGGATGGTGCGTCGAACGGTTTGACGGCGCCGAATGGTCCGTCGCAGCAGCGGGTGATCCGGCAGGCGTTGGCGGCGGCGGGTCTGGCCACGTCGGACGTGGACGTGGTGGAGGCGCACGGTACGGGGACGAAGCTCGGTGATCCGATCGAGGCGCAGGCGGTGCTGGCGACCTACGGTCAGGATCGGCCGGCGGATCGGCCGTTGTGGCTGGGGTCGTTGAAGTCGAACATCGGGCACGCCCAGGCCGCCGCCGGCGTGGCGAGCGTGATCAAGATGGTGATGGCCTTGCGGCACGGGGTGCTGCCGAAGACGCTGCACGTGGCCGAGCCGACCACGCAGGTCGACTGGAGCCAGGGCGAGGTGCGGCTGCTGACCGAGTCCGTCCCGTGGCCGGAGACCGATCACCCGCGACGGGCCGGGGTGTCCGCGTTCGGCGTCAGCGGCACCAACGCGCACCTCATCCTCGAAGCGCCCGCCGGCGACGGATCCGGACCGGGCGCCCCGCCCGCGGAGCCGTCCGGTGTCGGCGACTTCGCCGCGGACCCTGTCGTGCCGTTGGTGGTGTCGGGTAAGTCGGAGGGTGCGGTGCGGGCTCAGGCGGCGCGGTTGGTGGAGTTCTGGGAGGGGTGTCCGTTGGTGGGTGGGGTGGATGTGGGGTGGTCGTTGGTGGGTTCGCGGGCGGTGTTCGATCATCGGTTGGTGGTGGTGGGTGCTGGTCGGGGTGAGTTGTTGGCGGGGTTGGGTGTGGGTGCTGTTGGTGGGTCGGGTGTGGGTGTGGTGCGGGGTGTGGCGGGGGTGGGGTGCAGGCCGGTGTTCGTGTTTCCGGGTCAGGGTGCGCAGTGGGTGGGGATGGGTCGGGAGTTGTTGGTGTCGTCGCCGGTGTTCGCGGGTGCGATGCGTGAGTGCGGTGAGGCGTTGGCGCCGTTCGTGGATTGGTCGTTGGAGCAGGTGTTGGGTGATGAGGTGGCGTTGGGGCGGGTGGATGTGGTGCAGCCGGTGTTGTGGGCGGTGATGGTGTCGTTGGCGGTGTTGTGGCGGTCGTTCGGTGTTGAGCCGGCGGCGGTGGTGGGGCATTCGCAGGGTGAGATCGCGGCGGTGTGTGTTGCTGGTGGTTTGTCGTTGGGTGATGGGGCGCGGGTGGTGGCGTTGCGCAGTCGGGTGATTGCTGAGGAGCTTGCCGGTGGTGGGGGGATGGTGGCTTTGCCGTTGTCGGTGGGTCGGGTTGAGGAGTTGTTGGTGGGGAGGGTGGGGGTTTCGGTGGCGGCGGTGAATGGGCCGGGGTCGGTGGTGGTGTCGGGTGAGTCGGGTGCGTTGGATTGTCTGGTTGCTGATTGTGAGGGGTTGGGGGTTCGGGTGCGGCGTATTGCGGTTGATTATGCGTCGCATTCGAGTGTGGTGGAGGGGGTTGAGGAGCGGTTGTTGGCGGATTTGGCTTTGGTTGTTCCGCGGTCGTCGGTTGTTCCGGTGTTTTCTTCGGTGACGGGTGGGGTGGTGGATACCGGGGAGTGGGATGCGGGTTATTGGTATCGGAATTTGCGGGAGACGGTGCGGTTCGAGGAGGCGTTGTCGGCTGCGTTGGATGTGGGTGATCGTGTGGTGGTGGAGGTGAGTCCGCATCCGGTTCTGGTGCCGGCCATGCAGGACGTGGTCGACGGCCGTGAGGGCGCGGTACCCGTCGTGGGTACGCTGCGGCGCGGTGAGGGGTCTTTGCACCGCATGATCACCGCGGCCGGCCAGGTATTCGCCCATGGCGTGGCCGTGGACTGGACCAAGGTGTTCGCGGGCCGGGACGCCGTGCGGGTACCGCTGCCCACGTACGCGTTTCAGCACGAGCGCTACTGGCCCGACCCCGAACCGCTCGCCGCGCAGGTCGCGGTGGATCCGGCCGACGAGCGGTTCTGGGCCTCGGTGGAGCAGCAGGACCTGCGGTCGGTGGCCGAGACGCTCGGGCTGGACAGCACCGTGGTCGCGGCCATGGTGCCGGCGCTGGCGTCGTGGCGTGCCCGCCGCCGGGACGAGAACGCGGCCGACGGCTGGCGCTACCGGGAGGCGTGGAAACCACTCGGTGGCAACCACTTCCCGGTGATCTCCGGACGCCGGCTGGTCGTGGTCCCGGCCGGCAAGAGCGACGACGCCTGGGCGAGCCACGTGGCCGCCGCGCTCGGCACGGACACCGTCGTGGTGGAGCACGGCGACGACGCGGCGTTGAGCGGCGGGCTGCGGGCCGCGCTCGACGCCGACGTCCCGGTGACCGCCGTGCTGTCCCTCACCGCGGCGCTGGAACCGGATCCGACCACCGCGCTCGCGGACACCATCGCCCTCCTGCGGGCACTGCGCGACACCGGTGCGCCGCCACTGTGGGTGGCGACCCGCGGTGCGATCTCGGTCGGCAGCCAGGATCCGGTGACGGCCCCGGGGCAGGGCGCCGCGTGGGGCCTGGGCCGCGTCGCCGCGCTGGACCAGCCCGGTCTGTGGGGCGGTCTGGTCGACCTGCCCGAGATCCTGGACAAGCGAAGCGCGCGCCTGGCCACCGCGGTGGTGTCGGGCACCTCGGGTGAGGACCAGGTGGCCGTGCGCCCGTCGGGGTTGTTCGGCCGACGGCTGGTCCACGCGCCGGCGCCCCGGCCCCGTGCCGAGGCGTGGACGACCTCGGGGACGGCGCTGATCACCGGTGGCACCGGCGGGCTGGGCGCGTACGTGGCCCGGTGGCTGGTGGAGCGGGGCAGCGACCACCTGGTGCTGGTGAGCCGGCGCGGCCCCGACGCCGAGGGCGTGGAACAACTACGGCTGGAACTGGAGGTCGCCGGCGCCGACGTGACGGTGGTGGCGTGCGACGTGACCGACCGGGCGGCGCTGGCCGACGTGCTCGCCGCCATTCCCGAGGACCGTCCCCTGCGGACAGTCGTGCACGCCGCGGGTGTCGTGGGCGCAACGGCGCCGCTGCCGTCGATGACCCGGGACCAGCTCGAGTGGCCGGTGCGGGTCAAGGTGGACGGTGCACGGCATCTGGACGAGCTGACCGGTGACCTGGACCTCGACGCGTTCGTGCTGTTCTCCTCCGGCGCGGCGGCGTGGGGCAGCGGAGGGCAGGCGGGTTACGCCGCGGGCAACGCCTTCCTCGACGCGCTGGCGCAGCACCGCCGTTCGCAGGGCCGGACCGCGACATCGATCGCCTGGGGGTCGTGGGACGAGGTCGGCATGCTGAGCGGTTCGGGTGTGGCGCAACGGGACCGGCTGGCCGCACTGGGCGTGCTGCCGATGCGGCCCGAGCTCGCCGTCACCGCGTTGGCGCACGCCGTGCGGGAGGGCGAGACCTCGCTCGTGGTCACGGACATGGACTGGGCGCGGTTCGCGCCGGTGTTCACCGCGATGCGACCGAGCGCGCTCCTGTCGGACCTGCCGGAGGTCCGGGCGGCGTTGAACGGTGGCGGGCAGCACGCCGAAGCACCCGGCGGGTTGCGGGGCCGGCTGACCGGTCTGTCCGGGGCGGACCGTGAACGGGCGGTGCTCGAGCTGGTTCGCGCTTCCGCCGCGGTCGTGCTCGGACACGGCTCGGGCACGCGGATTCCGCGGGAGAAACCCTTCAGCGAGCTGGGCTTCGACTCGCTGACCGCGGTCGAGCTGCGGAACCTGCTGCAATCGGAATCGGCAGCCGCGCTGCCCGCCAGTGTGGTCTTCGACTATCCGACGGCGGCCCGGCTGGCCCACTACCTCAGCGGCGCCCTGGGACTGGGTACGGCCGGGGAGGCCGAAGCCGTCGCGGAGCCGCCGACCCTGCCGGACGAAGACGAGAAGGCCCTGCTCACCGCGAACGCGGACGACCTCATCGACCTCGCACTGCGCGAGGACTGACCGGAACCTGGAGTTCACGATGACCGCGTCTGTGGAGAAACTGACGGAGGCCCTGCGTGCTTCACTGCTGGCCAACAAACGGCTGAAGCAGGAGAACAAAACCCTGACCGGGGTGGCGCACGACCCGGTCGTCCTCGTCGGGATGGCGTGCCGGTTCCCGGGCGGTGTGCGGGGGCCGGAGGACCTGTGGCGGCTGGTCGCCAACGGAGCCGAGGGCATCGGCCCGTTCCCCCGGGACCGAAGCTGGGACCTCGACGCCCTGCTGGGCACCGACGGCCCCGGCTCCGGGATCTCGGCGACGGGCGAGGGCGGGTTCCTCGACGGGCCGGGTGACTTCGACGCGGCGTTCTTCCGGATGTCGCCGCGGGAGGCGCTGGCGACCGATCCGCAGCAGCGGCTGCTGCTGGAGGTCTCGTGGGAGGCGCTGGAACACGCCGGGATCGATCCCTTGTCGCTGGCCGGGAGCCGGACCGGGGTGTTCGCCGGCGTCTACCAGTCCGGCTACAACGAACTGCTCTCGCGTGCCGACGAGCAACTGCGCGGTCACCAGATCACCGGTGGCGCGCCGAGCGTGATCTCCGGCCGGGTCTCCTACACCCTCGGGCTGGAGGGCCCCGCGGTCAGCGTGGACACCGGCTGCTCCTCGTCCCTGGTCTCGATGCACCTGGCCGCCCAGGCACTGCGGGCGGGGGAGTGCACACTGGCGCTGGCCGGCGGGGTCGCGGTGATGGCCGCCTCCGACGCGTTCGTCGGGTTCACGGCGCAGGGCGGCCTCGCCACCGACGGCCGGTGCAAGTCCTTCGCCGACGCCGCCGACGGAACGGGATGGTCCGAGGGCGTCGGGATCGTGGTGATGGAGCGGCTGTCCGACGCCCGCCGCCACGGCCACGAGGTGCTGGCGGTGTTGCGTTCGAGCGCGACCAACCAGGACGGCGCCTCCAACGGCCTGACCGCGCCGAACGGTCCGTCGCAGCAACGCGTGATCCGGCAGGCGCTGACCGCCGCCGGTCTGTCCACCTCGGACATCGACGCGGTGGAGGCCCACGGCACGGGAACGAGACTGGGTGACCCGATCGAGGCGCAGGCGCTGCTGGCGACCTACGGTCAGGACCGCCCCGAGGGCCGGCCGCTGTGGCTCGGCTCGCTGAAGTCCAACATCGGCCACACCCAGGCGGCCGCCGGTGTCGGTGGCGTGATCAAGATGGTCATGGCGCTGCGGCACGCAGTGCTGCCGAAGACGCTGCACGTGGACGCGCCGACCACCCAGGTCGACTGGACCCAGGGCGACGTGCGCCTGCTGACCGAATCCCGGCCCTGGCCCGAAAGCGGCCACCCCCGGCGGGTCGGGGTGTCGTCGTTCGGCGTCAGCGGAACGAACGCGCACGTGATCCTCGAAGCGCCCGCCGGCGCCGGCCCGTCCGCCGCCGCCCCGGTTGGCCCCGGTGTTTTCGGCGCCGCGGGCGTGGTGCCCTGGATCGTGTCGGGGAAGACCGAGGACGCGTTGCGCGCTCAGGCGGCGAAACTGCTGGCGCATCTGACAGCGGATCCGGCGCCGGATCCGGTCGACGTGGGCTGGTCGTTGCTCACCGCACGGGCGAGGTTCGAGCACCGCGCCGTGCTGCTGGGCACCGAGCGCGACACATTGCTGACCGGGCTGAGGGCTGTCGCGGCCGGTGAATCCGCTCCGGGGGTGACGGTCGGCATCGCGGCCGAGGACAACCGGCTGGGCGTGCTGTTCACGGGGCAGGGTGCGCAGCGGGTGGGGATGGCCCGTGAGTTGTACGACGGTTCGCCGGTGTTCGCGGGAGCGTTGGACGAGGTTCTCGCCGCGCTGGATCCGTTGCTGGACCGGCCGTTGCGTGAGGTGATGTGGGGCCGGGACGCGGAGCTGATCCATGAGACGGGGTGGGCGCAGCCGGCGTTGTTCGCGGTCGAGGCGGCGTTGTTCGAGGTGCTGCGCGCCGTCGGCGTGACCCCGGATTTTCTGCTCGGGCATTCGATCGGTGAGGTGACGGCCGCCTACGTCGCCGGGGTGTGGTCGCTCGGTGACGCGTGCCGGGTGGTCGCGGCGCGGGCGCGGTTGATGCAAGCGCTGCCGTCGGGTGGGGCGATGGCGGCGATGTCGCTGCCGGAGGCCGAAGTCGTCGGGCTGCTGCCGGAGAGCGTGTCGGTCGCGGCGGTCAACACCGCGGATTCGGTGGTGGTCTCCGGGCCGCGCGAAGCCGTGGACGGTGTCGTCGAGGTCGTGTCCGGGCAGGGGCACCGGGTGTCGCGGCTGCGGGTGTCGCACGCGTTCCATTCGTCGTTGATGGAGCCGATGCTGGCGCAGTTCCAGCAGGTTCTGGAGTCGGTGAGCTTCGCGCCGCCGCGGATCGCGGTGGTGTCGAACCTGACCGGGGTCCGGGCGACGGACGGCGAGTTGTGTTCCCCGCAGTACTGGACCCGTCAGGTGCGGTCGGCGGTGCGGTTCGCCGATGGCGTGCGCTGGTTGGGCGAACAAGGTGTCACGGCGCTGGTCGAGCTCGGGCCGGACGCGGTGCTGTCGGGCCTGGCACGGCAGAGCTGCCCGCCGCAGACCGTCGTCGTGCCGTTGCTGCGCCGCGAACAGGACGACGTGCCGGCCCTGGCGTCGGCGTTGGCTCGGCTGTGCGCGCAGGGCGTCGAGGTGGACTGGACCACGCTGTTCGCCGGCCGTGCCGTCACGCGGGTGCCGCTGCCGACCTACGCCTTCCGGCACCAGCGGTACTGGCGCACCTCCGGCGGTTCGGCCGACGTCCCGGCGGCCGGCCTGACGGCGGCGGAGCATCCGCTGCTGGGCGCGATGCTGTCGTTGCCGCAGACGGACGGGCTGGTGTTCACCAGCCGGCTCTCGGTGCGCGCCCACCCCTGGCTCGCGGATCACGCGGTGCGCGGCGCCGTGGTGTTCCCCGGCGCCGGTCTCGTGGAGCTGGTGATCCGCGCCGGCGACAGCGCCGGCTGCGACCGGCTCGACGAGCTGGTGCTGGAGACCCCGCTCGTCCTGCCCGCGCACGGCGGAGCCCAGCTTCAGGTCGTCGTCGGCGAGGACGACGCGCACCGGCGCGCTGTCGCGGTGTACGCCCGGCCGGACGGCGAAGAGACCTGGACCCGGCACGCCACAGGCACCGTGAGCCCGGCCGCGACCGGGCCCGCGGACCACGCGCTGTTCGACGGCCTCGGTCGGCAGTGGCCCCCGGCGGGCGCGGCGCCACTGGACACCGAGCGGTTCTACGAGCGGCTCGGCGGCGGTGAGTTCGCCTACGGACCGGCGTTCCGGGGGCTGCGCGAGGCATGGCGGGACGGCGACCGGATCCTCGCCGAGATCGAGCTGCCCGAGCCCGGCCGCGGTGCGGCGGAGTCGTTCGGCATCCACCCTGCCCTGCTGGACGCGGCGTTGCACGCCATGGTCTTCGCGGACCTGGCGTCGGCCGGGGCGGGCTGGCTGCCGTTCAGCTTCGCCGACGTCGTGCTGCGGGCCTCGGGCGCCTCGCGGTTACGGGTGGCGCTGACCCGGACGGGTCCGGACGAGGTCACCCTCGCGGTCGCGGACGACACCGGGGCGCCCGTGCTGTCCATCGGCTCGCTCGCCGTGCGGCCGCTGGCCGGCGGCAGCCTCACCGCCGGCGAAGGCGGCACCTTGCTGAAGCCGGAGTGGATCGCGATCACCGCTGCCGCCGCCGCGGTGGACGAGTGGCTGGTCGCGGATCCCGCCGACGTGACCGCGACAGCGGCCGGCGCCGAACCCCGGGCGGTGGTGCTGGCGGTTTCCGGCGACCCGCAGGCGGTGGTCGCCTCCACACACGAGCTGACGGGCCACGTGCTGCGGCAGTTGCGACAGTGGCTGTCGGACGACCGGTTCACCTCGGTCCCGCTGGTGATCGCGACCTCGGGTGCGGTCGCGGCGGAGCGGGAGCCGGTACGCGACCTGGCCGCCGCGGCGGTGTGGGGCCTGGTGCGGTCGGCGCAGACGGAGCACCCGGGACGCTTCGTCCTGCTCGACGCCGACCGTGCCGTGGACGCCGACGTGCTGGGGCAGGTCCTGGCCGCCGACGAGCCGCAACTGGCGGTGCGCGAAGGGCGGCTCCTCGCGGCCCGGCTGGCGAGAACCGGACCGGCCGACGAGCTGGCCGCCCCGCAGGACACGCCGTGGCGGCTGGCGTCCACCGGGAAGGGCCTGCTGGACAACCTCGCGTTGCTGCCGTGCCCCGAAGTCGCCGAGCCGCTGGAGCGCGGGCAGGTCAGGATCCGGGTGCACGCGGCCGGCCTGAACTTTCGCGATGTGCTCAACGCGCTGGACCTGTACCCCGGCGAGGCGGGACCGCTGGGCGGCGAGGCGGCGGGCGTGGTCACCGGGACCGGCCCCGGTGTGACCGGTCTGCGCGTGGGCGACCGCGTGATGGGCCTGGTCCCCGGCGGGTTCGGGCCCGTCGCGGTGACCGATCACCGGCTCCTGGCGGTGGCGCCGGACGGATGGTCGTTCACCACGGCCGCCTCCGTGCCGATCGCGTTCCTCACCGCCTACTACGGCCTGGCCGACCTCGCAGGTCTTCGCACCGGGGAGTCGGTCCTGGTCCACGCGGGCGCAGGCGGTGTGGGTCTGGCCGCCATCCAGGTCGCGCGGCATCTCGGCGCGGAGGTCTACACCACTGCGAGCGAAGGCAAGTGGGACGCCCTGCGTGCGTGGGGTGTTCGGCCGGACCGCCTCGCGTCCTCGCGGGATCTGGGCTTTCGCGAGGCATTCCGCACCGCCACCGCCGGACGGGGCGTCGATGTCGTGCTCAACTCCCTGGCGGGGGAGTTCGTCGACGCCTCGCTGGACGTGCTGGCGTCCGGCGGCCGGTTCGTGGAGATGGGCAAGACCGACGTCCGCTCGGCCGAGAGCCTCACCGACCGCTACCCCGGCCTGAGCTACTGCGCCTTCGACCTGACCGACGCCGGCGCCGAGCGCGTCCAGCGCATGCTGCGCGAGCTCGTCGACCTGTTCGAAGCCGGCGTCCTGCGGCCGCTGCCGGTGACCACGTGGGACGTACGGCAGGCGCCGCAGGCGTTCCGGTTCATGAGCCAGGCCAGGCACGTCGGCAAGCTGGTACTGACCGTCCCGCACGAGCCGGACGCCGCGGGCACCGTGCTGATCACCGGTGGTACCGGCGCTCTGGGCGCGGTGGTGGCGCGGCATCTGGCCGGCGAGCACGGTGTCCGGCACCTGATGCTGCTGAGCCGCCGCGGCCCCGATGCCCCGGGGGCGGCGGAACTGGTCGCCGAGCTGGCCCGCCACGGCGCCGAGGTCACGGTGGCCGCGTGCGACGTGACGGATCGGCGGGCGTTGGCGGACGCGCTCGCATCCGTGGCCCCGGAGCATCCGCTGACCGGGGTGGTGCACACCGCGGGTGTGATCGACGACGGGGTGATCGGCTCCTTGTCGCAGGACCAGCTGGACCGGGTGCTGGCGCCGAAGGTGGACGCGGCCTGGCACCTGCACGAGCTGACCCGGGACCTGGACCTCTCGCTGTTCGCGGTGTTCTCGTCGCTCAGCGGCGTGCTCGGCAGCGCCGGCCAGGCGAACTACGCGGCCGGCAACGTGTTCCTGGACGCGCTGATGCAGCGGCGGCGGAACCTCGCACTGCCCGGAGTGTCGATGGCGTGGGGCCCGTGGACCACCGAGATCGGTATGGCCGGCGCCTTGTCGCGGACCGACCTCCAGCGGCTCGCGCGGTCGGCCGTGCCACCGCTGACCACGCGGCAGGGCATGGACCTGTTCGACCGGGCGGCGCGTTCCGCGCAGCCGGTACTGGGACTCGCCCGCCTGAACCTGCCGGCCCTGCGCAAGCAGCAGGACCTGCCCGTGTGGCGCACGCTGACGGGCAGGCGCCGGCCCGCCGCGAACCGCCGCCTCGCCGGCGGGGGACCGGGCGGGCGGCTCGCTTCGATGTCCACGGTGGACCGGGAGCGGGCGCTGGCCGAGCTGGTCCGCGAATCCGCCGCCGCGGTGCTGGGGCACAGCTCGGGCGCCGGGATCGATCCGGCCCGGCTCTTCAGCGACCTGGGGTTCGACTCGCTGACCGCCGTCGAGCTGCGGAACCTGCTCCAGGCCAGGACCGGGATCGCCCTGGCGGCAGGCGTGGTGTTCGACTACCCGACCGTCACCCGGCTCGCCGGGCACCTGGCCGACCGGTTCGGCGACCCGCCCACGACGGGGACGACCGCCGTGCCGGAGCCGGTGTCGGTGGCCGACGACCCGATCGTGCTGGTCGGGATGGCGTGCCGGCTCCCGGGCGGGGTCATGGGGCCGGACGATCTCTGGCGGCTCGTCAGTGAGGCGGGGGACGGGATCGGCCCGTTCCCGGTCGATCGCGGCTGGGACCTGGACGAGCTGGTGGGCCCGGCCGGGACCGGCAGGTCGGCCACCGGCGAGGGCGGCTTCCTCGCGGGCGCCGACGAGTTCGACGCGCCGTTCTTCCGCATCTCGCCCCGCGAGGCGGTGGCGTCGGACCCGCAGCAGCGGTTGCTGCTGGAGGTGTCGTGGGAGGCGCTCGAGCAAGCGGGCATCCTCCCCGAAACGCTGGCGGGCAGCCGGACGGGGGTGTACACCGGCGCCTACCAGATGGGCTACGGCGAACTGGTCGCCCGGTCCGACGACCAGCTGCGAGGACACCAGATCACCGGCGGCGCGACCAGCGTGATCTCGGGCCGGGTCGCCTACACGCTCGGCCTGGAGGGGCCGGCGGTGAGCGTGGACACGGCGTGTTCGTCGTCGCTGGTCGCCATGCACCTGGCGGCGCAGGCGCTGCGCGCCGGTGAGTGCTCGCTGGCTCTCGCCGGCGGTGTCACGGTGATGGCCACCCCGGAGGCGTTCGTCGGGTTCACGATGCAGGGCGGGCTGTCCGCGGACGGCCGGTGCAAGTCGTTCTCGGACGACGCCGACGGGACCGGCTGGTCCGAAGGCGTGGGCGTGGTGGTGCTGGAGCGGATGTCGGACGCCCGGCGCAACGGCCACGAGGTGCTGGCGGTCCTCCGGTCGAGTGCGGTGAACCAGGACGGTGCGTCGAACGGTCTGACGGCGCCGAACGGTCCGTCCCAGCAGCGGGTGATCCGGCAGGCCCTCGCCGCGGCGGGGCTGTCCACCTCGGACGTCGACGTGGTCGAAGCGCACGGCACCGGTACGCGGCTGGGTGATCCGATCGAGGCCGACGCGCTGCTGGCGACGTACGGCCAGGACCGGCCGGAAGACCGCCCGTTGTGGCTGGGCTCGCTGAAGTCCAACATCGGGCACGCGCAGGCGGCCGCCGGTGTCGCGGGCGTGATCAAGATGGTCCAGGCGATGCGGCACGCGGTACTGCCGAAGACCCTGCACGCCGAGCGGCCGACCACGCGGGTGGACTGGACGCGGGGCGAGGTGCGGCTGCTGACCGAGGCGATCCCGTGGCCGGAGACCGGGCGTCCGCGCCGGGCCGGGGTGTCGTCGTTCGGCGTCAGCGGCACGAACGCCCACGTCATCCTTGAGGCCCCGCCCGCAACCGACACGCCGCACGAGACCGCGCCGGGTACCGGTGTGGTCGGCGCCGGCGGTGTGGTGCCGTGGGCGCTGTCGGGCCGGTCGGACGAGGCGGTGCGGGCGCAGGCCGCCCGGTTGCTGGAGTACGTGGAGGGCGCCCCCGCGCTGCGTCCCGTCGACGTGGGCTGGTCGCTGGCCGTCTCGCGTACCGCGTTCGACCACCGGGCCGTGGTGGTGGGCGGCGACCGGGAGGAGCTGATCAGCGCACTGCGTGCGGTCGCCGGCGGTGCGCCCGGTGTCGTGCGGGGCCCGGCTCGCAGCGGGGAGCGACTGGGCGTGTTGTTCACGGGGCAGGGTGCGCAGCGGGTGGGGATGGCGCGTGGGCTTTATGCGGAGTCGCCGGTGTTCGCGGCGGCGTTGGACGGGGTTCTCGCGGTGTTGGATCCGTTGCTGGACCGGCCGTTGTGCGAGGTGATGTGGGGTCAGGACACGGAGTCGATCGATGAGACGGGTTGGGCGCAGCCGGCGTTGTTCGCCGTGGAAGCGGCGTTGTTCGCGGTGCTGCGGGCGTTCGGTGTGACTCCGGACTACCTGCTGGGGCATTCGATCGGTGAGGTGACGGCTGCGTACGTGGCGGGGGTGTGGTCGCTGGGTGATGCGTGCCGGGTGGTGGCGGCGCGGGCCCGGTTGATGCAGGCGTTGCCGTCGGGTGGGGCGATGGCCGCGGTCGGGATGTCCGAGGCCGAGGTCGCGGACCTGCTCCCCGGCGGGGTCTCGGTCGCGGCGGTGAACACCGCGGACTCGGTGGTGGTCTCGGGGCCCCGGGACGAGGTCGACCGGGTGGCCGAGGTGGCGGTCGAGCGCGGTGCGAAGGTGACGCGGTTGCGGGTCTCGCACGCGTTCCACTCGTCGTTGATGGAACCGATGCTCGACGAGTTCGCCACGGTCCTGGAGTCGGTGGAGTTCCGGCCGCCGCGGATCCCGATCGTGTCGAACCTGACGGGGATGCGGGCGTCCGACGAAGAGTTGTGTTCGCCGGAGTACTGGGTGCGGCAGGTGCGGTCGGCGGTGCGCTTCGCCGACGGCGTGCGCTGGCTGGGCGAGCAGGGCGTCACCACGATGGTCGAGCTGGGTCCGGACGGAGCGCTCTGCGCATTGGCGCAGCACAGTTCGACCGTGGCCGCCGTGCCGCTGCTGCGCCGGCAGAAGGCCGGCGGGCAGTGCGACTCGGGCCTGGTGCTGTCGGCGATCGGGCAGTTGTCCGCCCACGGCGTGGCAGTGGACTGGACCACGGCGTTCGCCGGTCGTGGCGCGGTCCGGGTCCCGCTGCCGACGTACGCCTTTCAACACCAGCGGTACTGGCCCGACAGGGCGCAGGCCGCCCCGCGACCGGCCGAGGACCGGACGGACCGGCGGTTCTGGGCTTCGGTCGAACACCAGGACGTGCCGGATCTGGCCACGATGCTGGGACTCGACGGCGGTGTCGTGGCGCCGGTCGTGTCCGCGCTGGCTTCATGGCGGGCCCGCCGGCACGAACAGTCCCTGGTGAACGGCTGGCGCTACCGCGAGGCGTGGAAACGGCTGGCCGTCACGGGAGCGCCGCAAGCCGGACGGTGGCTGGTCGTGGTCCCGGAAGGCGCGCGCGACGACGCCTGGGCGGCGCAGGTGGCCGACGCCCTGGGCGCGGGCACACTCGTGCTCGACCACGGCGGGGCCGAGCTGGCCGAGCAGCTGAAGCAGGCCGGTGAGTCCGGTGCCGACGTGACCGGTGTGGTGTCGCTGGCCGCCGCCCTGGAGCCGGGCATCACCGCCGGACTGGCGGCGACGGCCTCGTTGCTGCGAGCCGTGCCGGACAGCGGCCTCGCCGCCCGGACCTGGGTGGTGACCCGCGGCGCGATGTCCGTCGGGCCCCACGACCCGGTGACCGCCCCGGCACAGGGCGGGGTGTGGGGCCTGGGCCGGGTCGCCGCACTCGAACTGCCCGCGCTGTGGGGCGGGCTGGCCGACCTGCCCGAGGTGCTCGACCCGCGCAGCGCGCGCCGGCTGGCCGCCGCGCTGCCCGGGGCGACCGGCGAGGACCAGATCGCGGTGCGCCCGTCAGGTGTCTTCGGTCGCCGACTCGTCCACGCGCCGGTGACCGGATCCGATGCGCCGTCGTGGACGACGTCCGGGACGGCGCTGGTCACCGGAGGCACCGGTGAGCTGGGTGCGTACGCGGCGCGATGGCTGGTCGAGCGCGGCGCGGAGCACGTCGTGCTCGTGAGCCGCCGTGGTCTCGACGCCGAGGGCGCGGACGCGCTGCGGCTGGAACTGGAGGTCGCCGGCGCCCGCGTCACCGTAGCCGCTTGCGACGTGACGGACCGGCAGGCGCTGGCCGAGGTGGTGGCGGACATCCCGGAGGAGTGGCCACTGCGGACCGTCGTGCACGCGGCCGGTGTCGTGAGCGAGGACCGCGCGCTCACCTCGGTGACCGCCGACGACCTCGACCAGCAGGTACGGGCCAAGGCCCACGGCGCGCACTACCTGGACGAACTCACCCGCGAGCTGGAGCTCGACGCGTTCGTGCTGTTCTGCTCCGGTGCGGGCGCCTGGGGCAGCGGCGGGCAGGCCGGATTCGCGGCGGCCAACGCGTACCTGGACTCGCTGGCCCGCCACCGCAGGGCGGCGGGGCGCACCGCGACCGCGATCGGGTGGGGTTCGTGGGACCAGGTCGGGGCGCTGAGCGATCCGGGCGCCGCGCAACGCGAGCAGCTTCGCCTGCTCGGAGTCGTGCCGATGCGGCCCGAGCTGGCGATCGCCGCGTTGCAGCGTGCGGTGCACGACGACGAGACCGCGATCGTCGTCGCGGACCTGGACTGGGCGCGGTTCGCACCCGTGTTCACCGCGGCGCGGTCGAGCGCCCTGCTGTCCGGGCTCCCGGAGGCCGAAGCGGCACTGACCGCGACGCGGGACGACACCGCGATCGGCGCAGAACTGCGGGACCGGCTCGCCGGACTGTCCGAAGCGGACCGCCGCCAGGCGCTGCTCGGCCTCGTCCGTGACTCGTCCGCGGCCGTACTGGGCCACGGGTCGAGCGCGCAGATCGAGAGCGACCAGCCGTTCAGCGAGTTGGGCTTCGACTCACTGACGGCGGTGGAGCTGCGCAACCGGTTGCAGGCGGCGACCGGGGTCGCGCTGCCCGCGAGCCTGGTGTTCGACCACCCCACCGCGCATCGCCTCATGGACCACCTCGCCGGCCGATTCGGCGTGACGGAACCGGCCGAGCCGTCGATCGGGCCGGCGGCGGTGCCGGTCGCCGACGATCCGATCGTGCTGGTGGGCATGGGCTGCCGGTTCCCGGCCGGGGTGTCGAGCCCGGAGGCACTCTGGCGGCTGGTGGCCGACGGGGCGGACGGCATCACACCGTTCCCGGCCGACCGTGGCTGGGACCTGGAGACGCTGGTGGGCACGGACGGACCGGGCTCCGGGACGTCGGCGACCGGTGAGGGCGGGTTCCTCGACGAGGTCGCCGACTTCGACGCGGCGTTCTTCCGGATCTCGCCGCGCGAGGCGCTGGCCACCGACCCGCAGCAGCGGCTGCTGCTCGAAGTGTCCTGGGAGGCGCTGGAGCAGGCGGGAATCGACCCGACCTCGCTGGCGGGCAGCTCGACCGGCGTGTTCGCCGGCGCCTACCAGTCCGGGTATCTCGAACTGGTCTCGCGGGCCGACGAGCAACTGCGGGGCCACGCGCTCACCGGTGGCGCGGGCAGTGTGATCTCCGGCCGGGTCTCCTACGCGCTGGGCCTGGAGGGTCCGGCGGTGAGTGTGGACACCGCGTGTTCGTCGTCGCTGGTGGCGATGCACCTGGCGGCGCAGGCACTGCGCGCCGGCGAGTGCTCACTGGCGCTGGCCGGCGGGGTGACGGTCATGGCGGCGGCGGACACCTTCGTCGGGTTCAGTATCCAGGGCGGCCTGGCCGCGGACGGCCGGTGCAAGTCGTTCTCGGACGACGCCGACGGGACCGGCTGGTCCGAAGGCGTGGGCGTGGTGGTGCTGGAGCGGATGTCGGACGCCCGGCGCAACGGCCACGAGGTGCTGGCGGTCCTCCGGTCGAGTGCGGTCAATCAGGACGGTGCGTCGAACGGTCTGACGGCGCCGAACGGTCCGTCCCAGCAGCGCGTGATCCGGCAGGCCCTCGCGGCGGCGGGTCTGTCCGCTTCGGACGTCGACGCGGTCGAAGCGCACGGCACGGGGACGAAACTGGGCGATCCGATCGAGGCGCAGGCGGTGCTGGCGACCTACGGTCAGGACCGGCCCGAGGACCAGCCGTTGTGGCTGGGCTCGTTGAAGTCGAACCTCGGGCACATGCAGGCCGCCGCGGGCGTCGGCGGCGTGATCAAGATGGTGCTGGCGCTGCGGCACGGGGTGCTGCCGAAGACGCTCCACCTGGCCGAACCCACCAGCCAGGTCGACTGGTCCGAAGGCAACGTGCGGCTGCTCGCCGAGATGACGCCGTGGCCGGAACACGATCGTCCGCGCCGGGCCGGGGTGTCGTCGTTCGGCGTGAGCGGCACCAACGCGCACGTGATCCTCGAAGCCCCCGCCGACCCGCCCGCGCACCCGGCCGCCGCAGACGACGACGGGGTGGTGCCGTGGGTGCTCACGGGCAGGACCGAGGAAGCGGTGCGGGCACAGGCGGCGCGACTGCTGGAACGCGTCGAGGCGCAACCGGCGCCGCGTGCGGTGGACATCGGGCACTCGCTCGTCGGCTCGCGGGCCGCGTTCGACCACCGGGTCGTCGTGGTGGGCGGCGACCGGGACGAACTGGTCGCCGGGCTGCGCGCCGCCGCCGCGGGTGAGCCCGCCCAAGCCGTGGTGCGGGGGACCGCGCGGACCGGCAACCAGGCCGTGTTCGTCTTCCCCGGCCAAGGCGCCCAATGGGTCGGGATGGCGCAGGACCTGTACACGCGGTCCCCGGTGTTCGCCGAGTCGATGTGGCAGTGCGCGCGGGCCCTGGATCCGTTCGTGGACTGGTCGCTGGAGCAGGCGCTCGGTGACGAGGTGGCGTTGGAGCGGGTGGATGTGGTGCAGCCGGTGTTGTGGGCGGTGATGGTGTCGCTGGCCGCGGTGTGGCGGTCGTTCGGCGTCGAGCCCGCGGCCGTGGTGGGCCACTCCCAGGGCGAGATCGCCGCCGCGTGCGTCGCCGGCGGCCTGTCACTCGAAGACGGGGCCCGCGTCGTGGCGTTGCGCAGCCGGGCGATCGCGGACACCCTCGCCGGGGACGGCGCGATGGTGGCCCTGCCGTTGTCCGCCGCCCGGGCCGAGGAGTTGCTCGCGCAGCGGCCGGGAATCTCGGTGGCCGCGGTCAACGGGCCCGCCTCCGTGGTCGTCGCCGGAGCCACCGAGGCCGTGGACCGACTGCTGGCCGACTGCCGGGACCAGGAGATCCAGGCGCGCAGGATCGCCGTCGACTACGCCTCGCACTCGCCGTCGGTGGAGCGGATCGAGCAGCGGTTGCTGACCGATCTCGCGTCGATCACGCCGAAATCCTCCGCGATCGCGGTCTACTCCTCGGTGACCGGTGAGGTGATGGACACCGCGCGGTGGGACGCCGGGTACTGGTACCGGAACCTGCGCAACACCGTGCGGTTCGAGGAGGCGCTCCGCGCGGCGCTGGCGGCCGGGACCGGCGCGGTGGTCGAGGTGAGTCCGCATCCGGTGCTGGTGCCCGCGGTGCGCGACATCGTCGAGGAGCGCGGGGCCGCGGTGGCCGTGGTGGGCACGCTGCGCCGCGACGAAGGGACCGCGCAGCGGATGGTGCTCGCGGTGGCCCAGGCGTATGCGCACGGTGTGGCGGTGGACTGGACTGTCGCGTTCGCCGGCCGGGGCGCGGCGCGGGTCGCGCTGCCCACGTACGCCTTCCAGCATCAGCGGTACTGGCCCGAACCCGGCAGCGGCCCGGCCGACGTGTCGGCGGCGGGGCTGACCGCCGCGGAGCATCCACTGCTGGGCGCGGTGGTGCCCTCGCCCGCCTCGGACGCGGTGGTGTTCACCAGCCGCCTGTCGCTGCGGACGCATCCGTGGCTGGCCGACCATGCGGTGCGGGAGTCGGTGGTGTTCCCGGGAACCGGTTTTGTGGAGCTCGCCGTCCTGGCCGGCGACAGCGTCGGGTGCGACCGCCTCGACGAACTGATCCTGGAGGCGCCGCTGGTGCTGCCCGCCCACGGCGGAGTGCAGATGCACGTGGCGGTCGGCGACAGCGAGGACGAGACGCCACGGCGCAGTGTGGCCGTCTACGCGCGCCCCGACGGAGAGGACGCCTGGACCCGCCACGCCACCGGATTCGTGGGCACCGTCCCGCCGGGAGGCGGCGGGCACGACCTGTTCGGCGTCCTCGCGCGGGCCTGGCCGCCGGCCGGCGTGACGCACGTGGACACCGAAGGGTTCTACGAGCAGCTGCGCGAAGGCGGATTCCTCCGCTACGGCCCGGTCTTCCAAGGGCTGCGCAAGGTCTGGCGCGGCGACGACCAGATCTTCGCCGAGGTCGAACTGCCCGAGTCCGTACGCGATTCGGCCGGGTCCTTCGGGATCCACCCGGCGCTGCTCGACGCCGCGCAGCACGCGACGGCCTTCGCGGAGCTGGGCTCGGCCGGGACCGGCGGGCTGCCGTTCAGCTTCGGCGACGTCGTGCTGCGCGCCTCGGGTGCGGCGCAGTTGCGGGTGGCGCTGACCCGGACGGGCCCGGACGAGGTCACGATCGCGGTCGCCGACAGCGCCGGAGCCCCGGTGCTGTCGGTCGGCTCGCTGGCGGTGCGGCCGGTATCGGCCGGCGAGCTCGGCGCCGGCGCCGGCGACCGGACACTGCTGAGGACGCAGTGGGCCGACGCCGCCTTCTCGGCCCAGGCGGCGCCGGCGCAGTGGCTGGCCGTCGACCGGACCGGGGAGGACCACACCGCACTGGAAGCGGCCGCCGCGGTTCTCGACGACGGCCGGCCGGCGCCGGACGCGGTCGTGCTGGCCGTTTCCGGTGACGCGGACCGGGTGGTCGAATCCACGCACGAGCTGACCGGTTGGGTGCTGCGCCAACTGCAGTTCTGGCTGAGCCAGGACCGCTTCGGGTCGATCCCGCTGGTGGTGGCGACGCGGGGCGCGATCGCCGCGCAGCCCGGCGAAACGGTGCCGGACCTGGCTGCCGCGGCGGCGTGGGGACTGGTGCGCTCGGCGCAGACCGAGAACCCCGGCCGGATCGTCCTGCTCGACACCGGCCCGGGCGCCGCGCTCGACGCCGGCATGCTGGGCCGGGTCCTGGCGGCGGACGAGCCGCAACTGGCGCTGCGCGACGGACAGCTCCTCGCGGGCCGGCTCACCAGGGTCGGCCCGGCCGACGAGCTCGCGATGCCGCCGGACACCCCGTGGCGGCTCGACTCGACCGGCAAGGGTGTACTGGAGAACCTGGCCCTGCTGCCGTGCCCCGAGATCGAGGACCCCTTGGCCTGCGGGCAGGTTCGCATCCGGGTGCGTGCCGCGGGACTGAACTTCCGGGACGTGCTCAACGCGCTGGACATGGTGCACGACGTGCGCGCGGAGGGCCCGCTGGGCGGTGAGGTCGCGGGTGTGGTCACGCAGGTCGGCCCCGGCGTGCCCGATCTGCGGCCCGGCGACCGGGTCATGGGCCTCGTCCCGGGGGCGTTCGGCCCGACGGCCGTCACCGACCGGCGGTTCCTGACCGAGGCACCGGCGGGCTGGTCCTTCGCGACCGCGGCGTCGGTGCCGATCGTGTTCCTGACCGCCTTCTACGGCCTGGTGGACCTGGCCGGGCTGGGCTCCGGCGAGTCGGTCCTGGTGCACGCCGGCGCCGGCGGTGTCGGCCTGGCGGCGATCCAACTCGCGCGGCACCTGGGTGCGGAGGTCTACGCCACGGCGAGCGAGGGCAAGTGGAATGTCCTGCGCGAGTGGGGAGTTCGGGCGGAGCGGCTGGCCTCTTCACGCGACCTGGGTTTCCACGAGACCTTCAGGGACGCGGGTGTCAACGTCGTCCTGAACTCGCTCGCGGGGGAGTTCGTGGACGCGTCGCTCGACCTTCTGGCTCCGGGCGGGCGGTTCCTGGAGATGGGCAAGACCGATATCCGTTCTCCGCAGGACTTCCGCGACCGCCCGGTCGATTACCGGGCATTCGACCTGATGGACGCCGGCGCCGACCGGATCCAGCAGATGCTGCGGGAACTGGTGGCGCTGTTCGAGGCCGGCGTGATCCGGCCGCTGCCGGTGACGGCGTGGGATGTGCGCCGGGCACCGGAGGCGTTCCGGTTCATGAGCCAGGCCAAGCACGTCGGCAAGCTCGTCCTGACCGTCCCGCAGGACCTCGACGGCGCGGGCACCGTCCTGCTGACCGGCGGGACCGGCGGCCTGGGCAGCGTCCTTGCCCGGCACCTGGTCGCCGAGCGCGGCGTGCGGCATCTGCTGCTGGTCAGCCGCCGCGGCGCGGACGCCCCCGGGGCCGCGGACCTGGTCGGGGAGTTGACGGCGCAGGGCGCGCGGGTGACCGTCGCGGCGTGCGACGTGACCGATCGGCAGGCACTGGCCGAAGTGCTCGCCTCGGTGCCGCCGGAGCATCCGCTCACCGGTGTGGTGCACACCGCCGGCGTCCTGGACGACGGAGTGCTCGGGTCGCAGTCGCAGGACCGGCTGGACCGGGTACTGGCACCGAAGGTGGACGCGGCCTGGCACCTGCACGAGCTGACCCGGGACCTGGATTTGTCGCTGTTCGCGGTCTTCTCCTCCATCGCCGGGCAGTTGGGCAACCCGGGGCAGGCCAACTACGTCGCCGCCAACACGTTCCTGGACGCCCTGATGCAGCGCCGCCGCCGCGAGGGCCTGCCCGGGCTCTCGATGGCCTGGGGCGCCTGGACCACCGAGATCGGCATGGTCGGTTCGCTGTCGAAGACCGACCTGCGCCGCATCGCGCGGTCGCCGATGCCGCCGTTGTCGGCTCCGCAGGGCATGGACCTGTTCGACCGGGCCGTCGCCACCGGTTTCCCGCTGCTCGTGCTGACCCGGCTGAACATGCGCGCGCTGCGGGCCCAGCGCGACCTCGCGCCCCTGTGGCGGTCGCTGGCGGGCGGAGCGCTGCGGCGAGCCGCCGACAACACCGGTCACGGGCGGGACGAACTGCGGCAGCGGCTGGCGGCACTGTCCGGCGCGGACCGTCAGGAGCTGCTGACCGAACTGGTCGGCGAAACCGCCGCAGCCGTGCTGGGCCACGGCCCGGGTGTGCGGATCGACGTGGACCAGCCCTTCAGCGAGCTGGGCTTCGACTCACTGACAGCCGTCGAACTGCGCAACCTGCTGCAGGCCAAGTCCGGCGCCGTGCTGCCGGCCAGCGTCGTTTTCGACTATCCGACCGTCGCGCGGCTGGCGCGCTGCGTCGGCACGTTCTTCGGTGAGGTCGACGTTCCCGAACCGACGGAGGTCTCGGAGGCGGCGGTGCGCGCGGCGCTCGGCTCGATCCCGCTGGCGAAGCTGCGCAAGGCCCGGCTGCTGGACGCGTTGCTCGAACTGGCCCGCGACGGCGGCGAGCCCGCGGTCGACCGGCGGGAAGAGGAAGAACTCCTGCTCGCGGCGGATGCCGGCGATCTCGTCGACATCGCGCTGCGGGCCGAATGACCGGAGGTCACGATGACGGTGCCCGTGGACAGATTGACCGAGGCGCTCCGTGCTTCGCTGCTGGCCAACAGCCGGCTGCGCCAGGACAACCGGGCACTGGTGGACGCCGCGAACGAGCCGATCGCGCTGGTGGGAATGGCGTGCCGGTTCCCGGGCGGGGTGCGCGGGCCGGAGGATCTGTGGCGGCTGGTCGCCGGCGGCGTGGACGGCGTCGGCCCGTTCCCCGCCGATCGCGGCTGGGACCTGGACACCCTGCTGGGCCCGGACGGCCCCGGTTCGGGGACCTCGGCGACCGGCGAGGGCGGGTTCCTGGACGAGCCGGGCGAGTTCGACGCCGCGTTCTTCCGGATCTCGCCCCGCGAGGCGCTGGCGACCGACCCGCAGCAGCGGTTGCTGCTGGAGGTGTCGTGGGAAGCCCTGGAGCAGGCGGGAATCGACCCGGCGTCGCTGGCCGGCAGCCCGACCGGGGTGTTCACCGGCGCCTACCAGTCCGGCTACGCCGAGCTGGTCGCCCGGGCCGGCGAGCAGTTGCAGGCCCACCAGATCACCGGCGGTGCGGGCAGCGTGATCTCGGGCCGGGTCGCCTACACGCTCGGTCTGGAAGGTCCGGCGGTGAGCGTGGACACGGCGTGCTCGTCGTCGCTGGTGGCGATGCACCTGGCGGCGCAGGCGCTGCGGGCCGGTGAATGCACGCTGGCTCTCGCCGGCGGGGTCACGGTGATGGCGTCCCCCGGCATGTTCCTGGGTTTCACCGCACAGGGCGGGCTCGCCGCGGACGGCCGGTGCAAGTCCTTCTCCGACCGTGCCGACGGCACCGGGTGGGCCGAGGGCGTCGGCGTGGTGGTGCTGGAGCGGTTGTCGGATGCGCGCCGCAACGGCCATCAGCCGCTGGCCCTGCTGCGGTCCAGCGCGGTGAACCAGGACGGTGCGTCGAACGGGTTGACGGCGCCGAACGGTCCGTCGCAGCAACGGGTGATCCGCCAGGCGCTGGCGGCGGCCGGTCTGTCCGCGTCGGATGTCGACGTGGTCGAGGCGCACGGCACGGGGACGAAGCTCGGTGATCCGATCGAGGCGCAGGCGGTGCTGGCGACGTACGGTCAGGACCGGCCCGAGGGCCGGCCGTTGTGGCTGGGGTCGTTGAAGTCGAACATCGGCCACGCCCAGGCCGCCGCCGGCATCGGCGGCGTGATCAAGACGGTGCTGGCGCTGCGCCACGGGTTACTGCCCAAGACGCTGCACGTGGACGAGCCGTCGTCGCAGGTGGACTGGTCCCAGGGCGACGTGCGCCTGCTCACGGAGGCGATGCCGTGGCCGGAGACCGGCCGCCCCCGCCGGGCCGGGGTGTCGTCGTTCGGCGTCAGCGGCACGAACGCCCACGTCATCCTCGAAGCCGCGGGCGAAGGCGTAGTTCCCGCCGGACCGCCTTCCGGGCCGCCTGCCGTCGAGGGCGTGCTGCCGTGGATGTTGTCGGGCAAGTCGGCCGACGCGGTGCGGGACCAGGCGGCCCGGTTGCTCGAACGGCTCGGGGCGCAGCCGGTGCTGAGCCCGGCCGACGTGGGCTGGTCGTTGCTCACCTCGCGCGCGGCCTTCGACCACCGCGCCGTGGTGACGGGCGGCGACCGGACCGAGCTGATGGCGGGCCTGCGCGCCACGGCGGACGGCGAACCCGCCGCGAACGTGGTCCTGGGTACTGCCAGGAGCGGGACCAAACTCGGCGTGCTGTTCACGGGCCAGGGCGCTCAGCGGGTGGGGATGGCCCGTGAGTTGTACGACGGTTCGCCGGTGTTCGCGGGGGCGTTGGACGAGGTTCTCGCCGCGCTGGATCCGTTGCTGGACCGGCCGTTGCGTGAGGTGATGTGGGGCCGGGACGCGGAGCTGATCCACGAGACGGGGTGGGCGCAGCCGGCGCTGTTCGCGGTCGAGGCGGCGTTGTTCGAGGTGCTGCGCGCCTTCGGGGTGACCCCGCACTACCTGCTGGGCCATTCGATCGGTGAGGCCACCGCCGCGTACGTGGCCGGGGTGTGGTCGCTCGGTGACGCGTGCCGCGTGGTGGCCGCGCGGGCGCGGTTGATGCAGGCGCTGCCGTCCGGCGGAGCGATGGCCGCCGTCGGACTGCCTGAGGCAGAGATCGCCGGGGTGCTGCCCGAAACCGTGTCGATCGCCGCGGTCAACACCGCGGATTCGGTGGTGATCTCCGGGCCGCGCGAAGCCGTGGAGGCAGTCGTCGCGGTCACGTCCGCCCGTGGTGCGAAGGTGACGCGGTTGCGGGTGTCGCACGCGTTCCACTCGTCCTTGATGGATCCGATGCTGGCGGACTTCCGGCAGGTGGTGGAATCGGTGCGGTTCGCGCCGCCGCGCATTCCCGTGGTGTCCAACCTGACCGGGCAGCGGGCGTCCGACGAACAGTTGTGTTCGCCGGAGTACTGGGTGCGGCAGGTGCGGTCGGCGGTGCGGTTCGCCGACGGTGTGCGGTGGCTGGCCGGCCACGGCGTGGCGGCGATGGTCGAGCTGGGCCCGGACGGTGTCCTGTCGGGCCTGGCGCGGCACAGCTGCTCCTTCGTCGCCGTACCGATGCTGCGCCGGCCGGGAACCTCCGAACGCGGCGAGGCCGCGACGGTGGTGACGGCCCTCGCGCAGTTGCACGCGCAGGGCGTGCCGGTGGACTGGACCGCTCTCTTCGCCGGGCAGGCCGCCGCGCGGATCGCGTTGCCGACGTACGCCTTCCAGCATCAGCGCTACTGGCTCGACGGCTCGAACCGGGCGGCCGACGTGTCCTCGGCCGGGCTGACCGCCGCGGAGCACCCGTTGCTGGGGGCGATGCTGACGCTTGCGCGGACCGACGGGTTCGTGTTCACCAGCCGGTTGTCCCGGCGCACGCATCCCTGGCTGGCCGAGCACCCGGTGGCAGGCTCGGCGGTGCTGCCGGCCACCGCCTACCTCGAGCTGGCCGTACGCGTCGGTGACAGCGCCGGGTGCGACCGGCTGGACGAGCTGGTGGTGCGGACCCCGCTGGCGCTGCCCGCCCACGGCGCCGTCCAGCTGCAGGTGGTGGTCGGCGACCGCGTGGACGGGCGCCGCGAGGTGACGGTGTACGCCCGGCCGGACGGTGAGGAGACCTGGACCCGGCACGCCACGGGGACGCTGAGCACCGGACCGTCCGATGCGGACGGCGACGACGACCCCGCTGCCGTGCTGGGCCGCGAATGGCCGGTGCCCGGTGCGACGGCCGTGGACCTCGGCGACACCTCCGGGCGCGGCCCGCTCGCCCCCGGCGTGACAGGGGTCTGGAAGCGCGGCGAGCAGGTGTTCGCCGAAGTCGAGCTGCCGCAGTCCGAGCGCGAGCTGGCGGCGTCCTTCGGTATCCACCCCGCACTGCTGGACGCGGCTTTGCGGACGGCGGCCTTCTCGCAGCCGGCGCAGAGCGCGCCCGACCCGGCCGCCTTCGGCGACGTGGTGTTGCGCGCGTCCGGCGCGGCGCGGCTCCGGGTGGCCCTGACCCGGACCGGCCCGGACGAGATCTCGGTCGCCGCGGCGGACGGTGCGGGACTGCCGGTGCTGTCGATCGGCTCGGTGATCGCGCGGCGGACGGACCGTGCGCCCACCGCTACCGGCGACCGGTCCGTCCTCGCCATGGAGTGGGTCGGGATTCCTGCGGCCGCCGGCGTGGACCTGCGCGACTGGCTGCTGGCCGGCCCGGACGACGCCCGCTTCGCGGACCTGACCGCGGCCGGCGGGGAGCGGCCGGTCCCGCAGGCGGTGGTGCTGGCCGTGTCCGGCGCCGCGGACGCGGTGGTGGAGTCGACGCACGAGCTGACCGGACGCGTCCTGCGGCACGTGCAGCGCTGGCTGGCCGACGTCCGGTTGACGGCGGTCCCGCTGGTGCTGCTGACCTCGGCAGCCGTCGCCGCCGGGCCGGACGAACCGGTGCGGGACCTGGCCGCAGCCGCGGTGTGGGGCCTGGTGAGGTCGGCCCAGACGGAGAACCCCGGCCGGTTCGTGCTGCTCGACTCGGACACCGAGCCGGACACCGCCACCGTGAGCCGGGTCCTGGCCTCGGGCGAACCGCAGGTGGTGATCCGCGAGGGCCGGATGCACGCGGCCCGCCTCGTCCGCACCGAGCCCGGCGAACACGCCTTCGCGCTGCCCGGGCCGGGCACCGTGGTGATCACCGGTGGGACCGGCGCCCTGGGCGGTGTCGTGGCCCGCCACCTGGTCGCCGAACGCGGCGTGCGGCATCTGCTGCTGGTCAGCCGCCGCGGCGCGGACGCCCCCGGGGCCGCGGACCTGGTCGGAGAGTTGACGGCGCAGGGCGCGCGGGTGACCGTCGCGGCGTGCGACGTGACGGACCGGCAGGCCCTCGCGGCGGTACTGGGGGCGGTTCCGCCGGAGCGGCCGGTGACCGGTGTCGTCCACACGGCCGGCGTGGTCGACGACGGCGTGCTCAATTCCTTGTCGCAGGAGCAGCTCGACCGGGTGCTGGCGCCGAAGGTGGACGCGGCGTGGCACCTGCACGAGCTGACCCGGGACCTGGATCTGTCGCTGTTCGCGGTCTTCTCCTCCATCGGCGGCTCGCTCGGCAGCGGCGGGCAGGCGAACTACGCGGCGGGCAACGTGTTCCTGGACGCGTTGATGCAGCAGCGCCGGCACGCCGGGCTGCCGGGGCTGTCGATGGCGTGGGGTCCGTGGACCGCGGAGATCGGCATGACCGGCACGCTGTCCGACGGGGACCGCCGGCGCATCGCCCGCTCGGCGATCCCGCCGCTGACGCCCGCGCAGGGCATGGAGCTGTTCGAGCGCGCACTGGCCACCGATCGGCCCGTGCTGGTGCTGACCCGGTTGAACCTGGCCGCGTTGCGCGCCCAGACGGAGATCGCGCCCGTATGGCGTTCGCTCGCCGGCGGCGGGCGCCGCCGGCGGGCGGACGAGGCGACCGGCGGCCGGGACGGCCTGCGACAGCGGCTCGCCGCACTGTCCGCGGCGGACGGACTGCGGCTGCTGATCGGTCTCGTCCGGGACAGCGCCGCAGCCGTGCTGGGCCACGCGCCGGGCGCGCGGATCGCGGCGGACCAGCCGTTCGGCGAGCTGGGCTTCGACTCGCTGACGGCGGTCGAGTTGCGCAACCTGGTGCAGGCCAGGACCGGGCTGGCGATGCCCGCGAGCCTGGTGTTCGACCACCCGACCGTCGGCCACGTGGCGCGTCACCTGGCGGCCGCGTTCGATGACGCGCGCCCGCAGGCGCCGTTCTCCGGGCCGGTGTTGGTGCCGGTCGCCGACGATCCGGTCGTGCTGGTGGGGATGGCGTGCCGGTTCCCGGGCGGGGTGTCGGGTCCGGAGGACCTGTGGCGCCTGGTCGCCGAGGGCACCGACGGCATCACGCCGTTCCCGGCCGATCGCGGCTGGAACCTGGACGCGTTGCTGGGACTCGACGGCTCCGGATCATCCGTGACCGGCGAAGGCGGGTTCGTCGACGAGGTCGGCGGCTTCGACGCGGCGTTCTTCCGGATCTCGCCGCGGGAGGCGCTGGCCACCGACCCGCAGCAGCGGTTGCTGCTGGAGGTGTCGTGGGAAGCCCTGGAGCAGGCCGGGATCAGGCCCGCGACCCTGGCCGGCAGCTCGACCGGCGTGTACGTCGGCGCGTATCAGTCCGGGTACGCCGAGCTGGTCTCCCGCTCCGACAGGCAGTTGCTGGGCCACGCTCTCACCGGCGGCGCGGGCAGTGTGATCTCCGGCCGGATCGCCTACACACTGGGCCTGGAAGGCCCCGCGGTGAGCGTGGACACGGCCTGTTCGTCGTCGTTGGTGGCCATGCACCTGGCGGCTCAGGCACTGCGGGCGGGGGAGTGCTCGCTCGCGCTGGCCGGCGGAGTCACGCTCATGGCCGCACCGGACACGTTCGTCGGCTTCAGCGTGCAAGGTGGCCTGGCCGCCGACGGGCGGTGCAAGTCGTTCGCGGACGCGGCCGACGGCACCGGCTGGGCCGAGGGCGTCGGGATGGTGGTGCTGGAGCGGCTCTCCGACGCCCGGCGCAACGGCCACGAAGTCCTGGCCGTGCTGCGCTCGAGCGCGGTGAACCAGGACGGTGCGTCGAACGGTCTGACCGCGCCGAACGGGCCGTCGCAGCAACGGGTGATCCGCCAGGCGCTGGCCGCGGCCGGACTGTCCACGGCGGACATCGATGCCGTGGAAGCCCACGGCACGGGTACGAAGCTCGGTGATCCGATCGAGGCGCAGGCGTTGCTGGCGACCTACGGTCAGGACCGGCCCGACGGCCGGCCGTTGTGGTTGGGCTCGCTGAAGTCGAACATCGGCCACACGCAGGCGGCGGCCGGTGTCGGTGGGGTGATCAAGATGATCATGGCGCTGCGGCGCGGTGTGCTGCCGAAGACGCTGCACGTGGACGCGCCGTCGACGCAGGTGGATTGGGAGCAGGGCGACGTCCGGCTGCTGACGGAGTCGGTGCCGTGGCCGGAAACGGACCGCCCTCGGCGGGCCGGGGTGTCCTCGTTCGGCGTCAGCGGCACCAATGCGCACGTCATCCTCGAAGCGGCAGCCGGCGTCACCGCCCCACCCGGCGCCGACCCCGGCGGTGTCGTGCCGTGGGTGCTGTCCGGCAAGACGGAACAGGCGCTGCGGGCACAGGCGGCACGCTTGCTGGCGCACCTGGACCGCGACGCGCCGTGGCGGCCGGTGGACGTGGGCTGGTCGCTGATCGACTCGCGGACGGTGTTCGAGCACCGGGCTGTCGTCGTGGGCACCGATCAGGACGAGCTGCTGACCGCGGTGCGCGCCGTCGCCGCCGGCGAACCCGCCGCGGGTCTCGCCGAAGGCGTCGCCCGGGCCGGTGACGCGGTGGTGTTCGTCTTCCCGGGCCAAGGCGCCCAATGGGTGGGGATGGCTCAGGACCTGCTGGCCGAGTCGCCGGTCTTCGCCGAGTCGCTGCGCGAGTGCGCGGCGGCGTTGGCACCGTTCACCGACTGGTCGCTGGAGCAGGCGCTCGGTGACGCGGCCGCGTTGGCGCGAGTCGACGTCGTGCAACCGGTGTTGTGGGCGGTGATGGTGTCGCTGGCGGCGGTGTGGCGGTCGTTCGGGGTCGAGCCGGCCGCGGTGGTGGGGCACTCGCAGGGTGAGATCGCGGCCGCGTGCGTGGCCGGCGCCCTGTCCTTGTCCGACGGTGCCCGTGTGGTCGTCCTCCGCAGCCGCGCCATCGCCGACACCCTGGCCGGTGGCGGGGGCATGGTGGCCTTGCCGATGGCGGTCGCCGAGGTCGAGGAGCTGATCGCGCAGCGGCCGGCGGTTTCGGTGGCCGCGATCAACGGCCCGGCCTCCGTGGTGGTCGCCGGGGAGCCGCACGCCCTGGACCGATTGCTGGCCGACTGCGAGGACGACGGGATCCAGGCACGCCGGATCGCGGTGGACTACGCCTCGCACTCGCCGTCGGTGCAGCGGATCGAGGACCGGCTGCTGACGGACCTGGCCCCGGTCAGCCCCCGCTCGTCGACGGTTGCGGTCTACTCGTCGGTGACCGGACAGCTCGCGGACACCGCGTCGTGGGACGCCCGGTACTGGTACGACAACCTGCGCAACCCGGTCCTGTTCGAAACGGCGCTCACGGCCGCTCTCGACGCCGGCCCCGACGTGGTGATCGAGGTCGGTCCCCATCCGGTGCTGGTCCCCGCGGTGCACGACATCGCGCGGCAGCGGGAAATGCCCGTGGCGGCGGTGGGAACACTGCGCCGCGACGAGGGAACCCTGCGGCGAATGGCCTTGTCGGTGGCCCACGCGTGCGCCCTGGGCGTCGAGGTGGACTGGGCGCGAATGTTCGCCGCCCGCGGTGCGCAGCGGGTCCCGTTGCCGACGTACGCCTTCCAACGCCGCAATTTCTGGCCGGACACGACCGGCGCCCGGGCCGATGTGTCCGCGGCCGGGCTGACAGCCGCGGACCACCCGCTGCTGGGGGCGATGCTGCCGTTGCCGCAGACCGACGGGATGGTGTTCACCAGCCGGCTCTCCCTGCGGACGCATCCGTGGCTGGCGGACCACGCGGTGCGGGACGCGGTGGTCTTCCCCGGCACCGGGTACGTGGAACTGGCGATCCGGGCCGGCGACAGCGTCGGCTGCGACCACCTCGACGAACTCGTGCTGGAGGCGCCGCTCGTCCTGCCCGCGCACGCCGGGGTCCAGCTGCAGGTGGTCGTGGGGGACCTCGAGGCTCCCGCCGCGGCCGAAGCGCGCAGCGTCGCGGTGTACGCCCGAGTGGACGGCGAAGAGCTCTGGACCCGCCATGCCACGGGCGTGGTGAGCGCGGGCACGGGCGCGGCAGCCGACACCGGGCTGTTCGACCCGGTCAGCCGCGACTGGCCCGGGCCGGACGCGACGGCACTCGACACCGACCACTTCTACGACCGGCTCGCCGACGAGGGCTTCCTCCGGTACGGCCCGGTGTTCCGGGGGCTCACCCGGGCCTGGCAGCGCGGGGACCGGGTGCTGGCCGAGGTCGAACTGCCGGGGTCCGGGCGTGGCCCGGCCGAGTCGTTCGGGATCCATCCGGCGCTGCTGGACGCGGCGTTGCACGCCTCGGTCTTCGCGGGACTGCGAGCGCGAGGAGCGTTGCCGTTCAGCTTCACCGGCGTGGCACTGCGCGCCTCGGGTGCGTCCCGGCTCCGGGTGGCGTTGACCCGGACCGGACCCGACGAGGTCGGCGTCGTGGTCGCCGACAGCAGCGGCGCGCCGGTGCTGTCGATCGGCTCGCTGGCCGTGCGGGCCGTGGCGAGCGGCAGCCTCGCCGCCGGCCCGGGCGACGGCGCCGCGCTGAAGGTCGGCTGGATCGCCGCCGACGGCCCGGCGGCGCCGGTGACGGACTGGCTCCTGGTCGATCGCGCCGGTTCGACCGGCGCCGCGTACACCGACCTCGTCGAGGCCGGTGCCGTACTTGCGGACGGCGCTCGTCCGCAGGCGGTGGTCCTGGCTGTGGCCGGCGACCGGGACGCGGTGGTGGACTCCGTTCACGAACTGACCGCCTGGGTGCTGGGGCAGTTGCAGCACTGGCTGGCCGAGGACCGCTTCGCCCCGATCCCGCTGGTGGTGGCGACGCGGGGCGCGGTCACGGTCGACGCCGGCGAGCCGGTACGGGACCTGGCCGCGGCGGCGGTGTGGGGGCTGGTGCGCTCGGCGCAGACCGAGAACCCCGGCCGGATCGTCCTGCTCGACACCGGGACCGGCACCGAGCTGGACGAGGACGTCCTGGGCCGGGTGCTGAACACCGGAGAGCCGCAACTCGCATGGCGCGGCACCCAGTTGCACGCCGCCCGGCTGACGAGGGCCCGGCCGGCGGACGACCTGGTCGCACCGCGGACGGGACCGTGGCGGCTGGAGTCGAAGGAGAAGGGCACGCTGGAGAATCTCGCGTTGGTGCCGTGCCCCGAGGTGGCAAGTGCCCTGCGGCCCGGGCAGGTCAGGATCGAGGTGCGCGTGGCCGGCCTGAACTTCCGCGACGTGCTCAACGCCCTCGGCATGTATCGCGGTCAGGCCGGCCCGCTGGGCAGTGAGGTCGCCGGAGTGGTCACCGAGGTCGGCCCGCAGGTGACCGGGCTGGCCATCGGTGACCGGGTGATGGGCCTGGCCTTCGGCGGCTTCGGCCCGGTGGCCGTGACCGACCGGCGGCTGGTGACGGTGATCCCGGCCGGCTGGTCGTTCGCCGTCGCCGCGTCGGTGCCGATCGTGTTCCTGACGGCGTACTACGGCTTGGTGGACCTCGCGGATCTGCGGGCGGGCGAGTCGCTGCTCGTGCACGCCGGCACCGGTGGCGTGGGGCTGGCGGCCATCCAGCTCGGCCGGCATCTCGGCGCGGAGATCTACGCCACCGCGAGCGAAGGCAAATGGGGCGTCCTGCACCAATGGGGCATCGACGAAAGCCGGGTGGCTTCGTCGCGGACCCTGGACTTCAAGGAGCGCTTCCGCGCTGCCACCGACCGGCGCGGCGTCGACGTGGTGCTCAACTCGCTGGCCGGCGAGTTCGTGGACGCCTCGCTGGACCTGCTCGCACCGGCCGGCCGCTTCGTCGAGATGGGCACGTCCGACATCCGCTCGGCCGAGGACCTGCGCGACCGCTACGCCGACGTGAGCTACCAGACGTTCGAACTGACCGACGCCGGGTTCGACCGCATCCAGCAGATGCTGGCAGAACTCGTGAACCTGTTCGAAGCCGGTGAGCTGCGGCCGCTGCCGGTGCGCGGCTGGGACGTGCGCCAGGCCCAGGACGCCTTCCGGTTCATGAGCCAGGCCAAGCACGTCGGCAAGCTGGTGCTCACCGTCCCACGGGCACCTGACGCTTCGGGCACGGTCGTGATCACCGGCGCCGGCGCCCTGGGCGGCGCCCTGGCCCGCCACCTGGCCGGAGAGCACGGCATCCGGCACCTGCTGCTCGTCAGCCGACGCGGACCGGCCGCGCCGGGTGCCGCGGAGTTGGTCACCGAGCTGGCGGCGCGGGGCGCGACCGCGACGTTCGCGGCGTGCGACCTGACGGATCGGCAAGCTCTGGCCGCGGTGCTGGCCGGGGTTTCGGCGCAGCACCCGGTGACCGGGGTGGTGCACACCGCCGGGATCCTCGAGGACGGCGTCATCAGCTCGCTCTCGCCGCACCAGCTCGATCGCGTGCTGGCGCCGAAGGTCGACGCTGCATGGCACCTCCACGAGCTGACGCGGAATCTGGACCTGTCGTTCTTCGTGGTGTTCTCCTCCCTCGCCGGGTTGCTCGGCAGCGGCGGCCAGGCCAACTACGCCGCGGGCAACGCGTTCCTCGACGCTCTGGTGCGGCGCCGTCGTGAGCAGGGGCTGCCGGGCTCGTCGATGGCCTGGGGCGCCTGGACGACCGAGCTCGGGCTGGTGGGCACCTTGTCCCCGGCCGACCTTCGCCGCATCGAACGGTCCGCCCTGCCGCCGTTCTCGGTGGCCCAGGGCATGGACATGTTCGACCAGGCGATGCGCTCCAGCCAGCCGGTGCTCGGACTGGCCCGGCTGAACGCACGGGCGTTGCGGGCCCAGCAGGACGTGCCGGCCCTGTGGCGGTCGCTCGCCGGCGCCGCGCCGCGCCGCACCGCCGACAACACCCGCGACGGTCGCGGCGGGCCGGGGCAGCGATTGGCGGAGCTGTCCGTCGGGGAGCGTGAGCAGGCGCTGGCGGAGCTGGTCAGGGAGTCCGCCGCGGCGGTGCTGGGCCACGGCTCGGGGGCGCAGATCGACCCGGACCGACCGTTTCGGGAACTGGGCTTCGACTCGCTGACGTCGGTGGAGCTGCGGAATCTGCTGCAGGCCAAGGCGGGTGCGGTGCTGGCGGCGAGCGTGGTGTTCGACTACCCGACGGTCACGCGGCTGGCGAGGCATCTGGCTGCCGGGTACGGCGCCGGGCAGCCGGCGGAGCCGCCCGCGGCGCCCGCGGTGGTGCCGGTTTCCGACGACCCGATCGTGCTGGTCGGCATGGCGTGCCGGTTCCCGGGCGGTGTCGCGGGTCCGGACGACTTGTGGCGGCTGGTCGCCGAGGGCGCCGACGGCGTCACCCCGTTCCCGGCCGACCGCGGCTGGAACCTCGACGCCCTGATCGGGCGTGCGGGACCCGGTTCCGGAACCTCGGCGACCGGTGAGGGCGGGTTCCTCGCCGACGCCGACGCGTTCGACGCGGCGTTCTTCCGGATCTCGCCGCGCGAGGCGCTCGCCATGGATCCGCAGCAGCGGCTGCTGCTGGAGGTGTCGTGGGAAGCCCTGGAACAGGCGGGAATCGATCCGGGCTCGCTGGCGGGCAGCCCGACCGGCGTGTTCGCCGGCGCGTACGGTTCCGGTTACGGCGAATTGGTCGCCCGCGGCAGCGACCAACTGCTGGGCCACCGGATGACGGGCGGCGCGACCAGCGTGATCTCCGGCCGGGTGTCCTACACGCTCGGCCTGGAGGGCCCGGCGGTGAGCGTGGACACGGCGTGCTCGTCGTCGCTGGTGGCGATGCACCTGGCGGCGCAGGCGCTGCGGGCCGGCGAGTGCACGCTGGCACTGGCCGGCGGGGTGACCGTGATGGCCTCGCCGGACACCTTCGTCGGCTTCACCGTGCAGGGCGGAATGGCCGCGGACGGCCGCTGCAAGTCCTTCTCCGACGCCGCCGACGGCGCCGGCTGGGCCGAGGGCGTCGGTGTCGTCGTGATGGAACGGCTGTCGGAGGCCCGTCGCAACGGTCACGACATCCTCGCTGTCCTCCGGTCGAGCGCGGTGAACCAGGACGGTGCGTCGAACGGGTTGACGGCGCCGAACGGTCCGTCGCAGCAACGGGTGATCCGGCAGGCGTTGGCGGCGGCGGGTCTGGCCACGTCGGACGTGGACGTGGTCGAGGCGCACGGTACGGGGACGAAGCTCGGTGATCCGATCGAGGCGCAGGCGGTGCTGGCGACGTACGGTCAGGACCGGCCCGAGGGCCGGCCGTTGTGGCTGGGATCGTTGAAGTCGAACATCGGCCACGCCCAGGCCGCCGCCGGAATCGGCGGCGTGATCAAGACGGTGATGGCGCTGCGCCACGGGGTGCTGCCCGCGACGTTGCACGTGGACCGGCCCTCCACCCAGGTCGACTGGACCCGGGGCAACGTGCGGCTGCTGACCGAAGCGGTACCGTGGCCCGAAACCGGCCGCCCGCGGCGGGCCGGGGTGTCCTCGTTCGGGATCAGCGGCACCAACGCGCACGTGATCCTGGAGGCTCCCGCAGACACCGGCGTCGCCCCCGCCACCGACACCGGCGCTGTGGTGCCGTGGGTGCTGTCCGGCAAGTCGGCCGAGGCGGTACGGGCTCAGGCGGCCAAATTGCTGGGGTTCGTGGCGGCGGACCCGGCCTTGCGCCCGGTGGATGTGGGGTGGTCGCTGGCCGGTTCGCGGGCGGTGTTCGACCACCGCGCCGTGGTCGTGGGCGGCGAGCGGGCCGAGCTGCTGGCGGGTCTGCGTGCGGTCGCGGCTGGTGAATCCGTGCCCGATACGGTTCGACCGGGCACCCGGCTGGGTGTGCTGTTCACGGGGCAGGGTGCGCAGCGGGTGGGGATGGCCCGCGAGTTGTACGGCGGTTCGCCGGTGTTCGCGGGGGCGTTGGACGAGGTTCTCGCCGTGCTGGATCCGTTGCTGGATCGGCCGTTGCGTGAGGTGATGTGGGGCCGGGACGCGGAGCTGATCCATGAGACGGGGTGGGCGCAGCCGGCGCTGTTCGCGGTCGAGGCGGCGTTGTTCGAGGTGCTGCGCGCCTTCGGGGTGACCCCGCACTACCTGCTGGGGCATTCGATCGGTGAGGTGACAGCGGCGTACGTGTCGGGTGTGTGGTCGCTGGCGGATGCGTGCCGGGTGGTGGCGGCGCGGGCACGGTTGATGCAGGCGCTGCCTTCCGGCGGCGCGATGGCCGCACTGGAGATGTCCGAGGCCGAGATCGCCGACCTGCTGCCGGCCGGCGTGTCGGTGGCCGCGGTGAACACCGACGATTCGGTGGTGGTCTCGGGTTCTCGGGCCGGGGTGGACCAGGTGGTGGCGGCTGCGGGCGAGCGCGGCCGCCGGGTGTCGCGGTTGCGGGTGTCGCACGCGTTCCATTCGGCGTTGCTCGACCCGATGCTGGACGCGTTCACCCGGGTGCTGGAATCGGTGCGGTTCACAAAGCCGCGGATACCGGTGGTGTCCGATATGACCGGTCGTGTGGCGACGGCCGAGCAGTTGTGCTCGCCGCAGTACTGGGCCCGCCAGGTCCGGGAGCCGGTGCGGTTCGCCGACGGTGTGCGGTGGCTGGCCGAGCAAGGTGTGACGGCGATGGTCGAGCTGGGCCCGGACGGCGTGCTGTCCGCGCTGGCGCAGCGCAGCTGCGCTCCGGGGACGGTGGTGACACCGGTCCTGCGGCGTGAGCACGGCGACACGTCGACGCTGTTGTCGGCGATCGGCCAGCTGTACGCGCGAGGCGTGCCCGTGGACTGGACCCCGGCGTTCGCCGGTCGAGGAGGCACCCGGATCAGCCTGCCGACCTACGCCTTCCAACGGCAGCGCTTCTGGCCCGACGCGGCCGGCGGCCGGACCGAGGTCTCCGCCGGATTGCGGTCCGCGGACCACCCGCTGCTCGGCGCGGTGCTGTCGTTGCCGCAGTTCGACGGCGTGGTCTTCACCAGCCGCCTGTCCCTGCGCACCCATCCGTGGCTCGCCGACCACGCGGTGCTCGACGAGGTGGTGCTGCCCGGTGCGGCGTACGTCGAGCTGGCGATCCGGGCCGGCGACAGCGTGGGCTGCGGCCGGCTGGACGGACTGGCGCTGGAAGCGCCACTGGTACTGCCCGCTCGAGGCGGCATGGAACTTCAGGTCGTGGTCGGCGGCGCCGACACCCCCGAACCCGAGGGGCGGCGGAGCGTCACGATCCACGCCCGCCCGGACGGTGCGGAGACCTGGACCCGGCACGCCACCGCAGTGGTGAGCGCGGCTTCGCTGCCCGCCCGGACCGACGAATTGCTCCAAGCCGTCGGCGGGACCTGGCCGGTGCCCGGTGCGACGCCGGTGGACATCGAGCGGGTCTACGACCGACTCGCCGACCTCGGGCTCGCATACGGGCCGGTGTTCCGGGGCCTGACCAAAGCCTGGCAGAGCGGGGACCGGATCTTCGCCGAGGTGGATCTGCCCGAGCCCGCCCGCGCGACGGCGGGTTCGTTCGGGATCCATCCGGCTCTGCTGGACGCCGCTTCACATCCGTTCGCCGTCGCGGGCGCCACCGCGGGCGCCACCGCGGGCGCGGACTCGGCCGGTTCCGGCCGGTTGCCGTTCCGGTTCACCGACGTGGTGCTGCGAGCCTCGGGTGCGGCCCGGCTCCGGGTGGCGCTGACGCCTCTCGGGCCGGACGAGGTGGCGCTGGCCGCCGCGGACAGCACCGGCAAGCCGGTGCTGTCGATCGGCTCGCTGGCCGTACGGGCCCCGGCCGCCGGCAGCCGCACCGCCGGCGATCAGGTGCTGCTGCGGATGGAGTGGCTCGAGACCACCGGCGCCGCGGCTGCGGTGAGCGAGTGGCTGACGGTCGACGCCGCCTTCGAACGAGGGACGGCGCCGCAGGCTGCCGTGCTCAGCGTGTCCGGTGACCCGGACGCCGTCGTGGCGTCCACCCACGACGTGACCGGCCGGGTCAGGGGCCGGCTGCGGCGCTGGCTGGACGAGGAGCGGTTCGCCGCCGTCCCGCTGGTCGTGGTCACGCGGGGCGCCGTCGCGGTCGGGCCCGGTGAGCCGGTGACCGACGTGGCCGCAGCCGCCGTGTGGGGTCTGGTGCGTTCGGTGCAGGCCGATAACCCGGGCCGGGTCATCCTGCTCGACACGGACGCCGACCTCGACGCCGACGCGCTGGGGCGGGTCGTGGCCGCCGACGAGCCGCAGTTGGCCCTGCGCCGGGGCCGACTCCACGCCGCCCGGCTCACCCGGACCGGCGACGCCGGCGGACCGGTCACGTCACTGGTGCCCGGCACGGTCGCGATCACCGACGGTGAGCGGGCCCACGTGGTCGCACGGCACCTGGTCGCCGAGCACGGTGTCCGGCGTGTGCTGCTGCTCGGCCGACGCGGTCCGGACGAGCCGGAAACGGCGCAGCTGGTGGCGCAATTGGCTCAGCAGGGCGCCGACGTCACGGTCACCGCGTGCGACGTGACCGATCGGCGAGCCCTGGCCGAGGTGTTGGCCTCGGTTCCCGCGGACCAGCCGCTCATCGGCGTCGTGCACACCGCCGAGGCTCACTCGTTGCCCGAGGAGGACTCCGACCCGGTACCGGGTCCGACGGTCGACGCGGCTTGGCATCTGCACGAACTGACCCGGGACCGGGATCTGGCGCTGTTCATGGTGTTCTCGTCGCTGGCCGGCCTTGAGGGCAGCGGCGGCCGGGGCGCCGACGCCGCGTTCCTGGCCGCACTGGCGTGGCACCGCCGCGATCAGGGCTTGCCGGGCGTGTCGATCGCCTGGGACGACCGGGTGGGCGAGCCGGCGTTGTCCGCGGCGCAGGAGATGGCGCTCTTCGACCGGGCGCTGGGCACCGGCGACGCGGTCTTTGCGGCGACCCGGCTGGATGTGCGGGCGCTGCGGGCCCGGCCGGACATCCCGGCGGTGTGGCGGTCTTTGGCCGGTGGTCCACGCCGGCGGGCGGCCGACGACAGCCGGCCCGATCGCGAGGGGCTCAGGCAGCGGCTCGCCGGGCTGTCCGCAAGAGATCGCGAGGAGGTGCTGATCGACGTGGTCCGCGAAGCGGTGGCGGCGGTACTGGGCCACACCTCGGGTGCGCCGATCGAACCGGACCGGCTCCTGGGTGAACTGGGTTTCGACTCGTTGACCGCGGTCGAACTGCGCAACTCGCTGCAGGCCAAAACCGGCGTGCAGCTGGCCGCGACCCTGGTGTTCGACCACCCGGACCTGCGGAGCCTCGCCACGGAACTGGACACGATATTGTCCGAACTGCCACGGGCCGGCGACCGGGGTGGTCCGCTTGCGGAACACCACGACTTGTTCGCTGAGCTCTATCTCGCGGCGATCGAGAACGGCCGGCCGGAACTCGGCGAAGAACTCATGATAAAAGCCGCGCGGTTGCGCGAGAAATTCGACGACCCGGCACAGGTGAAGGCGAAACCGGCCGTGGTCCGCATTTCCCCGGCGGGAGAGGGACCGCACCTGATCTGCGTGTGCCCGACGATCATGACCACCGGGCCACAGGTCTACCTCCGGTTCGCAGCCGAGCTCACGGGCCGGGGAAACCAGGTGTCGGCCCTGGTGCCTCCGGGGTTTGCCGCCGGCGAGCTCCTGCCCGCGACCCGGGCCGCGTTGGTGACCGGTCTGGCCGACACGGTCGAGGAATTCGTGGGTGGGACGGAGTTCTCCCTGGCCGGGCACTCCTCCGGTGGGGTGGTGGCGTACGAGCTCGCCCAGGAGCTGCACACCCGCGGCCTGGCTCCCGCCGGCCTGGTGCTGCTCGACACCTACACCTTGAACCTCAAGGGCGAGCGGGGCGTGTTCGACGACGAAAACCTGCAGCGCGCGTTGAGCACCAGGCTGGTCGAGTACGTGCGCCGGATGGGCTTCGACACGCTGTCCGAACGGATCACCGCGCAGCTGTGGAACCTCGATCTGCTCAGGGGCTGGCGGCCTGAGGGGATTTCGGTGCCGTCGCTGTACATCCGCTCGACGCAGGCCCTCGCGCACGGCGGCGGGGGCGAATGGCGTGATGAAGTGGCCGCCGCGGCGGCCACGGTCGTCGAAGTGCCCGGTGACCACTTCACCATGCTGGAAGCCGAGCACGTGAGCTCGACGGCCAGGGCCGTCGGGGAATGGCTGGAGACCGTGCGGTGAAAGCGGCGGCGGCGCGGGTATCCGCCCTCGCGAACCGCGACCGGTCGACTCCTGGGGGGCCGTCGGCGGTGATGCCCCGGACCGGGCGGTGGGCACCTACGTGGCCGACCGGCGCCGCGTGGCCGCGTGGCGCCGGGCCGCCCCCCGACCTGGCCGATCCGGCCGCCGCACTCCGCGGTCACTGGACAGCCTAGGCCCAACACCACATCAGGGACGTCACCTTCGCCGAGGACGCCTCACCGTCCCCACCGGGCCGGCGCCCGCGCCATGGCCACTTTCCGCGACCTCTCCACCGGCCCGCTCGAACCCTCGGAGCCGACGACCCGGCCAGGACCCACCCGGGCGATCCGCCACGAACCGAACGCGCACCCCCACTCCCGGGTACCACCAACAACCCGGACACCCACGGAACTTGAACAAACCCTGCGGCGAGTACGGTCGGGCAGAATCGGGGAACCGGTTTTTCTTTACCTGCGGCCGAATTGCCTTTACCATTTAAGATATGGCACGCGTTCCTTATCTTACTTCCTCCACCGCTTCCGAAACCATCGCCGAACCGCTGTCAAAGCTGCCCTCGCTCCACGTTTTCGGATTGATGGCCCACGCCGAGACCGCGTTCCGGCCGTGGCTGCGCTTCAGCGGAGCGCTGCTCAACCACCTCGCCCTGGACCCGGTGCTGCGCGAGCTGGCGATTTTGCGGGTCGGGCAGCTCACCGCCCGCTACGAGTGGGACCAGCACGTGCCCGTCGCGCTGGCGGTGGGCGCGACCCAATACCAGATAGACGCGCTGGACCGAGGTGACCTCGACGCGCTGGAGCCGTTGTCGCGCGCCGTGGTCGACTTCGTGACGGGTGTCGTGCGCGACGAGGTCGACGACGCGACCTATGCGTCGGTCAGCGCGTTTCTCGACGACCGGGAAGTCGTGGAACTCACGCTCGTCGCGGGCCACTACCTGATGATTGCCCGGATGATGACGACCTTGCGCATCGACCCCGACCCGGCGGCCGGAGCGGACGCGCTGCTGCTCGGCTGATCCGGACCCCGATCGCGGGCGCGGCTGATCCGCACCCGCGATCAGGGCTGTGGACGTCGGCCGTCAGCCGGCAGTTCGCTGATCCGAGGTGAGGTTCACCCACGTGCAGGCCAGTTCCACTCGCGAAGAGACCTCCATCTTGCGGAAGATCTTCTTCAGATGGAACGCCACGGTGTGCGCGGAGATGTAGAGCTGACGGCCGACCTGCACGTTCGTCAGGCCCCGGCTCACCAGGTTGGCCACCGCGAACTCGGTGTCGGTGAGGGAGCCGGTGCGGTGTCCGTCGTGGCGCATCGGCCGCCGCACGCGGCCCGATCGCACGCCGAGATCACGAAGCTTGCTCGCGACCCGAGCGAGGTCGCGGGCCGCGCCGGCCCGCTCGTAATCGGCGGCCGCGCGTTTCAACTGTTCGACGGCACGATCCTGGCCCAGACGCAGCGAGGACCACGTCCGGGCCAGGTCTTCGGCGGCCGACGCCGACGCCCAGCCGTCCGAATACAGCTCGCAAGCGGCGCGCAGTTTATCGGGATCCTTTTCGAACAGCCCTTCGGCGTGCAGCGCCGCCGCATGGGGCGAACGAAAACCCCACGACTTCACGGTGAGCGACTCGGCCTGCACGACACACTTGAAGGCCAGTCGCTCGTCCCCCATGCTTCGCGCGAGGCGGACGTGCCACGCCGCGGCGGCGGGCTGAGACGCGAAGAGCTCCCGCGTCAGCTGGTCGTCGGCGATCAGGCGCTCGACGAGGTGACTGACGCCGGCCGGACCGCCGTCGGCCTCGAACGCCTGGGCGGCGGCCCACACGCACTGCCCGGGCACGTGCGCGGTACGGCCGAGCAGGGCGTCATCGCCCAGGTTGCGCGCGAATCGCAGGCCGGTCGACGTGTCGGACTGCCGGACGGCGCTCAGCGCCAGGACGACATGCAGGTCCGGCAGCAAGGTGTAGGCGCCGGCCCCTTCGGCCAGCCCGAGGCCGATGTTCGCCTCGGCGAACGCACTGCCGGCGTCACCCGACGCGAGTGCGAACTCGGCGCGGCAGGTGGTCAACGCGGCTGAAACACCGGCGTCGTCGGCGACATCGCACGAGGTGGTCAACTCGTCGAGCAGCCGCGTGGCCTCCGGAAGTTCGCGGACGCGGGTCAGGAGCCGGGCGTGCCAGATCTTGGCGAGCCTTGGGTCGTGCTCGTCACCGCCGGGTGCGGCGGCCAGCTCGATGGCCCGGCGGACCTCACCGGCGAGCCAGGCGGACAGGGAGCGTGCGAGCGGGTTGTCCAGGCGGTCGTCGGCCGCGTTGGCGGTAGGACCTTCAGACGGTGTGTGGGGCAGCTGGGTGGGTAACTGGCACCGGCCATCACGCATGACGCCCATTCACCTTTCGCTGAAACTTCGGAACCGTGCGCGTGAGTGCTTTCGCGTAGTCTTTTTACTCACCTGAAACTCTCGATCCACGGTTCTCGTCAATCGCCACTTCGTTGCTGCGGGCGCCATTGCCCAACTGGGCCGGCCATGATTTCCGGCGACCTGCCAGCGTGTTTACTCGCGGGTCGTGGTGCCGAGCCACGACAGACGTCGTCCGAACAGAAGGGTGAGGCGGGGGCGGGACGACGCCGAAGCCATCCTCCTCCTGCGCGCCGTCAGCAACAACGGCGACTTTGAGAGCTGCTGGCGCTTTTGCGCCCACCGCGACTACCAACGTACCCGTGTGGCCGGGTAACGCGACCAACTCGCCCTCACAGTATGATTATCAGCACGCAGATCCCGCGCGATCAAACGCACCCTCATCGAGAAGCGGTCCTTCTCCGGAATGGCTATCGATCCCGCCGGCGAATAGACCGACCGCCCCATCGCATCGAGAGGCACCCCGCTGACGTGGGCATCCCCGCCGAGGGCCGCCGCAACCACGCGGTTTTCTCCGAAATCGCGGTGCTGGCGAACCTGATCCTCGACCCTCCCGCCCACACCGTCGATCCCAAGGAGCTTTCCCTCGCCACGGTAGGGGAATTGAGCCGAGGATTCGCCTGGATCTGTACCACCTGCGGAACGCAGGAGCCGCTCCGCCAGTGCTTCTGTAAACATTTCGCAGCCCGGACACCCGATTGACCAGCCTTCGGACCGGCGGCAAGTTCGCTGCCAACTTCACCCCATAGGTTCACAGTCTGCGAGCCTATGGCGAGCGTTCAGGACCGCCATCTTGCCGGGCGCCGAGATCTACTGGAGATCCCCTCACCGCAGAGCCGGAACGGCACCAAGTGACCATGCCGATAAGATAGCTGGTCGGGCCATCCTCCTCAATGGCGCCTCCCGCGCATAGTCCTTTATCCACCAAGATCTTCCAGGCTTGCTGATGGCCTTGAGGCTCTCGGGGCGTTGGACGGTTATGCCGACGTCATAGCGGGGTTGAACGTGTGATGTCGTTGGGGCTGACGAGCTGTTGATGGATCGGATATCACGGTGCGATGCGGTATCCACAAGGAGGCGGCCTGACCGTCGCACGTCAGCGGTTCCGGGAGCAGTTACGGATGCGGGCGGCCGAGCGGTTCGCATCCGGCGAGGCCGCTTCGGTGATCGCCGAGGACGTGAGGGTGAGTGTCGGGTCGGTGCAGCGGTGGCGACTGGCCCGGGAGGCCGGCGGGTCCGGCGCGCTGCGGCCCAGTGGTCCGATGTCGCTGCCTCGGCTGGGCAACGCGCGAGTCGCGCAGTTGGAGGCCGGAGCCGGCCGAGGGGCCGGCCGCGCACGGGTGGGAGGAGCAGCGCCGGACTCTCTCCTGGGTCAGGACCGTGACCCAGATGCGGGGGGCGACGGCGTCATGGAGAAGCCGGCTTCGTCCTCGAGGACGAGCCAGGCTCCACGGGCCGCCGCGAGCCGTCCGCGCACGACCACACCTCCGCCCCCCGGCCACCGCCCCCACCGCCTCCTCGTCCCGCCCAGGGCCCGGCGCGTCGGCATCCGGCAGTCACCCCGTGGCCGCACTCCGGGCGTCCGGGGCCGCGGCCGTTCCCGTTGCCGGATCCCGAGCGCCGCGCTGACCTGCTGCAAACCCGGGCAATGCCCCCGCCCGATCTACCGCCCCCGTCCGACGACGGCCGGCGCGACGGACGCAAGAGGTTTTCCTGACGCGACTGCCGCGACCCGGAGCCCCGTGCTGAACATCATGGGACTGCCTGGCGACGGACACGACTGCACCATGAAGCGCCGTCAGGACTCGTGAACATCCACCGTGCCATTGGTCGCTGACTGCTGCTCAACTCATCGACCAACGCTGTCGTCGAAGATGAACGAAGCCGGGGTGCGGGGTGCCGGCCGGTGGTGTGTTGTCGGCAGGGTGTTCGTCGTCGTGTCATCACTGCGGCGAACCCGTGCGTTCACGCCCTGGAAGGCAGTGCACGGCCGTGGGGGACCCCGCCGTGCAGCTCGAGGCCGTCCTGCGGGTCGGGGACTGTGGGCGACGATGGCGGCTGGGGGCGGCAGCCTGTCTGCGGGGGCCTTCACGTCCAGAGAAAGCGGTGCGTCGTCATGAGTTCGTTCAACCAGTGGGACATCGTGTCCGGGGTCGGTGTCACCGCGCTCGGGGTCGCTGCGGCCCGGGCACTGGAGACGCACCGTTCCGGCGCGCTCGTCACAGATCCCTACGCCTCGGCGTTCGTCGAGGCCGCCGATGCGCCTGTTCCTCTGCCTTCGCATCCGAGGGATCTTGACAGCCAGGCGTGGAAGGGCGACACGGTGTGGATGTCGATGGCCACCTACGTGGCCGTGAGGTCGCGTTTCTTCGACGACTTCTTCGCGCGGGCTACTGCCGACGGTATAGGCCAGGCCGTTCTTCTGGCGGCCGGGCTGGACACCCGGGCGTTCCGGCTGGATTGGCCGGCTGGCTGCCGGCTGTTCGAGGTCGATCAGCCGAGGGTGCTGGAGTTCAAGGACACCGTGCTCGGCGAGCAGCAGGCACAGGCCCGGTGCGATCGGCGGGCGGTCGCGGTGGACCTGAGGGACGACTGGGCGGCCGCCCTGCACGACGCGGGCTTCGATACCACCCGACCGACCGCGTGGCTCGCCGAGGGACTGCTGCCCTACCTGCCGGCCGATGCGGAAAACAACCTGTTCGCCACCATCCACCGCCTCTCGGCCCCCGGCAGCCGGATCGCCGTCGAGCACGTGGACACCCAGTCTCTGGGGATGTTCGACGAGGAGGAGATGACGCAGGCGGGCCAGCAGATGGGAGTCGACATCTCCACACTCCTGCACAACGAGGACAAAGAGCACCCCGAGCGTGTGCTGACCGGCCTGGGATGGACAGCACGCTCCGACACGGCACAGCAGACCGCACGCCGGTACGGCCGGGAACTGGACGGGACGATGGGTCGCAACGGCGGAAAGCTGGAGTACATCACAGCAAGCCGGTGACCGCCGCGGTCGGCCCCACCAGGGCCCACCACGCCAAGAGCCCGCCGAACGGACCGCAGCGCTTGGCGCGGTGAAGGCACCCGACATTCCCGCGCCCCCCGCGCGTCCTTGCCTCCCGGCATGTACACCCGCCTGGTCAGTGGATGCGGGACAGGTGCCCGGAGCGGGACGAACGGCGACGGCGCCGGCCCGGCCGACCCCGCTGAAGGCGGCACGGCGGGCCGGCTGCCGTCGCAGGGGGTCCTCTCGCTGATGGTTCCTGTGCGTAGGGGACGCCGGATGGACGTCGCCGGTTGGACGGCGGCGGTCGGACGTGTCTCCTCAGGGAGTTGGGTGGCAGCCTGCTGTTGGATGAGGTCGGGGGAGTAGGGGTCGGCGCCGCCCGCCGTGCCGGCAGTTGACGCCGCGCTGCCCGCCGTGCCAGCAACCGACGCCGCCCCGGCGCTCACCGTCCTGGCGCCGGGGGCCGCGATTCCCCCCGAACTGCCCGCCGTTGATGCGGTTGAGGTTCCCGCAGTCCCGACCACGGTGGTGGAACCCACCACGGCGCTCGCTTCGCCGGTACGGCGTTCACCGGTAGCCGGGAGCGCGGCGGGGAGTGCCACCGGGCCGGAGGTGCTGACCGCCCGGATCCGCGCTAACGTCTCCGCTGCTCTGGAAGCGCATGGCGGGGACGTCGAAGCCGCGACGAAGTTCCTGGACAAGAAGCGTGCCCTGGTGGACGTCATGGAGCTGTTCAAGCTGTCCCGCGTCGGGGGCCGTTACGAACACTCGGAGTTTCCCCCGACCGCCGACATCCTCAAGAAGCGGACGCAGAAGGGCCCGGACGAAATCTGGGAAGGTCGCCCGAAGTGGCGTAACTCTGCTCTCGTCGAGGCGGTGAAGGGGGCTGCTGAGCCGATCGAGGTGGTCGCGCTCGATATGAATGCGGCGTTCCTGTCCGCGCTGAAGGCGCATCTGCCGATCGGCCGGCTGGAGCCCGACACCACCGGTGTCCACAATCGTAAGCGTTCCGGTGTCCATCGCATCACTCCACCCGGCTGGGACCACCAGGACCTGCCCAACCCCCTGGGTGCCCGTCAGGAGCCGGGTCCGTTGTGGGTTGCCGAGCCCACACTCCGTCTGCTGTTCGAGGCCTCCCGGCTCGGCTTGTGCGACGTACCGGTCATCCACGAGTCCTTGACTTCGGGTGCGACCGAGGGTCTGGTGGAGAAGCTCCGGCGTGCTCTCGTCGCGGCCCGCCGTGAGGCGATCGAGACCGACGACGATGTGATGTACGAGTATGTGAAGTCGATGTATTCCAAGTTTGTGTCCACGATTGGGGAGTCGACGACCAACCGGGAGCTGCGCCGTCCGGACTGGGTGCACATCTTCCGCGCTCAGGCGTTCGCGAATCTTTGGCGTAAGGCGTACAAGCTGCGTCAGGCCGGCCTGGCCGCGCCCGAGTCCGGCTTGGCTGTGTATGAGATGTCGGGCACGGACGAGCTCCATGTACGTGGCGACTGGCGCCAGGTGTTCACCGAGGGTCGCGCTCCGGATCAGGTTAAGCTCAAGCGTGCCTACATGATCGGGGGCCGCTGAAGTGGCGGGTCGCTGGCGGGACTTCGGCCTCTACGGTGCCCAGGGCATGCCCGGTAGCGCGGCACTGGCCCAGCAGTTGCAGGAGGTGGTGCGCGCGACCGGGATCGCCTCCCCGATCACTACACGCCGCGGCCTGTCGGCCCGCCTGCGCTACCTGGCCTCCAAACCGGGCCGCGCGGCACTCACCGAGGCCGGGGTCACGGTCCGCCCGTCTGTGTTGCGTGCCTACGCCGACGGTACCCGCGCTCCCCGTCCTGCCACTCTCGGCAAGATCGAGCGGGCCTACTTCGAACGCCGTGCGGAGAACATGATCCGCTCCGGTGCCCTGCAAAAGCATTTCGAGCAGGACGGCGCCGGCACGCGTATGGAGATCTACCCTGTTGACCAGTCCCAGGTCAGCGATCCCCGCCGACGGGTCCTCGGCGACAGGACCGTCACGGTCCGGTACGTGTGGGGTGATCTGGTCCACGCCTGGGACGAGGGCGACGACGCGACCATGGACGACATCTGGGACAGCATCATCAACGACCTGATCGGTTCCGACTACGATGCCTACTCCTACGTCACCGGCGTCGGATTCGCCTGACCTGACACCACCCCGCCGAAAGCCGCCGCTAACCGCCCACCGCTAACCGCTCACATCGACGTCGCCCCTCGCCGTTGCGCGCGGTCCGCACAGGCGCTGCGCCGGCTGGAGCAGTCCCGGGGCTCCGCCCGTCAGCCGGAGCCTGGGAGGGCTTGGCACAGGTTTTGATGTCGGCCCGTCAGGCCGCCGGTGTGCTGCCCGTGATGCTGCTGCCAGAGGTGAGGTGAGGCCACCCCCGGGATCAAGAGGCGCCGGGGGTGCCGGGGGTGGCGGGCGTGGCGGGGTGGTGTGGTGGTGTGGTGTGGTGGTGTGGTGTGGTGGTGTGGTGTGGTGTGGTCGGGGTCAGGGGCAGCGCATGGTGAGGTTGGCTTCCCAGTCGAAGGGGTTGTTGTCGTAGGTGATCAGGTAGTTGATGGTCTGGACGTAGCAGCCGGGGAACTGGGCCTCGGCGTTGGCCATGGCGGCTTGTGAGCTGGTGCCGAACCCGATGGCCTGGTAGGTGCCGGCGGGCGGCGTGGCGGGCCGTACGGCGGCGGAGGCGGGCGCGGCAATGCCGAGGGCGAGGGCCGCAACGGCGGCGGCGGTGAGTGCGAGTCGTCTCATGGCAGGAGAGCCTGCCGGGTGTCGTGCCGAGGGGGGAATCGGCACGGACGGGTTCCGGATGCCGTTACCGCGATCCGGCCCCGGAACTCGCCCCGCAGTGCTGCACATGTGCCACGGAGTAAGACAGTGGCCAAGGGAAAACTGGGCTGATTTCCGCAGCTGCCCCGTGAGACCGGGGACCGTGTGGCTCTCGGGGCACCGGCATGGCCTCCGCCGAGGGCCAGAATCCGACAGAGCCACTACGCCGGCCGACGCACACCTCGACCGACGCGCCCCCACCCGACATCCGTCCGGACAGACTGCGGCAGTGCCGCCCGACGACGTCCTCGTCGACCACCTCATGCCCCCGCCGCGCCGCGCTCCGCGACCGGCCTTGACCACACCGCCACCCGCCTCCGGCACACTGCCGGGTGATGAACGCGACGCTCTCCGAACGGTGTTGGTGCTGCCCACCGTCCGCTATGAAGCCCGCGCCGAAACGCCGACCGCGCCACGCCGCCGGCCCGGTCCGTTACCGTCGTCGGCCCGGTAACGTGCTCGTCGTTGGGGCCACCGAGATGGGTTTGGCCGTCGGTGTGACTGCGCCCGGATCAGCGAGTGCCCCGGTAACTCCGTCAGCGCGTAAACCATCCGACCCGTCGACCCGGGCGACAGTGGCGGGGGAGTGATGACGGAACGCCGACCAGGCGGCCGGGCCGCTCGCACCGACCAGCTCGTCGTCCAGCGGGCCAGCTGCCGCAAGCCCGAGCAGCACGTCCGCCCACCGCAACGCCCGTCCCTTCACCGCCTATTGGGCCCGTCCGACGGCGCACTGGGCCTGTCACGTGGTCGGCTCGATCCGGTCGAGGTCGGCAACCGCAGCGACGACCTCCGGCTCCTCGGCCGGGGCATATTGCGGTTTCTGCATATTGGATGCGAGGGAGAACTTACTCAGGCAGAGGCCGAGTTGCGGTTTGTGCATACGCGCCACAGCGCCGGCCTCCCGTGCCTGCCTGCCGCTGCGGAACGCCCCCAACATCTCGTGGAGGAGCCAACTGCCGCGCCGCACAACGTCTTCCAGCGCCGTGGGAGCCACACAACGCCACCAGTGGGGAATCGCCGGCTGCGACCGTGGTTCCCCACTGGCCCCACTCTCTGGTGGACCCGCCGGTCAACTTTTCAGCATCAGGCATGCCTTCACCTCGCCGACGACGTCCACCCCCTGACGCCGTCCGCCCGACTCCTGTACGTCCCGCGTAGGTGTCACCCACTCCGCGCGAAGGACGAATTGCGGTTTCTGCATGCCGCACAGCGGTCAGGAAGCGCATCGGGCGACCGTCGCGTTTATCCGGAAGTCCCTGTAAAAGGGGTGGACTTGTTCGTCCGGCCGCCGAAATCGCAAGTTCAACAGAGCGAGATTGCGAATACTGCATTCCCATCCATGGCTATCGGCTGACGAAGAGTCAGGAAATAGAGTCAAGAGGTATAGACCACATAACCATGCCAATAAAACTAGCGCAAAGTAGCGCCTACCTTCACTTGACAAAACGTCAGAGGAGACTCCTCCCATATGAGATCTCCCCATCGGGCCTCTGAGGGACACTCACTTGGAATCCGCGCCCAGCTTGCGCCCCCATCCGAGCAGCTGAAATGGGAGAGTTGACTCGATGGCCAGCAGTGCGACGGATCGCCGGCCAGTCGCCGAAGGCGATTGGCCCCCACCGCTCACCCCGCACTGCTGGCCAGCGGCGCGAAGCGCCGCAGCGTCTTTGGTGTCGCGTAGTGACACCGCGTCGTGTCTCCGAAGGAGAC
>NZ_JAAGKO020000015.1 GCF_027947535.2 Streptantibioticus silvisoli
GGGCGGAGCCGGCCGCACCGATGACGGCGAGCTTGGCGCCGACCTCGGCGGTCTCGTCCTCGTTGACCACGATCTCCAGCAGGGTGCCGGAGGTCGGGGCCGGGATCTCGGTGTCGACCTTGTCGGTGGACACCTCCAGCAGCGGCTCGTCCGCCTCGACCGCGTCGCCGACCTGCTTGAGCCAGCGGGTGACGGTGCCCTCGGACACGCTCTCGCCGAGCGCCGGCAGCACGACCGGGGTGCCCTCGGCGGAACCGGAGGACGCCGGGGCGGCGGCCGGCTCGGCCGGGGTCTCGGCGGCCGGGGCCTCGGCGGCGGGGGCGGCGGGGGCCGCCTGCGGTGCGGCCTCGGCGGCCGGAGCCGGCTCGGCGGGGGCCTCGGACGCCTGGGCGGCCGGGGCGGAGTCGGCAGCGGGGGCGCCGCTGCCGTCGTCGATGACGGCCAGTTCGGCGCCGACCTCGACCGTCTCGTCCTCGGCGACCTTGATGGAGGCCAGGACGCCGGAGGCGGGAGCCGGGATCTCGGTGTCCACCTTGTCGGTGGACACCTCGAGCAGCGGCTCGTCGGCCTCGACGCGCTCACCCTCGGCCTTCAGCCATCGGGTGACGGTGCCCTCGGACACGCTCTCGCCGAGCGCCGGCAGGGTTACGGAAACCGCCATGGTTTCGGTTGCTCCTAACGATCTGTGCGGATTACGGGCGTGTCCTGGGTCAGTCGTGCGCGTGCAGCGGCTTGCCGGCCAGGGCCAGGTGGGCCTCGCCGAGCGCCTCGTTCTGCGTGGGGTGCGCGTGGATGAGCTGCGCGACCTCGGCGGGCAGCGCCTCCCAGTTGTAGATCAGCTGGGCTTCGCCGACCTGCTCGCCCATCCGGTCGCCCACCATGTGGACGCCGACCACGGCGCCGTCGCGGACCTGGACGAGCTTGATCTCGCCCTGGGTCTTGAGGATCTTGCTCTTGCCGTTGCCCCCGAGGTTGTACTTCAGGGTGACGACCTTGTCCGCGCCGTACTGCTCCTTGGCCTTGGCCTCCGACAGGCCGACCGAGGCGACCTCGGGGTGGCAGTACGTGACGCGCGGCACACCGTTGTAGTCGATCGGCACGGTCTTCAGACCCGCGAGCCGCTCGGCGACCAGGATGCCCTCGGCGAAGCCGACGTGGGCCAGCTGGAGGGTCGGCACCAGGTCGCCCACCGCGGAGACGGTCGGCACGTTGGTGCGCAGGTACTCGTCGACCAGGACGTAGCCGCGGTCCATGGCGATGCCGGCCTCTTCGTAGCCCAGGCCCTGCGAGACCGGGCCGCGGCCGACGGCCACCAGCATGAGCTCGGCCTCGAAGGTCTTGCCGTTCTCCAGCGAGACCTTGACGCCGCTGTCGGTGTACTCCACACCGGAGAAGCGGGCACCGAGGGAGAAGTTGATGCCGCGCTTGCGGAAGGCGCGCTCCAGCAGCTTGGAGCTGTTGTCGTCCTCCAGCGGGACCAGGTGGGGCAGGCCCTCGACGATGGTGATGTCGGTGCCGAACGACTTCCACGCGGAGGCGAACTCGACGCCGATGACGCCGCCGCCCAGCACGATCGCGGACTTCGGCACCCGGTCCAGCACCAGCGCGTGGTCGGAGGAGATGACCCGGTCGCCGTCGATGGTCAGGCCCGGCAGCGACTTGGGCACCGAGCCGGTGGCCAGCAGCACGTGGCGGCCGGTGTAGCGCTCGCCGTTGACGTCCACCGTGGTGGGCGACGACAGCCGGCCCTCACCGGTGACGTAGGTGACCTTGCGGCTGGCCACCAGGCCCTGAAGGCCCTTGTACAGGCCGGAGACCACGTCGTCCTTGTACTTGTGGACGCCCGCGATGTCGATGCCGTCGAAGGTGGTCCGCACACCGAACTGCTCGCTCTCGCGAGCCTGGTCGGCGATCTCACCGGCGTGCAGCAGGGCCTTGGTGGGGATGCAGCCGCGGTGCAGACAGGTGCCGCCGAGCTTGTCCTTCTCGATCAGGGCGACGTCCAGGCCCAGCTGAGCCGCGCGCAGCGCCGCGGCGTAACCGCCACTGCCGCCGCCGAGGATCACTAGGTCGAAAACGGTGCTGGCGTCGTTCGCCACGTCACGTCCTCCATGCAGGGATACGCCGGAGCCGGTCTTCCCTGACCGGGCGGCGGCTTTGGTTCGGCCGCTTGTTCAAACTTTTGTTCAAAAGGGGGCCCTGTCGTGCCGGTAGACCATCTTCGCACTTGTTCACGGGTGCTGGGACGCCGGGCCGGTCCGTGAAACACGCCACAGACCGTTACCGGCCGGTAGGCACAACGTGTACGACCCCTGGCGGCAAGCCAGGGGCCGTACGCGGGTATTCCGCGCGGTCGCCGGATGTGACCAACGGATCAGGCCGGCCGGACCCGACGGGACCGGTCCGGGACCGCCCGGCGGGTCACAGCAGCGAACCGGCCGCCGCCCGCTCGGCCAGCGCCACCAGGGTGCGCACCGCGCTGCCCGTGCCGCCCTTGGGGGTGTAGCCGTACGGCGCGCCCTCGTGGAAGGCCGGACCGGCGATGTCCAGGTGCGCCCAGGCGGTGCCGTCGTTGACGAACTCGCGCAGGTACAGGCCGGCCACCAGGCCGCCACCCATGCGTTCCCCGATGTTCTTCAGGTCCGCGATGGGCGAGTCCAGGCCCTTGCGCAGGTTGTCCGGCAGCGGCATCGGCCAGGCCGCCTCGCCCGCCGCCTCGGCGATCGTGTGGATCTGCGAGCGCAGGCCGTCGTCGTTGCCCATGATGGCGAAGACCTGACCGCCCAGCGCCATCACCATCGCGCCGGTCAGCGTGGCCACGTCCACGATCGCGTCCGGGTTCTCCTCGCCGGCCCGGGTGATCGCGTCGCACAGCACCAGCCGGCCCTCGGCGTCGGTGTTGAGCACCTCCACGGTCTTGCCGGAGTAGGTGCGCAGCACGTCGCCGGGGCGCAGCGCGCTGCCGGACGGCATGTTCTCCGCGAGCGCCAGCCAGCCGGTGACGTTGACCTTCAGGCCCAGGCGGGCGGCGGCGACGACGGTGGCGAAGACAGCGGCCGCCCCGGACATGTCGCTCTTCATGGTCTCGTTGAAGCCGGGCGGCTTGAGGGAGATGCCGCCCGAGTCGTAGGTGATGCCCTTGCCGACCAGCGCCAGCGTCTTCTTCGCCTTGGCGTGGGTGTAGGCCACCCGCACCAGGCGCGGCGGGCGCTGCGAGCCCATGCCGACGCCCAGGATGCCGCCGTAGCCGCCCTTGGCCAGCGCCTTGTCGTCCAGCACCTCGACCTTCAGGCCGTGCTCCTTGGCGGCGGCCTGCACCAAGGTGGCGAACGACGCCGGGTACAGCTCGTTCGGCGGGGTGTTGACCAGGTCGCGGGTGCGGTTCATCTCCTGCGCGAGCACGGTGGCCCGCTCGGCCGCCGCCTTGTACTCCTTGTCGCGCGGCTTGCCGCCGAGCACGACCGCCTCGCCCAGCGGCTCCTTGCCGCCCTTCGAGCCGGTGCCGCGGCTCGCGGTGAAGGCGTAGGACCCCAGCAGCGCGCCGAGCGCGACCGCCTCGACGCACGCCGCGTCGCCGGCCGGCAGCGCGAAGGCCGCCTTCTTCGCGCCCGCCAGCGCGCGCGAGGCGACACCGGCGGCCCGGCGCAGCGCCTCCGCCGGCCAGGCCGCGCCGTCGGCGGGCGCGTCGCCCAGGCCGACCGCCAGCACCAGCGGGGCCTTGAAGCCGGCCGGCGCGGGCAGTCTGGTCGCCTCGCCCTCCCCGCCCGAGGCCCCCAGGATCTCCAAGGTCGCGGCGAGCTTTCCGTCGTAGGCCCGGTCCACGGCCTCGCCGCCCGCCGCCACCACCGGGCCCTTGGGGCCGGTGGTCAGGCCGACCACGACGGCGTCCGCCCGCACGGAGGCGGCGGACGAAGCGCTGAGAGTCAATGCAGTCACGGTGTTGAAGTTCCTCTTCCGTCGAGGTCCTGAGCTAGCGGGAGGGCCTGCGCAGGCCTCGTCGGCGAAGCTTCCCCCACGCCGCGACGGCTCGGCCGTCCCCCATGTCGGACGTGAGCCTACGCCCGGACCGTTCGGTCGGTATGATTCGCACCCTCCCGGGCGCCGCACCGGGCGCCGCCGGGCCCCGCGTGCCCGGCCGCGGCCCGCCGGACGGCGCCGCGGCCCGCTCCGCCGGTACGGCCGGACGCCGCCGCCGGCCCAGCGCGCCCGGCAGCCGCGGCACCGTCAAGAACCCCTCGGCGCGGGCCCCGGCCAGCCCGACGCGCGGCAGCTCGCCCGCGGAGCGGAACAGCAGGTAGCGCGGGGTCCACGCCGGCCGGTACTTGGCGTTGGCCCGGTACCGCGACTCGATCCGCCACCAGCGGGAGCAGAACGCCAGCAGGGACCGCCACACCCGCAGCGCCGGTCCGGCGCCCAGCCGCGAGGCGCGGTCGAAGACCGAACGGAACAGCGCGAAGTTCAGCGACACCCGCCGCACCCCCAGCCCGGCGGAGCGCTGGACCACCTCGATGACGGTGAACTCCACCAGCCCGTTGTCCCCGCCGCCCTCACGGCGCATCAGGTCCAGCGACAGCCCGTCCGCGCCCCACGGCACGAAGCTCAGCAGCGCCCGCGGCACCCCGGCCGGGTCCAGGCACTCCGCCATCACGCAGGCGCCGTCGCACCCGTCGCCCAGCCGCCCCAGCGCCATGGAGAAACCGCGTTCGCCCCGCGCGCCGCGCCAGCGCCGCGCCCGCTCCAGCAGTGCGGCCATCTGCGCCGCCGGGATCTCCCGGTGCCGCCGCAGCCGCACGGTGTACCCGCGCTGCCGCAGCCGGTTGTGCGCCTGCCGCACGGTACGCATCGAGCGCCCGTCCAGCCGGAACGCGGCCGTGTCCACCACCGCCTCGTCGCCGATCTCCAGCGCGTCCAGACCGTGCCGGGCGTACACCACCCCGGCCTCCTCGCTGGCGCCCACCACGGCCGGCGTCCAGCCGTGCTCGCCCGCCTGCGCCAGCCACCGCTCGATCGCCCCCGGCCACGCCTCCGGGTCGCCGATCGGGTCGCCGGACGCCAGCGTGACCCCGCCGACCACCCGGTAGGCGATCGCCGCCTTCGCGGTCGCGGAGAAGATGACCCGCTTGTCACGCCGCAACGCGAAGTACCCCAGGGAGTCGCGGCCGCCGTGCCGCTCCAGCAGTTCGCGCAGCGCCGCCTCGTCGCCCGCGCTCAGCGCCCCCCGGCCGCGCGGCGCCCGGAACGCCACGTACAGCACCAGCGCGAACAGTGCCGCGCTCAGTACGCCGACCACCGCGCCGACCCAGCCGGGCGCGTGCACCCGGGTGGGCGGGCCGGGGTCGGACGACAGCGAGACGACCCGCGACAGCGTGTACCGCGCCCGGTCGCCCAGCGCGGTGCCGGTGCCGCCGCCGGTGGCCGTGACCAGCGCGGTGCCGACCGCCACGCACACCGCGGTGCCGGCCAGCGCCAGCCCGGCCGCCCGCCCGGCGTCGGCCGGCTCGCCCCGGCCGCGGAAGGACCGCCGCCCGGCCAGCAGCGCCGCCAAAAACAGCGCCGACAGCGCCAGCGACGCCCAGTTCTGCCGGTGCCGTCCCGCCTGCGGCGACGCCAGCGCGCAGCCCAGGCCGGCCACCACCGCACCGCACAGCAGCACGTTCAGCACCCAGGCCGCCCGCTTGCCGCGCCGTATCGTCACCGCCAGGAAGACCGCGAACAGCCCCGAGGTGAAGCCGGCCGCCAGCAGGTAAGGGGTGTACAGCTGCTCGGCGTCGTGCCGCCGCACACCGCGGCCGAACGGGGCCCACACCCCGCCCAGCAGGTCGGCGCAGGCCGCGGCCCGCAGGTACCACAGCGTGAACGCGGTACCCCACCGGCCGGCGCGATCCGAACGGGCAAAGCGCAGCAGTCCCATGAAAAGTGATCATATGCCGCTTATGGGACATGTGGTGGGGTGGTGAAAACCCTCCGGCCGGCCCGCCGGTCAGTCCGAGGACGCCTCCCGCGCCCCGGCCCCGGCGTCCCGCGGCGCGTCCTCCGCCGGCAGCTCCACCGGCGATTCGGCCACCGATTCGGTCCCCGGTTCGGCCGGCGGCTCGACCGGCGACCCGGCCGCCCCGGCGTCCTGCGGCGCATCCTCCACCGCCGGTTCGGCCGCCGGTGCGACCGGCAACTCGGCCGCCAGCGCCGCGGCCGCCCGCAGCAACGGCAGCGCCAGCAACGCCCCCGCGCCCTCGCCCAACCGGACGCCGTGGTCCGCCAGCGCCTCCATCGACAACCGGTCCAGCGCCTTGACCTGGCCCGGCTCGCCCGACACGTGCGCCGCCATCCACCAGTCCGGTGCCCGGAACGCCACCCGCTGCGCCACCAGGGCGCACGCCGAGGCCACCACGCCGTCCAGTACGACCGGCAACTTGCGCACCGCCGCCCGCAGCAGGAACCCGGTCATCGCCGCCACGTCCGCGCCGCCCACCGCCGCCAGCAGCTCCAGCGGCTCGCCCAGCACCGGCCGCGCCCGGCGCAACGCGTCCCGGATCGCCGCGCACTTGCGCATCCACGTCAGGTCGTCGATCCCCGAACCCCGCCCGGTCACCACCGAGGCGTCGACCCCGCACAGCGCCGCGATCAGCACCCCGGCCACCGTGGTGCCGCCGACGCTCAGGTCACCCAGCAGCACCAGGTCCGTGCCGGAGTCGGCCTCCTCGTCCGCCACCGCGGCCCCGGCCAGGAACGCCGCCTCGGCCTCCTGGGACGTCAGCGCCGCACCGGTGTCGATCGCCCCGGAGGAACGCCGCACCCGGTGCCGCGTCACGTCCGCGGGCAGCTCGGCCGGATCGCAGTCCACCGCCACGTCGACCACCCGCACCCCGGCGCCGTAGGCCCGCGCCAGCACGCTCACCGGCGCCGCGCCCTCCAGCACCCGGCGCACCAGGTGCACCGCGCCGCCCGCGGGACCGGCCGACACACCGCGCTCGGCGATGCCGTGGTCGCCGGCGAACAGCACCAGACGCGGCCGCTGCAGCGGGCGGACCGGCACCTGGCCCTGCACCGAGGCGAGCCAGTCGCCCAGGTCGGCCAGCTTGCCCAGGGCGGTCGCCGGCGCCGCCGTCCGGTCGCGGCGCTGGGCCGCGTCGTGCCGCACCCCCGCGTCGGGCCGTTCGATCAACGTCGCGAATTCATCAAGGTCCACAGCGCTCACGCGAGCGAACCCTACCCTGCGCGACCCCGCCCGCCGAGGGGGCGTCAGCGCAACGGCACGGCCATCCCGGCCACCATCAGCAGCACGTGGTCGGACTCGGCGGCCAGCGCGCCGTTCAGCGTGCCCAGCGCGTCCCGGTACCGCCGCCCGGCCACCGTGTCCGGCGCGGAACACGCCCCCACCTCGTCGCTGACCGCCACCACCGTGCGCGGCGTGGCCCGCCAGGCGGCCACCACCTCCCCGGTCAGCGCCGCCAGCCGCCGCCCGCCACCCGCCCGCCACCGCTCCTCGTCCGCACCGCCGCACCCGGCCACCGCGCGCTCCAGCCACCGCCCCAGGCCCGCCACCAGCAACGGCGGCCCGTCCGCCCGCAGCAGCCCCGCCGGCCCGCCGTCCGGCCCCGGCCCCGCACCGGGACCGTCCCGCGCGGTCCACCGCGTGACGCCGGGGAACGCCGCCAGCCGCCGCTCCGCCTCCGCCGACCGGCCCGACCGCACCGCGCCCAGCACCAGCGTGCGGCGCGGCACGTCCGGCACCGCCTCGTACACCCCCACCGTCAGCGTCCGGCCGTCCGGCACCGCCCGCGCGCCCATCGCCGCCAGCCGCCGCCGCGCCTCGGGGGCCGGCGGCGCGTCGTGCCCGAGGTGGACCGCGACCACGTCCGTCGTCGGCCCCACCGCGCCGGCCGCCCGCAGCCGGGCCAGCGCGTCCGGCCGGCGCACCACGTCCATCAGCACCATGTCGTACGGCACGCCGCGACCGGCGGGCAGCGGCGACCGCCCGGCCGGACCGCAGCCGGCCGGCAGGTACAGCAGCCGCCCGCCGTCCGCGCCGGACACCGCGTACCCGGTGCCGGGTGCGTCCGCCGCCAGCGCCCGCACCCGGTGCCCGGTCAGCAGCGTCAGCTCCTCGCCGTCCGGCATCCGCCCCGGCACCGGCAGCCCCGGCGGCAGGTCCACGGCCGGCGCCGCCAGCGGGTGCGACAGCAGTACCTGGCGCACCCCGTGCAGCGACCGCCCGGCCCGGGCCGCCGCCAGCGCCGGCCCCGGCGCCAGGTCGATCAGCAAGGTGTCGTCCACCAGTACCGACGACGGCGCCCGCGCGCCGGGCCCGGCCGCCGCCGCGCAGGCCGCGCACGGGCAGCCGGAGACCGGCAGGCCCGGCGGCGCACCGGTGCCCAGCAGCGTGATCTCCATACGTCTCATGGTCGCCCCGGCACCGCGCCGCCGCGCGCGGCAAGCCGCTGACCCGGGTGGTGCCTGGCGTATAGCCTGCGGTTCGAGACCCCGTAACGGCGGAAAGAGGCGCGGCATGGCATGGACGTGGCGGTTCGAGAAGGCCGACGGCAGTGAGACCGCGCCGGCGGTCGAACCGGAGGAGTTCACCACCCAGGGGGACGCCGAGTCCTGGATCGGTGAGGTCTGGAAGGAACTGCTGGACGGCGGCGCCGAACAGGTCACCCTCTTCGAGGACGGCAAGGAGATCTACGCGATGAGCCTGCGGGCCGCCGCCGAATGATCCGCTGAACGCACCGGTGGCGGGCACCCGGCCCGGGTGCCCGCCACCGCCGTCGACAGCCTCGGCGCGACGTTGCCGCCGGGGGCGTCCGCGCCGATCCGGCGGGGCACCCGTTCCCGGCGGCCCGTCGCGCGTACCGCGCCCGGCCGCACCGCCCGTCCCCCGCGGTTCGCCGGGGACGCGGCGTCAGAGCTTCTGGCCGCGCTTGACCTGCGGCTTGGGCAGCCGCATGCGGCGCATCTGGAGGCTGCGCATCAGCGAGTACCACGCGACGCCGCGCAGGTCCTCGTTGGGGAAGCGGCGCTTCATCTCCCGCTTCAAGGCGTTGGAGGTGTAGACCGACTGTCCGATGATCGCGACGATCAGCACCAGCCACAGCAGCAGCGAGATGTCCTTGACCTGGAGGTTGGGCAGCATGCTCAGTACCAGGATGACCACCGCCAGCGGCAGGAACAGCTCGGCGACGTGCCAGCGCGAGTCGATGTACTCGCGGGCCGCCTTCTTCACCCGGCCCTTGTCGCGGACCGGCAGATAACGCTCGTCACCGCCCGCCAGCGCCTCGCGCTGCTTGGCCAGCTCACCGCGCCGGGCGTCGCGCTGCTGCTTCGCGGCCTCCCTGCGGTTGCCGGGGCGGCTGCCGGCGACGGTACGGCGCTGGGAGCGGGCGTCACTGCGCTTCGGCGTGGGCCGGCCCTTGGGGGCCTGCGGGTCACGGGCGCGCTCATCCGACTCCGCGGTCACCGTGGCGGTCGCGGTCTGGTCTTCCTGGGAACGACGTCGTAGCACAGGGCCCAGGGTACGTGCTGGCGCCGGCGGATCCGCACCCCCGTACGAACCGGCCGCCCCCGGGGCCGCCGCGAACGGCCGCCGCGAGCCCGCCCGGCGGCGCCGAAGGGCCTTCCCCGGGGTCCGTGAGGGGGGTTTCTACTCCCTGGGCGGGACGGCCGGCGCCGCTGATCGTTCTCCAGGATGAGCGCATCGGGTGCGGATCGGTGCGGTAATGGAACCAGGGCCCGTACTGTAGGGGTCAACGCAGGTGTCGGAGCAGAAGTCGTACGAAGGGGGCGCGCGAGGCCCATGAGCGGTGTCATGAAGCGGATGGGAATGATCTTCCGCGCGAAGGCCAACAAGGCCCTGGACAGGGCCGAGGACCCGCGCGAGACGCTCGACTACTCGTACCAGAAGCAGCTGGAACTGCTGCAGAAGGTACGTCGGGGCGTCGCGGACGTGGCCACGTCGCGCAAGCGGCTGGAGTTGCAGCTCAACGGGTTGCAGCAGCAGTCGTCGAAGCTGGAGGAGCAGGGCCGCAAGGCGCTGGCGCTGGGCCGCGAGGACCTGGCCCGTGAGGCGCTCTCCCGGCGGGCCGGGCTCCAGCAGCAGGTCACCGACCTGGAGACCCAGCACCAGACCCTTCAGGGCGAGGAGGAGAAGCTCACCCTGGCCGCGCAGCGGTTGCAGGCCAAGGTGGACGCCTTCCGCACCAAGAAGGAGACCATCAAGGCGACCTACACGGCCGCCCAGGCGCAGACCAAGATCGGCGAGGCGTTCTCGGGCATCTCCGAGGAGATGGGCGACGTCGGCCTGGCGATCCAGCGCGCCGAGGACAAGACCCAGCAGTTGCAGGCCCGCGCCGGGGCCATCGACGAGCTGCTCGCCTCGGGCGCGCTCGACGACCCGAGCGGGATGGCCAAGGACGACATCGCCTCCGAGCTGGACCGCATCTCCGGCGGTTCCGATGTCGAACTCGAACTGGAGCGGATGAAGGCGGAGCTCGCGGGCGGCAGCGGCGACTCGCGGCAGGCCATCGAGGGCGGCAAGGGCGAGCGGCCCCAGGACCCGCGCCTCGACAAGAGCTGACGGTCCCGCCCCGGCGAGACCGCGAACCACGCCCGTTCACGCGAAGGGAGACCGCCGTCATGATCGTACGGATCATGGGGGAGGGGCAGCTGAATCTGGCCGACAGCCACCTGCCCCGGCTCAACGAGCTCGACAACGAGCTGCTGGCCGCCATAGAGAAGCACGACGAGCCGGCGTTCCACGCCACGCTCCGGGTGCTGCTCGACGCGGTCCGCGAACTCGGCGAGACGCTCCCGGACGACTCCCTGGAGCCGTCCGAGCTGATCCTGCCGTCGAGCGAGGCGTCGCTTGAGGAAGTCAAGGCGATGCTGCACGACGACGGGCTCATCCCGGGCTGACCGCCCGCCGACGCCTGCCCGCCCGCCCGCGCCCTACAGAAAGGTCCCCGAGGGGACCCAGGGCGCGGGCGGCCGCATACCGCGCAACGCCACGAAACCGTGCGCCGACAGCTCCAGACCCGCCGCCAGGCCCACGTCGACCGCCCACTCCTGCTCCGCCGTGAGATGGCTCAGCCGCACCGGCGCGCCGTCCGGCAGCAGCAGCAGGGCCGCAGTCAGCAGCCGGGTCGCCAGCCGCCGCGAGGTGGCCGCCAGCAGCTGCACGGTGCCGTCCGGGTCCAGGTAGGCGTAGCCGCTGCCCGCGAGGTCGTCGGCGACCAGCAGCCGGGTGTGCCGCATCAGCTCCGGGTGGTCCGGCCCGTGCGCGCCGCCGCGGGTCCTGCGGTCGACGGAGTCCATCATGTCCCGGTCCCTGGGCGACCCCTCGTGCACGGCGCCGTCCGGCACTCCCAGGCCCGCCCGGTCCAGCGGCCCGGTCAGCCGCATCGCCGGATGCAGCGTGAAGCCCGCCCTGCGGTACGTCGCCGCCTCCCCGGGCCCGCCCGACACGCAGATGATCCCCCGCAGGCACGCCCGCCCGTACGCCAGCGCCGCCGCCAGCAGCTCCTGGCCCACGCCGGGCCCCTCCGGCGGCACCGGCCCGCCGTCCTGCTCCGGTACGGCCAGCAGCGCCAGCCCCCAGGTGCCCTCGCGCCGGGTGGCCAGCGCCGCGCCGACCGGCCGCCCGTGGTCGTCGGCCGCCACCCAGCAGCCGCCGGGGTCGGTCCGCGCCAGGTGCCGGACGTACGCCCGCAGCCGCACCGCCCGCTCGTCGGCCGGGTCGTCACCGGCGGGCCCGGGGCCGCCGCGGGCGGCCGTCATCACCCGGTGGACGGCTTCGGCGTCGTGGCGCGTGTCGCGCAGGGGGCGCAGTATCACGGCCCACATCTTCCCAACCCGGCCGCCGGAAACCGCCGTTCGGCACGGCCGGGAATCGGATTCCCCCGGGGCACGCCGGCGCGCACGGCACCGGCGCGCGCCGGTGCCCGCCTCCCGCGCGCCGGTCGTACGCCACGGGTGATGTCCGGCGGACGCCTGCCCCGGTGGCCCCGAGCCCGGTCGTACGCCACGGCGGCCGAACGCCGACGTCCCGGTGGCTGCTGGGTGGCGGCCGACGACGACGGCCGGCCCCGGTGTTACGGCAGCGCCAGCATCTGCTCCAGGGCCCGGCGGGCGAAACGTTCCGTCTCCGGGTCGACCGTGATGCGGTTGACGACCTTGCCGTCGGCCAGCGACTCCAGCGTCCAGACCAGGTGCGGCAGGTCGATGCGGTTCATGGTCGAGCAGAAGCAGACGGTCTTGTCCAGGAAGACGATCTGCTTGTCGGGGTGGGCCTTGGCCAGCCGGCGCACCAGGTTCAGTTCGGTGCCGATCGCCCACGACGACCCGGCGGGCGCCGCGTCCAGCGCCTTGATGATGTACTCCGTCGAGCCGACCAGGTCGGCGGCGGCCACCACCTCGTTGCGGCACTCGGGGTGCACCAGCACGTTGACGCCGGGGATGCGGGCGCGCACGTCCTCGACCGACTCCAGGCTGAAGCGGCCGTGCACCGAGCAGTGGCCGCGCCACAGGATCATCTTCGCCGCCCGCAACTGCCCGGCGCTCAGCCCGCCGTTCGGCTTGTGCGGGTTGTAGACGACGCAGTCCTCCAGCGAGTACCCCATCTCGCGCACCGCGGTGTTGCGGCCGAGGTGCTGGTCGGGCAGGAACAGCACCTTGCCCCCGCCGGCCGGCCGCTGCCCGAACGCCCACTCCAGTGCCCGCCGGGCGTTGGAGGAGGTGCAGATCGTGCCGCCGTGCCGGCCGGTGAACGCCTTGATGTCGGCGGAGGAGTTCATGTACGCCACCGGCACCGTCACGTCGGCCACCCCGGCCTCGGCGAGCACGTCCCAGCATTCGGCGACCTGCTCGGCGGTGGCCATGTCCGCCATCGAGCACCCGGCGGCCAGGTCCGGCAGGATCACCCGCTGGTCGTCGGAGGTCAGGATGTCGGCGCTCTCCGCCATGAAGTGCACGCCGCAGAAGACGATGAACTCCGCCTGCGGCCGGGCCGCCGCGTCCCGGGCGAGCTTGAAGGAGTCGCCGGTCACGTCGGCGAACTCGATGACCTCGTCGCGCTGGTAGTGGTGGCCGAGCACGAAGACCCGGTCGCCCAGCCGCGCCTTGGCGGCCCGGGCCCGCGCCACCAGGTCCGGGTCGGACGGCGCGGGCAGGTCGCCCGGGCACTCCACGCCCCGTTCACTGCGCGGGTCGGCCTCGCGGCCCAGCAGCAGCAGGGCCAGCGCGGTGGGCTGTACGTCCAGCGGTTCTGTGGTGGTCACGGGCGTGGCGCCCTTTCTCACGGCGTCCTGGAAGAAGTGCGCCGACTGGTGCGAGGTGCGGCTCGCGGCGCCCTTCTCGTCTAATTGACGTTATCCATCATAGCCGCTTCGCGTCAGATTGACGATGGCCATCGTGTCGGTGTGACGCATTCGCTCCGGCGCCGGTCTTCCCAGGTGCGGCCGCGCCCGCGATTCCCCCGCGCCGGTACCGGTGCGCCGGAGCGCGTGACCGGGCCGCCGGTGGTGTGCGAGCATGAATGGAAACCCAGCACGACCTGAGGACGGCAACGGAAAAGCGAACCGGGACATCGCACCGGGGCGGAATTTTCTCCGGCCCGGCACTGTTGTCCGGTGCGGCAGAAGTCCGCAGTACGCCATTCCACCGTGCGCGAATCACCGGGAGAGAAGCAGATGACGGTTCAGGACGAGACCAGCGCGAACACCACCGAAGGCATTCTCCTGTCGGGCGAGGCCGCGGCGAAGGTCAAGTCGCTGCTGGACCAGGAAGGCCGTGACGACCTCGCCCTGCGCGTCGCCGTCCAGCCCGGCGGCTGCTCCGGTCTGCGGTACCAGCTGTTCTTCGACGAGCGCACCCTCGACGGTGACGTGGTCAAGGACTTCGACGGTGTCAAGGTCGTCACCGACCGGATGAGCGCCCCCTACCTCGGCGGCGCCTCCATCGACTTCGTCGACACCATCGAGAAGCAGGGCTTCACCATCGACAACCCCAACGCCACCGGCTCCTGCGCCTGCGGCGACTCCTTCAGCTGACCCGCCCGCGCCGCGACCGCGGCGCCGCCGGTCCACGCGCGACGCGAGGGGCGGCTCACCCACTGCCGGGTGAGCCGCCCCTCGCGTCACGTGTGCCGTCGTACGCCCGCGCGTCCCCCGTGGCCGCCGGTCGGCGCCCCCGCGCGGTGGCTCAGTGCCGCGCCGCCGGGACGCGGTCGCCGTTGGAGACGTCGTGGAGGGTGCGGTGGCCCAGCGGCTGGGCCAGGGTGACCTTCGCGGTGACCGACTTGGCGAGCATCGGGCAGGGCTTGACGGGGTGCTTCGGCGCCGCCGTGATCCGTACCCGAACGTCCGCGGCGCTCTGCGAGACGACGCGCGCGGTGTAGTCCGAGCACACCCCGCCCCAGAAGCGCAGCGTCACCGTCCGGCCGGCCACGGTGTACGACGCGACCCGCATCGCCGGCGACACCGGACCACCGCCCGGCGCCGACGACGGCGGGACCGGGGCGCCCGAGGAGGCCGGCGCCGTCAGGTACGCCGGGTCGACGGCCGGCTGGGCCAGCGTGCCCGGCGTCGCGGTCGCGGCCGTGCCGTCCACCGTCAGCAGCCAGGACGGCACCAGCTCCGCCCGGCCCGAGACGATCTGCGCCGACAGCCCGAAGACCGCGCCGCTGACCTTCAGCGCCGGCGCGGCCGCCAGGCAGGGCAGGTTCTGCCGGGCTCCCGGCGCCGGTGAGACGGGCCCACCGGTCGTACCGGCGTTCGTCGTACCGGCCCCGGCCGCGCCCGGGTGCATGACGCCGCCACCGCACAGCCGGGTGCCGGTGCCGGCGTGCCGCAGTTCGCCGACCGCGCCCTGCGCGCTCACCACCGGGTAGCGCGCGCCGGCCGCCAGCGGCGCCAGCCGTCCCGAGGCGCTGAGCAGCCGGCCGTCCGGACCGACCTGGAACGTGGTACGCCAGCCGGACGTCGGCAGGCCGCCGACCACCGGGTCGGCCGTCACCTCACGCACCGCGCCCGCCGTCCGGCTCGCGTCCACCGCGGCCCCGCGCAGCCCGAGCGCCGCCAGCACCGGCGCCGCCGCCTTCTGCGCCGCCGCGGCCGACACCGCGGAACCGCCGGAGGCCGTACCGCCCCGGGCCGTGCCGGAGGCCGGTGCGCCCGCGGCGCCGTAGCAGACCGTGCCGCCCGCCTTCCCGGCGCCGGTGCCGGCCGGCGGTTTGCAGGCCGCGCCGCCGCCCGTGCGGACGTACGTCCAGCTGCCGGGGGCGTCCTGGCCCACCTGGAGCGTCGGACCGGGGCCGCCGTCGCCGGGGCCCGCCTTCCACACCCCGCCACCGGACACCGGATCGCCCGTGACGCGCAGCGCCGCCGCCAGCCGGGCCACCTGGTCGCGCGCGACCGAACCGGCCGGCACGTACACCGCGGCGGTCCCCGGCCCGGACGGCAGCGAACCGGTCACCTGGACCGGGCCGCCGCCCGCACCCCCCGCGCCGGAACCCGTCCAGCCGCTGAGCGCCAGCTTCGGCGGCGCCGTGCTGCTCGCCGCGCCGCCCGGGGCGTGGTCGGCCGCCGCGGCCCAGTAGGCGCCGCCGCCCCCGGCCACCAGGACCGCGCCCGCGACCAGCGCGACGGTCAGCGGTGACCGGCGCGGCCGGTGCCAGTCCGGGTCGTGGTCGTCCCGGTCACGGCCGGAACGCGGTCCGGCGACCGCCGGGTCGCTGTGACGGGGGTCGTCGCTGTCGCTGGCCACGGTCTCGCTCCTTCGGCTCACCTGCCGCCCGCCCCTTCGAACGCGGACGCCCCTTGGACGGACCCCGGCCCGGTCCGGTTCCGGCCCGGCCCCGGCGGCCGCGGCGGCCGATGACGCGGACGGTGACGTGACCGCGGCGGCGCGTCGGGGCGGGAGCGGCGGTATCCCTCCCGGGATTCGTTGACTGGTCGTTGACTGAAACAACGGTTACGAGAAGGAGCACCCGCCCCGGCACCGACCACCCCGCACCCCCGCCACGTCAGCCGCCGCACCCCCCGGCCGCCCCGGCGCCGACCCCGCACCCCCGCAGCGCCCCGTCAGCCGCCGCCCCCCTGCCGCGTCGCGTCAGCCGCCGTACTCCGGCATGCCCGCCAGCGTCCGCGCGGTGGCCGACGGGACGGTGGTGCCGCGGATGCGGGACGGCGGCACCGGGTCGGCCGCGGCGCGCGGCGCGGCCGGCCAGCGCGGCGCGATCCGGCGGCAGTCGTCGAGCAGTTCGGCCGCGGAACCCGGCGGCCGGCCGGGGAAACCGGGGAACTCCGGGGCACGATCGGACTCGGACGCGTTCATGGCGGCTCCCGTACGCACGAAACGGCGCCCCCGGTGGGGCTCCTGTGCCGCCGACTCTAGGGATTCCCCTGCCTACCCGACAGTCGTACTGTCCGGTAATGAGATGATTCCTGGCCCGTCCCGGTGGGCCCGCGGGGGCCCGGACGGACGCAGCGGTACTGCCGGGCCCGCGCACCGGCCGGTAGCGTTGCCTGGTCCCGTCCCATCCGACGAAGCAGGCCCACGGGCCGCCGCAGGGAGCAGACCCGTCGTGCGTATCGCTGTCACCGGCTCCATCGCCACCGACCACCTGATGACCTTCCCCGGTCGTTTCGCCGACCAGCTGGTCGCCGACCAGTTGCACACCGTCTCACTCTCCTTCCTGGTCGACACCCTCGACGTCCGGCGCGGCGGGGTCGCCCCCAACATCTGCTTCGGCATGGGCCTGCTCGGCCTCGCCCCGGTGCTGGTCGGCGCGGCCGGCGCCGACTTCGAGGAGTACCGCTCCTGGCTCGGCCGCCACGGCGTCGACACCGCCTCGGTCCGCATCTCCGAGGTCCAGCACACCGCCCGCTTCGTCTGCACCACCGACGCCGACCACAACCAGATCGCGTCCTTCTACACCGGCGCGATGAGCGAGGCCCGGCAGATCGAACTCCAGCCGGTGGCCGACCGGGTCGGCGGCCTCGACCTGGTCCTGATCGGCGCCGACGACCCGCAGGCGATGCTGCGCCACACCGAGGAGTGCCGCACCCGCGGCATCACCTTCGCCGCCGACCCCTCCCAGCAACTGGCCCGCCTGGAGGCCGACGACATCCGCACGCTGGTCGAGGGCGCCGAGTACCTGTTCACCAACGAGTACGAGGCCGCCCTCATCGAGAGCAAGACCGGCTGGAGCGCCGCCGACGTGCTCGGCCGGGTCGGCACCCGGGTCACCACCCTCGGCGCGCGCGGCGTGCGGATCGAGCGCACCGGCGAACCGGCCATCGAGGTCGGCTGCGCCGAGGAGGAGCGCAAGGTCGACCCGACCGGCGTCGGCGACGCCTTCCGGGCCGGCTTCGTGGCGGGCCTGTCGTGGGACCTGTCGCTGGAACGCTCGGCGCAGCTCGGCTGCATGCTTGCCACCCTGGTCATCGAGACCCTCGGCACCCAGGAGTACGAGCTGCGCCACGAGGCGTTCCTCGCCCGGTTCGCCAAGGCCTACGGCGACGAGGCCGCCGGCGACATCCGCGCCCACCTGTCGGCGACCGGCGCCTGAGCCACCCGGACGCTCACCGGAGGCGGCGCACCAGGTACGCCGTACCGCGCGCCGCCTCCCGCTCCCCGGCGTACCGCTGACCCCGCATCTCGCACCACGCCGGGATGTCCAGCCGGGCGGCGGCGTCGTCCGACAGCACCGTCACCGTCCCGCCGACCGGCACCCGGCCGAAGACCTTCGCCAGTTCGATCACCGGCACCGGACACCGCTTCCCCAGCGCGTCCACCACGATCCCGCCGTCCTCGACGCCGCCGGGGTCCACGGCACCGGAGCCCACCGCACCGTCGATTTCCACCGCACCGCCCGAGCCAGCCGCACCGGAGCCCACGGCACCGTCGTCTTCCGCCGCACCGCCGAAGCCCACCGCACCGCCAGAGCCAGCCGCACCGGAGCCCACCGCACCGCCACCGGATTCCACCGCGCCGCCGAAGCCCGCCGCACCGTCGGAGCCAACCGCACCGCCACCGGATTCCACCGCGCCCCCCAAGCCCGCCGCGCCCCCGAAACTCCCCGCGCCCTCAAATCCCCCCCACGCCCCCAGATCCTCCCGCACCGACCGCACCACCTCCGGCAGCGCCGCCAGGAACGCCTCGACGTCCGCCTCGGGCACCCCCGCCGGCAGCGACACGCGGACGTTGCCCTCGGACAACACGCCCATCGCCCGCAGCACGTGGCTCGGCGTCAGCGTGCTCGACGTGCACGAGGAGCCGGAGGAGACCGCGAAGCCGCGCCGGTCCAGGCCGCCCAGCAGTGCCTCGCCATCGACATAGAGACAGGAGAACGTCACCAGGTGCGGCAGCCGGCGCACCGGGTCGCCGACCACCTCCACGTCCGGCACCAGCTGCGGCACCCGGGACCTGATCCGGTCCACCAGCGCCGCCAGCCGGGCCCGTTCGGCCGCGGCCCCGGCCCGTACCGCCCGCAGCGAGGCCGCCGCCGCCACGATCGCCGGCAGGTTCTCGAAGCCGGCCGCCCGGCCGCCCTCCCGCTCGTCGCGGGGGCCCGGCACCGCGAACCGGGTGCCCTTGCGCACCGCCAGCAGCCCGACGCCCGCCGGGCCGCCCCACTTGTGCGCGCTGGCCGCCAGCACCGACCAGCGGCCCGCCACCGGTTCCCAGCTCAGCGACTGCGCCGCGTCCACCAGCAGCGGCACCCCGGCCGCCGCGCACGCCTCGGCCGCCTCGGCCACCGGCTGGAGCGTGCCGACCTCGTGGTTGGCCGACTGGAGACACGCCAGGGCGGTGTCCGGCCGCAGCGCCGCCGCGAACCCGTCCGCCGCGACCCGCCCGGTCCGGTCCACCCCCACCCGGGTGACCTCGCCGCCGTCCGCCGCGTGGGCGTCCGCCGCGTGCAGCACCGAGGAGTGCTCGACCTCGGACACCACGAGGTGACGGCCCGTCCGGCGGCGCCCGGCCAGCGCGCCCGCCACGCCGGTGTGCACCGCCCGGGTACCCGATGGAGTGAACGTCAGCTCGTCCGGCCGGCAGCCCACCTCCTGCGCCGCGGTCTCCCGCGCCGCGTCCAGCAGCAGCCGCGCCCGCCGCCCCTCCCGGTACAGCCGCGCCGGGTCCGCCCAGCCCTCGTCCAGTGCCGCCACCAGCGCCTGCCGGGCGACCGGGTGGAGCGGAGCGGTCGACGCCACGTCGAAATAACCCACGCCGCCACGCTATCCCGCCGCCGTCCGCCGCGGTCCCGGGCGCCGCGCCGGTGGCCCAACCCTGGTGGCCCAACGCCGGTTACGGGTGCGGGGCAACCCCTTCGGACCCCAGGACGCGTCCCCACCGGCGCGTTGGTACCCCTCCCCGCATGGCCCTGAGACGCTTCCAGTAGGGTTTGGTCCGCATAAACATCCACACCCTGCTCGCGCCAGGGCCCCGACCGAACGCATGCGGCCGGAAACCGGCCGCGCGGGCGAGACTCTCGGGAAGGCGCTACGTGAGTCCCAACGGCTCCGACCGCATGTCGCGGCGCCCGATGCGGCGGCGCTTGCCGCAGGCGTTGGCCGCGGGCCTGGTCCTGGCGACCGCCACCGGTTGTTCCTACAAGGACTTCCCGCGGCTCGGCCTGCCCAGCCCCGCGACGGAACAGGCACCGCAGATTCTTTCGCTCTGGCAGGGCTCCTGGGCCGCCGCGCTGGTGACCGGCGTGCTTGTCTGGGGCCTCATCCTGTGGAGCGTGATCTTCCACCGCAGAAGCCGGACGAAGATCGAGGTTCCGCCGCAGACCCGGTACAACATGCCCATCGAGGCGCTGTACACGGTGGTTCCGCTCGTCATCGTCGCGGTGTTCTTCTACTTCACCGCGCGCGACGAGAACGACATACTCAAGGTTTCCAAGAAGCCCGACCACATCGTCAACGTGGTGGGCTACCAGTGGAGCTGGGGCTTCAACTACATCGAGCACGTGCCGGGCACGCCGACGACGCCGGTCAAGATCCCGTCGCAGCTGTCCAGCATTCCGCCGAAGTACCTGGAAGGCCGCCCGGCCGACGCCAACGGCGTCTACGAGACCGGCGTGCCCGGTCAGTGGACCCCCGGCAACCCGAGCCCCGGTCCGACGCTGTGGCTCCCCAAGGGCCAGTCTGTGCTCTTCCTGCTGACGTCGCGGGACGTCATCCACGACTTCTGGGTGATCCCGTTCCTCATGAAGATGGACGTCGTCCCCGGCCGTACCAACGAGTTCCAGGTCACCCCGGACAAGCTGGGCACCTTCCGCGGCAAGTGCGCGGAACTGTGCGGCGTCGACCACTCGCGGATGCTGTTCAACGTGAAGGTCGTCACCCCGGCCCAGTACCAGCAGCACCTGAAGGACCTGGCGAAGGCGGGCCAGACGGGTTACGTCCCGGCCGGCATCGCCACCACGGGCAACACCCGTGACGCCTCGACCAACGCGGAGCCGGGCGTCACCACTACCGGGAGCGACCAGTGACCATCCTCAACGAACCAGCGGGCACCGCCGCTGCCGAGGCGCCGCACCGGCCGCGGCAGCGCAACGCCGGTACCAAGGTGATCAGCTGGCTGAGCACCACGGACCACAAGACCATCGGCACCCTGTACCTGACGACCTCCTTTGCGTTCTTCTGCATCGGCGGCATCATGGCGCTGCTCATGCGCGCCGAACTCGCCCGGCCCGGTCTTCAGATCATGTCGAACGAGCAGTTCAACCAGGCGTTCACGATGCACGGCACGATCATGCTGCTGATGTTCGCGACGCCGCTGTTCGCCGGGTTCACCAACTGGATCATGCCGTTGCAGATCGGCGCGCCCGACGTGGCGTTCCCGCGGCTGAACATGTTCGCCTACTGGCTCTACCTGTTCGGCTCGCTGATCGCGGTCGGCGGCTTCCTCACCCCGCAGGGCGCGGCCGACTTCGGCTGGTTCGCCTACTCCCCGCTGTCCGACGCGGTCCGGTCCCCCGGGGTCGGCTCGGACATGTGGATCATGGGTCTGGCGCTGTCGGGCTTCGGCACGATCCTCGGTGCCGTCAACTTCATCACCACGATCATCTGCATGCGCGCGCCCGGCATGACGATGTTCCGCATGCCGATCTTCGTGTGGAACGTGCTGCTGACCTCGGTGCTCGCCCTGCTGGCGTTCCCGGTGCTGGCGGCCGCGCTGCTCGCGCTGGAGGCGGACCGAAAATTCGGGGCGCACGTGTTCGATGCGGCCAACGGTGGCGCGTTGCTCTGGCAGCACCTGTTCTGGTTCTTCGGGCATCCAGAGGTCTACATCATCGCGCTGCCGTTCTTCGGCATCATCAGTGAGGTCATCCCGGTCTTCAGCCGCAAGCCGATGTTCGGTTACGTCGGCCTGATCGGCGCGACCATCGGCATCGCCGGCCTGTCGGTGACGGTGTGGGCCCACCACATGTACGTCACCGGTGGCGTGCTGCTGCCGTTCTTCTCCTTCATGACCTTCCTGATCGCGGTACCGACCGGGGTGAAGTTCTTCAACTGGATCGGCACGATGTGGAAGGGCTCACTGAGCTTCGAGACACCGATGCTCTGGGCGATCGGCTTCCTGATCACCTTCACCTTCGGTGGTCTGACCGGCGTCATCCTGGCCTCGCCGCCGCTGGACTTCCACGTCTCGGACTCCTACTTCGTGGTGGCGCACTTCCACTACGTGGTGTTCGGCACCGTGGTGTTCGCGATGTTCGCCGGCTTCCACTTCTGGTGGCCGAAGATGACCGGCAAGATGCTCGACGAACGCCTCGGCAAGATCACGTTCTGGACGCTGTTCATCGGCTTCCACGGCACCTTCCTCGTCCAGCACTGGCTGGGCGCCGAGGGCATGCCGCGCCGGTACGCCGACTACCTCGCGGGTGACGGCTTCACGACGCTGAACACGATCTCCTCGATCAGCTCCTTCCTGCTGGGCATGTCGATCCTGCCGTTCATGTACAACGTGTGGAAGACCGCCAAGTACGGCAAGAAGGTCGAGGTCGACGACCCGTGGGGTTACGGCCGCTCCCTGGAGTGGGCGACCTCCTGCCCGCCGCCGCGGCACAACTTCCTCACGCTGCCGCGCATCCGCTCCGAGTCCCCGGCCTTCGACCTGCACCACCCGGAGATCGCGGCGCTGGAGCAGCTGGACAACCACGGCAGCCGTCAGATGGCAGAGGTCGAGAACAAGGAGGCCGGCAAGTGAAGGTCCAGGGCAAGATGTTCCTGTGGCTGGCCGTCTTCATCCTGGCGTCGGCCATCGTCTACTGCCTCTGGTCGGGCGAGCCCGCCGGAAGCGTGGCGCTGTTCATGGCCTTCGCCCTGAGCCTGATGATCGGCTTCTACCTGTCGTTCACCGCCCGCCGGGCGGACAACGGGGCGCAGGACCGGGCCGACGCCGACGTGGCGGACGACGCCGGTGAGATCGGGTTCTTCAGCCCGCACAGCTGGCAGCCGCTCATGCTGGCCACCGGTGGCGCGCTGGCGTTCCTCGGCATCATCTTCGGCTGGTGGATCATGTACTTCGCCGCTCCGGTGATCATGGTCGCCATCTTCGGCTGGGTCTTCGAGTACTACCGGGGCTCCGACCAGCGGTACTGACCGCGGGCCGCAGCACCAGCACGAGGGCCGGGGCCCGGACACCGCACGGTGTCCGGGCCCCGGCCCTTTCGGCGTCCCGGCCCCCGTGATGTCCCGGCCCTTTCGGCACCCGAGCCCCGTGGCGTCCCGGCCCTCTCGGCGTCCTGGGCCGCCCGCGTCGCGGCCGGCGGTGCGGGGGAGGCGGTGCGCGACCCGGACGGCCCAGTGGGCCGCCGCAGGCCGGGGGAGGCGGTGCGTATACCCCGGGACCCCCGTTTGCCGGAACACAACGCGCCGGGAGTCGTCATTTTTCATACGTTGTGAGCATGAGTCAGACACCTCGATGCCGGACAGCGACACGCAGCCTGACCTCGCTGGCGCTCCTCGCACCCCTGGCCGCGGGTCTCACCGCCTGCGGCTCCTCCGGGGACCCGTTGGCCAACACGCCGTACAACGCGGCCGGCCAGATCAGGTACAGCGACGTCGACGGCGCCCAGCAGGTCGACCCGAGCAAGCCGCTCACCGTGACCTCCAAGGGCGGCAGCCGAATAACCGACGTCACCGCCACCGACGGCACCGGGCGCTTCGTGGCCGGCGCCCTCAGCGACGACGGTACCCAGTGGCACAGCACCGGACCGCTCGCGGCCGGCACCCGCTACACCGTCCGGGTGAGTACCGAGAACGGCGACGGCGCCCAGGGCCGCGAGACGGTGACCTTCGCCACGAAACCCGCCAACAACCTGCTCAACGTGACCTTCGGGCCGGACGCCGGAACCTACGGCGTCGGCGAACCGGTGACCGCCGCCCTCAGCAAGCCGGTCCACGACCACACCGCCCGCGCCCGGGTCGAAGCCGCCCTGCACGTCACCTCGACCCCCGCGGTGACCGGTTCCTGGTACTGGGTGGACGACCAGACCCTGCACTTCCGCCCCAAGCGGTACTGGCCCGCCCACGCCACCGTCTCCGTCAGCAGCGGCCTGGGCGGCGCCCAGATCAGCAAGGGCGTCTTCGGCGGCTCCGCCAAGCCCGTGACCTTCGACACCGGTGACCGGGTCCTCGCCCTCACCGACGCCGGCACCCACCAGCTGACCTTCTACCGCAACGGCGACGAGGTCCGCACCATGCCGGTGACCACCGGCAAACCCGGCTTCGACACCCGCAACGGCATCAAGGTCGTGCTGGAGAAGCAGTCCTTCGTCCAGATGAAATCCAGCACCGTCGGCATCGCCGCGGGCAGCTCCAACTCCTACGACCTGCCGGTCCACTGGGCCACCCGGGTGACATGGAGCGGTGAATACGTGCACGCCGCGCCGTGGTCGGTCGGCTCGCAGGGGGTGGCCAACACCAGCCACGGCTGCACCGGCATGAGCACCGAGAACGCCAAGTGGTTCTTCGACGAGGTCCGCCCCGGCGACGTCGTCCAGGTCGTCGGCTCCGGCGGCCACGACATGGAGGACTTCGGCAACGGCTTCGGCGACTGGAACCTGTCGTGGGACGAGTGGCTCAAGGGCAGCGCGCTCGGCGCCCGGGCCACCTCGGGCAGCAGGGCCGACAACGAGGCCACCCATCAGAGCCAGGCGTCCCGGCTCACCCCGCAGGTGTGACCCTGGGCCACCCGGCGGTACCCCGACGGCCGTTCACCGCGACCCGGTGAACGGCCGTCCGGCCCAACGGGTCAGGCCACCGCGTGCCGCTCGCGCAGCAGGTCCGCCAGGGACCGCGCGAGCGCCGCCGGGTCCACCGGATGCGTCACCACGGCGTCCGCCCGGCTCCAGGTGGCCAGCCAGGCGTCCTGCGGGCGGCCGATGAGCAGCAGCACCGGGGGGCAGTGGAAGATCTCGTCCTTCACCTGCCGGCACAGCCCCATCCCGCCGGCCGGCACCGCCTCACCGTCGAACACGCACACGTCGATGCCGCCCTCGTCCAGCGCCTTCAGCACCGCCGACAGGGTCGCGCACTCCAGGAACTCCACCCGCCGCACGTCCGGGGCCGGACGCCGTCCGGCCGCCAGCCGGACCTGTTCGCGGGTGTTCGCGTCGTCGCTGTAGACGAGCACCGTGGCCGCCTGATCCATGACCTGCCTCCTCGCCGAGGGGGCGCCGCGCGACTGGTGACAGACCGCGGCGCGGACAGGGCGGATGCTACTCCGGCCGACCCCTCCGGGAGGAGAGGCCGTACCGCGCCGATGCCGCCGCCGTCCGCCGCCGGCCGCCGCGCGGGCCGTCCGCCACCCGGTTCCCGGCCGCCCCGGCGTCCACCACGACCACCGGTGCTTCCCTCGTTCGAGGGATACCGGCGACGCGCGGCACGGTTGTACCCGAAGCTCTTGACACACCGAACGGCACCCCCGGAGTGAGCGCGGGATAAGCGACCGACATAATGTCGGTCGTGGCGACAGCAACAGCAGTAGATACCGGGCACGCGCACCCGTCGGTCAACCGGCCGAACATGACAAGCGTCGGAACCATCATCTGGCTGAGTTCCGAGCTGATGTTCTTCGCGGCCCTCTTCGCGATGTACTTCACCCTGCGTTCGGTGACCGGCACGGCGTTCTGGCACAGCCAGAACGACGCGCTGAACGTGCCGTTCTCGGCGTGCAACACCACGATCCTGGTGCTCTCCTCCTTCACCTGTCAGTTCGGCGTGTTCGCCGCCGAACGCGGTGACGTGAAGCGGCTGCGGATGTGGTTCATGATCACGTTCGTCATGGGTGCCATGTTCATCGGCGGCCAGATCTTCGAGTACACCGATCTGGTGCGCAATGCCGGGCTCTCCCTGAAGTCCAGCCCCTACGGCTCGGTGTTCTACCTGACCACCGGCTTCCACGGGCTGCACGTGACGGGTGGTCTGATCGCGTTCCTGCTGGTACTCGGCAGGACGTACGCGGCGAAGAAGTTCACCCATGAACAGGCGACCGCGGCCATCGTCGTGTCCTACTACTGGCACTTCGTCGATGTCGTCTGGATCGGCCTCTTCGCCACGATCTACTTGATCAAGTAACCGGTTCGCGCCGGAACCACACCAGAAGCATCGACGCAGAAGATCCTGACACCGGGGTAATCCGTGAAAAAGCTCTCCGCACGACGACGCCACCCGCTGGCTGCGCTCGTCGTCCTACTCTTCGCGCTTGCGGCCACCGGGGGGCTGTATGCCGCGTTCGCGCCGGCTGACAAGGCACAGGCCGACACCTCGTCGCAGTCCCTCGCCATCCAGGAGGGCCAGAAGCTCTACTCGGTCGGCTGCGCCACCTGCCACGGGACCTCCGGGAAGGGCACCAAGACCGGACCCTCCCTGGTCGGTGTCGGCTCGGCGGCGGTGGACTTCCAGGTCGGCACCGGACGCATGCCGGCCCAGCAGCAGGGCCCGCAGATCCCGGAGAAGAAGGCGATCTACAACCAGGCCCAGGTGGACCAGCTCGCGGCGTACATCGCCTCGCTGGGCCCCGGCCCGGTCAAGCCGACCAGTCAGCAGTACAGCCCGGACGGCGCGGACATCGCCAACGGCGGCCAGCTGTTCCGCACCAACTGCTCGCAGTGCCACAACGCCTCCGGCAAGGGCGGTGCGCTCACGGAGGGCAAGTACGCCCCCTCGCTGGAGAACGCGCCCCCGAAGTACATCTACGAGGCCATGCTCACCGGCCCGCAGAACATGCCGTCCTTCCCGGACAGCACCATGCCGCAGAAGGACAAGAAGGACATCATCGCCTACCTCGGCGCGACCGACAGCGACAAGGCCGCCAACCCCGGCGGCCTGGAGCTCGGCGGTATCGGCCCGGTCAGCGAGGGTCTGTTCGGCTGGGTGTTCGGACTGGGCGCGCTGATCGCGCTGGCCATCTGGGTCGCCACGCACACCACCAAGGCCAGGAAGTCATGAGTAGCGAGCCTGGATCACACGAGGACATGTCAGAAGACAACCTGCCAAGTGAGCGCGCGCACGACGCTCACCACGGTGCGGTCGCGGTGGCCGGGGACGCGTTCGCCGACCCGGGCCTGCCGGCCCACCTGCCCCGCCGTCAGGACTTGGACGAGCAGGCCGCCAAGCACTCCGAGCGGGTCGTCGCGGGTCTGTTCGTGCTGTCGATGCTGGCCACCATCGGCTTCATCGCGTCGTACGTGACGCTGAAGCCGGGGAAGATCGTCTACATCTTCCCGGTCGGCCACGTCAGCGCGCTGAACTTCGCGCTCGGCCTGACCCTGGGCCTGGCCCTGTTCTGCATCGGCGCCGGCGCGGTCCACTGGGCCCGCACCCTGATGTCCGACGTGGAGACCCCCGCCGAGCGGCACCCGATCGAGGCGTCGCCCGAGGTGCGCGCCCAGGTCATCGCCGACTTCAAGCAGGGCGCCGCGGAGAGCCAGTTCGGCCGCCGCAAGCTGATCCGCAACACGATGTTCGGCGCGATGGCCATGGTGCCGCTGTCCGGCCTGGTGCTGCTGCGCGACCTGGGCCCGCTGCCCGGCAAGAGCCTGCGCACCACCGCCTGGCGCAAGGGCATGACGCTGATCAACCCGAACACCAACCTGCCGCTGCGTCCGGAGGACATCACCACCGGCTCGCTGACCTTCGCCCAGCCGCCCGGGCTGTCGGAGGACGACGACGACTTCCAGGACGTCATCGCCAAGGCCGCCCTGATGATCGTCCGCATCGAGCCGGACGAGATCAAGGACAAGCGCGAGCTGGACTGGGGCCACCAGGGCATCGTGGCGTTCTCCAAGATCTGCACGCACGTCGGCTGCCCGATCAGCCTGTACGAGCAGCAGACCCACCACGTCCTGTGCCCCTGCCACCAGTCGACGTTCGACCTGGCCGACGGTGGCCGGGTCATCTTCGGCCCGGCGGGCCACGCCCTGCCGCAGCTGCGGATCAGCGTCAACGGCAGCGGCTACCTCGAGGCGCTCGGCGACTTCGCGGAGCCGGTCGGCCCGAGCTTCTGGGAGCGCGGATGAGTACCACCGAACACGCGACGGACGATGTGACCGCCCGCCGGGGCAAGGCCCCCGCGGGCGAGAAGATCGCCGACTGGGCCGACGGACGGCTGGGCATCTACGGCCTGGCCAAGGCCAACATGCGCAAGATCTTCCCGGACCACTGGTCCTTCATGCTCGGCGAGATCTGCCTCTACAGCTTCGTCATCATCATCCTCACGGGTGTGTACCTGACGCTGTTCTTCCACCCGAGCATGCAGGAGGTGACCTACAGCGGCCCGTACGTGCCGCTCCAGGGCATCCGCATGTCCGAGGCGTTCAACTCGACGATGAACATCAGCTTCGAGGTGCGCGGCGGTCTGCTGATCCGGCAGATCCACCACTGGGCGGCGCTGGTCTTCCTGGCCGGCATGTTCGTCCACATGATGCGGGTGTTCTTCACCGGCGCGTTCCGCAAGCCGCGCGAGGTCAACTGGCTGTTCGGCTTCCTGCTGTTCGTGCTGGGCATGTTCACCGGCTTCACCGGCTACTCGCTGCCCGACGACCTGCTGTCCGGCACCGGCGTGCGGTTCATGGAAGGCGCGATCCTGTCGGTGCCGATCGTCGGTACCTACCTGTCGTTCTTCCTGTTCGGCGGGCAGTTCCCGGGCAACGACTTCGTCTCGCGGTTCTACTCGATCCACATCCTGCTGCTGCCGGGCATCATGGCCGGCCTGCTGGTGGCGCACCTGATCCTGGTCTTCTACCACAAGCACACGCAGTTCGCCGGTCCCGGCAAGAACGAGAAGAACGTCGTCGGCATGCCGCTGCTGCCGGTGTACATGGCGAAGGCCGGCGGTTTCTTCTTCCTGGTCTTCGGCGTCATCGCGATCATCGCGGCGATCGCCTCGATCAACCCGATCTGGGAGTTCGGCCCGTACCGGCCCGACCAGGTCTCCACCGGCGCCCAGCCCGACTGGTACATGGGCTTCTCCGAGGGCCTGATCCGGGCGATGCCCGGCTGGGAGATCAACTTCTGGGGCCATACGCTCCAGTTGGGCGTCTTCATCCCGCTGGGCCTGCTCTTCCCGGCGGTGCTGACCGTCATCGCGATCTGGCCGTTCCTGGAGTCGTGGGTCAGCGGCGACAAGCGCGAGCACCACATCCTGGACCGCCCGCGCAACGCGCCGGTGCGCACCGGGTTCGGTGTCGGCTGGATCACCTGGTACATGGTCTGCCTGATCGGCGGCGGCAACGACATCCTGGCCACCCACTTCCACCTGTCGATCAACGACGTCACGTGGTTCGTGCGGATCGCCTTCTTCGTTGCCCCCGTCCTGGCGTTCATCGTCACCAAGCGGGTCTGCCTCGGCCTTCAGCGGCGTGACCGCGACAAGGTGCTGCACGGTCGCGAGACCGGCGTCATCAAGCGGCTGCCGCACGGCGAGTTCATCGAGATCCACGAACCGCTGGACCAGGGCAAGGTCTTCACCCTCACCGCGCACGAGCAGCCCGCCCCGGCGGAGATCGGCCCCGAGGTCGACGAGAACGGTGTCGAGCGCAAGGTCGACCCGCTCACCAAGCTGCGCGCCAAGCTGGCCGAGGGCATGTACGGCGAGGGAAGCCACATCCCGAAGCCGACCCCCGAGGAGCACGCGGAGATCACCAGCGGACACGGTCACCACTGACCCGACCCCGCGTCAGCGCGAAGCGTCACCCCGAAGGCCCCGCCGGACCGCCACAGTCCGCACCGGGGCCTTCGGGCTGTCCGGGGTCGGGTCGTTCCCTCCGGGCTGTCCGCAGCCCGGCCGGGACGCCTTCCAGCGGCACGGAGGGGGCCGCCGGCGGCGCGGACGGGGGTTCCGCCGCCGGTGCGCAGGCGGGTGCGGCACCGGGCGTCAACGGCGCTCCGCCGCCGGCGGGGACGGCGTCCGCCACCGGCGCCGGCGCCCCCGCGGACGGCGTGCCGGGGCGTCGGTGGAACGCCGCACCGGGGCGTTTCGATCATCGTCGGACCATCGTACGAACATGGGCCCGCGGTGCCCGCCGCGATCGATACGCTGTGCCGCAGGCATCCCGTCCCCCGCACACCCCAGGAGCGGCCATGAGCGCGCAGACCCCCGCCGGAGTCGACAGCGTGGCGGACCGCAGCTGGCCGGACGTCCTGACCGACCTGCTCGACGGCCGCGACCTGACCGCCGACGACACCGCGTGGGCGATGGACGAGATCATGACCGGCTCCGCCACCGACACGCAGATCGCCGCCTTCAGCGTGGCGCTGCGGGCCAAGGGCGAGACCGTCGGCGAGGTCTCCGGCATGGTGCGCACCATGTACGCGCACGCCAACGTCATCGAGGTGCCCGGCCGCACCGTCGACATCGTCGGCACCGGCGGCGACCGGTCCGGCACCGTCAACATCTCCACCATGTCGGCGATCGTGGTGGCCGGCACCGGCGCGAAGGTCGTCAAGCACGGCAACCGGGCGGCGTCCTCGCGCAGCGGCGCCTCCGACGTCCTGGCCCACCTCGGCGTCAACCTCGACGTGTCCCCGCAACGGGTGGTCGAGATCGCCGAGGAGGCCGGCATCACCTACTGCCCGGCGGTGCGGTTCCACCCGGCGCTGCGGTACGCGGCCCGGGCCCGCGGCGAGATGGGCATCGCCACCGTCTTCAACTTCCTCGGCCCGCTCACCAACCCCGCCCGGGTCCGCGCCCAGGCCACCGGCGTCGCCAGCGCCCGGATGGCCCCGATCCTGGCCGGCGTGCTGGCCGAACGCGGCTCGTCCGCCCTGGTCTTCCGCGGCGACGACGGGCTGGACGAACTCACCACCACCGACACCTCGCAGGTGTGGCTGGTGCGCGACGGCAAGGTCGACCAGGTCGCCTTCGACCCGCGCGACGTCGGCCTGGACCTGGTCCCGGTCGAGGCGCTGCGCGGCGCCGACCCGGCGTACAACGCGGCCGTCGCCCGCCGCCTGCTGGCCGGCGAGGCCGGCCCGGTGCGCGACGCGGTGCTGCTCAACTCGGCCGCCGCGCTGGCCGCCCTGGACCCCACCGACGAGCCGCTGGAGCGGCGGATCTCGGTCGGCATGGCCGCGGCGGCCCGGTCGCTGGAGACCGGGGCCGCCGAGGCGGTCCTGGAACGCTGGGTGGCGGCCGGCCGCGCCTGAGGTCTTCTCGCATGGTGGAACGGGCGGTGCCACCGCCCGTTCCACCTGTTAATGTCTTGGCCAGGTCACGAGTGACAGCAATCAAGCCCCGGCTCGCTGTCCGGCAACCCTCCGTCCGTGGCGGGGTGCCCCGGGTGATGACCAGGTCGTGCGCAGCAAGGCGTGCGGCAAGCGCGGACCCCTCGCGTATCCACCAGGGGTCCTGGTCCACGCGGGAGCTCCCTTGAGCAAGCGAATGCGCTAGGCCGTTCCGGCCACCTGGTTCCCCGTCGTCCCGTACCCCGTCGTCCGGGGACCCGGAACCGTGCCGCCTCGTCGAACGGCCCTCACCGCAGCCACCCCTTCGAGGGGTTCCTCCGCCACGTCCCGCGCCGTGCCCACCCCGGCGCCGGGTCGACTCCGCCCACGCTCACGGGAGTTCGCCATGCCCGCACCCATCCTGTCCATCCTCGCCGCCGGTTCCGCCCGCACCGCCGCGCGTCCGTCCACCGTCGTCTCCACCGAGGTCATCGAGGCCCCCGCCGCACCGCTGCCGGTGCTCGGCGACGGCGTCACGGTGCCGCTGGCGGACGGCGGCGAGGTGGAGTACGCCGCGCTGGACTACGCCGCCAGCGCCCCGGCGCTGCGCCGGGTGTGGGACGACGTGGCCGCCTACCTGCCCTACTACGGCAGCGTGCACCGCGGCGCCGGACACCTGTCGCAGCTGTCGACCGACCTGTTCGAGGCCAGCCGCGCCGAGGTCGCCCGGTTCCTCGGCTGCCGCCCCGACGACCAGGTGGTCTTCACCCGCTCCACCACCGACTCGCTCAACCTGCTGGCGGCCGCCCTGCCGTCCGGCACCGAGGTGTTCGTCTTCGAGACCGAGCACCACGCCGCGCTGCTGCCGTGGCGCAGCCGGTCCGACTGCCGGGTCTGCTACCTGCCCGCGCCGCGCTCCCCGCGCGAGGCGGTCCGCGTCCTGACCGAGGCGCTGACCGTCCGGCGCGGCGACGGCCCGGCGCTGGTGTGCGTCACCGGCGCCTCCAACGTCACCGGCGAGCTGTGGCCGGTGCGCGAACTGGCCGCCGCCGCGCACGCCGCCGGCGCCCGGCTGGTGCTGGACGCCGCCCAACTCGCCCCGCACCACCCGGTGGACGTCACCGCGCTGGGCGCCGACTGGGTGGCGTTCTCCGGGCACAAGCTCTACGCGCCGTTCGGCGCCGGTGTGCTGGCCGGCCGGGCGGACTGGCTGCGGGCGGCGCCGCCCTACCTGGCCGGCGGCGGCGCCAGCCGGACCGTCACCCGGGACGCGGCCGGCCGGGTCGACGTCGGCTGGCACGAGACGGTGGCCCGGCACGAGGCCGGCTCGCCCAACGTCGTCGGCGCCTACGCCATCGCCGCCGCCTGCCGGGCGCTGCGCGAGGCCGGCCACGGCGCGCTGGCCGCCCGCGAACGCCTGCTGGTCGACCGGGTGCTCACCGGCCTGGCCGCGATCCCCGGCGCCCGGGTGCTGTCGCTGTTCGGCGCGGGGGCGGAACGCGTCGGCGTCATCTCGTTCGTGGTCGACGGCCACGACAGCTCCCGGCTGGCCACCGCGCTGTCGGACCGGTACGGCATCGGGGTGCGCGACGGGCTGTTCTGCGCCCACCCGCTGGTGCGGCTGCTGCTGGACGGCGCCCCGGACGCCCCCGCGGAGTGCGGCACCCCCGGCGACGGCCAGGGCGAACGGCCGCTGAGCGCGATCCGGGTCAGCTTCGGGGCCGGCACGCCGGACGAGCACGTCGAGCGGTTCCTGACCGCGCTGGCCGAACTGGTGGCGCCGACGGCGGCCTGACGGCGGGCGGCGCCGGGGCCAACGCCGTTGCCGGTGACGGGTGTTGACGCGGGAGGTGCCGGGCACGGGTGACCGGTGGCGGCACCGGTGCCGTGGGAGCCGGGCGGGTCAGCCTTCGAGGCCGATGGCGAAGGCGGACTCCAGGTCGTGCTGGGAGTACGTGCGGAACGCCACGTGCGTGTCGGTGCCGGCCACCCCGGCGATCTTGCTGATCCGGCCCGGGATGACGTCGGCCAGGTCGTCGTGCCGGGCCACCCGCACCAGCGCGACCAGGTCGTAGGTGCCGGTGACCGAGTAGACCTCGCTGACGTGTTCCAGCGCGGCGATCGACTCGGCGATCTCCGGAATGCGGTCGACATCCGTCTTGATGAGCACGATCGCGGTGATCACGGCTGGCTGTCTCCTCGGGTCGCGGCTTGCGGGGTCAGCTTAGACCGCTCCCGGTAGGCCGCCGCCGCGCACAGGAAGCCGAAGCCGAACCCGATGACGTGGGCCAGATAGGCGACCCCGGGCGCGGCCTGCGCGGTGCGCGAGGCGAACCACTGGAGGGCGAACCAGAACCCCAGCACCAGCCACGCGGGGAACCGCAGCGGCAGGAACAGCAGGAACGGCAGCAGGCTGGTGACCCGGGCGCGCGGATACAGGAAGAGGAACGCGCCCAGCACCCCGGCGATCGCCCCCGACGCGCCGATCAGCGTCTGCGTCGACCCGGCGTGCCCGTAGGCGTAGCCGTACGTGGCGACGTACCCGGCCACCAGGTAGAACACCGCGTACCGCGTCCGGCCCACCCGGTCCTCCACCGCCGGGCCGAAGACGAACAGGAAGAGCATGTTGCCCAGCAGGTGCGTCCAGCCGCCGTGCACGAACAGCGCGGTCAGCACCGACAGCGCCGGCAGCTTCCCCGACGGGCCGCCCGCCCGGCAGCCGGCCGGCAGCGACAGCGCGTCCGGCGGCAGCGCCCCGTGCCACAGCTCGGAGGGGATCACCCCCCAGCGCGCGAAGTACCCGGCCTGCGCGCACAGTTGGTCGTGCCCGGAGCCGTAGACCGGGTCCAGTCCGGCGACCGGGCCGACCAGGAACGCCAGCACGCACAGCCCGATGAGCGTGTACGTCACGAGCGGCGGGCGGTCCGGCGCGAGGGGCTCGCCGCAGCGTGCGCCGGGCGGTTCGGCGGGGCCGGCGGCGGCCGGACGGCCGGGGGAGCGGCGTGACAGCATGATCCGATCATGACGTAACGGACCTTGCGGACATATGCCGCCTCGCCGGGGCACCGCCCGCCCGCCGGCCGCCGGGCCGCCGTCTGCGCGACGGGGACCGGAGGCCGTAGGGTTGCCGGGTGCGCGGCCCACGCGTCCCGGTGCCGCCGTGCGGGCCGGGCGGACGGAGCGCGCGGAGTACCGCGTTCAGCGAGCCCGCCATGAAGGACGAGGAAGAACGATGCCGGTTCCCCTGCCCACGCAGACCACGCGCTGGCGCTGCACCTTGTGCGGCAATCTGACCCGCTTCGACGTCACGCGCTCCAGCCGCACCGTGGAGTACGTCCACCTCGACCTCACCGGCGTGCCGTCGGTGGAGGAGCGCCAGGTGCTCAGCGACACCGTGGAATCCGTGCGCTGCCGCTGGTGCAACACCGCCGACCGGATCGAGCTGGTGGAGCGCCCCTCGGCCGGACCTGGCACCGAACAGGTCTGAGGCCGCCCCGGGCGGGGACAATGGGGGGCGTACGGCAGGTACGGCAGTGCCCCGGCAGAGCGGACGGAGTGACCGGTGGATCAAGCGGGCGGCAAGCGGCAGGCGGTTCCGGAGGACACCGCCGGTTCCGGCACGCCCGGCGGCGGCACGGGCGGACCCCCGGGCCCCGGTCCCACCCCGGCGGACGCCGCGCCCGACCCGCGGGCCACGGACGCCGCCGCCCCCGCCACGGACGATGATGCCCCCGCCACGAATACCGCCGTGCCCGCCGCGGATCACGCCGATGACGCCCCCGCGTCCGACCCCGCCCACCCCGACGCGCCCGACTCCGGTGACGCCGAGGAGACGCTGGACCGGCCGCTGCCGGAGGGTGTGCGGCACCGGGTCGTGACGATCGCGGCGGACGCCTTCGGCTCGCTGACCACCGCCGAACTCCCCACCCAGTTGCGGCAGTACGCGCGGTTCACCCCGACGCGGCGGGCGAAGTTCGCCGGCACCGCGCTGGCCGCCGCGCTGGAGGGCGACGCGCTGTTCCGGCAGCGCATCGCCGGCCGGCTGCGGGAGGCGCAGGCCGAGCTCGCCGCCGCGCTGGAGGCCGGGTCGCCGCCGCCGGCCGCCGACCCGCTGGACGTCGCCGCCGCCGCGTACCTGCTGCGCCCGCCCGGCTGGGCCAAGCTGGTCGCCGCCGCCGGCGAGGAGGCCGAACGCGCCCACGCCGACCACGTCGGTGAGGAGAACGCCCGCGAACTGGAGCGCCTGCGCGAGGAGTTGGCCGGCCTGCGGGCCGCCGCGCAGGAGGAGGGCCGGGCCGCCCGCGCCGAACTCGACGTGGTCCGCAAGGAGGCCGACGCGCTCCAGCGCAAACTGCGCGCCGCCGCCAGCGACCTGCGCCGCGGCGAGGCCGCGCTGCGCAAGCTGGAGGGCGAGCTGGACCGGGCCCGCGGTACGGCCGCCGCCGAGGTCGCCGCCTCCGACAGCGAGAACCGCCGGCTGCGCTCCCGGCTCGCGGAGGCCGAGGCCGCCCTGGAGGCCAGCCGCCGCGCGGTCCGCGAGGGCCGCAGCCTGGAGGACATGCGGCTGCGCCTGCTGCTGGACACCGTGCTGGAGGCCGCGCAGGGGCTGCGCCGCGAACTCGCGCTCGCCCCGGTGCAGGTGCGCCCGGCCGACACCGTCGACGCGGTCACCCCCGCCGCCATCAACCCGCGCGACATCGCCCGCCGCGCGCTGGCCGAGGACGACCCCCAACTGCTCGACCAGCTCCTGGCGTTGCCGCAGGCGCACCTGGTCGTCGACGGCTACAACGTGACCAAGACCGGCTACCCCACGCTCCCGCTGGAGAAGCAGCGGCTGCGGCTGCTGGGCGGACTGGCCGGCCTCGCCGCGCAGAGCGGCGCCGAGATCACCTGCGTCTTCGACGGCGCCGAACTGGCCACGCCGGTGCTGCTGGCGCCGCCGCGCGGGGTGCGGGTGCTGTTCAGCAAGCCCGGTGAGACCGCCGACGAGCTGATCCGGCGCCTGGTGCGCGCCGAACCGCCGGGCCGCCCGATCGTCGTGGTCTCCGCGGACCGGGAGGTCGCCGACGGCGTCGCCCGGGCCGGCGCCCGCCCGGTCGCCTCCACGCTGCTGCTGCGCCGGCTCTCGCGCATGTGACGTTCCCCCGGCGACGGCGACGGCGACGGCGATGGCAGCGACTGCGGCGGCAGCCACTGCGGCCGCGACCGTGACCCGGTCCGGGGCCGGGTCCAGAGCCCGGGGCGGTCGTGCGCCGGGCGTCGTGACCGCGGAATGTCCGGGTGCCGTTCCGATCCCGTTCACCCCGCGGTACAGCTTTTGCCACCAAGACGTCCTATTTGGCCCGTACGGATATCCATCGCGCCTTTTATCGGTCGGTGTTGGGGCTTCGCGCGGCCATGTGAGACGCGACACATGGTGAAATGCCGGTGCTCTACTCCGGTCGTTTTGCGGCCTGTTCGGTGGACGTAGAGTCAAATGACCGTCACGGGTCGTGGAGTGTCCGTAAAGAAGTCGTCTCCTGGACAAGTTTTTTCTCAGAAGGATTTGAACCGATCACAACTTGGTTACTAGGGTCAGCTCGAACCACCGCGCAGTCGATCGTCCAACCGGATGACAGCGGGGGTTACCGCCGAGTCCGACGCGCCGGTCACGCTTTGCTGGGGATGCCGTCGCGCGGAGCCGGGGAACCAACGTTCCCGGGGTGAATCGGAGTCAGGCCGCGCCGGCCAGGGCGTGGTGAGACCTCGTAGGGCTTCTTCCGGCCCGAACCCGACAGCTCACCCGGTAGGCGGCCGCTGGAAGAAGGAGCTCGCCCCCGTGGCGTCCCACCGTCGTCCCAAGCCCGCCAGCCGTACCCGGGTGACCGTGCTCACCGCGACCGCTGCCGCGGCCGTGGCCCTGTCCTCGCAGGCCGCCAACGCCGCGCCCGCGCCGGCCAAGCCGACCGTCAAGGACGTCAAGTCCCAGGTCACCGACCTCAACAACGCGGCGGAGAAGGCCACTCAGCAGTACGACGGCGCCAAGGAGCGGCAGGACAAGCTCCAGGCGCAGGTCAGCCAGCTGCAGAACAAGGTCGCCAAGGAGCAGGCGCAGCTGAACAAGCTGGCCGACAGCTTCGGCACCATGGCCAGCGCCCAGTACCGCGACGGCGGCGTCGACCCGACGATGCAGCTGTTCCTGTCGGCCGACCCGAGCGACTACCTCGCCAAGGCCAGCATGCTCGACCAGCTCAGCGGCACCCAGGCCGACGAGCTGAAGCAGATCGAGACGCAGAAGCGGATCCTGGACCAGGAGCGCGCCGAGGCCGGCGCCAAGTTGTCGCAACTCGCCAGCGTCCGCAAGGAACTGGCCGCGAAGAAGACCGACGTGCAGGCCAAGCTCGCCAAGGCGCAGCACCTGCTGGACACCCTCACCCCGGTCGCCCGCGAGGAGTTCAACAACGCCGGCACCATCACCGACCCGCCGCCCGTCGACGCGACCGGCCGCGCCGCCGCCGCGCTCGCCGCCGGCGCCACCAAGATCGGCTCGCCGTACGTCTACGGCGCCACCGGCCCGTCCTCCTTCGACTGCTCCGGCTTCGTGCAGTGGTCCTACGCGCAGGTCGGCATCTCGCTGCCGCGCACCTCCGAGGAGCAGGAGAACGTCGGCCCGCACCTGTCGCTCAGCCAGCTCCAGCCCGGCGACCTGGTCATCATGTACGGCGGCGAGCACGTCGGCATGTACGCGGGCAACGGCATCGTGCTGCACGCGCCGCACACCGGCGCCTACGTGCGCTACGAGAAGCTCAGCGACATGCCGTTCGACTTCGGCGTCCGCGTCGTCTGACCCCCGCCACGCCCCCGGACGGGTGACGCCCGGTGTCCTGAGCTGACGGACACCCCGCCGGTGACCTGCGCATCCGCCGCCGGTCACCGCCCGTTGGGCCGTCCGGGGTTTTGAACCCTGTGTAACCGCACCGCTACTGTCGCCTCCGCTGAAGGAGGTGCGGTTCCATGGCGTCCCATCGTCGTCCCGCCCGGCCGGGGATCGTACGGGCCGGCAAGGCCGCCGTGCTGTCGGCCGCCGCCGTCGCGGTCGCCGCGTCGGCGGCCGTCCCGGCCGGCGCCGCACCCCGCGCCACCCCCGCCGACGTCCGTTCCCGGGTCGGCGCGCTCTACGAGCAGGCCGAGCGGGCCACCGAGGACTACGACGCCGCGCAGGAGCAGGAGTCCCGGCTGCGCGGCCGGCTCGACGCCGTGCAGGACGAACTCGCCCGCGGCCAGGCCGCCGTCAACCGGATGAGCGACGCGCTCGCGGTGGTCTCCGGCGCCCAGTACCGCGACGGCGGCGTCGACCCCTCGCTCGCGCTGCTGGTCTCCTCCGACCCGGCCGGCTACCTCGACCGGGCCTCCGACCTGGCCCGCGCCGAGGGCCTCCAGGCGGGCCGGCTCGACCGGCTGCGGGACGCCCAGCGCGCGCTGGCCCAGCAACGCGCCGAGGCCGGCGGGGAGATCGCCCAGCTCGACCAGGTCCGCCGGCGGCTGGCCGCCCGCAAACAGGCGGTGCGCGACCGGCTGGAGCGCGCGAGACGCCTGCTGGCCACCCTCACCGTGGCCCAGCGCGACGCCATCGGCTACGGCGCCGCGGCCGACGGCCGCACCGCACCGGCCGGCCGGGTGCCGGACCTGCCCGACCTGCCGGCCTCCTCCGACCGCGCCGCCGAAGCGCTGGCCGCCGCCCGCAGCGCCCTGGGCCTGCCGTACCTGTGGGGCGGCACCGGGCCCGGCGCCTTCGACTGCTCCGGGCTGATGTACTGGTCCTACCGGCACGCCGGCGTCACCCTGCCGCGCACCTCGCAGGAGCAACTCGGCGCCGGAACCCACGTCCCGCTGGACCAGGCCCGCCCCGGGGACCTGGTCGTCTACCGCGACAACGCCAGCCACGTCGCCATGTACGTCGGCGGCGGCGAGGTCATCCACGCCCCCTACCCCGGCGCCCGGGTCCGCTACGACCCGGTGAACATGATGCCGATCAACGCGATCGTGCGCCCGTAGCCGACCGGCCGGGCCCCCTCCGTAGGATCGGGGCGTGAACCTCCGCCCCCGCGCCCGCCTTCGCCGGCCGCCGGCCGCCGTCCCGGCGCGGACGGCATGGACGGCATGGACGGTGTGGACCGCCGCCCTGGCGCTGCTCACCGGGTGCTCCGCACCGGCGCCCGCCGCGCACCCGCGCTCCGACGACGCGGCGGTACGCGCGGTGCTGGCGGCCCGGGCCCACGCCGTCCTGGCCCACGACCGCACCGCGTTCCTGGCCACCGTCGACCCGGCGGCCACCGCGTTCCGCACCGCGCAGGCCCAGGTCTTCACCGGCCTCGAACGGCTGCCGCTGTCGTCGTTCGGCTACCGGCTGCGCTCCACCGGCGCCTTCCCGGTCGCCGGCCCCGGCCAGGTCGCCGCCGACACCGAGCTGAGCTACGGCCTGCGCGGCTACGACACCGCACCGGTCACCGCACGGGCCTACCTCACCCTGCGCCGCTCCGGCGGCCACTGGTACGTCACCTCCCAGACCGGCGGGCAGGCCGCCGGCCGGCACACCGACGTCCAGCCGTGGGACCTCGGCACGCTGACCGTGGTCACCGGCGCCCGCTCGCTGGTGCTGGGCCAGGGCGGCGCGGCCGCACTGCGCGGCTACGCCGGCCTCGCCGACCGGGCCGTGCCGGTGGTCGACAGCGTGTGGCCCGGCGCCTGGGCCCACCGCGCGATCGTCGAGGTCCCCGGCACCGAGGCCGGCCTGGCCGCGCTGCTCGACGCCCCGCCCGCCGCCTACCAGGACATCGCCGCCGTCACCACCGCCGAACTGCGCGGCACCGGCAGCGCACCCGCCGACCGCGTCATCGTCAACCCGCAGGCCTTCGCCGGGCTGAGCGCGCTGGGCCGCCGCGTGGTGCTCACCCACGAACTCACCCACGTCGCCACCCGCACCGCCACCACCTCCCGCACCCCGCTGTGGCTGTCGGAGGGCTTCGCCGACTACGCCGGCTGGACCGGCACCGGCACCGCCGCCGCGCGGATCGCCCCCGAACTGCGCCACGACGTCACCACCGGCCACGCCCCCGAACTCCTGCCGTCCGACGCCGACTTCGCCTCCACCGCCGCCGGCCTCCCGCAGGCCTACGAAGGCGCCTGGCTCGCCTGCCGCCTGGTCGCCGCCCGCTGGGGGCAGCCGAAACTCGTCGCCCTGTACCGCGCCGCCGGCCGCAGCGGGCCCACCGCCGCCCTCCACGACGAACTCGGCCTCAGCGTCCAGCAGTTCACCGACCAGTGGCGGGCCTACGTGAAGGAGCAACTGACGTGACCACCGACCCCGGCGGCCCCGAAGCCGACTTCACGCCCGAACAGGCCGCGCGGGGCCGGGCGCTGCGCCGGGCGCAGGCGCCCTGGCTGCTGGCCGCGCGACTCGCCTCGCTGGCCCTGCTGCTGGCCCTGGGCCTGACGCACGCCGGGGCCCGGTTGGTGACCGCGGCGGCCCGGCCGGCCGGCGGTGCCTGGTGGGCCCGGGTGTTCTTCGGGGCGCTGGTCCTGGTGGTGGCGCAGGAACTGCTGGAGCTGCCGTTCGCCGCCCGGGTCCGGGCGGTACGCGTGCCGTTCGGGCTGGTCACCCAGGGCTGGGGCGGCTGGTGGACCGACCGGGCCCGCGGGCTGCTGATCGGGGTGCCGCTGGTCACCGGCGCGCTGTTCGCCGTCTACGGGCTCGCCGGGGCGACGCGCTGGTGGTGGGTGTGGCTGGCGCTCGGCGCCGCGGCGGCGGTGGCCGCGCTGTCCTGGCTGGCGCCGGTCGTCCTCGAACCGCTGTTCAACCGCTTCACGCCGATGGCCGCCGGCCCGCTGCGCGACGCCCTGCTGGCCCTGGCCGCCCGCGACCGCGTGCCGGTGCGCGACGTGCTGGTCGCCGACGCCTCCCGCCGGACCACCGCGGTCAACGCCTACGTCTCCGGATTCGGCCGCACCCGGCGGGTCGTGGTCCACGACACGCTGCTGTCGACCGCCACCCCCCGCGAGGTCGAACTGGTCACCGCCCACGAGCTGGGCCACGTCAAGCACCGCGACGTGGCCGCCGGCACCGCGCTGGGCGCGGCCGGGGCCGCCGCCGGCGTCGTGCTGCTGGCCGCCCTGACGCACTGGACGGCGCTGCTGCGCCTGGCCGGCGCCGACCGGTTCGCCGACCCGCGCTCCATCCCGCTGCTGGCGGCGCTGGCCGCGATCGGCTCGGCGGTGGCCGGCCCGGCGTCGTGCGCGCTGAGCCGCCGCGTCGAACGCCGCGCCGACCGGCACGCGCTGCTGCTGACCGGCGACCCGGCGGCGTTCATCGCCATGCAGCGCCGCCTGACGGTGGCCAACGTGGCCGACCCCGCCCCGCCGCGCCCGCTGCACGTGCTGTTCGGCACCCACCCGACGGCGGTCCAACGCATCGCCGCGGCACGGGAGTTCGCCGCGGGGCCGCCGCCGGTGGGGTGACGCGGGGCGGCCGGTGCGGGGGTTGGCGTCGGTGCGCGGGCTGACGCCGGCGGGGCGGTACGCGTGGGACCGGAACGCGGCCGGTACGCACGGAACCGGAGTCCGGCCGGTATGCGCGAGCCCGGAACGCGGTCGCTAGCGGGCTGACGCCAGCCGGCCGTTACGCGCAAGCCCGGAACCCGCCCGGTGCGCACGGAACCGGAGCCCGGCCGCCACGTCCCGCCCCGCCCCCGCCGGGGCCCCCGCCCCCGCCGGGCGCCCCCTGCCGTCAGATCGCGTACTGCCAGTTGGTCAGCATGTACGCCCCGAACCACGTGCCGAACAGCGCGAAGACCGCCAGCGCCGGCCACGCCGCCCGCCCGCGCGCCGCGAACGCCCGCACGAACGGTGCCAGCGTCAGCAGCGCCGGGACCAGCAGCCGCGGCTTGGAGTGGTAGTAGTTGGTCTGCCCGACGGTCAGCGCGAACACCAGCAGCCCGTACACCACCAGCGGCGGCCACGGCCGGTTCAGCAGCTCCGTCGCACACGCGGCCGCCAGCACGATCAGCAGCACCGCTATCGACACCGGCACCCAGTCCGACCCGCGCCGCAGCGTGCTCGACAGGAACTGCCAGGTCGCCGACCCCCAGTCCCACGCCGTGTTCCATCCCGCGCGCTGGATCGTCAGCCACGCCGTCAGGTGCCCGACCCGCAACCCCACCCACGCCACGTACAGCGGCACCCCCAGCGACCCCAGCGCGATGCCCGCCACCGCCCGCCACCGCACCCGGCGCGCCCGCCACATCGGCGGCACCGCGGCCACCACCAGCGCCGCCGCCAGCGCCACCCCGGTCGACCGGGTCAGCCCCGCCAGCAGCGCGCACAGCCCGGCCGTCAGCCACGCCTCACGCCGCGCCGCCAGCAGGCACCCGGCCACCAGCAGCAGGAACAGGCTCTCGCTGTAGCCGATCCACAGCGTCACCGCCATCGGCTGGGTGAAGACCACCGCCACCATCGCCAGCCCGGCCCGCGGCCCGTACAACCGCGCCCCCAGCCGGTGCAGCACCACCGCCGCGCCCGCCGACGCCAGCCACGCCGCCACCACCGACGCCGCCTGGCCGCCCAGGCCCGTCACCGCCGCCACCAGCTTGATCACCGCCGGGTACAGCGGGAAGAACGCCAGCGTGTTCCCGGTCAGCGCGCCGTGCGCGTCGTAGCTGAACCCGTGCGGATAGCCCTGCTGGGCGATCTGCACGTACCAGGTGTTGTCCCACGGGGTCAGCGCCGCGTGCAGCCAGTCGGGCCGGGTGCCCAGCCACGCCAGCATCAGCAGTTGCAGCAGCAGGGCGCACGCCCACACCGCCAGCGCCGGCCACACCGACGCCGCCAGGCCGCGCGTGCGGGAGACGGCACCGCGCTCGGGGTCGTCCGGCGCCTGGTACGCCGCGGGCTCGGGGCTGGTGATCACCGGCAGCACAGGCTCCTTCGTCGGGACGCGTCACCCGCCGGCCCCTCCCGGCGACGGCGCCACGACACACCGCTACGGCGCACGCCCACGTCACCCGGGACCGTCCGGGGGACCGCAAGACTACGCCACCGCTCCCGGCCGCCCACGATGCCGCTACCGTCGTACCCGATGGACAAGACCCTGATCGTCACCAACGACTTCCCGCCCCGCCCCGGCGGCATCCAGGCCTTCGTGCACAGCATGGCGCTGCGCCTGGACCCGGGCAAGGCCGTCGTGTACGCCTCCACCTGGAAGGACCGCGACGCGGTCGCCGCGTTCGACGCCGAACAGCCCTTTCCGGTGGTCCGCGACCGCACCACCATGCTGCTGCCCACCGCACGGGTCACCGCCCGCGCTGCCGGCCTGCTGCGCGAGCACGGCTGCTCCTCGGTGTGGTTCGGCGCCGCCGCGCCGCTCGGGCTGATGGCGCCCGCGCTGCGCCGCGCCGGAGCCCGGCGGCTGGTCGCCACCACCCACGGCCACGAGGCCGCCTGGGCCCAGCTGCCCGCCTCCCGGCAACTGCTGCGCCGGATCGGCGAGGGCACCGACACCCTCACCTACCTCGGCGAGTACACCCGCTCCCGCATCGCCGCGGCCCTCACCCCGGCCGCCGCCGCCCGCATGGTCCAACTGCCGCCCGGCGTCGACGAGACGACCTTCCACCCCGACTCCGGCGGCCCGGCGCTGCGCGAACGGCTCGGGCTCACCGGGCGGCCGGTCGTCGTCTGCGTCTCCCGGCTGGTGCGCCGCAAGGGCCAGGACACCCTGATCCGGGCCATGCCGGAGATCCTGCGCCGGGTGCCCGACACCGTCCTGCTCGTCGTCGGCGGCGGCCCCTACGCCGCCGACCTGGAGAAACTCGCCGCGGACACCGGGGTCGCGGCCGCCGTCCGCTTCACCGGGGCGGTGCCCTGGGCGCAGCTGCCGGCCCACTTCGGGGCCGGCGACGTCTTCGCCATGCCGTGCCGCACCCGGCGCGGCGGTCTCGACGTCGAAGGACTCGGCATCGTCTACCTGGAGGCGTCCGCCACCGGCCTGCCCGTGGTCGCCGGCGACTCCGGCGGCGCCCCGGACGCGGTACTGGACGGCGAGACCGGCTGGGTCGTGCGCGGCGATTCCCCCGCCGACACCGCCGACCGCGTCGCGACCCTCCTGGCGGACCCCGAACTGCGCCGGCGACTGGGCACCCGGGGCCGCGCGTGGGTGCACGACGCCTGGCGCTGGGACCTGCTGGCGTCCCGGCTGAAGGGGCTGCTGTAGCGGCGCTCCGGGGCCGGAGGGGGCTGCTGTAGTGACGCGCCGGGTTGAACGGGACCGCGGTGGACCCGCTCCGGGCTTGGGGGCTGGCCGCGCTCCGGGCCGGAGGGGCTGGCCGCGCTCCGGGCCGGAGGGGCTGGCCGCGCTCCGGGCCGGAGGGGGCCGCGGTGGCCGCGCTCCGGCCGGAGGCGGTGGCCGTGCTCCCGCCCGGCCCGCCCGACCCCGGCACGGCAGGAGCGCCCCGGCCACCGCGTGCGGAGCGTCTCGCGTGCGGAGCGCCACCGCGTGCGGAGCGCCACCGCGTGAACAGCGCCCCGAGCCCAACACGCAGAGCGCACTACCGTGTGTAGAGCGCCTCGATGTCCTGGGCGAAGTCGCGGGTCACCACGTTGCGCCGCAGTTTCAGCGACGGCGTCAGGTAGCCGGACTCCTCGGTGAACTGCGCGGTCAGCACGCGGAACTTCTTGACGGACTCCGCGTGCGAGACCGCCGCGTTGCCGTCGTCGACGGCGCGCTGGAGTTCGGCGAGCAGGTCGGGGTCGTCGTGCAGGGCGGCGGCGGTGTGCGGGGCGGGTTTGCCGTGCGAGGCGGCCCAGTGCGGCAGGAACTCCTCGTCGAGGGTGACCAGCGCGCCGATGAAGGGGCGCCGGTCGCCGACCACCATGCACTCGGCGACCAGCGCGTGCGCGCGGATGCGGTCCTCGATGACCGCGGGGGCGACGTTCTTGCCGCCCGCGGTCACGATGATCTCCTTCTTGCGGCCGGTGATCGTCAGGTACCCCTCGGTGTCGAGGGTGCCGATGTCCCCGGTGTGGAACCACCCGTCCGACAGCGCCTGGGCGCCGGCCGCCTCGTTGTTCCAGTAACCGGTGAACAGGTGCTCGCCGTGCAGCAGCACCTCCCCGTCGTCCGCTATCCGCACCACGCTGCCGGGCAGCGGCTGGCCGACGGTGCCGATCTTCGTGCGGTCCCACGGGTTGAACGCGGTCGCCGCGCACGTCTCCGTCAGGCCGTAGCCCTCCAGCACCGTCAGGCCGATGCCCCGGTAGAAGTGCCCGAGCCGCTCACCCAGCGGCGCGCCGCCGGAGATGGCGTGGGTGGCCCGGCCGCCCAGGACCGCGCGGAGCCGGCCGTAGACCAGCTTGTCGAAGACCCGGTGCCGCAGCCGCAGCGTCAGGCTGGGACCGCCGGTGGTGTCCAGCGCGCGGCTGTAGTCGACCGCGGTGTCGGCCGCCCGGTCGAAGATCCGCCCCCGGCCACTGGACTGCGCCTGCGCCCGGGCGCTGTTGAACACCTTCTCGAAGACCCGCGGCACCCCCAGCACCATGGTGGGCCGGAACGCGGCCAGCTCGCCGGTGAGGTTCTTGATGTCGCTGACGTGGCCCAGCTTGATCGGCGCCATCATGCAGGCGACCTGCGCCAGCCGGCCCAGCACGTGCGCCAGCGGCAGGAACAGCAGCACCGACGACTCCCCGGTGCGGAACAGCGGCGCCAGCCGGGCCACCACGTTGCCGCACTCGGCGAAGAACGCCCGGTGGGTCAGCACGCAGCCCTTGGGGCGGCCGGTGGTGCCGGAGGTGTAGACGATCGTGGCGGGCGAGTCCGCACCGGCGAGCGCGGCGCGTTCGGCGACCAGGGCGTCGGCCACGTCGCTGCCGGCCGCCCCCAGGGTCTCCACCGCGCCGGCGTCGATCCGCCACACGTGCTTCAGCTGCGGCAGCCGTTCGCGCACCGACTCCACGGTCGCCTCGTTGCCGGCCGTCTCCACCACGCAGGCCACCGCGGCCGAGTCGCCGAGGATCCACTCCACCTGCTCGGCCGACGACGTCTCGTACACCGGTACGGTCACCCCGCCGGCGAACCAGATCGCGAAGTCCAGCAGCGTCCACTCGTACCGGGTGCGCGACATCAGCGCGACCCGGTCGCCCGGCTGCACCCCGGAGGCGATCAGCCCCTTGGCGGCGGCCCGCACCTCCAGCGCGAACGCGGCGGCGCTCACGTCGCTCCAGCCGCCGCCGCCGGACCTGCGCGCCAGCACGGCGGTGTCCGGATGCTGGGTGGCGTTGCGGCGGACCAGGTCGGTCAGGTTGCCGTCAGCGGGGACCTCGTACAGGGCCGGAAGGCTGAACTCGCGCAAGACTGCTGCTCCTCGTCGCCGCCGGCGGCGGTGCCGGAGCCGTGTGATCAAGAGCCGAAGGGGCTTACCACCGGACGTTACCGACAGGTAACGCGCCGGGGGTAGAGGACACGGGCAGATGTCTGATCTCTCACAGCCGCCCCCGCCCCGCGGCCGCGCCGCCGGACCGCCCCCGCCGGCCGTCACCGCCGACCGTCCGGCGGCACAATGTGCCGGAAACCCTAGTCCACGGCTCTCCCGGCGCGCGAGCGGCGAACCGTAAACTGGCCGTCATGCGAGTGCATGTCGTCAGCGATGTCCACGGAGCCGTCGAGCCCCTCGCCCGGGCCGGTGACGGCGCTGATGCCCTCGTGCTGCTCGGGGACCTGATCCTCTTCCTCGACTACGCCGACCACTCCCGGGGCATCTTCCCCGACCTGTTCGGCACCGAGAACGCCCACCGCATCGTCGAGCTGCGCACCGCCCGCCGCTTCGAGGAGGCCCGGGCCCTCAACCGCTCGCTGTGGACCGGCATCGACCGCGACGCCGCGATGGACGCCGCCATCCGCAAGCAGTACGCCGCGATGTTCGCCGCGCTGCCCACCCCCACCTTCGCCACCTACGGCAACGTCGACGCGCCGGCTCTGTGGCCGGAGTACGCCGGCCCGGGCACCACCGTGCTGGACGGCGCCACCACCGAGATCGGCGGCCTGGTCTTCGGGTTCGTCGGCGGCGGCCTGCCCACCGCGATGCGCACCCCCTACGAGGTCGACGAGGAGACCTACGCCGCCAAGGTCGCCGCCCTCGGCCCGGTCGACGTGCTGTGCTCCCACATCCCGCCCGCCGTCCCGGAGTTGTGCTACGACGTGGTCGCCCGCCGCTTCGAACGCGGCAGCCAGGCACTGCTCGACGCCATCCACGAGGTGCGGCCCGCGTACTCCGTCTTCGGCCACGTCCACCAGCCGCTGACCCCGCGCATGCGCATCGGCGCCACCGAATGCGTCAACGTCGGCCACTTCAACGCCACGCACACCCCGTTCGCCATCGAGTGGTGAACGGGTGCCTCCGGCGGTGAGGGTGCGGGCCTCGGCGGTGAGGGTGCCTCCGGCGGTGGGGTGCGGCCTCGGCGGTGAGGGTGCGGGCCTCGGCGGTGAGGGTGCCTCCGGCGGTGAGGTGCGCCTCCGGCGGTGAGGGGCCGGCGCGGCGGGTGAGGGTGCGGCCCTCGCCGGTGTCCGGTGCCGCCCCCGCAGTGAACGCGCGGACCCGCACCGTGAACGCGCCGACCCGGCCGGTGGGGCCCGCCGCCCCGGCCGGTGAGCGTGCCGCGGGCGACCCGGGGCAGGCCGGGCCCGCGGGCGGTCCTGCGTTCGACCGGCGCGCGATAGCCTGCACCATCACCACAGACACGACGCGACGTCCCGGAGGGGCCACGGCGATGGCGGAACACACCATGTCGAGCATCACGATCCAGGCGGGGCCCGCGCAGGTCATGGAGGTGATCGCCGACTTCGCCCGCTACCCGGAGTGGACCGACGAGGTCAAACAGGCCGACATCCTCGCCACCGACGCCCAGGGCCGCGCCGAACAGGTCCGCCTGGTGCTGGACGCCGGCGCCATCAAGGACGACCACACCCTCGCCTACACCTGGACCGGCGCCGACCAGGTCAGCTGGTCGCTGGTGAAGTCGCAGATGCTGCGCACCCTGGACGGCTCCTACAGCCTGGAACCCGAGGACGGCGGCGCCGCCACCAAGGTCACCTACCGGCTCACCGTCGACGTCAAGATCCCCATGCTCGGCATGATCAAGCGCAAGGCGGAGAAGGTCATCATCGACCGCGCGCTGGCCGGCCTGAAGAAGCGCGTCGAGCAGAACTGACCGTGCGCACCCTCCTCGTGACCGGTCCGGGCGGCGCCGGCACCTCCACGGTCGCCGCGGCCACCGCGCTCGCCGCCGCCCGCGACGGCCACCGCACCCTGCTGATCACCCCCGGCCGCCCGGCCGGTCCGCCGGACCTCGACGGCGTGTCCGGCCTGCGCGTCCACACCGTCGACAGCAACCGGGTCTTCACCGACCGGGCCGCCGAACTCCAGGACCGCTTCGGCATGCTGTTCGACCTGCTCGGCGCCAACCCGCTGGACCAGGAGGAGTTCACCGAGCTGCCCGGCGCCGACGCCTTCGCCCTGCTCCAGGCCCTCGGCACCGCCCGCGGCCAGGACGTCGTGGTCGCCGACCTGCCGTCGCTGCCCCGCTCCCTCGCGCTGCTCGCCCTCCCCGGCCAGCTGCGCCGCTACCTCACCCGGCTGCTGCCCGCCGAACGCCAGGCCGCCCGCGCCCTGCGCCCGCTCATCGCCCAGCTGGCCGGCGTGCCGATGCCCGCCGAGTGGCTCTACGACACCGCCGCCCGCTGGGACGCCGAACTCGCCGCCGTCCAGGCCGTGGTGGTCGCCGCCTCCACCGCCGTACGGCTGGTCGCCGACCCCGGACCGCGCGCCACCGCCGCGGTACGCACCGCCCGCACGGCCCTCGCGCTGCACGGGCTGCGCCTGGAGTCCGTCGTCGCCAACCGCCTGCTGCCCACCGGCAGCGCCGACCCCTTCTACGGCCCGCTCGCCGACCGCCAGCACGACGGCCTGGCGGCGCTGCGGGCCGAGGCCGACGACGCCGGCGCCGCCCTGCACCGGGCCCCGCACCTGGGCGCCGAACCGGACGGCGCCGAGGCCCTGGCCCGGCTCGCGGTGCCCGCCCCGGCGCCCTGGACCGGCGGCGACGGACCGGCCCCCGACCCGTGGACCGTCGAGGACCGCCTCGCCGAGGAGGGCCACCTCATCTGGCGGCTCCCGCTGCCGTGCGCCACCCGCGACGGCCTCGACCTGATCCGGCGCGGCGACGAACTCGTGGTCGACGCCGCCGGGTTCCGGCACATCATGCCGCTGCCCGCCGCCCTGCGCCGCTGCACCGTCGAGGGCGCGGCCCTGCGCGACGGCGCCCTCCAGGTCCGCTTCGCCCCGGACCCGGCACTGTGGCCGCGCTGAGCGGTGGGGTGCGGCGCGGCGGACGGTGACGTGCGCCCCGGCCGACGGTGACGGGGTGCACGGGTGGCGTGCGGCGGACGGTGACGTGGCGCGTGGTGCGGCGCGGCCGACGGTGACGTGGCACGCGGTGCGGCGCGGCCGACGGTGACGTGGCACGCGGTGCGTCCCGGCCGACGGTGACGTGGCGAACGGTGCCCGATCATGGGCGAAGAGGGACATCACGGGGACAAGGCCGCCGGGTCGGGTAACGTCGTAGACCTCAGCCGCCTGTTGCGTTGCGAGGAGTCCGCGATGAGCGAAAGTCTGAACCGTCCGCAGACCGACGACGACGCGTGGGCGACCGCGTGCGCCGAGGACCTGGCCGGGGAGAAGGCCCGCCGTCGCGAGCAGTCCGGTACCACGCCCGGCAGCGCCGCCGACGAACTGCGCAAGCTCGCCGACGCGGTCGTCGACAAGCTCGCCGAGCTGCGCACCCCCGCCGCCGAGCTGGCCGCCCGCGCGGTCTTCTCCCAGGTCAAGGCGGCCGGCAACCAGCTCAAGGACCGCAACCCCGGCGTCTTCGACCACCTCGCGGCGGCCGGCGGTGAGCTGCTGTCCGCCTACCGGGCCGCCGTCACCGGCCAGGAGCAGCGCTGGACCCGGTCCACCGGCTCCGGCGACCCGTTCACCAAGCCCGCCCCCACCGGCAGCACGGCGGCCGGCGACACCGGCAGTGATGGCGAGGAGGGCGACGGCCCCGCCGGTCCGGAACGCATCGACCTGGACTGACCCCGCCCGTGGCCCGTCCCACCTTCCGACACGGCGCGTGAACAGCTGTGCGGCTCCGGTACGGTTGGCCCCAGCGCGGGGTTCGACCGAATCTGAGGGAATCATGGGACTGACCATTGGCGTCGATATCGGCGGTACCAAGATCGCGGCCGGAGTGGTCGACGAGGCGGGCACCGTCCTGGACACCTGCAAGGTGCCCACCCCTCCGACCCCGGAGGGCGTGATCGACGCCATCGCGGACGCGGTCCGCGCCGTCGGCGGCAAGCACACCGTCGAGGCGGTCGGCATCGGCGCCGCTGGCTACGTCGATGACAAGCGGGCCACCGTCCTGTTCGCGCCGAACATCAACTGGCGGCACGAGGCGCTCAAGGACAAGGTCGAGCAGCGCGTCGACCTGCCCGTCGTGGTGGAGAACGACGCCAACGCCGCCGCCTGGGGCGAGTACCGCTTCGGCGCCGGCCAGGGCCATGACGACGTGGTGTGCATCACGCTCGGCACCGGACTCGGCGGCGGCATCATCATCGGCGGCCGGCTGCACCGCGGACGCTTCGGCGTGGCGGGGGAGTTCGGCCACATCCGGGTCGTCCCGGACGGCCTGCTGTGCGGCTGCGGCAGCCAGGGCTGCTGGGAGCAGTACGCCTCCGGCCGCTCGCTGGTCCGTTACGCCCGGCAGCGCGCCAACGCCACCCCGGACGCCGCCGAGGTCCTGCTGCGGCTCGGCGACGGCACCCCGGAGGGCATCCAGGGCCGGCACATCAGCGAGGCCGCCCGGGCCGGCGACCCGGTGGCCATCGACTCGTTCCGCGAACTGGCCCGCTGGGCCGGCGCGGGCCTGGCCGACCTCGCCTCGCTCTTCGACCCGTCCGCCTTCATCGTCGGCGGCGGCGTCTCCGACGAGGGCGACCTGGTGCTCGACCCGATCCGCAAGTCCTTCCGCCGCTGGCTGGTCGGCAACCAGTGGCGTCCGCACGCCCAGGTGCTGGCCGCCCGGCTCGGCGGCGAGGCCGGTCTGGTCGGTGCCGCCGACCTGGCCCGCCAGGGCTGACGGGGGCACAGGTGCTGGAGGACCTTCCCCCGTCGCTGACCCACCCGGACGGTTCGGCCACCGTCCGGCTGCTCAGCTACAACGTGCGCTCGATGCGTGACGACGTCCCCGCGCTGACCCGGGTCATCCGGGCCTGCGCGCCGGACGTGGTCTGCGTCCAGGAGGCGCCGCGGTTCTTCCGCTGGCGCAAGTACGCGGCCCGGCTGGCCCGCGAGTCCGGCCTCGTCGTGGTCACCGGCGGCGCCACCGCGTCCGGCCCGCTGATCCTGGCCGATCTGCGGGCCCGGGTGCTGCACACCGAGGACGTGCTGCTGCCGCGCACCCGCGGCCTGCACCAGCGCGGCTTCGCCACCGCCGTCCTGGGGTTCGGCGACGCCCGGCTCGGCGTCATCAGCGCCCACCTGTCGATGAGCGCCGCCGAGCGCTACGAGCAGTCCGGCCTGCTGCTGCGACACCTCGCCCTGCTCGGCGCGCCGCACACCGTGGTCGGCGGCGACTTCAACGACAACCCCGGCGGCCGGGCCTTCGACCGCCTCGCCGCCGCACTCCAGGACGGCTGGGAGACGGCCCCCTGGGGCGGCCGCTTCACCTCCCGCCCCGGCGACCCGGCGCAGCGCATCGACGCGGTCTTCGCCGGCGAGGGCGTCGAGGTCCTCGGCTGCGGGGTGCCCGCCGGGCTGGCCGGCGTCACCCCGGCCGACCTGCGCGCCGCCACGGACCACCTGCCGGTGCTGGCCGCGCTGCGGGTGCCGGCGTCCGCCTGAGCGGAACCGTGCGCTGCGCGGACCACCGCACACGCCCGGAGCCCGGTCACCGGTGCGATCAACGCACCGGCAACCGGGCTCCGTTCCGTCAGCGGAGCCGGGCCCGCGTCGCAGCGGTCCCCACGCCACCCGGGCCCGGCGCACACCGTCAGCGTCGACCCCGGTACCACCCTTGGCCCCCGCCCCGCCACCTCACCGGCGCACGGGACGTCACCCCCAGCAGGGGAATCCCCACCCCACGGGACGCCCCCGCTGCGGGACCGCTCCGCTGAGGTGCCGTCGCCCCCGGCGGAGCAACCGCCTCCGCGGAGCGACCCCCGCGGAGGAATCCCCCCGCGGAGCGAGCCCCGCTGAGGAATCCCCCCGCGGAGCGCCCCCCGCTAAGGGAGCGTCACCCCCCCGGCGGAGCAAACCGCCCCCGCAGAGGGATCGTCACCCCCGCTGAAGAACCCCCCGCAGAGGAACCGGCACCCCCGCAGAGGGATCGTCACACCACTGCGCCGCCGTGCGGGTCGTCGTCGTCCTCGTCGGGGTCCCGCATGCGGGCGATCAGCGTGGCGAAGCCGCCCAGGAAGCCGCCGACCCCGACCACCGTCGCCCACCACGGCATCTCGACGCCGGTCAGCACGTACGCCAGCATCAGCGCCGGGCCGCCCAGCACCGCCAGCCAGGCGAACTTCGTCGTGACGTCGGCCTCCGGCAGCGGTGGCGGCTCCGGCGGGACGAAGTGCCCCTCGTCATCGTCGTCGTCGAAGCCGGCGTGGTCGCGCGGGCCCAGCGGCGGCGCCTTCACCACGAAGGCCCGCGGGATCGCCGGGATACCGGTGTTCACCGCCGGGTTGACCGCGCTGTCCGGCACCGGCTCGTCCGGCGGCAGGTTCTCCGCCTCCGGCCAGCCGCCGGGGCCGTCCGGCTCGGTTCCGTAGCCGGCGATGATCTGCGCCCAGGCGGCCTCCTCGTCCAGCGGGGCACCCGGCCCGGCGCCGTCCTGCGGGGGTTCGGTGCCCTCCGCGCCCTCCTGCGGTTCCTCACGCTCCGCCACTGGCCACCCCGTCCTGCCCGGCCCGGTCCGCGCCGCCCGACGACAGGCGCTCGACGAACGCCTGCGTGCCCTGGAAGATCTCGGGCGCGTCGAAGTCCAGCGTGGCCACGTGGAAACTGCGTTCCAGCACGCGGTGCGTGACGTCGGTCGAGCCCACCCGGGCCAGCACCATCGCGGTGTTGGCCGGGGCCACCACGTGGTCGTTGCGGCTGTTGAACAACAGCAACGGCTGCCGCACGAGCGGCAGTTCGGCCTGCACGGTCTTCCACAGCCCGGTCAGCGCGTGCACCGCGTGCAGCGGCGTGCGGTCGTAGCCCAGCTCGTGCGAGCCCTCCTTGGCGATGTCGTCGGCGATGCCCTTGACCGACGGCACCAGGTGCCGCAGCACCGGAACCGCCTTCACCTGCGCGCTGTCCGCCTTCACCGACGGGTTGACCACCGCCACGCCGGCCACCGCGTCGCCGTGTTGGGCCGCCAGTCGCAGCGCCAGGCCGCCGCCCATCGACAGGCCGCAGACGAACACCCGCGAACACCGCCGCGACAGGTCGCGGAACTCGCGGTCCACCTCGGCGTACCAGTCCTGCCAGCCGGTGATCTGCAGGTCCTGCCAGCGGGTGCCGTGGCCGGGCAGCAGCGGTACCGACACGGTCGCGCCCCGCTCGGCGAGGTACTCGCCCCACGGGCGCACCGACTGCGGTGAACCGGTGAAACCGTGGCACAGCAGGACGCCGACCTCCCCGCCCTCATGGCGGTACGGCTCGGCTCCGGGCAGCAGCGGCACCGTGGGTCTCCTCATCAGCGGGCGGGGCCCGGCGAGCCACGGCTGCGCCGCGGGTTTCCGGGCTTCGGTACTGGACAAACGCCTCGCGGCGGACAGGTATTTCACAGTACGCGGACCGGCGTGCCGTTGGTAGGCCGATCGCGTCGCGGACCGCACGCGGTGAACCGGCCCCCGGCGGGATATTGTCGTGCCGTCGCCAACGGGAGGTCCTGGGTTGTTCTACGGCGTGATGAAGCAGTCGCTGGGAAGGTCGCTTCGGCTGGCCTTCCGTCCCTGGGTGGAGGGGATCGAGAACATCCCCCAGGACGGTCCGGCGATCCTGGCGAGCAACCACCTGTCCTTCTCGGACTCCTTCTTCCTCCCCTCGATGCTGGACCGCAAGGTCACCTTCATCGCCAAGGCGGAATATTTCACCTCCCCCGGGGTCAAGGGGAAGCTGACGGCCGCGTTCTTCAAGGGCGTCGGCCAGGTCCCGGTGGACCGCTCCGGCGCGCGCGGCGCGGGCGAGGCGGCCATCAAGGCCGGCATCGACGTGCTGGCCCGCGGCGAGCTGTTCGGCATCTACCCCGAGGGCACCCGGTCGCCCGACGGCCGGCTCTACCGCGGCAAGCCGGGCGGCCTGGCCCGGGTCGCGCTCGGCTCCGGCGCGCCGGTCATCCCGGTCGCCATGATCGACACCGAGAAGATCCAGCCGCCCGGCCAGGTGATGCCCAAGCTCATGCGGCCCGGCATCCGCATCGGCAAACCGCTGGATTTCAGTCGTTATCACGGCATGGAACACGACCGCTTCATCCTGCGCTCGATCACCGACGAGGTGATGTACGAGATCATGAAGCTGTCCGGCCAGGAGTACGTCGACATCTACGCGACCGCCGCCAAGCGGCAGATCGCCGAGGCGAAAAAGGCCGCCGACGCCGCGGCCCGCCAGGCGGAGGCCGCCGCCGCACGGGGCACCGGCGCGGGCTCTTCCGCGGACTCCTCCGCCGGGGCCGGCTCCTCCGGGGCCGACTCCTCCGCAGCTGACCCCTCCGGGGCCGCCCCCTCCGCCGAGGCCGCCCCCGGCGCGACAGGCTCCGACCCCGACCCCGATCCCGGGACGACCGGCTCCGGCTCCGCCTCCGACCCCGGCCGGTCCGGTGGGGGTCCGAGCAGCTGATGCGTTCCGGGGGGAGCGGGGGGACGCGCGGACCGGACCGGCCGGACGGCGACGCGCTCTCCCAGGTCTCGGTGGAACGGCCGCTGTGGCGGGCGCTCGCCGCGTTCCGCGTGCTGGCGCTGCTCTACGTCGTCGCGCGCTTCTCCTACGACCGCCAGCTGTACGTCCACCCCGCCACCGCCTGGACCTACCTCGGCCTCCTCACCGTGTGGACGTTCGCCACCACCGGCCAGGTCAGCTCGGCGCGCCGCTGCACCCGCACCTTCCTCGGCGCCGACCTCGCCGCCGGCCTGGCGGGCATCCTGCTGACCATGACCGTCGAGAGCCACCCCGCGATCGTCGCCGGCCAGTCCACCCTGCCGGGCATCTGGGCGGCCGGCCCGGTGCTGGCCTTCGCCATCAAGGGCGGCTGGCGCTGGGCCGCACCCGCCTCGGCGATCATCGGCGTGTCCAACATCGTGGAACGCGGCCGCCTCACCCAGGGCAACGCCCACAGCATCGTGCTGCTGTTCTTCGTCGGCACCGGCATCGGCTACGTCGTCGAGGTGGCCCGCAGCAGCGAACGCGCCCTGACCCGCGCCCTGCAGATCGAGGCCGCCACCCACGAACGCGAACGGCTCGCCCGCGACATCCACGACAGCGTCCTTCAGGTGCTCGCCATGGTGCAGCGCCGCGGCGGCGAGCTCGGCGGCGAGGCGGCCGAGCTGGGCCGCCTCGCCGGTGAACAGGAGTCCGCCCTGCGGTCGCTGATGCTCGGCGTGCCACCGCAACGCAACGGTCGACTCGCCCTCGCCGGCGGTGAGTCGACCCTGCTGCCGCCGGACGGCCCGCACCGCGCGCCCGACGCCCCCGCCGACCTGAAGGCGCTGCTCGCCCCCCGCGCCGGCAACCGCGTCACCCTCTCCGCCCCGGCCGAACCGGTCGTCCTGCCGGCCCACGCCGCCACCGAACTCGCCGCCGCCGTCGGCGCCGCGCTCGACAACACCCGCCGGCACGCCGGGCCGGACGCGCACGCCTGGATCCTGGTCGAGGACGAGGGCGACGCGGTCCTGGTCACCGTCCGCGACGACGGCCCCGGCATCGCGAAGGACCGGCTGGACGCCGCGGAACGCGAGGGCCGCCTCGGCGTGGCCCAGTCCATCCGCGGCCGGCTGACCGACCTGGGCGGCACCGCCGAACTCCTCTGCGTCCCCGGCCAGGGCGCCGAGGTCGAACTGCGCGTCCCGCGCGCCCGACCCGGCAGGGGGAGGACCCGATGACCGACGCCGTGACGGTGATGGTGGTCGACGACCACCCGATGTGGCGGGACGCGGTCGCCCGCGACCTGGCCGAGGCCGGCTACCACGTGGTCGCCACCGCCGGCGACGGCCCCGAGGCGGTCCGCCGCGCCCGCGCCGCCCGGCCCGCCGTGCTGGTGCTCGACCTCAACCTGCCCGGCCTGCCCGGTGTCGAGGTCTGCAAGCAACTCGTCGGCGCCGACGCCTCGTTGCGGGTCCTGGTGCTGTCCGCCAGCGGCGAGCACGAGGACGTCCTGGAGGCGGTGAAGTCCGGCGCCACCGGCTACCTGCTGAAGTCGGCCGGCCGCGAGGAACTGCTGGAGGCGGTCCGCCGTACCGCCGCCGGCGACGCCGTCTTCACCCCGGGCCTGGCCGGCCTGGTCCTGGGCGAGTACCGCCGGCTGGCCGCCGGACCCGCCCCCGCCGCCGCAGCCCCCGGCCTCCCCGGCCACCCCGGCGTCCCCGGCTTCCCCCGGCTGACCGACCGCGAGACCGAGGTCCTGCGGCTGGTCGCCAAGGGCCTGAGCTACAAGCAGATCGCCGAACGCCTGGTGATCTCCCACCGCACCGTGCAGAACCACGTGCAGAACACCCTGGGCAAGCTCCAGTTGCACAACCGCGTCGAACTCGTCCGCTACGCCATCGAACGCGGCCTGGACGACGCCTGATCCGGCCGCCGCCAGCGCCGCCGCCAGCGCGAAAACCCGTTGCCGCCGCCCGCGCCCCCGCGTGACACTGCTGGGCCCACCCCCACCCGTCTCCACGGCAAGGACGCTCAACGGTGCTGACCGGCCAGGACATCGAATCGTTCGTCGAACAGGGCTTCGTCCGCGTGCCCGGCGCCTTCTCCCGCGCGGTGGCCGACGCCGGGCGGGCCGAGCTGTGGCGGGCGACCGGCTGCGACCCGCACGACCCCGCCACCTGGACCCGGCCGGTGATCCGGCTCGACGGCTTCGGCACCGAGCCGTTCCGCGCCGCCGCCAACACCCCCGTCCTGCACGAGGCGTTCGACCAGCTCGTCGGCCCCGGCCGGTGGATCCCGCGCACCGGGCTCGGCACCTTCCCGGTGCGGTTCCCCAGCGACACCCCGCCCGGCGACGACGGCTGGCACGTGGAGGCCAGCTTCGCCGGTCCGGCCGGTGAGCGCCGCGTCAACCTGGAGTCCCGCGGCCGGGCGCTGCTGATGCTGTTCCTCTTCTCCGACGTCGGCCCCGACGACGCGCCCACCCGGGTCCGGGCCGGCTCGCACCTCGACGTTCCCCCGCTGCTGGCCGCCGCGGGCACCGGGGGCCGTGACTGGATGGCGCTGTGCCGCGACGCGGTACCGGCCAGCGCCGCCCGCCCCGAGGCGCTGGTCACCGGTGCCGCCGGCGACGTCTACCTCTGCCACCCCTTCCTCGTGCACGCCGCCCAGCCGCACCGCGGCCGCGTCCCCCGCTTCATGGCCCAGCCCCCACTGGACCCCACGGGCGTCCTCGACCTCACCGGCACCGATCCGACACCGGTGGAACGGGCGGTGCTGGCCGGGCTGTTGGCCTGAGGGGGCGGTGGCCTGACGCGGCGGTGGCCTGAAGGGGCGGTGGCCTGACGGGGAGGCGGGGGCCACCACCGCCGGCCGGAGAGGGGGCCGGCCGAGGACCCGTCAGCCGAAGAAGACGCCGGCCTCCGCGTAGAGCGCCGGGTCGACCGTCTTCAGTTGCGCGGTGGCCTCGGTGAGCGGGACGCGGACGATGCCGGTGCCCTGGAGGGCGACCATCTTGCCGTAGTCGCCCTCGTTGACCGCGTCGATCGCGTGCAGGCCGAAGCGGGTGGCGAGCCAGCGGTCGAAGGCGGAGGGGGTGCCGCCGCGCTGGACGTGGCCGAGGACGGTCGTACGGGCCTCCTTGCCGGTGCGCTGCTCGATCTCCTGCGCGAGCCGGTCGCCGATGCCGGACAGCCGCACGTGGCCGAACGAGTCGACCTCGTCGTTCTTCACCACCATGTCGCCCTCCTTCGGCATCGCGCCCTCGGCGACCACCACGACCGGCGCCGTCCCGGTCCTGAACCGGCTCTCGACCCACCCGCACACCTGGTCGATGTCGAAGCGCTGCTCCGGGATGAGGATGACGTTGGCGCCGCCGGCCAGGCCCGAGTGCAGCGCGATCCAGCCGGCGTGCCGGCCCATCACCTCGATGACCAGGACCCGCATGTGGGACTCGGCGGTGGTGTGCAGGCGGTCGATCGCCTCGGTGGCGATGTTGACCGCGGTGTCGAAACCGAAGGTGTAGTCGGTGGACCCCAGGTCGTTGTCGATGGTCTTGGGAACGCCCACGCAGGGGATGCCGTGGCTGGCCGACAGGGTGGCCGCCACCCCGAGGGTGTCCTCACCGCCGATCGCGATCAGCGCCTCGACCTCGAACTTCGCCAGATTCTCCTTGATGCGGCGCACACCGCTCTCGGCCTTGAGCGGGTTGGTGCGCGAGGACCCGAGAATGGTGCCGCCGCGCGACAGGATGCCGCGCACCGCCGGGACGTCCAGCTCCCTGGTGTCGCCCTCCAGCGGACCGCGCCAGCCGTCCCGGAAACCGATGAAGTCGTGGCCGTACTCCTGGACGCCCTTGCGCACCGCTGCCCGCAGAACCGCGTTCAGCCCCGGACAGTCGCCTCCGCCGGTCAGCATTCCCACGCGCATGATGAAGCCCCTTCTGTCATACTTTGTCGCCCCCGCCCTCACGGTATCCGCGATCGAACTCACCTGAAATCGCTCGAAATGCGGAATCCGCACAACGTCGGGATGAAATACCGCCGATGATCACCCGTTCGAGCGTCCGCCACGCGCCGAACCCCCGTCATCGCTCCACGCGGTCCAGCAGTACGCGGTCCCGGCGGTCCCGGTGGTCGCGGCGATCCGGCTTCCGGGGCTGTCGGAGCCGCCCGGGCCCCCGCCCCGCCTTCCCGCCTCCGCCGTAAAGCGGGCGACGTCCGCCGTTCCACCGGACACAATGCGGCCATGCCCGACCACCGCCAACGGCGCGCCCCGGCCCCCGACTGGCGCCGCAAGCCCACCCTGACCGGCGAACTGGTGCTGCTGCGGCCGGTGACCGTCGCCGACGTGCCCGCGCTGATGCCGGCGTTGCGGGACGCCGAGGTCGACCGGCTGACCGGCAGCCACGGCGACCTCCGCCCGGACGAGTCGGCGATCCGGACGTGGTACGCCACCCGCGGCGAGCAGGACGGCCGGCTGGACCTCGCGGTGGTCGAGCGGGCCACCGGACACGTCGTCGGCGAGGCGGTGCTCAACGGGTGGGAACCGGCCAACGAGAGCTGCTCCTTCCGCATCCTCCTCGTCCCCGGCACCCACGGCCGCGGCCTCGGCACCGACGCCGTCCGGCTCATCGTCGGCCACGCCTTCGACACCCTCGGCCTGCACCGCGTCTCGCTGGAGGTCTACGCCTTCAACCCGCGCGCCCGCCGCGTCTACGAGAAGGCCGGCTTCGTCGCCGAGGGCGTCCTGCGCGACGCGCTGCTGTACGCCGGTGAACGCGTCGACGCCACCGTGATGTCCGTCCTCGCCCCGGAGTGGTCCCGCCACCGCGGCCACCCGGAAACCGCCTGACCCGCCCGGCCCCTACGCCGTCAACTCCTGGTACGCGCACGCCAGCCGCAGGAGCCGCGCGTCGTCGTGGCGGCGGGCGACCAGCTGGAGTCCGACCGGTTCGCCGGCCGGGGTGAAACCGGCCGGCAGGCTCACCGCCGGATGCCCGGTGAGGTTGAACGCCCAGGTCAACGCCACGCTGATCCGTTCACCCGGACCGTCGTGCCCATGCGGCGGAAACGGCGTCGTGGGCGTCGCGAGCACGTCGGCGCCCCCGCAGCCCACACCGTCGAACAGCCGCCGCAGATGTTCCCCGTTGCCGTCCGGCACGAGGCCGCCGTTCCCCTTGCGGGCCGCCGTCCACGCGGGCGCCGGGTCCTGCAACGTCACGTCCGCCGCGACCTGCCGCAGCAGCCCGCCGCCCGCGCAGCGCCGGAACGCCGCCAGCGCGACCGCCGCCACCGCCGCATCGGTGCCGGCGAACCCGAGCGTCGCCGACCACACCGCCCGGCACGGCGAGCGGCCCGGCGGCCGGGGAACGACCACGCCGGTGACCGCGCTGAACCACGCGACCGCGTCCCCGGCCCAACGCACCAGCGCACCCGGCGTGTTGAGACCCGCACGGTCCCTGGCCGGCAGCAGTCCGTTGGTGGGCTTGAAGCCGGTGACCCCGCACCACGCCGCCGGCACGCGAACCGAACCGGCGCCGTCACTGCCCGTCGCCAGCGGAACCAGCCCGGCCGCCACAGCCGCCGCCGACCCCGCCGACGACCCACCCGGCGACCACCCGCGACCCAGCGGATTCGCCGTCAACCCCCGCCCGTTGTGCCCGAACGTCTGCCAGCCGCCGGCCCGGTCCGGCACGGCCGTCGCCCCCACCGGCACACACCCGGCCGCGACCAGCCGCCGGCTCTGGAACGACGCGAGCCCCTCACTCGCCTTCACCCCGATCGGCACCCCCGCCAACGGCAGGCCCCCACCGCCGTTCCCGCCGCCCGCACCACCCCCGGCCGTCAACGCGTCGATCTCACCGGCCCGTCGCAACGCCTCGTGCGCCCACGTCTCGCGGAACGCGCACAACTCACCGTCCACCGCCGCGACCCGCTCCAGCGCCGCGCCGGCCACCTCCCGCGCGGAGACCTCCCGCGCCCGCACCGCAGCCGCGATCCGCGTCGCCGGCCAGGACGACACGTCACCCGTCTGCGCCACCCGCCCCCACCCCGCTCCGCCGCCTCACTCGCTGCGGCGGTAACTGCCACCGTCCCGCGTGCGGGTGAGCCGACCCGACGTGACCAGATACCGCCGCAACGCCGAATGGTCGTCATGCACCGTGTTCAACGCCGCGTTGACCTCCGGTTCGGTGTACGACCGCCCCCGCTCGAACAACGTCTCCGCCAGATGCGCCAGCAACTGTTCCCGCCGCGCCTCCTTCCGCGGAATCACGGTCAACCGCCCGTGCGAGAACAGGTCATCGACGGAACGCGTACTGCTGGATTCGGCCATCGCCCAAGCCTGGTGCGCTGCGGCCCTGCCCGGCAAAGCATTTTTGCTCGTGCAGCGAGATTGGCTGTTTGCTCGTGCAGCGCGATCGGCTGTCCGGCCCTCCGGGGGCGGGGCTGGATTCACGGGGCGGCGTGTCGGGCCGGGAGGGCGTTGCCATTCGCTGAAACCGTTGACTGGTCGTTGACTCCGACAACGGTCCTGCGCCACCTAATCGTTGACACCAGCAACAACCAGTCAACGAATTCACCACCCGGCACCGCCGCCCCCGCCCGACACGCCGAGACATCAGCCTCCCGCCTCCGACGCTGCCGGCAACCCCCCTTGTCAGTGCCGGGTGCTAGAACTCGCTCATGCGCCAGAACCTCGCCTTCACCGAATGCCTCGCCCTGGTCGACGAACGGTCCGCCGCCCTGCGCGCCGCGGTGGCCGGTGCCGCCGACCTCGACGTTCGGGTCCCCACATGCCCCGACTGGTCGCTGCGCGATCTCGTGGCGCACGTCGGTGAGGTGCATCGCTTCTGGGCCGCCGCGGTCGCCGCCGGCCCCAGTGCCGAGCCGCCCGCCGATGAGCTGGTCGGGGACGTCGCCCCGCGGGGCGAACTCCTCGCGTGGTCGGCCGAATCGACCGCCCTGCTGCTCACCGCGTTGCGGACCGTCGGCCCCGAACGCGGCTGCTGGTCGTGGTGGGGCAAGTCCGACGCACCGCTCACCGCCGGCGCGGTCGCCCGCCATCAGGTGCAGGAGGCGGCGGTGCACGCCTACGACGCCCAGGAGGCCGCCGGCCGCCCCCAGCCGCTGCCCGCCGCGGTCGCCCTGGACGGCGTGCCGGAATTTTTCACCGTCTCCTACGGCACCGCCGGCCCCTGGCCGCACGAACCCGCCCGCGTCGCCTTCCACACCACCGAGGGCCCGCACTGGTCCCTCGACCTCACCGCCGACCAGGCCGGCACCCCAACCACCACCGTGCACGCCCCGGCGAGCGACCTCCTGCTGACCCTCCACCGCCGCGCCCCCCTCGACCGCCTCCGCATCGAGGGCGACCGCACCCTGATCGAACGCCTGCTGGCCTGGCCGTCACTGGACTGAGCGTCCGCAGGCGGTCGCGAGCGACGTCCGCGAGTGCCGGGGCGCACGGCTGTCTGTCCCAAGCCGCCTCGACCCGACCGCCACGAACCACGTCGACGAGCCCAAGGCCCGACCCGTGCGGCGGTGATGGGCCGTGCGTCGCCGAGCGCGCGTGGATGGCCATGGGTCGTTCGCCCGACGCCGCTCAGCCGCGCACTTCCTGCTGTGCACTGCCTGTGGTGCGCGGCCCTACCTCGGCCCGCGTGGCCAAACCCACCCCGGCCTGCCCCGCCCGGCTCGGGCCAGCAGCCCCGCCGATGGAACTGGTCTGCCGGGCCCCGGTCCGTCCGGCGGTGATCCGTCGTGCGCTGCCGAGCCCGCGCGAACAGTCCGACGGCGCACAGCACAGCCGTGCACCGGTCTGTCGCGCGCAGCCTCGCACGGCCTGCCCGGCCCCGACCCGTCCGGCGGCGATCATCGTGCACTGCTGAGCCCGCACGGTCGTCATGCGTCGATTCGCCCGACGCCGCTCAGTCGCGCACCCCCCTGCTGCGCTCAGCCCCGTCCCGCCTTGAACCGCGCTGCCCAGCGCCGGTCCATCCGCACGGAACCCGCCTGCGCTGGCCCGCCCGCACGGAACCCGCCAGTTCCGACCCACTCCGCCGAACCCGCTTGCGGCAATTCACCCTGCGGCGAGCCCGCCGGGCCGATTCGTCCTGCCGCCACTCCGCCCCGTGCCGAACCCGCTCGCACCAGCCCACCCTGTGCCGAGCCCACCTGCCTGATTCACCCTGCGCCAATTCACCCTCCGCCGGAACCTGCCTCCGCCGGAACCTGCCTGCACCGGTCTGCCTGCGCGGTCCGCCTGCGCCGGAACCTGTCTGCGCCGGTCCGACCGGGAGCGGTCCAGCTGCCGCCGGTCCGCCCTGCGTCGGCCCGATGGCGTTGAGCCCGCCGCGTCAACTCCCGCTGCGCGCAGGCCAGGCCGGACCCGCGGGCGGTTCATCCCCGGTGGCGGTGTCACGAGGGTCCCGCGTCGGTCCGGCGAACGCGTGGGCGCCGATCCAGATGCCGGTGACGGAACTGACGTACCGGGCGCCGCACGCGTCGCCGGGAACGACGAGTTGGCAGCCGCCGGATTCGAGCGAGCGCCCGTCCAACGTCGCGGCCAGCAGGATGGGGGCGTTGCCGAACTCGGGGTCGGTCTCCGCCCAGGCCACCACCGCCTGATGACAGTCGCGACCGGTGACGGCGACGAGCAGGCGCGACCGCTCCTTGCGCCGTGCGGTTCGGACGCCGGGGCAGAACGTGGTGAGCACGTCCCGCAGCAGCGGCCCGGTGAACACGTGGTGCTGCGCGCCGCTGGTCAGGCAGGAGAACGTCACCTCGGCCCGGTGGCTCGGCCATCGCGCGAGTTCGCCCACCCGGAGGGTGACCGTGCGCATCGCCTCTCCGTGGACGCGGAACTCGGCCGCCGGCGGCACGGAGGGTGTAGGCCGTGGCGCGGAAAGGGACGGCGGCGTTGATTCGGAGGACGCCGGTCGCGGCGCAGCGACCGGCAGCGGCGATGCAGCGGCTGCCGGCTGTGACGCTGCGCCCGACCGAGGTGGGACGGCGACCGATGGTGATGCGGTGGCTGGCGGCCGGGGCGTTGCGGTTGCCCAGGACGAGGCGGTTGCTGCCGGGGGCGGCGTGGCGGTTGCCGAGGATGACCCGAAGGGTGAACTGGTGGGGCTGGAGCGGTTCATCGGCGTGACCTTCCCGCAGTACGCATCCGGCTGAGGGTTGTCCTTCAGGGAGATTCCCCCGGTGCTGCGGCCCAACCGGTCCTGCGGAGCCCGAGCGCCGGATTTTGTCGCGTCTGCGTAGGCGGTGGTCGACCACGTTCCGCAGATGCGGTTCCGGCGCCGGAACCGGTCACGGGCAGGGGCGGGTGATCTTCGCGTGGTGTTCGCGTGTGCAGGGCGGGGTGGACTGAGGCGTCACCCCGGGTGCCGGGTCCGTGGCGGATCGCCGTTCATCCGGTGCTCCGGGCGTGGGGAATCGGCACGTCCCCCGGCTCCGCTGCTGCACGGCGCATCCGCTCGGGCGGCCTGACCCGTGCCGACCTGGCCGTCGAGGATGCCAACCTCCACGCCCGCGCCCGCGCGCTCCACGTACGTCTCGCCTACGCCTCCCACGCTCGCCGTCCCGACGCCCTGGGCGGGCGGGAGCGCTCGGGGGTCAGCTCGTTTCGCCGGGCCATACCTCGGGGCCGCCGCCGTGCCAGACGAACAGGTCGCCCGTCAGGTCGATGGCGTCGGGATCGAGGCCGGTGCGGCGGCAGAACTCCAGCACGTCGGCCGGTCCGTGCGCGAGGCCGAGGATCTCGCGGCCGACGCGTACGCGCCGGCCGCCGCCCGGAGTGGGCGGTTCTATCACCACGCGGAGTTGTTCGGCGGCGTCCATGTCCCCAGCCTGCCGTCCCGTGCGCCCGCGCGCCATGGGAGCCGGGGTGCCGGTGTGGATTCCCGGGCCGCACGGGGCGGGGGAGAGGTGTTTGTGGTGGGGAAACCGTTGACTGGTTGTTGACTTCGACAACGATGTGGTTCGGTGGAGAACGTTGACTCCAGCAACGACCAGTCAACGATTTGCTGGGGGGAGGTTGCGCTTCGGGGCGGTTCAGCCCGGTGCCTGGTCTTGATCCTGTTCCTCGTGCCAGGCGGTCGCCGAGGAACGGCCCGCGGGGTTTTGTGCCTCGTGGGCCCAGTTCAGTGATCGGCCGCTTCCGGCTTTCCGCAGCCGCCTCGTCCAGGTCAGGGGCGGCTCGACCGACCACTCTGCCCCCGATCAGCGGGAGTTGCCTTCAGGGGCAAGGCGGGCGGCTTGGTGCGTCGGTCTCCGATGGATCTGGTCCCGTACCGACGCCATGGCTTGGCCGTAAGTTCGCCGTGGTCGTGCGGGTGGAGACCGCCGGTCCGGGCCACGTCTGCGGCCGGGTGAAGCGGAACTCCGGACCGTGCTGGCACAGCCGACTGCTCTGGGGCATGGGGCCGTGGCGGCTTCGGTAACCACGTCACGCGGTCGGCGCGGATGAACCACCCGACCGTCAGATTCTGCGGGATCCAGGCCGGCCGGCTGACGTTGTATCCGGCATCGGTCGCGGCCATGACGTCCAGGCTCCGGGCTGCTCCTCACCCTCTGCGTTGAACGGCGGTGACGCGGAGGGGTCGTCTGCGGGGCCGAGGTGGTTGAGCCTGATCGGCGGGTACCTGATCGACGCGGTTCAGGGCCGTGTCGGCACGCTGCGACGACCGGAGCCACGCGGTAGGCCGTGGCCGAGCCGGACCTTGCTCAGCCTCGTTCGCTCTCCGTGAGAGCCTTACGCCTCCGCGCCGCGACCCCGCCGCGACCAGGATGCGACTGCTGGGCGCCGCCCACGCTGCCTGCCCGGCCGCCTCGCCCGCGCCGAGTCCGTCGAGTACGGGCGGACAGGGCGGCCGGGAGGGTCATCTATCTCTATGTCGATTCAAAGGGTGGAACCGACGAAGAGCTCCTGGCCGACCGCCTCGGCATGGTGGCCCACTCGTGCCCTTCGCCGCCGATTCGCTCCGAGGACCTGCCGGGCTACGCGCACTCATCTGCGACCACGTGCGCGACCACCCCCATGTCATGCCGCTCACCTGGGGAAACGCCTCGACCGCGAGCACGCCCCGACGAGGAGACCGCCGTTCACCGCCGTAGGGCCCACGCCCGCGACTCCGGTGCCGACCGCGTCAGCGATCCGCCGGGTGGCCGCCGTCGCCGCACCCCTGGAGGCAGTGGAGGCGAAGGCCTCGCCGGTGCGGGGGAGTTGAGCCTGGCGGGGTCAGCCTTGCGCCGTCGTGGCGTCCTCGGTGCCGAACGATCGCAGTACGCAGGCCACCAGTCGCCGGGACGCCTGGCGGGCCGCGCCGGGGTCGGCGGGGGTCAGGGTGATCACGCCCGCGTTGGCCTTGAGGAGTACGAGCAGGTCGGCGTAGTGGAAGTCGGTGCTCAACCCGCCGGTGTGGTGGGCCCGTTCGGTCAGGGTGGTGAACGCGCGCTCGAAGGAGCCGCGTTCGGCCGGGAAGCGGTCGCCGTCGAGGAACGTGGACAGCAGGGCCGGCGCCAGGCCCCGGTCGTCCGCCTGGCGTTCGCAGAGCCCTTCCACGGTGGTGCGGAACGCGTGCCCCGCGTCGGGGTCCTCCAGTGCCGCCGTCACCGCCGCGACGCAGGCGGTCACCCGTCCGGCGATCACCTCGGTGAGCAGGTCCTCGGGCGTCGCGAAGTGCCGGAAGGCGGTGGCCAGTCCGACGCCCGCCCGGCGCGCGATCTCCGCCATCGGCACGGCGGTGCCCTCCGCCGCGAAGACGGCCCGGGCGATTCCCACGATCCGCCCGCGGTTCACCGCCGCGTCGGCGCGCAACCGCCGTGGCGGCTCGACGGGAGGCGGGCCGTCGGCGGCGGAAGGCGTCAGGTGGTGCATGCGTCGAGGCTAACAAGCGGACCGGCCTCCACCGCTTGACGCCGCCGATCACCTTTGCGCAGGCGGGAGTTGGTGCCCGGTGGTAGGGGAAGGAGGACCGCGCCCACCCTGCCGACGACGGTCGCCGCCCGGACGGCGCCTCGGAAGGTCGGCTCCGGCGCCGCAGACCGACGTCGCCGGGGCCGTGCCGGGGCCGTGCCGGAGCCATGGCGGACGGTGCCGACCTCATGCGCCGGAGCCGGGCCGGGGCTTCCGGGCCGATGCCCGGAACCTCGACGTCGACGGGTCGATGATCACCGGGGTCGCGTACAGCGTGCCTGCGTGCCTGCGTGCCTGCGTGCCTGCGTGCCTGCGTGCCGGCGGACCGATCACCCGCGCGAGCGTGAGGTCGGTCACCAGGAAGCACCCGCTCACCGCCGCCACCGGCCGTGCGGCTGCCGGGGCGCCCGGGGCGGGGAGGGGCGAAAGCGTCTCATTCTCCGAACGTGCCGGTAAGGCGTCCGTGTGACCCGTAGGGTGGGGTCGTGACCGTGAACGCTGAAACCGTTGCCGGGGGAAACACCTGGCGTGACCTGCCCGCGGCGCAGCAGCCCGAGTGGCCCGACTCGCAGGCTCTGCGTGACGTCGTCGCGGAGCTGGAGTCGTATCCGCCGCTGGTGTTCGCCGGGGAGTGCGACCAGTTGCGGGCCAGGATGGCCTCGGTGGCGCGCGGTGAGGCATTCCTGCTCCAGGGCGGCGACTGCGCGGAGGCGTTCGACGCGGTCTCCGCCGACCAGATCCGCAACAAGCTGAAGACCCTGCTCCAGATGGGCGCGGTCCTCACGTACGCGGCGTCGGTGCCGGTGGTCAAGGTCGGCCGGATCGCCGGCCAGTACTCCAAGCCGCGCTCGAAGCCCACCGAGACCCGCGACGGTGTGACGCTGCCCACCTACCGGGGCGACAGCGTCAACGGTTTCGAGTTCACCCCCGAGGCCCGCCGCCCGGACCCGGAGCGGCTCAAGCGGATGTACCACGCGTCGTCCGCCACGCTGAACCTGGTGCGTGCCTTCACCACCGGCGGGTACGCCGACCTGCGGCAGGTGCACGCCTGGAACCAGGATTTCGTGAAGTCCTCGCCGTCCGGTCAGCGCTATGAGGCGCTGGCCCGCGAGATCGACAGCGCGCTGAACTTCATGGAGGCCTGCGGAACCGACCCGGCCGAGTTCCGCACGGTGGAGTTCTTCTCCTCCCACGAGGCGCTCGTGCTGGACTACGAGTCGTCGCTGACCCGGGTCGACTCGCGCACCGGGCAGCTGTACGACGTCTCCGGCCACATGGTGTGGATCGGCGAGCGCACCCGCCAACTGGACGGCGCGCACGTGGAGTTCGCGTCGCGTATCCGCAACCCCATCGGGGTCAAGCTCGGCCCGACGACCACCGCGGAGGACGCGCTCACGCTGATCGAGCGGCTGGACCCGGACCGTGAGGCCGGCCGTCTGACGTTCATCACGCGCATGGGCGCGGACCGGGTCCGCGACCACCTGCCCGAGCTGGTGGAGAAGGTCACCGCCTCCGGGGCCCAGGTGGCGTGGGTCTGCGACCCGATGCACGGCAACACCTTCGAGGCGGCCTCCGGCCACAAGACGCGGCGCTTCGACGACGTGCTGGACGAGGTCAAGGGCTTCTTCGAGGTCCACAAGGCCATCGGCACGCATCCCGGCGGCATCCACGTCGAGCTGACCGGTGACGACGTCACCGAGTGCGTCGGCGGCGGTGACGAGATCTTCGTCGACGACCTGCACCAGCGTTACGAGACCGCCTGCGACCCGCGGCTCAACCGCAGCCAGTCGCTGGACCTGGCGTTCCTGGTGGCGGAGATGTACCGGGAGCAGTAGGCGCACCCGTCGCACGGCCCGGCCCGGCTGCCCGGCCCAGTACGGCACCGCACAGCTGCGGCACAGCGCGGGAAGGGGCGGGGATCACATCGATCCCCGCCCCTTCCCGCTTTCGGTATTCCCGTTGGCGTGGGTAAGGTAAGGCAAGCCTCATGAAGGTAAGCCTTGCCAACCTGATCGGCCACCCGCCGAGGGGAGAACCCGCGTGTACGTCTGTTCCTGCTTCGGTATCACCGAGGCGCAGGTGATGCGGCACGCGGACGACGGCCGGCGCACGCCGCGGGCCATCGCCGGCGCCTGCCGGGCCGGCACGGACTGCGGCGGCTGCGTCAAGCGCATCCAGGCCCTGCTCGGCCGCGCCGCCACCCCCGTGCCCGCCACGGCGCCCGTGCCCGCCACGGCCCCCGTGTCTGCTGCGGCTCCCGTGCCCGCCACGGCCCTCGCGTCCGCAGCCACCCCGGTGCCCGTCACCGCCCCGGCCGCCGTCCCCTGCCCGGTGCACGCGGCACCCGCGGAGCCGGACGTCGCCCGCGCCGCCTGACCCGTCGCGCAGCTGTCGCGAACCCGCCGCGAACCCGTCGCGGGACCACCCCGCCGGCAGAGCGCCACCACGGCGCCACCGCGGCGTCACCACCGGCGTCAGCGGTCGTACCGGCGTCGTGCCGCCGCCGTGGCGTCGCAGGTCAGTCCTCGGTGCCGGGCTGTTCGATGATCTGGGCGATGTACAGCGGCTCACCCAGGCGCGCGACCAGGTCGAGCTGCGTCTCCAGGTAGTCGATGTGGTGCTCCTCGTCGGCGAGGATGGCCTCGAAGATGTTGGCCGACGTGACGTCGTTCTTCGCCCGCATCACGTCGATCCCGCGCCGCAGCCGGTCGATCGCCTCGACCTCCACCTGCTTGTCGGCCTCGAACATCTCTGTCACCGTCTGGCCGACCCGCACGTGGAAGAGCCGCTGGTAGTTCGGCAGGCCCTCCAGGAACAGGATGCGGTCGGTGATCAGCTCCGCGTGCCGCATCTCGTCGAAGGACTCGGAGCGGGTGTATTTCGCCAGCTTCGTCCAGCCGAAGTTCTCCTGCATCTTCGCGTGCAGGAAGTACTGGTTGATCGCGGTGAGTTCCGCCGTCAGCTGCTCGTTGAGGAACTCGATGACCTCGGGGTCGCCCTGCATGCGCCGCGTCCTTCCGTGGGGGCCGGGGCGGACCCGCGGGACCGGCGGCGGGCTTGCGACACCGGGATCCCACGGACACGCCCTTCTCGCTGGGCGCGTCCTCGCACCCACGGTGAGGCCTATCCAGTAAGTACGCGTTCACGCCATGTGCCCCGCGTTGTTCCATCGGGCGGCGGGCCCGCGCGGAACCATCCGGACCGGTCTGTCACCATAGGGGCATGGGTGAGCCGGAACGCCGCGACGGTGGGTTGCCGCCCGGGCAGCGCACCCAGCGCGGCTGGCCGGTCCTGCACTACGGACCCGTACCCCGCTTCAAACCCGACCGGTGGGAGTTCCAGGTCTTCGGCGCCACGGCCGACGGCGCGAAGCACGCGTGGAACCACGAGGAGTTCTCCGCGCTGCCGCTCAGCACGGTCACCGCGGACCTGCACTGCGTGACGAAGTTCTCCATGCGGGACGTGGAGTGGACGGGCGTGTCGGCCGCGACGCTGCTCGACCTCGTACCGCCGGCCCGGGGCGTCACGCACGTCATGGTGTGGGCCGAGTACGGCTACAGCGCCAACCTCCGGCTCGCCGACTTCGCCCGCGCCGACTCGCTGCTGGCCACCCACCGCGGCGGCGAGCCCCTCACCGCCGAGCACGGCTTCCCGGTCCGGCTCGTCGTCCCGGGGCTGTACGCGTGGAAGGGGCCCAAGTGGATGCGCGGGGTGGAGTACATGCTCGCCGACCGCCGCGGCTTCTGGGAGGAACGCGGCTACCACAACCTCGGCGACCCCTGGCGCGAACAGCGCTACTCCTACCAGGAGGAACCGGGCGACGGCCCCGAACTGTGACGGCCGGTGGACGGTACGGCACGAGGGCCCGCGGCGAGGCGTTCGCACGGTACGCAGCCCCACGGCGCGTAATCGACGGTATGCGGCCCCGCGAGCGCGCGACCTTCTGGCGTGCACCGCGTGACGTCAACCGTCTGACGCGGACCGCGTGACGTCAACCGTCTGACGCGGACCGCGTGACGTCGACCGCCTGACGCGCGTCTCCTGCCCCGGAACGCCCGAACCGGTCCGCCCCGAGCGCCCTCAGGCCCGCAGCGCCGTCAGACCCGGGTGCCCCGAGACCCGAGCACCCGCAGGCCCGCAGTGCCTTCAGGCCCGCAGCACCCGCAGGCTCGCAGCACCCTCGGGCCCGCAGGCCCGCAGCACCCTCGGGCCCACAGCGACTTCAGACCCGTAGCGACTTCAGCCGGGCGATGTCCGCGGCGTGCTGCTGCTTCGGGCCCGGTGTCTCGATGATCAGCGGTACGCCCTCGGTCGCCGGGTGGGTGAACAGCGCGGCGAAGCCGCCGGTGCCGATGTGGCCGGCGCCCACGTTCTCGTGCCGGTCCTTGTGGGCGCCGACGACGTCCTTGGAGTCGTTGGCGTGGATGAGGCGCAGCCGGCCCTCGCCGCAGGTCTTGACGAGTTCGTCCAGGGTCGCCCCGGTGCCGCCGTCCGCCGCGAGGTCGTGGCCGGCCGCGAACGCGTGGCAGGTGTCGAGGCAGACGCCGAGGCGCGGGTGGTGGTCCAGCGCGTCGAAGTACGGGCCGAGGTCCGCCACCAGGGAGCAGAGCGACGAGCCCTGCCCGGCGGTCGGCTCCAGCAGCAGCCACGGGTCGTCGTCACGGGTCAGGCCGGCCAGCAGCGGCAGCAGCCGGTCGCGGACCTGCGCCAGCGCGACCGCGCGCTCGCGTCCGCCGGTCGCGGAACCGGTGTGCACCACCACCCCGGCCGCGCCGATCTCCCGCCCGCGCCGCAGCGAGTGGGCCAGCGACTCCACCGAGCGGTCGACGGTCCCGGGGGTGTGCGAGCCGAAGTTGATCAGGTAGGGCGCGTGCACGTACGCCGGGATGCCGGCGCCCTCCGCGCAGCCGGCGCGGAACGCCTCGTCGCGCGCCGGGTCGCCGGCCGGGGTCGCCCAGCCGCGCGGATTGGCGGTGAAGACCTGCACGGCCTCCGCGCCGATCTCCCGCGCGTAGGCCAGTCCGGTGGCGGCCAGCCCCCCGGCCACCGGGACGTGGCCGCCGACGGGATTGCGCGAGGCGGCGCGGTCCGCGCCGGCGGGGGAGGTCATGCCTGCCAGCATGCCACGGGCCGCGAGGGCCGCCGGCCGCCGGTGCGTTCGCGTGGGGCGGCCGGCCGCCGGTCCGTCTCCGTGGCGCCGGCCGCGTCGCCCGTAGCGCCGGCCGCCTCCGTAGCGCCGGCCGCCTCCTTAGCGCCGCCCGCCCACCCGCGACCCGGAGCGAAGAGCCGCGAGGCCGGAGCCGAGAGCCGTGACCCGGAGCGAAGAGCCGAGCCCCGGAGCCGAAAGCAGCGCCCCGGAGCCGCGAGGCCGGGACGAGCGCCGCGTCAACGGGCCCTCAGCGGCCCGTCAGCCGGCCGTCAGGGGGCCCTCAGCGGGCCCACAGGGTGATCGTGGTGTTCTTCGGCTGCATCGAACCCCCGCCGGGCGACTCGTTGAAGACCGTGCCGGTGAAGAACAGGTTGATGACGCTGACCTGGAAGCCGGCCTTCTTCAGCGCGCTCTTCGCGTCGTCGGTGCTCTCGCCGGTGACGTCGGGGACCTTGAACAGCTGCTGGCCCTTGGAGACCGACAACCGCACGGTGTCGCCCTTGGCCAGCTTGCCGCCGGCGCCGGGGGACTCCTGGGCGACCGAGTCCTTCGGCACGTTGTCGGAGTAGACCGGGGTGCCGGAGACGTCGGCCTTCAACCCGGCCGCCTGAAGGGCCTGTTCGGCGTCGGAGACGGTGGAGCCGACCACGTCGGGCACCGGTACGGCCGCGCCGCGGCTGACGGTGAGCGCGATCGCGTCGCCGGTCCGGCGCGGGGTGCCGGCCGCCGGGGTGGTGGAGACGACCGATCCGGCCGGCACGTTGGCGTCGAAGACCTTCGAGACCGTGCCGGGGGTCAGCCCGGCCGCGGTGACGCGCTGCCGGGCCTTCGCCAGCGGCAGGCCCGCCAGGCGCGGCACGTCGATCCGCTGCGGGCCGCGCGAGACGACGAGGTCGACCACGCCGTTGCCCCGGATGCGGCCGCCGGGGCCCGGGTCGGTGGAGATGACGGTGCCCTTGGCCGCGGTCTCGCTGTACGCCTGCGACACGTGCGCCCCCAGGCCGGCCGACCGCAGCCGCTGCTCGGCGCGGGCCTGGCTGATGGCCAGCACGGCGGGCACGTTGGTGAACTGGCCGGCGCTGACGTACCACACGACCGCGCCGCCGCCGAGCAGGACGACCAGCGCCACCAGCAGCGCGACCGGGCCGCGCCGTGAGCGGGCGGGCGCGGCACGGTGGCCGCCGGCCGCGGCGGCCGGGCCGTCGTCGGCGCCGTCGTCCGCGCGGATCAGGTCCGGCGGCAGTTGCATGCGGGTGGTGTGGTTCAGCCGCCGCCCGGCCTCGTCCGGCAGGGCGCCGGGCGTGCGCGGCAGCACGGTGGTGCCCTCGGCGTCGGCCGGGGCGCCCGCCGGGAACGCGGTGGCCGGAACGGCGTCCAGCTGCTCGTCCGACAGCGCCGCCCGTACGTCCTGGACGACCGCCAGCATCTCCACCGCGTCCGCCGGGCGCCGCCCCGGGTCGCGGGAGGCCGCCATCGCCACCAGGGTGTCCAGCGCCGGCGCCAGGCCCGGGACCAGCCCGGACGGCGGCGGCACGTCCTCGTGCAGGTGCTGGTAGAGAACGGCCGCCGGGGTGCCGCCGCTGTGCGGTTTGGCGCCGGTCAGCATCTCGTACAGCAGGATCGCGCACGCGTACACGTCCGACCGCTGGTCGGCGACGCCGTCCTGGATCTGCTCCGGCGCGAGGTAGGAGACGGTGCCCAGGACCGAACCGGTGCTGCTGGTGGTGTCGGTGCCCACCGCGCGTACCAGGCCGAAGTCGGCGACCTTCACCCGGCCGTCGTCCCCGATCAGGACGTTCTCCGGCTTCATGTCGCGGTGCACCAGACCGGCGCGGTGCGCGGCGCCCAGCGCGGCCAGCACCGGTTCGGCGATGTCGAGCGCGGCGCGCGGCTGGAGCGCGCCGCGCTCGCGCAGCACGTCGCGCAACGTGCAGCCGGCCACGTACTCCATGGCGAGGTAGACGTGCGTGCCGTCGTTGCCCTGGTCGAAGACGTTGACCACGTTGGGGTGGTCGAGGCGGGCGACGGACTTCGCCTCGCGGATGAACCGGTCGACGAACGCGCTGTCGGCGGCCAGCGCGGGGTGCATGACCTTGACGGCCAGCAGGCGGTCCAGCCGGGTGTCCACGGCCCGGTAGACCGTGGCCATCCCGCCGACCGCGATCCGTGACTCGATCAGATACCGGCCGTCGAGCGCCTGCCCGACCAGCGGATCCTTGATGGTCGTATCCACAGGGGGAGTGTACGAGCCGTCAAGGACACCGTCCCCGCCCCCGTCCCCGCCACGACACGCCCGGTGCGGTACCGGAACACAACCGTGACGGCGGCGGAACGCCCGGGGCCGCCGGGTGCGCCGCGGGGCGGAAGCCGCGGGACGGTGGGGGACTGCGCCGGACCGGGCCGCGGTGGACCCGTGCGGTACCGGTGGTGGACCGGAGTGCATCGAGCGCACCGGACCGGGCCGCGGTGGACCGGAGCGAGCCGGACCGGAGCACACCGGACCGGCCGGGCGTGGACCGTACCGCCGGTCACGTCGCCGCGGCCGCCTCAGGGGCCGAAGGCCGGCCGCTCCGGGTCGGGGAACGACGCCAGGCCCGCCGTCGGGGAGGACGCCTCGGCGAAGTGCCGGCGCGGGATGCGCCCGGCGCGGTACGCCAGCCGGCCGGCCTCCACCGCGTGCCGCATGGCGTGCGCCATCAGCTCCGGTTCGCGGGCCCGGGTCACCGCGGAGGCCAGCATCACCGCCGAGCACCCCAGCTCCATCGCCAGCGCCGCGTCGGAGGCCGTACCGGCGCCGGCGTCCAGGATCACCGGCACCCCGGCGCGTTCCACGATGAGCTGGAAGTTGTGCGGGTTGCGGATGCCCAGCCCCGAGCCGATCGGCGCGCCCAGCGGCATCACCGCCGCGCAGCCGGCGTCCTCCAGCCGCCGCGCCAGCACCGGGTCGTCGCTGGTGTACGGCAGCACGGTGAAGCCGTCGTCCACCAGGATCTCCGCCGCCTCCAGCAGCTCCACCGGATCGGGCAGCAGGGTCCGCTCGTCCGCGACCACCTCCAGTTTGATCCAGTCGGTGCCCAGCGCCTCGCGGGCCAGCCGTGCGGTCAGCACCGCGTCCCGGGCGGTGAAGCACCCGGCGGTGTTCGGCAGCGGCCGCACCCCGCAGGCCGCCAGCACCTGAAGCACCGAACCGGCCACCCCGGGCGCCAGCCGCCGCATCGCCACCGTCGTCAGTTCCGTGCCGGAGGCGACCAGCGCCCGGCGCAGCACCTCCTGGCTCGGCGCGCCGCCGGTGCCCATGATCAGCCGCGAACCGAACGCGGTCCCGGCGACGACCAGCGGATCGTCCCCGCCCGCGCCGGCCCCGGGGGCGGAGGCGTCGGCCACGGAACCGATGGCCGCGCCGCCGGAAGCCGTTCCGCCGATGGCCGCGCCGCCGATAGCCGTTCTGCCGACAGCCGTTGCGCCGGAAGCCGCGCCGCCGACAGCCGTTGCGCCGGAAACCGTTGCGCCGGAAACCGCGCCGCCGGAAACCGTCGCGTCCGCTCCGGAGCCCTCCGTCATCGCGTTCATCCGCCCTGCACCGCGCTCAGTACCTCGACCCGGTCGCCGTCCGCCAGGACCGCCCCCGGCCAGGTTCCGCGCGGCACGACCGTCCCGTTGACGGCGGCGGCCACCCCGCGCGGCCCGCCGGCCCGGGAACCGCTGGGGATCAGCGTGGCGACCAGCCGGTCGAGCGTCAGCCCCTCGGGGTACGCGCGGGAGATCCCGTTGACGATGACGTTCATACGACCACCGGATTCCCCGGGACGCCCTGATGGACGGCGTCCCCATGGACGACATCCCCGTCGCCCCCCTCGAACCGCCCCGGGGTGAACGCCCGTGCCTCCGGCGGGAGCCCCCCGCCCGTCAGCACCTGCGCCATCACGTCACCCGTGACGGGGGTCAGCAGGACCCCGTTGCGGTAGTGGCCGGTGGCCAGCGACAGGCCGGGCAGCGCGGTCGGGCCGAGCAGCGGCGCGTTGTCCGGCGAACCGGGGCGCAGGCCGACCGGGGTCTCGGTCAGGGTCAACTCCGTGATGGCGGGCAGCAGTTCACGGGCGTCGCGGAGCAACTCGTAGACGCCGCCCGCGGTGACGGAGGTGTCCCAGCCGCTCTCCTGCGTCGTCGCGCCCACCACCAGCTCGCCGTTCTCGCGCGGCACCAGGTAGAGGTGGCCGCCGCGCACCACCGCCCGTACCGTCCGGCCCAGCAGCGCCCCGGGACCGGCCGGCCCCCGGGCACCGCGCAGCCGCAGCACCTGGCCCTTCACCGGCCGCACCGGCGGGACCACCCGCGGCGGCAGCCCGCCGATCGTGCCGCTGCGACAACCCGCCGCCAGCACCACCTGGCCGGCCGACAGGCGGACGCCGCCCGCCAGTTCCACCCCGGTGGCCCGGCCGGCCGTCACCGTGACCCGGTCCACCCGGGCCCGGTGCACGCGCACCCCGGCCCGTTCCGCCGCGCACAGCAGCGCCGACACCAGCCGGCGCGGGTCGACCTGGTGGTCGCCGTCCACCCGCAGCCCGCCGCGCACCCCGGGCGCCAGCAGCGGTTCCAGTCGCCGGCACTCCCGGCCGGTCAGCCACTGCGCCGACAGCCCCAACCGCTGCTGGAAGGCGTGCAGATCGCGCAGCTCGGCCCGGTCGTCCGCGTCCAGCGCCACCGCCAGCGTCCCGCACCGGCGGTAGCCCGGATCGGTGCCGGACGCCTGCGTCAGCTCCGCCACGAACTGCGGATACCGCAGCGCCGACGCCAGGTTCAGCTCCAGCAGCCGCTGCTCGCCGTACCGGACCTCGGTCACCGGCGCGAGCATCCCGGCCGCCACCAGCGCGGCCCCGCCGCCCGGTTCCGGATCGGCCACCGCCACCGACAGCCCGCGCTGCGCCGCCCGCCAGGCGGTCACCAGTCCGATGAGCCCACCGCCGACGACCACCACGTCGGACACGTTCTCCGCCCGCATGACGCCTCTCCTCCCTTCGCCGGCATGACCCGGATCAGGTTCCTACGGTCGGCGGCCGTCCAGCCGCCCTCTCAGCCCGGTGCGCCGGGCTCCCGCGAGTGCAGTACGGGCGTCACCATACCCGGCCGTTCCCGCCCGGCGGCACGGCGTACGGGCCGTACGGCGCTACGGTGAGGCGGTGAGCGTGGATCAGAACATGCGGCGGGTCGTGGTGGCGGGCGCGGGGATGGCCGGGGTGCGCACCGCCGTCGCCCTGCGCGAACAGGGCTTCACCGGCTCGGTGACCCTGCTCGGCGAGGAACCCCACCGCCCCTACGACCGGCCGCCGTTGTCCAAGGCCCTGCTGCTCGGCACCGTCGACGACCCCGCGCTCGACGTCGACTTCGCCGGGCTCGCCATCGATCTGCGGCTGGGCGTGCGGGCCACCTCGCTGCGCCCGGACCGCCATGAGGTCCTGACCGCCGAGGGCTCGGTGCCCTACGACCGGCTGGTCATCGCCACCGGCGCGGAACCGCGCACCCTGCCCGGCATCTCCGGCCGCCGCGACGCGCACGTCCTGCGGACCGTCGACGACGCCGAGGCGCTGCGCCCGGTGCTGGCGGCCCGCCGCGACGTCGTGGTGGTCGGGGCCGGCTGGATCGGCGCGGAGTTCGCCACCGCGGCGGCCGAGGCGGGCTGCCCGGTCACCGTCGTCGAGGCCGCCGCGCGCCCGCTGGCCGGCGTGCTGCCCGGGTTCGTCGGCGACGTGATGGCCCGCTGGTACGCCGAGGCCGGCGTCACGCTGCTCACCGGCCGCCGGGTGGCCGGCGTCGCGCAGGCCGGCGTCACCCTCGACGACGGCTCCCACCTGCCGGCCGGTGCCGTGGTGATCGGCGTCGGCGCCCGCCCCGGCACCGGCTGGCTGGCCGGGTCCGGGGTCGACCTCGACGGCGACCTGGCGGTGCGGGCCGACGACCGGCTGCGCAGCTCGCTGCCCGACATCTACGCGGTCGGCGACTGCGCCTCGTTCCCCTCGCGCCGCTACGGCGGGAGGCTGCTGATCCACCACTGGGACAACGCCGTCCAGGGCCCGCTGACCGCCGCCGCCAACCTGCTGGGCGGCGACGAGCCCTACGACCCGGTGCCGTACTTCTGGTCCGAGCAGTTCGGCCGCTTCGTGCAGTACGCCGGCCACCACGGCGACGGCGACGAGCTGGTCCTGCGCGGCGACCCCGACAACACCGCCTGGTCGGTGTGCTGGCTGCGCGACGGCGCACTGGTCGCCCTGCTGGCGGTCGGCCGCCCCCGTGACCTGGCCCAGGGCCGCAAACTCATCGAACGCGGCACCCGCCTGGACCGCTCCGCGCTCGCCGACCCCGCGGTCCCGCTCAAGAGCGTGGTCCGGCCGGGGTAGCCGGCGCCGGCTGCGGTCGGCGGTGGGCCGGGTGGTGGCTGCGGTGCGTGGTGGCCCCGGGGAGGTGGCTGCGGTCGGCGGCGGTGGCCCGGATGGCGGACGCGGTGGGCGGCGGTGGCCCGGGCGGCGGCTGCGGTGGGCGGCGGTGGCCCGGGTGGCGGACGCGGTGGGCGGCGGTGGCCCGGTCGGCGGCTGCGGTGGGCGGCGGTGGCCCGGGTGGCGGACGCGGTGGGCGGTAGCCCGGGCCGAGTGGCGGGCGCCACCGCGGGTACCGGTTGTCGCCGGGGGATGGCAGGCTTGCTCCCGTGACCGAGATCGACACCAAGATTGACGCCCTCGTACCGTCCTGGATGACCCTGCCCGACGTGGCGGAGGAACTGGGCCTCGAAGTGACCCGCATCCGCCCGCTGATCAAGGAGGGCCAGTTCATCGCGGTCCGCCGCGGGGAGAACCGGGTGCTGATGGTTCCCGCCGACTTCCTCACGGACGGCAAGGTGCTCAAGGGACTCCCCGGCCTGCTGACGCTCCTGAAGGACGACGGCTTCACCGACGAGGAGGCCCTCCAGTGGCTGTTCACCCCTGACGAGACCCTGCCCGGCACGCCCGTGCAGGCGCTGCGCGAGAATCGCGGTACCGAGGTGAAGCGCAGGGCACAGGCGCTCGCCCTCTGACTCCGTGCGGCCCGCCCCTGACCGGTCCGGCACGGGCCGACCAGGGGAGTCCCGCATGACCCGTACCACCGACGGCCGGCCCACCGGGCCGGCCGTCTCCGCCGTGCCCGCGCCGGAACGCCCCGGCGGTGCCCCGGCGCCGGCCGGCCGCGCCGCCGCCCTGCGGGCCCGGCTGGCCGGCGCGCGGCTGTACCTGTGCACCGACGCCCGCAAGCGCCAGGGCGACCTGCCCGCGTTCCTCGACGCGGTGCTCGGCGGCGGCGTGGACGTCGTCCAGCTGCGGGACAAGACGCTGGAGGCCGCCGAGGAGCTGGACCACCTCGCGGTCCTGGCCGACGCCTGCCGCCGCCACGGCGCGCTGCTGGCCGTCAACGACCGCGCCGACGTCGCGCACGCCGCCGGCGCCGACATCCTGCACCTGGGCCAGGGTGACCTGCCGGTGCCGGCCGCCCGCGCCCTCGTCGGCGACGAGATGATCATCGGACGGTCGTGCCACGTCGAGTCCGAGGCCGCCGCGGCCGCCGCCGACCCGGGCGCCGACTACTTCTGCACCGGCCCGGTCTGGCCCACGCCGACCAAACCCGGCCGCCACGCCCCCGGCCTGCCGCTGGTCCGCTACGCCGCCGGGCTCGGCACCGGCCGCCCGTGGTTCGCCATCGGCGGCATCGATCCGGCCAACCTCGGCGAGGTTCTCGCGGCCGGCGCGCGCCGCGTCGTGGTGGTCCGCGCCCTCACCGAGGCCCCCGACCCGGCCGCCGCGGCCACCCGGCTGGCGGCAGCGGTCCGCGCGGTGCCGCTGTCCGGCGAGTAGCCGCGGTGGCCGGGGCGCTCCGGTAGCCCGGACGACGGTGGCGGGCGGACGGGGGCCGCGGCGGGAGGAGGCAGTGGCGCGCGGACGGGGCCGGGGCGGGAGGGTCCGCAGAAGCGGCGGAGGGTGTGGCAGAAGCGGCGGAACGTGCGGGAGGGGCGCCGGGGGAGACCGCGGAGGCGCGGCAAGGGGTGGCTGACCGGCCACGTTCCGCACGGTGTCCTGAGATACCGGTTATGGTCCGGCTCCCGCGGCGGATAACCTGAACGGTATGGCCCTTGGAACGTCGTCGACCAGGACCGATCGCGCGGTCACCATCCGTGAGCTGCTCGCCTCCGGTGAACAGTCCTACTCGTTCGAGTTCGCCGCGCCGAAGACGGCCAAGGGCGAACGCACCCTGTGGAACGCGATCCGCCGCATCGAGGCGGTCGGCCCGACGTTCGTCTCGGTGACCTACGGCGCCGGCGGCTCGTCCCGCGAGGGCACCGTACGGGCCACCGACCGCATCGTGTCCGACACCACCCTCACACCCTGCGCGCACCTCACCGCCGTCAACCACTCGATCGCCGAGCTGCGCAACATCATCGGCCAGTACGCCGACGCCGGCATCCGCAACATGCTCGCGGTGCGCGGCGACCCGCCCGGTGACCCGATGGGCGAGTGGGTGCCGCACGCGGAGGGCGTCCACTACGCCGCCGACCTGGTCCGGCTCATCAAGGAGTCCGGCGACTTCTGCGTCGGCGTGGCCGCGTTCACCGAGATGCACCCGCGCTCCAGCGACCCCGACACCGACACCCGGCACTTCGTCGACAAGTGCCGGGCCGGCGCGGACTTCGCCATCACCCAGATGTTCTTCGACGCGGCCGACTACCTGCGGCTGCGCGACCGCACGGCCGCGGCCGGCTGCGACACCCCGATCATCCCGGAGATCATGCCGGTCACCAACGTCCGCCAGATCGAGCGCTTCGCCCAGCTGGGCAACGCGCCGTTCCCCGCCGCACTGGCCGACCGTATCCTCGCTGTGAAGGACGATCCGGCCGCGGTCCGGGCCATCGGCGTCGACTTCGCGACCGAGATGTGCCGCGAACTGATGGCCGAGGAGATTCCCGGTCTGCACTTCATTACCCTGAACCACTCAACGGCGTCCCTGGAAATCTACGAGAACCTGGGTCTGCACCACAGGTCCTGACAGGGCTCCGCGATCGGCGATCCCCGCCGCCCACCGGCGGCGGGGTGAACGTGAGGAAGTGCGGACATGGGCTACACGGTGCTCTACATCGCATTCGGTGTCGTCGCGCTGTGGTTGCTTGCCGAAGTGCTGCTCCAGCACAAGGCACGGTTGCGCTGGCGCCTGCTGGCCTTCACCGGGTTCCTGGGGGTGGCCGCCGGAGTGGCGGCGTCCCAGGTGATCCTGATCGTGGTGGGCGCGCTGGCGTTCGGCACCGGCCAGACCTTCGTGACGCTCTCCCACCGGCGCGGCTTCAGCACCGGCTGGGCGCTCGGCGGCAAACCCGGTTCCAGTCGCCGCCGGCGCGGCACCGCGGCAGACGGTCCCGGCGCGGACCCCGACGCGGACCTTGGCGCCGGCCCGGTCGGACCGCCCGGGGCGGCCGACCCGTTCGCCGAACCCGCCGCCGGGCAGGACCTCGATGCCACCGCCACCTTCGAGGCTGTCGACGCCTCCGGCACCTCCGATGGCTTCGACGGTTTCGACACCTCCGGCTCCTCCGATGGTTTCGACGCCTTCGACGACGGCACCCGGCAGACGGCGGCGACCACTGCCGCGACCGCCGCCTACGACGCCGGGTACGAAGGCGCCTACGGCGGCGGCTACGAGGGCGGCCACCAGGACTCCTACGCCGACCATGCCCCTTACGGTGCCCAGGACTCCTACGGCGAGCGGTACGACGCGTCGGGCGGCACTACGTATGACGGTGCCGCGTACGACGGTGCCCCGGACGGCGCACCGGAGACCGACGCGCCGGTGTACTCGCCGACCCCGCTGCCGGACGACACCGGTGAGTACGGCGTGTACGCCGGCCGCTCCTCCCACGCCGGCGACCCGTACGGCAACGGCACCTCCGGCTACGGCGCCGACGGCCACGGCACTCCCGGTTACGGCGCCGACGCACCCGGCACCGGATGGCCCGCCGCCCCGGACGACGACGTCTTCGCCAACGGCGCCCCCGCCCACGACCCGTCCTACGCCGCCGGTTACGCCGCCCCCGACACCGCCGGGCAGCCGAGCCACGACCCGTCCTACGCTCCCTACCCGGCCGACCCGTACGCCCCGCAGCCCGACTACGGCACGGACCCGTACCGGGCCCAGCCGGACTACGCGGCCCAGCAGCAGCCCGGCGCCCCGCTGAACGGCTATCCCCAGTCCGGCTACGGGCAGACCGCCTACCAGCAGCCGCAGTACGGCACCGACGGCTACCCGCAGGACCCGTACCAGCAACAGCCCTACGGCTACGACGCCGCGCCGCAGGACGGCACCTGGACCGCCGATCCCTACGCCGCCCAGCAGCAGCACATCCCCCAGCAGGGCACCCCCGCCCCCGCCCCCGACGAGCAGCCGCCGGACGACCCCTACGGCCAACAGCCCCACCCGCAGTACGAGTCGTACCAGGGGTACGGGTACTGAGGCGGGCGGAGGCTGACGCGGGCGTTGTTGCCGGCCGGCGCTTCCGGCCGGTGACGTCGGCGGTGCGTGACGCCGTCACGGCCGGTCGCCGGTGAACCGGACCCGCCGGCGCCTGTGGTTGACGTCGGCGACCGGTCACCGGTGCGGGGGACGACTGAGCGCCCGCGGTTGACGCCCAGCGATCGAGCAGGCCCCAGCGGCCCGTCACCGCTGGGCAGCCCCAGCGGGCCCGTCACCGGTGAGCGGGCCCCAGCGGCTGGTCACCGGTGAAGAAGGCACCGCCTCGTCAGCGGCTGCCGCCGGGGCCGCCCGCCAGCAGATCGGCCACGATCGCGCCGGACATGCCCGCGTGCGGCAGGCCGCCGCCGGGGTGCGCCGAGCCGCCGACCCGGTAGAGCCCCTGCGGTCCGGGGCGGTTGGCGGTCCGCAGGTAGGCGCCGGCCGCCCCCGCGAGCGCCGGTCCTGCCACCGCACCGCCCGGGGCGCCGGTCTCCCGTTCGGTGTCGGCCGGGGTACGCACCACGCGCCACAGCTCCCGCTCCGGCAGGTCCGGTATCGCCGCCCGGGCCGCCGCCACGACCCGGTCGGCGAACGCCCGCGCGTACCCGGGCGCGTCCCAGTCCACCGCGCCGGGGCCGTGCGGGCAGACCGTGACGCCGAGCCGGACGGCCTCGTGGTCCGCGTCGGGGACCAGGGCCGGGTCGTCGGGCCGCAGCACGGTCACCGTGGGAGCGGGGCCGTCCGGCGTGCCGTCGTGCGGTGCGGCCAGGCCGTGGACGACGGTGCGGTGGGCCGTGTCCGGCGGGCGGGGCCCGCGCAGCGCCAGGCAGACGGTCAGCCGGCCGGTGTCGCCGTCGAGCGCGCGGCCCGGGGTGCCGCGCACCACCGCGTCGGCCGCCTGGTGCGTACCGTCGCTCAGCACGACGCCGTCCACCCGGCCGTCCCGCTCCGGTACTTCCTCGACACCGGTACCGAACCGGAACTCCACGCCGCGTGCCAGGCAGCGCGCGTACACCGCGTCGGCCAGCGCCCGCAGGCCGCCGCGTACGTACCAGGTGCCGAAGGTCTGCTCCATGTACGGCAGCACCGTCGCGCTCGCGGGCGCCGAGCGCGGGTCGAGGCCGTACTCCAGCACGGCGGTGTCCAGCAGCGCGGCCAGGCCCGGGTCGCGCAGCTCGTGGCGGCCGACGGACGCGATCGTGGGCGGCACCGCGCGGCGCAGCAGGCCGCGGCGCGGCGCCGGGTAGGGGTCCCGGCCCAGCGGCGCGGTGTCCGGCGCGAGCGTGTCCTCCAGCAGCGGGCGCCGGGTGACCTCCCAGACCTCGCGGGCCCGGTTCAGCACCGTGCTCCAGCGTTCGCCGGCGCCGCCGCCGAACGCCTTGTCCAGCGCCGCCACGACACCGCCGCGTGAGGCGTTCGGCAACGTCAACTCCCTGCCGTCCGCCAGCAGATGGCGGCCGGACGGATCGACCTGGACCAGGTCCACGCACTGCTCCAGCGGTTCCCTGCCCGTCTTGACGAACAGGTCCCGGTAGACGGCCGGCAGGAGCAGCAGCCCCGGTCCGGTGTCGAACGCGAAACCGTCCCGCGCCAGCTGCCCGACGCCGCCGCCGTAGGTCCGCGCGCGCTCGTACACGACCACCCGGTGGCCCGCGACGGCCAGCCGGGCGGCTGCCGCCAGCGAGCCCATGCCCGCGCCGATCACCGCGATCCGTGCCATGCCAGGGACTGTATCGGGCACCACCGACAATCCGGTCCGCCAGGTGAGTACTCCTACTCAGAGCGAGAGATGAGTAGCGCGACGGATGGGCGCGGCGCCGCCGGCCGGGCAGAGTGGTCCCCGTGAGCGGCCCTTCCGGCACCGCCGACACGGGGCGGCGGTGCCGGAAGGCGCGCGAGGCACGGGGGAACCGGGGGAACGGGGGTCCACGGGCGGCCGGTTCGGGGGAAATGGCGGTCCGCGGGACGGGAGACCGGGGGAGGCCGGACCACGCGTCCGGGGGCCGCGGGGAGCGTGACGGCGGGGGAAACGGACCGGTGCGAACCGGCCGGCCGCGCACGCTCCCCGCCGGTCCGCCCGCTCCCGGCCACGAGCGCGCCCGAGGCGTCAACCGGCCGCACCGCCGGCCCACTCGGCCGTACCGTCGCGTCAACCGCCTGCCACCGCACGTCACCCGCGAGCGCCTGTCGCGTCAACCGGCCGCACCGCCATCCCACCCGGCCGCACCCGCGCGTCAACCGCCCGCCACCGCACCCCACGTGCGAGCGTCCGTCGCGTCAACCGGCCGCACCGGCGCATCACTCCGTCGGCACCGCTTACGTCAACCGCCCGTCAGGCCACCACTCCTCCGGTGCGGCAACGCGCCAGGCGGGCGAGTGCGGCGTGGACCTCGGTGATGTCGCGGCCGGGCTGGAACGCCTGCCAGTCCAGCGCGGTCGACAGCATCATCCCGAGGAAGGCGGAGGCCGTGAGCGGCACATCGGTGGCCTCGTCCAGCTCGCCGCGTTCCACCGCCTCGGCCAGCACCGTCTCCAGCACCGCGACGGCCTCCTGACGGGCGGTCACCAAGGTTGCCTGCCAGGGCCGGTTGGTGCGCCACAGCTCGGCCACGACGAGCCGGGTGAACGCCGGACGGCGGGCGACGAAGTCCAGTGCGGCGCCGATCATCGCGTCGAGCGCCTCGGTCCTCGACCCGCCCGCCGCCAGCGCGTCGTGCGCGGACCGGCGCAGCGCCTCGGTCAGCGTGCCCACACCGTGCCGCAGCAACTCGGTGAACAGGTCGTTCTTGCCGCCGAAGTTGTAGTACACCGTGCCCTTGGCCACTCCGGCGCGTTCGGCGATCTCGTCGACCGTGGTGGCGGAGAAGCCCTGCTCCGCGATGAGCGTGACGGCCGCCTCGTACAACCTGCGCCGGGTGATCTCACGTCGTGCGCTGTTCATGCACAGATTCTCCCCTCCTTCCCCGCCTGCCCGTCAGGGGGCGGTGAAACGCGTGTTTTCGCAGGTCAGGGTCGATTGTCAGTGGTGTGCCCCACTATGGGAACAGCGGTTGGGCCACCCGGTCCGGCAGCGGTGTTCGACAGCAACGGTTCGACAGCACGCTCACGTTCCACGACAGGAGGGTCCCCATGGTCGCCAACGCCCGTACGCGCCGCACCGCCGGTACCGCCCCGGTGTCCGGTCCGCCGAGCGACATCCACCCCGTCACGCGCCGGGCGCCCGCCCCGCCCGCCGCGCTGGACCTGCTGGCCCAGGCGCACACCGGACTGGCGGAGGCCGCCGCGCTCGAAGCGCCCAACGAGCGCTACGCCACCGCCCATCTCGCCGCCCTGCGGGTCGCCGCCGCCGTGCTGGCGGTCCGGGCCCACCCCGAGGCCGACCATCGCCGCAAGCGGATACGCAGCGCCTGGGAGGTGCTGCCCGAGGCCGCGCCCGAACTCGCCGAGTGGAGCGCCCTGTTCGCCTCCGGCGCGGCCCGCCGTGCCCGGGCCGAGGCCGGGATAACCGGTGCCGCCACCGACCGGGACGCCGACGACCTGGTGCGGGCCGTGTCGATGTTCGCCCGCATCGTCGAACGGCTGCTGGCCCTCCAGGCCCCGCTGCCCTCGGCCGCGGCCGAACCGGCCTGACCCCGGGCCCGCACCCGCCGTCACCCCTGCCGTCGTCCCCGCCGCCGCGCGGATACGAGCGGATACGAAGGGGGCCCGGCGGCGGGTGCGGCGGGGGTGCGGCGGCGGGTACGACGGGGAGTTCGGCGGGGAGGCCGGCCGCCGGGGTGATCGCGCTGGTCCGGGCCGGGAACGGGCCGTCCCGCGGGGTGGACGGGTGAGGGGCCCGGGAGGTGCGGAGGCTCTAGGGTGGGGACGGCCGAGTCCGTTCCGCATCGCGAGCCCACAGCCGGTGGCGATGCCGCGTTGAGGAGACACCCCGCCGTGTCAGACCCGTTGCGACCCCGAGCGTCCCTGCGCACCGCTGTGGTCTGGGAGGTGTTGCGGGAGGCGCTGGACCGGCAGGCCAAGCACAGCGGCCGCAGCGGCGACGACGCGCTCGACGTGCTGGACACCGGTGGCGGCACCGGGAACTTCGCCGTGCCCGTCGCCCGGCTCGGCCACCGCGTCACCGTGGTCGACCCCAGCCCCGACGCGCTGTTCGCCCTGGAGCGCCGCGCCGCCGAGGCCGGGGTCACCGACCTGGTGCGCGCCGTACAGGGGGACGCCCACGGGCTGCTCGACGTGGTGGACCGGGAGGCGTACGACGTCGTGCTGTGCCACGGCGTGCTGGAGTACGTCGAGGACCCGGAGGGCGCGCTGCGCAACGTGGTGGGCGCGCTGCGCGAGTCCGGCACGCTGAGCCTGCTGGCGGCCGGGCGCAACGGCGCGGTGCTGGCACGGGCCATCGCCGGCCACTTCACCGAGGCGCAGCGCGGGCTGGCCGACCCGGACGGCCGCTGGGGCGAGGGCGACCCGCTGCCGCGCCGCTTCACCGGCGAGGACCTGACCCGGCTGGTGACCGCGGCCGGCCTGGACGTGGCCTCAGTGCACGGGGTGCGGGTCTTCGCCGACCTGGTCCCGGGCGTGCTGGTGGACACCGAGCCGGGGCAGCTGGAGGCGCTGCTCCAGCTGGAACTGGCGGCCGCCGCGCTGCCGGCGTTCCGCTCCATCGCGACCCAGTTGCACGTACTGGCCCGGCGCGGCTGACGGGTCCCTCCGGGGGCGTCCGGGGGTCCGTGGCCGCCGGTCGACCGGTGCTGTCCGGGGTGGCCGACCGGTCCCGATCGGGGTGGCCGACCGGTGCTGTCCGGGGTGGCCGGCCGGGCCCGTCCGGGGTGGCCGACCGGTGCTGTCCGGGGTGGCCCACGGGTTCCGTTCGGGGCGGCGGACCCGTTCCGTTCGGCGCGGGCGGGGTGTGGGGTGGGCGCGATCCGGCGTCTCGCCCGATTCGCGCCCTCAGAACGTATGATCTGGGTAAACCACGACAGCATGATGAACCGATGGCCGGGGAATGCACTTCATCGTCACTCCGTGCGTGTGCTCCCGGCCGGCGGGCGGATGGCGCAGTGGGTTGATTGGCGCAGTGGGGCGGGTTTCACGGGGGCGAATCCCTGCCTATCCTGAAAGGGTCGTAACGGTCGCCCCCCGGCGATCGACGAGTAGGAGGACTCCGTGCCGCTCTCGGAGCACGAGCAGCGCATGCTCGAGCAGATGGAGCGAGCGCTGTACGCCGAAGATCCCAAATTCGCGTCGGCGCTTGAGGGAAGCGGGCTGCGCACGTTCACTCGTCGGCGGGTCTACCAGGCGGTAGCGGGTTTCGCGGTGGGCATCGCGCTCCTGATGGGCGGGGTGATCGAGGAGATCATCTGGATCAGCGTGGCCGGGTTCCTGGTCATGCTGGGCAGTGCGGCGTTCGGGATCACGGCGTGGCGGCGTTCGCGTCCGATGGGCCCGCAGGCCATACAGCCCGGTCACGGCCCGGGCCCGTTCGGCCGGCACAACCAGCGCCGCAAGGGCCGCGTCATGGACCGCATCGAGGAACGCTGGCAACGGCGTCGCGACGAGCAGCAGGGCATGTGAGGACGACCGCGGTTCCGCGGAACGATCACACGACAGCACGACGGCGGACGATCACCTGATCCGTTCAGACGATCATCCGACGTGAAGGGAGCGGTCCCCACCCGGGACCGCTCCCTTCTTGTCGTCGTGCTCCCGCGGGTCTCGCCGCCGTGCTCCCGCCGGTGTCCCGCTGCCGCCGGCTGCCGCTGCCACCGTTCGCCTGTCGTCCCGGCTCCGGCCCGCCACCTGTTGGGCCGCCGCGGTCCTGTGCCGGTGCCGGCGGCGCGGCGCGGCGCAGGGGGCCGGTCCGCGGTCCGGCTGCTGCCGGGTGTGGGAGACGCTTCCGGTGCGGGACGCGTTTCCGGCGCTGGGGGAGCGCATCCGGTGCCGGGGGAGCGCCTCCGGTGTCGCGCGGCACCGTCCCGGCGTCCAACCGCTCCCGGGCGCCGACCCGCTCCCGGGCGCCGACCCGCTCCCGGGCGCCGACCCGCTCCCGGGCGCCGACCCGCTCCCGGGCGCCGACCCGCTCCCGGGCGCCGACCCGCTCCCGGGCGTCGACCCGACCCCGGGCCCGCCGGTCCTCTCCCGCCCCGGCATCGCGTGGCACCGCCCCGGGCGTCGACCCGACCCCGGGCCCCCGGTCCGCTCCCGCCCCGGCACCGTGTGGCACCGCCCCGGGCGCCGACCCGACCCCCGCACCGCCTCCGACGTCCGCCTTTCCCCCGGAGGCCGACGTCCGCCTCCGACGTCCGCCCTTCCCCCGGAGGCCGACTTCCGCCTCCGACGTCCGCCCTTCCCCCGGAGACCGGACTCCGCCCCCCGGCCCCGACACCGCCCGGGAGACACCTCCGCCGGGACACCTACCGCCCGACCCCGGTGCCCCCGCGGGGTCCCCCCGGTGCCTCCCCCGGGGGACCCCGCATGCCCTACGCCCCCGGGTCCGCCGGAGGGCCGGGGGCGAAGCGGGCGGTGAGGGGGGTGAGCGCGTTCGCCACGGCGACGCGGGCCGCCGACCAGCGGGTCTGCCAGCGCCACAGGACCCGGAGCGCCGACCGGGGGGCCAGCAGGGCGCGGAGTCGGGCGGGACCGTTCGCCCGCTCGGCCAGGGCGCGCAGGACCAGCCGCACGTCGTCGGCCACCGCGGGCGCGGGCAGCGGGTACCGGGCGTAGAGGGCCTGCTCGACGGCGTCGCGGACCCGCAGGACCGCTGCCGCTGGTTCCGCCGTCAGCCGGGCCCGTGCGACCAGCCGGTCCGCCGCCGATCGCGGGGTCTGCGACGCCTCCGGCGGCAGCCCGTAGTCCCAGGCGGAGTCCACCAGCTCCCGCCAGGCGTTCATCGTGCGCTCCCCGTCGGCCGCCGTGCCGTCGACGAACACCGCCCCGGCCACCCCGGCCCCCCCGACGGCACCGTCGACCGGTACGCCACCGGAGCCCACAGCACCGTCGGTCGGGCCTCCACCGGCCCCCACCGCACCCCCAGCCACCGCACCCCCAGCCACCGCACCCCCGCCGGAGGCCGCACCCCCGCCGGAGGCCGCACCCCCGCCGGAGGCCACGCCCCCGCCGGAGCCCACCGCACCGTCGGCCGGGCCTCCACCGGCCCCCACCGCACCCCCAGCCACCGCACCCCCGCCGGAGGCCACGCCCCCGCCGGAGGCCACGCCCCCGTCGAACGCCACCGCCCCGCCGGAGGCCGCACCCCCGGCGGACAGCCGCGTCGCGCGCAGTCGTACCCGCCACAGCATCGGCACGCAGGCCAGGGCCAGCAGGGCGAGGAGGGCGGCCGCGCCAGCCAGCAGGCCGGTGTCGGTGCCGCCGCCCGTGGTGGGGCCGCCGATGGGACCGTCGCCGCCGGCCGAGCAGCCGCCGGTGCGCCGGTCCGCCGAACCGCAGTGCGGTGCGGCGGACGCGGTGTCGGCCGGGGCCGCCGGGGCGGACGCCGAGGGGGCGGGCTGGTCGGTGCCGCCGGGGGCGGCCGGGCCGCGCGCGTAGTCCGGGGCGCTGCCGCGGCTCGGCGTCGGCTCGAACCGGGTCCAGCCGACGCCCTGGAAGTACAGCTCGGGCCAGGCGTGCGCGTCCTTCAGGCCGACCGTCCAGGAGCCGTCGGGCTGCTGGGTGCCCGGGACGAAGCCGACGTCCACCCGGGCCGGGATGCCCAGGGTGCGGGCCATCGCCGCCATGGTGAAGGCGAAGTGCACGCAGAACCCCCGCTTGTCGCGCAGGAACTGGGTGATCGCCTCGGTGCCGCTGCCCTCGGCGACCTGCGTGTCGTAGGTGAAGCCACCCGTGGTGGTGAACCAGTTCTGGAGCTTGACGGCCTGGTCGTAGGCGTCGGGGGCCCCGCGGGTGACCTGCTCGGCCGTCGCCTTGACGACCGGCGGCAGCGAGGCGGGCACCCGGGTGTACTCCTTCTCCAGCGCCGCGGGCGGCGCGGGGGCGTCGGCCAGCTGCCGGGCGGTGGGATCGACCTGGAGGCTCTGCACCTGGTAGGTGGTGCCGGACGTGGTCTGGCCGCTGTCGCCGACCACCGTGCGGCCCTCGGGTTCGTACCGCCACGAGCCGTTGACCTGGACGCGGGTGGCCGGGTACGGCATCGGCAGGTAGTTCTGCGCGTAGCCGTGGGCGGCGGCGACGGAGGTGGAGAACGGCTTGGAGCGCACCGCGGCGGTCAGGCCGGCCGGGGCGGGCAGCGCGGTCGGCAGGTCGGTGACCTTGCGTTGCGAGGCCCGCCAGGCGGTGCCGTCGAACTGGTCGAGGGTCACTATGCGCAGGTAGACCCCGCCGGCGCCGGCGTTCGTGCGGTACGACAGCACCTCGCGGTCGTCCGGCTGGTTGAGGCTGTTCTGCAACGACACCAGCGGGTTGACGGCGGTGATCGTGTCACCGCGCCCCAGGCCGCCCCCGCCGGCCGGCCCCAGCAGCCCGGCGCCCATCGCGGGCAGCGCGACCGGGGCCAGCAGCGCGATGCCCAGCACCAGCACCGCGATCCGCCGCCCGGTCCTGGCCGCCGCCAGCGGTGGCCCGTCGCCGCCGCCGTCCTGGGCGACCGGCGCGCCCGAGAACGCGGTCCGGCGCGGCGTGCCGCTGAAGACCCGCCCCCAGCGCGACAGCCGGTCGCGGCCCTCCGCCAGGAGCAGCACCAGGTAGCCCAGCGCCGCCAGCACGAACCACAGCCAGCGGTCGCCGCCGGTGGCCAGCCCGGAGGCGATCGAGAACAGCGCCAGCAGCGGCAGCCCGGCCACCGCGGCGCTGGTGTACGTCACCGCCACCACGTCGACCACCAGCGCCACCAGCAGCACCCCGCCGACCAGCAGCAGCCGGATGCCGGCCGTCACCGGCGCCGGGATCGCGTACTGCCCGACGTCGTTGGCGCCCTGCGAGGCCAGCTGGACCAGCCGGGCGACCGCCTGCGGTCCCGGCAGGAAGAGCAGCACCGCCTGCTCCGGTGCGAAGAACAGCGTCAGCAGCAGCAGCGTGCCCACGCACTGCGCCAGCACGGTCAGCGGCCGCGGCAGCGGAGCCCGGCGCACCGCGGCGCCCAGCGCGGCCTGCGCCACCACCAGCAGCACCGCCTCGCCGAACCAGCCCATCGGCGCGGCCAGCGGCAGCAGCGACAGGGACGTCAGCAAGGTCGCCAGCGTGGCGCACAACGCCATCCGGGCCCGACCGCTCATCACACGAATCCCTTCTGGTCCGCCGCCTGCCGGTGGGCCCGGTCGGCCTGCCGCCACAGGTCGGCGAGTTCGTCGCCCGGCCGGACCAGCAGCACGGTCCACCCGGCGCCGCGCAGCACGTCGATCCCGGCCCGGGCGCCGTCGGCGCCGTCGTCCCGCCCGTCCAGCACGAACGCCACCGCGCCGGCCGTGCGGTGCCGCATCCGGGCCAGCACTTCGGCGTCCTCGGCCGCCACCTCCCCGACGAACGCCACCAGCAGCCCGCCGGGGTGGTCGCGCAGCGCCTCGCGGGCCCGGGTGAAGCCGGTGTTGCCGGAGTGGTCCACCACCGCCAGCGCCTCCAGCAGCGTGCCGGTCGCCTCGGGCCGGTCCGCGCCGGACCAGCCGTCCGGGCCGCTGTCCCGGCCCGGCGCGCCGGCGCCGTCGTCGGTCAGCAGCCGGGCCGCGAGCCCGCGTTCCATCAGGTGCACGGCGACCGACGCCGCGCCGGAGACCGCCCATTCGAACGCCGAGTCCGGCCCGGCACCGGGGTAGGCGCCGCGCCGGGTGTCCAGCAGCACCGTGCAGTACGACCGCTGCGGCTGCTCCTCGCGGCGCACCATCAGCTGCCCGTAGCGCGCGGTGGACCGCCAGTGCACCCGGCGCAGGTCGTCACCGTGCCGGTAGCCGCGCGGGATGACGTCGTCCTCGCCGGACAGCGCCAGCGACCGGTCGCGGCTCTCCCCGCGCCCCGCCGCCCGGCCCGCCAGGCCCACCGGCGGCAGCGGGTCGACCCGCGGCACCACGGTGAGCGTGTCGGCGTCGCCGAACGAGCGGGTCAGCTCGCACATGCCGAACGGGTCGGTCAACCGCAGTTGCAGCGGCCCGAGTTCGTAGCGCCCCCGCAGGTCGGAACGCACCCGGTAGGACACCTCGCGGGTGCCGCCGGCCTCCACCCGGTCCAGGACGAACCGCGGCCGCGGGCCCAGGACGTACGGGACCTGGTCCTGGAGCATCAGCAGGCCGGTCGGCAGCCGGGAGACGTTCTCCAGCCGCAGCGACACCCGTGCCTGCGACATCGCCTCCACCCGCGACGGCGCCAGCGACCGGCCGCCCGTCACCTGGTGGCGGACGCGGAACAGCACCAGCACGCACACCAGCGGCAGCACCGCCATCAGCAGTCCGACCCGCAGCAGGTCGGACTGGCCCAGCAGGTAGGCGCACACGCACGCCGCGGCCCCCGCCGCCAGGAACGACCGGCCCCGGGTGGTCAGTCCGCCGAACGCCTGCCGCAGACCGCCGCCGGCCGGCGGCCCCGCGCCGTCGGGCGGTCCGGCCCCGCGGCCCCGGGCCGCGGACCCTCCCGCGCCGGCCGGGTCGCCCGGCCGCGTCACCGGACCGCCTGGTCCCACGGGCTGTGCGCCTGCGGCACCGGGGTGCGGGCCACGATGTCGGCGACCGTCTCCTCGGCGGTGCGGCGGTTGGTGTACGCCTGCGCGCTGGGCAGCAGCCGGTGCGACAGCACGGCCGACGCCAGCTCCTGAAGGTCGTCGGGGCGGGCGAAGTCCCGGCCGTCCAGCGCGGCCGCCGCCCGGGCCGCCCGCACCAGGTGCAGCGTGGCGCGCGGCGAGGCGCCCAGCCGCAGCTCGGGGTGGTCGCGGGTGGCGTTGACCAGCTCCACCGCGTACCGCAGCACCGGCGGCGCCACGTGCACGGTGCGCACCGCCTCGATCAGCTTGACGATCTCGTGGGCGTGCGCCACCGGCCGCAGGTCGTCCAGCGGGCTGACGCCGCCGTGCGCCTGGAGCATCCGCAGTTCGGCGTCCGGGCTGGGGTAGCCGATCGCGACCCGGGCCATGAACCGGTCGCGCTGCGCCTCCGGCAGCGGGTAGGTGCCCTCCATCTCCACCGGGTTCTGGGTGGCGATGACCATGAAGGGGCCGGGCAGCGGGTAGGTGTTGCCGTCGACGGTGACCTGGCGCTCCTCCATCGACTCCAGCAGCGCCGACTGGGTCTTGGGCGAGGCGCGGTTGATCTCGTCGCCGACCACGATCTGCGCGAAGACCGCGCCGGGCTTGAACTCGAACTCGTTGCGCTGCTGGTCGAAGACGCTGACCCCGGTGATGTCGGAGGGCAGCAGGTCGGGCGTGAACTGGATGCGCCGCACCGTGCAGTCGATGGAGCGGGCCAGCGCCTTCGACAGCATCGTCTTGCCGACGCCCGGCACGTCCTCGATCAGCAGGTGGCCCTCGGCCAGCAGAACGGTCAGCGCCAGCCGTACGACCTCGGGCTTGCCCTCGATCACCCGCTCCACCGAGTCGCGCACCCGCGCCACGATCGCGGTCAGATCGCCGAGCCCCGCTCGCGATTCGTAGGTCGTCACCCCGGCCCTCCTAGGCCATGAAAGCCTCCGGTGCCGGGCACCGGAGGCTCTTGTCCATGGTCCGGCGGCCCTGCGGGCGGCCGGACCTCCCCGATAGGCGCGGCCGGTCGCCCGGCGCGCTCGTTGCATTCTGGCCTTTACCGGGCCTCCGCGTCACGGTTCCCGGTGGGAAGTCCGGTTGGTCCCGCCCGGCGCGGCGGTGATCTCCCGCAGCCGGCCGGTGCGCACGTCGAAGACGAAGCCGCGGACGTCGCCGGTGTGCGGCAGGAACGGCGAGGTGCGGACCCGGTTGATCGACTGCCGCACGTCCTGCTCCGCGTCGGTGAACGACTCCACCGCCCAGGTCGGCCGTTGTCCCACCTCGCGTTCCAGGTCGGTGCGGAAGTCCTCGGTGAGCGACTGAAGACCGCAGCCGGTGTGGTGGATCAGCACCACCGACTCGGTGCCCAGCGCCCGCTGGCTGATGGTGAGGGAGCGGATGGTGTCGTCGGTGACCACACCGCCGGCGTTGCGGATGGTGTGGCAGTCGCCCAGGTGCAGGCCGAGCGCGGCGTGCAGGTCGATGCGGGCGTCCATGCAGGCGACGACGGCGACCTTCAGCACCGGCCGCGCGTCCATGCCGGGATCGGTGAACGCGCTCGCGTAGCGCTCGTTGGCCGCGACCAGACGATCGGTTATCGATCCGGCGTTGGGTCGGGAGGGAACTGACTCGGGACTCGGCATGTCCTTGACGGTAGACGGCCGACCGCTTTCCGTCGCGTTCCGGCCGGGGGCGAATCCGTCAATTCGGTGCCGCGGTGAGGTAGCCCACACGGGGCGCGCGCTCAGCCGTACGGGTGAACTTCGCGCCGTGCGGCGGCGATCGGCCGCCCCGCGCCGCGCGCCCCGGAGCGCGGTCGGCCGCCCGCGCTCCGCCGCCGCCGTGCCCCGCACTCCGCGGCCGTCCCCCGAACCACCCCCCTGGCCTGCGGTTTCTCGCCGAACACCGCCCGGATGGCGGTCCGGTCGGCGGTTGACGGTGGGAGGCGGTGGAGTAAAGTGGCGCGAAGTGGGAGGGCGCAGGCGGCGGGACGAGCGAGCGGGAGGTGCGGATGTTCCTCGGGACCTACGCGCCCCGGCTGGACGACAAGAGCCGCCTGGTGCTGCCGGCGAAGTTCCGCGACCAGCTCGCCGACGGCGTGGTCGTCACCCGGGGCCACGAACGCTGCCTGTGCGTCTGGCCGCTGACGGAGTTCCGGTCGGTGACCGAGCAGCTGCGCCGCGCGCCGGTGACCTCCAAGAACGCCCGGGACTACATGCGGGTGCTGTTCGCCGGCGCCAGCGACGAGGTCCCGGACAAGCAGGGCCGCATCACCGTTCCGCAGGCGCTGCGCGACTACGCGGGCCTGGTCCGCGACTGCGCGGTCATCGGCGCCAACAGCCGGGTGGAGATCTGGGACGCGGCCGCCTGGGAGAGTTACCTGGCCGGGCAGGAGGACAGCTTCTCGGCGCTGTCCCAGGAGGTGCTGCCCGGAATACTGTGACCCCGGCGCCCCGGTCCGCCCGGACCGCCGCCCGCCCGCGCACACCCGTACGTGCCACCGGGCCTCCTCCCGCTCCACGGTCTGCTGGTGCTACTTCCCCGGCGCCAGCCGGCCACTTCCCTGCGAGCGGGCGGGGACCCGGCGCCACGTCCGGCCCGGGCCCGCCGCGCGGACCGCGCGGCGCCCGCGACGCCCCGCACCCCGGGACACCGCGGCCGGGCCGACGACCCGCACCCCAGGCCCGGCGCGACCCCGCGCCGGGCGGCCCAGTCCGACCAGAGGGCGACATGAGCACCACCAGCCACACACCGTCCCCGCGGCCCGCGCCGCACACCGGCCACGCCGGAAAGGGGCGGTGACCGTGCCCGCGCTGCACGTGCCGGTGATGCTCCGGCGCTGTCTCGACCTGCTCGCCCCCGCCCTGGCCGCCCCCGGCGCGGTCGTGGTGGACGCCACCCTCGGCCTCGGCGGCCACAGCGAGGCGCTGCTCACCACCTTCCCGGCCGCCCGGCTGGTCGGCGTCGACCGCGACCCGGCCGCGCTGCGGCTGGCCGGCGAGCGGCTGGCGCCGTTCGGGGACCGGGCCACCTTGGTGCACGCCGTCTACGACGAACTGCCCGACGTCCTCGACGGGCTGGGCATCCCCAGGGCCGACGGCATCCTGTTCGACCTCGGGGTCTCCTCCATGCAGCTCGACGAGGCCGACCGCGGCTTCGCCTACGCCCGGGACGCGCCGCTGGACATGCGGATGAACCAGGGCACCGGCATCTCCGCCGCCGAGGTCCTCAACACCTACCCGCCCGGTGAGCTGGTGCGCATCCTGCGCTCCTACGGCGAGGAGAAGTTCGCCCGCAAGATCGTCGACTCGGTGGTCCGCGAACGCGAGAAGGAACCGTTCACCAACAGCGCCCGGCTGGTGGAGCTGATCCGCGCCGCGCTGCCGCAGGCCGCCAAGCGCACCGGCGGCAACCCCTCCAAGCGCACCTTCCAGGCGCTGCGCATCGAGGTCAACCGCGAACTGGCCGTGCTGGAGCGGGCCATCCCCGCCGCGGTCGCCGCGCTGCCGGTCGGCGGCCGCATCGCCGTGCTGTCGTACCAGTCGCTGGAGGACCGGGTGGTCAAGCAGGTGCTCGCGGCCGGCGCCGCCACCACCGCGCCGCCCGGCCTGCCGGTGGTCCCGGAGCGCTACCAGCCCCGGCTGAAGCTGCTGACCCGCGGCGCCGAACTGCCCGGGGAGCAGGAGATCGCCGAGAACCGCCGGGCGGCGCCGGCCCGGCTGCGCGGTGCCGAACGGCTGCGCGAGGACGTCACCGCGGGGAACCGGCGGTGACCCCGGCGGCGCGGCCCCGGCCCACCTTGACCCGGATGCTGTCCGGCGGCCGGGACCGCCGCGCCGCCCGGGCACCGTTCGTGCTGCTGGTGGTCGCCCTGCTGGCCACCGGCCTGATCTCGCTGCTGCTGCTGAACGCCTCCGTCAACCAGGGCGCGTTCCAGCTGTCGAAGTACAAGAAGCAGACCCAGCAGTACACCGACGAGGAACAGGCGCTCCAGCAGGACGTGGACCGCGACTCCGCCCCCGGTGAGCTGGCCTCGAAGGCCCACCGGCTCGGCATGGTCCCCGGCGGCAACCCGGCGTTCCTGCGGCCGAACGGCACCGTGCGCGGCGTGCCCGGCGAGGCCCCCGCCCCGCCGCCGCCCCCGCCGGCCGCCGCCCCGGCGCCCTCGCTGGCGCCGGGCTCCACCGCGCTGCCCACCATCGACCCGTCCACGCAGGCGCGGACCAGCGGCGCGGGCGCCTCCCCGACCACCGGAAGGTGAGCGCGTGACCGAGCAGAAACGGCCGCGGCCCGGCCAGTTGCCCCGTCCCACCCGCCCGGTCCGCCCGGCCGTGGGCCCCCGCGGCCCGCCGCGGGCCGGCGGCGGCCGCGGCCCGGTCCGGCCGCCCCACGGGCCGCCGGCCGGCGCGGCGCTGCGCTTGGGGCGCCCCAAGCCGCGGCTGCGGCTGCTGAGCGTGCTGCTGACGCTGGTGATGGCGGCGTTCGTCATCCGGCTCGTCCAGGTCCAGATCGTCGACGCCACCACGCTGGACGCCAAGGCCGACGTCAACCGCTACCAGCCGGTGCAGATCGCCGCCCAGCGCGGCGACATCACCGACCGCGACGGCGTGCCGCTGGCCACCACCGTCGACGCCTACGACATCACCGCCGACCCGTACCTGTTCACCCCCGGCCAGGCCAAGGTCTCCGGCGCACCGCAGAAGGCGGCCAAGCTGCTGGCGCCGCTGCTGGGCGGCGACGCGAAGACCATCGCCGCCCAGCTGGCCACCCCCAGGTCCCGCTACGTGCTGCTGGCGCGCGGCCGCAGCCCGCAGGTGTGGAACCAGGTCAAGGCCCTGCAGAACAAACTGGCCGGCCAGGCGTCCGAACACGGCCTGCCCGGCCTGCTCAACGGGGTGCTGGCCGAACCGACCAGCAAGCGGGTCTACCCCAACGGCACCCTCGCGGCCGGCGTGCTGGGCTTCGTCAACGCCGCCCAGCGCGGCGCCGGCGGCCTGGAGGCGGAGTTCGACAAGGAGCTGACCGGCCGCCCCGGCACGATGACCTACGCCCAGTCCGGCGGCCAGATGATCCCGCAGGCCGGCATCCAGGAGCAGGCGGCGGTGCCGGGCACCGACGTCGAACTGACCTTGGACCGCGACATCCAGTGGGCCGCGCAGAACGCCATCACCGACCAGGTGAAGAAGTCCAAGGCCGACCGCGGCTACGTCGTCGTGCAGGACGTGCGCAGCGGCCAGGTGCTGGCGATGGCCGACGCGCCCGGTTTTGACCCCAACGACCTGGCGGACGCCAACCCCGCCGCGCTGGGCAACCCGGCGTTGCAGGACGCCTACGAGCCGGGCAGCGTCAGCAAGCTGATGTCGATGTCGGCCGTCATCAACCAGGGCGTCGCCACCCCGCTGACCCACGTCGTGGTCCCGCCGACCCTCCAGCGCGGCGACCGGGTCTTCCACGACGACACCGACCACGGCACCGAGGACCTCACGCTGGCCGGGGTGCTGGCGGAGTCCAGCAACATGGGCACGATCATGGCCACCGGCCAGCTCGGCAGCACCCAGGCGCAGGCGGACCGGGTGCTGTACTCGTACCTGAAGAAGTTCGGCATCGGCGACCCGACCGGCCTGGACTTCCCCGGCGAGACCCCGGGCATCCTGGCCGCACCGCAGGACTGGTCGACCTCGCAGCAGTACACCATCCCGTTCGGCCAGGGCCTGTCGGTCAACGCCATGCAGGCCACCTCGATCTACTCCACCATCGCCAACGGCGGTGTGCGGGTGACGCCGAGCCTGGTGCGGGGCACCACCGGCCCGGACGGCCGCTTCACCCCGGCGTCCGCCCCGCGGCGCACCCGGGTGGTGACCGCCGCGACCGCCAAGTCCGTCACCCAGATGCTCGAATCGGTCGTCGGCAGCGAGATGGGCACCGGCACCATGGCCCAGATCCCCGGCTACCAGGTGGCCGGAAAGACCGGTACGGCCAACCGGGTGGACCCGGCCACCGGCCGCTACCACGGCTACACCTCGTCGTTCATGGGCTTCGCGCCCGCCGACGACCCCCGGGTCACCGTCTCCTGCGTGATCCAGAACCCGACCGTCGGGTCCTACTTCGGCGGCTCCATCTGTGGCCCGGTCTTCAAACAGGTGATGGAGTTCGCACTGAAGACCCTTCAGGTCCCGCCCTCCGGAGCGCAGGCGCCCCAAGTGCCGGTCACCTTCGATCCGGGGACTCCGGCCCGGTCCGGGAAGCCCGCGAGGTAGGAGGCCACCGTGACAACGATCACACCATCCGACGATTCGGGAACCAAACACCACAGTGCCCGCCCGGGGCCTTTTCGCCCCGAGCCCGGCCCGCCCGGTAACCTCACCGCCGTGCCACTCGCTGATCAGCCCTCAACGTCTCAGGGTTCGGCCGCCCCGGGCCTGCCACGGCCGGACCAGGTCCGCCCCACCCCCCTCGCGGAACTGGCCGCGGCGCTCGGGGTCGCGGCCCCGGCCGGCGGATCACCCGCCACCGGGATCACCCACGACTCCCGCGCGGTGCGCCCGGGTGACGTCTACGCCGCCCTGCCCGGTGCCCGCTTCCACGGCGCCGACTTCGCCGCCCAGGCCGCCGAACGCGGCGCCGTCGCCGTGCTGACCGACCCGGCCGGCCTCGACCGGGCCGCCGCCACCGGCCTGCCGGTGCTGCTGGCCGGTGAACCGCGGGCCCGGATGGGGGAGCTGGCGGCCGGCATCTACGGCACCCCCGGCGACGACCTGCTCCAGATCGGCATCACCGGCACCTCCGGCAAGACCACCACCGCCTACCTGGTCGAAGGCGGGCTGCGCGCGGCGTACGGCGAGGCCACCGGGCTGATCGGCACCGTGGAGTCGCGCATCGGCCACGACCGGGTCAAGAGCGAACGCACCACCCCGGAGGCCACCGACCTGCAGGCGCTGTTCGCCACCATGCGCGAACGCGGCACCCGCGCGGTCGTCATGGAGGTCTCCAGCCACGCCCTGGTGCTCGGCCGGGTCGACGGCGCGGTCTTCGACATCGCCGTCTTCACCAACCTCAGCCCGGAGCACATGGACTTCCACCGGGACATGGAGGACTACTTCCAGGCCAAGGCGCAGCTGTTCACCCCGGAGCGCAACCGGGTCGGCGTCGTCAACCTCGACGACGAGTACGGCCGCCGCCTGGTCAAGGAGGCGGGCGTGCCGGTGACCACCTACAGCGCCGAGGGCCACCCGGACGCCGACTGGCGCGCCGAGGACGTCGAGGTCGGCCCGCTGGGCAGCACCTTCACCGCGATCGGCCCCAGCGGCGAACGCGTCCCGGCCGCCGCCCCGCTGCCCGGCCCGTTCAACGTCGCCAACACGCTGGCCGCCATCACCGCGCTGGTCACCGCCGGCCTCGACCCGCGCACCGCCGCCGACGGCGTCGCCGCGGTCCCCGGCGTCCCCGGCCGCCTGGAGCGGATCGACGCCGGACAGGACTACCTGGCGCTGGTCGACTACGCCCACAAGACCGACGCCGTCGAGTCCGTCCTGCGGGCGCTGCGCAAGGTCACCGAGGGCCGCATCCACATCGTGCTGGGCTGCGGCGGCGACCGGGACCGCGGCAAGCGCGCCGCGATGGGCGCCGCCTGCGCCCGGCTGGCCGACAGCGCCTTCCTCACCTCCGACAACCCCCGCTCGGAGGACCCGCTGGCGATCCTGTCCGCCATGCTGGCCGGCGCCGCCGAGGTCCCCGCCCACGAACGCGGACACGTCACCGTCGAGCCGGACCGGGCCATCGCCATCGCCTCCGCGGCCGCCGCCGCCCGCCCCGGCGACACCGTCGTGGTGGCCGGCAAGGGCCACGAGCAGGGCCAGGACATCGCCGGCGTGATCCGCCCCTTCGACGACCGCGAGGTGCTGCGCGCCGCCATCGAGCGCTCCCGCACCCGTACCGCCGACCGTCCGTCAGAGCGAACGAAGGACACCGACCAGCAGTGATCGCACTCACCCTCGCCGAGGTCGCTCAGGCGGTCGGCGGGAGCACGCACGACATACCCGACCCGACGGTCCCGGTCACCGGCCCGGTGGTGATCGACTCCCGTGAGGCCGGACCGGGCAGCCTGTTCGCCGCCTTCCGCGGCGACCGGGTCGACGGCCACGACTACGCCGCCAAGGCGGTCGCCGAAGGCGCGGTGGCGGTGCTCGCCACCCGCCCGCTCGGGCTGCCCGCCATCGTGGTCGACGACGTCCAGCGCGCGCTGGGGGCCCTGGCCACCCACGTCATCGACCGGCTCGGCGTCGACGTGGTCGCCCTCACCGGCTCCTCCGGCAAGACCAGCACCAAGGACCTCATCGCCCAGCTGCTGCGGCGGCACGCGCCCACCGTGTGGCCGCACGGCAACCTCAACAACGAGATCGGCCTGCCGCTGACCGCGCTGCGCGCCGAGCAGGACACCCGGCACCTGGTGCTGGAGATGGGCGCCCGCGGCGTCGGCCACATCCGCTACCTGACCACCTTGACCCCGCCGCGCGTCGGCCTGGTGCTCAACGTCGGCACCGCGCACATCGGCGAGTTCGGCGGCCGCGACAAGATCGCGCTGGCCAAGGGCGAACTGGTCGAGGCGCTGCCCGCCGACGGCGTCGCGGTGCTCAACGCCGACGACCCGCTGGTGCGCGCGATGGCCTCGCGCACCACGGCGCGCGTCGTGCTGTTCGGCGAGGCCGCCGACGCCGACGTACGCGCCGAGGACGTCCGGCTCGACTCCCGCGGACGGCCCGGCTTCACCCTGCGAACCCCCTCCGGGTGCGCCCCGGTGACCTTGCGCCTGTACGGTGAGCACCACGTGTCGAACGCGCTGGCCGCGGCCGCCGTCGCCGGTGAACTGGGCATGCCCGTCGAGGAGATCGCCTCCGCGCTCTCGTCGGCCGGCACCCTTTCCCACTGGCGGATGGAGGTCGTCGAGCGGCCGGACGGTGTGACGGTCGTCAACGACGCCTACAACGCGAATCCCGACTCCATGCGGGCCGCGCTGCGCGCACTGGTCGCCATGGCCGGCCCCGGTGGCCGTACCTGGGCCGTGCTGGGCGAGATGGCCGAACTCGGCGGGGAGTCCCTCGCCGAACACGACGCGGTGGGACGGCTCGCCGTCCGGCTCAACGTCAGCAAGCTCGTGACCGTGGGCGGCCAGGCGGCCGCCTGGCTGGACATGGGCGCCAAGAACGAGGGTTCGTGGGGTGAGGAGTCGGTGCATGTGTCCGACGCGGAGACGGCGATCGACCTGTTGCGTGGCCAACTGCGCCCGGGAGACGTCGTGTTGGTGAAGGCATCGCGATCGGTCGGCCTGGAGCGCGTGGCCCAGGCGCTGCTGGACGGCGTGGACGGCGACCAGGGCGAGGCCACTGCCTGATGAAGCAGATCCTCATCTCCGGTGTGTTCGGCCTGTTCCTGTCGCTCATCGGTACCCCCATCCTGATCAAGCTGCTGGCCCGCAAGGGCTACGGCCAGTTCATCCGGGACGACGGCCCGCGCGGCCACCACAGCAAGCGCGGTACGCCGACGATGGGCGGTATCGCCTTCATCCTGGCCACCTTGATCGCGTACGGCGCCACCAAGCTGATCGTCGGCGAGCGCCCGACGGTCTCCGGCCTGCTGGTGCTCTTCCTGTTCACCGGCATGGGCCTGGTCGGCTTCCTCGACGACTACATCAAGATCGTCAAGCAGCGCAGCCTGGGCCTGCGGGCCAAGGCCAAGATGGCCGGCCAGCTCATCGTCGGCATCGCGTTCGCCATCCTGGCGCTGAACTTCCCCGACCAGCGCGGCGCCACCCCGGCGTCCACCAAGCTGTCGTTCACCCAGGACTTCGGCTGGTCGATCGGCCCGGTCATCTTCGTGATCTGGGCGCTGTTCATGATCCTGGCGATGTCCAACGGCGTGAACCTCACCGACGGCCTCGACGGGCTGGCCACCGGCGCCTCCGTCATGGTCTTCGCCGCCTACACCGTCATCGGGGTCTGGCAGTACGGCCAGTCGTGCGCCAACGCGCTCACCGCCGGGCCCGGTTGCTACGAGGTGCGCGACCCGCTCGACCTGGCGGTGGTGGCCGCCGCGCTGATGGGCGCCTGCTTCGGCTTCCTGTGGTGGAACACCTCGCCGGCCAAGATCTTCATGGGCGACACCGGATCGCTCGCGCTGGGCGGCGCGCTGGCCGGGCTGGCGATCTGCTCGCGCACCGAGATGCTGATGGCCATCCTCGGCGGCCTGTTCGTGCTGATCACCCTCTCGGTCGTCATCCAGGTCGGCTCGTTCCGGCTGACCGGCAAACGCGTCTTCCGGATGGCACCGCTCCAGCACCACTTCGAACTCAAGGGCTGGAGCGAGGTCCTGGTGGTCGTCCGGTTCTGGATCATCCAGGGCATGTGCATGGCCGTCGGCCTCGGCCTGTTCTACGCGGGCTTCGTCGCCGCCAAGTGACGCCCGCCCGCTGACGTCCGCCGGGCAGCCGGCGGGCGACGAACCACAGGGGTAGCGCATGAGTACCGCCGAGGACCTCGCCGGGCAGCACGTCACCGTCGCCGGCCTGGGCGTCAGCGGCGTCCCGGCCGCCCGGGCGCTGCACGCGCTCGGCGCCCGCGTCACCGTCGTCAACGGCGGCGACGGCGAGCGCGAGCGCGGTGAGGCCGCCGCGCTGAGCAACCTCGGGGTCACCGTGCGGCTGGGGGACGGCGAGACGCTGCCGCCGGGCACCGACCTCGTCGTCACCACCCCCGGCTGGAAGCCCGCCGCACCGCTGTTCACCGCCGCCGCGGCGGCCCGCGTCCCGGTGTGGGGGGACGTGGAGCTCGCCTGGCGGCTGCGCGGCCCCGGCGCCGCCGACTGGCTCGCCGTCACCGGCACCAACGGCAAGACCACCACCGTGCGCATGCTCGCCGCGATCCTGACCGCGGCGGGCCTGCGCACCGCCGCGGTCGGCAACATCGGCGTCTCGCTGGTGGAGACGGTGCTGTCCGGCGAGCCGTACGACGTGCTCGCCGTCGAGCTGTCCAGCTACCAGCTGCACTGGGCGCCCAGCGTGCGCCCGCACTCCGCCGCCGTGCTCAACCTGGCCCCCGACCACCTCGACTGGCACGGCTCGATGGCCGGCTACGCCGCCGACAAGGGCCGCGTCTACACCGGCAACCGGGTCGCCTGCGTCTACAACACCGCCGACCCGGCCACCGAGGACCTGGTGCGGGCGGCCGACGTCGAGGAGGGCTGCCGCGCGATCGGCTTCACCCTCGGCCCGCCGGCCCCCTCCCAACTCGGCCTCGTCGACGGCCTGCTGATCGACCGGGCCTTCGTCGCCGACCGCCGCGGCAGCGCACAGGAGCTGGCCGGGACCACCGACGTCGACCCGCCCGCCCCGCACAACATCGCCAACGCGCTGGCCGCCGCCGCACTGGCCCGCGCCTACGGGGTGCCGCCCGGGGCGGTCCGCGACGGGCTGCGCGCCTTCCGCCCCGACGCCCACCGCATCACGCACATCGCCACCGTCGACGGCATCGGGTACGTCGACGACTCCAAGGCCACCAACCCGCACGCCACCGCCGCCTCGCTCGCCGCCTACGACCACGTGGTGTGGATCGCCGGCGGGCTCGCCAAGGGCGCCGACTTCGACGACCTGGTGGCCGGGGCGGCCGGCCGGCTGCGGGCGGTCGTGCTGATCGGCGCGGACCGGGCGCTGATCGCCGACGCGCTTCGGCGACACGCCCCCGAGGTCCCGGTCGTCGACCTGGAACGGACCGACACTGGGGCGATGGCGGCAGCGGTCGGCGCCGCGACGGAACTCGCCCTGCCGGGCGACACCGTCCTGCTCGCCCCGGCCTGTGCCTCGATGGACATGTTCACGAACTACGGCATGCGCGGCGACGTCTTCGCGGCGGCGGTACGCGCCCTGCCGTCCCAAGCGTCACCGTCACAGACGCGATAGCACCGGGTCCGCCGCCGCGGCCCGGACCGGCGCCCGGCACACGGAGGGAACATGACGCCGCAGCAGCGGTCAGCGGTCAGGACACGGCAGCGCCGCCCCGGCGTCCCGCCGCCCGCCCGGGGCTCCCGGGGCGCCCCGGGCGGCGGCGGGCCGCTGCGCGGGCTGCGGTCCGGCTACGACCGCCTCAGACGCGCCTGGGACCGCCCGCTGACCGCCTACTACGTCATCGTCGGCGGCAGTTCACTGATCCTGGTGCTCGGCCTGGTGATGGTCTTCTCCGCCTCCCAGGTCGAGGCGCTCCAGATGGGGCTGCCCGGCACGTTCTTCTTCCGCAAGCAGCTGCTGGCCGCCGTCATAGGCACCGTGCTGCTGGTGGTCGCCACCCGGCTGCCGGTCGCCGGCCACCGCCGGTTCGCCCGGCCGCTGCTGCTGGCCACCGTCTTCCTGCTGATGCTCGTCCAGGTCCCCGGCATCGGCATGCGGGTGCACGGCAACCAGAACTGGATCTCCGTCGGCGGCCCGTTCCAGATCCAGCCCAGCGAGTTCGCCAAGCTGGCGCTGATGCTGTGGGGTTCGGACCTGCTGGCCCGCAAGTACGACAAGAAGCTGCTGCTGCAGTGGAAGCAGCTGCTGGTGCCGCTGGTGCCCGTCATGCTGCTCATCCTCGGCCTGGTGCTGATCGGCGGCGACATGGGCACCGCGATCGTGCTGGCCGCCATGCTCTTCGGCCTGCTGTGGCTGGCCGGCGCCCCCACCCGGCTGTTCGTCGGCGTGCTCGGGGTGGCCGGCGCGGTCGGCCTGCTGCTGATCAAGACCAGCGCCCACCGCGTCTCGCGGTTCGCCTGCATCCTGGCCACCGAACCCGGCAAGGGCGACCAGTGCTGGCAGGCCGTCCACGGCCTGTACGCGCTCGCCTCCGGCGGGGTGTTCGGCTCCGGGCTGGGCGCCAGTGTGGAAAAGTGGGGCCAACTGCCGGAGCCGCACACCGACTTCATCTTCGCCGTCACCGGCGAGGAACTCGGCCTGGCCGGGACGCTGTCGGTGCTGGGCCTGTTCGCGGCTCTAGGCTATGCGGGTATCCGCGTGGCCGGACGCACGGAAGACCCCTTCGTGAGATTCGCCGCGGGAAGCGTGACCACCTGGATCATGGCGCAGGCCGTGGTCAACATCGGTTCGGTGCTCGGCCTGCTGCCGATCGCCGGAGTCCCGCTCCCGCTGTTCTCCTACGGGGGCTCGGCCCTGCTGCCCGCCATGTTCGCCATCGGGCTGCTGATCTCCTTCGCCAGGAGTGAACCCGCCGCCCGGGCGGCGCTGGCCGCGCGGGGGGCCGGTCCTGTGACAAGGGCAATGAATCGGAGCATGCGACGGCTGCCCCTCGGGCGGCCGTCCAGGAAGCGGTGAATTTCGGTGCATGTCGTTCTCGCCGGCGGTGGGACCGCCGGTCATATCGAGCCCGCGCTCGCCCTCGCGGACGCCCTGCGCAGGCAGGACCCGACCGTGGGGATCACGGCGCTCGGTACCGAACGCGGCCTGGAGACCCGGCTGGTGCCCGAACGCGGCTACGAACTCGCCCTCATCCCGGCCGTGCCGCTGCCGCGCCGGCCCACCACCGAACTCATCACCGTCCCCGGCCGGCTGCGCGGCACCATCAAGGCCGCCGAGCAGATCCTGGAGCGCACCAAGGCCTCCTGCGTGGTCGGCTTCGGCGGCTACGTGGCGCTGCCGGGCTACCTGGCCGCCAAGCGGCTCGGGGTGCCCATCGTGGTCCACGAGGCCAACGCCCGCCCCGGCCTGGCCAACAAGATCGGCTCGCGCTACGCCCACGGCGTCGCGGTCAGCACCCCCGACAGCAAGCTGCGCGACGCCCGCTACATCGGCATCCCGCTGCGCCGCACCATCGCCACCCTGGACCGCGCCGCCGCCCGCCCGCAGGCCCGCGCCGCGTTCGGCCTGGACCAGAACCTGCCGACGCTGCTGGTCTCCGGCGGCTCGCAGGGCGCCCGGCGGCTGAACGAGGTCGTCGCCGCCATCGCGCCGCGCCTCCAGCAGTCCGGCGTGCAGATCCTGCACGCGGTCGGCCCGAAGAACGAGATCCCGCAGATCGGCCACATGCCCGGCATGCCGCCGTACGTCCCGGTGCCCTACGTGGACCGGATGGACCTGGCCTACGCCGCCGCCGACATGATGCTGTGCCGGGCCGGCGCGATGACGGTCGCCGAACTGTCCGCGGTCGGGCTGCCGGCCGCCTACGTACCGCTGCCCATCGGCAACGGCGAACAGCGGCTCAACGCCCAGCCGCTGGTCAAGGCGGGCGGCGGCCTGCTGGTCGACGACGCCGAGCTGACCGGGGAGTGGATCCTGCGCAACGTCATGCCGGTGCTGACCGATCCGCACCGGCTGTACGAGATGTCGCACGCCGCCGCCGAGTTCGGCCGCCGGGACGCCGACGACCTGCTCGTCGGCATGGTGCACGAGGCGGTCGCTGCCGGCCGGGCAGGATAGCGGCGGGGGACCGGAGCGAAACAGGAGGCGGGCCAGGTGGCCGGACCGACGATCCCTCAGCGCAGTGACCGGATGCCGCCGGCCCAGCGGCGCCCGGTGCCGCCCGCGCGGCCCCGCCGCCGGCTCACCCGGCGCGGCGCGCTCGCCCTGCTGGCGGCCGTCGCGCTGCTGGCCGGCGGCGTGCTGTACGTGCTGTACGGCTCACCGTGGCTGCGGGTGCGGCACGTGCGCGTCACCGGCACCCGGGTGCTGACCCCGGCGGCGGTGCGCGCCGCCGCCGGGGTGCCGGCCGGTGAGGCGCTGGCGTCGGTGGACCCCGGCGCGGTGGCGGCCCGGCTGCGCGCGACGCTGCCGCGGATCGCGTCGGTGCGCGTCCAGCGGTCGTGGCCGGACGCGATCGCGCTGGAGGTGACCGAACGCGAACCGAAAGCGCTGCTGAAAAAGGGCGGAAAGTTCGTCGAAGTGGACGCGGACGGTGTGCGTTATGCCACTGATCCGACGGCGCCGCGCGGAGTTCCGCTGGTGGAATTGACCGGCGCCGCCCGCTCCGGCTCTTCCGATGCGGCCTATTTCAGCACCGCGGTCCTGTTGCACTCGGCGGTGCAAGTGGCCGCCGATCTTCCCGAATCGGTACATAGCCAGACAAAATTCATCGAGGTCGGCTCGTTCGACGGAATCACCCTGGAACTCACCCGGGGCCGCAGCGTGCTGTGGGGCAGTCCGCAGGACGGCCGCCGCAAGGCGGTCGCGCTCACCGCGCTGCTCACCGCGGACGCCGGGGCCGCGCACTACGACGTCAGCGCCCCCAGCGCCCCCGCGTCATCAGGGAGTTGACTCGGAGTTCCGTATCGGTGACCCTGGTTGGCTCAGGTGGGGCATGATCACATAGGGTCGAAAGAAAAGCAGTAGGTTCGGCGTGTTCGTTGAACGAGTACGGCTTGTCGACTTAGTGTCCTGTCCAGGCGGACACAAGGAACGCTTTTAACCCTAACCCTAATCCTCAGGGTGAGGGTTGGGGTCGGCATCCGAACCGTCCCATCGGCATCCGCCGGTCCACCGCTTCCGTGGCGGACGGACCGGCACGTTAATCGAGGCGAGAGGCCTTCGACGTGGCAGCACCGCAGAACTACCTCGCAGTCATCAAGGTCGTCGGTATCGGCGGCGGCGGTGTCAACGCCATCAACAGGATGATCGAGGTCGGTCTCAAGGGCGTCGAGTTCATCGCGATCAACACCGACGCGCAGGCCCTGCTCATGTCCGACGCCGACGTCAAGCTCGATGTCGGCCGCGAGTTGACCCGGGGCCTCGGCGCCGGCGCCAACCCCGACGTCGGCCGCAAGGCGGCCGAGGACCACCGCGAGGAGATCGAGGAGGTCCTCAAGGGGGCCGACATGGTCTTCGTCACGGCCGGCGAGGGCGGCGGCACCGGCACCGGCGGCGCGCCCGTGGTGGCCAACATCGCCCGCTCGCTGGGCGCGCTGACCATCGGGGTGGTCACCCGTCCGTTCACCTTCGAGGGCCGCCGCCGCGCCAACCAGGCCGAGGACGGCATCGCCGGCCTGCGCGACGAGGTCGACACCCTCATCGTCATCCCCAACGACCGGCTGCTGTCCATCTCCGACCGCCAGGTCAGCGTGCTGGACGCCTTCAAGTCGGCCGACCAGGTGCTGCTGTCCGGCGTCCAGGGCATCACCGACCTGATCACCACCCCGGGCCTGATCAACCTCGACTTCGCCGACGTCAAGTCCGTGATGTCGGAGGCCGGTTCGGCGCTGATGGGCATCGGTTCGGCCCGCGGCGACGACCGCGCGGTCGCGGCGGCCGAGATGGCCATCTCCTCCCCGCTGCTGGAGGCGTCCATCGACGGCGCCCGCGGCGTGCTGCTGTCCATCTCCGGCGGCTCCGACCTCGGCCTGTTCGAGATCAACGAGTCCGCCCAGCTGGTCAGCGAGGCCGCCCACCCCGAGGCCAACATCATCTTCGGCGCCGTCATCGACGACGCGCTCGGCGACGAGGTGCGGGTCACCGTCATCGCGGCCGGCTTCGACGGCGGCCAGCCGCCGACCAAGAGCCGCGACAAGGTCATCAGCACCTACACCTCCTCCCCCCGCGAGGAGAACACCGGTTCGGCCGCGCCGCGGCTGGCCCCGCAGCCCACCGACAGCTCCCGGCCGTCCTTCGGCGGCCTGGGCAACCTCACCCCGCGCGAGCCGGTCGAGGCCCGCGACGCCGACGGCGAGACCCCGGCCACCCCGCCGATCTCGCCCCAGGTGCCGCCGGCCCGTCCCTACCAGGACAGCCAGGCCGAGGAACTCGACGTTCCCGACTTCCTCAAGTGACACCGGCGCCGGACCGAGCGAGACCGCGTTGATAGGCCAGTCATACGAAACGGGCGGCGCCCGCTTCGCCTTCACCGACCGGTGGGGCGGGGTGAGCGCCGCTCCGTACGCCCAGCTCAACCTCGGCGGCGCGGTCGGCGACGACCCCGCCGCCGTCCTGGGCAACCGGAACCTCGCCGCCCGCACGCTGGGGGTGGACCCGGCGGACGTGGTGTGGATGAACCAGGTGCACGGCAAGGACGTCGCGGTGGTCGACACCCCCGGCGGGCTCGCCGGGGCGACCCCGGTCGACGCGGTCGTCACCACCCGCCCCGGACTCGCCCTGGCCGTGCTCACCGCCGACTGCGTGCCGGTGCTGCTGGCCGACCCGGTCGCCGGCGTCGCCGGCGCCGCGCACGCCGGACGCCCCGGCCTGCTGGCCGGCGTCGTCCCCGCCGTCGTCGAGGCGATGACCGCGCTCGGCGCCGAACCGGAACGCCTCGTCGTACACACCGGCCCCGCCGTCTGCGGCCGTTGCTACGAGGTGCCGCAGGACCTGCGTCAACTCGGCGCCGACACCGTCCCCGAAACGTGGGCCACCACCCGCTGGGGCACCCCGGCGCTCGACATCGTGGCCGGCGTCCAGGCCCAGCTCGGCCGGCTCGGCGTCACCGGGCGCACCGCCTCCGCGGTCTGCACGCTGGAGTCCGCCGACCACTTCTCCTACCGCCGCGACCGGACCACCGGCCGCCTGGCGTCCTACGTCTGGCTGGAGTCCCGATGACCGGCGAACCGACGACCGACCCCGTCTCCCCGGACGAGCGCAAGGCCCAACTCGCCGCCAATCTCGCCCGGGTCGAGCACCGCATCGCCGCCGCCTGCGACGCGGCCGGCCGTGACCGCTCGCAGGTCACCCTCATCGTGGTGACCAAGACCTACCCCGCCGACGATGTGACATTCCTCGCGCAACTGGGTGTCCGCCAGGTCGCGGAGAACCGCGACCAGGAGGCCGCCGCCAAGGCCGCCGCCTGCGCCGGAGCCGGGCTGAGCTGGCACTTCGTCGGCCAGTTGCAGACCAACAAGGCGCGTTCGGTGGTCGGTTACGCCGATCACGTCCACTCCGTCGACCGGCTGCGGCTGGTGACCGCGCTGTCCGACGCCGCCGTGCGGGCCGGCCGGGAGGTCGGCTGCCTGGTGCAGGTCGCGCTCGACGCGGCGTCAGGGACGGTCGGCGGTCGCGGCGGTGCCGCCCCGCAGGACGTCGAGGCGGTCGCCGACGCGATCGCCGCCGCGCCCGGCCTGCGGATCGAGGGCCTGATGGCGGTCGCACCGCTGGCGGGGGAGTACGCCGGTCAACCTCGTGCCGCGTTCGACAGGCTTTCGGATATCGCGTCCGTCCTGCGCGGATCGCATCCGGCTGCGAACATGGTTTCCGCCGGGATGAGTTCGGACCTCGAGGAAGCCGTTGCGGCGGGTGCGACACATGTACGCGTCGGTACTGCGGTACTCGGAGTCCGTCCCCCCCTCCGGTAACGTCACGAAGAAGTCGGACCACAGCAGAAAATATGGTCACGCTTCGCCCAACACGGAGCAGGCCCAGTGGATCTCCCTCACCTGGTGACGGTTTCGATCCACCACAGAGCGGAGGACGGAGAGCATGGCCGGCGCGATGCGCAAGATGGCGGTCTACCTCGGCCTCGTGGAGGACGATGGGTACGACGGCCCGGGGTTCGACCCCGACGACGAGTTCGAACCCGAGCCCGAACCCGAGCGGGTGAGACGGCAGCACCAGCCGCCGGCCGAGGAGCCACCCCGCGTCGCGCACCCCCCGGCCCCCCGGGAACCGCGGATCGCCCCAGTGGCATCCATCACACCTGAACGCCGCACTCTGGAGAAGAACGCACCGGTGATCATGCCCAAGGTCGTGTCGGAGCGAGAGCCCTACCGGATCACGACGCTGCACCCGCGGACGTACAACGAAGCCCGTACGATCGGGGAACACTTCCGGGAGAGCACCCCGGTGATCATGAATCTGACGGAGATGGATGACACGGACGCCAAACGTCTGGTGGACTTCGCAGCAGGTCTCGTCTTCGGTCTGCACGGCAGCATCGAGCGGGTGACGCAGAAGGTGTTCCTGCTGTCTCCTGCTAACGTCGATGTCACGGCGGAGGACAAAGCCCGTATCGCCGAGGGCGGATTCTTCAACCAGAGCTGAGACGACAAGTACGTGGAACCGGACCGTGAGGGCCGCAGGACAGCAGGGGAAGGGGTGGCGCGATGAACGTGTTCTGGCAGATCGTTCAGATCGTGTTGCTGGTCTTCCTGATCGTGCTGATCTTCCGGTTGGTGATGAACTACGTCTTCCAGTTCGCCCGGTCGTGGCGCCCCGGCAAGGCCATGGTGGTGGTGCTGGAAGCCACCTACACTGTCACCGACCCGCCACTCAAGCTTTTGCGGCGGTTCATCCCGCCGCTGCGTCTCGGGGGCGTAGCGCTCGACCTGTCCTTCTTCGTATTGATGATCATCGTCTACATCCTGATCTCCGTCGTGGCCAGGCTGTGAACGAGTACGGTCTAGCCGAATGCCGACGATCACGTTGAGGTGAAGAGATGCCGTTGACCCCCGAGGACGTTCGTAACAAGCAGTTCACGACCGTCCGCCTCCGAGAAGGCTATGACGAGGATGAGGTCGACGCCTTCCTCGATGAGGTTGAAGCCGAGCTGACCCGTCTGCTGCGCGAGAACGAGGACCTGCGCGCCAAGCTGGCGGCGGCCACCCGCGCCGCCGCGCAGAACCAGCAGCAGAACATGCGCAAGCAGGAGCAGCAGGAGAGGCCCGGGGCTCCGGTACCCGCCGCCATATCCGGTCCGCAGCCGGTGCCGCCGGGACAGCAGCAGCAAATGGGCGGTCCGCCCCAGCTGCCCGGTGCACCCCAGCTGCCGGCCGGCCCGAGCGGGCAGCAGCAGCACGGACCGCAGGGCGGTCCGATGGGTCCCGGCGGCCCCATGGGCCAGGGACCGATGGGCCAGGGACCGATGCAGGGTTCCGGTCCGATGGGCCAGGGCGGCCCCGGCCCGATGCAGGGCCCCGGCGGTCCCATGGGCCAGGGCGGCCCCGGTCCGATGGGCCAGGGTCCCATGGGCCAGGGCCCGATGGGGCAGGGTCCGATGGGCCAGCCGCAGATGCAGCAGCAGATGCCGCCGCAGATGATGCAGCAGCCGCAGCACCCCATGCAGCAGCAGGGCGGCCCGCACGGCGACAGCGCCGCGCGTGTCCTCTCCCTCGCCCAGCAGACCGCCGACCAGGCGATCGCGGAGGCCCGTTCCGAGGCCAACAAGATCGTCGGCGAGGCGCGCAGCCGTGCCGAGGGCCTGGAGCGCGACGCCCGCGCCAAGGCCGACGCGCTGGAGCGGGACGCGCAGGAGAAGCACCGTGTCGCGATGGGCTCGCTGGAGTCCGCCCGCGCCACGCTGGAGCGCAAGGTCGAGGACCTGCGCGGCTTCGAGCGCGAGTACCGCACCCGCCTGAAGTCCTACCTGGAGAGCCAGCTGCGCCAGTTGGAGAACCAGGCGGACGACTCGCTGGCCCCGCCGCGCACCCCGGCAGCCGCCTCGCTCCCGTCGTCGTCCACCATGGGCGGCGGTATGGGCGCCGGCACGATGGGCAGCGGCATGGCCGCGGCCGGTGCCGGTGCGCTCGGGCACGGCGGCCACAACGGGCACAACGGCGGCCAGACCTACGGCGGCCAGCAGATGGGCGGTCAGGGCGGACACACCTACGGCGGTCAGCCGCAGATGTCGCCGGCCATGACGCAGCCGATGGCGCCGGTCCGTCCGCAGGGCCCGCAGCCCTTGCAGCAGGCGCCGACGCCGATGCGCGGCTTCCTGATCGACGAGGACGACAACTGAGCGCAGCCGCAGGGCTGAACATGTGACAGCGGACATGCAAGAACGGGCCGGGGCCAGGAGATCTTCTCCTGGCCCCGGCCCGTTGTCGGTGCGGTCAGTTCTTCCGCAGCCGGAAGGCCAGGCCCAGCGGCTCGTCGGTGAAGACCGGGCCGTAGCCGTCGTCCCCCTCGCCGGCGGCGAAGTCGGTGGCGAGCACCTCGTCGGCGACCAGCGTGCCGTGCTCGGCGAGCGCCTCCGCCAGTTCGTCACCGGACGCGGTCCAGCGCACCGCGATGCGGTCGGCCACGTCCAGGCCGGAGTTCTTGCGGGCCTCCTGCATCAGCCGGATGACGTCCCGCGCCAGGCCGGCCCGGCGCAGTTCCGGCGTGATCGCCAGGTCCAGGGCGACCGTGGCACCGGCGTCGGAGGCCACCGACCAGCCTTCGCGCGGCGTCTCGGTGACCACCACCTCCTCCGGGGACAGCGCCACCGTCTCGCCGCCGACCTGCACCGACGCGGTGCCCTCGCGCAGCGCCACCGACAGCGCGGCGGCGTCCGCGGCGGCGATCGCCTGGGCCACCGGCTGGGTGCCCTTGCCGAACCGCTTGCCCAGCGCGCGGAAGTTGGCCTTCACCGTGGTGTCCACCAGCGAGCCGCCGACCTGCGACAGCGCGGCGAGCGAGCTGACGTTCAGCTCCTCGGCGATCTGCGCGCGCAGGTCCGCGTCGAGCGCGTCGAACCCGGCGGCTGCGACCAGCGCCCGCGACAGCGGCTGGCGGGTCTTGACGCCGGACTCCGCCCGGGTCGCCCGGCCCAGCTCCACCAGCCGGCGCACCAGCGCCATCCGCTCCGACAGCTGCGGGTCGGCCGGCGCGGCGTCGGCCACCGGCCAGCTCGCCAGGTGCACCGACTCCGGCGCGTCCGGCGTGGTGGTGACGACCAGGTCCTGCCACACGCGTTCGGTGATGAACGGCACCAGCGGCGCCATCAGCCGGGTCACCGTCTCCACGACCTCGTGCAGGGTGCGCAGCGCCGCCGCGTCGCCCTGCCAGAACCGCCGCCGCGACCGGCGCACGTACCAGTTGGACAGGTCGTCGACGAAGGTCGACAGCAGCTTGCCGGTGCGCTGGGTGTCGAAGCCCTCCATCGCCCCGGTCACGTCGCGCACCAGCAGGTTCAGCTCGCCCAGCAGCCAGCGGTCCAGCAGCGGCCGGTCGGCCGGCGCCGGGTCGGTGTCACCCGGCGCCCAGCCGGCGGTGCGGGCGTACAGGGCCTGGAAGGCGACGGTGTTCCAGTAGGTCAGCAGGGTCTTGCGGACCACTTCCTGGATGGTGTTGTGCCCCACCCGGCGCGCGGCCCACGGGGAACCGCCGGCCGCCATGAACCAGCGCACCGCGTCGGCGCCGTGCCGGTCCATCAGCGGGATCGGGTCCAGGGTGTTGCCCAGGTGCTTGGACATCTTGCGGCCGTCCTCGGCCAGGATGTGCCCCAGGCAGACCACGTTCTCGTACGAGGAACGGTCGAAGACCAGGGTGCCGACGGCCATCAGCGAGTAGAACCAGCCGCGGGTCTGGTCGATGGCCTCGGAGATGAACTGCGCCGGGTAGCGCCGCTCGAACAGCTCCTTGTTCCGGAACGGGTAGCCGTACTGCGCGAACGGCATGGCGCCCGAGTCGTACCAGGCGTCGATGACCTCCGGCACCCGGGTCGCGGTGCCGCGGCAGTCCGGGCAGTCGAAGGTGACGTCGTCGATGAACGGCCGGTGCGGGTCGAGCTGCGCCTGGTCCACGCCGGTCAGCCGCGACAGCTCGGCGAACGAGCCGACGCAGGTCAGGTGGCCCTGCTCGCAGGTCCAGATGGGCAGCGGGGTGCCCCAGTACCGCTTGCGCGACAGCGCCCAGTCCACGTTGTTGTTCAGCCAGTCGCCGAACCGGCCGTGCTTGACCGTCTCGGGGAACCAGTTGGTGCGCTCGTTCTCCCGCAGCATCGCGTCCTTGACGGCGGTGGTGCGGATGTACCACGACGGCTGCGCGTAGTACAGCAGCGCGGTGTGGCAGCGCCAGCAGTGCGGGTAGCTGTGCTCGTAGGGCTGGTGGCGGAAGAGCAGGCCGCGCGCGGCGAGGTCGGCGACCAGCACCTCGTCGGCCTTCTTGAAGAACTGCCCGCCGACCAGGGCGAGTTCGGGCTCGAAGGTGCCGTCGGGCCGCACCGGGTTGACCACCGGCAGGCCGTAGCCGCGGCAGGTCTTGAGGTCGTCCTCGCCGAAGGCGGGCGCCTGGTGGACCAGGCCGGTGCCGTCCTCGGTGGTGACGTACCCGGCGTTCACCACGAAGTGCGCGTCGTCGATCGCCACCAGGTCGAACGGGCGGCGGTAGGTCCAGCGCTCCATCGCGGCGCCGGTGAAGCGCTCGCCGGTGGCGGTCCAGCCCTCACCGAGCGCCTTGCCCAGCAGCGGTTCGGCGACGACGACCTGCTCGGTGCCGTCGGTGGCGACCAGGTAGGTCACCTCGGGGTGCGCGGCGACCGCGGTGTTGGACACCAGGGTCCACGGGGTGGTCGTCCACACCAGCAGCGACGCCCGGCCGGCCAGCGGCCCGGAGGTCAGCGGCATCCGCACGTAGACCGACGGGTCGACGACGGTCTCGTAGCCCTGGGCCAGCTCGTGGTCGGACAGGCCGGTGCCGCAGCGCGGGCACCAGGGTGCGACCCGGTGGTCCTGGACCAGCAGTCCCTTGTCGAAGATCTGCCGGAGCGACCACCACACCGACTGCACGTAGTCGGCCGACATCGTCCAGTACGCGTCCTCCAGGTCCACCCAGTAGCCCATCCGGGTGGTCAGGTCGGCGAACGCGTCGGTGTGCCGGGTCACCGAGGCGCGGCACCGGGCGTTGAACTCGGCGATGCCGTAGCGCTCGATGTCCTGCTTGCCGGTGAAGCCCAGCTCCTTCTCCACCGCCAGCTCCACCGGCAGGCCGTGGCAGTCCCAGCCGGCCTTGCGCGGCACGTGGTGGCCCTGCATGGTCTTGAAGCGCGGGAAGACGTCCTTGAAGACCCGGGCCTCGATGTGGTGGGCGCCCGGCATGCCGTTGGCGGTGGGCGGGCCCTCGTTGAAGACCCATTCGGGGCGGCCGGTGGTCTGCTCCAGGGTGCGGGCGAAGACCTTGTTGTCCTGCCAGAACGCGAGCACGGAGTGCTCCAGCTCGGGCAGGTCGACCTGGGGGGGGACCTGGCGGTACTGCGTCATCGGTTCGTCCTCCGGCGGAACGCTGCATCACGGCGTGCGGCGAAGGGACGAGAGCGCGCTCCCGCGGTACCACCCTCCTTGGCCGCCGGCGCGTGCGCGCCGCCGACCCGCTCATTGGGCCGCGATGCCGGTTCTACTCGCCCGCGGTCGTACCGGGGGGTTTCCTCCGACGGCTCCGGGGTGATCTTCACACCGCGCACACCCCCGGGCTCCCACCGTCCCCGGGTCGCTGCTGGCTGCGTGCGGCGCTACTCGTCCCCATCCACGCCTTTCGCTGTGCCCAGTGTACGGGGAGCCGGCCGCTGGTTCCGCCGGATTACCGGGCCGGCGGCGCCGTAGGCCGAACGGCGGGAACCGGCGGCGCGGTACGGGTCGTTATCCGGGCATATCGGATTACCCGCCCGGCGGCTGGGCAGAACGCAGGGCAGACCCGCCCGCCGGGCGGTCCGCAGCGTGCCGCATCCGGACGCGGGCGGCAGCACACGAGGTGAAGGGGGCGCGGCCATGGTGGCGAGGAAGAGCGCCGCGAAGTCCGCGCGGCCGCAGCAGGCGGCACCGGCGAAGAAGGCCGCCGCCGGGAAGCAGGGTTCCGGGACCGCCCGGAGCCGTACCGGGAGGGGACACACCGCGATGACCGCGAACGAGACGGCGCCCCCGGCGCGCGAGCCCGCCGGGCTGCCGGTGCGGCCGGGGGAGGAGCCCTGGACCGCCGCGGAGGCCGGTGAGGCCCGCGCCCAGCTCGACGACGACGCCGCCCGGCTGCGCGAGGAGATCCGGCTGTCGGAGGCGGCCGTCTCCGGCCTGATGCGCGACTCCGGCGACGGGGCCGGCGACGACCAGGCGGACGTCGGCACCAAGAACATCTCCCGCGAGCACGAGATGTCCCTGGCCGACAACGCCCGCGAGATGCTGATCCAGACCGAGCACGCCCTGGAACGCCTCGACAACGGCACCTACGGCCGCTGCGAGTCCTGCGGCAACCCGATCGGCAAGGCCCGCGTGCTGGCCTTCCCCCGGGCCACCCTCTGCGTCGAGTGCAAACAGCGCACCGAACGGCGCTGAGGTCCACTGACCCATCCCGATCCGGTGCCGTACTCTCGTCTCGTCAGGCACGGCCTGGCGCGGGACTCAAGGCTGAGGGACTTACGTGACGAAGGCGGAGCGCACCATCGGTACGCCAGGGTTCGAACCGGCCGCCGGTGAGCCGGCGGACGGACAGCACAGCGACGGCCGCCGGCCGGACGGCGACCGGCCGGCCCCGCCGGCCGCCGGTGAGCCGGCCGCGGACGCGGTGCCCCCCGTGGGCGCGGCGGACGGCCCGGACCCGGTGGACCCCGGCGCGGACCCCGACGGCGAGCCCGGCACCGGCGGCGACGCCGGGGCGGCTCCCGGGCGTGGCAAGCGGCGGATGCCGGCGCTGCTCGGCGTCGCGGCGCTGGCGTACCTGCTCGACATCGTCAGCAAGACCCTGGTGGTGCACCACCTGGAGGGGCGCCCGGCCATCCCGGTCCTCGGCTCCTACCTCCAGCTGTGGGCCACCCGCAACTCCGGCGCCGCCTTCGGCATCGGCCAGGGCATGACCATCGTCTTCTCCGTGATCGCGCTCATCGTGATCGGCGTCATCGCCCGGCTGTCGCGCAAGCTCTACAGCGTGCCGTGGGCGATCGCGCTGGGCCTGCTGCTCGGCGGGGCGCTGGGCAACCTCACCGACCGGATCTTCCGCTCACCGGGCGTCTTCCGCGGCGCGGTCGTCGACTTCATCGCCCCGAAGGACTTCGCCGTCTTCAACCTCGCCGACTCCGCGATCGTCTGCGGCGGCGTCCTCATCGTGTGGCTGTCCTTCCGCGGCCTGGACCCGGACGGCACCCTCCACCGGGACTGAGCCGACCCCGGGCGGACGAGCGGGCCCGCGGGGTCGGGCATACTCGACCTGGTGAGTACCCTTCCCGAGATCCGAACGCTTCCGGTGCCCGACGGCCTTGAGGGCGAGCGGGTGGACGCAGCGCTGGCCCGCATGTTCGGCTTCTCCCGTACCAAGGCGGCCGAACTCGCCGCCGACGGCAAGGTGCGGGTGGACGGCTCCGCGGCCGGCAAGTCCGACCGCGTCAGCGGCGGCGCCTGGCTGGAGGTGGAGATGCCCGCCCCGGCCGCGCCGGTGCGGATCGTCGCCGAACCGGTCGAGGGCATGGAGATCGTGCACGACGACGACGACGTGGTGGTCGTCGCCAAGCCGGTCGGCGTCGCCGCGCACCCGTCGCCCGGCTGGAGCGGCCCCACCGTCATCGGCGGCCTCGCGGCGGCCGGCTTCCGCATCTCCACCTCCGGCGCCGCCGAACGCCAGGGCATCGTGCACCGGCTGGACGTCGGCACCTCGGGGCTGATGGTGGTCGCCAAGTCCGAGCGGGCCTACACCCTGCTCAAGCAGCAGTTCCGCGAGCGCACGGTCGACAAGCGCTACCACTCGCTGGTCCAGGGCCACCCCGACCCGCTCAGCGGCACCATCGACGCGCCCATCGGCCGCCACCCCACCCACGACTACAAGTGGGCGGTCGTCGCCGAGGGCAAGCCCAGCGTGACGCACTACGACCTGATCGAGGCGTTCCGCGCCGCCAGCCTGCTCGACATCAAGCTGGAGACCGGCCGCACCCACCAGATCCGGGTGCACATGTCGGCGCACCGCCACCCGTGCGTCGGCGACCTGACCTACGGCGCCGACCCGACGCTCGCCAAGCGCCTCGGCCTGACCCGGCAGTGGCTGCACGCCGTCCGGCTGGGCTTCGAGCACCCCGGGCACGGCGGCTGGGCGGAGTTCTCCAGCCCCTACCCCGACGACCTGGCCGCCGCGCTGGAGACCGTCCGCGAGGAGAGCGCGTGACCGGCACCGGCCCGACCGTGCGGGAAGGCGGCCGCCGTGGCCGCCGCTGAGACCGTCGTGCTGTTCCACTCCGCCTACGGGCCGCGCGCCGCGGTCCACGAGGCGGCGGCCCGGCTGCGCGCCGAGGGCCACGAGGTGCTGGTGCCCGACCTGTTCGACGGGCGCACCACCGACGACCTCGACGAGGGCCTGGCGATCCGCGACGAGCTGGGCACCGGGGAACTGCTGCGCCGCGCCGTGGCGTTCGTCGCCCCGCACTCCGCCCGCGGCCTGGTCTACGCCGGCTTCTCGCTGGGCGGCGCCATCGCGCAGAACCTCGCGCTGGGCGACGAGCACGCCCGGGGCCTGCTGCTCCTGCACGGCACGTCGGACCTGGCCGACGACGCGGCCACCGACATCGCGGTGCAGCTGCACGTCGCCGAACCGGACCCGTACGAGACCGACGACTGGCTGACCGCGTGGTACCTGCGGATGGGCCGCGCCGGGGCCGATGTCGAGGTGCACCGCTACCGCGGCGCGGGCCACCTGTACACCGACCCCGGCCTGCCCGACTGGGACGCGGAGGCCGCCGACCGCACCTGGGCGGTGGCCTCCGCGTTCCTGGCGGAGCTGTAGCGCGGCGTTACTTGCCGATCGCCTTGTCCAGCGCCGGGGTGAACTGCGCCAGCGGGATGACGCCCTCGGGCGGGTTGTTGAAGCCGGTCACCGCGAACTTCTTGCCGTCCACCATGGCGGTCGGCGTGCCCTGCACACCGCTGCTGGTGAACGACGCCGACATCTTCGACGCCCAGCTGTCGTACTTGCCGTCCTTGACGTTCTTCTGGAAGGCCGCGTTGTCCTTCAGCGCCGGCACCTCGTTGGAGATCTTGAACAGGTAGCTGTCGTCCTTGAACTTGTCGGTCTGCTCGTCGGGGTGGTTGGCCTTGGAGTACAGCGCGGTGTGGAACTCGATGAACGCCTTCGGGCTCACGTCGAGCGCCGCGCCCAGCGCGCTGAGCGCGTTCATCGAGCCGCTGCCGCCGAGGTTGCCGTCGAGGAAGGTGCCGAAGGTGTACTGGATCTTGTAGTCGCCGGCGTCCGCGCCCTTGACGATCTGCGCGCCGTCGGTCTGCTCGAAGGACGCGCAGATCGGGCAGCGCGGGTCTTCGTACAGGTGCAGGGTGTGCTTGGCGGAGGCGCTGCCGTAGATGACGGTGGTGCCGTTGGTGCCCGAGGCGTTCGCCGGGACCACCAGCGGCTTGCTCGGTCCCTTGTGCGTCGCCTTGGTGACGCCGATGGCTATGCCGGCCACGACTCCGATGACCACGACGACGCCGACCACGGCGAAGATCTGCCGCCGTGCCTTGGCCCGCTTGGCCTCCTTCTCCCGCTCGGCCTTGAGCCGGTCGCGGGCGGACGATTTCTGGTCCCAGGCGTTCCTGCTGCTCATGATGGTTTCCGCTCTCCGTGACGTGGTGGTGTGCTGACGACCGGGTACCGGCCCGCCCCGCCAGGGGTCAGGCCGCCACCGGCCGCGGCGGACCACGGCGTACCAGGCAGTGCGCGACGGTGAGCGACGGTGGCCGGCGTGGGCCGGCGGCTCCGGCCGGCGTCACCCGGGGCTGCGGCTCGGTGAACCGGCCGTACAGCACCGCGGCGGCGCGGGCCAGCGGGCGGAACGCGAAACTGGCCGCCGCCCGCAGCGACTGCTGGACGGCCGTCTCGCCGCGCCGCAGCCACCACGACGCCAGCAGCCCGATCGCCAGGTGCGCGCTCAGCAGCGCCCACGGCAGCGCCGGGTGGACGGCCGCCTGCACGGGGTCGCCGGGCAGCAGCGTGCCGACCCGGCCGCCGCCGCAGATGACGTCCACACCGAACGACCGCAGCGGGCCGGTCACCGGGCCGCCGCCGGGGCCGTAGCAGGTGCGCTGGCCGCTGGTGAACAGGGTGTCCGCCGCCAGTTCCAGCGGCACCATCAGCGCCGCGATCGCCCACAGGCTCCGCTCACGGCGGCCGGTGGCGAAGGCGATCAGGAACATCGCGGTGAAGACCACGCCGACCAGCGGCAGCGGCAGCGGAGTGCGCGACAGCAGCACGTGGGAGGTCGTGGACAGCGTGGCGCACAGCGCGGCGAACAGCGCGGCCCGCGCGGCCCTGAGCTGACGACTCCCCTCCATGAGGCCGAAGTGTGCCACGCCGGGCCGTCAAAGGGGCCTAAAGGTCCGGCACCGTTCGCCGCGACCCGCGTTTTCCGGCCGCGAAACCGCTGGTCGAGGCGGTGCCGACGGCGTGCGCAGGACCGTTGTCGGTGACCCTCCCTACACTTCTCACGTCAGGACAAAACGGACTGGCGGCGCCGGGGGCCGGTGCGGCCGGACGCGGAAACGGAGGTGACCGGTGACGACCCCGCCCTTCGCCCACCTGCACGTCCACACCCCGTACTCGCTGCTGGACGGCGCCTGCCGAACGGCCGACCTGCTGCGGGTGTGCCGGGAGACCGGCATGACCCACCTGGGCATGACCGACCACGGCAACCTGGCCGGCGCCCCCGGCTTCCACCGGCAGGCCCTCGAAGCCGGCGTCACCCCGGTCATCGGCATGGAGGCCTACGTCGCCCCCGGCCCCCGTGCCGACCGCACCCGGGTCCACTGGGGCACCCCCGACCGGCGCCGCGACGACGTGTCCGGCGGCGGGGCCTACACCCACGTCACGCTGTGGGCCACCGACGCCACCGGGCTGCGCCACCTGACCCGGCTGTCCGGCGACGCCTACCGCACCGGCCGGCTGGCGGGCCGCCCGCGCACCGACCGCGAGTCGCTGGCCGCGCTGTCCGGCGGCCTGGCCGCCTCCACCGGCTGCCCGTCCGGCGAGGTCCAGACCCGGCTGCGCCTGGGCCAGTTCGACGCCGCCCTGGCCGCCGCCACCACCTACCGCGACATCTTCGGCGCCGACCGCTACTTCCTGGAGCTGATGGACCACGGCCTGGAGATCGAACGGCGGGTGCGTGAGGACCTGCTGGAGATCGGCCGCAGACTCCGCATCCCGCCGCTGGTCACCAACGACGCCCACTACACCTACCCGCGCCAGGCGGCCGCCCACGACGTGCTGCTGTGCGTGCGCACCGGCTCCACCCTCGCCGACCCCGACCGGTTCGCCTTCCGCGGCACCGGCTACCACCTGCGCACCCCGCGGGAGATGTACGCCCTGGACTCCTCCGACGCCTGGCAGCGCGGCTGCGCCAACACCGTGCTGCTGGCCGAACGCGTCGACCCGGCCGGCTGGTTCGCCCCCCGCGACCTGCGCCCGCACCCCGCGCTGCCGGCCGGCCGCGACGAGGCCGGTGAGCTGCGCGCCGCCGTCGCCCGCGGCCTGGCCCGCCGCTACCCCGGCGGTGTGCCGCGGGACCGGCGGGCCCGCGCCGCCCACGAGACCGGTGTGATCATCTCCACCGGGTTCGCCGGCTACTTCCTGGTCGTGGCCGAGATCGTCGCCTGGGCCCGCTCCCGGGGCATCGCCGTCGGCCCCGGCCGCGGCTCCGCGCCGGCCAGCCTGGTCGCCCACCTGCTCGGCATCACCGGGTTCGACCCGGTCGACCACGGCCTGGTCTTCGAACGCTTCCTCAACCCCGAACGCGGCACCGCGCCCGACATCGACATCGACCTCGACGAACGCCGCCGCCCCGAGGTCGTCGCGCACGTCACCGCCCGGTACGGCGCCGACCACGTCGCGCTCGTCGGCACCCACCCCACCGTCAAGGCCCGCAACGCGGTCCGCGACGCCGCCCGGGTCCTCGGCCGGCCCTACGCGCTCGGCGACCGCGTCGCCAAGGCGCTGCCCGCCGCCCCGGCCGGCGTCCCGCTCGCCGCCGTCCTGGAGCCGGACCACCCCCGGCACCGGGAGACCGCGGTGCTGCGCGCGATGTACGACGCCGACCCGCGGGTCCGCGAGATCCTGGAGACCGCGAGCGGCATCGAGGGCCTGGTCCGGCACAACGGCGTGCACCCGGCGGGCGTGGTCGTCGCCGGTGAACCGCTGGCCGACCACGTCGCGCTGTGGACCCGCCCCGGCGAGCAGACCCCCGTCACCCAGTGGGACCACACCGCCTGCGAGGCGCTCGGCCTGCTGAAGATCGACCTGCTCGGCCTGCGCAACCTCACCGTGCTGTCCGACGCCGCCCGGCTGGTGGAGGCGGCCGGCCGCACCGCGCCCGCCCCCTTCGCCCTGCCGCCGGACGACGCCGCGACCTGGTCGCTGCTGGGCCGCGGCGAGACGCTGGGCGTCTTCCAGTTCGACGGCGGCCCGGTCCGCGCCCTGCTGCGGATGATCCGCCCCGACCGCCTCGCCGACCTGTGCGCCGCCACCGCCTTGTACCGCCCCGGTCCGATGGGCGCCGACGCCCACCTCGCCTACGCCCGGCGCAAGCACGGCGAGGAACCGGTCACCGCGATCCACCCCGAGGTCGACCGGGCGCTGCGGCCGGTGCTGGCCGACACCTACGGCCTCATCGTCTACCAGGAGCAGGTCCAGCGCGTCGCCCAGGTCGTCGCCGGCCACCCCCTCGGCCGCGCCGACCTGCTGCGCCGCGCCCTGAGCGGCGGACCGGCCGCCGCGCTCGACGCCGAGTACGGCCCGTTCCGCGACGGCGCCCGGCGCAACGGCTACGGCGACGAGGCGATCCACGCGGTCTGGCAGACCCTGGTGGCGTTCGCCGGGTACGCCTTCAACAAGGCGCACGCGGTCGCCTACGGCCTGATCGGGTACGCCACCGCCTACTACAAGGCCCACCACCCGGCCGCCTTCATGGCCGCGCTGCTCACCTCGGTCCGCGACGACCGCGCCCGCGCCGCGCTCTACCTGAGCGAGGCCCGCCGCATGGGCCTGACCGTCCTGCCGCCCGACATCAACGCCTCCGGCGCCGGCTTCACCGCGCCCGACGCGACGACCCTGCGCTTGGGCCTGTCCGCCGTGCGCAACGTCGGCCGGGACGCGGTCGACTCCGTGCTGGCCACCCGCGAACGGCACGGCCGGTACGCCTCGTTCCCCGACTTCCTCACCGCCTGCGGGACTGCCGTCCGCCACCGCCGGGTCGTCGACTCCCTGATCCGCGCCGGCGCCTTCGACTCCCTGGGGTACACCCGCAAGGGGCTCGCCGACCGGGCCGGTCCGTTGCTGGCCGGTGTCGTGGCAGCCGAACAGCGGGAGGCGGCAGGGCAGTTCGGCCTCTTCGCACTGCCCGCGGCGCCGTCGGGCGGCCCGCCCGGCGCCCCCGCCTTCGACGACCGCGAATGGGAACCGGCCCACCGCCTCGCCCAGGAACGCGAGATGCTCGGCCTCCACGTCGGCGACCACCCGCTGCGCCGGGTCGCCGACCGGCTGGCGGAGCACACTGACACCACGCTGGCCGCCCTGACCGCCGACGACCTGCCGGACGGCACCGCGCTCACCGCCGGCGGACTGCTCACCGGCATACGCCCGCGCACCACCCGCCGCGGCGACCCGTACGCCGAGGCCACGCTGGAGGACCTCACCGGCAGCGTCACCTGCGTCGTACTGCCCGCCGCCTACCGGCAGGCCGGCGCCGCGCTGGCCGAGGACGCCGTCGTGCTGGTCACCGGACGGCTCGAACACCGCGACGGCACCCCGCGGTTGGTGGCCGGCGAGGTCACGGTCCCCGACCTGGCCGGACCCGCCGCGCCGGCCGGCCCGCCGGTCACCGTCGACGTCCCGGCCGCCCGGCTGACCGCACCGCTGGTACGCCGGCTCGGCCGGGTGCTGGCCGGCCACCGCGGCGGCACCGAGGTCCGGGTCCGGGTGCGCGACGACCACGGCACCACGGTGCTGCGGCTGGACCGCGACCACCGGGTCACCGCCGACCCGGCCCTGTACGCCGACCTCGACGCGCTGCTGGGCTGAGCCGCACCCGGAGCGCACGCACCGCAGGGCGCGCCCGCGAGGGAACGCGCCCTGCTGCACCGCCCGGTCAACGCCCCGGCCGGCGGCCCGCCTTGACGGTCCGCTGCCGCTCCGGGGGCGGCGGTGCGCGCCGGGTCGGGGGTGACGGTCCGCGTCCGGTCGCGCGGGGGTCCGTCCGGCCCGAACGGCCGCGCCCGGGGGATCAGTTGTGGCCGAACTTCTTCTTCCGCTTGCGCGACATCTCCTGGTTCAGCCCCGAGGCGGCCGGCGACTGCGGCGGCGCCTCCATCGTGGTGCCCTGCTCGCCGCCGCCGGCCGCGGTGCCGCGGGAAGGGGTGGCGGTCCGGTCGCGGTTCTGGTTCCTGTTCTTGGCCATGATCGTTCCTCCAGGGGAGACGTGGACGATGGGCCACCAGGCGCTCACCCGGAGTGACGACCGGGGCGCGCCCTCAGATTTGCACGGGGGAACGAATCCCGCATTTCGGTCGTTGATCCGAAAGGCCGGGTGATACGTGCGTGTTCCGGGAAGGGTCGGCACCGAATCCGCCACGCCGATGATCGAGTTCCCGTTCATATCCCAGGCGGCGTCGGGCAGACTCGAAGGCATATCGCGCTCCTGGGGCGACCGGACGGGAAAGAGGTGGGACGTGGACCGCTGTGTCGTCCTCGTGGACGCCGGTTATCTGCTCGGCGCCGCCGCGAGCCTGGTCGCCGGGGAGCCCTCCCGATCCCGGATCACCGTGGACCACGCCGCCGTGGTGCGCGGCCTGCGCGAGCGGGCCGAACAGGAGACCGGGCAGCCGCTGCTGCGCATCTACTGGTTCGACGGCGCCCCCGACCGCGTGCCGCAGCCCGAGCACCGCAGGCTGCGCGTCATGCCCCGGGTCACCGTGCGGCTGGGCGCCCTGACCCGCAGCGACGGCCGCTGGGCGCAGAAGGGCGTGGACGCGGCGATGCACGCCGAGCTGTCCGAGCTCGCCCGCAACCGGGCCTGCGCCGACGTCGTGCTGGTCACCGGCGACGGCGACCTGCTGCCGGGGATGATGTCGGCCAAGGAACACGGTGTCGCCGTCCACCTGTGGGCCGTGCAGGCCGCCGACGGCGACTACAACCAGTCCGAGGACCTGGTCGCCGAGGCCGACGAGCGCCGCGTGCTGGACCGCGCCTGGATCACCCGGGCCATCCAGGCCCGCGAGGGGCTGTGCGTCCCGCAGACCACCCGGCCGGAGATCACCGCCATCCTGTCCGCGCCGCTGCCGGAGTCCGCCCCCGGCGGCCGCCCCGCCAAGCCGGACCGCCCGGTCGGCCAGCCGCCCGCCGCCAAGAACGGCCACCGCCCGGTCCCGCAGCCCGACGACCAGGAGGCCGACGAGGCCGAGGCGGCCGAGGCCAACGGCCGTTCCACCGTGCCCACGCCCAAGGACCTCGCCGGGCTCGGCGGCGGACGCGGGCCGGCCGGCGGCCATCCGGGTCACACCCCGCCGCCGGGGTCCGCCACCTTGCGCTGGTCGTCGGAGCGCGGCCTGACCGACCGGGCGGCCGGCACGGACACCGCCGATCCGGGGCTGCCCACCCTCGCCCAGCTCACCACCGCCGAACAGCGCTGGGCGGACCGCGAGGAGGACATCACCACGGTCAGCGGCGACCCGTTCGAGGTCGGCCAGGTCTTCGCCGGCCGCTGGATCGACCGCCTCGCCGACCGCGCCATGCTGCACGTGCTGTCCACCGAGTACCCGCGCGTCCCGCACCGCATCGACGGCGAGCTGCTGCGGTACGCCGCCCGCTTCGGCCTGCTGGCGCACAAGGACGACCAGATCGACGAGCACGACCGTTACGCCATCCGGGCGGGATTCTGGCGGGAGGTCGACTCGCACGCGGTGGCCGCCGACCACGGCGTCCCGGCGGGGGAGTAGCCCGTCGGCCGGGTGCCCTGCGCGGCACGGCACCCGTGGCGGCGCGTACCCTCAGTCATCGTGAGTACGGGCACGCAGGCGTCGGACGGCGGCCCCGGCGCCGCCGGGGCGACGGTGTGGCGCGTGCGCGGGCTGGTCAAGACGTATCCGGCCGGCCGGGGACGGCGGGCGGGCGCGGCGGTCCGGGCCAACGACGGCATCGACCTCGACATCCGCGCCGGTGAGATCTTCGGCCTGCTCGGCCCCAACGGCGCCGGCAAGTCCACCCTGGTCCGCCAGCTCACCGGGCTGCTGCGGCCGGACGCTGGCCGCGTCGAGCTGTACGGCCACGACCTGGTCGCCCACCCGGACCGCGCCGCCCGGCTGATCGGCTACCTGGGCCAGGAGTCCAGCGCGCTGGACGAGCTGACGGTGGCGCTGGCCGCCGAGACCACCGGACGGCTGCGCGGCCTGTCCAGCCGGGCCGCCCGCGCCGAACGCGACGACGTCCTGGACGAACTCGCCCTCACCCCGATCGCCGACCGCCCGCTCAAGCGGCTGTCCGGCGGCCAGCGGCGGCTGGCCTGCTTCGCCGCCACGCTGGTCGGCGACCGGCGGATGCTGGTGCTGGACGAGCCGACCACCGGCATGGACCCGGTCGCCCGCCGCGCGGTGTGGGCCGCCGTCGACCGCCGCCGCCGCGAACGGGCCGCCACCGCGCTGATCGTCACCCACAACGTCATCGAGGCCGAGACGGTGCTCGACCGGGTCGCCGTCATCGACCAGGGCCGGATCATCGCCAGCGACACGCCGTCCGCGCTGAAGGCGTCGGTCGAGGGCGAGGTGCGGCTGGACCTGGTCTGGCGCGACCAGCCGCCGCTGGAGATCCCGGAGGTCGCCGCGCTGCGGGACCGGGCCGAACTGGCCGGCCGGCGCTGGACGTTGCGGCTGCCGCAGCAGCGGGCCCGCGAGATCGTCGCGTCCGTCACCGGCGGCCCGGCGTTCGCCGCCCTCGACGACTTCACGCTGGCCGCCCCCAGCCTGGAGGACGTCTACCTGGCGCTCGGCGGGCGCGAGAAAGGACTGGTCAAGGCGTGAGCGTCGTGTCCGTACCGCAGCCCGTGCCGCTGGCCGGGGCCGCCGGGGCCGAACCGGCGCCGCCGGCCGGGCCGCTCGCGCCGCGGGCCCGGCTGTTCCCGGCGCTCGGCGCGGTCTACACCGCCCAGCTCTCCCGCGCCCGGGTCGCCCGCATCCCACTGCTGTTCGTCGCCACCTTCCAGTCGGTCGGCATCATGGTGCTGATGCGCGGCGTGGTGGGGGCCGGCTCCGGGGCGGCGCGCGCGGTGGTGTCCGGGTCGAGCGTGCTGGTGGTGGCGTTCGTCGCGCTCAACCTGCTCGCCCAGTACTTCGGCCAGCTGCGGGCGGCCGGCGGCCTCGACACGTACGCGACGCTGCCGGTGCCTCCCGCCTCGGTGGTGCTGGGCGCGGCGGCGGCCTACGCGTCGTTCACCGTGCCGGGGACCTTCGTGACCGCGATCGCCGGCTGCGCGCTGTTCCACCTGCCGTTCGCCAACCTGTGGGTGCTGCTGGCTGTGGTCCCGCTGGCCGGCGCGGCGCTGTCCGGGCTCGGCGCGGCGCTCGGCCTGCTGGCGCCGCGGCAGGAACTCGCCACGCTCGCCGGGCAGTTGGGCATGTCGGCGGCCCTGCTGCTGGGGATCGTGCCGCCGGGGAACCTGCCGGCGCCGATCGGCTGGCTGCGCGACCTGATGCCGTCGACCTACGGCGTGCAGGCGTTCGCCGCGACGTTCGCGCCCCACCCGGACTGGACCGGCGTGCTGGCCGACCTGTCGGTGTGCGCCGGCGTCGGTGTGGTCTCGCTGGGCCTCGCCACCTGGGCGTTCCGCCGGGCCGCCTACCGCTGAACCGGGCGGGCGCGTGACGGCGCGGCCGACCGGGTCCCGCTGACGGCCGCACAGCCGGACCTGGCAGGATGGGCGGGTGACCGCACCGTTGACGCCGCATGACCAGCAGCCCTTCCCGTACGGCCCGTCGCAGGCCGAGGCCAAGGCTTCGGTGGGGCGTGAGCTGCTCGTCGCACTGCTGGTCCTCGCGCTGACCGCGGTCGCCGGCGTGCTGCTGGGGCTGCTGTGGCTGCACGTCGCGCCGCGGGTGCCGCTGGTCTCCGACGGTTCGGCGATCTACCTCAAGGACTCCGAGGGCGAACAGGCGATCGGCGCGGACGGCTGGTTCACGCTGCTCGGCCTCGGCGTCGGCGTGCTGTGCGCGGTGGCGGCCTTCTGGCGCCGCCGCACCGGCGGCATCGCGCTGGTGCTCGGGCTCGGGATCGGCGGTGTGGTGGCCTCGGTGATCGCCTGGCGGCTCGGCGTCTGGCTCGGCCCCACGAGCAACGTCATCGCGCACGCCAAGGCGGTCGGCACCAACAAGGTCTTCGACGCGCCGCTCGTGCTGCACGCCAAGGGCGCCCTGCTGGCCTGGCCGATCGGCTCGGTCCTCGGCTTCCTGGCGCTCACCTCGCTCTTCACCAACGAGCCGGCCCCCGCCCCCTGGCCCGGCTGGGACCCCGCCCGCGGCAACGGCCCGCAGCCGCAGTCCGGCGCGCACTGGGTCTCCTACACCCCGACCGAGCCGGGCCCCGCGCAGCCCGCGGCCGGCGGTGAGCCCGCCTCCGGCGGTGAGCCCGCCTCCGGCGGTGAGCCCGCCTCCGGCGGTGAGTCCGCCCCCGGCGGTGAGCCTGCCCCCGGCGGTGAGTCCGCGTCCGCCGGTGAGTCCGCTTTCCCGGGTGGGGCCGCCGAGGGTGCCGGTCCCGCCGCCCGGCCCGCGTCCGGGGAGGCCCCGAAGCCTTCAGGGGACGCCGGCAACCCGGTCCAGGGCCCCGACCACGGCTCCGGCCCCGGCTCCGCCGAGCGGCCCGGCCCGGACGAAGGCCCCCGGCTCGACAAGGGCCCCGGCCCCGACGAGCGGCCCGGCCCCGGCCAGGACTGACCGCCGCACCCCGCCCCGGCCGCCACCCCGGCGTTCACCGTTCAGTGGTGTCGGGTGGTGTCCGGTGTCGTCGGGTTCCGTCAGGCGCGGCCGATGGGTGCGGTGACGGCTCCGGTGAGGCGGACCAGGTCGGCGGGGGCGAGTTCGGCCTCCAGGCCGCGGCGACCGGCGGAGACGAAGACCGTTTCGTGGTCCAGCGCGGACGCGTCGACCACCGTCCGCAGCCGCTTGCGCTGGCCCAGCGGGGAGATGCCGCCCAGCACGTAACCGGTGGTGCGCTCGGCGGCGGCCGGGTCGGCCATCGCGGCCCGCTTGCCGCCCGCCGCGCCGGCCAGCGCCTTCAGGTCGAGCGACCCGGCGACCGGCACGACGGCGACGGTCGGTGTGCCGTCCACGTCGGCCACCAGCGTCTTGAAGACCCGCCCGGCGGGAACGCCCAGCGCCCGGGACGCCTCCTCGCCGTAGGACGCGGCGGCCGGGTCGTGTTCGTAGGAATGTGTGGTGAACGGCACGCCGGCCGCCGTGAGGGCCACGGTGGCGGGCGTGCCGCCCGGGGCCTGCCTGGTCTTCTTCCCCATGCCGCTTCCGTCAGTTGTGGCTGGTCGGCCGCCGGGTCAGCTCGACGGCCGGCAGCGAGGGGAGCTTACCGATGACGGCGGTCTCGCGGCGCAGGAGTTTCAGCTCCTCGCGCAGCCGGGAGGCGGTGTCCGCCGCCTCCAGCAGCCGCTGGCGGAACGGCACCTCGATGACGGTGGCCGCCGCCACCAGGTACGACAGCACGGTCGGCTGGTCCGGCAGCTCCTGCGCCGACGACAGCGTCCGCTCGCTCGCCCCGGCCAGCTGCTTCTGGTAGGTGCGGAACGCCTGCTCGACCTGCGCGCTCAGCTCGCCGGCGCCGTCCCCGGCCGGCTCCGGCAGCTCCTCGACCTCCGCCATCAGGTACGGTCCCGTGGCGTCCAGCGAGACCACCCGGAAGCGGGTGGTGCCGGTCGCCACCATCTCGTAGCCGTCGTCCTCGTCGTCGCCCTTCTCGGCGAGCGACGCCACCTCGGCGGCGCAGCCGATCGGGTACAGCGCGGCGTTCAGGTCGGGCCCGAAGCCCGCGGCGGCGCCGGTTTCGGCGTCCGGGCCGGTCGGTGCGACCTCGCGGCCGTCGCGGATCGCCACCACGCCGAACCTGCGCGAGGCGTCCTCGGGCATCGCGAGCAGGTCGCGGGCGAGGGCGCGGTAGCGGTCCTCGAAGATGTGGAGCGGCAGGACGAGGCCGGGGAAGAGCACCGAGCCGAGCGGGAAGAGCGGGAGGCGTTCGGTCACAGCAGGCAAGCCTATGCGTCTCCCCGGGCCCCGCGGTCCACCTGCGGCGCCCACCGGCCACCGCGCCGCCCCCCGGGGCCCCGGTACGGTCCACCTCCGGTGCGGTCCAGCCGGGGCGCGGTCCTGCCTCAGGCGCCCAACGCTCCCGCTGCGGGCTCCGCACCTCCGGCCCGGTCCCTCTCCGGCCCGGTCCGCCTCCGGTGCCCACCGCGCCGACCTCAGGCCCAACCTCCGGTGCCGCCCGCCTCCGGTGCCCATCGCGCCGACCTCGGGCCCAATCTCCGGTGCGGTCCGCCTCCGGTGCCCACTCCTCCGCCCTCGGGCCCAACCTCCGGTGCCGCCCGCCTCCGGTGCCCGTCCGCCCCCCGTCGCCCCGCCGCCCCCTCAGCCTCGTCGCAGCAGGCGGGACGCGCCGGTGGCGACCGTGGAGGCCAGGACCCAGCCGAGCATGGTGATCACGGCGGCCACCCACTGCTCGGCGCCGGACATCCGCCAGGCGTCGGACTGGCCGAAGTCGATCACCGGTAGCAGCAGGTCCAGGGCGAGCAGCGCCGGGTTCCACTGCGGCGACGCCTGGCTGTCGACCGGCGGCGGCTGCTTGTGCACCAGGAAGTACGCCGCGCCGAACGCCCACAGCACCGCCATCCACAGGGCGGCCCGGGCCGGCCGGTAGCCGTAGCCGACGGTGACGTCCTGGAGGAAGCCCCACACGCGCCCGGCCGTCGGCAGCGTCTCGCGGCGCCGGCGCTGCCGGGCCAGCAGCACGTCGCGGGCCTCGGCGTCCTCACCGCCGGCCCGCAGCGCCAGCGCGAGCCGCTCGTAGGGCTCCGGGTTGTACTCGGGGGTGGCCTTCGCCAGCCAGGCGATGCGTTCGGCCAGCGAGAACGCGCCGTGCGCGGTGACCGATTCGTAGGAGAAGCCGGTCAGGTCGATCAGGCCGGCGCCGGGCCAGCTGGTCACCGAGTCCAGCAGTTTGCCGACCCGCGCGCCGCCCAGGGTGACCGAGCCGGTCGGCGGTTCGCGCAGCGCGAAGCGCAGTTCGGGAGTCTGGAGCCGGCGCAGCGAGACCTGCTGGCTGCCGGACAGCTCGAACCGCGCCTTGTCGATCACCACCGCGTTGCCGACCCGCCCGTCGTCCAGCCGCAGGCCGCCCTCGCAGTGGAACGGCTGGGTCTGCACGCCGGTCGGCGGGGTGCCGCTGCCGCCGTAACTCCCGCTGGACCAGCCGGAACTGAGGTACAGGGTGTGCTCGACGGTGACCCGGGCCGCGTTGAGCGCGTACCGGCCGTGCCGGTTGCGCAGCGTGCTGCCGCGCAGGCTCAGCCGGCCGCCGATGCGGGCGCTGCGCAGGCTGATCTCCCCGGTGGACTCGATGAGTTCGGCCTCGATGTCCTGCGCGACGGTCAGCCCGTCGGCGGCTATCGACTGCCCGTTGCGGCCCGGACCGACCCGGATCTCGTTGAGCAGCAGGTCGGTGCCGATGTGCGCGTCGGTGATCCGGATGCCGGCCGGGATCGTGCAGGAGGGCAGGTGCAGGTCGCCGGAGACGGTCACCCGGGCCGCCTCGATCCGCGGGATGCGGCAGCGCATCAGCCGTACGGTGTGGAAGTGGCCCTCGGGCAGCAGCAGTTGGGAGTCGAAGCGGCAGTCGCGCAGTTCCACGAAGGGCTGCACCCGGCCGCCGGAGAGGTTCAGCGTCCCGGCGACGTGCGCGCCGAACAGCTTCAGCGCGGCCACCCGGCCCGGTTCGCTCGGCGGTCCGTCCAGCAGCAGCCGGGCCAGGACCTCGGCGCGTACCGTGCGCGACTCGGGCCACGCCCGGTCCGACGCCGGATCGTTCAGCCGCGAGTCGCGGGCCCGCAGGTCGCACGCCTCGCCGCGGCCGAACGCCGTCCACACCCGCCGTTCGGTCGCCGTCAGGTCCTCCGGAAGCTCGGCCCGCCCGCTGTCCGCCACCGCGTGTCTCCTCCCGTTACCCCCGGGTAGCGGGATGCCCGCCCGCCACACCGGCGAATCCCGCTGTGATCATCAGGTGATCGTCGGGAACGGCACGCTAGCGCCTCCCGGTGTCCCGCATGGCCGGAACCGGTCACCGCGGGCGGTCCGGCGATCGCGGCCGGGCCCGTCGCGGGGGTCCGGGGCGGTGTCTCACAGCGTGGAGGTCCGCGACGTCGCGCCGGTCGCGTCCCTACACTTGACATCGTGATCTCCCGAATCGATCTGCGCGGATCCGCCTACGCCGACGCCCTGCGCGACGGCGCGATCGACCGCGACCTGCTGCCCCGGGCCGAACTCGACGTGGAGGCCGCGCTGGAGAAAGTGCGGCCGATCTGCGACGACGTGCGGCATCGCGGCACCGCGGCGCTGATCGACTGCGCGCGGCGGTTCGACGGCGTCACCATCGACCGGGTCCGGGTGCCGGCCGCCGCGCTGAGCGACGCGCTCGCCACCCTCGACCCGGCGGTGCGCGCCGCGCTGGAGGAGTCGATCCGCCGGGCCCGCCTGGTCCACCGCGACCAGCGCCGCACCGACCGCACCACCCAGGTCGTCCCCGGCGGCACGGTCACCGAGCGCTGGGTGCCGGTCGAACGCGTCGGGCTCTACGTCCCCGGCGGCCGCGCGGTCTACCCCTCCTCCGTCGTCATGAACGTCGTGCCCGCCCAGGAGGCCGGCGTCGCCTCCCTCGCCGTCGCCTCGCCCCCGCAGGCGGAGCACGGCGGCCTGCCGCACCCCACCATCCTCGCCGCCTGCGCCCTGCTCGGCGTCGACGAGGTGTACGCGGCCGGCGGCGCGCAGGCCATCGCCATGTTCGCCTACGGCACCGACGACTGCCGGCCGGCCCAGCTGGTCACCGGCCCCGGCAACATCTGGGTCGCGGCGGCCAAGCGGCTGCTGAAGGGCCGCATCGGCATCGACGCCGAGGCCGGCCCCACCGAGATCGCCGTGCTCGCCGACCGCACCGCCGACCCGGTGCACGTCGCCGCCGACCTCATCAGCCAGGCCGAGCACGACACGCTGGCCGCCGCCGTGCTGGTCACCACCAGCGCCGAACTGGCCGAACGCGTCGAGTCCGAGCTGAAGACCCAGGTCGCCGCCACCCGGCACACCGAGCGGATCACCGAGGCGCTGGCCGGCCGGCAGTCCGCGATCGTGCTGGTCGACACCCTCGACCAGGGCCTGGCCGTCGTGGACGCCTACGCCGCCGAGCACCTGGAGATCCACACGGCCGACGCCGCCGCCGTCGCCGCCCGGGTCCGCAACGCCGGCGCGATCTTCGTCGGCCCGCACGCCCCGGTCTCGCTCGGCGACTACTGCGCCGGCTCCAACCACGTGCTGCCCACCGGCGGCTGCGCCTGCCACTCCTCCGGACTTTCGGTGCAGTCCTTCCTGCGCGGCATCCACGTCGTGGACTACACCGAGGCGGCCCTCGCCGAGGTCGCCCAGCACGTCGTCACCCTCGCCGAGGCCGAGGACCTGCCCGCCCACGGCGCGGCGATCAAGGCCCGCTACGGATGGAAGGTCCCGCGCCCGTGAGCCGCTCCGACGCCCTGCCGATCCGCCAGGAGCTGCGCGGCAAGTCCCCGTACGGCGCCCCGCAGCTCGACGTCCCGGTCCGGCTGAACACCAACGAGAACCCGTACCCGCTGCCCGCCGAACTCGTCGAGCGGATCGCCGAACGGGTGCGCGACGCCGCCCGCGGCCTCAACCGGTACCCGGACCGCGACGCCACCGAACTGCGCGCCGCGCTCGCCCGCTACCTCACCGGCACCGGCGGCCACCCGGTCGCCCCCGACGGTGTCTGGGCGGCCAACGGCTCCAACGAGGTGCTCCAGCAACTGCTCCAGGCCTTCGGCGGACCCGGCCGCAGCGCCATGGGCTTCGAGCCGTCGTACTCCATGCACGCGCTGATCGCCCGCGGCACCGGCACCGAGTGGATCTCCGGGCCGCGCACCGATGACTTCGCCATCGACCGGGACGCCGCGCTGGCCGCCATCGCCGAGCGCCGCCCGGACGTGGTGTTCGTCTGCTCGCCGAACAATCCGACCGGCACCGCCGTCGAGGCCGACACCGTCGTGGCGCTCTACGACGCCGCCCAGGCCGCCAAGCCCTCCATGGTGGTGGTCGACGAGGCGTACGTGGAGTTCTCCCACCGCCCGTCGCTGCTGCCGCTGCTGGAGGGCCGGCCGCACCTGGTGATCTCGCGGACCATGTCGAAGGCGTTCGGCGCCGCCGGACTGCGCCTGGGCTACCTGGCCGCCGACCCGGCCGTGGTCGACGCCGTCCAGCTGGTCCGGCTGCCCTACCACCTGTCGGCCGTCAACCAGGCCACCGCGCTCGCGGCGCTGGAGTACACCGATACGCTGCTGAAGTACGTCGAACTGCTCAAGGGCGAGCGGGACCGGCTGGTGGCGGAGCTGCTCGCGGCCGGCCACCGGGTCAGCACCTCGGACGCCAACTTCGTGCAGTTCGGCCGCTTCGACGACGCGCACGCCGTCTGGCAGGCCCTGCTGGACCGCGGCGTGCTCGTCCGCGACAACGGCGTCCCCGGCTGGCTGCGGGTCACCGTCGGCACCCCGGCCGAGAACGACGCGTTCCTCGAAGCGGTACGCGGCCTGACGAAGGAGATCTGAGCACCATGACGCGCGTCGGACGGGTGGAACGCACCACCAAGGAGACTTCCGTCGTCGCCGAGATCAACCTCGACGGCACCGGCCGGGTCGACGTCGCCACCGGCGTCGGCTTTTACGACCACATGCTCGACCAGCTCGGGCGGCACGGCCTGTTCGACCTCACGGTCAAAACCGAGGGCGACCTGCACATCGACAGCCACCACACCATCGAGGACACCTCCCTCGCCCTCGGCGCCGCCTTCCGCGAGGCGCTCGGCGACAAGCGCGGCATCGTGCGGTTCGCCCACGCCGCCGTGCCGCTGGACGAGTCCCTCGCCCAGGTCACCGTCGACCTGTCCGGCCGCCCCTACCTGGTGCACACCGAGCCCGCCGGCATGGCGCCGATGATCGGCGGCTACGACACCACGATGACCCGGCACATCCTGGAGTCGTTCGTGGCCCAGGCACAGATCGCCCTGCACGTCCACGTACCCTACGGACGCAATGCCCATCACATCGTCGAGTGCCAGTTCAAGGCGCTCGCCCGCGCGCTGCGCACCGCCTCGGAGATCGACCCGAGGCAACCGGGCATCCCGTCCACCAAGGGAGCACTGTGAACAAGGGAGCCACGCTCTTCATCCTGCTGGGACTGTTCCTGGCCGGTGGGGTCTACTCCTTCTGGAAGCAGAAGATGTCCAAGAGCATCGTGGCCGTCATGGCCATAGGCGCCGTCATGGCCCTGGCCGCCGGCCTGCTGCGGCTCTGAGCACCGCGAGAGACCGGAAGGACACCGGATGAGCAAGCACGTGGTCGTCCTCGACTACGGCTTCGGCAACATCAGGTCGGCGACCCGCGCGCTGGCCAGGGCCGGCGCGGACGTGGAGGTCACCGCCGACTACGACACCGCCATGAACGCCGACGGACTCCTCGTCCCGGGCGTCGGCGCGTTCGCCGCCTGCATGGCCGGGCTCAAGGCGGCCCGCGGCCCGTGGATCATCGACCGCCGGCTGTCCGGCGGCCGCCCGGTCCTGGGCATCTGCGTCGGCATGCAGATCCTGTTCGCCCACGGCGTCGAGCACGGCGTGCGGACCGACGGCTGCGACGAATGGCCCGGCACCGTCGAGCCCCTCAAGGCCGACGTCGTGCCGCACATGGGCTGGAACACCGTCACCGCCCCCGCCGACTCCGCGCTCTTCGCCGGCCTCGCCCCGGACGAGCGCTACTACTTCGTGCACTCCTACGCCGTGCGCCAGTGGGAGCTGAACGTCACCAGCGCGGCCATCCGCGCCCCGAAGGTCACCTGGTCCACCCACGGCGAGCCGTTCGTCGCCGCCGTGGAGAACGGGCCGCTGTGGGCCACCCAGTTCCACCCCGAGAAGTCCGGCGACGCCGGCGCGCACCTGCTCACCAACTGGCTCGACACCCTCTAGGACACTTTCGCCCATGCGCCTCGAACTCCTCCCCGCCGTCGACGTCCGCGACGGCCAGGCCGTCCGCCTGGTGCACGGCGAGTCCGGCTCGGAGACCTCCTACGGCGACCCGCTGGACGCCGCCCTCGCCTGGCAGGCGGCCGGCGCCGGCTGGCTGCACCTGGTCGACCTCGACGCCGCGTTCGGCACCGGCGACAACCGGGACCGCATCGCCGAGGTCACCGCCGCCATGGACATCAAGGTCGAACTGTCCGGCGGCATCCGCGACGACGCCTCGCTCGCCGCCGCCCTCGCCACCGGCTGCACCCGGGTCAACCTCGGCACCGCCGCCCTGGAGAGCCCCGAGTGGGTCGCCAAGGCGATCGCGGAACACGGCGACCGGATCGCGGTCGGCCTCGACGTCCGCGGCACCACGCTGCGCGGCCGCGGCTGGACCCGCGACGGCGGCGACCTGTTCGAGACCCTCGCCCGGCTCGACTCCGAGGGCTGCGCCCGGTACGTCGTCACCGACATCGCCAAGGACGGCACCCTCCAGGGCCCAAACCTCGACCTGCTCGAACGCGTCTGCACCGCCACCGGGGCGCCCGTCGTGGCCTCCGGCGGCGTCTCCTCCCTCGACGACCTGCGCGCCATCGCCGCCCTGGTGCCGCGGGGTGTGGAAGGCGCCATCGTGGGCAAGGCGCTGTATGCCAAGGCATTCACCCTGGAAGAAGCGCTGGAGGCAGTGTCCTGATGAGTGAGACCCCCGCCGTGCGACGTGTGCAGTCCGACAGCTCCTGGGAGGAGGACCTCGGCTTCGCCCGCGCCGTCCGCGCCGGGGACCGGGTCGTCGTCTCCGGCACCATGCCCGTGGTCAAGGGTGTCCTGCAGGGCGACGGGGACCCCTACGAGCAGGCCAAGGTCGCCTTCGGCAACGCCGTCGGCGCCCTCGCCGAGTTCGGCCTCGGCGCGGCCGACGTCATCCGCACCCGCATGTACCTCACGCACGCCCGCGACGTCGACGCCGTCGGCCGGGCCCACAAGGAACTCTTCGACGCCGTCCGCCCGGCCGCCACCCTGGTCGTGGTCTCCGGCTTCGTCGACTCCCGGGTCCTGGTCGAGGTCGAACTGGAGGCGTACGCCCCCGCCGCCCAAGGAGCCCCGTGAGCCTCGCCGTACGCGTCATCCCCTGCCTCGACGTGACCGAGGGCCGGGTCGTCAAGGGCGTCAACTTCCGCGACCTGCGCGACGCCGGCGACCCGGTGGAGATGGCCAGGATCTACGACGCCGAGGGCGCCGACGAGCTGACCTTCCTCGACATCACCGCCTCCTCCGGCGACCGGTCCACCACCTACGACGTGGTCCGCCGCACCGCCGAACAGGTCTTCATCCCGCTGACCGTCGGCGGCGGCGTGCGCACCGCCGAGGACGTCGACCGGCTGCTGCGGGCCGGCGCGGACAAGGTCGGCGTCAACACCGCCGCCATCGCCCGCCCCGACCTCATCCGCGAGATCGCCGAACGCTTCGGCAGCCAGGTCCTCGTGCTGTCCGTCGACGCCCGCCGCACACCGGCCGGCACCCCAGGCGGCTACGAGGTCACTACGCACGGCGGCCGCCGCGGCACCGGCATCGACGCCGTCGAATGGGCGCACCGCGCCGCCGAACTGGGCGCCGGGGAGATCCTGCTCAACTCCATGGACGCCGACGGCACCCGGAGCGGCTACGACACCGAGATGATCACCGCGGTCCGGGCCCACGTCACCGTGCCGGTCATCGCCTCCGGCGGCGCCGGCACCCTCGACCACTTCCCCCCGGCCATCGCCGCCGGCGCCGACGCCGTCCTCGCCGCCTCCGTCTTCCACTTCGGCGACCTGCGCATCGGCGACGTCAAACGCACCCTCGACGCCGCCGGCCACCCGGTCCGCACGACGTCACCCGCTGCGGGCTGAACGCTCGGCGGGGCCGGCTTCCGGGGCCCGGTCCTCAGGGGCCGGTGGGAGCGGCGCCGGAGGGGTCGGCTTCCGGGGTCGGCGGGATCAGCGCCGGAGGGGTCGGCTTTCGGGGCCGGCTTCCGGGGCTGACGGGATCAGCGCCGGCGGGGTCGGCTTTCGGGGTCGGGGGGATCGGCCCTGGCGGGGTCGGCGCCGGCTCCCCGGTGGTCCGGGCCGCGGCCGGGGGGGCCCCGCGCCGGC
>NZ_JAAGKO020000016.1 GCF_027947535.2 Streptantibioticus silvisoli
GGGGTGGGGTGGGGTGGGGTGATGCGTGGTCCGCGGTGGGTGTGGTGCGGTGCGCGGGGCCGAGGTGGCCGGTGCGTCGGTCGGCGCGCACGCCGTCGGCTGTACGGCACGCCGCCTGCCGGGGGTCGGCCGACGTCGCGGCCCGTAACGCCCCCGCCCGCGCCCCTCGGCGGAGCCGCACCCCCGCCGGTGGCACCCGCACCCGTTGGCGGAACCGGCCCCGCCCCGTTCAGGTGCGCAGCAGGCGGGCTATCGCGGCGGTGGCTTCGGAGACCTTGGCGTCGGCCTCGGGGCCGCCCTGGCGGGCCGCGTCGGCCACGCAGTGCCGCAGGTGTTCCTCCAGCAGCTGGAGGGCGAAGGACTGGAGCGCCTTGGTGGCGGCGGAGACCTGGGTGAGGACGTCGATGCAGTAGACGTCCTCCTCGACCATCCGCTGAAGGCCCCTGACCTGGCCCTCGACCCGGCGCAGCCGCTTGAGGTGGTCGGCCTTGTGCGGGCTGTAACCGTGCGGCCCGGGTGGAGATCCGGCGCCGGTGCTGTGGTCCTGCTGTTCGGCCGTCATGGTTCCTCCGCGTTCCCCCGCGCCCACTCGGGACCCTTATACCCCCTGTGGGTATATGTTACCGAATCGCTCCCGGGTTCGACCCCCCACCTGTATGGCGTAATCGGCATCATGGGCGACACTGGGTGCCGCCGGTTACCCCGGCGCGGTGATGCGCCTAGCATCATCGGGACCGGTCCCGCAGGCATACCCACCCCCATGCACCCGGAGGACTCCCAGTGCGCCTTCGTCTGACCCCCCGGGAGACGAGTTTCTACGACATGTTCTCCGCCTCCGCGGACAACATCGTCACCGGCTCGAAACTCCTGCTGGAGCTGCTCGGGGCGGATGCCTCCGCGCGTTCCGAGATCGCCGACCGCATGCGCGCCGCCGAGCACGCGGGCGACGACGCGACGCACGCGATCTTCACCCAGCTGAACTCCTCGTTCATCACCCCGTTCGACCGGGAGGACATCTACCGGCTCGCCGGGTCGCTGGACGACGTCATGGACTACATGGAGGAGGCCGTCGACCTGGTCGTCCTCTACCAGGTCCAGGAGCTGCCCAAGGGGGTGGAGCAGCAGATCGAGGTGCTGGCCCGGGCGGCGGAGCTGACCGCCGAGGCGATGCCGAACCTGCGCACCATGCGCAACCTGACCGAGTACTGGATCGAGGTCAACCGGCTGGAGAACCAGGCGGACCAGATCCACCGCAAGCTGCTGGCACACCTGTTCAACGGCAAGTACGAGGCCATGGACGTGCTGAAGCTCAAGCAGATCGTCGACGTGCTGGAAGAGGCCGCCGACGCCTTCGAGCACGTGGCGAACACCGTGGAGACCATCGCGGTCAAGGAGTCCTGACCGAGGTGGAAACCTTCGCACTGGTCGTCACCGTCGCCGTGGCGCTCGGCTTCACCTACACCAACGGCTTCCACGACTCCGCGAACGCCATCGCCACCGCCGTCTCGACCCGGGCGCTGACCCCGAAGGCCGCGCTGTCGATGGCCGCGGTGATGAACATCGCCGGCGCCTTCCTGGGCAGCGGCGTCGCCCAGACCATCAGCAAGGGCATCATCGACACGCCCGACGGCAACGCGGGTCTGGCGATCATCTTCTCCGGCCTCGGCGGGGCCATCGTGTGGAACCTCATCACCTGGTACTTCGGCCTGCCGTCCTCCTCCAGCCACGCCCTGATCGGCGGCCTGGTCGGCGCCGCGCTGGCCGGCTCCAGCACCGTGCACTGGAACGGGGTGGTGGACAAGGTCGTCATCCCGATGGTGGTCTCCCCGGTGGTCGGCCTGTGCGTGGGCTACCTGGCGATGGTCGCGCTGCTGTGGGCGTTCCGCCGGGCCAACCCGCACCGGGCCAAGCGCGGCTTCCGGATGGCGCAGACCCTGTCGGCGGCGAGCATGGCGCTCGGCCACGGCCTTCAGGACGCGCAGAAGGCGATGGGCGTCGTGGTCCTGGCGCTGGTCGCCGCGGGCGTCGACACCGGGGGCGGGGTCCCGATCTGGGTCAAGTTCGTCTGCGCGCTGATGATGTCGTTCGGTACGTACGCCGGCGGCTGGCGGATCATGCGCACCATGGGCCGCAAGATCATCCAGCTCGACCCGCCGCAGGCGTTCGCCGCCGAGATGACCACCTCCTCGATCCTGTACATCACCTCGTACCTGTTCAAGGCGCCGATCTCGACCACCCACGTGATGACCTCGGCCATCATGGGCGTGGGCGCGACCAAGCGGCTGAAGGCGGTGCGCTGGGGCGTGGCGAAGAACATCGTCATGGGCTGGTTCATCACCATGCCGGCCGCCGCGCTGGTCGCCGCCGCGATCTACGAGATCGTCCAGCTGGTCTTCTGACCCGCGCCACCCCGGCGGCCACCCGCCGCCCGGCCCCGCCGGCACCCCGCACCACGCCGCCGGCCACCCCGCCGGTGACCGTGTCCCGCTGGCACCCCGCGCCACCCCGGCGGCCACTCCGCCGCCGACCGCGTCCCGCCCCGGCCGCACCGCGACGTGACGCAGACGGGCCCGCCCCCCTGGAGCAGGGGGCGGGCCCTTCGCCATGACGGTGGCACCGCCATGCAGCACCGTCAGGCGGCTCGGGACCGGCTCAGCCGAAGCGGCCGGAGATGTAGTCCTCGGTGGCCTGGACCGAGGGGTTGGAGAAGATCCGCTGGGTCTCGTCGATCTCCACCAGCTTGCCGGGCTTGCCGACCGCCGCCAGGTTGAAGAACGCGGTGCGGTCCGACACCCGGGCCGCCTGCTGCATGTTGTGGGTGACGATGACGATGGTGAACCGCTCCTTCAGCTCACCGATCAGGTCCTCCACGGCCAGGGTGGAGATCGGGTCGAGCGCGGAGCACGGCTCGTCCATCAGCAGCACCTGCGGTTCGACCGCGATGGCCCGGGCGATGCACAGCCGCTGCTGCTGGCCGCCGGACAGGCCGGCGCCGGGCTTGCCGAGCCGGTCCTTGACCTCGTTCCACAGGTTGGCGCCCTTCAGCGACTTCTCCACCAGCGCGTCCAGTTCGGCCTTGCGCTTCGCGACCCCGTTGAGCCGCAGGCCGGCCGCCACGTTGTCGTAGATGGACATGGTGGGGAACGGGTTCGGGCGCTGGAAGACCATGCCGACGGTGCGGCGCACGGTGACCGGGTCGACGCCGGCGCCGTAGAGGTTCTCGTCGTCCAGCAGCACCTTGCCCTCGACCCGGCCGCCGGGGACGACCTCGTGCATGCGGTTCAAGGTGCGCAGGAAGGTGGACTTGCCGCAGCCGGACGGCCCGATGAAGGCGGTCACGGAACGGGGTTCGACGGTCATCGAGATGTCCTCGATGGCCAGGTGGGCGCCGTAGTAGGCGGAAAGGCCGCTGACGTCGATGCGCTTGGCCACGGATATCAACTTCTCTCTGCGGCTCAGCGGCCGGACGATGTGGGGGCCTTCCAGCGGGCTATGCCGCGGGCCACCAGGTTGAGGATCATGACGAAGGCGATCAACACCAGGGCGGCGGCCCAGGCCCGGTCGTAGGAGGCGGGGTTGCCCGCCGCGTACTGCTCGTAGACGTAGTACGGCAGCGAGGACTGCGCCCCGGAGAACGGGTTGAAGTTGATCAGCTGGTTGCCGAACACCAGCAGCAGGACCGGCGCGGTCTCGCCGGTGATGCGGGCGACGGCCAGCATCACGCCGGTGGTGATGCCGCCGATCGAGGTGGGCAGCACGACCTTGATGATCGTGCGCCACTTCGGTACGCCCAGCGCCAGCGACGCCTCGCGCAGCTCGTTGGGCACCAGCTTCAGCATCTCCTCGGTCGAACGCACCACGACCGGGATCATCAGGATCGCCAGCGCCAGCGACCCGGCGAAGCCGGAGTAGCCGAAGCCGAGGATCAGGATCCAGAACGACAGCACGAACAGGCCGGCCACGATCGACGGGACGCCGGTCATGACGTCGACGAAGAACGTGACGGCCTTCGCCAGCCGGCCGCGGCCGTACTCCACCAGGTAGACGGCGGTCAGCAGGCCGATCGGCACCGCCATCAGCGAGGCCAGCGCGACCTGTTCGACCGTGCCGACCAGCGCGTGGTAGACGCCGCCGCCCGGGCCGGTGGTGATCACGCCGTCCATCGAGTGGGTCAGGAAGTTGCCGTCGAGCACCTTCACGCCCTTGGCGATGGTGCTCTCCACCAGGGAGTACAGCGGGACGACGGCGATGATGAAGCACGCCCACACCAGGCTGGTGACCACCCGGTCCTTGGCCTGCCGGGGGCCCTCGACGGCCGCGGTCACCGCGTAGTTGACCACGACGAACAGCAGCAGGGCGATCAGGCCCCACTGGATGTGGCTGGACAGGCCGGCGCCCACGCCGACGCCGGTACCGACCAGCACGGCCACCAGCGCGATCACGGCCGGCGTCCAGCGCGGCAGCCGCCGGCGGCCGAACTGCGAGGGCTTCGCGGCCGACTGCGACGTCACGGACTGGCTCATGCCGTGTACTCCTTGCGCCGGGCAATGATCAGGCGGGCGGCGCCGTTGACGATCAGCGTGATGACGAACAGCACCAGGCCCGAGGCGATGAGCGCGTCGCGGCCGAAGGGGGTCGCCTCGCCGAAGTACACCGCGATGTTCTGCGCGAACGTGCCGCCGCCGGGGTCCACGATGTGCGAGGTGATGGTCGAGGAGTTCGACAGCACGGTGGCGACCGCCATCGTCTCGCCCAGCGCGCGGCCCAGCCCCAGCATCGAGGCGCTGATGATGCCGGAGCGCGCGAACGGCAGCACGGCCATCCGCACGACCTCCCAGCGGGTCGCCCCCAGCGCCAGCGCGGCCTCCTCGTGCGCCCGCGGCACCTGCCGGAAGACCTCGCGGCTGACGTTGGTGATGACCGGCAGGACCATGATCGCCAGCAGGATGCCGACGCTGAACAGCGACCGGGACGCGGTGCCCTGGTACGTCTGCTTCAGCACGACCGTCCAGCCCAGGTAGTGGTCCATCCACAGGTTCAGGCCCTGCAGGTGCGGCACCAGGAACAGCGCGCCCCACAGGCCGTAGACGATGCTGGGCACCGCGGCGAGCAGGTCGACCAGGTACGCCAGCGGCGCGGCGATCCGGCGCGGGGCGTAGTGCGAGATGAACAGCGCGATGCCGATGGCCACCGGAACCGCCAGGACCATGGCGATGACCGAGCTGACGGCCGTGCCGTACAGCAGCACCCCGATGCCGAAGACCGGCGGGGTGGCGTCGGCGTTCCACTGGAAGGTGGTGAGGAAGTTCCCGTGGTCGCCGGAGATCGCGGTGACCGCCCGCACGGTGAGGAAGACCGCGATGGCGGCCATGATCACCAGCAGGGTGATGCCCGAGCCGCGCGAGAGCCCCAGGAAGACCCGGTCGCCGACGCGGGTCACCGCCGGCGGTGCGGATTCGGCGGGCGGCGCGGCGGCCGGGGGTGGCGCCCCGGTGATGTCGTCGATGGTGTCCATGAGTCAGGCTCCGGTCTGGTGCGGGGCCCAGCGGCCCTCTTGGCGGTGCACCGGAAGTGCCCCCGGGCCGCCGCACCGCTGGGAGCGCGGTGCGGCGGCCCGGGGGCGCGGGTCAGGAGAGCGAGGAGATCGCGGCGCGGACCTTGGTGGCGATGGCGTCCGGCAGCGGCGCGTAGCCCAGCGCGGTCAGGGCGCCCTGGCCCTGGGTGCCCGCGATGTAGTTCAGGAACGCCTTGGTGGCCGGCAGGGTGGCCGCCTTGTTGCCCTTGTCGCAGACGATCTCGTAGGTCACCAGGGTGATCGGCCAGGCGCCGTCCGCCTTGGTGGCGTAGTCGAGCTTCAGCGCCAGGTCGCCGCCGGTGCCCACGACCTGCGCGGCGGCCACGTCCTTCGACGCGCTGTCGGAGCTGACGGTGACCGGCTGCGCGGCACCGGTGTTCAGCTGCGCGGTGGAGATGGACTGCGAGGTGGCGTAGGACAGCTCGAAGTAGCCGATGGAGCCCGCGGTCTGCTTGACCTGGGCGGCGACGCCGGCCGAACCGGTCGCCGACTGGCCGCCCTTGGCCTGCCACGCCTTGCCGCCGCTGTAGGGCCAGTCGGTGCCGGCCGCGCCGATCAGGTACTTGGTGAAGTTGTCCGTGGTGCCCGACGCGTCCGACCGGTGGAAGGTCTGGATCGGGGTGGACGGCAGCTTCGCCGACGGGTTGAGCTTGGCGATCGCCGGGTCGTTCCAGTGCGTGATCCTGCCATTGAAGATCTTCGCCAGCGTGTCGGCGTCCAGCACCAGGTTGCTCACACCGGGCACGTTGTAGCCGATGGCGATCGGGCCCGGGGCCATCGGCAGGTCGATGCCCTGGCCGCCGGCGCAGACCTTCTTGGACTGGGTGATCTCGGCGGGCTTCAGCGCCGAGTCGGAGCCGGCGAACGCGGTGGTGCCGTTCAGGAAGTCGGTGACGCCCGCGCCGGAACCGGTGCCCTTGTAGTTGATCTCGCTGCCGGAGCAGGCCTGCATGTAGTTCTTGACCCAGACGTTGACCGCGTTCTGCTGGGCGGTGGAACCGGAGGCGAGCAGGTTGGCCTTCGGGCCGCACGTGATGCCGCTCGCCGCGGCGGTGCTGGACGAGCCGCCGGACGGGGCGGCCGTGGTGCTGTTGTTGTCCGAGCCGCAGGCCGTCAGGACCAGGGCGCCGGAAACAGCCGCCGCGCCGACGGCCAGGGCACGCAGCCCGCTCTTCCGCTGAAGCTTCACCTTCGAGTGTTCCTTCCTGAAGCCCGCCGGCGCCCGGCGTAGCAAGGTGTGGTCGTGCTGGTGTCCGTCCGGCGGGGTGAACCACCGGGTAACACCGAAACTAGGCAGACCAGGTGAAGCCGCCGACGGGGGAGGATGAACAGAGGGTGAACCTCGACCGTCGGCCTGGCGTACGGCCCCGGGGCGGGGGCGGGGGCGGTGGCCGGGGCGGGCGCCGTGGCGGTGCGGCCGGTCGACCGGTGCGGCCCGGTGCGGCCGTGCTGCGGCGCCGGGGCCCGGGGGCGGCGCGGCGGCGTGCGACCGGGCGGTGCGGGCCGGAGATCAGCCGGGCCGGCGCCGCGGGGCGGACGGTGCGGACCGAGAGCCGGGCGGCCGGCGCCGCGGGACGGGCGGCGGCGCGGGCCGGGAGCCGGGCGGCGCCGGCACGGTCCGGACGGCGCAGGCCAAAGGTCAGGCGGGGCCCGTGGAGCCGGTGAAACCCGTGGAGCCGGTGAGGTCGCTGAGGCTGGCCAGCGCCGCGTCGACCAGGGGGCGGTCGTACGGGTGGGTGAGGGCGGCCCGGGCGTCGGCCGGGTCCAGCCACAGCAGCCGGTCGACCTCGTCGTTGACCGTGAACTCGCCGCCGGTGGCCCGCGCCGCCCAGTACCGCACGAGCTTCCACCGGTCGCCGACCCGGTAGCGGATGTCGGGCAGCGGGCGGCCGAGCACGCAGTCCATCCCGGTCTCCTCCCTGACCTCGCGCAGCGCCGCGTCGGCGTCCGGCTCGCCGCGCTTGAGCTTGCCCTTCGGGTGCGACCAGTCGTCGTAGCGCGGCCGGTGGACCAGCGCGATCTCCACCCCGGTGTCGCGGCTCGCGGCCGCCGGGCGCCACAGCACGGCGCCGGCCGCCCGGATCAGCGGCTTGGACGGAACGGGCCCGGTCACGTCGTCGGTCCTCCTGACGGTGCGGTGGCCGGCGCGGTGGGCCGCCACAGGGTGCTGAAGGCGTACCGGGCGGCCTCCGCCTCGGTGCGCTGGTCGGCGTGCAGCACCCCGAGGGCGTAGGCGGTCGCCGGGGTGATGCGCGGGGTGCGGGCGGCGCCGGCCGCGGCCTCGGCGGCCTCGGCGGCGTCCCGGTGCCGGTCCAGGGCGCGGCCGGCGCCGTACAGCCCGGCCGCCTGCGGCATCCCGGGCGGCGGCGGGCCCGCGCCGGGCACCTCCAGCGCGTACCGGCAGCCGCGGGCCAGCACCCGCACCCGGTGCCAGGGCGTGTCGCGGGGGTCCTCCCCGTCGCCCTCGCCCTCGTCGCCGGAGCCGTGGGTGCCGGTGCCGCCGGAGCCGGTGCTGCCGTTGCCGGTGCCGCCGGCCGGGGCGGCGGGGTCGGCCAGCGTGCCGTGCAGCGCCTGCGTGTTGTACGGGCTGCCCGCCACGCCGAGCGGCAGGGCGGCGACCGCGTCGGCGAGCGCGCGGCAGGCGCCCGCGGCCAGCGGCGGCAGGAGCTGGCCGGCCGGTCCGGTGGCGCGGCCGGCCAGCGGGGTGTCGGAGGCCAGCAGGGCGACGGCGTCGGCGACGGCGTGGAAGCGGCCCGAGCCGTACGCCTGGAGGGCGGCGGACCGGGCGCGCGAGCGTCCCTGGGTCAGCCGGCGTTCCAGCAGCGCGCCGGCCCGGGCGGCACCGGCCGCGCTGGGGCCGGCGGGCGCGGCGCGGCCGGCCGCCAGCCGGTGCAGCGCGCCGGTGAGCCGGGCCAGCCGCGCCGCGTACCGGTACTCGCGGGTGACCTCCTCGCACAACCAGCCCAGTTCCGGGCGCAGTTCGCGGGCCCAGCCGGGGTCGAGCAGCGGTTCCCAGGTGTGCAGCGCGGCGGCGATCCGGCCGCCGGAGGCCCGCAGCGCGGCGGCCGCCGCGGCCTCGTCGGCCTGCCGGTCGCGGACCGCGCGCAGGAAGCGCACCGCCAGGGCGGCCAGGTGGCCGGCGATGACCTCACCGGCGGTGACGCCCTCCGGCAGCGGCCGGGGCGGTCCCGCCGGGTCGCCGGCGCGCGGGGCGGGGGGCCGGGCGGCCGGCGCGCCGGCCGTGGCCCGCGGGGCGTCAGGGGGTCGAGGGGGCACGTCGTCGCCTCCGCGCGTCGATCAGCGTCTCCTGGATGTTGCGCAGCGGGCGGCCGTCGGCGTCGGCGCTGTGCCGGGTCCAGCCGCCGTCGGGGCCGAGGTGCCAGGACGAGGTGGAGTCCGAAACGCCGGTCTCCAGCAGCCTGTTGAGCGCCGTGCGGTGGCCGGGGTCGACGACCCGGACCAGGGCCTCGATGCGCCGGTCGAGGTTGCGGTGCATCATGTCGGCGCTGCCGAACCAGACTTCGGGCTCGCCGCCGTTGCCGAAGACGAACACCCGGGAGTGCTCCAGGAAGCGGCCGAGGACCGAGCGGACCCGGATGTTGTCCGACAGCCCGGGGACGCCGGGGCGCAGGGCGCAGATGCCGCGCACCCACACGTCGACCGGCACGCCGGCCCGCGAGGCGCGGTAGAGCGCGTCGATGACGGTCTCGTCGACGATGGAGTTGACCTTGATCCGGACGAACGCGGGCCGGCCGGCCCGGTGGTGGGCGATCTCCTGGCGGACCCGGGTGACCAGGCCGTCGCGCAGCTGCCGGGGGGCGACCAGCAGGCGGCGGTAGGACTCGCGGCGCGAGTAGCCCGACAGCCGGTTGAACAGGTCGGACAGGTCGGCGCCCACCTGCGGGTCGGCGGTGAGCAGGCCGAGGTCCTCGTAGAGCCGGGCGGTCTTGGGGTGGTAGTTGCCGGTGCCCACGTGGCTGTAGCGGCGCAGCGTCTCGCCCTCCTGGCGGACCACCAGCGACAGCTTGCTGTGCGTCTTGAGGCCGACCAGGCCGTAGACGACGTGGCAGCCGGCCTCCTCCAGCTTGCGGGCCCACTTGATGTTGGCCTGCTCGTCGAACCGGGCCTTGATCTCCACCAGCACCAGGACCTGCTTGCCGGCCTCGGCGGCGTCGATCAGCGCGTCGACGATCGGCGAGTCGCCCGAGGTGCGGTACAGCGTCTGCTTGATGGCCAGCACGTCCGGGTCGGCGGCGGCCTGCTCCAGGAAGGCCTGCACCGAGGTGGAGAACGAGTCGTAGGGGTGGTGCAGCAGCACGTCGCGTTCGCGCAGCGCGGCGAACACGTCGGGCGCGGTGGCGGACTCGACCTCGGCGAGGTCGTGGTGGGTGCCGGCGATGAACTTGGGGTACTTCAGCTCCGGCCGGTCCAGCGACGCGACGCCGTACAGGCCGGTGAGGTCCAGCGGCCCGGGCAGCGGGTAGACCTCCGCGTCGGAGACCTTCAACTCCCGCACCAGCAGGTCGAGTACGTAGGGGTCGATGGACTCCTCGACCTCCAGGCGGACCGGCGGGCCGAACCGGCGGCGCATGAGTTCCTTCTCCAGCGCCTGGAGCAGGTTCTCCGCGTCGTCCTCCTCGACCTCCAGGTCCTCGTTGCGGGTGACCCGGAACATGTGGTGGGCCAGCACCTCCATGCCGGGGAACAACTCCTCCAGGTGCGCGGCGATGACGTCCTCCAGCGGGACGTAGCGCTGCGGGCCGGCCTCCAGGAAACGGGCCAGCAGCGGCGGCACCTTGACCCGGGCGAAGTGCTGGTGGCCGCTGGCGGGGTTGCGCACCACGACGGCGAGGTTGAGCGACAGCCCCGATATGTAGGGGAACGGGTGCGCCGGGTCGACGGCGAGCGGGGTCAGGACCGGGAAGATCTGCTGGCGGAAGAGGTTGAACAGCTTGGCCTGCTCCTGCTCGGCCAGTTCGTGCCAGCGGATGATGTCGATGCCCTGGCCGGCCAGTTCGGGGGCGATGTCGTAGCGGAAGCAGGCGGCGTGCCGGGCCATCAGCTCCCGCGAGCGGTTCCAGATCAGCTCCAGCACCTCGCGCGGCTGGAGGCCGGAGGCGGAGCGGGTGGCGACGCCGGTGGCGATGCGCCGCTTGAGGCCGGCCACCCGGACCATGAAGAACTCGTCGAGGTTGCCGGCGAAGATCGCCAGGAAGTTGGTGCGTTCCAGCAGCGGGGTCGCCGGGTCCTCGGCCAGTTCCAGGACGCGTTCGTTGAACGCCAGCCAGCTGCGTTCGCGGTCCAGGAACCGGTCGGGCGGCAGTTCCCCGCCGTCCGGGTCGGTGGTCGGCCAGGCGCCGTCGGCGCGCGGGATGTCGCTGTCGCCGTCCAGCCCGGCATCGGGGCGCACGCCGCCCAGCGTCTCCAGCGCCGCGGGCCCGTCGGCCCGGGGCGAGGGGTTCGTCGCGTTCGTCGCCGACATCAGCTCGCCACCCTTGTCACCGGTACGGTACGGACTCCCATTCTCCCGCTTCGGCCGGAGCGGCGGCGGGTCGGGAGCACGGCGGTGCGGCGGGCGGCTGGCATGGGCCGATGCTCGCAAGGCTCGTTGAACCGCCGGTAACGGGGACATGGCGCCCAGGGGAGCGCCGGGCGTCCCGCGGTGGTGCCGGGCGCCGCGCGGGCCGCCGCGCACAGGGCCGAACGGGTGACGCGCGGTGCCGGTCAGCCCTCGGTGCGGTACATCAGGTCGACCTCGTGGGTGGTGAACCCCAGGCGTTCGTAGACCGAGACGGCCGGGGTGTTGTCGGCGTCGACGTAGAGCATGGCGGTGGGCAGGCCGCGGTCGCCGGCCAGGTGGCGCAGGCCGATGGCGGTCAGCGCCTTGCCGAGGCCGGAGCCCTGCTCGTCGGGGTGCACGCCGACGACGTAGACCTCGCCGAGCCGGTCGGCCTGGTGGACCTTGGTCCAGTGGAAGCCGGCCAGCCGTCCGTCGCGTTCGGCGAGGAAGAAGCCGGCCGGGTCGAACCAGACCTCGGCCATCCGGTCGTCGAGGTCGCGCTGGGTGAGCGAGCCCTGTTCCGGGTGGTGCGCGAAGGCGGCGGCGTTGACCGCCAGCCACGCGCCGTCGTCCTGGCCGGGGCGGAAGGTGCGGATGGTGACGCCGGGCGGCACGACCGGCTCGGGCAGGCCGTCGCCGGGCAGCGGGCGGCGCATCTGCCGCAGCTCGCGGAAGAGCGCCAGACCCAGCCGGGTGGCCAGGTGTCGGGCGGCGGGGTGGCCGCCGTGCGCCCAGGCGCGCAGCCGGCTGCCGGAGACCTCCAGCAGGGCGCGGGCCAGCGCCCGGCCGTGGCCGCGGCTGCGGCACCCGGGGTCGACGACGAGTTCCGCGGTGGGCGCCTCGACCGGGTCGGAGTCCTCCAACTGGCCGTAGGCGATGAGCTGTTCGCCGTCCTTGCCGCCGTGGACCAGGACGTGCCGCACGCCGTCGCGGCGGCCGGCCCGCAGGTTGAGCCGGCCCTGCTCGGAGACGGCGGCCTGCCCGTCGGCGGCGGCGGCGCGTTCCAGCAGCGCGAGCACGTCGGTCACGGTGCCGGGCGGCACCTCCTCGGCGGTCTCGATCCGTCGTCCGGTGGCGTCGCGCGTCGGGTCGGTCATGGACGGCAGTTTATGCCGGGTACCGCCCGCCGGCGGGCGGTACCCGCACGGTGCGGCCGGCACCGGCCACCCGGCACCGGCCACCCGGCGGCGGCCTCGCGTGCCGGGGGCCGCCGGCCGGGGTCACCGGTCCGGGGCACTGGCCGGGGCCGGTCGACCGGATCGGTCGTCGGGATCAGTCGTCGGGGCCGGTCGTCGGGATCAGTCGTCGGGGTCCAGGCCCGGCGGCAGGGCGGACGCGCCGGGCAGTCGGACGGTGGCGAGCGTGCCGCCGCCGGGGGCCGGGCGCAGGTCGACGGTGCCGCCGCTGCGCTGGACGGTGAACGCCACGATGGCCAGGCCCAGTCCGGACCCGGGCAGCGACCGGGCGGACGGCGAGCGCCAGAACCGCTCGAAGACGTGCGGGAGTTCGTCCTCCGGGATGCCGGGGCCGTGGTCGCGGACGGTCAGGTCGCCGTGCCGCAGCCGCACCTCGACGGTGCCGCCGGCCGGGCTGAACTTCACCGCGTTGTCCAGCAGGTTGACCAACGCCCGTTCCAGCGCCGCCGGTTCGGCCCGCACGTACCAAGGGGTCAGGTCGGCGGAGATGTTGAGGCCGGGACCGCGCAACCGGGCGCGGTTGATGGCCTGTCCGGCGGCCTCGTGGACGGCGACGAACCGCACCTGCTCGGTGCCGGGCAGCGCGTCCGGCCGCGACAGCTCCTGCAAGTCGCCGATCAGGGAGGCCAGTTCGGTCATCTGCGCCTTGACCGACTCCATCAGCGCCCGGCGGTCGTCGGGCGGGATCGGGCGCCCGGTCTGCTCGCTGCGGGCCAGCAGTTCGACGTTGGTGCGCAACGAGGTCAGCGGCGTGCGCAGTTCGTGCCCGGCGTCGGCGATCAGCTGCTGCTGGCGGTCGCGGGAGGAGGCCAGCCGGGCGGTCATCGAGTTGAACGACGCCGACAGCCGGGCGATCTCGTCCTCCCCCTCCACCGGGATGCGCACCGCCAGGTCCTCGGTGCGGGCGATGTGCTCGACCGCGTCGGTCAGCCGGTCCACCGGGCGCAGTCCGGCACCGGCCACCAGCAGGCCGGACGTGGTGGCGCCCAGCACCCCGATGCCGGCCACCACGGCCAGGATCAGCGCGAGGCGCTCCAGCGGATCGGTGACCTGCGACAGCGGTTCGGCCACCGAGATCGCCACCGCCTGGCCGTTGAGCGGCTCGAAGCGGGTGTAGACGCGCACCGCACGGCCGGTGGAGTCGATGGCGTCGTGGTAGGTCTCCACCCGCTTGCCGGCGGCCACGGCCTTGTCGCCGCTGTCGGCCGGGAAGGTGTTGCCGGCGATCCAGCAGCGGGCGCCCTCCTGGTCGATGATCTGGATCGACGGGCTCTGCCCCGGCACGTACGGGTTGCGCGGGTCGCCGCCGGCTGGCTCCTGGGGCAGGCAGCCCTGCACGCTGAGCCGGCTGTTGACGTAGGCGACCACCCCGCGGTTGGAGGCGCTCAGGGAGTCGTCGAGCCGGTCGGTGAGCGTCTGCCGGGTGATCAGCCACGCCGACAGCGCGACCGCGGCGACCGCGACCGCGACCGCGACGGCCACCAGCACCGCCAGCCGGGACCGCAGCGGCTGGGCCCGGAAGCTCCAGCGGTGCCGGAACGCCCGCCAGCCGCGAGTCACGGCCTGCCCTCGGCGGACCGCAGGACGTAGCCGACGCCCCGCACGGTGTGCACCAGCCGCGGCAGCCCGGCGGCCTCGGTCTTGCGGCGCAGGTACATCACGTAGACGTCGAGGGAGTTGGAGCTCGGCTCGAAGTCGAAGCCCCACACGGACTTCAGGATCTGCTCGCGGGTGAGGACCTGCCGGGGGTGGGCCAGGAACAGCTCCAGCAGGGTGTACTCGGTACGGGTCAGCTCCACCGGCAGCCCGGCCCGGGTGACCTCGCGGGTGGCCGGGTCCATCCGCAGGTCGCCGAAGACCAGCGCGTTCTCGGCGCCGGGCCCGCCGCCCGCGCCGGACTGCGCCGCGTAGGAGCTGCGGCGCAGCAGGGCGCGCAGCCGGGCCAGCAGTTCGTCCAGCTCGAACGGCTTGACCAGGTAGTCGTCGGCGCCGGCGTCCAGCCCGGTGACCCGGTCGCCGACCGTGTCGCGGGCGGTGAGCATCAGGATGGGCGTGGTGACCCCGGTGGAGCGCAGCCGCCGGGCGGTGGTCAGGCCGTCCATCCGGGGCATCAGCACGTCGAGCACGATGACGTCCGGCGCGGTCGCCTCCACCTGCTCCAGCGCGGCCAGCCCGTCGGCGGCCAGCTCGGTGGCGTACCCCTCGAAGGCCAGGCTGCGGCGGATGGCCTCGCGGACCGCGGGCTCGTCGTCCACGACCAGCACACGGGAGGGCTGGTCACCGCTGTCTGCGGGGCTCATCGGTGGTCCACCTCGGTGTCGGGGGCAGGGGTCGGCCGGTCCCGTTCAGCGTCGCACGGAACGGGACCGGCCGGGGTGGGTTCGTCAGCCGGTGAACCGGCCGGTGAAAGCCGGTTGGACCGGCCGGTGGATCAGCCGGTGATCAGCCGGTGGATCAGCTGGTGGATCAGCTGGTGAAGGAGACGTGGTTGCTGGTCAGGAAGGTCTTGACGGTGTCGATCGGGATGGCGAAGCCGAGGCCGACGCTTCCCGAGCTGGAGTCGCCGGACGAGGCGTCACTCGAACTGGGCGCGTACATCGCCGAGTTGATGCCGATGATCTGACCGGAAAGGTTGATCAGCGCGCCGCCGGAGTTGCCGGGGTTGAGCGAGGCGTCGGTCTGCAGGGCCTTGTAGGTGGTGGTCTGGCCGCCGACCTGGCCGTTGTACTGGCCGCCGCCGAACTCGAACGGCCACTGGTCGCCGTTGCCGCCGCCCTGGCTCCCGCCGCCGTTGCCGCTGCTCCCGCCGCCGTCCTGCCCGCCGCCGCTGAGGCCGTTGCCGCCGCCGCTGAGGCCGCCGCCCCCGTTGTCGCTGCCGCCTCCGTTGTCCCCGCCGCCGCTGAGGCCGCCCAGGCCGCCGAACGGGTCGCCGGAGCCGCCGCCGAACGGGTTGCTCTCGCCGTTGGTGTCGCTGGCGCCCTGGTCGTTGCTGCCGGAGCCGGAGCCGGAGGAGCCCTCCTCCTTCGGCACCGTGACGCTGCGGTTCAGCGCGGAGACCACGCCGCTGGTGACGGTGCCGGCCAGGCCCTCGGGGGAGCCTATGGCCACCACCGGGTCGCCGACCGCGACCTGCGCCGAGTTGCCCAGCGTCGCCTTCTTCAGGCCCGAGGCCTTCTCCGCCTTGATGACGGCCAGGTCCTTCGACGGGTCGGTGGTGACGACGTCGGCGGTGTACGTCTTGCCGGTGGACAGCGTGATCTTGATGGTGTCGGAGCCGGAGACGACGTGGTTGTTGGTGAGGATGGTCCCGTCGGAGCTGAGGACGACGCCGGAGCCGATGGCCTCGCCCTCGCTGTTGTCGGCGGTGATCTCCACGATCGACGGCGAGACCGCCTTGGCGACGGCCGCCACGCCGTTCGGGGTCAGCGACGCCGTCGTGGTGCCGGTGACCGCGGCGCCGGCGGTGGCGGAGGAGTCCCGGGCGTTGCCGATGAGCGCCGCCGCACCCCCGCCGACCAGGCCGGAGACGAGTGCGACAGCGGCCACCAGGGCCACCGACCGGCCGATCCGCCGGCGGGGCCGCGGCGGGGCGAAGGGTTCGTAGGACGGCGGCGGCGGGTAAGCAGCGCCACCGGCGGCGTCGGGCTGAGTCGATCCGCTGCTGGAGTGGAAGCTGTCTGTCATGTCTCCGACTCTGCGCCGCGATGATGAGAGCTGTCTGAGCGTCCGCTGAGAAGCCCGACAGAAGCCTGTATGCCCGAAATAAAGGCCACCGGGCGGCCGTTGGCACCCCCGGCCGGACCGCCGCCGGTCACCCGCGCTGTACCGCAACGCCGTTCGGCCGCCGCGGACGTCGTGAACGGACGACCGTCACCGCCGTCGTCATGAACGGACGACCGCCACCGCAGCCATCATGGACGGATGACCGCCACCGCCGTCGCCCGCCGCGCCGAGTCCGTGCTGACCTGGCGGACCCGGTGCTGCGCCGCCGGCCCCGGGCCGCGTTCGCTGGGCGCCGCCACCGCCCGCTGGGGCCGGATCGAGGCGTTGCGCGTCCCGGCGCTGCGCGACCTGCCGCCGTACAACAAGGCGCGCGGTGTCGGGCTGGACGGCGTGACCCGTGGAGCGTGACCCGGGCGTCAGCCGCAGCCGCAGGAGCGGCGGATGACCAGGCGGGAGGGGAACTGCCGCAGGCGCTCGGGGGCGACGCCGGGTTCGCGGACGCCTTCGTCGAGGACGAGGTCGACCGCGGCGCGGGCCATCGCCTGCCGGTCGGAGGCGATCGTGGTGAGCGGCGGGTCGGTCAGCCCCGCCTCCTTCACGTCGTCGAAACCGGCGACGGCCAGCTCGCCGGGCACGTCGATGCGCAGCTCACGGGCCGCCCGCAGCAGGCCGATGGCCTGGTCGTCGGTCGCGCAGACCATCGCGGTGGGCCGGTCCGGGCGGCTCAGCAGTTCCAGCGCGACCAGGTAGGCGTCGTACCGGTTGTAGGGGGCCTGGAAGAGCCGGCCCTCCAGGCTGAGGCCGGCCTCCCGCATCGCGCGGCGCCAGCCCTCGACGTGGTCGGTGACCGGGTCGCCGAGCACCGGGGTCTTCTCGGTGCCGCCGAGGCAGGCGACGTAGGCGTGGCCGTGCTCCAGCAGGTGGCGGGTGGCCAGCATGGCGCCGCCGATGTCGTCGGTGACCACCGCGACGTCGTCGATCGCCTCGGGGCGCCGGTGCAGCAGCACCACGCGGGCGTCCCAGGCGTCGATCTCGGTGGCCGCGTGCTCGCTGGGCCCCTGGCTGATGAGGATCAGCCCGGAGACCCGCATGCCCAGGAACGCCCGCAGGTAGTGCACCTCACGGCTGTCGAGGTAGTCGGAGTTGCCGACCAGCACCATCTTGCCGCGCTCGACCGCCGCCTGTTCGACCGCGTGCGCCATCTCCGCGAAGAACGGCTGCCGCGCGTCGGGCACCACCAGGCCTATGAGGTCGGTGCGGCGGCTGGCCATCGCCTGGGCCACCCGGTCCGGGCGGTAGCCGAGCTGCTTGATGGCCGCGAGCACGCGCTCACGGGTGGCCGGGGCGACCGGCCGCGGACCGTTGTTGATGACGTAACTGACAACCGCGGTCGAGGTCCCGGCCAGTCTCGCCACGTCGTCGCGCGTCACCTTGGGCACGCGGGCAGTCTACGCGTGTGCACCGCCGCTGCCGCCGGCCGTCTCACCGCCGGTGCGCGCACCGGCCGGGGCGGTCCCGGGGCGGGCCGGTCCGGGGTCCTCGCCGCGGTCCTCACCGTCCTTCTTCTCCGAGCGCCGGTCCGTGCTCTCCGCCCGCCGGCCCGAGGACTCGGCGCGCTTGTCGGACTTCTCCGGCTTCTCCGGGGTGACGAAGCGGTAGCCGACGTTGCGCACGGTGCCGATCAGCGACTCGTGCTCGGGGCCGAGCTTGGCGCGCAGCCGCCGCACGTGGACGTCCACGGTGCGGGTGCCGCCGAAGTAGTCGTAGCCCCAGACCTCCTGGAGCAGCTGGGCGCGGGTGAAGACCCGGCCCGGGTGCTGCGCCAGGTACTTCAGCAGCTCGAACTCCTTGAAGGTCAGGTCCAGCACCCGGCCCTTGAGCTTGGCGCTGTAGGTGGCCTCGTCGACCGACAGGTCGCCGTTGCGGATCTCCAGCGGGCTGTCCTCGCCGCCGATCTGCTGGCGGCCGGTGGCCAGCCGCAGCCGGGCCTCGACCTCGGCCGGCCCCGCCGTGTCGAGCAGGACGTCGTCGATGCCCCAGTCGGCGGTGACCGCCGCCAGGCCGCCCTCGGTGACCACGAGCACCAGCGGGCAGCCGGGGCCGGTGGAGCGCAGCAGCTGGCACAGGCTGCGGATCTGCGGCAGGTCGCGGCGGCCGTCGATGAGGATGACGTCGGCGCCGGGGGTGTCGACCAGTGCCGGGCCCTCGGCCGGCGCCACCCGCACGCTGTGCAGCAGCAGGCCGAGCGCGGGCAGGACTTCGGTGGAGGGTTGCAGGGCGTTGGTCAGCAGGAGAAGAGAACTCACCGGCCGCTCCCGTCAGTCGTGGGCGTATGGGTCGCGGCGGGCTCCGTCGTCCGCCGGCTCCGGTGGGTCGTGCCGATACTCGGGTTGGCTCCGGTCGTCAGGTGCGGCGACCCCTGGCTCGTGCGTTCGCTCATCCGCGAAAGTCCTCCTCGGTCCCGGCGAGGCAGTCACGCTTCGTACTCGGTGGTGCTCGTGCGTACTCGGTGGTGCTCGGTGGTACTTCGGTCTCCCGGCTCCGGTTCCTGATCGGTTCGTGCCCGTCCATGACAGGTTTCCGGCCCGGAAAGCACGAAAGGACCCGGGGGCGACAGTGCCCGAGTCCTCTTGACCTAGAAGAATAGCCGACATGGACGCTGGCTGGCAGGGCTCGCCCGGATCACCGACTGTTTCCTCGATCACGCGCGGTGGCCGGAACACCACCCGAAAGAGATCGTTTCGCCACACCTTGCTGACGACGGACGGGGTGCGGATCGCCGCCGCGCACGACGCCGCGGACCCTGCGGGGAGCGCCGGTCCCGACCTGTGCCTGGTGGTCGCGCACGGCTTCAGCGGCGCGCTGGAACGCCCCGCGGTCCGCCGCGCGGTGGGCGAGTTCCGGACGTACGGCGGCGTGGTGACGTTCTCCTTCCGCGGCCACGGCACCTCCGGCGGGCGTTCGACCGTCGGCGACCTGGAGGTGCTGGACCTGGACGCCGCGGTCGGCTGGGCGCGCCGGCTGGGGTACCGCACGGTGGCGACCGTCGGCTTCTCCATGGGCGGTTCCGTGGTGCTGCGGCACGCGGCCGGGCGCGACGGGGTCGTCGAACCGGTGGACGCGGTGGTGTCGGTGAGCGCGCCGGCCCGCTGGTACTACCGCGGCACCGCCGCCATGCGCCGGCTGAACTGGGCGGTGACCCGGCCGGCCGGGCGCCTGGTGTCGCGCTACGGGCTGCGCACGCGGATCGTCGGCCGCGACTGGGACCCGGTGCCGCCGTCGCCGGTGCAGTCGGTGCCGTTCATCGCACCGGTGCCGCTGCTGATCGTGCACGGCGACCAGGACCCGTACTTCCCGCTGGACCACCCGCTGTCGCTGGCCCGCGCGGCCGCCCCCGGCGCGGCCGACCTGTGGGTGGAACGCGGCTTCGGCCACGCGGAGAACGCCGCCGCCCCCGAGCTGCTGCGCCGGGTCGGCGACTGGGTGCGGGCCCGCACCGCCGCACCGGCCGGACCGGGCGCGTTGCCGTCCCGGCCGCCGGAGGGGTCATCATGGACCGCGCGGCGGTCCTGACGGGTCCGCGCGCCGAGCAACCGAAGGACCCAGATCTCGTGGAGGGAGCCGCCATGACGGCCGGCGGAACGGCGGAGGAGCCCGGCGGGCTGATCCGCTACTGGGCGGCGGCCAGGGCGGAGGCCGGCACCGCGCAGGAGCCGTACCGCGCGCGGACGCTGGCCGGCGCGCTGACGGCGGCCCGCGAGCGGCACGCCGACCGGCCGCGGTTCGCCCAGGTGCTGGGCGTCTGCTCCTTCCTGGTCGACGGCGAACCCGTCGGCACCCGTGACCACGCGACCGTAACGTTGGCCGAAGGCGGCACCGTCGAGGTGCTCCCGCCGTTCGCCGGAGGGTGAGCCCCACCGCATGACGACACCGACCCCGCAGCAGCCGTACCCCGGCGGCCGCCCGCACGGCACCCGGCCCCCCGAGCAGCCGCCGCAGGCCCCCGGCGCCCAGCCGCACACCTACGACGGTCAGCAGCAGGCGTACGGCGCCCAGCAGCAGGCGTACGAGGGCCAGCAGTCCTACGGGGCCCGGCCGCAGGCGTACGGCACGCAGCAGACGTACGAGGGCCGGCCGCAGGCGCAGGCGTACGACGGGCATCCGCAGGGCCACGGCGCCCGGCCGCCGGCGTACGACGGGCGCCCCCCGCAGGCTTACGGCGCGCAGGCGTACGGGCAGCCGCTGCCGCCGGCCGGGGAACAGCCCGTGCCGTCGGCGGGGGCACCCGGTCCGGCGGGGCAGGGGGCCGCGCCGGTCTCCGCGCACCGCACCGGTTCGCCGATCATCCCGCCGGGGCTCCAGCCCGCGCTGCTGACGGTGGCGCTGTCCGCGCTGACCGCGGGCGGCGCGCTGCTGGGCCGGCCGGCGCTGGCGGTGGCCGCGGTGCTGCTCCAGGCGGTGACGGCGGCCGGCTGGTTCCGGCTGAACGGCATGTGGCCGGCCCGGCAGGGCATCGCGCTGGCCTTCCTGGCCGGTGTGGTGGCCGACGTGGCGCTGCTGATCGCGCCGGCCGACCGCGGTCCCGGCGTGATCATGGGCACCCTCGGGGTGTGGATCCCGTTGATCGTGGTGCAGCAGATGCGGCACCACGGCAGTCCCGACGAGCGGCTGTCGTCCCTGACGGCGACCTCGGCCTCGACGCTGCTGGCGGTGCTGGCGGCCGGCCTGCTGGCGCAGGGCGGCCACCCGGTCGTCGTCGGCGCGGTCGCGGTCGCGGTGGCCACGCTGGTGCGCTCGGTGCGGCTGCCCGGCCCGGTGTCGGTGGTGGTGTCGCTGCTGGCGGCTGCGGCGGCCGGCTACGGCACGGTCCACCTGGCGGGCTGGCCGGTGTCCTGGACGGTGGTCGCGGCGGCGGCCGGACTGTGCGCGCTGATCGGCCTGCGGGTCGCCAGCTACGACTGGCCGTCCCGGTTCGTGCACTTCACCGCCGGTGTCGCCCTGCCGCTGGCCGTGGCCGCGCCGGTGGTGTGGACGACGGCCTGGCTGCTGGCGAAGTAGCCCGGGGCGGCCCCGGCGGCGGTCCGGCCGCGGGGGAGTTCGGTGGACGTCCGGATGCCCGCGCCGCGAGCGGATAGGCTCCCGGCGTCCGGCCGTCGCCCGCGGTGCCGACCGGGACGCGGCCGGGGACCGCGGCGGGAGCCCGCCCGCGGGCGGGGAAGACCACAGGGAACGCGACAGGGAGACGGGGGACGGCATGCGGCTGCGCTGGGTCCGGGTACTCGTGGTGCTGGTGGTCGTGCTGGCCGGGCTGTTCGTGGCCGCCGACCGGATCGCGGTCTCCTACGCGGAGCATCGCGCCGCCCAGCAGATCAAGACGTCGCAGGGGCTGTCCGCCGCGCCGTCGGTGGACATCAAGGGCTTCCCGTTCCTGACCCAGGTGCTCGGCCGGCGGCTGAACGAGGTCACGGTGACCGCCGACGGCCTGGAGGCCGCCCAGCGCACCGCGGGCGGTTCCACCCGGCTGCGGATCAGCCACCTGTCCGCCGACCTGCACGACGTGCGGCTGTCCGGCGACTTCCAGAACTTCGTCGCCGACACCGCCACCGGCTCCGCGCTGGTCAGCTACGCCGACCTGTCGGCCGCCGCACCGGTCGGCGCGACCGTGGGCTACGGCGGGACGAACGCGTCCGGGCAGGCCCAGGTCAAGGTCACCTTCGCCGTGCCGGGGATCTCGGCGCTGAAGCGCAGCGTCACCGCCGGGGTCAGCGTCACCGGCGGCGACGCCGTCCGGCTGAAGGCGGGCAGCATCCCGAAGACCGGCATCCCCTACCTCGACGACCTGATCGCCAGCAAGGCCGACTTCACCAGCACGCTGTACGGCCTGCCGTCCGGCATCACCCTCGCGTCGGTCCGGACCACGTCGGCCGGCATGGTGTTCACCCTGACCGGGCACCACGTGAGCCTCAACAACTGATCCGGAGACGGTTTCCCGGGGTCCGCGGCGAGTGCTTCCCGGGGGGTCTTCGGCGGCAGCCTCCGGAGTGTGCGGCGGGCAGCTCCACGGATCGCGGCGGGCGGCCTCCGGGATCGCGCGGGCGGCCTGCGGTGGCCGCGGCGGCCGGCGGGCCGGGTTCTCCGCCGGGCCGTTCGCCGCGTTCCACCGCCGCGTTCCGGGGGTTTTCGCAGGTCAGGGCGGTCGCGTCCGGAGGGTGAGACGTCGGTGTCCACCGCTGCGGCCGTTGTGACCGGACAGCGCCCGCCCCGCGCCCCTCCCACCAGCGCCGGTGATCGGGCCGTCCGCCATTCGGGCAGTCGTGTCTCAAATCCTGACACACCGGTGACACCCGGGCCGATGCTTCCTTACGATCGGGTACATGAAGCGACAGGCGGATCTCACGAAGCGGCGGGCAGTCGATCTGTGCCGCGTGGCCGCCATGCTCTGTCGCACGTCCTGAAGGAGCGGCTTCCCGGCCCCCGCAGGACCGCGCGCCCGTCGCGCCGTCCACGTTCTCCAAGGGGTTCCGGGGTTCCCCGGGTCCGCGAGGCTCCCGGCCCGTCCGGCCGGGGCGCGTCCCGCGACCGGCCGCCGCCCCTCCTTCTTTCCGGCACAGCGCGCCACCGCGCCCTGCCCGTGCGTGTGACCGCGTGCCCGCTCCACTCGCCGAAACTGCCCCGGAGGAGAGACACCACATGAGCCGCAGCGACGTACTGGTCGATGCCGACTGGGTCCAGGCCCACATCGACGACCCGAAGGTCGTCATCGTCGAGGTCGACGAGGACACGTCGGCGTACGAGAAGAACCACATCACGAACGCCGTCCGCATCGACTGGAAGCGCGACCTGCAGGACCCGGTCCGCCGCGACTTCGTCGACCAGGCCGGCTTCGAGAAGCTGCTGTCGGGCAAGGGCATCGCCAACGACGACACGGTCGTGCTCTACGGCGGCAACAACAACTGGTTCGCGGCCTACGCGTACTGGTACTTCAAGCTCTACGGCCACCGCGACGTCCGCCTGCTCGACGGCGGCCGCAAGAAGTGGGAGCTGGACTCGCGCGACCTGGTCGAGGCGGTGCCCACGCGCGCCGAGACCCAGTACACCGCGCAGGCCCAGGACACCTCGATCCGTGCCTTCCGCGACGACGCCGTCAAGGCGATCGGCTCGCTCAACCTGGTCGACGTGCGCTCCCCCGACGAGTTCAGCGGCAAGCTGCTCGCCCCGGCCCACCTGCCGCAGGAGCAGTCGCAGCGGCCCGGCCACATCCCGACCGCGCGCAACATCCCGTGGTCGAAGTCGGCCAACGACGACGGCACCTTCCGCTCCGACGACGAGCTGAAGGAGATCTACGAGACGGCCGGCGTCGACCTGTCGAAGGACACCGTCGCCTACTGCCGCATCGGTGAGCGCAGCGCCCACACCTGGTTCGTGCTGCACGAGCTGCTGGGCCAGCAGAACGTCAAGAACTACGACGGTTCCTGGACCGAGTACGGCTCGCTGGTCGGCGTGCCGATCGAGCTGGGCGCCAACTGACGCGTACCCCTCGCGTCACCGGCCGGGACCGTGCCGCGCGGCACGGTCCCGGGCACCGACCCGCGGGGCTCGGCCCCCGACCTTCAAGGCTTAAGGAAGAAACATGTGTGGAGCGAAGGCCGGCGGCCCCGAACTCGCGGGCGTCGACGTGGCGAGCGAAACGATCATCCAGGGTTCCCTGACCCGCGACGGTGAGCCGGTCTCCGGCTACGTGCGGCTGCTCGACGGCGGCGGCGAGTTCACCGCCGAGGTCCCCACCTCGGCGACCGGCCAGTTCCGGTTCTTCGCCGCTCCCGGCACCTGGACGCTGCGCGCGCTGGTGCCCGGCAGCACGGTCGACCGCACCGTCGTCGCCCAGCGCGGCTCGGCGGCGGACGTCGCGATCGCGGTGTGACGCACGGCGTACGGGCCGCGCACGGGCCCGTACGGTCAGCCGGACAGGGCCGCACCCCACCGCTCGGGGCGCGGCCCTCGCCGTAGGCGTCGCGGAGTCGTACCGTTGACGACATGTACACGCGGCGCAAGCACCGGTACATCGCCATGATGATCGTCTGCGTGACGTTGTTCGTCCTGGCCTGGGGGGTCGTACGGATCTGGTCCGTGCCGGCCGCCGTCGGCATGTGCGTCGTGGCGATGGTCATCCCGCCGGTGGCCGCCATCGTCGCCAACCGCCGCGGCCCGGACGACTACTGGTGGGACGAGCCGCACGACGCCTGGCTCGACGACGAGCCCAAGGACGACTCCTGGCGCCACGACGAGCGCAGCGCCCTGGACCGGGCGGAGAAACGCCGCTCCGAGGAGCGCCGCCGGGCCGATGAGCTGCGCGCCGATGAGCGCCGCCGGGCCGAGGAACGCTACCGCGACCACCCCTACCGTCCGGGCGACGATTCGGGTTCGGGTTCCTGAAGGCCGGCGCGGGCCGTTCGCCGACCGGCAGCGCGGCCGTTGCCGGTGACGGCCCGTCGGGCGCCGCCGGGAGGCCGTCCGCTCTCACCGCAACGCCGTCCGCCGCACGCCGCCTCCTGGACGCCGTCCCTTCGCGCCTCGCCGGAGCGGTCGTCAGTACACCAGCGCCTGGGCGCCGTCGGCCATCGCCTCCTGGACGAAGACCTGCGCGCCGGCGATGCGGACCCCCGGCAGCACGTCGTCGCCGGTGATCTCGCGCCGGGCGGCGCACTGGGTGCACAGGGTGAGGGTGCCGCCGGCCAGGATCGCGTCGATGAGGTCGGCGAGCGGCGCGGAGTGCGGCAGGTCGAACTGCGCCGCCCGCCCCGGCAGCGCGAACCACGCGCTCTCACCGGTCAGCCACAACGACACCTCGACCCCGCTGGCCACGGCGACCGCGGCCACCGTGAACGCCTGCGAACACCGCTCGGGCGCGTCGGCCCCCGCCGTCACCTTGATCACCAGCCGCTTCGTCACGCGGTCAGCGTACGCCGCGCGGGGCACCGCCCCCGCCGCGTTCCGGCGCCGGCCGGCGGATCGCGGGCCGGTGCGGCGGGCCCCACGCGGCCCGGGCCCGACTGCCCGCCCGGCCGGGCGGCGCACTAGACTCGGTGCTGGTCCGAGGTCCATCGCCTACCGTCCGCTGAGGAGCACCGACGTGCTTGAGGATTTTTTCACCACCCTGCTGGTGCTGGTCGCCATCGCGGTCCTGGCCTTCACCGGGCTGTCCGTGAAGAAGCTCTTCCAGGGCCAGCGCTGACCTCATGATCGAGATCCCCTCCGACCTCCACCCGGACCTGCTCCCGATCGCCTTCCTGCTGGGCAACTGGCAGGGCGCCGGCGTGTTCGACTTCCCCGGCGCCGAGAAGTGCAACTTCGGCCAGGAGGTCACCTTCACCCACGACGGCCGCCCGTTCCTGGAGTACGCCTCGCACTCCTGGGTCCTGGACGCCGACGGCAAGAAGACGGCGCCCCTGGAGACCGAGAGCGGCTACTGGCGGATCGACGGCGACCGCAAGATCGAGATCGCGATGGCCCGCGACGGCGGCGTCATCGAGATCTGGTACGGCCAGCTGGCCGCGGGCAAGCCGCAGATCGACCTGGTCACCGACGCGGTGGCCCGGCTCGGCTCGGCGGAGCCGTACTCCGGCGGCAAGCGGCTGTACGGCTACGTCAAGAGCGACCTGATGTGGGTCGGCGAGAAGTCGACGCCCGAGGTCGAACTGCGCCCGTACATGTCGGCCCACCTGAAGAAGGTCGTCGACCCGAGCGAGTGGGCCAAGGACCTCACGGACCTCCCGGACGACGGAATCGCCTTTTTCAAGTAGACCGGCACCCGGCCCCTCGGCGCTCCGGACGCCCGCCCCCGGACCCCGTCCCGCCGCTTCCGGGCCCGGACCCCGGCCTCCCCGCCCCGCCGCCCGCGCGACGGTGATCGCCCCGCCGCTTCCGCGACGGCGGGGCGGCCGCGTTCCCTACACTTGACCCGTGGTGACCACCGAGTGGCAGAAGGACCTGCGTGAGCGCGGTTACCGGCTGACGCCGCAGCGACAGCTGGTGCTGGAGGCTGTGGAGACGCTGGGGCACGCCACCCCGGACGCCATCCTGGGCGAGGTGCGCCGCACCGCCAGCGGGGTCAACGTCTCCACCGTCTACCGGACGCTGGAGCTGCTGGAGGAACTCGGCCTGGTCAGCCACGCCCACCTCGGGCACGGCTCGCCCACCTACCACCTCGCCGACCGCCACCACCACATCCACCTGGTCTGCCGGGACTGCGACAAGGTGCTGGAGGCCGACGTGACGGTGGCCGGCCCGTTCGCCGACCGGCTGCGCGCCGACTTCGGGTTCGAGACCGACGTGCGGCACTTCGCGATCTACGGCCGCTGCGCCGACTGCGCCCGCGAAGCCGGCGACGGCACGCCCGGCCCGCCGGGGGAATCCGGGTCGTAGGCTTGGGCCATGACGAAGAGTCCCCTGCTCTCGCTGCCCGGCGCGGTGGCCGCCGAAGCCCCCGACGAGGGCGTCGCCGCCCACTACGGTGACCTGTTCCGCGAGCAACGTGCCCTGGCGGCCGGCGACGGGGTGGTCGACCTGTCGCACCGCGGCGTCATCACCGTCACCGGCTCCGACCGGCTCAGCTGGCTGCACCTGCTGCTCACCCAGCACGTCAGCGACCTGCCGCCCGGCCGGGCCACCGAGGCGCTCGTGCTGTCGGCCCACGGTCACATCGAGCACGCCCTCTACCTGGTCGACGACGGCACCACCACCTGGATCCACGTCGAGCCGGGCACCCAGGGCGGGCTGCTGGCCTACCTGGAGAGCATGAAGTTCTACTACCGGGTCGAGGTCGCCGACGCCACCGGCACGCACGCCGTCGTCCACCTGCCGGCCGGTTCGATCGCCGAGGTGCCGGCCGGCTCCACGGTGCGCGAGACCGCGGCCGGCCGGGACGTCTTCCTGCCCCGGGAACGGCTGGCGGACGTCTTCGCCGCCGCGGGCCGGCCGATCGGCGTGCTGGCGCTGGAGGCGCTGCGGATCGAGGCGCACCGGCCCCGGTTCGGCCTGGAGACCGACCACCGCACCATTCCGCACGAACTGGGCTGGCTGGAGTCGGCCGTCCACCTGGACAAGGGCTGCTACCGCGGCCAGGAGACCGTCGCCCGGGTGCGCAACCTGGGCCGGCCGCCGCGCCGCCTGGTCTTCCTGCACCTCGACGGCTCCGACGTCTCGCTGCCCGGCCACGGCACCCCGGTCCGGCTCGCCGGCGACGGCCCGGACAGCCGCCCGGCCGGCACCGTGACCTCCTCCGCCCGGCACTTCGAGCTGGGCCCGATCGCGCTGGCCGTCATCAAGCGCAACACCCCCTCCGACGCCCTCCTGCTGGCCGGCACGGTCCCGGCCAACCAGGAGGTCGTCGTCGAGGCGTGAGGGGGTGGCCTGCGGTGCGGCGTGGGGCTTACGGGGTGGGGTGAGGCGTCGGCGTGCGGCGTGCGGGGTGGCGTCAGGCGTGCGGCGTCGCCACGCGGGCGGCGTGAGGCGTGCGGCGTTGACGTGAAGCGTCGGCGTGAGGCGTGCGGCGAGGCGTGCGGGGCCGGCGTGCGCGGGGTCAGACCTCCACGATGACGGTGAACGGACCGTCGTTGACCAGCGAGACCTTCATGTCGGCGCCGAACCGGCCGGTCTCCACGTGTGCGCCGAGGTCCCGCAGCCGGGCGACCACCTCGTCGACCAGCGGTTCGGCGACGTCGCCCGGCGCCGCCGCGTTCCAGGTGGGACGGCGGCCCTTGCGCGGGTCGCCGTACAGCGTGAACTGGCTGATGACCAGCAGGGGCGCGTCGATGTCGGAGCAGGACCGCTCGTCCGGCAGGATGCGCAGCGACCACAGTTTCCGTGCCAGCAGCCCGGCCTTGGCGGAGGTGTCGTCGTGGGTGACGCCGACCAGGACGCACAGTCCCGGTCCGGTGATCCTGCCGACGGTCTCGCCGCCGACGGTCACGGCTGCTTCGGTCACCCGCTGGGCTACGGCTCGCATGGCCACCATTGTGCCCGGTGCGCCATGCCCGCCCGGCCCGCGGCGGACACCACCCGCAGGGGTGAATCCGGCCGCCGCGCGCCCCCGCGCGTGCGCCCGGTAGGGGAAGCCGAACTCAAGAGAGCCGGGGCCGTTCGGGTGCAGAGTCGCTGCGCGGTGTCCCCGGGCAGTGGCACGATCTGTTGCGAGGAAGTCGCCCGGTGCCGCCGCATCCGCCCGGCCCCGCCCCCGCCCACGGCCCGCCCCGGGCCCCGACCCGCCGAACCGCAAGCCGGCGACCGTAGCGGCTGACCCAGCCCGGACCGAGGAAGGCCCCATGTTGCAGGCCGACGCAGTCAATCCCCGCACGCCGCGGCCGCGCGCCCCGCACGCGGCCGCCCTCGACGGTGCCCCGGACGAGACCCTGGCCGCCGCCGCCCTGCCCGACCTGCGGGTCTGGCGCCGCGAGGCCCAGCAGGAGGAGGCCGAACTGTCCTACCTGCGGCGGTTGCTCCAGGGCCGGATCGACATCCTGCGCGCCGAACTCGCCACCCGCAGCGCCCCGGAGAGCCCGGTGCTCGACCGGCTGCCGGAGATCCTCACCGACGGCCCGCCGCAGTTCCGCTCCTCCGCCCGGCATGTGACGTTGGGCACTCCGACCAGCGAGAAGTACCGAGAACTGGCCGACGAGATGCTCGGCGACGTCGAACTGTCCGACCTCGGAGCCCGTACCGACGGCGAACTGCGGTCCGCCATGGCCCTGTTGGTCCGCCACGAGCAGGAGGTCTCGCGGCGCAGGCGGGCGCTCCAGGCCACGGTGGACGGGTGCAGCGGCGAGATCACCCGCAGGTACCGTGAGGGTGAAGCGCACATCGACGACCTGCTGTCCGGCGGCTGACCGGGCGCGGCGCCCGGGAACCCGGGCCGCCGGCCGCCCGGCGGGGCCGGCGGCGGCACCGCTTCAGCGACCCGGCGACCGCGGGGGCCCGTCGCGCCACCCCCGGCGCACCACCCGACCCCGGAAGGCCGATGATGACCTCCACCGCCGCGCCCATACCCGCCGCCGACCCCGCCACCGCGCCGCCGGTGCTCGCCGAGGTCGTCAGGTCCGGCTTCACCGAGGGACGGCATCGCGGCGCGCTGGTCATCCTCGGCGCGGACGGCACCGTGGAGTTCTCGCTCGGCGACGTGACCTCCCAGCTCTTCCCGCGCTCCAGCAACAAGCCGATGCAGGCCGACGCCATGCTGCGGGCCGGCCTCGCCCTGGAGGGCCCGCTGCTCGCGCTGGCCGCGGCCAGCCACTCCGGCGAAACGTTCCACCTGGCCGGCGTCCGGCAGATCCTCGCCGACTCCGGCGTTCCGGAGTCCGCGCTGCGCACCCCGCCCGACCTGCCGCTGGACCGCGAGGCGGCCGACGCCTGGCTGCGGGCCGGCGGCGGTCCGCAGCCGGTGCTGATGAACTGCTCCGGCAAGCACGCCGCGATGCTCGCCGTCTGCACCGCCAACGGCTGGCCGCTGGACAGCTACCTCGACCCCGGCCACCCGCTCCAGCGGCTCGTGCTGGACGTCGTCACCGAGATGGGCGGCGAGCCGGTCGCCCACCTCGGCACCGACGGCTGCGGCGCGCCGCTGATGTCGCTGAGCCTGACCGCGCTGGCCGGCGCCTTCCGCTCCTACGTGCTGGCGCCGCAGGGCAGCACCGCCCGCAAGGTCGCCGACGCGATGCGCGCCCACCCCGAGTACGTGGCCGGCACCCGCCGCCACGACACCTGGCTCATGCGGGAGCTGCCCGGCGTGCTGTCCAAGGTCGGCGCGGAGGCCGTGCAGGCGGTCGCGCTGCCGGACGGGCGGGCGCTGGCGTTCAAGATCGAGGACGGCGCCACCCGCGCGGTCGGCCCGGTACTGGCCCGCGCCCTGGAACGCCTCGGCCTCGACGACCGCGTCCTGCGGAAGATCGGCGACTCCCCGCTGCTCGGCGCCGGCGTGAAGGTCGGCGAGGTCCGCGCGGCGTTCTGACACGCGGTTCTCGCGTTCGGCGGAGGGGGTCTTCGGCGGAGGGGGCCTTCGGCGGTGAGGGCGTTCGGCGGTGAGGGTCTTCGGCGGTGAGGGCCTTCGGCGTTCGGCGGTGAGGGTCTTCGGCGGTGGGCGGAGGGGGCCTTCGGCGGTGAGGTCTTCAGTGGCTGGCGGGAGCCTTCAGTGGCTGGCCGGAGCCTTCGGCGGTGGGTCGGAGGCTTCACCCCCGGAGCGTGGTCGGCGGGGCCGTGGCGGAACCGTGGTGGGGCCGGCCGGTTCGGACGTGGCCGGGGCGGGGAAAATGTGGTGCCCGGGGGCGCCCGGGCGCCTAGCCTGCCGCCATGCCGATGAGTTCCGAAGCCGAGATCCGTTACATCACCGCTGCCGAGGCCCCCGAGTTCGTCGCGGGAGTGAACCGCGGCTTCCTCCGCTCGGGCCCGTACACCGACGAGCAGGCGCTCGACGCGGCACGGAACATGCTGATCGAACCGGAACGCACTCTCGCCGCCTTCGACGGCCGCCGGATCGTCGGCACGTTCCGCTCGATCCCGCGCGAGATGACCGTGCCGGGCGGCGCCACGCTGCCCGCCAGCGGGGTGACGGGGGTGACCGTCACCGCGACGCACCGGCGGCGCGGCCTGCTCACCCGGATGATGGACATCGAACTCGCCGCCGCCGTCGGCCGCGGCGAGCCGGTCGCCATCCTGATCGCCGCCGAATACCGGATCTACGGGCGCTACGGCTTCGGCCCGGCCGCCGGCACCACCCAGTGGTCGGTGGACATCGCCCGCGCCAGGACGCCGGCTCCGCGGCCGGCCGACGGCAGCCGGATCGACCTGGTCACCCCGGCGGAGGTCCGCGCGGTCGGACCGGAGCTGTTCGACCGCGTGCGGCGCGCGACCCCCGGTGCCAACGCCCGTACCGAGACCTGGTGGCGCTCGTTCACCGGCGACCTGCCCGACCCGGGCGGGACCTGGCGCGAGCCGTTCTTCGCCGTCTACCGCGACGCCTCCGGCCGGGTCGACGGGCTGCTGACCTACACGGTCGACGACAGCGCGTGGGCGGGCAAGATGCCCGACAACACCCTCACCGTCGACCGGGGCGACTTCGCCACCCCGCAGGCCGAGACCGCGCTGTGGCGGTACGCGCTGTCCATGGACTGGCTGTGGCGGCTGCGGACCGGGCTGCGCGCCTGCGACGACGTGCTGCCGCTGCTGCTCGGCGACCCGCGCGCCGCCACCGTCGACTCCCAGACCGACTACATGTGGCTGCGCGTGCTCGACGTGCCCACCACGCTGGCGGCCCGCACCTACAACACGACCGGCTCGCTGGTGCTGCGGCTGCGCGACCCCGCCGGGTACGCGGACGGCACGTTCCGGCTCGACGCCTCACCGGAACCCGGCGGCAGCACGGCCACCGCCACCACCGAGGACGCCGATCTGGCCATGGACATCGCCGAGTTGGGCACCCTCTACCTCGGAGACGAGTCGGCGGTGCGGCTGGCCGCCCTGGGCAGGGTGACCGAACTGCGCCCCGGCGCCGCCGCCCGCGCCGACCTCCTGCTGCGTACCTCGCGCCGGCCCTGGTGCCCGGACACGTTCTGACCCGTGGCGGGGGTGGGCGCGTCATCTGACGCACCGTGAGAAAGGCATCGCCCGTGATCGTCGTCACCGGAGCCAGCGGACATGTGGGCCGCGCACTCGTCGACCAGCTCCTCGCCCAGGGCGCACCGGTACGGGCCGTGACCCGCGATCCGGACAAGGCCGGGCTGCCGGCCGCCGCCGGCACCTACCGCGCCGACCTGGCCGCCGACGACCCCGGGCCGCTGTTCGACGGCGCCGACGCCCTCTTCGTCAACCTGGCGGCCGGCGGCGCCCCGACCTGCGTCCGGCTGGTCGAGGCCGCCGCGGCGGCCGGCGTCCCGCGCGCGGTGCTGCTGTCGTCGGCCGGCGTCACCGGCACCGCCGAGGACGCGGACAACGCCATCGCCCACATGCACTCCGTCGTCGAGCAGGCCGTCGTCGCCTCCGGGATGCGGTGGACCTTCGTGCGCGGCGGGATGTTCGCCACCAACACCCTCGACTGGGCCGGGCAGATCCACGCCTCAGGAGCGGTCCGCGGCCCCAACGCCACCTCCGTGTCGGCCCCCGTGCACCAGGACGACCTCGCCGCGGTCGCCGCCGCAGCCCTGCTCGACGACACCGGCACGCACGACGGCGCCGTCCACCACGTCACCGGCCCCGAGGCGCTGACACCGCCGCAGATGCTCGACATCATCGGCCACGCCATCGGCCGCCACCTGCGGTACGTCGAACTCACCCGCCCCGAGGCACTGGCCGCCATGACCGCCAACGGCGTCCCGGAACCCGTCGCCGACGCGATCCTCGACTGGTCCAACGCCGACCCCGCCCGCACCGGAGTGGTCTCCGACGCCGTCAAGAACGTCACCGGCCGCCCCGCCCGCACCTTCGAACGCTGGGTGACGGACAACGTCGAGGCGTTCCGCCGGTAGTCGGTAGTCGGTAGCCGGTAGGGGAGTCGCGGGGGCAACGTTTCTTTGACGGAGGGCTGTTGGGGCCGGCGCGGTCAACGGGTCTCGGGCGGACGGCGGTTGAGGCGGAGGGAGTCAACGGGCTTCGGGCGGAGACGGGTTGGGATGGGCGTGGTCAACGGGCTTCAGGTGAACACGGGTTGGAACGGGCGCGGTCAACGGGCTCTGGGCGAAGGCTGGTTGAGACGACCGTGGGCAACGGCGCAAGCCTGCAAGCCGGTTGGGGCTGACGCATTCAACGGCATTGTGGCCAGCGCCGGTTGAGGTGACCGGAGTCATCGGACGTGCCATCGGGGCAAGTTGGAGCGATGGGCCGCAACGGGCTGCATACGGTACCGAGTTGACGTCGCCCGACGACCGCGCGGTCCGAACGTCAGACGCCGTGGCCGCCCGTTGCCGGGCCCGGCGCGCCGCCGGGCAGGAACCCGTCGAGCGTGGCCGCGAACTCCATCGGTCTGGCGGCGTGTATCTCATGACCGCAGGGGATCGTCACCAGGCACCCGCGACTGAGCCGGCGCGCCATCGCGGCTATCTGGTCCTGCGGAACGTGGCTGCGCAGACCGCCGCCCAGCAGCAACGCCGGTGCGGTGATCGCGTCCAGCCCCGCCTGCCAGTCCTCCGCCGGGTCGGCCAGTTGCGCGTGCAGCGGCGCCACCACGTCCCAGTCGAAGCCCGGCACCCCGTCCGGCCGCTCCGGCACCGCCCGCTCCCGGGCCACCGGCGGCGGAACGTCCTCCAGCACCAGCCGCTCCACCCGTTCGGGATGCTCGGACGCGTACAGGTACGCCACCACCCCGCCCATCGAGTGCCCGACCAGCGAGACCCGTTCCAGCTCCAGCGCCTTCAGCATCGCGCCGAGATCGTCGCGCATCAGCTCGAACGAGTACCTCCCCGGCCGGTCGCTGTCGCCATGACCCCGCAGGTCGGGCGCGTACACCCGGCGATGGCGGCCGAGCTCGCCGGCCACCGCGTCCCAGTCGGCTCCGCTCTTGCCGAGCCCGTGCAGCAGCACCACCGCGGCCCCGTCGGGGTTCCCCGACACCCGGCAGGCCAACCGGACTTCACCGGCGTCGACCATCCGCACGTCCATGCGGGCGAAGCTACCAACGCGACCGGGCCCCTGCCACAGCCCGATTCACCGTCCCAAGCCGATATCCGCAGGTCGGACTGGGCCTTCCCGGTCCACCCCATCCGGAATTGGGCAAGATTTTGGTGCACACGGACACGATCCAGACCCACACCGGACCAACCCCACCCGCCCTTTTCCCCTCCGGGGCCCGCCGGCCCCTCTCCCTCCGGGAGACGCCAGCGCTTTTCGCTCCGGGGGGATGCCGACGTTTTTCGCACCGGGGGATGCCGACCGTCCGGGAGGTTGCGGGCGGTGCGGTGTGTCGGGGGTGCGGGGAGGAGGCAGGCAAGGGCGGGGCAGGGGCAAGAGGTGGGGTGGTGGTTGGCGGTGCGGTGACTTGGGCGGTGCGGTGTCGCGTGCGCACGGTGCGGTGACTTGAGCGGCGCGGCGGTCGGCGGGGCGATGGGGCTGGGGGGCTGAGGGGCTCGGACGGTGGGGGCGGTGGAACGCGGCGCGGTTGGGCGCGGCGCCGGCGCGGTCGGGTGTGGTGTGGTGCGCTGGCGGTGTGGTGCTTTGGGGCGCGGTGGTTTGCGGGCAGGGCGGTGCCTTGCCTCGGGCGCCGGGGCGTGAGCGCCCGTGCGGTGCTTCGGTCAGCGCGGTGGCTGGCGCCTACCACCGCGCAGACGTCGAGCCTTCGCACCGGTGCCCAGGACGTTCCCGTCGCAGGGCAGCCTTCGCCCCGCGTCCGGGTACGGCCTCGTCCTCAGCAGCCGCACCGTCCCCGCCGCGTCGCATCGCATCGCGCCGCGCTAGGCGGCCTTGATGATGCCCTCCATATGACTCCTCTCCGTAGGTTCCCGACTGCCCGTACCTGACCCGGCCGTTCCCGACCTGCCTTGACTCCGCCCGTTCCCGTTCCCCTTCCCGTCCCCATCGCCGTCCCCGTTCCCATCCGCGTCCCGGCCTGCCCGGTCCCGCAACCGGCCACCGCAGCACCGGGGCCCGATATGTAATCTCCGGCCGCTACGGCAGCGCACGCATCCGGTGAGATGCCGGCCGCCAAGCCGTTTCGTGCGCAGCGCCGACAGCGCCGGCAGCTCCTCACCGCCGCCTTACCGATCCTCCGGCGTCGGCGGCCGACCGCCGTCAGACCCTCTCTCCCCGGCGCCCGCCAAACCGCGCCGCCCAGCACCCCCAACACCCTCAGCGCCCACGGGAAACCCGGGCCCCTCAGCACTGAGCCCAGCAACGCCGCCAGCCACGCCGTGTAGGGGCGCGGCAGTGGCTCCCGGCCTGCCGCGCCCCCCGTGACCTTCGCCGTGGTGGACGTCATAACCGCACCGTAGGTCGGCCCACTGACATCAGTCGGAGACCGGCGTGGGGCCCGCGAAGCCGTCCGGCTCAGGGCGAAGCTCCGGTGGGAATCCGGTCCACCGCAGGTCAGGGGGCAAATGGGCCATGTCGTTGAAGATCATGACCGAGGCCGGGGTGCCCGGCGCGTACCGGATCACCGTCAACGCGGCGTTGCAGTGGTTCACCCCGAGCCACCGCCAGTCGGGCGCGTCGAGGGCGGCGCGGACCAGCCAGCCGATGAGGAAGTTGTGGGTGACGAGGAGCTCGTGGCGCGGCTGATCCCCGTCCACCGGACCGGTGAACCCGCGCAGCGCGGCCCGGGCCAGCGCCGGCCCCCGCTCGCGTTCCTCGGTGGAGGTCAGGCTGACGAAGCGGGTCAGCGTCTCCACCGAGTCGGCGGGCAGCTCGCCGGGCCGGGGGACGTACGGCACGTAGTCGCCCGCCTCGGCGGACTCGTGGACCGTGCCGGTGAACCGGTCGCCGAGTGCTCCGATGATCAGTTCCGCGGTTCGGCGGGCCCGGGGGAGCGGTCCGTGGTGGACCGCGGCCAGCGGGACGCCCCGCAGCCGTTCACCCAGAAGGATCGCCTGGCGCTCGCCGTTCGCGGTCAGCACTCCCGCGCGGGACGCCTCGCCGTGCCGGGTGACGTAGAGGTGCCGGAAGGCCCGGGACATGCGCGCTCCTCTTCAGATCGGATGATGAACGGCCTCGGGTCGCATAATGGACGGCCTCGGGTCGGATAATGGATCGCCTGGGATCGGATGATGAACGGCTTTTCGGCTCGGTCGGCGTCCGCTTCGTCCCGGTCACTCCGCCCGGCGGCGGTGCATCCGTCAGCCGGTACGCCCCGCGCCCGGTCCGGCCGAATTCCGTTCCACGACGACGTCGGCCACCGCACAGGCGATGTTGTCCGGCGCGCCGAAGGTGTGGGCGAGGCGCACGAGTTCGCGTACCGCGTGCCGTGGTCCGGCGGCTGCGGCAAGGACCCGCTGGATGTCCTCCTCCGCCGCGACGGCCGAGAGTCCGTCGGTACACACCAGGTACCGGTCACCGGGCCGCACGTGTCGCAGCCGGGTATCGGCGGACGACGGCAGCGGCCCGTCGTCCGCCAACGCCCTCAGCAGCAAAGCCCGTTGCGGATGCGCGGCGGCCTCCTCCGGGGTGAGGCGGCCGTCCTCGACCATGAACCCCACCAGCGTGTGGTCCTCGGTGAGGCGCGAAAGCCGTCCGCCGCGCAGGAGGTACGCCCGGCCGTCGCCGACGTGCAGCAGCGCCAGCCGCGACCCAGTCCAGCACAGCGCGGTCAGGGTGCTTCCCGACTCCCCGGCCCGTTCGCCTCCGGCATGTTCACTTCCGGCCGGGTCCTCTCCGGCCCGTTCCTCCTCCGCCCCCTCGCCTCCGGCCCGTTCCTCCCCGGCGCCTGCGAACCGTCCCTCTCCGGCCCGTTCGCCCGCGGACCCGGCCCGTTCGCCCCCGGAACCCTCCTCCCCGCCCGCCGCGCGGCCGGCCGCCCTGACGGCCGTGACCACGGCGGCCCGTGCCCCCTCGACGGCGTCACGCAGCGCGCCCGGAACGGCCTGCGGTGCCAGCCCGGCCAGGTCGACCCGGCCCATCACCTCCACGGCGGCCTTTCCGGCCGCCTCTCCGTACGGCCCGAACCCGTCCGCCACCGCCAGTACCGCGCGGCCCGCGTATACCGCGTCCTGGTGGGTCTCGCGCGACCTTCCCCGGTCGCTCAGTCCCGCGTACCGCAGTCCCATCGGCGGCCGGGAACGTTCGGGCTCCGCCTGGAGGTGGTCGGTCAGGAACGCCGCCATCCCGCGCCGCGCCGCGTGATCGCTCTCCGCCCGTGCCCAGAACTCCTTCACCGCGCGGGCCCCTTCGTTGCCTTCCAGCGCGCATACGTCACGAATACGCGCCAACGGCATCCCCAGCCGCCGCAACCACGCCACCAGCCGCGCCTGCTCCAGCTGCCCGTCCTCGTAGAACCGGTACCCGTTGGCGGGATCCACGTACGCCGGCCGCAGCAGTCCGAGATCGTCGTACAGGCGCAACGCCTTCGGCGACAGCCCGCTCGCCCGTGCGAACTCCCCGATCGTCACTCTTCCCACGCCACCTCCCGGCCGCCCCCGCCCACGGATGCTCGTGCTTCACCCCGGGTGAGAGTCAACGGGGACCGGCGACGGTTGCGAAAACGGCTGCGACGTGACGTACGCCGCGACGCCGTGCCCTGATCCCGTCGTACGCGGCCGGGGGCGGGACGCTCTGCGGACGGCACCGGCTCGGCCTCGCCCGTCGACAAGCGGTACGTAACGCGCCCGCGCCGCCCGCCCCTCCCACCAGCCCCGGACTTCTCCGCCCGCACAGGCCCGCGCCCGCTCAGGTCTCCGCCCGCACAGGCCCGCGGCCGGGCGGAACGCGGCTGGTCGCGGCTGCCGTCGGGGGCCCCGAACCATGGCGCCCCCGACGGTCAGGAGCGTCGCTCAGGCGGTCGGACGGGTGCCGTGGACCACGGTGGCGCCCAGTTCGTCGCAGGCGGTGAGGCGGGCGCTGAGGCCGTCGTGGGTGAAGGCGTCGACGGCGTGCGGGGCCTGGCGTTCGCTCGTCTCGACGAACAGGTGTCCGCCGGGGGCCAGCCAGTCCCGCGCGGCGGCGGTCACCCGGCGCATGACGGCGAGCCCGTCGGCGCCGCCGTCCAGCGCCACGAGGGGTTCGTGGTCGCGGGCCTCCGGCGGGAGCAGGGCGATCGCCCCGGTCGGCACGTACGGCACGTTGGCCAGCAGGACGTCGATCCGCCCGCGCAGCGACTGCGGCAACGCGTCGTACAGGTCACCCTGGTGGACGACGCCGCCGACGCCGGCCACGTTGCGACGCGCGCAGCGCACCGCGGCCGGGTCGATGTCGCAGGCGTGCAGGGTGGCGCCGTCCAGCCGGGCCGCCAGGGCGGCGCCGATCGCGCCGGAGCCGCAGCACAGGTCGACCACGACGGGCCGCGTGATGTCCCGGGCCAGTGCGGCGGCACGGCCGACGAGGAACTCGGTGCGGCGGCGCGGCACGAACACGCCGGGATCCACCGCGTAGCGCGCTCCGTCGAACTCGGCCCAGCCCAGGACGTGTTCGAGGGGTTCGCCCTGTTCGCGCCGTACGACCATGGCGGCCAGCGCGGCCTGGTCGGGCGCGGTGGACAGCAGCAGTTCGGCCTCGTCCTCGGCGAAGACGCACCCGGCGCCCCGGAGCCTGCCGACGATGAGGGAGAACGAAAGAACGGACGGCGTAGCCGACATGAGAGCCTTCCCGGAAAACGTGAGGCGCTCCCGCGGTCGTGCGTCCGCCGTGTACCGGCGGGACGACCCCTACACCCGGCCGCCTCCATGGCCGCCGGACGTGAGCACCCAGCTTGCACCTGCGCTGATGGGTCCCACCTCCTCGGCTCCGCGGGCCGGTCGCAGGCCCGTGCGTTGACCACCCTACCGGCACGTTCACCGGCGGAGATGCCACGTGAACGACGGGTCACGCACGGCCTCCGACCGTTCGCCTCTCATGACGTGCCGCCGCCCGCTATACGTGACGTCCACGGGACGTGAGCCGCCGTATGACGTGACCTCGGGCACGCGTCAGCGCCCCGGTCTTCGTGACGTGTACCGCCGTTTTTCCCGGCCCGACGTGAGCCGTGCGCGCCGCCGGACGCCGGGCCGCGGATCCGCCGGGCGGCACCCGGATCTCGTCGTGTGGCCGCGGGGGCAGCGGATCGTGCGGTGTGCGTATCCCCGATCGCGCTGGTCAGATGCGTCTCGGCGCCGTTCGAGTGACACACTTGCAAGCAGTGTGCTTGCAAAAGTTAGCAGTGCGTGGCACGGTCGAGGCATGGGAACGCTCAACGTCGGAAACCTCGGCGAGTACTTGCGGGAGCAGCGGCGCAACGCGCAGTTGTCGTTGCGTCAGCTCGCGGACGCGGCCGGGGTGTCGAACCCGTATCTCAGCCAGATCGAGCGGGGGCTGCGCAAGCCGAGTGCCGACATCCTTCAGCAGTTGGCGAAGGCGCTGCGCATCTCCGCCGAGACGCTGTACGTGCAGGCGGGAATCCTCGACGAGCGGGACCGGGACGGGATCGAGGTACGGACCGCGATCCTGACCGACGCCGCGATCAACGAGAAGCAGAAGCAGGTGCTGCTGCAGATCTACGAGTCGTTCCGCCGCGAGAACGCCGCCGCGGCCGACGCCGTACCGGTGCCGGCGAGGCCCCCGGCGCCGCCGAGGCGGACGGCGGCGCGTCCGGCCGGGCAGGGCCCCGGGGCCGGGCGGGCCGGGCAGAAGAAGGCGGCGGCCAAGAAGGCGGCCGCGAAGGTGGCCGACGCGGTCGCGGAGACCGTCGTGGCGCGTTCCCGCGCGCTGAAGGCCATCCCGGCGAGAGAAAAGCAGCACAATCAGGATGAACGCGTCATAAAGCGTCGCGAAGGCGACGATGTCGTGGGCGCCTGACCGGCTTGACGCCCCTCACGCCCCGCATCATCACGTACACCGCTCGACCCCGTTCGTCCCCGTACGGGATCCATAACGCCAGCACGCCTTATCGGAGGACCCTCATGGCGATCACCGACAACGTCCGCAAGGCTCTGACGGACACCACGCCGTTCTACGCGGCGGCCGGCACCGTCGATCTCGCGGCCGAGAAGCTGCGCGAGGTGCAGCCGCTGCTGGAGAAGCTGCGCGACGAAGCCCCGGGCCGGCTGGAGAAGGTCCGCGCCACCGACCCCAAGGTCGTCCAGGACCGTGTCACCCGGCAGGCCAAGGACGTCCAGGCCCGGCTGACCGAGGTCTTCGGCGGGGTCGAGCTGGACCTGCGCAAGTTGCGTGACGACGCCCAGGAGTTCGCGATGCAGCAGGTCGGCCGCGCCGCCGAGTACGCCGTCCTGGCCGGCGAGACCTACAACGGCCTGGTCGACCGCGGCCGCGGCGCGGTCCGCACCTGGCGCGGCGACGCCGCCGACGGCGTGCAGGACCTGGCCGTCACCATCGAGCCGGAGCCCGTCGTCGAGCCGGCCCCGACCGTCGCCGCCAAGCCGGCCGCGCGCAACGGCGCCGCCAAGCCGGGCCAGGGCCGCAAGGCCGGTCAGGGCAAGTAGGCTCCAGCCCGTTCGCCGTTCGGTTGACCCAAACGGGCGAAACGGAGAAGTCGTACGGCGGGTCGGGCACTCTCCCGGTGCCCGGCCCGTTGTACGGATGCCCGGCCGGTTGTACGAAGGACCCGACCGGGTAGGGGATGACCGCCGGCGTCTCACGACGCGGCACGACGAGGGTGGAGGGGTGAACGGGTTGCTGGTGCAGAACTTCTACAGCGTCCTCGGTTGGGTGCAGCTCGCCCTGGCCGCGTTCGCCGTCTTCGCGTTCGTGGACGCCGCGGTGCGCCGACCGGACGCGTACCGGGCGGCCGACAAGAAGACCAAGCCGTTCTGGATGATCATCCTGGGCGTGGCGGCCGTCGTGGCCTACTTCATACCGCTGCTCAGCTTCCTGCCGATCATCGGTGTGATCGCCACCATCGTCTACATGGTCGACGTCCGCCCGGCGCTGCGCGAGATCACCGGCGGCGCGGTCCGGCGGCGCGGTACCGGCAGCAGCAGCGACGGCCCGTACGGGCCCTACAACGGCGGCCGCTGAGCCGTCGGACCGTTGGCACGGTGGACGGCGGCCCGGGCGGTCCGGCGGGTGCTGAGCCGCCGGTGACCGCTCGAGCGGCCGGCGCGGGCCGGCCGGGTCAGTGCGCGGTCGGGGTGGCGCGGTGTTCGAGGAGGATGACGGCGACGTCGTCGGTGAGTTCGCCGCCGTTGAGGCGCCGGGCGTCGGCGAGCGTGGCGTCCAGCAGGTCCTCGCCGCCGAGGCCCTCACGCAGGTGCCGTTCGACGATCGCGGTCATGCCTTCGGTGCCCAGCCGGGCGTTGCCCTCACCGGTGCGGCCCTCGATGAGACCGTCGGTGTAGAGCAGCAGGCTCCACGCCTCGCCGGGCTCGCCCAGCCGGACCGGCACCGGCGTCCAGCGCGCCTCCGGCAGCAGTCCCAGCGCCGGGCCGCCCTGTTCGTACGGCAGCATGTCCACGGTGACGTCGCCGGTACCGGTACCGCGCAGCACCAGCGGCGCGGGGTGGCCGGCCAGCCACAGCACGGCGTGCCGCCCGTCCGGCGCGATGTCCACCGTGCTGAGCGTCGCGAAGATCTCGTCGTCGGGACGCTCGCACTCCAGGACCTGCTGAAGGGTGCGCAGCAGCGGGTCGCCGCTGAGGCCGGCGAAGATCAGCGCCCGCCAGGCGATGCGCAGTTCCACGCCGAGCGCGGCCTCGTCCGGGCCGTGGCCGCACACGTCGCCGATCATGGCGTGCACGGTGCCGTCCGGGGTGCGGATCACGTCGTAGAAGTCGCCGCCCAGCAGCGCGCGGCTGCGGCCGGGCCGGTAGCGCGTGGCGAAGTCGAGGTTCTCGACGCCGTCGAGCAGGGGGGTCGGCAGCAGGCCGCGTTCCAGCCGGGCGTTCTCCTGGGCCAGCAGCCGGGTCTCGGTGAGCTGGAGGTGGGCGAGGTCGGCCCGTTTGCGTTCCACCGCGTACCGCATGGCCCGGTTGAGCAGCGAGGCGTCCAGGGCGTCGCGGAAGAGGTAGTCCTGCGCGCCGACGCGGACCGACTCGGCGGCGAGTTCGGCCGCCTCCTCGCCGTGCGCCAGTGCCAGCACTGCGGTGGCAGGTGCGAGGCGCAGCAGGTCACGCAGCGTGTCGAGAGCCGCGGTCGCCGGGTCGCAGCCGTGCGGCGCCGGCAGGTGCAGGTCGAGCAGGACGCAGGTGACGTCGTCGGTCAGCAGCCGCTGCGCCTCGGTGAGGTTGCGGGCCCGGCGGATGCGGACCCGGTTGCCGGCGGCGTCCAGCAGGTCGGGCGTGCCGAGGGCGCCGGTCGGGTCGTCGCCCACCACGAGCAGGGTGAACGCCGCCGGCACGGTGACGTCCGCCGTGCCCCCGCCGGCCTCCGGCGGCAGGTCGTCGGCCGGGGTCTCGGTGCGCTGATGGGGCAGGGCGACGGCGGACGGGGGAGTCCCGTCGGAGTGCGGGTCGGACTGCCGGTCGGTGGACCGCCCGGTAGCGGACATGCGTCTGTCTTCCTTCCCTCCCCCGAGGGGTGCGGCGGCCGCAGTGGGGGAACCGCCTGCACTGCCAGGTGACGATAGCGGCACCGCATCCCGGTGGGGAGGGTGGCACGGGAAACGTCCACTGGCATATGCGCCGGTAATAGCGGGGTTTCCGGGCGCGGCGGGGCGTTCGGCGCATGACATACATCACGGACGCCGGTGGAGTGCGAAACGGCGTATGAACGGCTTGAAAACTGGCATAACGGCATGAGTGCGTGCGGAAGCCCTACCGCCCTCCCCACGAATCGGTACGCGGCGCGGTTCACCCGCCCGGCGCCAGCGCCTCCCAGCGGACGGTGACCTCGCCGTGCCGCCAGCGCCGCGGACCGTCGGTGAGCGGCCAGCCGGCGTCGGACAGGGCGGCCGCCGCGCGGGTCCAGCGCTGGCGGGCGCCGAGTGCGGCGAAGGGCGCGGCGGTGGCCCAGGCGCGGTCGAAGGCGGTGAGGAAGGCGTGCACCCGCTCACCGGGGACATTGCGGTGGATGAGCGCCTTCGGCAGCCGTTCGGCCAGGTCGGAGGGGCGGTCCAGCGAGCCGAGCCGGGCGGCGAACGTGACCGTCTGCGGCCCGGCCGGGCCCAGCGTCACCCATACGTGCCGCCGGCCGATCTCGTCGCAGGTGCCCTCGACCAGCAGCCCGCCCGGCGCCAGCCGCCCGCACAGCCCGGCCCACACCGCCGCGACCTGGGATTCGTCGTACTGCCGGAGGACGTTCGCCGCGCGGATCAGCAACGGGCGCCGGCCGCCCGGCAGCGGCACCTCGAAGCCGCCGTGCCGGAACGACAGCCCCGGCCGCTCGTACGGGACCGCCGCCGCCACCCGGGCCGGATCGATCTCGACCCCGACCACCTCGGCGTCGGGCCGCACGGTACGCAGCCGCCCCAGCAGTTCCACCGCGGTCCACGGCGCGGCACCGTAGCCGAGGTCGACGGCCACCGGGTCGTCCGCGCCGCGCAGTCGGCCGGCCAGCGTGGCGGCGATCCACCGATCCATACGGCGCAGCCGGTTGGGGTTGGTGGTCCCGCGGGTCGGGGTGCCCACGGGGCGAGATGGCATGGCGCAACGCTAGCGCCGCCCGGCCCGGCGGCGTGTTCCGGCCACCCTCACCCGTTCGGGGGACCATGGGAACATCCTTCGGGGCGAGGCGGTTGCCCCCATCAGAACGCGCGCAAGCGACGGACGGCGGGACGACCGGGACGGCAGGGGCCGGCATCCCACGCCGTACGGCGGGCACGAGGGCAGGGACGGGGCAGAACGGCGGAACGTTACGGCGGCAACGGCGGAACGATTCGGCGGAACGGCACGAGTACGTCACGACGGCGGAACGTTACGGCGGAAGCGACGGCACGCGTACGGCACGACGGCACGGGACCGATGCAACAGCGGGCAGGGCCGGCGGACGAGACGCCGGCCGACGCGGGAGGAGACAGACGGTGATCCGGTACGGGCGGCGTTCGCGGCGGGGCGGGGTGCGGCGGGTGGCGATGCTCAGCGTCCACACGTCCCCGTTGCACCAGCCGGGCACCGGCGACGCGGGCGGGATGAACGTCTACATCGTCGAGCTGGCCAAACGGCTCGCGCGCACCGGCATCGAGGTGGAGGTCTTCACCCGGGCCACCACCGGCGACCTGCCCTGCGAGGTCGAACTCGCCCCCGGCGTGCTGGTGCGGCACGTGGACGCCGGGCCGTACGAGGGCCTGTCCAAGGAGGACCTGCCTGCCCAGCTGTGCGCGTTCACCCACGGGGTCATGCGCGCCGAGGCGTCCCAGCGGCCCGGCCACTACGACCTGGTGCACTCGCACTACTGGCTGTCCGGCCACGTCGGCTGGCTCGCCGCCGACCGGTGGAACGTTCCGCTGGTACACGCCATGCACACCATGGCCAAGGTCAAGAACGCCGCGCTGGCCCGCGGCGACACGCCCGAACCGGCGGCCCGGGTGATCGGCGAGACCCAGATCGTCGGCGCGGCCGACCGCTTGATCGCCAACACCGAGGAAGAGGCCGCGGAGCTGATACGGCACTACGCCGCCGCCCGCGAGAAGGTCGCCGTCGTCCACCCCGGCGTCAACCTCGACCGCTTCCGCCCCACCGACGGGCGGGACGCGGCGCGCGCCCGGCTCGGCCTGCCCCGGGACGCGGTCATACCGCTGTTCGTCGGGCGCATACAGCCGCTGAAGGCGCCGGACATCCTGCTGCGCGCGGTCGCCGTGCTGCTGACCCGCGATCCGTCCCTGCGCGACCGGCTCGTGGTGCCGGTGGTCGGCGGGCCCAGCGGCACCGGGCTGGCCAGGCCGGACCGGCTGCACAAGCTCGCCGCACGGCTGGGCGTCGCCGACGTGGTGCGGTTCCAGCCGCCGGTCGGCCAGGAAGGGCTGGCCGACTGGTACCGGGCGGCCAGTGTGCTCGTCATGCCGTCGTACAGCGAGTCCTTCGGTCTGGTCGCCATGGAGGCGCAGGCCTGCGGCACGCCGGTGGTCGCCGCCGCGGTCGGCGGACTCCCGGTGGCGGTACGCGACGGCGGGACCGGGTTCCTGGTCGACGGACACGACCCGGCCCGCTACGCCGACGTACTGCGCCGCTTCGTCGACCGCCCCGGTCTCACCGACGAGCTGGGCGCCGCCGCGGTCCGCCACGCGCAGTCGTTCGGCTGGGAGGCGTCCGCCCAGGCCACCGCCGAGGTCTACGACGCGGCGGTCCGCCGGCACCGGTTCGCGGCGAGCGCGTAAGGGGGCGGCTGCGCGGGGCTTGTGGGGGCGGGGGTGGCGTACGGGGGCGTGGCTGACGTACACGGCCGGTTCGCGTAGGCGTGGCTGGCGTCCGGAGGCGGCTCGGCGGGGGTGTGGGGTTGACGTCCGGAGGCGTGGCTGACGTGTACGGCGGGTTGCCGGAGGCGTGGTCGGCGTACGGAGGGGTGGTCGGCGTGTGCGTGTCCGGGGCGGTGGCCGTGATCATCCGCGCCGGTGCGGCATACCATCGGCGGCATGGTTGAGGCTGAGCGCGAGGCGTGCCGGACGGTGGAGCAGGCGCTGACGGAGGCGGAGCTGACCTGGGAGCATCCCGAGGGGCATCCGCAGACGTACGTCGTGAGCCTGCCGGGAACCAGGAAGCTGTCGACGACGTGTTCGCTCGCCGTCGGCCGGCACACGTTGTCCGTCAACGCGTTCGTCGTACGGCACCCGGACGAGAACCACGAGGCGTTCTACCGCTGGCTGCTGGAGCGCAACACCCGTATGTACGGGGTGAGTTACGCGATCGACTCGCTCGGGGACGTCTACCTCGCCGGGCGCCTGCCGCTGGCCGCCGTCGCCGCGGACGAGGTGGACCGGCTGCTGGGCGCCGTCGTGGAGAACGCCGACGGAAGCTTCAACACGTTGCTGGAACTGGGGTTCGCCTCCGCGATCCGCCGCGAGTACGACTGGCGTACCTCCCGGGGGGAGTCCACCCGCAACCTCGACGCGTTCGCGCACCTGCTGAGCAAGCCGGAATGAACGCCGCGACGGCCCGTTGAGCCGGTCGGTGGGCCCGGTGGCGCGCTGGCGGTCCGGTGCCGGTCCGGTGCCGAGGACGGCTTCCGGGACGGCCTCCGGGCGCGGCGGGGCCGTCGATTAGGCTCACGTCCATGGCTGCTGCTCCGTACAAGTTGATCCTGCTCCGCCACGGCGAGAGTGAGTGGAACGCGAAGAACCTGTTCACCGGCTGGGTGGACGTCGACCTCAACGGCAAGGGCGAGAAGGAGGCGACGCGCGGCGGTGAGCTGTTGAAGGAGGCCGGGCTGCTGCCCGACGTCCTGCACACCTCCGTCCTCAAGCGCGCCATCCGCACCGCGCAGATCGCGCTGTCCGTCGCGGACCGGCACTGGATTCCGGTGAGCCGCTCCTGGCGGCTGAACGAGCGCCACTACGGCGCGCTCCAGGGCAAGGACAAGGCGCAGACGCTGGCCGAGTTCGGCGAGGAGCAGTTCATGCTGTGGCGCCGCTCGTTCGACACCCCGCCGCCCCCGCTGGAGGACGGCACCGAGTTCTCGCAGAGCGACGACGCCCGCTACGCCACCATCCCCAGCGAGCTGCTCCCGCGCACCGAGTGCCTCAAGGACGTCGTCGAGCGCATGCTGCCGTACTGGTACGACGCCATCGTCCCCGACCTGCTGACCGGCCGCACCGTCATGGTCACCGCGCACGGAAACTCGCTGCGCGCCCTCGTCAAGCACCTGGACGGCGTCTCCGACGCCGACATCGCCGGCCTCAACATCCCCACCGGCATCCCCCTCTCCTACGAACTCGACGCCGACTTCCGCCCCCTCAACCCCGGCGGCACCTACCTCGACCCCTCCGCGGCCGACGCCGCGATCGAGGCGGTCAAGAACCAGGGCAAGAAGTAGCCCACCGCACGCGACCATGCCCCCTGCCCGCGCGGATGGCGTGGGGAGGGGGCATGTTGCTGTGCGGGGCGCCGTGCTGAGGGCGTCGGACCTTGAGGTGTCGCGACGTCACGCCCGCCGGCGCGGTGAGGTGCGCCGGAGAGGACGGGCCACCCCGCCGAGACGGCCGTGCCGGCTAGCAGACGATGAAGATGCTCTGCCAGCCGACCGAGGTGCGCTGCTCGGCGTTCCGGTCGGGCGCGAGGGTGAAGTTGGCGACGCCCTGGGCGTCGCGCTGGTTGTACATGCGTCCGGACTGGCCGTCGCTGTACCACTTGTACGAGCCGTGGTACGGGAGGTTGGAGGTCCCGCAGGCGCTGATGACCGCGCTGCGGCCCGAGAAGCCCTCGCCCTCGTAGACGACGAGCTGTGAAGCTGCGGCACTGCCCGCGGCGGCGACGACCGACATGGCCGCGGCGGCCAGGACCAGGGAAACTCTCTTCACGACGTGGCTCCCGAACGTTGCCCGACAGGGATGCACACACTGTAATCACGCGAATGCTCACAGTGCACGCTCCCACGCGTGCCGCCGCCCGGCGTTCCAGCGGTTACGTGAGCGCTCCGGTCGGCACATCCCTGCCCGGTGAAGCGCTCGCTCGCCCGCCGGCACCAACGCCCGCGCAGACGCCGCGCGTTCGACCGCACCGCCGAGGCCGTCCGCCGACCGACGTCAGCCAGCAGGCCGGAGGGCTCCTCGGCCGGCGCAACGCAGGCCGTCCGACGGGGGTTGGCCTGGTGGTCGGGGCAGGAAGAAAACCCGTCGCGCGACACACGCCTGCCCCCGTTCCGCATGCGTGGCGCGCGGGACGGGGGCAGGTGGTTGCTGCGGACCTACGAGGGCCCGGCCGTCAGCAGCTGCCGCCGCACTGGCAGGCGCCGCCCGACTGGCAGCCGCAGCCGCAGTCCGCACCGCAGCCGCAGGCGCCGAGCAGCGGAAGCGGGGCGCGCGGCGAAAGCGGGGCGTGCTCGGCGGACGGCCGCTCGCGGCGGGCCGGCGTCATGGGGGAGTCCGTCATCGTGTCCTCCTGGACCGGAGCCGTACCGGATGGATCGACGCAGTGCCTCACCAGTGAAACGCCGCCCGGTGCGGCACGGCAAGGGCGCATCGGCGCACTCCCGCATCACCCGCGCCGCCTCGTCGAACCGGCGCGTTCCCCCGTCACCGCCCGCCCCCGAAACGCGCCCCCGCCCACGACACGCGCCCCCACGACACGCCCATCCGTGCCCCGCGTTCGCCCGCGGCAGGCTCGCCGTGGCATGCGTTTACCCGCGACCGCGACCGCGACCGCGACCGCGACTGCGACCGTGACCGCGACCGCGCTCGCCGCGCCCCGGCCCCCGCCATCCGGCTCCCCCCGCCGTCAGGCACCCCGTCAGGCACCCCCGTCAAACACCCCCCGTCAAAGACGTCAGGCGTCCCCGTCCGTCTCCCCGCCCGACCCCCCGATCGTCCCGGCGATCGGTCCCGGCAGGGACGCCGTGCCGCGTTCGTCGGCGTGTTCGCCCGTCACGAGGTAGACGACGCGCTTGGCGACGGAGACCGCGTGGTCCGCGAAGCGTTCGTAGTACCGGCCGCAGAGGGTGACGTCGACCGCGGTCTCGATGCCGTGCTTCCAGCGGTCGTCCAGCAGGCGCTGGAAGAGCGTGCGGTGCAGTTCGTCCATGCGGTCGTCGTCGGCCTCCAGCTGGAGCGCGGCCTCGACGTCCTTGGAGATGATCACCTCGGCCGCCTTCGACATCAGGCGCTGCGCGAGCTGGCCCATCTCCAGCACGGTGCTGTGCAGGTCGGCCGGCACCGCCGACTGCGGGAAGCGCAGCCGGGCGAGCTTGGCGACGTGCCGGGCCAGGTCGCCGGAGCGTTCCAGGTCGGCGCTCATCCGCAGGCCGGTGACCACGATCCGCAGGTCGGTGGCGACCGGCTGCTGGCGGGCCAGCAGGTCGATGGAACGGTTTTCCAGGTCGCGCTGGATCGCGTCCACCCGCTCGTCGGCGGCGATGACGCTCTCGGCGATCTTCAGGTCCGCGTCCAGCAGGGCGGTGGTGGCCCGCCCGATCGCCGAACCGACCAGCCGTGCCATCTCGACCAGGCCGTCCCCGATCGAGTCCAGCTCCTCGTGGTAGGCGTCGCGCATCCTCTTCCCTCTCCCGGCTTTCGTCCCATTGGTGGACGGCGGAACGAGGTCCGTGACCGGTGGTCCGTGGCCCGCATCCGTCATCCGTCATCGGTGGTGGTGGTCGTCGTTGGCGTCATGGCGGCATGACGCCGGTCCGGCGGCGGGCAACGGTCCCGGCGGGACGCAAGACGCCCTTCACCTGCCGTTACGACGGCGGAAACCGTTCCGTCGCCCGCCTGCGGGGCGGTGCGTGCGCAGCCGTGTCCCGCCACGTTCCACCCTGCGGTGCCCAGCGGTCCGGTGCCGGTCATCCGGAGTGAACCGCACGCGACACCGTGGTGAACTCTTGGCGACGAGTGTCCGGGAGCACGTCGGCAGCACTGTGGGCCCGGCGGTCGACCCGCTTAGCCTGTCGGCATGGACCTGAACGCCGCTGTGGCCGCAGTCAGCGCGATAGCCGGTGCGTGCACCGGTGGCGTCGCGATGCTCGCGTTCCGCTGGAGCGAACGGGAGCAGACCCGGGAGACCGGCACCGCCGCAGGTCACGACAGTGCGCTGCCGCCCGGCGTGGACACCGTGCTGTCGGTGCTGCGCTCGTCGGCCGTCGTGCTGGACGAGGCCGACCGCGTGGTCAAGGCCAGCTCGGCCGCGTACGCGCTCGGGCTGGTGCGCGGCGGCCGGCTCGCGGTGGAGCAGATGCTCCAGATGGCCCGGGAGACCCGGCGCGACGGCGAGATACGGCAGGGCGAGCTGGACCTGCCGACCCGCAGCGGGCGCGGCGAACCGCTCGCGGTCTCCGCCCGGGTCGCGCCGCTCGGCTCCCGCCTGGTGCTGCTGCTGGTGGAGGACCTCACCGAGGCCCGCCGCATCGAAGCGGTGCGCCGGGACTTCGTCGCCAACGTCAGCCACGAGCTGAAGACCCCGGTCGGCGCGCTGTCGCTGCTGTCGGAGGCGGTGATGGACGCCAGCGACGATCCGGAGGCGGTCATCCGGTTCGCCGGCCGCATGCAGCACGAGGCGACCCGGCTGACCAGCCTGGTCCAGGAGATCATCGACCTGTCCCGGGTGCAGAACGACGACCCGCTGGTGGACGCCGAGGCGGTCGACGTCGACGACCTGATCGCCGAGGCGGTCGACCGCTGCCGCCATCCGGCCAACTCCAAGCACATCAGCATCGTGGTGCCGGAGTGCCCCGGACTGTTCGTCTGGGGACACCGCGGCCAGCTCGCCGCGGCGCTCGGCAACCTGGTGGAGAACGCCGTCAACTACAGTCCCGCCCACACCCGGGTCGGGCTGGCCGGCCGCCGGGTCCGCGAGGCGGGCGGCGATCTCGTCGAGATCTCCGTCACGGACCAGGGCACCGGCATCTCCCAGACCGACCGGGAACGGATCTTCGAACGCTTCTACCGCGTCGACCCGGCCCGCTCCCGCGCCACCGGCGGCACCGGCCTGGGCCTGTCCATCGTCAAGCACGTGGCCGCCTCCCACGGCGGAGAGGTCACCGTCTGGAGCGCGGAGGGCCAGGGCTCCACCTTCACCCTCCGCCTCCCGGAAGCGGCCCGCCGCACCCCGGAGCAGCCCGCGCCCGGGACCTCCTCCGCCGGTTCGCCGGTCGCTCCGGCCTCCGGTGGTCCGTCGGCGGTTTCGGCCTCCGGCGGTTCGCCGGTCGCTCCGGCCTCCGACGGTCCCGCGGTGGATTCCGCCACCGGTGGTTCCACTGTCGCTTCCGCCTCCGGTGCGGTCGCTTCCGCCTCCGGTGGTCCCGCGGTCGCGGGGGGTTCAGGTCCGGCGGTCGCCACGGCTTCGGGCGACCCGACGTCCACCACGGCCCCTTTCGCCTCGGCCGCCTCGGCCGCCCCCGTAACCACCCCCGCCCCGGCAACGGCTCGGGCAACGGCCCCGGCGCCTGCGGTGGCCACCGCCGTCCCCGCCCCCGTAACCGCCTCCACCTCTGCCTCCGCCTCCGCCTCCGCAACGATCCCGGCGCACGCGTCGCTCGCGGAACCCTCCGCGAACCCGCACGCCGGTCACCAGTCCCCCGACGGCCTCGCCGTCGTTCCCGTGCCACCCCCTGCCCCGGAGGTCCTCCCGTGACCCGAGTGCTCGTCGTCGAGGACGAGGAATCGTTCAGCGACGCGCTGTCGTACATGCTCCGCAAGGAGGGCTTCGAGGTCGCCGTCGCGACCACCGGCCCCGACGGACTGGACGAGTTCGAGCGCAACGGCGCCGACCTGGTGCTGCTCGACCTGATGCTGCCCGGCCTGCCCGGCACCGAGGTGTGCCGCCAGCTGCGCAACCGTTCCAACGTGCCGGTGATCATGGTCACCGCGAAGGACAGCGAGATCGACAAGGTCGTCGGCCTGGAGATCGGCGCCGACGACTACGTGACCAAGCCGTTCTCGTCCCGGGAGCTGGTGGCCCGTATCCGTGCCGTCCTCCGCCGCCAGGGCGAGCCGGAGGAGACCACGACCGCCGCCCTGGAGGCCGGCCCGGTCCGGATGGACGTCGACCGGCACGTGGTCACCGTCTCCGGCGGCAAGGTCGACCTGCCGCTGAAGGAGTTCGACCTGCTGGAGATGCTGCTGCGCAACGCGGGCCGCGTCCTGACCCGCATGCAGCTCATCGACCGGGTCTGGGGCGCCGACTACGTGGGCGACACCAAGACGCTCGATGTCCACGTCAAGCGGCTGCGCGCCAAGATCGAGCCGGACCCGGGCGCCCCGCGCTACCTGGTGACGGTCCGCGGCCTGGGGTACAAGTTCGAGCCCTGAGCCCGGCCCGGCGGGGCCACCGCGGACGTTCGTTCACCGTCCGGGTACGGGTGTGCGGACGTACGTATACGTACGTCCGGGTGCGAATGCGTCGACCCCGCCCGTAAGACATGTCTTATGACACTCGTACGACATCTCGTAGGACAAGCAGACGGCCGGTGCGCGGGAATTCCGCACACCGGCCGTCTGTCGCTGCGTTGCCCCGAAGGGACGACCTCCGAAAGGGCGACCCCTCGAAGAATGACCTCCGAAGGTGATGATCCTGAGGGATCGGGCCGACGGAGGAATCAGGCCACGGGGATGGCCGGAAGCCCGGAGCCCGCCAGGGCCCCGGAGCGGCCGGTCACCGCAGGGTCAGGCCTTGGGGGATTTCGAGCTGACCGGGAGTTCGGACTGCGCGCCCTTGCCCGGCTTGGCGCCGGCCTTGCTCGGCTTGGCGGTCACCGTGCCGGGCTTGCCCGCCTTGGCGGTGGTGCTGGCCGACGGGGCACCGGAGACGGCGCCGGCCGGGGCGCTCGCCGAACCGGACGGCAGGGTCGACGGCAGCGCGGCGGTGGACGGCGTCGCCTCGACGCTCGGGCCGTAGGGCGCGAAGTAGTGCTCGGCCGGTACGACGGCGGGGTCGACGGTGACCTGGCCGGTGCTGCTGAAGTCCAGCACCGCCTTCTGAAATCCGCCGACGTCGAGGCCCTGGCTGCCGGACAGCTCGGCGACGGGGTTGCCCTTGCCGCCCAGCGCGACGGAGCCGTTCGCCGGGATGGTGATCGGACCGGCCTTGCCGTCCGCACCGGTGAGCTTGGCCTGAGCGGCCGAGCCCTGGACGGTGATCGACGTCAGCTGTTGGGCGGAGGTGCTGTTGTTGAACACCCGCCCGGTGAAGACGGCCGCTCCCGAGCCCTGCGGCTCGGTGATGATGAAGGCGTTCTGGATCTCGATGTCGCCGACCGTGGTCGCGACGGAGTCCGGCTTGACCTCCAGCGACTGCGGGTCCTGGCCGACACCGCATGCGGCTGCGAGCGGAGCGATCGAAAGGGTGATAACAGCGGCGATGACGCCGCGTCGAAGGCTGCTGCTCACGGCGGCGGCATCTCCTAGGACGACAAGGGATCTTCCAGCGCGCTTAGGTTACCGACCCGTTGATCCCGCCCCGCACCGGGCCACCCCTTAAGGACGCGAACGCCGGTCCGCCTCACCCGTGCGGGCTCCGCGCCCCGCCCGGTCCGCCGTCCGGCCCGTTTCGCCCACCCCCGCCGCCACCTGCGCGGTAACGGTCCGCCCGCACCACCCGGGCCCCTTTCCCCCGCACTTTCCCCCGAACGGGTCCAGCCCGGCACGCATACGGCGTCCCGTGCCGGGTACGGGCGTGTCGGTGCCGCGCCGGACCACTTCCGGTACGGCACCGGACCGGCGACGACCGCACCGCCACGGATGTGGCCCACGCGTGTGACAGGGCGTGGGCGCGATTCCGGCGGGACGGTGGTCGGCGGCCGGTCCCCGCAGCGGTGCCGGTGTCGGTACCCGGGCCTGTGGGGGTTCGGGGGCGGCATCGGTGCCCGTGTCCGCAGAGGCTCCGCCGATGGCGGCGCCCGTGCCTGCTTCGGTGCCCGTGCGGTTACCCGTGGCTGCGCCGGTGCCGGTGGCTGCGCCGGTCGGCGGCTTCCGTCCGCGCCCGCGCCTGCCGGGCGGTGCCTGCGGCTGCGTGGGCCCCTGGCGGGCTTGTGGAGGGCTCCTGGGCTCCTCGGCGTCGGTCGGCGCGGAATCCGTCCGTCGGGCGCGGGACGCCCCGCGTACGCCTCCGGGTGAGCCGGCGGGTGCGCGGACTCCGGCCCGCGTACGCCTGCGGGTGCGCCTCCGGGTGCGCGGACTCCGGCCCGCGTACCGCCCCGGCCCGCCCCTCCTCCGCTTCCGCCTCTCGCGTGACCGCGCGCATCCGGACCGCCCGCACCCGGACCGCTCGCACCCGGCCCGCCCGCACCCCCTCTCCCGCGCCCCGCGCGTCCCGGACCGCTTCGCCCTCCGCGATCAGCTTCCGCCTCCCGCCTCCACCCCTCCCGTCCTGCGTCCCACCTCCCACCCCCCTCGCGTTCAGACACCGTCCGATCACCGCGTTTCGTGAAGACCTGCGGCGACCCCCAGCGGGATCGGCAAGATCAATTCGGGGAGTTCCGGTGAACTCGCCGATCGTTCTCGTCTCTCGGTGACTGCTGATGATCACTTCTGCCGATAATCTGAAACTGTCCGAATATCGATCACTCGTCTGAGTGGTAATTCGTGATTTCATGCGGGGGGTTCCGCGCCGGGTCCGCCCCGGTCGGCCGGAACGGGCGGAGGCCGCCGGTGATCGTTGCCCGGATCTCCGAACGGAGTAGCGGAAGCTCCCGAGTCTCCGCGTGGCAAACCGGGAGGAAACGCCGCGCCGTCCCGCCGGCTCCCCGGCGCGCGGGTCGGTTTCGCGGCGCCCGCGCAGGCACTCCGACCTGCGAATTCCCCCTGGACAAGCGGGGCTCCAGCACGATACGGCTGCACTTGTCAAGCCCCGAGATATGCCCTGACCTGCGAAAACGCCATTCAGATGAGGGCGTTCCCGTGTTACCCTGGATAGCCACGGAAGGGGTACCTGTCACATGACGTTCAAGGTTGGCGACACCGTGGTCTATCCCCATCACGGGGCCGCGCTGATCGAGGCTATCGAAACTCGCCAGATCAAAGGCGTGGACAAGACCTACTTGGTGCTCAAGGTCGCCCAAGGCGACTTGACGGTGCGCGTACCCGCTGACAATGCGGAGTTCGTCGGCGTGCGCGACGTGGTCGGTCAAGAAGGGCTGGACCGGGTCTTCGAGGTGCTGCGCGCGCCGTACACCGAGGAGCCGACGAACTGGTCGCGTCGTTACAAGGCGAATCTGGAGAAGCTTGCCTCCGGAGACGTCATCAAGGTCGCCGAGGTCGTACGTGACCTGTGGCGTCGTGAGCGGGAGCGCGGACTGTCCGCAGGCGAGAAGCGCATGCTCGCCAAGGCCCGCCAGATCCTCGTGAGTGAGCTGGCTCTCGCCGAGAACACCAACGAGGACAAGGCCGAGGCGCTGCTCGACGAGGTTCTCGCCTCCTGACCGCGCGACTGCCCCGCTCCCACCGAACGCCTCCGGGCGCTCGGGGAGCGCCGCTCTCGCACCGTTGTCGCATCACGTCGTCGTTGATCGACTGATCCATTGATCGTTTGGTCAACCGGTCGTTTGATCAACTGATGATGTTGGTCGATTACGTGATCGCGCACTATTCAGGACGGCTCCGATCCGCCGTCCGACCCCGGGACCTCGCGGTCCCCGCACGGCACGCACGCGTCCGCAGCCGGACGGCGTCGCGGGATGCCCTGACGCGATATTGCCGAGGTGCCCGGCCCACACCGGGCACCTCGGCATGTTCGCGTGTACGCACCTCGGCATGTTCGTGTGTACCGGGTGCACCGCCGGGGCGCCTGGACCGGTGGGGGAACGCCTGCTGTCGGTCTGCCTGTCACCAGCGGTGCCGCCGTCGTTCACCTGTCACATGAAACGTTGTTGCGGACACCACACATTCGTGTGGCACGGTTGGCTCGTCCGCCGCATCGCACAGCCGGTGTGCCGGGCCCGAGCAGTTCCCCCAAGGCTTCACGGAAGGGGCCTGAGGGGTGTCCTGCCCGGCACGTTGAGGCGATACCCAATTCGGCCAAGGACACAAACCTGACTACCACACCCCAGTCCGCGGGACATGTCGTCGCCGCGGTCATCCCAGCGGCCGGACGCGGTGTGCGGCTCGGCCCCGGCGCGCCGAAGGCGTTGCGCGGCCTCGGCGGCGTCCCGATCCTCGTGCACGCGGTCCGGGCGATGCTGCGGGCCCGCGCGGTGGGACTCGTCGTCGTGGTCGCCCCGGCGGACGACGTCGCCGGAGTCCGCTCCCTGCTCGACAGCCACGGCCTGCCGGAGTCCAAGGAGATAAGGGTCGTCGCGGGCGGGGAGACCCGTCAGGAGTCGGTACGCCTGGGGCTCGCCGCGCTGCCCGCCGAGGTCGACACGGTCCTGGTGCACGACGCCGCCCGCCCGCTGGTGCCGGTGGACACCGTCGAGGCGGTGGCCGCGGCGGTCCGCGCCGGCGCCCCCGCGGTCGTGCCGGCGTTGCCGCTCGCCGACACCGTCAAGGAAGTCACCCCCGGTCCGCCAGGTTCACCCGAACCGGTGGTCGGCACGCCGGAACGCGCCCGGCTGCGCGCGGTGCAGACCCCGCAGGGCTTCCGGCGTGACGTGCTCACCGAGGCGCACGAGAAGATCGCCGCCGAGGGCGAGGGCGCCACCGACGACGCCGGCATGGTCGAACGGCTCGGCGTCCCGGTGGTCGTCGTCCCCGGCCACGAGGAGGCCTTCAAGGTCACCCGGCCGCTCGACCTCGTCCTCGCCGAAGCCGTTCTCGCACGCCGAAGGGCCTCCGATGTCTTCTGACGATCCGATGACCACACCGCCAGCGACCTCCCCGGTGCCGGCGGATTCCGCGTCGCCCGCCGCTTCCCCGGCACCGGTGCATTCCGCCGGGGCCGCCGCTTCCCCGGTGCCGGCGGATTCCGCAGGGGGCGCCCCTGAACCGGCCCCCGCGGAAGCCACCTCCGCGGAAGCCACCTCCGCCTCCGCCGCGCCGGCCGCCGCCGTTCCGCCGCCGTTCCCCCTTCCGCGGGTCGGCGTCGGTACCGACGTGCACGCGTTCGAGCCGGGCCGGGAGCTGTGGGTGGCCGGGCTGCACTGGCCGGACGCCGGGGCGGGGCTGGCCGGGCACTCCGACGCCGACGTCGCCGCGCACGCCGCGTGCGACGCGCTGTTCTCGGCGGCCGGCGTCGGCGACCTCGGCCAGCACTTCGGCACCGACCGCCCGCAGTGGGCCGGCGCGTCCGGCGTCACGCTGCTGGCGGAGGCGGCCCGGATCGTGCGGGCGGCCGGGTTCGGCATCGGCAACGTCGCCGTCCAGGTCATCGGGGTCCGGCCCAAGATCGGCAAGCGGCGCGACGAGGCGCAGCAGGTGCTGTCGCGGGCCGTCGGCGCCCCGGTGTCGGTCTCCGGCACCACCACCGACGGCCTGGGCCTGACCGGCCGGGCCGAAGGCGTTGCCGCGATCGCCACCGCGTTGGTCTGGTCGGCGGCCCCGGCAGCCGCTGAAGGCGCCCGCTGACGCCGGTCGGCCGGGCCGGAGCGGGCGTCCGGGACCCGCGCCGGCGACCGCGGGTGTGAAGTAGCGCCGCACCGGAGGATCGCCGGCCGCGACGCGGGTACGGATACCGGTTGTAGGCATCGTCCACGTGGAGGGAACCACCATGGCGGCAGTACTGTCCGACGAACTGAAGAGCGTCCTCGACGGCCCGGTGTTCGCGACGATCGCGACCATCCAGCCCGACGGGAGCCCGCAGCTGTCCGTCGTCTGGGTGGACCGCGACGGTGACGACGTGCTGTTCTCCACCACCGTCGACCGCCGCAAGGAGCGCAACCTGCGTCGCGATCCCCGGGTCTCCCTCATGGTCAACCCGGCCGACAACCCGTACACCTACGCCGAGATCCGCGGCACGGCCACGCTCGTCACCGAAGGCGCCGACCAGCTGATCGACCGGCTGTCGCACAAGTACACCGGCAAGGACTACGCCGACTTCAACCCGTCCTCCCGCGAGGACGGCGCCCGGGTCGTCGTGCGGATCTCCGCGCGCAAGGTCGTCGGTCTGCTCTGAGCGCCGCGTTCACCCGGTAATGACCGCCCTCCCGGTGGCCGGTCATTACCGGGGTACGGCTGCGGCACACCTGGGGCACGCCAGGGGGAAGAATCCGCCTCCCATGGCCGAAAAACGTCACGGGGCACCTGGCGGCGCCCACTACCCTTGGTCCCGTGACTATTCGCCTGTACGACACCGGTGCGCGCCAGGTACGTGACTTCTCCCCGCTTGTGCCGGGCTGCGTCTCGATCTACCTGTGCGGTGCCACCGTGCAGGCCGCCCCGCACATCGGCCACATCCGTTCGGGGCTGAACTTCGACATCCTGCGCCGCTGGTTCACCTACCGCGGCTACGACGTCACCCTGCTGCGCAACGTCACCGACATCGACGACAAGATCATCGCGAAGGCGGCGGAGCAGAACCGCCCGTGGTGGGCCATCGGTTACGAGAACGAGCGGGCGTTCGACGCCGCCTACACCGCGCTCGGCTGCCTGCCGCCGACCGTGGAACCGCGGGCCACCGGCCACGTGCCGGAGATGATCGAGATGATGCGCGAGCTCATCGACCGCGGCCACGCCTATGCCGCCGAGGGCAACGTGTACTTCGACGTGCACTCCTACCCCGACTACCTCGCGCTGTCGCACCAGGAGCTGGACAACCTGCGCCAGCCCGAGGGCGACGCGGACGCCGGCAAGAGAAACGCCCGCGACTTCGCGCTGTGGAAGTCCGCCCGGCCCGGCGAGCCGAGCTGGCAGACCCCGTGGGGAGCGGGCCGTCCCGGCTGGCACCTGGAGTGCTCGGCGATGGCCCACAAGTACCTCGGCACCGCCTTCGACATCCACGGCGGCGGCATCGACCTGATCTTCCCGCACCACGAGAACGAGATCGCCCAGGCCCGCGGTGTCGGCGACGAGTTCGCCCGTTACTGGGTGCACAACGCGTGGGTCACCATGAGCGGCGAGAAGATGAGCAAGTCGCTCGGCAACTCCGTGCTGGTCTCCGAGATGGTCCAGCGCTGGCGGCCGATCGTGCTGCGGTACTACCTGGGCGGCCCGCACTACCGGTCGACCATCGAGTACAGCGAGGAGGCCCTGCGCGAGGCCGAGGCCGCGTTCGCCCGGATCGAGGGCTTCGTGCAGCGGGTCACCGAGCTGAACGGCGAACCCGTCGCGCCGGCCGGTGAGGTGCCGCCCGCGTTCGCCGAGGTGATGGACGACGACCTCGGCGTCCCGCAGGCGCTCGCCGTCGTGCACACCACCGTCCGGCAGGGCAACTCGGCGCTCACCGCGGACGACAAGGAGACCGCGGTGGCACGTTGCGCCGAGGTCCGTGCGATGCTCGGGGTACTGGGTCTCGACCCGCTCGACGCGCGCTGGACCGGTCCGTCCCGTGGCGACGATCTGCACGGCGTGGTCGACTCGCTGGTCAGGATGGTGCTGGAACAGCGCCAGGCGGCCCGGGCCCGCAAGGACTACGCGGCCGCCGACGCGCTGCGCGACCAGCTCAACCAGTCCGGGCTGGAGATCGAGGACACCCCGGCCGGACCCCGCTGGTCGCTCGGCTCGCGCTGACCGGCCGCCGCGACGGGTACCGCCGACCCCTCACCGGGCCGGCGGATCGCGGCATTCAATGCGTTCATCTGTTGATACGAGAAGTGCTTGACGCAAGTGCTTGACGAGAAGTGAAGGTGCCCCATCATGGCCGGGAACAGCCAGCGGCGTAACCGCCGCACCACGTCCAAGAAGGGGCCCCAGGTCGGCAGTGGCGGACAGCGCCGCCGCGGCCTGGAGGGCAAGGGCCCGACCCCGCCCGCCGAGGCTCGCAAGGGCCACGCCAAGCAGCGGGCCGCCAACGCCAAGTCCAAGCGCGCCGCCGCCCCGCAGCGCCGCGCCGCCGGCGGCCGCGGTGGCAAGTCCGCCTCCGAACTCGTCGTCGGCCGCAACTCGGTGCTCGAGGCGCTGCGCGCCGAGATCCCCAGCACCGCGGTGTACGTCCAGCAGTACATCGACAGCGACGACCGGGTCCGCGAGGCCATCAAGCTCGCCACCGAGCGCGGCATCCCGCTGATGGAGGCCCCGCGCCCCGAGCTGGACCGGATGACCAACGGGATCAACCACCAGGGCCTGGCCCTGCAGATCCCGCCGTACGAGTACGCGCATCCCGAGGACCTGACCGCCGACGCGGCCGACGCCGGCGAGGACCCGCTGGTCGTGATCCTCGACGGCGTCACCGACCCCCGCAACCTCGGCGCGGTCGTGCGGTCCGTCGCGGCGTTCGGCGGCCACGGCGTCGTCGTCCCCGAGCGCCGCGCGGCCGGTATGACGGCCGGCGCCTGGAAGACCTCGGCCGGCGCTGCCGCCCGCGTCTCCGTCGCCCGGGCCACCAACCTCACCCGCACTCTTGAGGCGTACCAGAAGGAGGGCCTGACCGTCGTCGGCCTGGCCGCCGACGGCGAGGGCGAACTGTACGACCTCGAAGCCCTGTCGGGCCCGGTCGTCATCGTGGTCGGCAGCGAGGGCAAGGGCCTGTCCCGCCTGGTCGGCGAGACCTGCGACGTGCGGGTCCGCATCCCCATGCCGGGTGGCGCCGAGTCCCTCAACGCCGGTGTCGCCGCCGGAATCGTGCTCTATGAGGCGTCCCGCCGCCGTACGCGTCCCGCGAACGGCTGACGTACCGGTGCGGCCGTGGCGACGGCCGGCGTACGAACCGCCCGCCGCGCCGCCGCACGTGTACGTACGCCTCCGCCTCCGTGCACGTGCCGGACGTATACGTGCGCTTGCGTACACCTGCGCCTGGTGACCGCCGTTCGCCGCACGTGTACGTAAGCCACGGACCCGGGGCCCGTCAAGACTCCCTTTCGGGGATCTTGACGGGTCTCGGACATTTCGCCTACCGCCAGGCAGTGTCCTATTCGGGTGTCACTCGGTTAGATGAGTGTGGACACCAGAACACCCCGGTCCCCATCGGGGGGACGGACGCCCGGGTTCGACGAGGACGTACTGAACACCGTGCGAGTCCTGAGCGACCCGGCCCAGGTCATCGTCAACCACGCGAGCTTCCGGGTGAGGCTCGGCGGGAGCGCGCCCCCGCCGCGCTTCGGCGTGGACGACGTCACCGTGATGCCGGTCCTCCCCACCTCCGTACGCTCCGGCGCCGAGGCCCGCACCCGGCGGCGCCGTGCCGCGCCGGTCGTGTGGTCCGGGCACAGCCGGCCCGGCGACCCGGGCGCCACCCAGCTGCTCCAGGCGGTGCGCGGTGCCGGCGCGACGCAACTGCTGCCCCGCGTCACCGAGAAGCTGCTCGCCGAGGAGATCGACGACGGCATGCCCCCGGTACGGCCCGCCGTGGTCGCGCCCCGGTCGCCGGTCCTCGGCGGCGCCCCGCCGGCCGAACCGTTCAGCCTGCCCCGCCCGGCCCGCGGCGTCCCCGCCGACGTGCCGGCCCCCGCCGCGTACGACCCGTTCGACGACACGCAGGACGGGACCTACGACATCGGCCCGGGCCGCGACGGCCGGTTCGACGACGGCCGCGACGGCTACGGGCGGGGCAGCGACCGGGTCCGGCGCGAACGCCGCCGCAGCGACCCGGTGCGGCACGCCTGGTACCCCGGCCGCCGGATGAACCTCGGCGTGGTACTGCTGCCGCTGCGCGTCTTCCTGGGCTTCATCTGCGTATACGCGGGCCTGGGCAAGCTGTGCGACCCGGTGTACTTCGACGGCGGACAGCGCGGCTCGATGGTGCACTGGCTGGCGGCACTGCACCCCTGGTCGGTCGCCGAACCGCTGCGGTCGGCCGCGCTGAGCCACCCGGTCGGCGCCGGCCTGACGGTCGCGTTCCTCCAGGTCGTGGTCGGCGTGCTGACCGTCATGGGCCTGTGGCAGCGGATCGCCGCGGTCCTGGGCGCGCTGCTGTCGGTGGCGCTGCTGGTCACGGTCAGCTGGCGCACGGCCCCGGTCTACGACGCGCCCGACATCATCTACCTGGCCGCCTGGAGCCCGCTGGTCATCGCCGGCGCCCCGGTCTACTCGATCGACTCCAAGCTGGCCGGCGAGGCGTGGCGGCGGCTCGGCCCGCGCGCCCCGCTGTGGCAGCTGCGCCGGTACGTGGTGCGGCGCGGCGTGGTGGTGGCGACGTTCGTCGCGGGCGGCGCGCTGGTGATCGGCGCGCTGTTCGGCAGCGCGGTCCGGGCCTCCTCCTCGCACGTGGAGTCCCCGGCGGCCCCGACCGACCTGCCCACCAACAGCCTCCCCGGCTCGCCGTACCCGCAGGCGCCCGGCACCGGTCCCTCCGCCTCGCAGGACCCCCTCACCCGCGGTCTGCCGCGCGGTGCGAAGTCCGCGACGCCCGGCGCGAGTTCGTCCGCCAAGCCGTCCGCCCCGCCGGCGTCCGCGGCGCCCGGCGTCCGGCACACCGGCGGACTGCCCGGTTCGCGGGCGGTGCCGACCCAGCAGCAGACGGTCCAGGCGCCGCGCCCGCAGGCGCCCCCCGTACACACCGTGCCGCCCGCCCCCGAACCGTCCACCGGCGGTTCGTCCTCCAGCGGTTCCACCGGCTCCACCGGCTCGCTCGGCGGCCTGCTCGGCATCAAGCCGTCCTCCGGCTACCTGCTCGGCATGCGCGGCGACGACCACCGCCCCGCCGGCTCACGGGCTCCCGGTGGGGCCGCCTGACGCGGACCGCTTCACCGGCAACGACAGCCGCGCCCCCTGAGGTTGCTCAGGGGGCGCGGTCGTTGTGTGGGGTGGTTTGCGGGGGTGGGGTGGGGGCTTCAGCGGTGGGGGTGGTCGGCGGTGCGGGGTGCGGGGACGGCGGTGCGGGTGTTCGGCGGTGCGTGTTTGGGGGCGCCGGTGCGGGGGCCTGCGGGAGGGGAGTTCGACGGTGCGGGTGTTCGGGGTGCGGGGCTCGGCGGTGCGGGGGCGGCGGTGCGGTCTGCGCCGGGTGCGATCGGCGCCGGTGCGGGGGCTTTCGGTGCGCGGGCGGTCAGCGGAGCCCCCTCCGGTGCGGGTGCCGGCGGTGCTCCGGCGTCGGCGTCGGGCGGTGACTCCGACGGCGGGGTGGTGCCGACGGTGTCAGGGGTGCCCGGTGTTGCCTGCGGGGCCTCGCCGACGGAGGGGCCTGTGGGGCTGCTGTGCGGTGCCTGTGCGGGCTGCGGAGGGTCGGGCGTACGTCGGGAGCCCCCGAGGGCGTTGCGCGGCTGTGCGGGCGCGCTGGGGCGTTGCCGACGGGCGGGTGGGTGTCCGGTGGCCCGGCGCGCGGCCGTACGGGTCGGCCGCGAGCGGGTGGACGCCGGATGGGGCCGGGCGACCGGCCGCGAGGGCGGACCCGGCGTCAGCCGGCGAGTTCGCGGGCGGCCTCGGTGAGGTCCTTGGCGGTGTCGATGGCCCGCCAGTACGACCCCTGCGGCAGCCGGAAGCCCGCGAGGCGCCGCGTGCGGGCGAGTTGGGGGAACGTGGTGCGTTCGTGGTCGCCGCGGTCCGGCAGCAGGGCGGTGAACTCCGGGCCGAAGACGTAGACGCCCGCGTTGATCAGGTACGGGGAGGGCGGCGCCTCGATGAAGTCCAGCACGTGGCCGAACTCGTTGGTCTCCACCGCGCCCCAGGGCATGTTGGGGCGGGCCAGCGCGAGGGTGGCCGAGGCGCCGCGTTCGGCGTGGAAGGCGGACATCGCGCGCAGTGAGAAGCGCGTCCAGATGTCACCGTTGGTCGCGTACCAGGGCTCGTCGGCCCGGGGCAGCGAGGCGGCGGCGTACTTCAGGCCGCCGCCGCGGCCGAGGGGTTCGGTCTCCACGACGGTGGTCGCGCGCAGCGGCAGGTCGGTGGACTCCAGCCAGTCCTGGAGCACGTCCGCGAGATGGCCGCACGAGATGACGACGTCGGTGACGCCTTCCTCGGCGAGCCAGTCGAGTTGGTGGCCGATGATCGGGATGCCCGTTCCGGGGATCTCGACCATCGGCTTGGGACGGTCGTCGGTGTACGGCCGCAGCCGTGAGCCCTGGCCACCTGCCAGAACCACGGCCTGCGTGATGGGGGCGGTGTGATGGTCACCTGTGGTCATGGTCCGCACGATACGTCGTCACCCTCAGCCGGGTGATCCGACCCCGCAGGGGTATCGACGTGGTGCGGACCGACCCGCGTCAGTTGGTGGCCGACGAGCCGCCGCCGAACCCGGTCTCCGGACCGTCGGTGTCGTCGGAATAGGTGCCGCTGGAGTCCGCCGCGCCGCCGTCGGCCGTCCCGGCGGTCGAGGCGACCCCGGTGGCGAACGACGTGTCGCACACCGGCCGCGCGAACGACTGGGCGCGCTGCGGGCCGTACTTGGCGACCGCCGCCCGCCCGAGCGCACGGGCGATGTCGCCGCAGTAACGCGCCAGCGTCGGCTGCTGGGCGGTCTGCGACTGGAGGTCGGTGAGCGCGACCGACGGGTTGCGCTCCTGGAGCTCCGCGAGGAGCCGGCGGCGCAGTACGTCCTGCGGGGCCCTGGAGGGCTCCGTACCGCGCTTGGAGGAGGCGGTGAGCACCTGGGCCTCGGTCGGGGCCGCCGACCAGGGCACGCGGGCGACCGCGAGCGTCCCGGACAGGACGAGGACGACCGGGAGGACCATTGCGAATGTCTTGCCGAAACGGCGGGCTGCCTGGTTCACGTCCGTGATGGTAGCGAGGAGTGATGGTTTGACAACATTTCGTCACCCTTACGAGGGAGCCATGTCGCCGGTTCGAGGGGCCTGGGTTGACGGCCAACCGGTCCACCGCGGCGGTCCGTTGCCTAAGGCCCGGCCGCGCCCCGCCGTGTGGGGACCGCAACGCGAACGGCCGCCCGCCGGGGAGGGCGGGCGGCCGTTGTGCCGCTGTACGTCACGCGTGAGGCGTGACGCGTACGTCGTTGACGCGCGCGTGACGTGATAGAGGCATCGTGACGTATACGTCACGATGGCCGGGTGGGCCTCAGTCGCTGAGACGCTCGCCGGTGGAGGTGGAGAAGACGTGGGTCTCGCCACCGCGCGGGACGACGTGCAGGACGTCACCCTTCAGCGGGACCGAGCGGCCGCCGACGCGGACCACGATGTCGACCTGCGAGCCCGCGACCTCCGCGGAGCCGTAGACGTAACCGTCCGCGCCCAGTTCCTCGACCACGTTGACGGTGACGGCCACGCCGGCCGGCGCGTCCTTGGAGACCGACTTGGCCTCGCCGTCGGCGATCTCGAAGTGCTCGGGGCGGACGCCGACGGTGACGGTCTTGTCGCCGCTGTCGGAGGCGGCCTTGAGCGCCTCGCGGTTGACCGGCACGACCGAGTTGCCGAAGGTGACGCCGCCGTCGGTGATCGGGACCTCGACCAGGTTCATGGCCGGGGAGCCGATGAAGCCGGCGACGAAGAGGTTGGCCGGGCGGTCGTACATGTTGCGCGGCGAGTCGACCTGCTGGAGCAGACCGTCCTTGAGCACCGCGACCCGGTCGCCCATGGTCATGGCCTCGACCTGGTCGTGGGTGACGTAGACCGTGGTGGTGCCCAGACGGCGCTGGAGGCTCGCGATCTGGGTACGGGTCTGGACACGCAGCTTGGCGTCCAGGTTGGACAGCGGCTCGTCCATGAGGAAGACCTGCGGCTCACGCACGATCGCGCGGCCCATCGCGACACGCTGACGCTGACCGCCGGAGAGCGCCTTCGGCTTGCGGCTCAGGTACTCGGTGAGGTCGAGGATCTTCGCGGCCTCTTCGACCCGCTGGCGGATCTCGGCCTTGTTGACGCCGGCGATCTTCAGGGCGAAGCCCATGTTGTCGGCGACGGTCATGTGCGGGTACAGCGCGTAGTTCTGGAACACCATCGCGATGTCCCGGTCCTTCGGCGGCAGGTGCGTGACGTCGCGGTCGCCGATGCGGATCGCACCGTCGTTGACGTCCTCGAGGCCGGCCAGCATGCGCAGGCTGGTCGACTTGCCGCAGCCCGACGGGCCGACGAGGACGAGGAATTCACCGTCCGCGATGTCGATGTTCAGCTTGTCGACCGCGGGGCGATCCCCTCCGGGGTAGATACGCGTCGCCTGGTCGAACGTGACAGTAGCCATGGTGCGTGGTCCCTCCACCGGCAGGAACGTGCCGGACGATCCGAGTAAAGGCCCACCCCGGGCACACCCCGCGCCGCCTGAGCGTCGCGATCCGCACCCCGGTGAGGTTTCTGGTTCGGTCCACCGAAGTGAACTTTCCGTGACGCTACCCCCCACGCCTCCGCTTGTCAGCATGCGGTAGGGCACAGATTTGCATCTCAGACGCCCGGAGGACCGCTCCGCGGGGGTGCGTGGGGCGTCCGGCGGTTTGGCCCGCCCGGCGGCCCGGCGGCACTCGGGAAACCCGCCGGTGGCGCGCGCCGACGCTTGGTACCCTTCGGAAGGCCCACGACCGCGTCCCACCCCGGTCCGGGCCACGCCTCCTTAGCTCAGCTGGCCAGAGCACCGCTCTTGTAAAGCGGGGGTCGTCGGTTCGAACCCGACAGGGGGCTCTGTGTGTGACCAGCACCAATGCCCCCACGATCATGGATCGTGGGGGCATTGACGGCAGTACTTGACGGCAGCCGCGCTTACCGGCGCCGCTTGAGGAGCCGGTCCATGTGGCTCATCGCCTCCCGGCGGTTGCCGTCGCTGACGTGGGTGTAGATGTTCATGGTCACCGCGATCTGCGAGTGGCCCAGGATCTCCATGACCGTCCGGGGCGCGACGCCGGCCGCGAAGAGCAGCGGCGCGTCCGGCGCGCGACTGGTCGCAGTTGGACGCGGTGAGGGCTCTACGGGCCCACGCGCCGGCGGAGCTGCCGTCCGATGAAAGCATGGTGCGGCAGTGGAAGCGCTGGGAGTCCGGCTCTGTGCCTGGCGAGTTCTAGAAGCCGATCATCGCGGCCACCTTCGGCACAGTCACTCACGCACTGTTTCCGGAGCCTGGACGCAGGAAGAGCGGTAAGGAGATTCTCGCTGCAAGCGGCATGGAGACGCCCGAAATCGTCAGCCGCCTGAACAGGTCCGACGTGAACAACGCCACCCTGGACGCCCTCCGCATTACGACCGATCGCCTCTGTTCGGAATACCCGTACATGCCGAGCGGCCAACTGCTTATCGAGGGGCGCCAGTGGCTGAGGCGCGTCGTCGAACTCCACTCCAAGAGCCGGGCGGGGAAGCCGTCGGGGACGGGACCACCCCCGCATGCGCGGGGACCACCGGGCATGGTGCGTGGCGGGGCTGACGCGAAGGGGACCACCCCCGCATGCGCGGGGACCACTTCCAGGGCGTACAGCGGTGCGTCAAGGAGTCGGGACCACCTCCGCATGCGCGGGGACCACACGGCACCAGTGAGGCTTCCGCGGAAAGCACGGGGACCACCCCCGCATGCGCGGGGACCACCTGGCCCCCAGCATCGCGGAGGTGGACCGGATGGGACCACCCCCGCATGCGCGGGGACCACAGCGCACAGAGCCGCCTCGGCAACCCGGTCACGGGACCACCCCCGTATGCGCGGGGACCACCCTGGGCCGACGAGGCACTGGGCTATGTACCCGGGACCACCCCCGTATGCGCGGGGACCACGGCCCGTCCGCCAGGGCGGCGTCCATCACCTGGGGACCACCCCCGTATGCGCGGGGACCACAGGAGCTGACCTGCGACTTCACGGAGTCCGAGCGCGGTTTTTACTCACTTTGCCATTGGGCGACATCGCGCACATAGGGAACATGTCGCGGGTCTCCCGCGGATTCCCCATGCTTGCTCTGCCTGTTCGCACTCGTCCATCGTCATGGTCACAACACGCTCTGCGTGCTGGACTCGGGCGAGCATAGTGGCCGAGCGAGAGCGTGAGGGGGGAGACGCCGTCTCCTGTATTCCTGCTGGCTCGCACGCGCAGAAAGCGGTTTACAGGCGACACGACGCCCAAGCGCGTCGTGCGGACGGAAGACTTGGTGTCTTCTCCTCCTACCGGTATCCGGCGATGGGACTGGGCTGGCCCTGTCCAACCGCCACCGTCGGCTCTGCATCCGTCCGTGTGACGGCGATTCCTGACCGGCAACGTCTTCGGACGTTGCGACACGTCGGCGGACCGTAATGTGCATGCTTCTGTCCTACTCGGTGGTCCTGGGCTGGCACGGGCGTCCCTTGGGGGAGCTTGTGAAGCGGGGGGCGTCGAACCCGACAGGGGGCTCTTTGCATACCCAGCGGAGAAGCCCCGGATCGGACGACGGTTCGGGGCTTCTCGGTGTGTGTGGCTTTCACCGGTGGCATCGACGGCGACGGCTGAGGGGTCCCTCTTGTGCGGACGGGCCATCGCCACGCCTCCGTCCATCACCATCGGGCACCGGCGCCGCAATCCTGGCCCGCGCCGTTCGCGAGTACGTCACCCACGACTGCCGCTCGTTCGTCCGGGCCGCCAAATCCGCCGTCCCCGACCAGCCCGCCTCCCCGACGCCCGGCGCAGCTGCCCGCGTGGCGACCGAATCCGTTCGCGGACGGTCGACCGGCCGGCTCCCGGTGCGGTGCAGACCCGGTGCGCTGCCCCGGCCATGCCGGTCTGGGCGGGGCCTACGCGGCGACGTTGACGACGTTGCGGGAGCGGTGGTTGGCGGACGGGGAGAGCTCTGTGGCCCAGGCGCGCTCAGCGGCGGTTTGGGCGGGGGGATGAAGTGGTCATGGCGGGGTGGCGAACGGTCGGACAGCTGGCCGGAGTGAGCGTTGCGGCGTCCTGCTGGGTCGCCCTGGTGGATCACTTGCTCTGGCACCAGTCGTGGCGGGGCTCCTGGGCGCACGGGATCGGGACGGGCGCCGTGGGCTTCGCTGCCGGCCTCCTGGTGGGGTTGGTCCTGCGGTTGAGGCGTTGACGTCCTCGTCGGGCCCGTACGGGCTGGGCAACGTTTCGTCGCCGGTGGACACGCGGGTGAGCGCCGGATGCGCCTCCGGGGGATACTCCCTGCGGGCATCGACGGCCCATGCGGTGCTGGTGGTGCGGCTGTTCATCGGAGGGGTGCCATGAAGGTGACGGTTCCCGGCTCCGCTGGCCAGGAGCACGCGGCCGCCGCCATCAGCGACTTCGGGCCGGCCTGCGGAGCGGAGTACCCCCTGGGCGTCGAACCGAGAGGCGTCGAACCGAGAGGCGTCGAACCGATGGGCGTCGAACCGATGGGCGTCGAACCGATCGCGTTCGCCCGGCAGCGGTGGCGGGTCGCCGACGCGTTCCGGCTCGTCGCCCTCACCCGCGGCGGCGTCCACTTCGAACGCGGCCACCTCGTCGAACGCCCCGGGGCGGTCACCGCGTGAGCGTCCTCACCTTCACCCCTTCCGGCTACCGCTTCCGACGCGGCCACCTCGTCGAACTTCCCGAGGAGGGCACGGCGTGAGCGTCCTCGTGGCCCAGGTCATCGGCACCGGGCGGCTCGACCTGGTGCCGCTGCGTGTCGGGCACGCTGACGAGATGGCTGCGGTGCTGGCCGATCCGGGGCTGCACACCTACATCGGCGGTGCCCCGGACACCCCGCGAACCCTGCGCTCGCGCTACCGGCGCCTCACCGCGGGCTCTCCCGATCCGGACGTTTCCTGGCTGAACTGGGTGATCCGGCTCCGTGACACGTCCTGCCTGACGGGTACGGTCCAGGCGACGGTCGGCCCCGCCGGCCACGGCCTCGTCGCCGAGGTCGCCTGGGTGGTGGGGACGCCGTGGCAGGGCCGGGGCATCGCCACCGAGGCGGCCCGGGGGCTCGTGGACTGGCTCGGCCGGCAGCCGGTGCACACCGTCATCGCCCACATCCACCCCGGACATCGGGCGTCCGCCGCCGTCGCCACCGCCGCCGGGCTCGCACCCACCGACGAGTGGCACGACGGCGAGATCCGATGGCGCCGGAACCTTCAAGGGCGATGACGTCAACGGTCGACCGGCCTTGACCGTCACCCCGTCGGACTCTCGCTCCCCGGACTCGGTGAGGCGCCCCCTCACCCCGAGCCGTCGGATCCCGCCGCCGACGGCTGGGCCGTGCCTTGGGGGGCTTTGGGGATGGGGATCCAGGCGGTGCTGGTGTAGTAGTACAACGGGTCGCCCTTCAGGCCGACCGTGCGGAACGGGTGCCCGTGGTCGTCGATCCGCAGGGTGCCCTGCCGGGTGCCGCTGCTCCAGACGAGGTCCAGGTACCAGCTGACGTCGTGGTCCAGGGTGTGCGCGTCGACGTCGAGGACCTCGGCGTCGTTCGCCGAGACCTGGAGCGGGAAGTCGACCGCGGGTTCGCGGTCGCCGCCGTCGAAGCCGGACACGGAACGGGCCCGGGGCGCGGTCGCGTCGAGGTCGACGGCGAACGACGCGGGGGCGAGCCCGCCCCCGCAGCCGGCCGAGAGCGTGTAGCCGTTCCCCGCCGGCGCGGTGGTGCTGCCGACCACCGTCACGTAGAGGGTGTGCAGCACGACCGGTTCGCCGGGCCGGCTCTGCACGGTCAGCTGCAGCCGCAGGTCCTGCGCCGGGACACCGCCGAGCGCCGCCGCCCACGCGTCCGTCTGCTGCGGCGGCGGCAGCGGCGGAACCCGCCCGGGCGGCTGCTGGAGCAGGTACCACTGGTCGCACTGCGTGTCCCAGTTGTCGGCCAGGACCGTCACCTGAAGCGGTGGCTTCCCGCTGTCCGGGACCGGCGGGGCCACCGGAGTGCGGCCAACCGTGCCGGCCGTGTCCGGCGGCGTGCTCGCGGACGCCGAGGCCCCCGCGACGGCCGTACGGTCCGGCGACCCCCCGGACGGCGACGGCCGCGCCGTCGACCCCGCTCCCGGGAGCGGTGGTACGGACAGGGCGCGCGGGCGCTGCCCCCCGTGGAACGCCGCCAGCCCCAGCGGCAGCCCGACGGCGAGCACGGCGGCCGCCGCCAGGACCACGAGGCCGGTGCGGCGCCGGAACCGGAGGAGTGCCCGCCCGTGCCGGAACCGGAGGAGTGCCCGACCGCGCCCGAGCCGGAGAACTGGCCGACCGTGCCGGAACCGGTGGGGTGCTTGACGCGGGGGAGTCGGCGGTACGTCAACGGGAGGCGGCAGAGCGGCAGTCGGGTCGCCCTCGGCCGCCGCGGCGGTCCCCGCGGTCCGGGTGGTGCCGGTGGAAACCGGCGACGCGGCGGTCGGGCTGCCCTCGGCCGATGCGGGCGCCCCCTCCGGTGCACCGGCGCCCGACGCCCCCTCCGGTGAGTCGCTCCCCGTTGCCGCCGGGGCTCCCGGGACCGGCGCCCCCTCCGGTGAGCCGGCCGCAGGCTCCCCCTCCGGCGAACCGGCAAGCCCCGCGCCGCGGTTGGGGCCGAGGCGCCGGGCGGCTTCCGCGAGGAGCCAGAGTTGATGGAGCGCCACCAGCTCCTCCGCGCCCGCCCCGCACTGCCGCGCGAACCGCTCCACCGGGGCGTACTCCGCGGGGACCGCGGCGCCGTTGCAGTAGCGGTGCAGCGTCGAGGTGCTGACGTGCAGACGGGCCGCGAGCGTTCCGTAGCTGCGCCCCGACCGTTCCTTGAGGAAACGCAGCCGCTCCGCGAACTCGTCGACGTGCGTGCTCATTCCACCATCAGCCCCGTTCCGGCCCGGCGTTCCAGCCTTCAACACCATCGCAGGTCACCGGGCCCGGCACCATTCCAGCGTCCCGGACTGTCGCTGGACTGTGGCATTCGGAACGGGAGGAGGCGCAGCCTCGGTGTCATCCCGGTCCTCCATCGTGAACGAAGGCCTCGCCATGCACGTCAAATCCGTTCTGTCCTCCGCCACGGCCCTGCTCGCCGGCGCCGTCGTGCTCACCGCGTGCGGCCCCGGCACGAGCCCCCCGTCGGCGGGCTCCTCGTCCGCGCGTCCCTCCTTCGCCTCCTCCGCCCCGGCCCGGAGCGAGCGGCCGGCGCCGCCGAGCCCGTCCACCGCCCGGTCCGCCGCTCCGTCCGCCGTCCCCTCCGGCCCCGCGTCCCCCGCGACCGCCTCCGTACCCGTCGCGACCCCGACACCGGCCGGGGGAACCGGCGGGACCGGCGCCGGCGCGTCCGGCGGTGCGAAGGGGGGCCAGGGCGGCGACGCCACCAGCGACACCTACGCCTACTACCACCCCTGCACCAGCGCGCAGCTCTCCGTCCGCCTGGTCCGCGGGGAGACCGCCACACAGCGGCTCATCGAGGTGCGCAACCTCGGTACGCGCTCCTGCGGCCTCAGTTACTACCCGCGGGTCACCCTCTACAACGGGGACTCCGCGACCGGCGACCCCTTCGTCGAGCCGGAGGTCCCCGACGGCCTCGGCGGCCCGCCCGCCACCCCGGTGTACGCCGGCCGAACCGCGTACGCCGACCTCGACCTCGACCCCAGCGGCGACACCCGGCACGCGGACCCCATGATCAACACGATGAACGTGCTCCCCGACGGCACGCACATGAGCAGCCGCTACACCCGGATCTTCCGGCTCGGCGCTGCCGACCGCGTGCTCGACCCGAAGCTCGGCCTGTACGAGACGAGCATCACGGCCGCGGACGAATCCCTCCACGGTGTGGGCCCGACATCCTGACGCCGGCAGGCCGCGGATTTCCCTCCGCTCCAGCGAGGCCGCCGGCTTCGCACCACCTGGGGACTGAGCATTCCGGCGACCGTCCCCTGCCCGCCTCCTGCGTACCAGGGCGGAAGGCGTAACAGGGCAGGGGCGGCGCTCAAGGACGGGCATCGGGGAAAGCGCTCGGGGAAGTCGGCGGGGAATCGGTCTGGGAATCAGCCGGGGGAATCGGTCCGGGAGAGAGGAATCCACCCGGGACCGTCGTTCGGGGCGAGGCATGACCGACCGGCCGCACGTTCGGCAGGCCCCGCACGGCAATCGGTCCGCAGCCGCGCAACCTTCGCGCCGCCGCCCCGCCCGAACGTACCGACATCATCCGGCTCCGAAACGCCAGACCCCGCCCCGCCGGATCAACGCACCGGCAACCCGGCACCGCACATCAGCGCGCCGTAATCAGCGCATCGCAACCCGGCGCCGCAATCGCCGTACCGGAATCCGACGCACCGGCAACCATCGCTCCCGCAATCCGGCGCAACGCAATCCGGCGCAACACGATCCCGTGCCCCCGTCGGCGTCCCTCCCCGCAATCCGCCGTACCGCCACCCCGCGACCCTGGCGCCGTCCCGATATTCCTCCCGCAATACCCCCGCCCCACCCCGCGCCCCCGAACGAACAATCCCCCGACCCCGCCGTCGCAATCCCCCCGGAGCCGGACGGGAAACCGCAACCGTTCGCACCGTTCCACAGCCGTTCGGGCCGTTCCGGAGGAGTGCATCCGCAGCCGTTCAGCCGTTCCGGAGAAGCAGCCCCGCAGCCGTTCGCGCCGTTCCGGAGAAGTAGCCCCGCAGCCGTCACCGCCCCGGCGGAGCCGCTCTCACTCCCGGGGTGGTGACGGTTCCGGGATCGGTGGGATGGCGTAGGTGAGTGTCGCGCTGGCGACCAGCACGTCGTCCGCGTCGAGGAGTTCCGCCAGGACCACGCAGAGGCGGCGGCCGAACTTGGCTGTTCTGGCCCGGACTTGGAGGTCGCCGGGCCTGGGGCGGTTGAGGAAGTTGATCTGGAGCGAGCTGGTCAGCGCCATCAGGGTGGGGCCGAGGCGGGCGTTGATCAGCAGGAAGGCGGCGAGGTCGACCAGGCCGGCCTGTTCGGGGCCGGAGATCGTGCCGCCCGGGCGGGTGCGCAGGCGGTTGCCGTCCACCGCCATCGTCAGCGTCCGCCGGTCCACCTCGACCACGCGGCAGGCCGGGTAGTCGGGGAACTGGCCGTCGATCAACTCGTTGAGCCGCTCCGGGCCCATCACGACGTCGACGGTGCCGACCGCCGTACCGGACTCAGTGGACATCTCTTCTGGCCTCGCAGCAGTGTGGTCAGGAGGGACCGCTCGGATCGGGGTCAGCGTATAGGGAATTCGGCGCGTGTCCACGGATTCCGCGGATTCACAGGATTCCGCGGCCGGGCAATCGATGACCGGCGGCGGCCGACTCGTGCCGTGCACGACCCGCCGCCGGTGATCCGGGCGACAATCCGGATCGCGCCAACTTCCGGCCTGATCCGGCGCCTCGTCCCACCGGGGGCGAATCGCATATCCGGGCACGTGGGAGGTGTGATGGCGGTATACGGAACGTGAAGGTCCGGTGGTGGTGGATGGCTGAATGCCGGTCGCGGTGACTGATTCGGGCCTTGTTCGGCCTGAAGTCTTACGCCTACAGTCCGTGACGCCCTACGGATCACATCGAAGCTCCGCAAGGCCGCCCGGGGGGAGCGGCCGTTCTCCGCCGGCCTGCCGAGACGTACCGGACGCCGTGCGTTATGAGTTCATCGCTTCCGCGGGCCTCGCCGACGAGGTCTCGACGTCCCACACGAGCTTCAAGGAAACGTCTGACGCGAGTCCGGCGAAATGTCTGACGCGAGTCCGGCGAAACGTCTGACGCGAGCCTGGTGAAACGTCCGACGCGAACCTTCCGAAGTGTCTCGCTCGATCCCTGTGCAACGTCTCACGCGAGCCTTATGAAACGAGGTGCCCTGTCATGGGATTTTCCCTTCTGGCCGACGAGGCGGTCGTGGTCCGGACCCCCGAGGAATTCCTGGCCATGCCGGAGGAGTACCGGGAGATCGCGATCCGCGGGATGGTGGTCAACACCGAGGGTGAACTCTCCGGTGGCGACGATTACATCAGCGTCTTCCTGCCGCTCGCGCCCGACGCCGAGGAGCGCCAGGTCTGCGCCGAGCGCGCGGTCGAGGAGTACGACCACTACAAGATCGGCAAGCGGGTGCTCGGCGAGATCGGCGTCGACACCTCGTACATGGAGTCGCAGACCCTCGCGGAGCGGAACCTGTTCAGGGCGCAGGAGTTCCACAACTGCACGACCTGGGCCGAGCGCGGCATCTTCTCCTACGTCGGCGAGGAGACCGCGATGGTGATGATCTCCGAGTTCGCGCAGAGCAGTTACAAGCCCTGGGCGGACGCGGTGCGCACGATCATCCAGGACGAGAAGGTGCACATCGCCCACGGCGCCCGGGTGTGCCGCAACCTCGCCGCGACCGACGACGGCCGCGAGCAGCTCCAGCAGGCGCTGGACCGGCTCTGGCCCACCTTCATCCGGATCTTCGGCAGCCCGCGCTCGGAGCGCGCCAAGCTGGCCGTGCGGTTCGGGCTCCGGCAGACCACCAACGGCCAGGCCTGCGACGTCTGGCGCGAGAAGGTCACGCCGCGCATCACCAACCTGGGCCTCCGGATCCCGCAGTAGCGGTCGCCTCCCGGCAGGTGTCCGGGAGCGGCAGCCGGTCCACACGCGACGGTGCAGCCGGTCCACAGCGACCGTGCAGCCGGTCCACACGCGACAGTCAAGGAGCCCATGCCATGGCGACACCCGTCTCCATCGAACAGCGTCCGCCGAGCCGCCGCGAGGCCAAGGCACGCACCGCCGAGTTACTCGCCGGCCGCCCCGACCTCGCCGAACGGCTGCACCGCGTGCGCCGGCTGGGGCGCAGTGTGCGCTCCTGCGAGGTGCACCTCACCAACACCTGCAACATCCGCTGCAAGGGCTGCTGGTACTTCGAGGGCGGCTTCGACACCGCGGTCAAGGAACTGTCCGACCTGGACAAGATCCGGGCCTTCGCCCGCCGGCTGGCCGACGAGGGCGTCAACCAGGCGACCCTGATCGGCGGCGAACCCACCCTCGTCCCGCGCCGCGTCGAGGCCTTCGTCGAGCAGCTGCCGCACGTCACCATCTCCACCAACGGCCTGCGCCCGATGCCCAAGCAGGGTTTCGAGAAGATCGCCATCGCGGTGTCCATCTTCGGCGGCGGGGTGCTCGACGACGACCTGCGCGCGATCCGGGTCAACGGCTCGACCTTCTCCGGCCTGCTCGACACCGCGCTGGGCCACTACCGCGACGACCCGCGGGTGCTGTTCATCTACGCGCTCGCCGAGGCCGGCGTGGAGCACATCGAGCCCACCGTGCGGAAGATCGCCGAGAACGGCAACATCGTCACCTTCAACTTCTACAGCGAGCACGGTACCGAGAACCCCATCCGGATCGCCAACGAACAGCGGGTGCTGGACGAGGCGTTGCGGGTCAAGGAGCTGTACCCGCACGCGGTGGTCAGCCACCCGTACTTCATCGAGACGCTGATCACCGGACGGTCGCACTGGGGCGGCACGTTCGGCTACGACGTCTGCCCCAGCCTCAGCGTCGACCACCCCGACCACGCCGAGCGGCTGGCCAACGGCAACCCGGTCATCCCCGGCTTCAACGCCTGGGGCGCCGACTACGAGACGGTGCAGTTCTGCTGCACCTCCGGCGACTGCGGCGGCTGCCGGGACAGCCAGGCCGTCTACAGCTGGCTGGTGGTGAACGGCTCCCGCTTCCTGGACGACGTCCAGCGGCTGGAGCAGTGGCTGGACATCTCCGAGAGCTACTGGCGGCAGTGGCACTGGGCGCCCTACCACGCCAGCAAGCTCGACAGCCTCACGTCCTGACCGCACCGGTGCCGGCACCGCACCGGGACCGAAGCCGGCGCCGCGCCGGGACCGACGCCGCCACCGCATCCGTGCGACCCGGCCCCCGTGCGACCGGCCCCGTGCGACCGGCCCCGTGCGACCCGACCCCCGGACGACCCCGCACCCCCGCGACCCCACACCCGCGTGACCGCCGCCGTGCGGACAAGGAGAGACATGCCCGACACCCTGGACCTCACCACCATCGAGAACTTCGTCACCGACGCCCTGGTGGAGCTCGGCGTGGAGCGTTCCGATATCGCCGAGGACGCCGTCCTGGACGAGCTGGAGATCGACTCGCTCGACATGGTCGAGCTGAGCCAGTCCATCAAGAAGCAGCTCGGCATCCCGGTCAAGCCGAAGGACTTCGACGACGTGGACACCGTCGGCGAGGTGCTCGCCCTGTGCCGTCACAAGGCCGGACTGGAGTGACCTCCGGGGTCGTTGTCACGGGCCTGGGCGCGGTGACCCCGCTGGGCGTGGGGGCCGGGGTGCTGCACCGGCGCGCGGTGGCCGGGGACAGCGCGCTGGCCGGCGGCCTGGGGCGGTGCGAGGACTTCCGGGCCGCCGACCACCTGTCCCGCCAGCAGATCCGCCGCACCGACCGGTTCGCCCGGTTCGCCCTGGTGGCCGCCGCCGAGGCGCTGGCCCAGGCCGGCTGGACGTCCGGCGCGCTGCCCTACCCGGCCGAGCGGATCGCCTGCGTGGTCGGCTGCGCGCTGGGCGGCACGGAGAGCTTCGAGGCGCAGCGCGACGTACTCCGGCAGCAGGGCGCGGAGTTCGTCTCGCCGCTGATGGTCTCGTCGATGATGGCCAACGCCGCGGCCTCGCAGCTGTCCCTGCGGTTCGGCTTCCAGGGCGAGGCCCTCTGCGTCGCCTCGGCGTGCAGCAGCGGGACGCAGGCGATCGGCACCGGGCTGATGCTGCTGGCCGCCGGTGCCGCCGACGCGGTGCTGGTCGGCGGCGCCGAGGCGTCCACCTCCGAGCTGGTCCAAGCCGCGTTCCGCAACGCCGGCGCCCTGTCGCCGACCGGTGATTCGGTGCCGTTCGACCGGGGCCGGGACGGGTTCCTGATCGGCGAGGGCGCCGGAATCCTGCTGCTGGAGACGGCGGCCGGCGCGGCGGCGCGCGGGGCCGCCGTGCTCGGCGAGGTGCTCGGCTACGGGGCCAGCGCCGACGCGCACCACCTGACCGCCCCGGACCCCACCGGCGTGCCCGCCGCCCGCGCCGTCGGCCAGGCGCTGCGCGCGGCCGGGGTGGCGCCGCGGGAGATCGGCTACGTCAACGCGCACGGCACCGGCACCGTCCTCAACGACCAACTGGAGTGCGACGCGCTGCGGTTGGCGCTCGGCCCGGCACTCGAAGGGATTCCGCTGTCCTCCACCAAGTCCGCGATCGGCCACCTCTTCGGCGCGGCCGGCGCGGTGGAGGCCGTCGCCACGCTCCAGGCACTGCGGCACGCCACCGCACCGCCCACCGTCGGGCTGCGCGAGCCGGACGAGCGGCTCGGCCGGCTGAACCTGATCCGGCACGCCACACCGCTCGCCGTCCCCGGGACGCTCCCCGGCCGGCCGGCCCCGCGCCTGGTCGGGCTCTCCACCTCGTTCGGCTTCGGCGGGCACAACGCCGCGCTCGTCCTGGCCGCTTCTCCCGCGTGACGAACCGTGCGTGGCGACTTCTGCGTAACGACCCCTCCTCAACGAGCCCCGTGCGCCAACCCCGTGGCCAACGAACCGCGTGCGCCGGCCCCGTCCGTACGTACCCCGTGCTCAACGAACGCCGTGCGCCGACCCCGTGCGAGAGCCCCGTACGAACGAACCCCGTACGTAACGAACCCCGTGCCCGACGAACCCCGCGTGACGAATTCCGTGTGACGAAAGGTCAACAGCAATGCTCGGCTTCGAAGGACGCCGTTATCTGATCACCGGAGTGCTCAACGACGACTCGATCGCCTGGCACACCGCCAAGGCGCTCCAGGAGGCCGGGGCGGAGGTCCTGCTGACCGGGTTCGGACGTGCCCGGCGGATCACCGAGGCCGCGGCGAGCGGACTTCCCCGGCCGCCGGAGGTGCTGACGCTGGACGTGACCAGGCCGGAGGACTTCGTCGGCCTGGCCGGGGAGCTGACGGAACGCTGGGGAGCGGTCGACGGTGTGCTGCACGCGGTCGCCGCCGCACCGCAGGAGGCGCTCAGCGGCAACTTCCTGACCGCCTCGCCGGACAGCGCCACGTTCGCGCTGCGCACCGCGGCGGTCTCGCTGCACTCGCTGGCCACCGCGCTGGCCCCGCTGCTCAGCGCGGACGGCCGGCGCGGCAGCGTGGTCGGGCTGGACTTCGACGCCTCCGGCGCCTGGGCCGGCTACGACTGGATGGGCGTCAGCAAGGCGGCCCTCGGCGCGGTCTGCCGTTACCTCGCGATGTACCTGGGCCCGTCCGGAATCCGGGTCAACCTGGTCGCGGCCGGCCCGGTGGAGACCGTGGCCGGGCAGGCGATCAGCACCTTCGGCCGGATCGCCGACCGCTGGGAGGCCGAGGCACCGCTCGGCTGGGACCGCACCGATCCCGCGGTGCTCACCGGGCCGGTGCTCTTCCTGCTCTCCGACCTGGCCGCGACCGTCACCGGGGAGATCGTGCACGCCGACGGCGGCATGCACTCCGTACGGATGGGCGCGGGGCCGGCCTTCGCCGAGGGAGCGGTCGCCGCCGGGGGAGCGGCCACCGCCAAGGGGTCGGCCACCGCCGAAGGACCGGTCGCCGCCGAAGGACCGGCCTTCGCCGAGGGGGCGGCCCGGTGAGCGCCGCGATCGTCGGCGTGGGGGCCGCGCTGCCCGAACGCGTCGTGCCCAACGCCCACTTCGACCGGATCGGCGCCTCCTCGGAGTGGATCGTCAAACGCACCGGGATCGAGGAGCGCCGCTTCATGGAGCCCGACGGCCGGCTCGCCGACCTGGTGGTGGCCGCGGCCGAGCAGGCGCTGCGGTCCAGCGGAGTGGCCGGGGAGCGGATCCGGCACGTCGTGGTCGCCACCATCACCCCGGACCGGGTGACGCCCGGCGTCTCGGTCGAGGTCGCCGCCCGGCTCGGCATGCCGCAGGCCGCGGCCTTCGACCTGCACGCGGCCTGCGCCGGGTTCGTCTACGGGCTGGACCACGCCGCCGCGCTGATCGAGACCGGCCGCGCCGAGGCGGTTCTGGTCTGCGGCGCCGACGCGCTCACCCGGATCACCGACCACGAGGACCGCGGCACCGCGGTGCTGCTGGCCGACGGCGCCGGCGCGGTGGTGGTGGCCGACGTTCCCGGCACGCCCCGCCCGGTCTTCTCGCTCGGCAGCGACGGGCGGCAGATCCCGCTGCTCCACGCCGACCGGGACGAGCGCAAACTGCGGATGGACGGCCGGGAGATCTTCACCCACGCGGTGGAGAAGATGGCCGCCGCGACCCGCGAGGTGCTCGCCCGCACCGAGCTGACCTGCGAGGACCTCGACCTGTTCGTCGCCCACCAGGCCAACGCGCGCATCGTGCGCGCGGTCGGCAAGGAACTGGGCGTGCCGCCCGAGCGGCTCTACCTCAACGTGCAGCGGGTCGCCAACACCTCCGCCGCCTCCATCCCGCTGGCGCTGACCCACGCCCGCGAGGAGGGCCGGCTCGGCGACTCGGGACTGCTCGGCGTGGCCGCCTTTGGTGCCGGCATCACCTGGGGTGCCGGGGTCATCGGCTGGCGGCCGGCGCCGGCGCCGGAGCCGACGCCGGAGCCGGGCGGGGCGGCATGGTGAGGACCCCGCGGTTCCCGCCGCTGGCCGAGATCCGCGCACCGGACGGCGCCAGGATCACGATCCGGGCGCTGGCCCGGCCGGACGCCGGCGCGCCGGTCGTGGTGGTCCTGCCGGCCATGGGCATGGCCGCCCGGCACTACACCCCGCTGGTCCGCTCGCTGCACGCGGCCGGGCTCACGGTGGCGACCTGCGACCTGCGCGGCCACGGTGAGAGCCGGCCCGTCCCCCGGCGCGGCGTCCGCTTCGGCTACCGCGAGATCGTGGAGCACGACATCAAGGCGGTGCTCGACGCGGTGGCCGCGGCCTTCCCGGCGGCGCCGCTCCTCCTGCTCGGGCACAGCCTGGGCGGGCAGCTGGGGATGGTGCACTGCGGGGTCTTCCGCCCCCGGCTCGCCGGCGCGGTCCTGGTGGCCAGCGGCTCGGCGTGGTTCCGCACCTTCGGCCCGTTGGCCGGCCTGTACCGGCTAACGCACAGTCAGTTCTCCATTTTGGCTTCGGCGTTGCTCGGCCACTGGCCCGGCGAACGGCTCGGCTTCGGCGGCCGCGAGTCCGCCCGGCTGATGCGGGACTGGGCCCGGCAGATGCGCACCGGCCGCTACCGCGTGCCGGGCGCGTGCACGGACTACGACCAGGCGCTGGCCGACGTCGAGCTTCCGGTCCTCGCGGTGGACGTCGCCAACGACGCGCTGGCACCACCACGAGCCGTGGACCACCTGTGCGACAAGATGCCCAGGGCCCGGGTGGAACGCTGGAGCTACACGGTGGAACGGGCGGACGGCCGCCCGCTGGACCACTTCCGCTGGATCCGGCACAACCGCGGCCTGGTGGAGGTGATCGCCCGGTGGGTCTTCCGACTCACCGCCGAGGTTGAGCGTTCCCCCGGTGCCGGACGCTCCGCTGAGGTCGAGGGGGACGCGGAGGTTGAGCGTTCCTCCGGTGCCGGACGTTCCGCCGACGTGGTTGACGCGGGTTGACGCGGGCTGTTGTGACGCGCTCGGACGCGGCGGGGTGGTGGGCGGTGACCCGTCGCGCGACCTGTCGACGGGCACCGGCCCGCGGGCAACGGCTCATCGCCGTCCTGCTGTCCCGCGCCGGTTCGCTCCCGGCCGGTTCTCCTTCCATCAGTACCTGACCGAGGAGCCCCTCATGCCCGCCGACACCACCGAGTCCGCCGACATCGCCGACATCGCCGGGAGCACACCGCGCGGCGTCCCCGACCTGCTGGCGGCCTCCGTCGCCCGGAGTCCGGAGCGGCCCGTCCTGCGGATGGACGACGACGTGCTGACCCTCGCCGACCTCGACGTACTCAGTGCCCGGGCCGCGCGGTGGCTGGCCTCCCTCGGCGTCGTGCCCGGCGACCGGGTGGCCGTACTGCAACCCAACGTGCCGACGTTCGCGGTGCTGTACTACGGCATCCTGCGGGCGGGCGCGGTGGTGGTGCCGATGAACCCGCTGCTGAAGTCCCGGGAGGTCGAGCACTGCCTGTCCGACGCCGGGGCCGCGCTGCTGATCTGCTGGCACGAGGGCACGGAGGAGGCGGTGACCGGCGCCGTACGGGTCGGCACCCCGTGCGTCACGGTCGGGCCGGACGCGTTCGCCACGGACGCGTTCGCGCCGGATGTGCACCCCGCGCCGCCGGCGGCGCACCGGCGCGGCGGCGAGGACACCGCGGTGATCCTCTACACCTCCGGCACCACCGGCGTGCCGAAGGGCGCGGAACTGACCCACCGCAACATCCTGGGCAACGTCCGGGCGGGCATCCAGGTGCTGGGGATCGGCGAGGACGACGTGATCTTCGGCGGCCTGCCGCTGTTCCACTCCTTCGGGCAGGTGATGGGCCTCAACTGCGCGGTGGCGACGGGCGCGTGCCTCACCCTGGTGGCCCGTTTCGACCCGGCCGGGGCCATGGCGGTGATCCGGCGCGACCGGGTCAGCGTCTTCCTCGGGGTGCCGGCCATGTACACCCTGATGCTGACCCACCCGGACCGGGCCGGCCACGACGTGAGCTCGCTGCGGGTCTGCCTGTGCGGCGGCTCCCCGCTGCCGCCGGAGGTGCTGCGCGGGTTCGAGGACGACTTCGGCTGCGTGGTGCTGGAGGGCTACGGGCTCTCCGAGTCCTCCCCGCTGGCCTGCGCCAACCGGATCGACCGCGAGCGCGTCGCCGGCAGCATCGGCGTCCCGATCGAGGGCGTGCGGATGCGCGTGGTCGACGAGTCCGGCACCGAGGTCCCCGACGGCACGGTCGGCGAGGTGGTGATCCGGGGCCACAACGTGATGAAGGGCTACTGGCGCCGGCCGGAGGCGACCGCGCGGGCCATCAGGTCCGGCTGGCTGTACACCGGTGACCTCGGCACCCGTGACGCGCGGGGCGACTTCCGGATCGTGGACCGCAGCAAGGACGTCATCATCCGCGGCGGCTTCAACGTCTACCCGCGCGAGGTGGAGGACGTCCTGTACGAGCACCCGGCGGTCGCCGAGGCCACCGTCGTCGGCGTCCCGCACCCCACGCACGGCCAGGAGGTGGCGGCCGCGGTCGTACTGCGCGACGGCGCGCGGGTCGCCCCGGAGGAGATCCGCGCGTTCGTCCGGGAGCGGGTGGCTCCGTTCAAGTACCCCCGCCTGGTCTGGCTGACCGACGCCCTGCCGAAGGGCCCGACCGGCAAGATCCTCAAGCGCGAGATCGTGCTGCCGGCGGGCCTCGGGAATCCGGCGCGGTGACGAGCGGGGCCGACGGGGGGTGGCGGGGCGGATGGGGGCGGTGCGGTGCCGATCGGGGCCGGCCCCGCGCCCGTTCCTGCTCCTGCTCCCGCTCCGTTCCCGCTCCCGCGCCCGTTCCGCTGCCGGTTCAGACGACCTGCCGCAGCCAGCCGTGCTTGTCCTGCGCGCGCCCGTACTGGATGTCCAGCACGCGCTCGCGAAGCGCCGTGGTCTGCTCGCCGGGTGCTCCGCTGCCGATGGTGAACTCGTAGCCCTCGCCCTTGAAGCCCACGATCGGGGTGACCACGGCGGCGGTACCGGCGGCGAACGCCTCGGTGATCGTGCCGTCGGCGGCGCCGGCGCGCAGTTCGGCGAGGGTGATGGAGCGTTCCACCGGGGTGAGGCCGAAGTCGGTGGCGAGCGTCAGGATCGTGTCGCGGGTGACGCCTTCGAGGATCGTGCCCAGCTGCGGGGTCACCAGTTCGCCGGCCGAGGTGACCAGGCACAGGTTCATCGTGCCGGACTCCTCCAGGCTGCCGTCGCCGCCGGTGTCGTCGAGGAACATCACCTGGTCGCAGCCGTGCTGCTTCGCCTCGATCTGCGCGGCCAGGCTCGCGGCGTAGTTGCCGCCGCACTTGGCAGCGCCGGTGCCGCCCCGGCCGGAGCGAGTGTACTCGCTGCTGATCCACAGCGTGACGCCGCTGAGGCCGCCGGCGAAGTACGGTCCCGCCGGGCTGGCGATCACCGAGTAGACCACCCGCTCGGCCGGCCGGACGCCGAGGAAGACCTCCGAGGCGAACATGAACGGCCGCACGTAGAGGCTGCCCTCGTTGGCGGAGTCCGGCACCCAGGGGGCGTCCGCGCGGACCAGTTCCTCGACGCTGGTGAGGAAGTCCTCCTCCGGCAGCTCGGGCAGCGCGAGCCGCCGCGCGGAGCGGGCGAAGCGGCGGGCGTTGACCTCGGGACGGAACAGCCAGACGGTCCCGTCCGCGTGCCGGTACGCCTTCAGCCCCTCGAAGATCTCCTGCGCGTAGTGGAGCACGGCGGCGCTCGGGTGCATGGAGAACGGCTCCAGGGGTCCGACCTTGCGGTCGTGCCATCCGTCGGCCGGCGTCCACGTGGCCGTCGCCATGTGGTCGGTGAAGAACCGTCCGAACCCTGGCGCGCCGAGAATCGCGGCCCGCTCCGCTTCAGCCACGGGACTCGTTGTCCGGAACAGGGGGAAGCCACGGCTCATCGCCAACTCCTATACGCCGATGCGGAGTTTCCGCTGCGGACCGGCGCACCGATCGGCGCCGCTACCGCCTAGGCTAACGGCCGTTACCCGCCTTGAGCAGGCGTCATGCGCCCCCGCAGAACCCCGCGAACGGGCGGCCGCCGGCCGGTGCGGGGGCTTCCCCCGGAAGTCGCGTCCGGGGGGCGGGTGTGCGGTGGTCCCGCACCCCGAAAGGCGCCGCGCGAGACCGCCGCGGGCCCCGACAAGACCCGCATCACACCGGTAGGGGTATCCGATGACAAGACCGCGCGAAACGGACACCGCCGACTCCTGCTCACACCCGCCGCCGAACTCACCGGCAGCCGGACCCGCCGCCCGTTCCTGACGGCGCGAGATTCTCTCCGCGCCGGGCTTGCCCTCAGATGTTCGGGCGCGAGGACACCGGGCCATCTCGCCGCCGGACCGCGACCTGCGCCATCGTCGTCCACGGCGGGTTCTCACGATCGTCCGCGTGTCTCACGGCAGTTGGAACGTGGCGTTGGGGCCGGATGACAGCAGCGACTGCCCCATCGAGCAGTCGGACGAGGAGCACGCCGGTTTCTTCTCACCCGACGGCTTCCGGCATCCTCCGGAGTCCGGAGATCGCCACGGCAGTCGGTCTTGTGCAGGCGGGTGCCCGGCCTCAGGCAACGTGAGCGGTTGGGTCGCCCGTACTCACCCGGCTGCGGGCCGGCTTGGTGCGCGGGTCTGTCGCTCCTGTGAACGACGATGGTCCAGGCGCATCTCGCCGCCCCGAGGAGCAGCCCGGCTAATAAGGGGCCAGTGCAGGGGGGCAGTCCGTGGGTCGCGATGAACCCCGTTGCCGCCTCGGTGCTGACGCCGTACGCAGCCTCGGTGATCGTCTCGGTGATGATCGGGCTGGTCACTCTGCTGCGTCGTGGTGCCGCGTGCCGACCGTGGGTCGATAAACGTCGCATCGATTGCTCCCAATTTGCGGCACCTGAAGTGGTATATCGAGTGCCTGGTGGAGGCAGGATGCGGCGCGATGGGCAGGTTGTCGAGGTACGTCAGCCCGAGGTGTGGAACAGTCGCGGCGCCAACGGGTCCATGTGAAAGGGGAGTTGCCGGCGCAGGGACGCCGGGCCGGTTTGCCTTATCTTTACCTTCGGGTGGATGTGCGGGGCCGCCGACATGGTCGCTGCCCGGCCGGGTGAGTTGCCCGGCGTGTCCCGGACAGCACGATCGAGTACGTGCTCACGGCGCCCGATCGCCTCCTCGTGCGGGGGCAGGCATAGAGCTGCTCGCCCGCAGCCGGTCCAGTGGCACCGTCGCGGCCCTGCGTTCCGTCCGTCGAGGCGTGCGACCCGAGGGCGGCGGACGTCGCGGGGCCGGTCGCTACGATCGGTGCCACCGACCGGACCGGATCATAGGAGGCGCGGTGCAGCGGCAGCGGACACCGGACGAGTGGCTGGACATCGCGCGGTTCGTCCGGCACGCGGCGAACAAGCTGGCCCCGGCGCCGTTGCCGCTGTGCCTGCCGGGGGAGCCGCAGGCGTGCGGCCAGGACGCCCAGCGGCACGCGCTGGGCTGGTCGGCGGAGCTGAAGGCACTGTCGCACCACCTGATCGAGGCGGCTGCGGACTCGCAGGAGGAGGCCGCGTATTTCGCGGGCACCTTCTACAAGGAACGGCTGGCCGCCCTACGTGAGGCATCGCCGCCGACCACGTAGCCGCACAGCCGAAACGGCCCCCGCCCGGGGGCCGTTCGTGCGACCGGCGCGTGATCGGGCGCCCGGCGGGGGCCGGTGCGGGACCGCCGCGTCAAAGGCACCGCCCGCAGCCGCTCGCCCGCAGCCACCGCGGGTCTCCGCCGGCCGCTGCCGGCTTCCCGGCCGCCCCGCGGCAGCGGACCGGTGCCCGGAAGCCGTGATCCTCCCGGGCACCGCCTCGTTCGGTGTTCGTCAGGAGGTCGGCTTGGCCTGCGACGCCTGCTGGACGAACTCGTCGGTGTACGTCTTCGCCAGGTCGATCTTGTGGCCCTTGACGTTCGGGTCGACGGCGGTCAGGACGCGCAGCACGGTCTGCGGGGCGTCGGTGGGCATCTGGCCGGTGGGGTTGTACATGCCCATCCCGTTGGCCAGCGCCTGGGTGTACTGCTCCTTGCCGCTGCCCTGGTAGAAGTCGGCCGGGACCTGGGCGGTGATCTGGGCGGCCGAGTGCGACTCGATCCACAGCAGGGTGTCGTAGAGCGCGTCGACCATCTTCTGCACGGTGGGCTTGTGGCTGTTGGCCCACGCGGTCTGGACGAGCAGGCAGGTACCCGGGTACGGGCCGCCGAGCGCGGCCTTGGTGCCGGCGGCGGTGCGCATGTCGACGGTGATCTTCGCCAGGTGCTTGGTGAGCAGCGTGGAGATGGTCGGCTCGGTCGTGACGCCGGCGTCGACCCGGTTGTGCTGGAAGGCCGCGACGAAGGTGGGGCCGGCGGCCACGGCGACCAGGTGCGTCTGGTCGATCGGGATGTTGTTGTGCACGGCGAGGTAGGAGCCGAGGTAGGACGTCGAGGAGCCGAGCGAGGTCACGCCGATGGTCTTGCCGCGCAGGTCCGCGGGGGAGTTGATCGACTCGTTCGTGCGGCCCATCTCGACCATGCCCGGCGCCTGGAGCAGCTGGATGACCGACTCGGTCTGCTTGCCCTTGGCCTGCAGGTCGAGGTTGTGGTCGTAGAACCCGATCATCGCCTGGGCGTCGCCGGTGAGCAGGGCGTCGGTGACCTGGGCCGTCGCCTGGAGGTTGTCGATCTTGACGTTGACGCCCTGCTTCTTGAAGAAGCCCAGGCGCTGCGCCAGGATCAGCGGCAGGTAACTCTGGTTCGCCTGGTTCGACAGCGCGATGGTCACCGTCGGCGAGGAGCCGTTCCCGGCCGCCGTGTCGCCGGACTTGCCGCCGGAGCAGGCGGTCAGCCCCGCGGCCAGGACCGTTGTCGCGGCTATGGAAACGATCTTCTTGTGCCACATGAGCTGTGCCTTCTCCTCCGGAGTGGACGCCTCGCGGGCCGTCTTCGGTCCCGGTGCGTGGGATGCGTTGGTGAGTGCGGTGCCGTCATGGGAAATGCCGTCATGGGAGATCAGGAACCGGCGCCCGAACTGCGCGGGCGGGGCCGCCAGCGCAGCAGGCGCCGTTCGAGGAGCGTGATCAGCCCTTCGGCGATCAGTGCGAACGCCGCGGTGATGACCAGGCCCGCGTAGACGCCGTCGGGGTCGAAGTTGGCCTGGGCCTGGGAGATCAGCAGCCCGAGACCCTGCTGGGCCCCGAGCAGTTCGCCGACGATGGCGCCGGTGATGGCGAAGCCGAACGCGATGTGCAGGCTGGTGGTGATCCAGCTGAGCGCGGACGGGATGACCACGTGCAAGGTCACCTTGGCGTTGCTGGCGCCGAGGATGCGGGCGTTGGCGATGAGGTTGCGGTCCACCTCGCGGGCGCCCTGGAAGGCGTTGAAGAACACGCCGAAGAAGACCAGGACGACCGCCAGCGCGACCTTGGAGTCGATGCCGAGGCCGAACCAGATGGCGAACACCGACCCGAGCACGATGCGCGGTATGGAGTTCAGCGTCTTGATGTAGGGGGCGAACACGTCCGACAGCAGGCTGAGCCGGCCGAGCACGATGCCGCACACGACGCCGAGGGTCACCCCGATCCCGAACCCGAGCAGGGTCTCCTGGAGGGTCACCCAGACCTGGTCCCACAGCGGGCCCTGGGACGTGCCGTGCGCCGTCCAGGCCCACAACTGCGTCCAGACACCGGAGGGTTCACCGAAGTAGAACGTGTCGATGGTGCCGGTGGAGGACAGCAGCTGCCACAGGCCGACGAACACCACGAGGACCAGCACCCGGCCGGTGAGGACCACCACGCGGCGCCGGTTGCGCTGCCGGCGGGCGGTCGCCGCCCGGGTCGCGGCCGCCTCGCTCAGCGGCGGGACCGGGCGGTCCGGCACGCCGTCGGCCGGGCCGGGATCCGCCGGCGCCGTACCGGTACTCGATCGGGGGCCTTGCGCGTTCATGCGGTGGTGCCTCTTCCGGACGTCGGTCGGGTCTTGCGGACGGGCGGTGGTGCCTCTCGCGGCGGCCGGGGTCCCTCGCACGGCCCGACGCCGCCGGCGCGTAGCGGGGTCAGGCCGCGGTGACGCTGCGCCGGTAGGCGACCTGCACTTCGTCGCGCAGCGCCTCCCATATCCGTTCGTGCAGCTTGACGAACTCCGGGGTGTGCCGGATCTCGCGGGTGTTCCTCGGCCGGGGCAGGTCGATGCGGAACTCCTGCTTGACGGTGGCCGGTCCGGCGGTCATGACGACGACCCGGTCGGCGAGCGAGATCGCCTCCTCCAGGTCGTGGGTGATGAACACCACCGACGGCCGGGTCAGCTCCCACAGGGACAGCAGTTCGTCGGACATGATCTGCCGGGTCTGCACGTCCAGGCCGGCGAACGGCTCGTCCATGAGCAGCACCCGCGGCCGGTTGATCATGGTCTGGGCGAGCGCCACCCGCTTGCGCATCCCGCCCGAGAGCTGGTGGGGGTGGTACCGCTCGAACCCGGCGAGCCCCACCCGGCGCACCCAGTCGGCGGCCTCGGCGAGCGCCTCCTTGCGGGGCATGCCGCGGAAGCGCGGACCGGTGGCGATGTTCCCGATGACCGTCTTCCAGGGGAATACCGCGTCGGCCTGGAAGACGAAGCCCACCTGGTCACCGATGCCGTCCACCGGACGGCCGCCGATCAGCACCTCACCGCTGTCGGGCTGGTCCGTACCGCAGATCATCGACAGTGTTGTGGACTTGCCGCAGCCGGTCGGGCCGACGACCGCGGTGAACTCACCGGGCGCGACGGAGAAATTGATGTCGCGCAGCACATCGTGATTGCCGCCCTGGGGTGTACTGAAGCTTTTGCTCACATCACGCATCACGATTGACGGCGGCTGCGTCGCCGGCTGCGGTGATGGGGCCGGTCCTTCGACGCGCCCACGCCGGGATTCGCTTGTCACGCAATGAGGCTGTCAGAACTCCACTCGGTGCAACAACCTTGTCGGCCGGAGGGGTCACTGACTTAAGAACCGGCCTGACGGTCGGTTAGTGGGCTTTCTGGGCAGGTATGGCATTGGCTGACCGGTATTCCTGCTCTGTCGGGGCGTTGATTCGCGCGTGTTTCGAAGGCGGTTCGGCGGTGTTCCGGAGGTCTGTTCATCAAGAGATGTCCGTGTATGGGGCAAGCAATGTGGACCGGGGTGGGTCCGGTCGGCCCGCTTTGGCGTGATTGAGGCATGTGTGCGCCGCCGGGTTGTGGTTTTTTCCTGGAGAACTTCTGTGTGAATGACGTGGCTGCGGAGATTATGCGAAGAAGATAGGGTGCGGCTATTCCGTGCGGTAACTTTTCGCGATGGCAGCCCCTTATCGCGGCATACGGTGCGAAACACACCTGCCCGACCGGCTCGCTCTGCGCATGCTCGTGCAGGCGTTTCGGCCCGAGCTGATGGACCGGCTGGTGGACGAGGCCGAGCGAAAAGAACGGCGTTCCAGGCTTCTTCCGGCGCGCGTCATGATGTACTTCACGCTCGCGATGTGGCTTTTCGAGACCTCTTCCTACGAGGAGGTGCTCGCCAAACTGACCGGCGGACTGCCCGAGTTCTTCGAGGAGGCCGGCGACCTGGCCAGCGCCGCCGCCATCACCCGGGCCCGCCGGCGACTGGGCGTCGAACCCCTCAAGGCCCTGTGCGGCCACCTGGCCGCCTCCGCCGAACCGGAGGCGTCCCCGGCGGACGGCGGGACGGCCCGTGCGGCAGGCCGGGTGCTCGCCTTCGAAAGCGTCGCGCTGGAGGCCCCCGACACCCCCGCCAACCGCGTCGCGTTCGGCGCGCCCGACGGGGACTGCCGCCACCTGAACGTCTGGCTGACCTCGCTCACCGACTGCCGCACCCGGGTGGTCGTGGCCTCCGCGATCGCCTCCGGCGCGGACCACGGCGCCGAAAGCCTGCTGGTCAGGTGTCCGCCCGGTCTCATCGGCGCCGGGACCCTGGTGGTGGGCGATGAAGAAACGATCCCCTCGAACCTGTGGCACGCCCTGGCCGAGGCGGGCGCCGACCAGGTGTGGCAACTCGGCGAGCACGCCCAATTACCGGCCGCGCGCGGGCTGCCCGACGGCTCCTACCTCTCGGCCCCGGTCGGCGGCCACCGGGGAACCGGTCCGCGCCGGGAGACCGTCGTGCGCGTGGTGCCCTGGAACGGTACGGGCAGACCCGGTGCCAGGCGGGCCGAGGAAGGGGGACGGCGGGACAGACTGGTCACGTCGATCCTCGACGACGACGCCGTGCCGGCCGACGTGATCGCGGCCCGTTACGCCCGGGCGGGAGCGGGCCGGGCCGGCGTGCGCCAGTTCACCGGGCAGTTGGACGGACAACGCGTCTTCTTGCGTTCCAAAAGCCCTGAACTTGTTCAGCAGGAAATATACGCGTTGCTCTGTACTTACCATGCCGTAAGGAATCTGGTATCTCCGAACTATGCGGACGTCCGACTTTACGAATGATGCCCGGGTGTGCCGGGATGCGGGTATGAAGGACTGCGTCCCGGGTGTGTGGACGCGCTCCGGCAGCCCGGCGGAAGGACCCACTCCGCTAAGTCAGTAATGGCGCCCTTTGCTCAGGTGAGCCATCGTGTGCTGGAATGCGGGTCACGACGAGGACGCGGAAGACGTAAAGCCAAAGACCCGGTGTTTGGCGGATCCAGGTGTTCGTTGTGGCGAACCGGATTGACCAGGCGTCGTCGCGTCCGGAAACGACGTTATGAGGGTTAAGGGTTAGTGGATGGAAGACCAGCGACCCCGCCGAGTCGGGTATCCGTCGACGGACGAAGGCCGCGGGGCACGTCGCGGCGTGGCCACGCTGTGACGGGAACGCCGGGAGCCGGCGGTGTCACCGAACGGGGACGGACCGCGGGAGCCGGCGGTCTGCCCGCCCGGTTGTCCGCCAAGCGGCGCCTGGGCAACTGGCGGCTGCGCAGCCGCATGCTGCTGCTGGTCCTGGTCCCGCTGGTCGCGATCGTCCCGCTGGTCGGCGTCCGTGTCGTGTCCGAGGTCGGCACCGTGCAGGCCGACTCCGACACCCGTGACCAGACGCTGATCGCCCAGCGCATCTCCAGCCTGGTCAGCGCGCTCGACGACGAGCGGGACCTCACCGAGGTCGCGCTCAACGGATCGGGCGTCGGCGGGGACGCCCGGCTGCTGAAGGCCGAGCGGACCACCACGGCGGACGTCACGCAGTTCGACGACGCGCTGCGCCAGTACCACGGCAGTGTCACCGCCCTGCCGCCCGCCACCCAGCAGCTCGGCGCGCGCGCCGAGGCCCGGCTCGCCGACATCGATCCGCTGCGCGCCTCCAACCTGCGGCTCGGCGCCGGTACGCCCAGCTTCACCGCGTACACGACGGTCATCGACGACCTGCTGGACTTCAGCGCCCAGCTCGCCGCGGTCAGCCCCGACCACACGCTCGGCACCCTGGTCGGCACGCTGGCCTCCGTCGAGCAGATCGAGCAGCAGACGTCGAGCGAGCGCGGATACCTCGTCGACGTGCTCAGCGCCGGCAGCTTCACGCTGGAGCAGAAGGAGGACATCGAGCAGGCGCAGGCGCAGTTCGCCACCGCCGCCACCTCGATCGCCAACGACGCGCCGGCGTCGATCCTCAACCTGTACCAGTCCACCGTCAGCGGCGACCAGGTGGGCGCCGCCGACGGCACCGTCGAGGACGTCTCCGCCGCGGCCCAGGAGGGCACCCCGCTCAGCAGCCTCGGGGTCAGCCGGTCCACCGCGTACCAGCAGCTGACGGACAAGCTCCAGGCGGTCCGCACCGTCGAGCAGAAGGTCAACGCCGACATGGGGCAGCGCGCTTCGCTGCTGGTGTCGCAGGGCGAGACCCAACTGTGGGAGAACGTCGGCCTCTTCGTCGCGGTGATCGTGCTGTCCTACCTCGCCGCCGTGGTCCTCGCCCGGTCCGTGGTGCTGCCGCTGCGTCAACTGCGCCGTTCCGCACTGGACATCGCCGACCACCGCCTGCCGGAGGTCGTGCGCCGGCTGCACGACGCGGAGCCCACCGAGGAGTCCGTCCGGGTCCAGCCGATCGATCTGCACACGCAGGACGAGGTCGGCCAGGTGGCGCGGGCGTTCGACCGGGTCCACCACGAAGCGGTCCGCCTCGCCACCGAGCAGGCGATGATGCGCAGCAACGTCAACACGATCTTCACCAACCTCTCGCGGCGCAGTGAGAGCCTGGTGCTGCGGCAGTTGCAGCTGATCGACGAGCTGGAGAACGGCGAGCAGAACCCCGCCCAGCTCTCCAGCCTCTTCCAGCTCGACCACCTCGCGACCCGCATGCGCCGCAACAACGAGAACCTGCTGGTGCTCGCCGGTGAGGAGCAGGGGCGCCGGTGGAACCAGCCGGTGTCGCTGCTCGACGTGGTCCGGGCCGCCACCGCGGAGGTCGAGCAGTACGAGCGCGTCGCCCTCTACGAGCTGCCCGACGTGGCGCTGTCCGGCCACGCCGCGACCGACGTCGTCCACCTGGTGGCCGAACTCATCGAGAACGCCACCTCGTTCTCGGCCCCCGAGAGCGAGGTCCTGGTCAGCGCCAGGACGCTGGCCGCCGGCGACGTCGTCCTCGACATCGCCGACTCCGGCATCGGCATCCGCTCGGAGGAGCTGGAGCGGATCAACGAGCGGCTCGCCGAGCCGCCGGTGGTGGACGTGGCGATCTCCCGCCGCATGGGGCTGTTCGTGGTCGGCCGGCTGGCGGTCAAGTACCGCATCCAGGTGTGGCTGACCAGCCCGGAGACCGGCGGGCTCAACGCGCTCGTGCGCATCCCGCCGGACCTGCTGCGGTCGGTGAACGAGCTCGACGAGGACTCCGGCACCGCGTTCGAGCAGGCCGTCCGGCCCGCCTCGCACGCCAAGGAACCGTCCGGCGCCCCCGAACCCGGCGCGCGGCCGCAGCGGAACGAGAGCCTCGGCTTCCGCCCGGAGCCGGCTGGCAGCGCCGGCTTCCGCGCCGAACCGTTCGACCCCGCCGGTTTCCGGCCCGAGCCGGCCGACATCACCGGCTACCTGCCGGAACCGGGCGGCGCTGCGCGCTTCGACCCGTCCTTCGACACCTCCTTCAGCCAGATCGCCCAGGGCTCCGCGGGCGACCCGCGGTTCGACGACCTGCCGGTGCGCGGCCGTACCGACGACCTGCCGGTGCGCGGCCGTACCGACGACCTGCCGGTGCGCGGCCGTACCGGGCCCGACGCGGACGACTTCCCGTGGTTCGTGGACGAGGCCGGTCCGCAGGCTCAGCCGGACGGCGACTTCTCGTGGTTCGAGCAGCCGGACGAGGTGGCCCCGCCGGCTGCTCCCGGTCGCGGCGGGCCGCAGTCCGGGCCGTCCCAGGACTCCGGCTGGCACGCCTTCGCCGATCCGGCCCACGGCGCGTCCGGCTCGGAGCGGTCACCGATCTTCGACTCGATGAACACCGAGTGGTTCGGGCCCGAGGGCCGCGGCCTGTCGCCCGCCGCCGGACCGGGCACGGGCGTGGCGCCGCTGCCCGGCCACCCGCAGTCCGCCGACGGCAGGTGGCCCGACCGGTCCGCCGCCGACAGCGGTGCCTCCGCCTCCTGGGCCCCGGCCCAGGACAGCTGGCGGTCCACCCCGGTCGTCAGGCCGGCGGTCGGCGGCCTGACCCCGCAGGGACTGCCCGTCCGGGTGCCGCGCGGCAACCCCGGCCCCGGCCAGGCCGCGAGCCCGGGCGCGTCGCGGCCGGCCCCGCCGCCGGTCGAGCCGCGTTCGGCGGACCTGATGAGGGAACGGCTGTCCCGTTTTCACCAGGGCGTCAGGCAGGGGAAGGACGGTTCGGGGCTTGACGGGCCGAGGCCGTTACCGGGTGGGCCGGAAACGCCATGAGCGGACCGTCGTCTCTCCTCCACCCCGGGACATCTGGGATGTCCACAGCACAGGAAGCAGTCATGAGCGAGCTGAGCAAGGCAGCGCAGAACCTGAACTGGCTCGTCGCCAACTTCGTGAAGCAAGTACCGGGCGTGGCCCACGCGGTGGTCGTCTCCTCGGACGGCGTCCAGCTCCTGGCGTCCGAGGCCGTGCCCAAGGACCGCGGCGACCAGCTGGCGGCGGTGGCCTCCGGGCTGGCGAGCCTGACGCAGGGCGCGGCCAACCTCTTCGAGGCCGGCTCGGTCACCCAGACCGTCGTGGACATGCTGCACGGCTTCCTGTTCGTGACGTCGATCAGCGACGGCTCGGTGCTTGCCGTGCTCGCCTCGCCGACCTGCGACATGAAACTCGTCGGGTACGAGATGACCTTGCTGGTCGAACGTACCGGCGACGTGCTCACTCCCGCCCTGCGCGCGGAGCTCCAGAGCGCACTGGCACGCTGAAACTGGGTAGGGCCTGCCGACCGGGCCCCACGGGGAAGGATGGGCTTTCGTGAACGGAGACCAGAGGGGCAGATCATCGCCCTTCGTACGTCCCTACGCCGTCACCGGCGGACGTACGACGGCACGGCACGACTTCGCGCTTGAGGCGCTCGTCAGCACCAACATGCGTGCTTGGGACAGCGGCATCAGACTCTCTCCCGAGCACCGGGCGATCTGCCGGCTCTGCATGGAGCTGAAGTCGGTGGCCGAGATCTCCGCCCTGCTGAACGTGCCTCTCGGCGTCACCCGCGTCTTAGTGGGTGACCTCGCCGAAAGCGGTCTGGTCAACGTCCAGCAACCGGGCCAGGGCGGAGGACGGCCGGACGTCACGCTCCTGGAGCGGGTGCTCGTCGGGCTGCGCGGCCTGTAGGACGGGTCCCGCGGGGCGTGTCGGCTCCGCGGGACGTGGGCGTTCTGCGGGCGGGCGTGCGGGGCTGCGCGGCGTTGTGCGGGCGTGCGGGGCTGTGCCGGTCGCGCGGGTCGCCAGGCGTCGTGCGGACGTTGGGGGCTGTGCCGGTCGCTCGGGTCTGGGGAGCGGGTTCCGGCCGGCGCGGGTGCGGTGCGGCTGCGGGGCGCGGGCTGCGGTGCGGTGCTGGGCGCTGAGGCGTTCTGGCGGCTGGCCGGGGCGTTGCGGTAACGCCGCGATGTGCCGGGCCGGGCGGCGTGATCGCGCACCGCCGGCCCGCTCGCCCGGCCCCGACGACACCTGCGTCGGCCGTGGGCGTACGACACGGCCCCGCCACCGGCCGCGCCCGCCACCGGTGCGATCCGTCCGCCGCCGAACCGTCCGCCACCGAAGCCAACCGTCCACCACCGATGCGATCCACCCGTCTCCTCACGGCCGGCGGAGACGGCCGGCGAACACCGTGCACACGACCGGCCGGCCGAATCCGGGCTCCGCGCCCGCTGCCAAAGGAGAGTCATGCTCAACCGATCAGCGCGCGCCGTGTCCTTCGGGACCGCGGCCGAGGAGTACGACCGCTTCCGGATGGGCCCGTCGGAGCAGGTGCTCGACTGGCTGCTGCCCCCGGACTGCGCCGCGGTGCTGGACCTGGGCGCCGGCACCGGCCTGCTGACCCGTCAGCTCGCCGAACGGGTGGACGACGTGCTGGCCGTCGAGCCCGACGCCCGCATGCGCGAGGTGCTCGCCGCCGGCTGCCCCCGGGCCACGGTGCTGGAGGGCACCGCCGAGAACATCCCGCTGCCCGGCGCCCGGGTCGGCGCCGTCACCGTGTCGGCCGCGTGGCACTGGATGGACCCGGTCCGCGCGCTCCCCGAGATCGCCCGGGTGCTCCAGCCCGGCGGCACGCTCGCCATCCTGTGGACCCGCCGGGACCGCCGGGTGCCGTGGGTCGACGCCCTGGACTCCTTCGTACGGGACCTGGTGGGCGCCGGCGACGAGGTCGAGCGGCAGATCCGGCGGATGGGCACCGAGCGGTGGCTCCCGGACGGCGTGCCGTTCACCGAGCCGGAGTCGCGCGTCCTGACCTGGACCGCGCCGCTGACCGTCGACGCACTGGTCGGCATGTTCGCCACCTACAGCGGGTTCATCGCACAGCCGGAGGAACGCAAGCGGGAGCTCGCCGGCCTGATCGACGCGCAGGTCCACCGGACGGCGGACATCGCCGACGGGACGGTCCGGATGCCCATGGCCTGCCACACCTGGCGCCTGCGGCTCACGGAGGCCGCTCCGCGCTGACGCGGGGCCCCTCCGAGCTCACGGAGGCCGCTCCGAGCTGACGAGGGGGCGGGGCGGTGCGACGAGGGGGCGGGGCGGTGCCGCGCCGCCCGGCCGGGGCCGATGGCGTCGGCCGCCGCGCCAGGGGGGACGCCCCGCGTTCTCACGCCTCCGGCTTCAGCACCACGAAGTCCGCTCCGTCGGGGTCGAGGCAGACGGCGAGGCGGCCGACGCCGGGGCCGTTCTCGGGGCCCATCTGGATGCTGCCGCCGTTGGCGGTGACCCTGGCGACGGTCTCGTCGGTGTCGTCCACGGTGAAGACCGGGTGCCAGTAGGCGGTGCCGCCGGTCAGCGAGAGCACCTCGGGCGGCAGCTCCATCAGGCCGCCGTGCATGCGGTTGTCGTCGCCGCCGGCCGGCGTGAGGATCGAGTACGTGCCGGGTTCGTCGCCGGGCATCGGTATGTCGGTGCCGGTCCAGCCGAACAGCTCGCCGTAGAACGCCTTCGCGCCGGCCGCGTCCGTCGTGTACAGCTCGGTCCAGCACAGCGAACCCGGCACGTCGGCGAGCTCGAAGCCCTGGTCCTTGCCGGGCTGCCAGACGGCGAACCGGCCGCCCTGCGGATCGCTGAGCTGCGCCAGCCGGCCCATCTCGGCGGCGTCGGCCGGCGCCGCGCGGACCGTGCCGCCCAGCTGCCGGGCCGCTGCGGCGGTCGCCTCGGCGTCGGGGGTGTTGAAGTAGAGCGTCCAGGCGGAACGCGCGCCGTCCTCGGTGAGCTCGCCGACCCCGCCGACGGTCCGCCCGTCCTTGCTGAACGCGCCGTACCCGTTCGCGGCGCCCTCGTACGGCTCGAACGTCCACTCCATGACCGCGCCGTAGAAGCCGACCGCGTTCTCGACGTCCGGGGCGCCCAGGTCCATCCAGCACGGCGAACCGTGGATGAAGTCAGTGGTGATCATGGCGATGTCCCTTCGCAGATCCCTGGTGCCACCAGCGTCGCACCGACCGCTGACACCCGCCTCCCGGTACGGCTGCGGGGTTGGCTGCGGGGTTGGTTGCGCGGGCGGTTGAGCGGTCGGCTGCGGGTCCGGCCGCCGGGGCCTGGGCCATTCGGGTCTCGTTACGGGGGGAGGGGTGGCAGCGTGCCGAACGCGGTGGGGGCGCTACGGGGCGGGGAGTATGCGGGCCGCCGGTGCCGAGCGCGGGGAGTGCGCGGGGCGATCGGTGCCGAGGCCGCCGGTCGCCGAAGCCACCGCGCGCGTGGCCGGGCCCCGGAGGCGGCCTCGCGACGTTCCTCCGCATGCGGTCGGCCCACCGTCGGCCGAGCCCGCCGCGCCGCCTGGCCTCCGGGGACGGCGTTGCCCGGGACGACCTCGCCTCCCGGGACGGCGTTGCCCCCGGAGACGGCGTTGCCCCCTCGGGGACGACCTCACCCCCGGAGGGCTGCCCACCTCCCGGGAGGCTTTCACTCCTCCGGGAGGTGGTCCCAGATCTCGCCGTCCTGGACCAGGTGGAAGCCGGCCGCGCGGGCGATGTCGCGGGCCTCGGTCCTGCTGCGGATCGGGGCGTCGACATGCGCGTCGGCCGTGGTCTTGCCGTCCGCGGGCGCGCTGCGCCACACCTCGTAGACGACCCTGCCTTCCAGGTCGCGCATGAGGATCATGATCGGGGTGTACGCCTCCGATGAATCTCCCATAAAGGGAAGATATCGCCCATCGCCCCGCTTCGCATCGCTGAGAGCTACAGCATCACCACCGAGCGCAGCACCTCCCCCTTCTGCATCTTGGTGAACGCCTCCTCCACCTGGTCCAGCGCGATGGTCTCCGACACGAAGGCGTCGAGGTCGAGCCGGCCCTGGAGGTAGAGGTCGACGAGTACGGGGAAGTCGCGGGACGGAAGGCAGTCGCCGTACCAGGAGGACTTCAGCGAACCGCCGCGACCGAAGACGTCGAGCAGCGGCAGTTCGAGCTGCATCTGCGGTGTGGGCACGCCGACGAGCACCACGGTGCCGGCCAGGTCGCGGGCGTAGAAGGCCTGCCGGTAGGTCTCGGGGTGGCCGACCGCCTCGATGACGACGTCGGCGCCGAAGCCCCCGGTCAGCTCGCGGATCGCCTCGACCGGGTCCCCGGAACGGGAGTTGACGGTGTGGGTGGCGCCGAGCCGCTGGGCGGTGGCGAGCTTGGCGTCGTCGATGTCGACGGCGATGATCCGGGACGCGCCGGCCAGCCGGGAGCCCATGACCGCCGCGTTGCCCACGCCGCCGCAGCCGATGACCGCCACGGTGTCGCCCCGGGAGACGTTGCCGGTGTTCACCGCGGCGCCGAGGCCGGCCATCACGCCGCAGCCCAGCAGTCCGGCGGCGGCCGGGGAGGCGGCCGGGTCCACCTTGGTGCACTGGCCGGCCGCGACCAGGGTCTTGTCGGCGAAGGCGCCGATGCCCAGGGCGGGCGACAGTTCGGTGCCGTCCTCCAGGGTCATCCGCTGCTTCGCGTTGTGCGTGTCGAAGCAGTACCAGGGGCGGCCGCGCCGGCAGGCCCGGCACTGGCCGCACACCGCGCGCCAGTTGAGGATCACGAAGTCGCCGGGCGCCACCTCGGTGACGCCGTCGCCGACCGACTCGACGATCCCGGCCGCCTCGTGGCCCAGCAGGAAGGGGAAGTCGTCGTTGATGCCGCCCTCGCGGTAGTGCAGGTCGGTGTGGCAGACCCCGCACGCCTGGATCTTGACCACCGCCTCGCCCGGACCCGGGTCCGGGATGACGATGGTCTCGATCCGCACCGGCTCGCCCTTGCCGGCCGCGACCACTCCACGTACGCGCTGCGCCATGGGATTCCCCTTCTTCGCTCAACTCGCCGGGCCCGCCGCGCCGCTCGGCCGAACCCGCCGCGTCGCCCGGTCCCGTTGATCACTCGTCGTCCTGTGATCAGGTTCCCAGGTAACGCCCGGTTCGTCACCGGACGCCCTCAACCTGTGGAAAACCCCGCGCCACCCCTGTGGAAAACTCCGCCCGACCCCGGGAAAACCCCGCCCGGCCCCGGGAGGACGCCGCGCGGCTTCCCGGGGAGGGGCGGCATGGCTCCGGCGCCGACCGCCGCGTCCCGGCGCCGCGGAAACGGGCCGGGGACCGCGCGGACCGGCCGGGCCCCGCGGACGCTGGCCCCGGCCCCGGCCCCGCAGGCACGTTCCGCCGCCGCAGGCACGTTCCGGCACCGCAGGCACCTCCGGCGCCCCAAGCGCCCCCCGGCGCCCCAAGCGCCCCCCGGCGGTCGCCGCCGGCCGGTGTCAGTGTCCGGCCGCCACCTTGACCAGTACGATCAGCGCGCCGATCACCAGGTCCGCCACCCCCGCCAGGATCGCGGCCGGCACCCCGCCGCCCAGCCGCAGACCGCCCAGCACGCCCCAGGCGAACAGACCGGCCAGTTCGACGAACACCGCCGCCGTCAGCGCGTCGCCCAGGTGCAGCAGGCCGAGGCCGGCCAGCACGGTGAAGCTCAGCGGTACCACCGCGCTGAGCAGCAGCGGGAAGCTCGTGTAGAGCATGACGCGCAGGTCCCGGCCGCGGGCCAGGCGTTGGTGTACGACCCGGTGCGCCTGCTGGTCGGCGACGACGGTGGCCAGCCACACTCCGAGCGCGGTACCGCCGATGGTCCACGCCGCGCTCGGGGCGCTCAGGTGGTCGTCCTCGGTCAGGGTGACCACGACGGCGAGCATGGTGATGACGGCGTAGATCCGCTCCCGCAGCCGGATGGCCTCGGTCCGCGCGTCGTGCGGCGGGCGGTCGGCGGCGGCATCGGCGTCGTCGTGCGGAACGTCCGGGCCCGGGGTGCCGCCGTCCGCCGTGCCGCCGCTCATCCGGCGAAGCTGACCGACTCCAGCGCCATCGGCGTCGCGCGGCCCTCCAGCATGGCGCCGAGGCCGCGGACCGAGCAGGAACCGGGGTGTTCGCTGACGGTGACGGGCATGCCGGTGCCCTCGCGCAGCACGGTGTCCAGGCCGGGGAGCCGGGCGCTGCCGCCGGCCAGCATGATGCCGCGGTCGCCCAGGTCGGCGACCAGGTCGGGCGGGCAGCGGCGCAGTACCGCGCGGATGCCGTCGAGCACGTTGTTGAACGTGGGCTCGATGGCCAGCCGCATACCGGCGGCCTCCACCCGGATGGAGCGGGCCGTGGCGCTGGAGGCGTCCATGCCGTGTACCTCGACGGTGGCCGGCCCGCCGCCGCCGGAGGTCTCCAGCATGCCGTGCAGCGACCGGACGGACTGGCCGGGCAGCAGCAACGCGTGCTGGTTGCGCAGGTGCTGGAGCATGGCCCGGTCGATGACCTCACCGCCGACCTGGACGGTGTCCGCCGCCACGATCGCGCCCAGCGACAACACGGCGACGTGGGTGGTGGTCGCGCCGCACACCACGATCATCGTGGCCTCGGGGTACTCCACCGGCAGGCCGCAGCCGACCGCCGCGGCGATCAGGGTGTCGACGAGTTCGACCCGCCGGGCGCCGAGGCCGGTCAGCGTCTCGATGGCGGCGCGCTGCGTCATCGGTTCGCTGCCGCTCGGTACGCACATCGCCGCGCGCAGCATCGGCTTGCGGCGCCAGGCGCGGCTGAGCCGGTCGCCCAGCAGGTGACGCAGCATGCGCTGGGCCATGTCGATGTCGACCACCGCGCCGCCGGAGATCGGCCGGATCACCCGGATGTGCTCGGGGGTGCGGCCGGTCATGCGTTCCGCCGTCTCGCCGACCGCGACGAGCGAACCGGTGTGGCAGTCGACCGCCGCCACGCTGGGTTCGTCGACGACGAGACCGACGTTCTTGAGGTAGACCCGGGTCCTGGAGGCCCCGAGGTCAATGGCGGCGGTGCAGCGGCGCAGCTGTTCGAGGCTGGCGGTCATGGGCGGTCCGTCCCATCCTGGCCTATTGTCGGACGATATGTCATACATATTGACCCTGGGCGGTCCTGACCATCCCTCCGACCCGCCGCGCCCGGCCCCGGCACGACACCCGGGTGGCCGCTCGGCCGCCCGCGCCGGGCTGCGGCCATGACCCCTGCCACGCGCCCCACAGAGCGCCTGCGGCCGTCCCGGCGGCCCGCGGGCCCCACCCGGCGGTCCCGGCTGCGTACGGCGCTCCTGCTGGCGCCGCTGCTCCTCGTGGCGTCCCTCGCCGGTTGCGGGGACCAGGGCGACCCGGTGTCGTTCGCCGGCGCGGGCACGGGCAACGGCACGGCCGTCGGTGCCGGCACGGCCCGCACCGGGGGCTCGGCGGCGGGCGGCGCCCGGCTGGCCGTCATGCCGAGCGGGCCGCAGGCCGACTGGCGGGTGCAGCGCACCGTCGGCGCGGCCGGCGGGACGCGGATCGCGGTGACCCGACTGCACGGGCCGGCGTCCGGCTTCACCGGCAGGGTCTGGGTGTGGGCGCCGCCCGAGTACTTCCTCCGGGCGAACGCGGACAAGGGATTCCCGGTGCTGATCGCGCTGCCCGGCGGGTTCGGGTGGCCGAACAACTACTGGTACGGCGCGGACCTGCGCCTCCAGGAGGACTTCCACGCCTGGACGGCGCAGGGCAGGTCGCTGCCGTTCATCCTGGTCATGCCGGTCATCAACCCCGACCAGCGCTACCACGACTGCAGCGACATCCCCGGCTCGCAGCGGATGGGCACCTGGCTGACCCGGGACGTGCCCGGCCTCGTGCGCCGCACGTTCCGCACCCTGCGCACCCGGGACGGCTGGGGGTTCATGGGGTCGTCGTCCGGCGGCTTCTGCGCCCTCAAGAGCGTGCTGAAACACCCCGAGGCCTTCAAGGCCGCCATCCCGTCCGGCCCGGACATCGCCCCCGACTCCCCGCTGTGGCACGGCGACGCCGCCGCCATGCGCGCCGACGACCCGCGCCATCTCGCCCGGGCCCTCGCTGCCCGGCACGGGCCCGACGTCTACCTCGGCTTCCAGGCCGGCAGCACCGAGACCGCGGACCTGGCCGAGGTCCGCCGCTTCATCGCGCAGTACGGGCACGGCCCGGTGCACACCCGCCTGGAGGTCGTCGCCGGCGGCGGCCACAACGCCCGCAGCTACACGCGCGGCATGGCCGACGGCACCATCGCCTGGATCAGCGCGCACATGCGCGGCCCCAGCACGTGACCGCTCCCGCGCCCCGCCCCACGTCCGGCGGTCGCGGAATCCAGCGGTGATACGTCACGCGAACCGGCGCACGCCATACGTCACGAAAGCGGCGGGGCCTCGTACACGTCACGAAGCGGCGGAGGACCCGCACGCGTCACGAGGCCGGCGAAAGACCCGTATACGTCACGAAAACGACGAAGTGGTCCGTATACGTCACGAAAACAGCGCACCGCGCGCCGGGGAACGCGCCGGAGACGTCACGAGGGCGTCAGCTCGGTGACGGGGACGCGGAGGCCGACTGCTGGGCGGCCACCTGCTGGGCGTAGGTCTTGGTGTAGTCCGGTATCAGGTCCTCGATGCGGGTGACGTAGTTCTCGGTCTCGCTTATCCGCGGGATGCCGCCGGCGTTGATCACCGCGGTCGGTCCCGCGTTGTAGGCGGCCAGGGTCAGCTGCGTCGGGTCGCCGGGGACCGTCTTGACCTGCTTGAACAGCGCGCACATGTAGGCGGCCTGGGAGCGGATGGCGTCCTGCGGGTTCCACACGTCGGCGGTGCCGTCGCCCGAGTAGTCCTTGCCCCACTCCGACCAGGTCGACGGGTAGAACTGCGCGATGCCCTGCGCCTGGCCGGAGTTGGCCTCCGGGTTCCAGTGGCTCTCCGCGTCGATCTGCGCCGCCAGCAGCGGCACGTTGACCTGGGGGCAGGTGCGGGCGGCGGCCTGGACGGTGCTCAGGTACTCGTCGGGGATGGACGGCAGCGGCGGCGGGCGGTTGAGCCAGGCCAGCCACAGGTGCAGACCCACCGCGACGGCGGCGGCCAGCGCGACGACGGCGACCAGACAACCCACGACGCAGCCACGGCGCCGGGATCGGCTTCTGTGCCCGGTCTTGTTCTCCATGTACGTCCTGAGTCGCCAAGGGCGGGGCAGGTGGCCCCGCGGTGGTGTGGGGAAGAGAGGGCGTGCGATGCGGAAGCGCGCGGTCCCCCTGTCAGTTCACACGGGGAAACCGGGCCATCAGGTTCCACACGGCCGGGTTGTCGTCCAGACCGTCGTGCATGTCTACCAGGTCGGCCACGACGTCGTTGAGGAAGTCACGGGCCTCCCGGCGCAGATCGGCGTGCGAGACGGAGACGGCCTCGTCGCGCGCCCAGTCCGCCGTGACGTCCACCCAGCCGAACCGGCGGACGAAGCGCATCCGGTCCGCGGACTGGGTGAAGTCCAGCTCGGCGTGCTGCGGACGCGACGCCCGGCCGCCCATCGGGTCGCGGTCGAGCAGTTCGGCGATGTCGCACAGCGCCCACGCGAAGTCCAGGACCGGAACCCAGCCCCAGGCGGTCACCAACTCCCGTTCGCCCTCGGCCAGATACACATCACCGCAGAACAGATCGTGCCGCAGCGTGCGCACGTCCGCCGTGCGGTAGTCCGTCTGCGGCGGATCGGGAAAGCGGCGGGACAGCGCGTAGCCGAGGTCGATCACCGGGGAATCGTAGGCGACCCCGCCGTCCGCCGTCGCGGCCGGTACGGGACGGCCCCCTCCACCGGTCGCCGGGGCACACCTCCGCCGGGCGGCAGGGCCACGCCTTCGCCGGTCGCCGGCGGCACGTCCCCGGGCAGGAGGATGCTCCGGTGCGGCGGCGGGGGCGGCGAGGCGGCTCGGGGCGGGAAAGCGCGGACCGGGGAGGAGGGCTCCGGCGTGCGGGCGGCCGGGCAGCGGGTCGTCGTGACGTGTACGTCACGCCGTGACGTGGACGCCCGTCGTGGCGTGTACGTCCGCCGCGATGCGGCCATCCGTCGTGACGTGTACGCCCGTCGTGACGTGTACGCCGCCCCGACGCGTACGCCCACCCTGACGTGTACGTCCGCCGCGATGCGTACGCCCGCCGCGCGACGGTGACCCGTGCGGTCCGGCCGCCGGGCGGCCGGACCGGGGGGTGCTCAGCGGCGGTGACCGCAATCCGGGCAGAACGCCGCGGCGTCGGGCAGTGTGCCGCCGCAGCCGGTGCAGTGGTTCTGCCGGGCGAGTTCGTGGCCGCAGCCGCCGCAGAAACGGCTGCCGTGGGTCTCGGCGCGGCACTGGGGGCAGACGAGCGGGGTGGAGGTCTGGACGTCGACCCCGCCGCCCTGCTGCCGGCCGGCCGCGTAACCGCGTTCGGAGACCTCGTCGTTGAGGCCGCGCTGCCGGGAGGCGGCGAGTTCGGCGGCGGTGTCGGGGGCGCAGACCAGGCACAGGCCCTGCTGAGCGTTCCAGCAGCGGGCGCACACGTGCGAGGTGCAGCGCGGGCAGCGGCTGAAGTGGCTCTGCGCGGTGGCGACCGCCCGGCGCAGCGAGGTGTCGCGGGCGTGGCCCCAGCCGGCGCCCGCCAGGCCGTCGGCGGCGGAGCTGACGTCGCCGCCGAGCCGGCCCAGCAGCCCGGAGGCGGCGCTGGCGCCCCGGTTGAGCCAGCCGGCCATCCGGGCGCCGGCGTAGCCCTCGAACGGCGAGCGCCAGGTGTCGTGGCAGCGCTGGCAGGAGAACTCGAACTGGAACCCGGCGCTGATGCCTGACTGCTGGCTCAGGTCCCGGTAGTTGTCGTTGAAGTAGATTTCCGAGCTCAAGGCTCCCCCTCCGGGCGCGCGCCGAACGGCACTCCGTACCGGCCGCACGTCGAGGCGCCGGTATGACGCTCGCATTGACGACAGTTGACGCGCGGCCGGTTCCATCAGCTGGAGTGTGGCACAGCGGGCCGGAACGCCGAAGCCCCGCAGGATCGCGGTGCCGCGGCCCGGACGGTGGGGTACCGCGGCTCAGACGTTGACGCCGAAGTCCTGCGCGATGCCGACCAGGCCGGAGGCGTAGCCCTGGCCGACGGCCCGGAACTTCCACTCGGCGCCGTTGCGGTACAGCTCGCCGAAGACCATGGCGGTCTCGGTGGCGGCGTCCTCGCTCAGGTCGTACCGCGCGACCTCGGTGCCGCCCGACTGGTTGACGATGCGGATGAACGCGTTGCGGACCTGGCCGAAGTTCTGGTTGCGGTTCTCGGCGTCGTAGATGGAGACCGGGAAGACGATCTTGACGACGTCGGCGGGCAGCCCGGCCAGGTTGACCTTGATCTGCTCGTCGTCGCCCTCGCCGGCCCCGGTGACGTTGTCGCCGGTGTGCACGATGGTGCCGTCCGGGGTGGACTTGTTGTTGAAGAAGACGAAGTGCGCGTCGGAGTACACCTGGCCGGAGGTGTTGACGGCGATGGCGCTGGCGTCCAGGTCGAAGTCGGTGCCGGTCGTGGTGCGCACGTCCCAGCCGAGACCGACGGTGACGGCGGCGAGGCCCGGGGCTTCCTTGCTGAGCGACACGTTGCCGCCCTTGGACAGGCTTACTGGCATGTGATTGATCCCCTCTGACCTTCGGTGTCTTGCGGTGTCACGCTCTCCGGTCATGTCGGTGTTCATCACACACAACGCGACCGGCGGGACCCATGGTTCCAAATCACGGTGACAGGGGCGAGGGAAAGGGGGGACCATGATGGGTATGTCCGCCAACCTGGTCGTCCGCGGCTCGGTCTTCCTGCCGGAGTCCGAGCTCATGTGGCGCTTCTCGCGATCGTCCGGTCCCGGCGGCCAGAACGTGAACACCAGCGACACCCAGGTCGAGCTGCGGTTCGACCTGGCCGCCACCGAGGCGCTGCCCGCGGTGTGGAAGGACCGCGCCCTGGAACGGCTGGCCGGCCGCCTGATCGACGGCGCCGTGGTCGTGCGCTCCAGCGAGCACCGCTCCCAGTGGCGCAACCGCGAGGCCGCCGCCGAACGCCTGGTCGCCATCATCGCCGAGGCCACCGCGCCGCCGCCGAAGCCCCGCCGCCCCACGAAGATCCCCCGCGGCATCAACGAACGCCGCTTGCGTGAGAAGCGGGCCCGCTCCGACACCAAGCGCTCCCGCACGCCGAAGAACTGGGACTGACCCGAACCACCCCCCGCTCCGGCCGCACCCCGCGCCGTCAGGCCGCGCCCCCGCTCCGGCCGCCCTCCTGCTCCGGCAGCCCCCGGCTCCGGTCGCGCCCCCGCTCCGGCAGCCCCCAGCGCCGCAAGCCGTACCGCCGAAGCCCCCCCGCACCGCCGAAGCCCACCGCACCGCCGCGCCGCCGCTCCGCCGCACCCCGCACCGCCGAAGCCCACCGCACCCCGTCCCGCCGAAGCCGCCCCCGGCGAATCCGCCCCCGGCGAATCCGCCCCCGGCGAATCCGCCCCCGCACCGCCGAAGCCGCCCCCGCCGAAGCCCCCCGTCCCGGCGAAGCCGCCCCCGCCGAAGCCCCCCGTCCCGGCGAAGCCGCCCCCGGCGAAGCCGCCCCCTCAGCCCAGCGTCTCGTACCTCCCCTTGAAGTGGATCAGCGGGCGGGCGCCGGGGGAGGGGAGGTGGGCGGCGAGGACGTGGCCGATCACCAGCGTGTGGTCGCCGGCCTCGACGCGGCTGGCGGTGCGGCACTCGACGTTGGCGAGCGCGCCGGTGACCAGGGGCGCGCCGCTGCGCGGGCCGCGTTCGTGCGGGAGGTCGGCGAACAGCAGGCGGTCGCTGATCCGGTTGCGCATCGCGAAGCGGTCGGCCGTCTGGCGTTGCCCCTCGGCCAGCACGGACACCGCCCACAGCGGCTGCCCCTCCAGCAGGTCGCCCATCCGTGAGCCGGTGCGGACGCTGATCAGCACCATCGGCGGTGTCAGGGAGACCGACAGGAAGGCGGTGGCGGTCATGCCGACGTCCTCGCCGGCCGCGCCCTCGTCCGGGTCGTGCGCGGCGACCAGCGCCACCCCGCCGGCCAGCCGCGACATCGCCGCCCGGAACTCCTCCTCGGTCGCCGTCGCGCGGTCCGGGCCTGAGGTCTGCTGAACGCCCCCGAGGGCTTCGTCGTATGCCACGCTTCGCAACGCTAACCACGCCGGCTCCTCGGCGCATCGGCCGGTGGACGGGTCCGCGTCCGGCGCGGTGTCCACCCCGGGACCTACGTCCTGCCTACGACCGCCGTCCGCGGTGCGCCGCGCGGCCTACGCCGGACGTCCGGACCGGGCTGCCGTCCGCACAGTCGTATGCCGTACGCTCCCGGAACGTCCCTGCTAATCCGGCCGTTCAGAAGCTTTCGGTACGAAACCACAGGACGTGTCCGACTTGCCGCAATGTGGTGTGACCTCGGTCACAAGGCGCGGGAAAAGCTGACCCTGTGTACCGGCTGGGCTGCTCGCTGTGATTCAGTTGCGGTGGAAGTCGGACGATAGGACTACCACAACGCCAGCGTTGATCCGCCAGGGTTCGCCGGGGGGTGAGATGGACACCGAGTCGGAGCCGTACGTACGCCTCGCCACACTCCGGGCGCTGCATCAGGTGATGGCGGACCTCAACACCGCGCGCAGTCTCGCCGACACGCTCCAGGCGGTCGTGGACGGCATCGTCGACGGCCTGGGGTACCAGCTGGCCGCCGTCAACCTGGTGCGTCCCGACGGTGACCTGATCGTGGCCGCCGTCGCCGGGGACCCGGGCGCCGAGGCGCTGCTGGCCGGCCGGGTCGGCTCGCGCACCACGTGGGAGCGCTGGCTGTCGATGGCGCAGCGCTGGGGCTCGCTGCGGTTCATCCCGTTCGAACAGGGCTGGATGCTGGACGAGGACGACGTGCCGCAGTGGCGCTCGGAGGGTCCGCTGCCGCAGTTCGAGGACGAGTGGCACCCCGACGACCGGCTGCTCGCGCCGATGTACGCGGCGCCCTCCGGCGGCCGGGAGCTGGTCGGCGTCATATCGGTGGACCGGCCGCGCAACGGCCGCCGCCCGGGCGCGTGGGCCCGCGAGGCGCTGTCGATGTACTCCTTCCAGGCCGGCATAGCGATCAGCAACGCGCGGCTGCGCGGCAACATGCAGCGCGCCCTGGTCCGGCTGGAACGCGAGCAGCAGGCGCTGCGGGCCAGTGAGGAATCCTTCCGCCAGGCTTTCGATTACGCACCCAGCGGGATGGCGGTCGCCGAGATGGGCGGCGACGACGCCAAGCTGGTGCGGGCCAACGACGCGCTGTGCCGCCTGCTGGGCCGGCCGGCCTCGGTGCTGTGCCGCTACTCGTTCGCCGACCTGGTGCACCCCGACGACCGGGCCGCGCTGGTGCGCGGCTCGGCGCCCGGCGGCCGGGCCGAACTGCGGCTGGCCCGCCGCGACGGCAGCTACCTGTGGGTCTCGCTGCGCAACTCCGTGGTCGCCGACACCTCCGACGGGCCGAAGTTCCTGCTGACGCACGTCGAGGACATAGAGGACCGCAAGCGCCACGAGCTGGCCCTCGCGCACCGCGCCAGCCACGACCAGCTCACCGGCCTGCCCAACAGCGCCGAACTGCGCTCCCGGCTCGGCTCGCGGCTGTGCTCGCAGCCGCTCGGCGCGGACCCGGGACCGGAGGCGGTCCTGGTGCGGCCGGACGGCACGCTGGGCGACACCGACGAGTTCGGCTACGACTTCCCGGCGCCCGCCCCGGCCTACGACCCGCACGTGCACGCCGTCGAACCCGAGTCGCAGGCCGGCGCCGGCAAGGGGTTCGCGGTGCTCTTCTGCGACCTGGACGGCTTCAAGTCGATCAACGACCGCTTCGGCCACCACACCGGCGACGCGGTGCTGATCGAGGTCGCCCGCCGGCTGACCAGCGTGGTCCGCGACGGCGACACGGTGGCCCGGCTCGGCGGCGACGAGTTCGTGGTCCTCGCCGACGGCCTCGACCGCGACGGCGCCCAGGAGCTCGCGGTCCGGCTGCGCAACGCGATCATCCCGCCGATCCGGGTCGAGGGCCGCGCGGTGCGGGTCGGCGCCAGTTTCGGCATCGGCTGGGCGGGCTGCGGCATGACGGTCGAGGAGATCCTGCACTCGGCGGACCAGCGGATGTACGACGAGAAGCGCCGCAGCAAACAGCACCGCAGGGCGGGCTGAAACCAGTACCGGGACGGCCCGGCCCCGAACGGGTCATACGCACGGGTTCACCGGATCGGGGTAGGCTCGCCCGGGTCCAGTCATGTCCGGTCACCGTGTGGCCGGACCCAGTGGGGAGTGAACAGCGGATGACCGCCGGTAATAACGGCACGCCCGAGAACGGGGAGGACGATCCCTTCGGGTACCTGTACCGAGGAGAGGGCGACCAGCCCGCTCCGGCGGAACGTCCCGGCGTCCCGCGTACCTCGTACCACCAGGTCAGCCGGGTCGGCGAACGCCGCAGCGCGCCCCCGCAGAGCGGCTACGGCTACCCCCAGCAGGGGCAGCAGCAACAGCCCTACGGCCAGCAGCAGCCGTACGGTCAGCAGCCGCCCGGCCAGCGCGCGCCGCAGCAGCAGCCGCAGGGCGCGCCGGAGCCGCCGCGCGGCGGCCGGGCCGCCGGACGCGCGGCCGGCGGGTCGCCCAACCGCCGCGGTCTGATGATCGGCGCCATCGCGGTCGTCGTGGTCGTCGCGGCCGGCATCGGCATCGCGGTCGCCACCGGGGACCACCAGAACAAGCAGCCGACCGCCGGCCAGTCCGACCAGCCGACGGACACCGCCTCGGCGGCGCCCAGCGCCTCGGCCGCCGACCCGAACGCCAGCCTCCCCAAGCAGTTCGGCGCCTCGCTCACCCTCGGCGGCAAGGCCGCGGTCGCCAGCACCGACCAGGGCGCGCAGGGCCCCAACGGCTCCTACGTCACGATGCCCAACGTCGGCGACTCGGCCACCTGGAACGTCAACGTGCCGACCGCCGGGACCTACCGGCTCTACGTCGGCTACGGCAACGCCGGCCAGCCCGCCTCCGCCACCTTGACGGTCAACGGCACCGCGCAGTCCCGGCCGATAAACCTGGACAACTTCACCCACCAGAGCGACCCCACCCACGCGTGGACGCAGACCTGGTCGGTGGTCAACGTCAAGCAGGGCGCCAACACCATCGAGGTCTCCTGCGCGCAGGGCAACCAGTGCGCGTTCGACCTCGACCGCCTCTGGCTCAAGACCAACTGACGCGGTCGCCCGGCACGCCCCTTGCGGGGCGGGCCGTGATCACGGCGGACCGTGATCACGCCGGGACCCCGGTCAGTGGGTGACGTCGATCACGGCGAGACGTCGATCACGGCGAGGAAGTGCGCGACCGTCTGCGTCATCGCGGTGCGGGCCGGCGCGAGGTACGCGCGCGGGTCGACGCCCTCGGGGTGCGCGGCCAGCCGGTCGCGCACCGCGCCGGTGAACGCGGTGTTCAAGGCGGTGCCCACGTTGATCTTCACCATGCCGGCGTCCACCGCCCGGCGGATCTCCCCGTCCGGTACGCCCGAGGAACCGTGCAGCACCAGCGGCACCGGCACCGCCTCCCGCAGCCTGGCGATGAGCCGGTGGTCCAGGGCCGCGGTGCGCCGGGTCATCGCGTGCGTGCTGCCCACCGCGACCGCCAGCGCGTCGATCCCGGTGGCCGCGGTGTAGGCGGCCGCCTCCGCCGGATCGGTACGCACCCCCGGCGTGTGCGCGTCGCCCGCCTTGCCGCCGACCGCGCCCAACTCGGCCTCCACCCACAGCCCTTCGTCATGGCCGAAGCGGACCGCCTCGGCGGTGGCCTTCACGTTGTCCTCGTACTCCAGCTTCGAGGCGTCGAACATGACGGAGGAGGCGCCCAGTTCGGGTGCCGAGTGCAGCAGCTCGACGCTGACGACGTGGTCCAGATGCAGCGACAGCGGCGCGGAGGACTCCTGCGCGATCCGTGCGACGGCCGCCGCCAGCGGGCCGGGCCGGCCCGCGCGGAAGCGGACCGCGTTCTCGCTCAACTGGAGCACCGCGGGCCGCCCGGCGGCCTCCGCGCCGGCCGCGATCGCCTCGGCGTGCTCCAGGGTGATGACGTTGAACGCGGCGAGGCCCACCCCGCGCCGCTGCGCGTCGGTGATCAGGCGGCCGGTGCTGACGAGCGGCATGCGTACCCCAACTGGTCGGTCCGGTAAGGACGTCGTCCCCGACCGTCCGGGCCGCCCGGCGTGACCGCACCGCGGCCCGCCCGCCGCCGCGCCGGCCACCGCGGTCCGGCCCACGACAACGCCGCGGCCCGGACCGCCGCGTTCTTCGCGGTCCGGGCCGGGGCTTCATCCTGGACTAACCCAGCGGCGGGCGCACGATCCATTCACCCTTCCGCATGACGCCGGTCACGGTGAACGCCTCGTCGAGAACGACCAGGTCCGCGTCCTTGCCGGGCTCCAGGGAGCCGACGCGGTCGTCGACGCCGAGCAGCCGGGCCGGGTTGGCGGAGATGGCCCGGACCACGTCGGTGACCGGCAGGCGGTCGACGGTGACCGCGCGCCGGAAGGCGACGTCGAGGGTGAGCGTCGAGCCGGCGATCGAACCGCCCTCCACCAGCCGGGCCACGCCGTCCAGGACGTCGACCTCCATCGGGCCGAGCGGATAGCGCCCGTCGCTCATCCCGGCCGCGCCCATGGCGTCGGTGATGAACGCCACCCGGCCGGCGCCCGCCGACCGGTACGCCAGTTGCAGCACCGAGGGGTCCAGATGGGTGCCGTCGTTGATCAGCTCGACGGTGACCCGCTCGTCCTCCAGCAGCGCCACCACCGGGCCGGGTGCGCGGTGGCCGATGGCCGGCATGGCGTTGAACAGGTGCGTCGCGACCGTCGCGCCGGCGTCCAGCGCCTCCCGGGTGGCGCGGTAGTCGCCGTCGGTGTGCCCGACCGCGGCCAGCACGCCGCACTCCACCAGCAGGCGCACCGAGTCCAGGCCGCCCGGCAGTTCCGGCGCCAGCGTCATCATCCGCGCGCTGCCGCGGGCCGCCTCCAGCAGTTTGCGCACGTCGGAGGGGTCGGGGTCGCGCAGCAGCGACGGCTGGTGGGCGCCGCAGCGGTGCGGGGAGATGAACGGGCCCTCGAAGTGCAGGCCGGCCAGGTCGCCCTGCTCGACGAGTTCCGACAGCACCGCCGCCTGCCGGGCCAGGTCCTCCAGGTCACCGGTGACGGTGGACGCGGCCATCGTGGTGGTGCCGTGCGCGCGGTGGGTGCCGATCACCGTCAGCGCCTCCTCGGCGCTGCCCGCCGAGAACGACGCGCCGCCGCCGCCGTGCACGTGCATGTCGACGAAGCCCGGCACGATCCAGTGCCCGGACAGGTCGGCGGTCACCGCCTCCCCGTCGCGCGCCGCGGCGATCCGGCCGCCGTCCACCGCGAGGGCGGCGTCGAAGATCCCGGACGGCGAAACGACGCGCGCCCCGCCCAACACCTCGCGCCGAGTGCTGCTGTGAGCGGCCATCAGCCGGACACCTCCACGTCATCGTCCACGGTCAGGTCGTCGTGCACTGCGTCCAGCCGGTCCCACGCCAGCAGGCCCGCGCCCAGGCAGCCCGCCGCGTCGCCCAGCGCCGCCGGGACGATCTCCGGCTCGCGCTGGAAGGTCAGCCGGGCGGCGACCGCTTCGCGCAGCGGCGTCAGCAGCGTCTCGCCGGCCTCCGCCAGCCCGCCGCCGACGATCACCGTGCCCGGGTCCAGCAAGGTCAGCCCGGTCACCAGGCCGTCGGCGAGCGCGTCGACCGCCGCGGTCCACACCGCGACCGCCGCCGGGTCGCCGCGTTCGACGGCCTGCGCGCAGTCGGCCGCGGTCGCCGCCGGATCGCCGCAGGCCGCCGCCCACAGCCGGGTCACCGCGGCGGCCGACGCCAGCGTCTCCAGGCAGCCGCGCTGCCCGCACGGGCACGGCAGGCCGTCCGGGCGCACCACGATGTGGCCGATCTCGCCGGCCCCGCCGTTCGCGCCGGCCTCGATCCGGCCGCCCAGTCCGATCGCGGCGGCGATGCCGGTGCCCAGGGCCACGAACAGGAACCGGTCCCGGCCGCGCCCGGCGCCCAGCCGCCCCTCCGCCAGGCCGCCGCAGCGCAGGTCGTGGCCGAGCGCCACCGGGGCGCCCGACAGGCGTTCGGCCAGCGCGGCGCGCAGCGGCACGTCACGCCAGCCGAGGTTGGCGGAGTACACCGCGACCCCGGCCGCGTCGTCCACCACGCCGGGTACCGCGACGCCGGCCGCGGCGGCCGGTTCGCCGAACTCCCGTATGCCGTACGCCCGCAGCTCCGCCGCGAAGTCCAGTACCGACGCCACGACGGACTGCGGGCCCCGGTCCCGCCCGGTCGGCCGCCGCGCCTGGTGCAGCGGCACCCCGTGGCGGTCCATCAGGGCGGCTTTCATCCCGGTGCCGCCGACATCCAGCGCGATGACGTGTCTCACGCGGTCCAGTCTGGGGCCACCTACCGTGAAAGGTCTAGTCCACAGGTGAGCTTCCGCAGGGCTTTCACCCGTCGGCCGCCCCGGCAACACCCCCCGCGGGGCCGCCGGTCAGCCCAGGACGACGCTGCGGGTGAGGTTGCGCGGGGTGTCGGGGTCGAAGCCGGCCGCCTCCGCGCGGGCCACCGCGACCCGCTGGGCGCGCACCAGTTCGGCCAGCGGGTCCAGCTGCGAGTCCAGGAACGTGCCGCCGACCCGGGCGACGTCCTCGGCCAGTCCGGCCGGCGCGGGCCCGAACATCCAGGCCACCCGACCCGGCGCGGTGATCGCGATCGGCCCGTGCCGGTACTCCATCGCGGGATAGGACTCGGTCCACGAGCAGGCCGCCTCACGCATCTTCAGCGCCGCCTCCTGCGCCAGCCCGTACGCCCACCCGCCGCCCAGGAACGTCAACTGGTCGGCGTCGAGTGCCGCGCGCGGCAGCGGCCGGGCCAGCGCCGCCGCGCAGTCGCGCACCGCGTCCGCCACGCTGCCCACCCCCGGCAGCGGCCCCCGCGCGGCCAGCGCCGCCCGCAGCAGCACCAGCGCGGTGGTGGCGAACCGGGTCTGCACCACCGACTCCTCGTCGGCGAAGTCCAGCACCACGACCTCGTCGGCCGCCGTCATCACCGGTGTCGACGGGTCGGCGGTCAGCGCGGTCGTCGGCACCGAGCCGCGCAGCGCGCCCAGCAGCTCCAGCACCTCGGTGGTCGTACCGGACCGGGTGAGCGCGATCACCCGGTCGTACGAACGCCCGCGCGGGAACTGCGACGCCGCGTGCGCGTCCGTCTCGCCGAGCCCGGCCCCCTCCCGCAGCGCCGCGTACGCCTGGGCCATGAACCACGACGTGCCGCAGCCGGTGACCGCGACCCGCTCGCCGGGCGCCGGCAGCCCGGCCAGCCCCGGTGCCAGCCGCTCCGCGCGCAGCCACAGCGCCGGCTGCGAGGCGATCTCGGCGGCGGTGCGCGAAGGGGAGGCCGGGGCGGTGGCGGACGCGGGGGACGCGGGTGAGGAGGCCGAGGAGGCCGAGGGGGAGGACGGAGTGGGGGACGAGGGGGAGGCGGGGGCGGCACTCATGCGGAACGGCTCCTTCGAACGGGGACGGGACACCCATGCCATGTTCTCCGTCAGTGGTGCGGAGTAACGTCTCGGGCGTGGACGGCCCAGACGAGCAGACGGACGGACCGGCCGGGCTCACGGCACGCGACCGCGCCGTACTCGACCTGGAGGGGCGGCAGTGGCCGTCGCCCGGCGTGAAGGAACGCGCGATACGCGAACGGCTCGGCATGTCACCGGTGCTGTACTACCAGCAGCTCAACGCACTGCTGGACGACGCGCGGGCCCTGGCGCACGCCCCGAACACCGTCAACCGGCTGCGCCGCGCGCGGGACGCCCGCCGCGGACGCCCATAGCCCGGCCCCCGCCTGGGTAGGGTCGGCCGCATGGGCCGCCTTCCGCACGCCACGCTTCCCGAACCGTCCACCGCCGCCGGCCGCGCCGGGCTCGCCGCGCTGCTGGCCGCGCCCGAGCGGGCCGTCGTCGTCCTGGACTTCGACGGCACCCTCGCCCCCATCGTCCCCGACCCCGAGCAGGCCCGCGCCCACCCCGACGCCGTGCCCGCGCTCGCCCAGCTGGCGCCGAAGCTGGGCTCCGTCGTGGTGCTCACCGGACGCCCGGCGGCCACCGCGGTCGCCTACGGCGGCTTCGCCGGGGTGCCGGGCCTGGAGCACCTGGTCGTACTGGGCCACTACGGCGCCGAACGCTGGGACGCCGCCACCGGGCGGACCGACGGCCCCGGCGACGACCCCGCGGTGGCCGCCGCCCGCGCCGAACTCCCGGCGCTGCTGGCCGACGCGCCGCAGGGCACCTGGGTGGAGGACAAGGGCGGCCGCGCGGTCGCCGTCCACACCCGCCGCGCCGCCGACCCCCGCGCCGCCTTCGAGGCGCTGCGCGAACCGCTGCGCGAGCTGGCCGACCGGCACGGCCTGAAGCTGGAACCCGGCAGCATGGTCCTGGAACTGCGCCCGCCCGGCGTGGACAAGGGCGTCGCGCTCACCTCCTACGTGCGGCACGCCGGTGCGTCCGCGGTGCTCTACGGCGGCGACGACCTGGGCGACCTGGCGGCCTTCGACGCGGTCGACCGGCTGCGCGCCGACGGCACCGGCGGGGTCCTGGTCGCCAGCGCCGCCACCGACGTCCCCGACCTCTCCGCCCGCGCCGACCTGGTCCTGCCCGGCCCGGCCGCGGTCGTGGAACTGCTGGCGGCGCTGGCGGACGCGCTGGAGTAGCCGCCGCGGGACCCGGCGGCAGCCGGGACCGGGGTTCCGTCGGGCCGGGCGGGAGCGGGTTCCGTCAGCCGGTGCGGACCTCCGCCGGCGGCCCGGTACCGGCGCCTGTCGAAGGGCCCGCGTCGACCGCCCGGGACCGGGTTTGCCGTGGCAGACCCCCGATCAGCTGCGGCCCGGGGCCGGGTTCCGTAAGCCGTGGCGGACCTCCGTCGACCCGCCCGGGACCGGGTTCCGTCAGCCGGTGCGGACCTCCGCCGGCGGCCCGGTACCGGCGCCCGTCGAAGACCCCGGCAACCCTCGAAGACCTCCGTCGACCGCCCGGCACCGGCAACCGTCGAAGACCCCCGTCAGCCGCCCAGCGCCCGCAGCTGGTCGGTGAACCAGGTGGCCGGCGGCAGGGCGGTCGCCGCGGCGGCCAGCCGTCCGGTGCGTTCCGCGCGTTCGTCGTCCGGCATGGACAGCGCCCGGTGCAGCGCGTCCGCGGTCGCCTCGATGTCGTAGGGGTTGACGACGATCGAGTCGCCGCCGAGTTCCTCGAAGGCGCCGGCCTCCCGGGACAGCACCAGCGCGCAGCCCCGGTCGGACAGCACCGGGACCTCCTTGGCGACCAGGTTCATGCCGTCGCGGATCGGGTTGACCAGCGCCACGTCCGCGATCCGGTAGGCGGCCAGCGACCGGGCGAAGTCGTCCTCGACGTGCAGCAGCACCGGCAGCCAGTCCGGCGTGCCGAACCGCTCGTTGATGCCCTCGGCGACCTCGCGCACGGTGTCGGTGTACTCGCGGTAGACGGCCAGGTCGTAGCGCGAGGGATAGGCGAACGCCACGTGCGTGACGCGGCCGACCCACTCCGGGTGGGTCTCCAGCAGGCGTTCGTAGGACCACAGGCCGCGCACGATGTTCTTCGACAGCTCGGTGCGGTCCACCCGCACGATGACCTTGCGGTCCGGGCCGATGCGTTCGCGCAGCGCCGCCATCCGGTCCGCGACGTCCGCGCGGTGGCCGCGCTCGCGCAGGAAGTCCCCGTCGGCGCCGAGCCCGTGCACCCCGATCCGGGTCGTGCGGCCCTGATGGGTGACGGTCGGCTCGCCGTCGCGCTCGCCGGTCTCCGCGCCCAGCAGCTGCGCCGCGCACTCGGTGAACGCCCGCGCCCACCGCCGGGTCAGGAACGCCGCCCGGTCGGCGCCCAGCACGCCCAGCAGCACCTGCTCGGCCACGTCGTCGGGCAGCAGGCGGAAGTAGTCCGGCGGCGCCCACGGGGTGTGCGAGAAGTGCCCGATGCGCAGGTCCGGGCGGCGCTCGCGCAGCATCCGCGGGGTCAGCGACAGGTGGTAGTCCTGGACGAGGACGGCCGCGCCCTGCCCGGCCTCCTCGGCGAGCGCGTCGGCGAAGGCGCCGTTGTACTCGCGGTAGGCCGACCACTGGGTGCGGAAGTCCTGGTCGAACGAGGGTTCCAGCGGGGTCTGGTAGAGCAGGTGGTGGATGAACCACAGCACCGAGTTGGCGACGCCGTTGTAGGCGCCGGCGTACACCTGCGGGTCGATCCCCAGCATGTGGACGCGCTGCCCGCCGGAGTCCGCCGGGTCCAGCCGCCCGCCGTCGGTGGCCGCGACGGCCGCGCGGTCGCCGTCCGACAGGGCCGCGCACACCCAGACCGCGCCGGCGTCCGGGCCGATCGCGCTCAGTCCGGAGACCAGGCCGCCGCCGCCGCGCCGGGCGGTCAGGGTGCCGTCGTCGGCGCGCGTGTAGGACACCGGGCCGCGGTTCGAGGCGACCAGGACCTGCGCGGCGGACCGGGAAGCGGGGGCAGCGATCATGCGGGCAGCCTTGCCGCACCCCGGCGGCCCCAAACCTGACGGCCGCCCGGCACCGCCCGCCGAGCGCCCGCCGTCCCCCGGTCGGCCGTGCCCGGACCGGGGCAGGCGTCTCGCAGGGCGGACAGCCGTCTCAGGACTCCGGCGGGTCGGTTACAGTCGAGGGCGACACAAACGCCCGGGCCGGTGCCCGGTGCCATACCGCTCATCCAGAGGGGCAGAGGGAACGGCCCGTTGAAGCCCCGGCAACCCTCCCGCCGACCGCGAGGTCATGGTGGGGAAGGTGCCAATTCCGTCTCGCGGTGAGATACGCCGTGAGGAAGATGAGGAAGAGGCCTCGACCCATGGCTGTGCAATCCCCCGCGCCCGGTACGACCGACCCCGGTCCGGCGCCCGCGAACCCCGATGCCCCCTCCGCGTTCGGCCCGGCCGTCGCGCTGTCCTGCCGGGAGTGCGGCGCCCGCGTCCCGCTCGGCCCGGTCTTCGCCTGCGAGGAGTGTTTCGGCCCGCTGGAGGTCGCCTACGACTTCGGCGACGAGGGACCGGAAGCCCTGCGCGCCCGGATCGAGGCCGGCCCGCAGAACATCTGGCGGTACGCGCCGCTGCTGCCGGTACCGGCCGACGTCACCGACAAGCCCAACCTGAACCCGGGCTTCACCAAGCTGGTCAAGGCCGACCGGCTGGCCGCCGAACTCGGCGTCACCGGCGGCCTGTACGTCAAGGACGACTCCGGCAACCCCACGCACTCCTTCAAGGACCGCGTGGTGGCCATCGCCGTCGAGGCGGCCCGCACCTTCGGTCTGACCACCTTGTCGTGCTCCTCCACCGGCAACCTGGCCGGCGCGGTCGGCGCCGCCGCCGTCCGGGCCGGCTTCCGCTCCTGCGTCTTCATCCCCGCCGACCTGGAGGCCGGCAAGGTGGTGATGGCGGCGGTCTACGGCGGTGAGCTCGTCGGCATCGAGGGCACCTACGACGACGTCAACCGCTTCTGCAGCGAGCTGATCGGCGACCCGATCGGCGAGAACTGGGGCTTCACCAACGTCAACCTGCGCCCCTACTACGGCGAGGGGTCCAAGACCCTCGCGTTCGAGATCTGCGAGCAGCTCGGCTGGCGGCTGCCGGACAACATCGTGATCCCGATCGCCTCCGGCTCGCAGCTCACCAAGATCGACAAGGGGCTCCAGGAGCTGATCAGGCTCGGCCTGGTGGCGGACAAGCCGTACCGGATCTACGGCGCCCAGGCCGAGGGGTGCTCGCCGGTGTCGGCCGCGTTCAAGGCCGGCCACGACGTGGTGCGGCCGGTCAGGCCGGACACCATCGCCAAGTCGCTCGCCATCGGCAACCCGGCCGACGGCCCCTACGTGCTCGACATCGCCCGGCGCACCGGCGGCGCGGTGGAGGACGTCGACGACGAGCAGATCGTGGCCGCCATCAAGCAACTGGCCCGCACCGAGGGGATCTTCACCGAGACCGCGGGCGGGGTGACCATCGGCGTGCTGCGCAAGCTCATCGAGAGCGGGCAGCTCGACCCGGCCGCCGAGACCGTCGCGATCAACACCGGCGACGGCCTGAAGACCCTGGACGCCGTGGCGCCCTCGACCGGGATGACCGCCGTCATCCGTCCCACCCTTGACTCGTTCCGAGAGGCTGGCCTCGCATGAGCGTCACCGTTCGCATCCCGACCATCCTGCGCACCTACACCGGCGGCAAGGCGGAGGTTCCGGCCGACGGCGGCACGCTCGCCGAGGTGCTGGACTCGCTGGAGAAGGCCCACCCCGGCATCTCCGCGCGGGTGCTGGACGACCAGGGCAAGCTGCGCCGGTTCGTGAACGTCTACGTCAACGACGACGACGTCCGGTTCGACGAGGGCCTGGCGACGGCCACCCCGGACGGCGCCGGCGTCTCGATCATCCCCGCGGTGGCCGGCGGCTGCTGACCCCTGCCGCCCCACCTGCTGTCCCGCCCCACCAGCCCCACCCGCTCCACCGCACCCCGCGCGCCGGCCGGCCGTACGCCCCGCCGCGCGCCCCCGAGGGACCGGAAACACGTCGGCCGAATGGTGACGCGTTCCGGTCCCTCGGAATTTCCGCCGGCAGCCCCGTTTATTCATCTGACCCGTGGGGCAGGCGCACGCCCTCAGGCACGGTAGGGTGAATGAGGACAGCGGATGTCCCGTAGGTCAGAACAACGCTCCGCGCTGTCGAAACCTCGAAAACCGGCCGTTCCACCGGGCCTGGCGCACCGCAGCACTCCTTGAAGGACCGGTACGCGCATGTGCCGATGACATATGACAACGCGAGAAGTTGTGCCTCGAATTCGGGCACCATTTGTCGTGTCGGTGCCTTATGCCCGGTCCGGGTTGCCCCGGATTGTTTATCGATTTCCGGAAACCACCGATCAGGTGCGTCCAGAATTCCCGGCGGAATGCTCTGTTGCACAGGGCTGCCGTCCAGATACATTCAGCCGCGGTCGACCCCATTCCGGCGCGCGCCCCGGCGCATTCCGGGGGTGGGGCACGGCCACGGACCCGCGGAGGGCGGGCCCGTGCAGGAGCCAGTAATAGGGGAGTTCAGGATGGCTCAGGGCACCGTCAAGTGGTTCAACGCGGAGAAGGGCTACGGCTTCATCGCGGTCGACGGTGGTGCGGACGTCTTCGTGCACTACAGCGCGATCCAGATGGACGGCTACCGCACCCTCGAGGAAGGTCAGCGAGTCGAGTTCGAGATCTCGCAGGGCCAGAAGGGGCCGCAGGCGGACATGGTCCGGCTGGCCACCGCAGGCTGAACCGCCCCCAAGCGGTTCTGGCTCGGCCACGAGCTACGCGAGCGAGGGGCCCACACCCTGTACGGGGTGCGGGCCCCTCCGCGCTGTCCGCGGGCGCGCTGCCCGGAAGCGGAACCTCCGGACCGAGCGGCCCGGCACCCCGGCCGGTCGGCTTGTCGCGTCGCTGACCTGCGATGACATCTGCTTGCGCAAGTAGCTGCGAAGTTGTCGCAAGAACCGAGAAGTTCTCTGAAAGTCTCAAGCTGGTCTATGCAAGGCGGCGCAACTCCCGCGACGATGCTGTCATGACGCGCAGACTCGCCGAAGTGGCCCGCAAGGTGGGCGTGAGCGAGGCGACCGTGAGCCGGGTGTTGAACGGCAAGCCGGGCGTCTCCGACTCCACCCGGCGGGCCGTACTGACCGCCCTGGACGTGCTCGGCTACGAACGGCCCACCCAACTGCGGGGTGTCCGCGCCCGGTTGGTGGGCCTGGTGCTCCCGGAGCTGCAGAACCCGATCTTCCCGGCGCTGGCCGAGGTGGTCGGCGGCGCGCTGGTGCAGCTCGGCTTCACCCCGGTGCTGTGCACCCGCACCGCCGGCGGGCTGACCGAGGCGGAGTACGTGGCGATGCTGCTGGACCAGCAGGTCTCCGGCGTCGTCTTCTGCGGCGGGCTGAGCGCCGAGGAGTACCAGCACCTGCTGGGCCGCGGCGTGCCGGTCGTGCTGCTCAACGCCGCCGTCGACTACAGCGGCATGCCGCAGGAGCACTTCGCGGCGCTGCTGGACGGCGGACAGCTCGGCTTCCCGCAGGTCTCCACCGACGACGCCGCCGCCGTCGAGCAGGCCTTCCACCACCTCACCGCGCTGGGCCACCGCGACATCGCGCTGATGGTGGGACCGGCCGACCACACCCCCTCGCGCCGCAAGACCGCCGCGTTCAACCGGCTCGCCGAGCGGGCCCGGATGGACACCGCCGGGCGGATCGGGCAGGCGCTGTTCTCCTTCGAGGGCGGCCAGGCGGTCGCCGCCGAACTGCTGGCCGCCGGTGCCACCGCGCTGATCTGCGGCAGCGACATACTGGCCCTCGGCGCGGTCCGCGCCGCCCGCCGGGCGGGCCTGTCGGTGCCCGGTGACGTCTCGGTGGTCGGCTTCGACGACTCGGCGTTCATGAACTACACCGACCCGCCGCTGACCACGCTGCGCCAGCCGATCGAGGCGATGGCCCGGGCCGCGGTCACCCTGCTGGTCAACCAGATCGACGGTAACTCCCCGGCGCCCAAGGAACTGCTGCACGAGCCGGAACTCGTCGTCCGCGGCTCCACCGCCCCGCGCACGCTGCCCGCCATGCTCGTGGAGCACCTCGCCCGTTCGTGACGCCCCGCGAGGCCCGTCCGGCGCTGTCCGCCCGCCGTCCGGCCCCCGCCCGTGCGCCGTACCGCCCTCCGTTCCGCCGTCCCCGCCCGTAACGCCGAGGGGGGTGCCCCGCAGGCCCGTTGAGGACCTGGGGGCACCCCCTTCGTGTGGTGTGCCGTCAGCCGCGCAGCCACACCGCGGTGTCGGCCGGCAGCGTGCCGTCGGCCGGCAGCGGCCCGCTGGACAGCAGCACCCGGGCGCCGTCGGGCAGCGCGGCCGGGGCTCCGGAGACGTTGACCAGGCAGCGGAAGCCGTCGCCGCGGCGGAAGTCCAGCACCGCCTCGCCGCCGTCGGACAGCCAGCCGAACTCCGCACCGTGCAGGGCGTCCTCGGCCCGGCGCAGCCCCAGCGCGTCGCGGTACAGCCGCAGCATGGAGTCCGGGTCGGCCTCCTGCGCCTCGACCGTGAAGTCCGCCCAGGCGGCCGGCTGCGGCAGCCACGGCCGCTGCCCGGCGCCCTCGGGGCTGAAGCCGAACGGCGCCCGCGTTCCGCCCCACGGCAGCGGCACCCGGCAGCCGTCGCGGCCCGGGTCGGCGCCGCCGGAGCGGTGGAAGAACGGGTCCTGGCGGTCGGCGTCGGGGATGTCCTCGACCTCCCACAGCCCGAGTTCCTCGCCCTGGTAGACGTAACAGGAGCCGGGCAGCGCCAGGTTGAGCAGCAGCGCGGCGCGTGCGCGGCGGGTGCCGAGCGCGCGGTCGCTGGGCGCGCCGTGCCGCTGCGGGGCGCGGCCCATCGCGGTCTCCTCGCGCCCGTAGCGGGTCACGTGCCGGGTCACGTCATGGTTGGACAGCACCCAGGTGGCCGGCGCCCCGACCGGCGCGTGCGCGGCCAGCGTGCCGTCGATGACGGTACGCAGCGCGGGGCCGTCCCAGGGGCAGTTGAGGTAGTCGAAGTTGAACGCGGTGTGCATCTCGTCGGGACGCAGGTAGTTGGCGAAGCGCCCGGGGTCGTCCAGCCAGACCTCGCCGATCAGGGCGCGCGGCTCGGGGTAGGAGTCGGCCAGCGCGCGCCAGGCGCGGTAGATCTCGTGCACCTCGTCGCGGTCGACGAACGGGTGCGGGCGCGGCCGGGTGACGCCGTTGAAGTCGGGCAGCGCCGGGTCCTTGGCGGGCATGGTGGCCGAGTCGATGCGCACGCCGTCGGCGCCGCGGTCGAACCAGAACCGCAGGACGTCCTCGTGCTCCTCGCGGACCTTGGGGTTGTTCCAGTTCAGGTCGGGCTGCTCGCGGGCGAACAGGTGCAGGTACCACTCGCCCGGGGTGCCGTCCGGCTCGGTCACCCGGGTCCAGGCCGGCCCGCCGAACTCCGACTTCCAGTCGGTGGGCGGCAGTTCGCCGTCGGCGCCGCGGCCGGCCCGGAACCAGAACAGCTCGCGCGCCGCGGAGCCGGGACCGGCGGTGACCGCCTCGGTGAACCACGCGTGCGCGTCGGAGACGTGGTTGGGCACGATGTCGACGATGATCCGCATGCCGAGTTCGTGCGCCTCGGCGATCAGCGCCTCGGCCTCGGCCAGCGTGCCGAACGCCGGGTCGATGCGCCGGTAGTCGGCGACGTCGTAGCCGGCGTCGGCCATCGGGGAGGCGTACCAGGGGTTGAACCACAGGGCGTCGACGCCGAGCCCGGCCAGGTGCGGCAGCCGCGCCCGGACGCCGGCCAGGTCACCGATACCGTCGCCGTCGGCGTCCGCGAAGGAGCGCACGTAGACCTGGTAGATGACGGCGTCGCGCCACCAGGCGCCGGCGGCGGCGGAGTCGTTGCGTGGGGTCATCGGGGTGAGGCTCCTTGCCCGTGGGTGGTGGGGATGGGTGGCGGGGCGGGCCGGGTCAGCCCTTCATGGCCCCGGCGGTCAGGCCGGACATGATGTTGCGCTGGAAGATCAGGAAGAACACCACCGTCGGCACGCACGCGATGGCGAGCGCGGCGATGAACACGTTCTGCGAGATGCCGACGCTGAGCTGGTTGAGGCCGACGTTGACGGTCTGCACGGAGGTCTTCGGCAGTGTCAGCAGCGGCCACAGGAAGTCCTTCCAGACCGCGACGACCGCGAAGATCGACACCACGCCGAGGATCGGCCGCGACATCGGCAGCACGATGGACCACAGGGTGCGCATCGGCCCGGCGCCGTCCACCGCGGCGGCGGCCAGCAGTTCGGTCGGTATGGAGTCGAAGAACCGCTTCAGCAGGAAGATGTTGAAGGCGTTGGCCACCGACGGCAGCCAGATCGCCCAAGGGGTGTTGATCAGGCTGACGTGCAGGAACGGCAGGCTGTTGGCGGTCAGGTAGGTCGGCAGGATGATCACCGTGGTGGGGATCATCAAGGTGGCGAGCATGGCGAACAGCACCGCGTTGCCGAAGATCGGGCGCAGCTTGGAGATGGCGTAGGCGGCGGCCACGTCGAAGACCAGTTGCAGGGCGAGCGCGCCGAGCGCGTAGTACGCGGTGTTCCACAGCAGCCGGCCCAGGTGCAGCACCTGCCAGGCGGTGGAGTAGTTGCCCGGGTGGGCCGCGTGCGGCACCACGGTGGGCGGGGTCTGGATGATCTCCTGCGGGGACTTCAGGCCGCCGGTGATCATCCAGTACAGCGGGAACAGGAAGACCAGCGCGAACAGGACCATCAGGACCCAGAAGACGGTCCAGTACAGGACGCGCCCGGCCGGGCGGGCCAGTTGGGCCTGGGAGACCAGGGTGCGCGTCTGGGTGTCGAACGCCGTTGCCATCGGTCAGTCCTCCTCGGCGCGACGGCTCAGCCACAGGTAGCCGGCGGAGAAGCCGAGCAGCACCAGGAGCAGGACCACGCCCAGCGCCGAGGCGCTGCCGTAGTTGTTGAAGTTGAACGCGTACTGGTAGATCAGGTAGACCACCGACGCGGTGTTGTTCGACGACGCGGTGATCACGTAGGGCTCGACGAAGACCTGCATGGTGCCGACGACCTGGAGCAGCAGCATCATCGACAGGATCAGCCGGGTCTGCGGGATGGTGATGTGCCAGATCCGCCGCAGGATTCCGGTGCCGTCGACCTCGGCGGCCTCGTACAGCTCACCGGGGATGCCCTGGAGCGAGGCGAGGTAGACCAGCACCGTGCCGCCCATGTTGATCCAGGTGGAGAACAGCACCAGGCACAGCACGGCCAGGGTGTGCGAGGACTGGAGCCACTGGACGGGCGGCAGGTGCAGCGCGTGCAGCACCGCGTTGAACAGGCCGGCGTCGTCGGGGCTGTAGAACCAGCGCCACAGGAAGGCGGCGGCCACCGGCGGCATCATGACGGGCAGGTAGACCAGCAGCCGGAAGTACGAGCGCACGTGCCGCAGTTCGTTCATCACCACGGCGGTCAGGAACGGCACCGCGTAGCCGAAGACCAGCGCGAACAGCGTGAACAGGCCGGTGGTGCGCCAGGCCTCGCCGAAGCTGGGGTCGGCGAAGACGTGCCGGTAGTTCTCCAGGCCGACCCAGCGGCTGGTGCCGGCGAAGTTGGTGTACTGGAAGCTCATGATCACTTCGCGGATCATGGGGTACCAGGAGAAGACCGCGAAGCACAGCACCGCGCCGGCCATGAACAGGTAGGCGGTGGAGTGTTCCCGCAGCCGCCGTCGAAGCGGCATCCGGCGCCGGTCTCCGGCCGCCGCGTTCCGCGCGTCGCGTGCCGTGGCACGGGTGAGGTTGATCGTCGCCATGGGATGAGGGCTCTCGTCGGGGGACGGACGGCCGCGGGCCGCGCGGGGTGGGCTCCCCGCGCGGCCGGTGCGTCGGTGTCAGTGCTGGGCGTTGGCCAGGACGGTGTTGGTGGCCGTCTTGAAGGTGTCCAGCAGCTGCTGGGCGTTGGCGTTGGGGTTGGTCAGGATGGAGTCCATCGCCTTGTCGCCCTGCGCGTAGATCGCCTGGGCCTGCGGCGGCTCGATGATCAGGTGCATCGTCGGCGTCGAGGCCACGTAGGAGGCGAAGTTGTCGGTGGGGATGTTGGCGTACTTCTTCATCACCGAGGTGTCGGCGACGGCGGCCGCGCCGCTCCACAGGTCCGGCTCCGGCAGGCCGACCGGCTGCTTGGTGGCCGCCAGCCGCTTGTAGTTGAACTGGCCGATGCCGGAGGTCATGAACTCGTAGTTCACGAACTTGATGCCGGCCTCGATCTGCGCCGGGCTGTCGTTCTTGTTGAACATGTAGCCCGAACCGCCGACCAGGGCCGCGGTCGGCTTGCTCACACCGGGCATCGGGCCGACGCCGAGGTTGGTGTACGCGGTCTTGTACTGGGTGTGGATGGCGGTGAGGTTGTCGGGCGAGCCGACGTACATGCCGAGCTTGCCGGAGGCCATCATCTGGAGCAGGTCGTTGTACTGCAGGCCCTGCTTGGTGCCCATCACGTTGTCGGTGAAGCGCAGCTTGTGCAGGAACTGCAGGGTGGCCAGGCCCTGGGCGTTGTCGAACGAGGCGGTCTTGCCGTCGGCGCTGACCATCGTGCCGCCGCGCGAGTACATCTCGGCCGCGAAGTGCCAGCCGCCGGTGTTGCCGGCGCTGTAGTCGCCGTAGCCGACCACGCCGCCGCCGAGCTTGTTGATGGCGATGGCGTCGGTCTCGACCTGGTCCCAGGTGGTCGGCGGCTTGTTCGGGTCGAGGCCGGCCCGCTTGAACAGCGCCTTGTTGTAGACCATGCCGAGGCTGTAGTTGCCGGTGGGCACGCCGTACAGGTCACCGGTGGACTGGTTGCCCTGGCGGTAGACGTTCATCAGCGAGCTCTGGATGCTGCTGACCTCGTTGATGTCGCCGGTGTACTTCTGGATGTCGGCGGCCTGGCCGGAGTCGATGACGTTGTCGGCGTCGGTGAAGTACGTGTAGAAGACGTCGTCCATCTTGCCGCTGGCCAGCTTGGCGTTGAAGGTGGCCGGGTCGTCGCACGGGTTGGTGTCGTCGCTGACCACCGTGACCTTGGGGTTCTGCTTCTCGAACGCCTTGACGTCGTCCACCCAGCCGTCCCGCGAGACCGGCTTGGAGGTCGGCGGCTCGCACCCGACGCTGATGGTGACCTTGCCGTCCGCCGAGGCCTTGGTCCCGGAACCCGAGCCGCCGCAGGCGGTCAGCCCGAGCGCGAGGCCCGCGGTGAGGGTGGCGGCGAGGAGTATCCGGGCACGGCCGCCCGGTCTGATACCAGTCATCTTGGTGTCCCTGAGTGGAGTTATCATGTGCCGCCGCGTACGGCGCGGTGAGTCCGGTGCGGGCGCGGCCCTGCCCGCACGGTGAGGCCCGGGGGGCAGGCGGCTCCGGCCCCTGGATCGACCGCTCCCGGGGTAAGGGCGGCGGCATCGGTCCGGCGTGCAGCACAAGGTACGGCTCACCCTGCCGACCTGCAATAGTGAAACGAATTTACGCAAAAAGCTGATCGCTCAGCGAAAGCTGATGCAGGACTACTGCAAACGGACGCAGGTCTATGACATATTGCGTTGCATGACTCGCAGACTCGCCGAAGTGGCCCGCAAGGTCGGCGTGAGTGAGGCCACGGTCAGCCGCGTCCTGAACGACAAACCGGGCGTCTCCGACACCACCCGGCAGGCCGTCCTCACCGCGCTGGACGTCCTCGGCTACGAACGGCCCACCCAGCTGCGCGGCGTACGCGCCCGGCTGGTGGGCGTCGTGGTGCCGGAGCTGCAGAACCCGATCTTCCCGGCGCTGGCCGAGGTGGTCGGCGGCGCGCTGGTGCAGCTCGGTTTCACCCCGGTGCTGTGCACCCGCTCGGCCGGCGGGCTGACCGAGGCGGAGTACGTGGCGATGCTGCTGGACCAGCAGGTCTCCGGCGTCGTGTTCTGCGGCGGGCTGAGCGCCGAGGAGTACGCCAACCTGCTGGGCCGCGGCGTGCCCGTCGTGCTGCTCAACGCCGCCGTGGACCATCCCGGCTTCCCGCAGGTCTCCACCGACGACGCCGCCGCCGTCGAGCAGGCCTTCCACCACCTGGTCTCCCTCGGCCACCGCGACATCGCGCTCATGGTCGGCCCGACCGCGCACGTGCCGTCCCGGCGCAAGACCGAGGCGTTCACCCGGCTCGCCGCCCGCGCCGGGCTCGACATCACCGGCCGGATCGGCCAGGCGCTGTTCTCCTTCGAAGGCGGCCAGGCCGTCGCCGGCGAACTGCTGGCGGCCGGCGCCACCGCCGTCATCTGCGGCAGCGACATCCTCGGCCTCAGCACGGTCCGCGCCGCCCGCCGGGCCGGCCTGCGGGTGCCGGCCGACGTCTCGGTGGTCGGCTTCGACGACTCGGCGTTCATGAACTACACCGACCCGCCGCTGACCACCCTGCGCCAGCCCATCGACGCGATGGCCCGCGCCGCCGTCGCGCTGCTCGTCAACCAGATCGAGGGAAACGCGCCCACCCCCAAGGAACTCCTGCACGAACCGGAGCTGGTGGTACGGATGTCGACCGGCCCGGTGCGCCGCCCGCCGGCCGACTGACGTGGTGCCCCGGGGGCGAACGGGGCGAATGGGGTAAGCCTCAGCGGCTGTTGACGCCTTTCTGCAAGAAGGCGACAGAAAATGGCTGCCGAATTCGGCGAAGAGGGTCTTCCGACCGGGGTTGTTCCGGCAAATGGGCAGCTCAACGGCGTATGCAAGCCGAGTAACCATAATCGCGGCCGACTGTCAGTTATTTTCTTCATCCGCGCGAAACATTGTGGGAATTTGTCGGCAGCACTACTGTGCGCGTCAATTCACTCGGCTCCACGCTCTGTTGACCCTCTCCTTTCCCCCTGGAGCACCGTCATGCCCACGAATCGCGCCGGAAGACCCCGGGCGCTGCCCCTGCTCACCCTCTTCGCACTGCTGCTCGCGCTCGCCGGGTTCACCGCCCAGCGCGCCGCCGCGGCGACCACCACCTACCAGGCCGAGTCCGCCGCCCTGTCGGGTGGCGCGGTCGCCGGCACCGACCACACCGGTTACACCGGCAGCGGCTTCGTCGAGGGCTACACCGACACCGACAAGGGCACCGCCGCCACCACCTTCACCGTCAGCGCCGCCTCCGCCGGGTCCTACACCTCGGGCCTGCGCTACTCCAACGGAACCGGCGCCACCATGACGCTGTCGGTCTACGTCAACGGCACCAAGTCCGTGCAGCTGTCGCTGCCGGCCACCGCCGACTGGAACACCTGGACCACCGCCAGCAGCACCGTCACGCTGAAGTCGGGCTCCAACACCATCGCCTACAAGTTCGACAGCACCGACTCGGGCAACGTCAACCTCGACGACATCGCGCTCGCCCCGGTCGCCTCCGCCCCGTCCGGCCAGTACGAGGCCGAGTCCGCCGCGCTGGCCGGCGGCGCGGTCGTCGGCACCGACCACACCGGCTACACCGGCACCGGGTTCGTCGAGGGCTACACCGACACCGACAAGGGCACCGCCGCCACCACCTTCACCGTCAGCGCCTCGGCGGCCGGCACCGCGCCCGTCGCGCTGCGGTACGCCAACGGCACCACGGCGACCATGACGCTGTCGGTCTACGTCAACGGCACCAAGGCGCTCCAGACCTCGCTGCCGGCCACCGCCGACTGGAACACCTGGACCACCAAGTCCGAGACCCTGACCCTGAAGTCGGGCTCGAACACGATCGCCTACAAGTACGACACCACCGACTCCGGCAACGTCAACATCGACAACATCACCGTCGGTGCGATCACCACCGGCGGCGGTGGCGGCGGCACCTCGTCGGCGCCCGGCCAGGTCTACCAGGCCTCCACCGCGTTCTTCACCGGCGGCCCGGCGGTCGCCACCAGCCTGTCGGGCTACACCGGCAGCAGCTACCTCAGCGGCTTCACCGCGCAGGGCTCCGAGGTCGCCATCACCACCGACGTGCCCTCGGCCGGCAACTACCCGGTCGCCGTCGGCTACGACAACACCACCGGCTCCGCGCAGACCGTCTCGCTCTACCTCAACGGCGTGAAGAACGGCCAGCTGAGCCTGCCGGCCGGCACCGGATGGCAGTACGTGTCCAAGACCGTCGCGCTGCGCTCCGGCCTCAACCTCATCGGCTACCAGACCGACTCCGGCGACTCCGGCAACGTGGCCATCGACAACACCGTGGTCAACGGCGGCACCGCGCTGGCCGACCCGGGCGCCACCGCCCCGTACACCGAGTACCGCGCGGCCGCCGCGACGACCAACGGCACCGTGCTCGCGGCCAGCACCGCCTACCCGAGCCTGTCGGCGGAGTCCACCGCCCGCCAGTCGGTGCAGCTGAAGTCCACCGGCCAGTACGTGTCGTTCACCCTGACCAAGCCGGCCAACTCCATCGTGGTGCGCTACTCCATCCCCGACTCCTCCGACGGGTCGGCCTACACCGCGCCGCTGGCGGTCTACTCCGGCGCCACGAAGGTCACCGACCTGACGCTGACCAACAAGTACTCCTGGCTGTACGGCGGCGGCTACTACGACACCAACGCGCCCAGCGACGGCACCGGCCACCACTTCTTCGACGAGACCTCGGCGCTGATCGGCAACCAGCCGGCCGGCACCGTCATCAAGCTCCAGAAGGACGCCGCCGACACCGCCGCGTCGTACACCATCGACGTGCTGGACGCCGAGCAGGTCGACCCGGCGTACACCATGCCGTCCGGCTACACCTCGGTGACCAGCTACGGCGTCACGCCCAACAGCGGCGCCGACGACACCAACGCCATCAACAGCGCGCTGTCCGCGCTGTCGGGCACCGGCACCGGCCTGTGGTTCCCGGCCGGCACCTACGACATCTCCGGCCGGGTCAGCCTCGCCAACGTCGCGGTCCGCGGCGCCGGCGAGTGGTACACCAAGATCCAGGCCACCGCGGAGAACGGCTCCGGCGGCCTGTACACCACCGGCGGCAAGAACCAGATCGCCGACCTGACCATCTCCGGTGACCAGACCTCCCGCAACAACGACTCCGGCGCGGCTGGCATCGAGGGCACCTTCACCTCCGGCTCACTGCTGTTCGACGTGTGGATCGAGCACACCAAGGTCGGCCTGTGGGCGAACCCCGGCAGTGGCCTGGAGGTGGCCGGCCTGCGGGTGCGCGACGTGTTCGCCGACGGCATCCACGTGCACGGCGGCAGCAACAACACCCACGTCGAGCAGTCCTTCGTGCGCAACACCGGTGACGACGAGATCGCCCTGGACACCGAGGGCGGCCAGGTCACCAACTGCGACGTCACCCACAACACCGTCTCCAGCCCCATCCAGGCCAACGGCATCGGGGTCTACGGCGGCGCGAACAACACCATCGAGCACAACGCGGTCAGCGACACCGTGGCCTTCGGCTCCGGCATCACCATCAGCACCGCGTTCGGCGGCGGTTTCACCGGCGCCACCACCGTCGCCAACAACACCTTGACCCGCACCGGCTCCTACAACGTCAACTGGGGCTCGTCGCTGGGCGGCCTGTGGATCTACGCCAGCCAGTCCGACATCACCCAGCCGGTCAGCGTCACCGGCAACACCATCACCAAGAGCACGTACGAGGGCGTCCTGCTCAGCTACGCCCACCAGATCAGCAACCTGACCCTGACCAACGACACCATCAGCGGCGCCGGCACCTACGGCATCAACATCAACGACGTCACCGGCTCCCTGACCGCCACCGGAGTCACCGTCAGCGGTACCTCCTCCGGCGGTCTGAACAACCCGAACGGGTACACCGTCAACCGCGGCTCGGGCGACAGCGGCTTCTGACCGCCCCCCGCCACCCGGCGGCCCCGGTCCCGCCAGCCCGGCGGGACCGGGGCCGCGCCGCGTCCGCCACCTGCGGTTCTGCCCCATCACCCCCTCAGGCGCTTGCACTCGATGGGTCAGAGTGCTAACTATTGGCGTTAGCACTCTGACGTTGAGAGTGACAGAAGGACCGGTTCGACGAGGTCCGTGGGGTACCGGGAAGTGACCGGTGTCCGGCGGGCCGTCCGTCGCGGGCGTCGCATCGGTCCGGAGCAATCCACCCCGTCCGGGAGGACCACTTCACATGGCCAAGATCATCGCGTTCGACGAGGAGGCTCGGCGCGGCCTCGAGCGCGGGATGAACCAGCTCGCCGACGCCGTCAAGGTGACTCTCGGCCCCAAGGGCCGCAACGTCGTCCTCGAGAAGAAGTGGGGCGCCCCCACGATCACCAACGATGGTGTTTCCATCGCCAAGGAGATCGAGCTGGAGGACCCGTACGAGAAGATCGGCGCCGAGCTGGTCAAGGAGGTCGCGAAGAAGACGGACGACGTCGCCGGTGACGGCACGACGACCGCGACCGTCCTGGCGCAGGCGCTGGTCCGCGAGGGCCTGCGCAACGTCGCCGCCGGTGCCAACCCGATGGCCCTCAAGCGTGGCATCGAGAAGGCCGTCGAGGCCGTCTCCGCCCAGCTGCTGGAGCAGGCCAAGGATGTGGAGACCAAGGAGCAGATCGCTTCGACCGCCTCCATCTCCGCCGCCGACACCCAGATCGGCGAGCTCATCGCCGAGGCCATGGACAAGGTCGGCAAGGAAGGCGTCATCACCGTCGAGGAGTCGCAGACCTTCGGGCTCGAGCTCGAGCTCACCGAGGGCATGCGCTTCGACAAGGGCTACATCTCGGCGTACTTCGCGACCGACATGGAGCGGATGGAGGCGTCGCTCGACGACCCCTACATCCTGATCGTCAACTCCAAGATCTCCGCGGTCAAGGACCTGCTCCCGCTGCTGGAGAAGGTCATGCAGTCCGGCAAGCCGCTGCTGATCATCGCCGAGGACGTCGAGGGCGAAGCCCTGTCGACCCTGGTCGTCAACAAGATCCGCGGCACCTTCAAGTCCGTCGCCGTCAAGGCTCCGGGCTTCGGCGACCGCCGCAAGGCGATGCTGAACGACATCGCCATCCTCACCGGTGGCACGGTCATCTCCGAAGAGGTCGGCCTCAAGCTGGACAACGCCGGGCTGGACCTGCTCGGCCGCGCCCGCAAGGTCGTCATCACCAAGGACGAGACCACCATCGTCGACGGTGCCGGCGACAGCGACCAGGTCGCGGGCCGCGTCAACCAGATCCGCGCCGAGATCGAGCAGTCGGACTCCGACTACGACCGCGAGAAGCTCCAGGAGCGCCTCGCCAAGCTGGCCGGCGGCGTGGCCGTCATCAAGGCCGGCGCGGCCACCGAGGTGGAGCTCAAGGAGCGCAAGCACCGCATCGAGGACGCGGTGCGCAACGCCAAGGCCGCCGTGGAAGAGGGCATCGTCGCCGGTGGCGGCGTGGCGCTCATCCAGGCTTCCTCGGTGTTCGAGAAGCTGGAGCTGGACCTGACCGGCGACGAGGCCACCGGTGCCGCGATCGTCAAGCTGGCCCTGGAGGCCCCGCTCAAGCAGATCGCCATCAACGGTGGTCTCGAAGGCGGCGTCGTGGTGGAGAAGGTGCGCAACCTCCCCACCGGCCACGGCCTGAACGCCGCGACCGGCGAGTACGTCGACCTGGTCGCGACCGGCATCATCGACCCGGCCAAGGTCACCCGTTCGGCGCTGCAGAACGCCGCCTCCATCGCGGCGCTCTTCCTCACCACCGAGGCCGTCATCGCCGACAAGCCGGAGAAGTCCGCCCCCGCGGGCGACCCGACCGGTGGCATGGGCGGTGGCATGGACTTCTGATCCCCCGGGATCGGAACTCCGCGCCGCACGCAGGACGCGCAGTACCCGCAGTACCCGCAGCAAACTGAAGGCGGCATCCCCGGTCGGGGGTGCCGCTTTCGGCGTTGGGGGGTGGGTTTCGGCGTTGGGGGCGGGCGCGGGCGCGGGCGCGGGGGCGGCGGGGGCACGGCCGGGGCTCGGGGTGCGGGGTGCGGGGTGCGGG
>NZ_JAAGKO020000017.1 GCF_027947535.2 Streptantibioticus silvisoli
GCTGAAGGACAGGAACTGCACGGTGGCCGCGTCGGCGTACTGGGCGTCGTCCACCAGCAGCACCAGCGGCTCGCGCCGACCGGCTGCCGTCCGGGCGGTCAGTCCCAGGCGACCATCAGCTCGTCGACGCCGTAGTGCACCGCGCGGTCGCGCAGCGGGACCTCGTCGGCCGGAACCGCCAGCCGCAGCGACGGGAAGCGGTCGAAGAGCTTGCGCAGGGCGATGCGCATGGTGGAGCGCGCCAGGTGCTGGCCCAGGCACTGGTGGGCACCGAAGCCCAGCGCCAGGTGCTTGCGCGGCAGCCGGGCGACGTCCAGCTCGTCGGGCGCCGGGAAGACCGAGGGGTCGCGGTTGGCGGACGGCAGCGAGAGCACCACCGTCTGGCCGGCCTTGATGGTGCGGCCGCCGATCTCCACGTCCTCCAGCGCGCACCGGCTGGAACCCATCTGGGAGATGGTCAGGTAGCGCAGCAGCTCGTCGACCGCCGTCTCGTACAGGTCGGGGCGGGCCCGCAGCCGCGCCAGCTGCTGGGGGTGCTCCAGCAGCGCGAAGACGCTCAGGCCCAGCATGTTGGGCGTGGTGTCGAGCGAACCGCCCACGGTCAGCACCGCGAGGTTGACCAGCTCGTCCTCGGTCAGCTCGCCGGTCGCGATGAGCTGGCCGAAGAAGTCGTCCATCGGCTCGGCCGCGCGCTTTTTGACCATGTCGCGCAAGACCGCGTCGATGGCCTCCATGTGGCCGATGAACTCTTCCATCGTGTACGTCAGCTTCATCAGCGCGCCGAAGTGCTCGGACATGTCCGCCACCAGCTCCGGCGGCACGTTCATCAGCGAGCACACCGACCGGGCAGGGATGGTCTCGGCGAACACCTTCAGCAGGTCGGCCGACGAGCCCGACGCCTCCATCTCGTCCAGCACGCCGTCGATGATCGACGCCAGCTCCGGCTCGTGCTGCTGGATGCGGCGCACCGTGAAGTGCCCGGCCAGCAGCCGCCGGTACTTGGCGTGCTCGGGGTTGTCGGTCTTGGCGAACGCCCCGGGCGGTGACGGCTGCGGGTTGTACTCCGGGATGGGGAACGGCGGCGCGACCACGTGGGCCAGCAGCTCGTTGCGGTGGCTGAAGCGCGGGTCGGCGAGGATCTGCCGCACGTAGTCGTGCCGGGTGACCAGCCAGCCCGCGCGGTCGTTCGGCGCCACCTCGAAGGTGATCGGGCTGATCGGGTCCTTCTCGCGGAGCCGCGAGTACTCCGAGGGCGGGTCGAACGGGCACTTGCCACGTTCACTGGGTATCACGGGAGGTTCTGGCCTGGTCTTCATCTCTACTCCGTCCGGTCCGTCCGGGGCGCGGTGGGTTTCGGTGCGGGGCGGCGTCCGCCCGCGTCAGGCTCGCTCGACGACCAGCGGCAGGTGCCGGGCGCCGTAGACGTTGGTGCCGTGGAAGGACAAGGTGGCCTCGGGGTCCACCCGGATCGCCGAGAAGCGGTCCAGCATCGCGTTGAGCACCACCCGGCCCTCCAGCCGGGCCAGCACCGCGCCGATGCAGTAGTGGATGCCGTGGCCGAACGCGGCCTGCCGGACGTTGGAGCGGCCCGGGGAGAACGCCGCGGGGTCCTCGAAGACGGCGCCGTCCTGGTTGGCCGACAGCAGCCACAGGTGCACCAGGGTGTCCGGGCCCACCGTCCGGCCGCCCAGCTCCACCTCCCGCGTGGTGACCCGCTCGATGCGGGTGAACGGCGGGCGCAGCCGCAGCGTCTCCTCCACGACCGCCGGGATCATCGAACGGTCGGCGCGCACCCGCTCCAGCAGCCCCGGGGTGGCGTCCAGGCACAGCAGGGCGTTGCCGATCAGCACCGAGGTGGTGATGTGCCCGGCCAGCAGCAGCAGGGTGGAGAAACTCGCGATGTCCTCGTCGTCCAGGTGCTCGCCGTCCATCTCCGCGTGCACCAGGGTGCCCAGCAGGTCGTCCTGCGGCTCCTTGCGGCGCGCGTCGATGAAGTCCTGGAGGTAGGAGGAGATCCCGACCGCGGTCTCCTCCATCTGCTTCACGCTGTCGGGGTCGTCCGGGTCGGTCGACAGCAGCTGGTCGGCCCACTTCTGGAACAGGTCCCGGTCGGACTGCGGCACGCCCAGCATTCCGGCGATGACGGTCACCGGCAGCGGGTTGGCCAGCGCGTCGACCAGGTCGAACCGGTCACCGTCGACCGCGTCGAGCAGCTCGCCGGTCAGCTCGGTGATCCACGGCTCCAGGGCCGCGACCAGGTTGTTGGTGAACGCCCGGCTCACCATCCGCCGCATCTTGCCGTGCAGCGGCGGGTCGAGCAGCAGCAGCGTGCCGCGCGGCGCCTTGCGCTTGCCGCCGGACAGCCGGCCCACGGTGTCGGAGGAGTACGTCGCCGGGTCCGACAGGATCGCCTGGACGTCCTGGTGACCGAAGACGTGCACGTGCTCGGAGTCGTCCCACCACACCGGGCACTCGCGCCGCTTGCGCTCCAGCCAGGCCAGCAGGGTCGTCCCGCCGTCCGGGTCCACGGTGGGCACCTTGCCGGGCCCGTGGTCCGCGGCCGGCGAGGACGCCTCCGGCGTGTCCGGCGGGTTCAGGCTGTCGTCGTGCACCACCAGGGTTCCCCTCTCCTGCGCCCGGTACGGCCGGGGCTCTCCTGTGCCCGGTACGGCCGGGGCCGTTCTCACACCTCGGGCCGGCGTTCCCGCCGGCCGTCCGTCGGCCCACCCCAGCACGGCCCGCGAGCGGGCCGCCAGCGCCGGACCCGGAACTCTAGGGATTCACCGAGTCCCCGCGGCACGGCGGCCGGCCGCCCCGGGCCGGGCCGATGTCTGGAGGAATCACCAGACCGGGCCCCCACCGCTCCGCAACACCGCGTGACCGCCGCACTATGGGCATCCCATCCCACCGGACACCGCAGAAGGGCCGCATGGAGATCGTCATCGACCACGACAGGTGCCTGGGCACCGGCCAATGTGTCCTCGCGGCCGGCGAGGTCTTCGACCAGGACGAGCAGGACGGCCACGCGGTCCTGCTCATCCAGAACCCCGGGCCCCATCTCGCGGAGTCCGTCCGCGAAGCCCGCGACGCCTGTCCGCTCAGCGCCATCACCGTCCTGGAGGGGTGACCGCGGCTCGTCGCCGCGTCCTCCCGTGAACCACGAGGAGAATCCATGCGCGTGCTTTTCGCCGGCTTGTCCGAGTCGGCGCACCTGTATGGCATGGTGCCACTCGCCTGGGCCCTGACCTCGGCCGGCCATGAGGTACTGATGGCCAACGAGCCCTCGCTGACCGACACCATCACCGGGGCCGGACTGATCGCGGCGCCCGTCGGCCGCGACCACGGCATCCACTCCGACATGTCCGGCTCGCGCGAGAGCCAGGACGCCGACGTCGCCAACTGGAGCCGGCTGGCTCCCGGGCAGGTCGACTGGCCCGCGATGCGCCGCCGCTACGAGATCAGCGTGCCGTGGGGATTCGCCCGCTACAACGACCCCGTCATCGACGACATGGTGGAACTGGCCCGCAGCTGGCGGCCCGACCTCGTCGTGCGTGACCCGCTCGCCTACGCGGGCGCCATCGCCGCCCGGGCCTGCGGTGCCGCCCACGCCCGCCTGCTGTGGTGCGCCGACGTCTACGCGCAGGCCCGCCGCACCTTCGTCGAACTGCACGCCCAGCAGCCGCCGGCCGAACGCACCGACCCGCTCGCCGAATGGATCGACGAGCGCGGAGCCCCGTTCGGCGTGGTCTGCGACGAGGAACTGCTCAACGGCCAGTTCACCCTCGACACCCTGCCGCCCAAGCTGCGTCCGCACACCGGGCTGCGCACCGTGTCCATGCGCTACCAGCCCTACAACGGCCCCGCGGTGCTGTGGGACTGGCTGCGCGACGCCCCCAAGCGCCCGCGGGTGTGCCTGACCCTGGGCCGCACCAACACCGAGGCGTACGGCGGGGACTACATCAGCGTCCCGGACATCCTCACCGCCCTGTCCGCCCTCGACATCGAGGTGGTCGCGGCCCTCATGCCGCAACAGCGCGCCCAGCTCGGGGAGTTGCCGGAGAACGTCCGGGCCGTGCACGGCGTCGCCCTGCACACCCTGCTGCCCAGCTGCTCACTGGTCATCCACCACGGCGGCTGGGGGACCTTCTCCACCGCCCTGGTCAACGCCGTACCGCAGCTGACGCTGTCCACCTACGTCGCCGACCAGGAGATGCGCGGACGCACCCTCGAACGCGAGGGGGCCGGAGTCTTCCTGCACCACAGCGAGGTCACCCCGGAGAAGGTCGTCCACCACACCCGCCGCATGCTGGACGACGCCACCTTCGCCGTCAACGCCAAGCGGCTGAGCGACGAGTCGGCCGCCATGCCGACGCCGTATGAGACGGTGGCGGAACTGGAGCGTATCGCCATGAGCCGCTGAACGCCGCCGACGCGGCAACCGCACGGATCAGGACGGCACGCGCGCCGTCCCGCACTGCTCACAGAGGGAAGGAGGCCGGCGCGATGACCCCGTTGGGGTTCAGCGCGCCACAGCCCAGATGACTCATACGAGAATCCTGGTAACCGGCGGCGCCGGTTTCATCGGATCGCACTACGTACGGACGCTGCTCGGTCCCTCGGGCCCGCCCGACGTCTCGGTCACCGTCCTGGACAAGATGACCTACGCGGCCAGCTCCTCCAGCCTGGACCCGGTCCGCGGGTCCGACCGCTTCGCCCTGGCGATCGCCGACATCTGCGACCCGGTGGAGACCGGCCGGCTGGTCGCCGAACACGACCAGGTCGTGCACTTCGCCGCCGAGTCCCACGTGGACCGCTCCATCTCCGACTCCGCCGAGTTCGTCCGCACCAACGTCCTGGGCACCCACGTGCTGGTGGACGCGGCCCACCGGCACGGCATCGAGACCTTCGTGCACGTCTCCACCGACGAGGTCTACGGCTCGATCAGCACCGGCTCCACCGCGGAGACCACGCCGCTGAGCCCCAACTCCCCGTACGCCGCGTCCAAGGCCGCCAGCGACCTGATCGCGCTGTCGTACCACCGCACCCACGGCACCGACGTGCGCGTCACCCGCTGCTCCAACAACTACGGCCACCACCAGTTCCCCGAGAAGCTCATCCCGCTGTTCGTCACCAACCTGCTCGACGGCAAGAACGTGCCGCTGTACGGCGACGGCCTCAACATCCGCGACTGGCTGCACATCGACGACCACGTGCGCGGCATCGAGCTGGTGCGCACCGGCGGACGCCCCGGCGAGGTCTACAACATCGGCGGCGGGACCGAGCTGACCAACCGGGAGCTGACCCACCTGCTGCTGGAGGCCTGCGGCGCCTCCCACGACCGGATCGAGTACGTCACCGACCGCAAGGGGCACGACCTGCGCTACTCGGTGGACTGGAGCAAGAGCCACGCCGAGCTGGGCTACACCCCGCGCAAGAACTTCGTCGAGGGCCTGGCGGAGACGGTGGCCTGGTACCGCGACAACCGCGACTGGTGGGAGTCGCTCAGGGAGCGGGCCGCGCTGCCCGCCGAGGAGAACGTTGTGGGGGCGCCAGCATGCTGAGGTGCCGCACACTCGGCCTCATGGAGGTCACCGCCGGCGGACGCACGACGACACCCAGCGCGCCCAAGGTGCGCCAGGTGCTCGCCGTCCTGATCGCCCGGCGCAACGAACACGTCTCGCTCAGCGCCCTGGCCACCGAACTGTGGGAGGGCCGGCCGCCGCGCAGTGCCACCGGCACCGTGCAGACCTACGTCTACCTGCTGCGCAAGCTGCTGGAACCCAACGGCGACCCCGCCGACAACAACGGACCGCTGGTCACCAAGGCCGCCGGCTACCTGCTGCGGGTCGGGCCGGGCGAGTGCGACGAGGCGGAGTTCGCCGAACTGTCCGCCCGGGGCCAGGCCGCGCTGCGCGAGGGCGACCCGCGCACGGCGGCCGAACTGCTCAACGCCGCCCTGGCGCTGTGGACCGGGCCCGCGCTGGCCGACGTCATCCAGGGCCCGCTGCTCCAGGCGCACGCCATGCGCCTGCAGGAACGCCACATGCACACCATGGAACTGCGGGTCAGCGCCGAGCTCAGCCTCGGCCTGCACCGCGAACTGGTCGGCGAACTCAAGGAGTTGGCCTGCGCCCATCCGCTGCACGAATGGTTCCAGGGCAGCTTGATCATCGCCCTGCAACGCTGCGGCCGGCGCGACGAGGCACTCCAGGTCTACCAGCAGCTGCGCACCGTGCTGCGCGACGAACTCGGGCTCGACCCCTCGCCCGGCATCCAGCGCATCCAGCAGCACGTGCTGGAGGGCAAGGAGTCGACCGCGGACCTCAGCCTGCTGCCCGGCTGACCCGCCGGTCACCGGTCACCGGTCACTCCGACATCGTCGCCTTCCACAGTTCCTGCACCGAGACGTCCGGCCCCCGCCACGGCGACCATCCCAGCAGCCGGCGGGCCAGCCGGATGTCCACCCGCATCCAGTCGGGATCCGTCGGCGGCCTGGTCGAACCGCCGGCGTCCTCCTCCACCACCTCGGCCGCGATACCGCTCGCCGCGATCAGCTGGTCCACCAGCGACCGCACGTGAACCGCCTCGCCGCGCCCGATGTTGAACACCCGGCGGGCACCGATCGGTGCCGTCGCCGCGCACATGATGGCCTCGGAAGTGTCCCGTACGTCCACGAAGTCGCGGTGCGCCCGCAGCGGCGCCACCCGGATCACGGCCGGCCCGGAGGTGCGGGACGCCTCCTTCAGCTGCTGGGCCACCCGGCCCAGCAGACTGTTCGGCGGCGAACCCGCGCCGATCACGTTCGACAGCCGCAGCACGACCGCGTCGGTGCGGCCGGCCGCGGCGGCCTCCAGCACCGCCCGGGTGCCCAGCAGCTTCGTACGGCCGTACTGCGTGGTGGGCCGTACCGAACCCCACTCGTCCAGCGACGAACCCACCGGCTGCGGGGCGTACTCGTGCATGGAGCCCAGGTGCACCAGACGCGGCTTCCACGCAGCGTGGTCCAGCGCCGACAGCAGCCACTCCACGAGCTGGTGGTTGCCCTGCTCCATGTGCTCGGGCGACGGTGACCACGCCACACCGGCGGCGTTGACCACCGCCACCGGACGCTCGGCGTCGATGATCCGCGCCAGCTCGGCGGGGCTGCCGTCCAACATGTCGAGGTGACAGGAGCGGCAGCCGGCCGTGGCGAGGGTCGCCTGGCGGGAGACGGCCAGCACGTCCACGCCCGCGGCCGCGAAAGCGGCGACCGCGTGACGGCCCAGGAAGCCGGTGCCGCCCATGACGATCACCCGCCGGGGTGCCTCGTCCGTCGCCACGGCGAGCCGATGCCCATCGACCACCGCCATGCCAGCCTCCTCACAGATCCCGTCCCGGCGCGGCGCGCACGCGAACCACGCATGCACTGCCGGGGCGCTACAGCTCAACCATTCCAGTCGCCTATCGTGGGCTCATCCAGAATGAATGGACTCGAGCGTCCCGGGAGCGGTCCTTCAACGAGGCTGGAATTACACGCCATAGCGTTGGCACCATCATGAAGGTTCGAGAGATGGCGGTACCGGACGCGTTCCGCATCACGCCGCACAAGTTCACCGATTCGCGAGGAAATTTCTACGAGTCCTTCCGGCACGGCGAACTCGCCGAGGAAATCGGGCGTCCCATCCCGATCACCCAGGTGAACTACTCCGTGTCGCGGAAGAACACCCTGCGCGGTCTGCACGGCACCTTGCTGGCATCCGGCCAGGCGAAGATCGTCTGCTGCGTGCGCGGTGCGGTGCTCGACATCGTGGTCGACCTGCGCACCGGGTCGCCGACCTACGGGGTGTACGAGGCAAACCGGCTCGACGCGGAGTCGGGCGACACCGTCTTCGTGGCGGAGGGGCTGGTCCACGGCTTCCTCGCGCTCACCGACGACACCTGTGTCTCCTACCTGTGCTCGACCGAGTTCGTCCCGGGCACCCAACTGGACATCGACCCGTTCGACCCCGAACTGAACCTGCCGTGGGACCTGCCGGACGCCCCTTTGATGTCGGCCAAGGACGCCGGCGCCATGTCGGTCGCCCGGGCCCGCGAAACCGGCCTGCTCCCCGACTACGAGGCATGCCTGGCCTATTACGCCGCGCTCCGTGGCACTTCCTGAACCTCACACGGACCGGGCCCGTCCCGGGCGCGGTCGGAACGAAGGTGACGACCATGTCCCAGCGCACCGATGTGAAGGCGCTCCATTTCGCTGTCTTCGTTTTCCCGGATTTCGGTCACGTCAATCCGGTGCTGCAGACCGCTCGTGAACTGATGGCCCGCGGAGATCGCGTCACATTCGTGATCGACCGCCGTTTCGCCCCCCTCGTCGAGGGTACGGGCGCCCGGGCCGTGGTCTACGACTCCGAGCGAGGCGATTTCTACCGGGCCGCGGTTCCCTCCCCCGACCAGCTGGCCGCCGACGGCTACGCCCTGCTCATGGAAACCATGGACAAGGTCTACCCGCTCGCCATGGCCGCCTTCCAGGAGGACCCGCCCGACGTCGTGCTCTACGACTTCGAGTCGGTCATCGCGGCCCGCATGACCGCCTACCGGCTGGGCGCGGTGTCGGTGCAGTTCTTCCCCAGCCACGCGGCGAACGACTCCTTCTCCCTGCGGGCGCAGATGTGGGACGCGGAGAACCCGGTCATGGTCAAGGGCGCCCACGCGGTCGTCGACTTCGTGCGGACCAACGGCGTTGCCGACGCCGACCTGGGACGCTTCGCCAACGAGTGGGACGACCGCAACCTGGTCTTCCTGCCGAAGCTGTTCCAGATGCAGGGCGACATCTTCGACGACAGCTACGCCTTCACCGGCCCCACCGTCACCGAGTACGCCGGCCCGGCCTGGACGCCGGCCCGTGACAGCGAGCGGCTGGCCCTGGTGTCGCTGGGCACCGAGTCCGTCGCCCGCCCGGGATTCCTCCAGGACTGCGCCGACGCGTTCGACAGCGAACGCTGGCACGTGGTGATGACCACCGGCCGCGGCGTCGACCCCGCCCGGCTCGGCCCCGTACCCGAGCACGTCGAGATCCACGCGTGGCTGCCGCACCCGGCGGTCCTGCCGCGGGCCGACGTCCTGGTCTGCCACGGCGGCATGGGCAGCGTCATGGAGGCGCTGTACTACGCCACCCCCGTCGTCACCCTGCCCCAGGCGCACGAACTCGCCATCAGCGCGCGGCGGCTGGAGGAACTGCGGGTCGGCCGGACCGTACTGCCCGACCGGTTCACCCCGGACACCCTGGCCGACGCGGTCGACGCGCTGACCACCGACCCCGACCTCGCCGGCCGCCTCGCCGAGGTGCGCACCGCGGTGCGCGAGGCCGGCGGCGCGGCGGGCGCGGCGGACCGGCTGCGCGCCTGGGCCCCGCAGCCGCGCGGCTGAACCCGCCGGCCGCACGCCGAAAGCGGCCCCGCTCCCCCTCATCGGGGGAGCGGGGCCGCTTTCGCAGCCGGTCCGGTCAGCGGTGACGCGTGGCGAACTCGGTCAGGGTCGCGATGCTGTGGTCGAGCATCTCGTCGGTCAGCCCGGGGAAGACACCGATCCAGAAGGTGGCCTCGGCCATCGTGTCGCTGTTGGTCAGCGGCCCGCTCACCCGGAACTCCCGCTCCTGGTAGGCGGGGTGACGGGTGAGGTTGCCGGCGAAGAAACGCCGGGTGGCCACCTTCGCCGACTCCAGGTGGTCGATCAGCTCCTTGGGGGCGAACGGCGCGTCGTCGAGCACGGTGATGGCGAAGCCGAACCAGCTCGGGTCGCTGTCCGGTGTGGGCTCCGGGAGCAGCAGGTGCGGCACCCCGTCGAGCCCGGCCCGCAACCGCGCCCAGTTGTGGCGCCGCGCCGTGCCGAAGTCGTCGATCTTGGTCAGCTGGTTGAGCCCCAGCGCCGCCTGAAGGTCGGTCGACTTCAGGTTGTAGCCGATGTGGGAGAAGATGTACTTGTGGTCGTAGCCCTCCGGCAGGGTGCCCATCTGCTGCTCGAACCGCTTGAAGCAGCGGTTGTCCTCGCCCGGCTCGCACCAGCAGTCCCGGCCCCAGTCGCGCATCGACTCCACGATCCGCGCCAGCACCATGTTGTCGGTCAGGACGCAGCCGCCCTCGCCCATGGTGATGTGGTGCGCGGGGTAGAAGCTCTCCGTCGCCATGTCGCCGAACGTGCCCGTCAGCTGCCCGCGGTAGGTGCTGCCCAGCGCGTCGCAGTTGTCCTCGATGAGGAACAGGCCCCGGTCGGAGGCGAGTTGGGCCATCTCCTGCACGGCGAAGGGGTTGCCGAGCGCGTGGGCGATCATGATCGCCTTGGTGCGCGGCCCGATCGCCTGCTCGATCCGCTCCACCGAGGCGTTGTAGGTGCCCAGCTCCACGTCGACGAAGACCGGCACCAGGCCGTTCTGCAGGATGGGGTTCACCGTGGTGGGGAAGCCCGCGGCGACGGTGACGACCTCGTCGCCCGGCACCAGCCTGCTGTCCTCCAGCTGGTGGGAGGTCAGCGCGCTGACCGCGAGCAGGTTCGCCGACGATCCGGAGTTCGTCAGGTGCGCCTTGCGCAGGCCGAAGTACTTGGCCAGCGCCCGCTCGAAACGCCGGGAGCTGACCCCGGCGGCGATGCGCATGTCGAGGGCGGCCTCCACGAGGGCGACCCGGTCGTTCTCGTCCAGCACCGCGCCTGATGCCATGACGGGCGTGACGCCCGGGATGAATCCCGACGTCACGTTGTTCTGGTGGTACGCACGTACCTGGTCGAGGATCTCGGTCTTGTCGTTCCCCATCGGCCGCGGCCTCCTGTGGGTAGCAGCGGGGACGTTCGGCGTTGCGCGGCCGTCGGCGACCGCTCCCCGGTGTCCGGTTCGGTTGGACGGGTCCACATCAGCACCTGTCGGCCGCCCGATCCAGTCGGGGCCCGGAACTCTAGGGAACCACCAAAAGGACGCGCGCCACCTGGCGCCCGCGGCACCCGGCGTGCGGCCCGGCGCGCTCTAGGGAAAACCTCAGTGCCCCGGAGGCGATGCTGGAACGGCAGATGCCCGGGTACGCCCGCGGCGTCGTTCGCCCGATGATCCAGGGAGCCGTGTCGCATGAGTACAGCCCGCCGCTCCGCGCGTTCCAGAAGCCGCGGCCCCTCCTTCATCGTGCGGGCGGGGTCGGCCTCCGGGGAACGGGTGCGGCTGAGCGTCCTCGACCTGCTCACCGGCACGTTCGCGACATCACGGGTGTTCTTCTACCGCACCGCCCTGGACGGCGCGGCCCTGCGCGCCTCGCTCGCGCGCACGCTCGCACACTATCCGCTGCTCACCGGGCGGCTCGCCCGTGACGCCGACGGCGGACTGAGCGTGGTGTGCAACGACGCCGGCGCGGTCTTCGTCGAAGCCGACGCGGACGCGCCGTTGCCCGACTACGACTACGACAGCACGGTCGACAAGCGCCTGCTGCGCAACGTCAACCCCTTCATGGCCGTCGGGCACGACGAGCCGGTGCTGACGGTGAAGCTGACCCGGATGGGCGGCGGCTGCGCGCTCGGCGTCGGCATCAACCACAGCGTCGTCGACGGCACGGCCTACATGACGTTCATGCAGCACTGGGCCGCCGAGCACCTGGGGCTGGAGCACCCGGCACCCTGCCACGACCGGGCCGTGCTCGACTCGCTGGCCTCCCTGGCCCGACCGGGCGCCGAGGAGCACAGCGACCAGTACGCGGTGGTCGGCCGGCGCCAGAAGCTCGCCTTCCTGTGGCGGGTCAACAAGGGCGCCACCGGGATGCGGACCGTCGGGATGCGGTTCACCGCCGGCGAGATCGGCGCGATCAAGGAGAACGCCCAGGCCGGGCTCGCCGGCACCGGCAAGTGGGTGTCGTCGGCGGACGCGCTGACCGCCCACCTGTGGCAGGTCGCCGCGGAACTGCGCGACCGGCCCGCCGACAGCCGCGAACGCCTCGGCATCGTCATCGGCGCGCGCGCCGCCCTGAAGGGCGACCTGCCCGAGGCCTACTGGGGCAACGTCGTCACCAACGTCCGGCCCGGCATGGCCGCCGGCGAACTGCGCGCGGCCCCGCTGTCCACCGTGGCCACCGTGCTGCGCGAGTCGCTGGACGGCGTGACCGGCGCCGTCATGCACGACGAGATCGGCTTCCTGGAGTCCCAGCGCCGGGCCGGCCGGGTGAAGGGCGTGATGAGCCGGATGGCGCTGGAGGCGTTCGACAGCACCGTCGCGGTCAACAACCTCGGCAGACTCCCCGTCTACCGGATCGACTTCGGCACCGGCCGGCCCTTCTGGTGCCAGTACCCGCCCAACCTCATCCCCTGGACCTTCCGCATCAACGCCACCCCCGACGACGACGCCGGCCGCGACGTGCAGCTGACCCTGCCGCGCGAGGTGGCCAAGGCGTTCGACGACCCGCACTGGGACCGGCGCCTGCACGCCTACGCCGAGCCGAGCTGAGCCGAGCCGAGCCGAAGCTCCGGCCCGCCGGGTCAGGGCGCCGGCACCGGCATGCCCACCGTCACCACGGCGCCGGCCGGTACCGGGCCGCCGGTGGCCGGCGGTCCGGCCGCGGCGGACGGAACGACGCTGACGGCGTCGGCCGGCACGTCGGCGCGCCCGGCGGCCCGCAGCGCGGCCAGGTGCGTCGCCAGCGCGGCCCGGAACGCGGCTGCGGTGGCCTCGGCGCGCTGCCGGGCCAGCCGGACGGACAGCCCGAAGTGCCGCAGGCCGTCCCGGACGACGTCGGCGTGCCCCTCGACGGTCAGCACGGGTACCGGCCCACCGCGTTCCACGCTGCCGACGGCGAGCTCCGCGACCTGGCGTGCCGCGCCGTCGAGGGACTTCAGGGCGGCCGGCGACAGGGCGGCGGTCTCGCCGTCGAACGGGAACGTCCCGCCGCCGACCCGCTGCACCCGGGCGGCCGGCGGTGGCGGTGGCGTGCCGGACGGCCCGTGGGCCGACGGCTTCCGCGTCGGTCCGTGCGACGGAGACGGCGACTGCGAATGCGACGGGTTCTGCGGGTGCTTCGGGGCCGGTCCGGGGGCGTGCCCGCTCGGGTGGCCGTTCTGCCGCCCGTGCCCGACCGGGGCGGGCCGCGTGGACGCGTCGTAGTGGTTGTGCCCGTTGTAGTGCAGGTCGACCAGCGGGGCGCCGCGCGGACCCACGACCGCCCGCGCGACCGGACCGTCCGCGGTGGGCTGGACGATCCGGAACCGTACGCCCAGTGCGTGCGCCAGCAGCCCGGGGAACATCTCACCCGCGTCGTCGGCCCAGCCCTGGTTGTGCGGGTCCCAGTTGCTGATGGCGTTGACCAGGCCGTGCAACTCCGGCTCGGTGAGCGGGCCGTGGACCGCGGTCTGGGTCGCCGCCACCCGCAGGCCGTGGTCCGGCAGGCTCTCCAGCGGGATCGGGCCGCCGCGTCCTTGGAGGTAGTCGAACTGCTCACGCGGTGAGAGCGCGTCGTCCGTCAACTGCGGTCCGCCGAGGCCCTGGACGGTCCGCACCGGCACCTGCGCCTCCGCGATCGCCCGCGCCGTCGCCGGGTCCACATCCTGCTCGTCGGTCAACTCGGCGATCCGCGCGTCGAGATACATCCGGCGCAGCGTCATCGGCGGAAACCAGTCCTGCGACCGTACCGACTCCACCCCCCGCGCACGCAGCGACGCCAACAGCGCGTCACGGTCGGCGCCCGCGAACTGCGCCGCGATCGTGGCCTGTTGGCTCTCGTGGTAGGACAGCACCACGTCCTGCGGCAGTTCCTCGCGCGGCGTCGACAGGACGTGGTCGAGCACCAGGGAGCGCAGCGCCTCCGCGCTCCGGCCCAGCACCGAGTCCGGTGCCACCCGATTCCCCCGTCCGGCCCGCCGGTCGACGCCCGACAGCACGCCCGCGTGCAGCGTGTGCGCGTCGCCGTGCTGCCCGCCCGTCCCGGCCCGCTCGATCAGCGCGTGCGGCCACAACTCCGCAGGCGTGCTCGCCAGCGCCGAGTACAACAGACACCGCCCGTCACCCGGCACGGCCACCCGCTCGCCGAAGTCACGTTCGCCGTCGGTGAGTTGGTCGTCCTGCTGGTCGTCGGACCGGTGGTCGTGCTGGTCGTCGTCCCGGTGGTCGTGCTGGTGGAGGCTCTGGTGGTCGCCGGTGGTCAGGTCAGGCGGACCGGTGGGGTGGTTGACGGTGGTCAGGTCGGGCGTTTCGGTGCCGTGGTTGACGGTGCCGGTGTCCGTGGAACCGGGGTGGCGGGAGAAGACGAGGGTGGCGTTGTGGTTGTCGGGGGTGAAGCGCAGCAGGGGTTCGCCGTCCGGGCCGCGGTGGGAGTCGACGATCTTGCTGAAGACCTTCTCGCTGAACGGGCTGCGGGGGGCCTCCCAGTACATGTGGGCGCCGTGCATGACGGCCATGTCGCTGGCCTTCATGTCCTGCCAGGTGTTCTCGTACGTCGTCGGGCTCAGTCGGGAACCGCCGGGGGTGGAGATATCGAAGATGTCGTGGTCGCCGGTGATCGGCTTCCAGGTCCCGCTGTCGTCCTTGCCCTCGATGAGCCCGTCCCGGACCCGGAAGCGGTCCTGCTCCGCCAAGTGCCGCAAGGTGGGGGCGAGTTCGTTGAACTCGTCGAGGCGCTGGTGGTGACGGGACTCGACGGTGTTCCACGACGAGTCGTCGTCCAGGGCGCCGCGTCGGGGCAGCGTGGGCTCGAAGTAGCCGACGAGGCCGATGTGTTCGGGGTTGGCGCCGAGGCGGACGTCGGTGTCGTTGATCGTCTTGGCCTTGATGTCCTTCGGCTTGGGCAGCATGCCCTTGTCGAGCCAGTGCGGCGCCGACGGGTTGGTGGGCCGCACGTCGATGACGAGGTTGCGCTCCCGGGCCTTCTGGCGGAACTTGTCGAAGTTCTTCTGCGGCATCCCGTACGTCGTTCGCGCCTGCTGGGGCGTGACCGTACCCGGATGCCCGTCGCCTCCGGCGCCGCCCCGGTCCCCGGCGCCGTGCCGCGGGACGACGGTGGCGTGGTCGACGGGGGGTTGGTCGACGGTGCCGTGGTCGCCGACGGTGTGGTCGACGACCGTCTGGTCCTCGCTGCCGTGGTCCCCGGTGTCCTGGTCACTCACCGTCCGATCACCGACCGTTTGGTCGCTCACCGTCCGGTCATCCGTGTGCGACGCGGTGTCCACGGGCGATTCGGGGGGTGCCGTCTTCGCGGTCCAGTAGTAGACGTGGCCGTCGGTGGGGACCGGGGTGCCGTAGGTGCCGTCGTCGTCGTACTTGACGGTGGTGACGCGCACGGGCTGGCGCATGAGGGACTGCGGGCCCTTGACGGTGGCCTTGCCGGGCTCTTCCGCGGTCTTGCCGTGCGGCATGGCCGGCGGGGCCAGCGGGCGGCCGGTGACACCGGGGGCGAGGGTGACCGGCGCCTTGCTCTCCAGGCTCTCGTCGCGGTCGAACTTGACCGCGTTGGCGCCGGGGAACGGCACGACCACGGCGGGGTCGCCGGTCACCGCGAAGCCGTCGCTGGGGGTGACGTTCCAGTTGTACGCGGTGCCGGCCGACGTGGACGACTCGCCCTCGGTCCTGACGGTGATCTCGTCGCCGCCGTCCGGCCGTTCGCCGATCTCCTCGGCCGGCCCGGTCGGCTCGATCACCGATCGCAGTCCGGTCCTGCCGTCCTGGCCGAGCGGCACCGTGCGGTAGCCGGCGGGCGTCTTGAGCTGGTGGAAGACGGTCGGGAGCGTCTGCGGGGAGAACGCCTGGCGCAGTGACGTCTGCTGTTCCAGCGGCAGCCGCTGCTCGGTGCGCAGCGGGTTGCCGGCGTCCAGGCGCGAGTCGTAGACGAAGCTGTCGAGCACGCGCCGCGCCGCCGCCGGGGTCAGGCCGCCGGCCAGCCGTCCGGCGGCGCCGGTGCCCGCGTTCCACAGGGACGAGGAGGCCGAACCCATCCGGCCCAGCACCCCGTCCCCCCACGGGCGCGGGGTGGTCAGCGCGGTCGTGGCGTTGTCCAGCAGGTCCCCGGAGTGGTCGAAGCCGATGAGGTCGTGGCCGTCGTCGAGCGACTGCTGCCACTGGGCGCGGTCGGCCGCGGAGTGCGCGGGGATCTGCTGGAGTTCGACGGTGTTGCCGCCGTCCGTCACCCCAAGGCCGTGCTGCTGGGTGCCGGGCGCGGTGTGCGGGGCGGGGGAGGGCGTGCCGGGCGCCCGGGTCATCGAGGTGGGCACCCACGCCTCGACCCGCCAGGACGGTACGACGTCGCGCGGGCGTTCGGGCAGGTGGTGGAAGCGCTGGTACTCGTTGCGGCGGGTGACCGTGACCTCGAACCGCATGTGGGTGCTGAACTTCGAACTGCCGCCGAACTTCGACGTCTTGTGGCCGACCTCGGTGGTCAGCCCGGAGTCCGCGCCGGAGTTGCGGCTGCCCTCGCCGCCCACCCCGGGCGCCCAGGTGGCGTTGCCGAAGTGCTCCTTGTCGGACGGCCCGCGCACCGAGGCGCGGAAGTTGCCCTCGGCGCCGAGCGACCAGTTGCGGCCCGAACTGCCCTTGACCGTCTGCGAGAAGCCGGTCTTGCGGGTGGTCTCGGCGTCGGAGCGCTGCCCCTCGTCCCGCCAGCCGTCCTGCGGGACGCCGCGTACCAGGACCTCGGTGACCGTGCGGTTGGTGCGGGTCTCCTCGACGTGCTGGGCCAGGATGCCCTTGCCGAGCAGGTCGTCGGGGTGCGCGGCCAGGTGGTCGGGGGAGAAGGTGTCGGCGAACGGCAGCGCGGCCCGCGGTACCGCGTCGTCGGCCTGCGGGCCGCGGATCTGCCGGTCGATCTCCCGCAGGATGCCGTCCGTGTCGCCGAAGCGCATGCGGGTCCCGCCGGTCACGCCGTTCTCCAGCAGGACCGCCTGCCGCGGCTCGGGCGGCGGGGCCAGGCTGTCGTCGGGCTCGCCCGTCCGCTCCTCGGGCGGCGTGCCGTCCTCACCGGTGCGCTGCCCGCCGCCCGGTCGGTCCCGGGTTCCGAGCCCCTGATCGCCCCGCCGCCCTTCGTTCTGCTGTCCTTCGTGCCGGCCGCCGCCGAGGGCGCGGACGTCGTCGTCGGAGAGCAGGACGAGGACGCGGTGCTCGCTGTGGGTCGGCTCGCCGTGGGTGGTGGTGCCCTTGGCGTCGGTGACCCGGCCGACGATGGTCAGGTGCGCGTCGGCCTCGTAGACGTGCCAGGTGCCCTCGTGGGACGTCTTGAGCGACGACGTCGCCTTCTGCTTGGACGTCTCACCGCCGCTGCCGCCGTACGAGCCCTTGGCCTTGACGCCGCCGCGCACCTGGTAGCTGGAGCGGTGCGGGTCGTGCGGGGTGGGCGGGACCTTGAGGAAGTCGCCGCCGACGCCGCCGCGGACCGACAGCGACGACTTGCCGGCCACCGAGACGGACGTGCTGGACGTGGTCTCCACGTCGAGCCTGCCCTTGCCCGGCAGGGTCTCGCGGTAGGTGAAGCCGTCCAGGCGGGTGCGTACCGACAGGCCGACGGTGTCCCGGTTGCGGCCCGAACCCACGTGCTCGTCACCGGTGTTGGTCCAGCCGCTGTGCGAGGCGGAGATGTTCGCCTTCAGCTGGTCGTGGCCGCCGAACGCGTCGAGCGCCGCACCGAGGTCGGGAACGGTGACCTGGTGCCCGTCGCCCTCCTGGTGTCCCGCGCGGTGGCGGTAGGCGTTGTGCAGCGCCCTCGCGGCCTGCTGCCGGAAGTCGTCGCGGTCGCCGACGTGGCGGATCGTGTGCGCGGCGGGAAGGTGGTCCAGGGCCGGGTGCCGCGGCGCGGTCGGCGAGTCCTGCGGCGGGCGCACCTCGACGGTCAGGTGGCCGCCCGGCCGGACCGTCCGCACCTGCTGCGCGTGCGGCGACACCGGCAGCGTGGAGACCGCCGTCGTCGGGTCGCCCTCCTTCGCCTCGCCGACCAGCACGTCGTACGACACCGGGTAGCCGTAGGTGTCGCCGGTGCCCTCCAGGCTGAACTCCCGGCTGGTCTCGGTCTCGTGACCGGTGGTCACCCCGTGCGACGGCGCGTAGGAGCCGTCGGCGTTGGCCAGCAGGTAGCCGCGCTGGACGTCGAAGTGGTCCAGCGAACCGCGCAGGTTGCCGCTGCCGCTGACGGTGTGCTTGCTGCCGCGGGTGACCGACGCCTCGGAGGAGAAGGACCGCTTCTGCCCGTCCTTCGCCGTCGAGGTGCCGCCGGCCAGGTGGTGCCCCTCGCCCGGGTCGGCCCGCACCAGGACCTCGTACGTCCTCGCCCTCAGCCCCGGCAGGTGCGAGCTGTCCAGGGTGATCCGGTACGTGCCGTCCAGCAGGTCGGGGCCGGCGCCGCGCAGGGCCGACGCCGACAGCCGCTCGTGCAGGGTCCGCAGGTTGTCGACGGCCTGCGGCGGTACGCGGTGGCCGCCGGCGTCGACGTCGCGCGGCGGCGGCAGCAGACCGGGTGCCTGCCGCCACGCCTCGCCGGTGATGTGGTCGGCCAGCTCCGCCGACCCCGGAAAGTGCAGGAACGACGTGCGCTGCTGCGTCAGCGGACCGCGCAGCACCGCCCCGGTCGGCGGCGCGGGCGCGGTGTGCGGGGTGGCGGGCCGCGTGCCGGTGGACGGCTCACCGCTGCCGTGGTGGGCGGTCGCCGGGGCCGGCGGGTGCGGGACGGCACGCAGGACGTGGCCGGCCGGCGGGTGGACCGGCTCGATGTCGATGACGACGTGACCGGGACGGCCCTCCTGCTCCTCGCCGTCCCCGTGGCCCTGCTCCTGCTGGGGGTCCGCGGGGCCGATGTGCTGGACGGCGGTGCCGTGCAGGCCGTCGGTGCGGGGGGAGAAGGTGTCCTTGATCAGCTGGATGCGGAACCGGACGTCGGTGGAGACCAGGTCGGCGTTGCCGGACGCCTCGTGCGAGGTGGACGACGACGCGGAGTACTTTGACGACGATCCGTGCGAGAGCGAACTGCCGTAGGAGTAACCGGCGGTGCCCGTCAGCCACTTGGTCTCGCCGTCGTGCGGCGACTTCCACACCTGCCCGGACGCGCCCCCGCTGCCGCCGAGCGACCACGAGCTGTTCTCGGAGCGGCTGTTGGCGTGCTCGCCCTTCGCGTTCGACCCGAGCGTGCTCTTGTGGCCGACGGTGTCCAGCACGTCGGAGTGCCCCGGTTCCACGGTCAGTCGCAGGTGGCCGGTCGAGCCGTCGCTGAACGTCATCGGCTTCGACGTCAGGCCCCAACCGGCCGCGTGCTCGAAGTGGTTGATGACGTTGGGCTCGCCGAGGAAGTCCTCGATGTCCTGGTGCGCGGTGCCGTCCGGGCGGGCCTCGGCCGGCAGGTGCTGGAAGACGGCGTCCCGGGCGGTGTCCAGACCGGTGACGGTCAGCGGCTGCCCCTCCCGGGAGCCGGCCCCTTCGTCCTCCGGCCGTGGTCCGGGGTGCCAACCGGGCCAGGAACGCGGGCCGTTGGTGTCGGTGCGGGCCGGCCTGGGAACGTCGGCGCGCACCTGGCCGGTGATCGGCCGCTGAACGGTGCCTGGCCCGCCGGGCATCGGCAGCGGGCGGCCGTGGTCGTCCAGCACGGTGACGTGGTAGGTGAACTCGGAGGTGTAGCTGTCGGTCTTCCCGGTCAGCGCGACCGCGTTCTCGGTGCCGGTGGTCACCGTGTGCGTCGTGCCGGTGCCGTGGCTGCCGCCGCCGACGTGCACGGAGACCGTGCCGAGGCCCACCAGGGTCGGGTCGACGGTGCCGATGTAGGTCGGCGCCGCGTCGAACCCGCCCTCGGACGTGGTCAGTTCGGTCTTGCGAGGCTCCGGTACGTGCTCGGTCCTCGACGGGACCTGGAAGCCGTCGCCGTCGTTCTCCTTGCCGGAGTCGCGGTCGGCGTCCAGGTGCCACGGGCTGGGCGTGGCGTCCACGCGCACCTCGTACGGCTTGCCGTCGACGCGGATGCCGAAGCGCCAGCCGCCGTTGACCATCCGGTGGTGCTGCTCACGGAAGTTGGCGTCGTCGAGGTTGCCGTCCAGGCCCTGCCGCACCGAGGTGTCGCCGCGCCGGCCGCCCAGCAGGTCGCCGATCCGGCCACGCACCGCCGCCGGCCCGGGCTCCTCGGTGATCTTCTTGCCCGCGAGCGTCGCGGTGTGCCGCCCGTCCAGCACCGGCGCCGGCGGGTGCTCCGGCGCCGACTCGCCCTCCCCGCCGGGGTGGAACGGCAGCGGGACGGTCGTGGCGATGTCCTCGGTCGCGGAGTGGTGGTCGGTGACCGGTGACGCGTCGGTGGTGTGGTGCGGCGGCGGGGTGGCCATGAGCTGCCCGTGCTCGGGCGTGTCGGTGGGCGAAGTGTGGAGCGCGGGCGGGGTACGGACGGCCGGAGGCGTGTGGACCTCGGCCGGCGGGGTGTGAACGGCCGGCGGAGTATGAACCGGCGGCGGCGTGTGCGAGACCGGAGGCGTGTGCGAGACCGGCGGCGTGGGGGTGAGTGAGGCGTCGTCCTGGTACGGGAGGTCCTGGGAGGGTGTTTCCAATGCGTCGGACGGGTGGGGTGTTTCCAGCACGTGGGATGTTTCCGCCACGTCGGACTCGGGGGGTGTTTCCACCGCCTCGGACCCGTGGGGTGTTTCCGCCACGTCGGACGGGTGCGGCTCCTCCGCCGTGTCCAGGGACGCCGGGTCGACCGGGTGGGTCGGGTCCGAGACCGGGTCGACCCAGGTGTGCTGCCGGGTCTCGGGCGGTGCCTGCGCGCGGCTGTGCTGCCAGGCCGGGTCGTCGCCGAGGTGTGCTCCCGCACCGCCGGTCGTCGGGACGGGCTGGTGCGGTGCGGTGGGCTGCCCCGTGCCGTCGGTGGCGGTGGTGGACGGCAGCCGGGGTGCCACCGAGGGGCCGGGGGTGTCCGCCGCGCCCTGATGCGGCGTCACGGTGTCCGTGGCGCCGTTCCTGACCAGCGAACCCACCATGTCGGGCACGGACATCCGGCCCTGGAAGAGGGTGTACATGTCGTCGGGCACGAGGGGCCTGAAGCCGGACTCCAGCAGGAGTTTCGGCAGCAGGATCTGGACGTTGAGCCGCAGGTTGCCGTCCTCGAAGGGGTGGATGACGTGCAGCGCGCGGACCGTGCTGGCGATGGCGGCGAGTTTGTCGTCGACGCCGGCGCCGGGCCGGCCGACCTCGGCGTAGTGCCGGGTGAAGACGTCGTCGACCAGCCCGGGCGCCTCACCGCGGCGGTAGTTGGTCGACAGCACGGGGTTGGGGAACATGAACTTGGTGAGAATGGTGACCGGTTGCGGGTCGGGGCGCGGCTTCGACCAGTCGTGGGTGGTCATGTCGTAGACCAGCGGCCGGTCGCCGATCATCTCGTCGAAGATGTCCGGGGCGAGGTGCTCACCGCGCAGCGGGAAGTGCGTGGGGCGGCCGCCGGACCAGTCGAGGTTCCGGCCGAGGTTGCTGGTGGCCAGCCCGTGCATCTCCTGGTAGGAGGCGGCGTTCATCGGCGTGTGGGCCGTGTCCGGGTCGCCGAGGAAGCGCTGGTAGGCGGCGACCATGCCCTGCTGGAAGCCGGGGGAGCGGTCGTTGTCGTAGAGGGAGCCGGGGTTGTCGGGGAAGCGCGACTGCGCCTCGGCGTGGTTCTTCGGGTCGATGTAGAACTTCCACCACTCGTTCTCCGGCAGGTGGTCGTGGAGCGTGCCGGAGGCAGCGGGCCGTTCGGCGGAGGCCGACGGGCGCGGGGCCTGCGCCGTGCTGGAGGGCGCCTTGGGCGTCACCGCCTCGGGTGAGCCACCGCTGTGGTGGCCGGTGCCGGCGTCGGTGCCCGCGCCGGAGCCGCTTGTCGCGGTGTGGTCGCCGGACGGCGGGTTCAGTTCGCCGTGACCGGCGGTGAGCGCGCCCAGCAGGTGCAGGTGCCGGTCCCGCAGGCCGCCCTGCGAAAGCCCGTGCTCGGAGGGCCGGTTGAAGTCGCCGAGCAGGCTTCCCGGGATGTGCGGCCGGTGCGGTCCGGTGGCGTCCCGGTACTCGTCCCGCAGGCCGAGCTGGTGCCCGATCTCGTGCGCGTAGGCGATCGGCTGGGCGTGCGGGCTCCAGGTCCGCTGGTCCATGCCGTGGTCGTCGCCGGTGACGTCGACGGTCAGGTGCGGCTTCTCGCCGTCCTTCGCGGGCTCGACGGTCACGTGCAGGTGGTCGCCGTCGGGCAACCGGTAATCCGGCTTGTTGAAGTACTCCTCGACGCCCTGCTGCATCCGGTTCCACAGGTCGGCCCGGTCGTACGGCACGGCGGGGTCGTCGCGGAAGGCGATCTTCACGGTCAGATCGGTGTACGTCCGGTCGCCGAAGGTGAACCGGCGCTGATCGAAGCCGGAGCGCACGACGAAGCGCGGCGTGCGGTCCGGACGCATGGTGGGCGGCGTCGCCCGCCCACCGCCGCCGCTCCGGTGGTCACCGGTGCGATGCTCACCGCCGCTCTGCTGGTGGTCGGACCCGTGATCGCCGGTCCGCTCGTGCTCGGACGCGCTGTCGTCGGCCTGCTGGTGGGCGGTCCGCTGTTCGGGCGGCTGGTGCGGCTGGTGCTGTTCCTCGTGCGTCGGCTGGTGCGTGGGCCGGGTCTGCGCGTGCAGCGCGTCGAGGCCGTCGGTGGTCGGCACCGGTTCGCGACGGGGGTCGTGCGAGGTGTTCCCGGCGGTCGACTCCCGTTCGGCGGGCGGGCGTTGGAGTGTCAGGTCGCCGTGGTCGCCGTGGTCGCTCCGGCTCGCGTGCTCGTCGGACGGGGTGCCGGAGGACCGCTGGTGCGGTGCGGGAACGGTCCGGTGGCCGGCGCCGGTGTGGGTTCCGGCACCGGAGGAGGACGTGCTCGTGGTCCGGTGCGGCGGCTGCTCGTGAACGGGGACGGGCTCCGCCGGACGGCCGGCGCCGCCCGCCCGCGTGACCGGTTCTGCGGTCGGCGTGCCGGGCAGGGCGGAGAGCTGGTCGGCCGTGTCGCCGTTGCGGGCGGCCGCGGCGCCGTCGGTCAGGCGGCCGAGGTGGCCGGGCGCGGGCGGCGGCGCGGGCAGCGGGCGGTCGGCCTCGTCGCCGAGGCCGCTGACGCGTTCGTCGTGCGTCTGGGCGGCGTGGAGCTGCCGCCGGACGTGGTTGACGGTGTCGCGGACGTCCGCCGCGTCGCCGGAACGGCCGTTCAGCAGGTGGTCGTTGAGCCGGTCGCCCAGCGTGTCGAGCCGGTCGGTGAGCTGCCGGACCTGCGCCTGCCGGGCCAGCTCTCGCTGCCGCTGGTGTGCGGCGAGGTCGTCCAGGGCCCGGTGTGCGGCGTGCGGGGTGGGGGCGTCACGGACCTGCTGGCGCAGTTCGGCCGTGCGCGGATCGTTCTCACCGTGACCCAGCGCGTCGAGGCGGTCGTTGAGCTCCTGCTCGGTCGGAACGTGCTCGGGCGGGGTCTCGTCGCGCAACGTGTCCAGCCGCTGCTGGAGTTGCCGGACCTCGCGGTGCGCGTGCAGGTCGGCCAGCGCGCGGGCGGAGTCCTCCGGCGTGGTGGCGCTGTCGACCCGCTGGAGGAGGTCGCGCTCCTGGTCGTCGCCGGGCTCACGCAGGGCCCTGATCCGGTCGCCGAGGTCGCCGGTGCCGTGGGTGTCGCCTTCGGTGCCGTGCGACAGGGAGGGGGACGGCGAGGGTGACGGGGAGCGGTCGCCGGTGCCGTGCTCCGCGGTGCTCGTGCCGTGATCGCCGGTGCCGTGCTCTCCGGTGGTCGTGTCGTGCGGCGGCGGCGTGCTCTCCTCGTGCGGGGTCCCGGTGCCGGGCGCGGAGGTGGAGCGCAGCTGGTCCAGGCGTTGCTGGAGGTCGTGCAGGTCGTCGTCGGGCTGCGCCGGGTGATCGTCGCGCAGGGCGTCGAGGCGGGCCTGGAGTTCCTCGTTCGCCCGCAGGTCGTCCAGCTGCTGTCGCAGCCGCACGGTGTGGTCCGGGTCGTTCGACGTGGCGATGCGGTGGCGCAGCTCGTCGGCCGCGCCGCTGTCCGGTCGTGGGCCGCCACCGCCGTGCGGCGACTCCGGCGGAACGTGGCTCTCCACGTACGCGGTGTACGCGTGCAGGCTGGTGTCGAGGCGGTCGGGGTCGCCGGATCGGCGGGCCGTCTCCACCGCGTCGACGTGCGCCTGCCAGGCGTTCCGTGAGCCGCCGAGCGCGCCGATCGGTTCGAACCCGGCGTCGGCGTGCGAACGGAAGTCCGTGTAACGGCTGTTGGTCGAGCTGAGCCCGATGTGCTGCCGGAACCCGGTGAGTTGGCGTCCGGCCTCGTTCCAGTCGCCCGCGTCGGACGCCGAGCGGATCGATGAGAGGTAGTCCTGCCGGACCTCGTCCGGCATGCCGGACCCTCGCGCCGCCCGGTCCAGGTCCGCCGCACGCTGCTCCACCCGGACCCCCGGCGACACCGGTGTCCCCTCGGGCGGCCGCGGCGCGCTGTCCAACGGCCCGTTCCCCGCCCCCGGTTCACGCGTCGGCACCGTCAGCGCGGCCAACCGCGTCGCGGTGTCCGGGTGTTCACCGACCCGGTGCTCGGTGGCCGGCGGCACGGTGTGCGGCTGCGCCGGTGTCACGGTCCCCTGCGGCCCGCCGGGCGCGTGCTGCGGCGCGTCCGGCAGGGTGAGGTGCTCCGCGTCGCCGGTGGCATGGTCCCCGGCCGGTGCCGCGGTGCTGCGCTGGTCGGGCGGGGGCGCGTTCGTGTGCTGCTGGTCCGCGGACGTGCCGGTGCGCTGCTCCGGGGGCGGCGCGGAGAGGTGCTCCTGGGTCGGCGGGGGCGCGCCGTGCTCCTGGGCAGGCGGCGCGGAGACGTGCTCCTGCGGCGGCGGTGCCGAGACGTGGTCGTCCGGCGGCGTAGAGACGTGTTCCGGGGCCGGCGCGGAGGTGTGGTCGGTCGGCGGGGCCGCGACGTGGGTGAGCTGCGGCGGCGCGGCGTTCGTGGAGGTGCCGGACGGGATGGCGTTGCGCGGGGCGCGGGGGGCGATCCCGTCGGGGCCGGTGTGCGAGGTGCCGGTGCCGGGGGTGCTGGTGCGGACCGGGGGCGGCTGGGACACCGTTGTGGTGTCGTTCGGCCGGCCGGGGAGGGTGGCGGACGGGGTGTCGCGCGCGGTGACGACCGGCGGCACGCTCGTCCGTGTGACCGGCGTCGGCGCCGCCTCGGTCGAGGTGTCCCCGTGCTCGCCGGGGCCGCCGGAGGTGAGCGTCGTGCCGAAGCCGGGCAGGCCGCCGTCGTTCTCGCCGGTGAGGGCCACCTGGGGTGGCGCCTCCACGTCCTGTGGCGTGCCGGTCTGTTGGCCGGTGATCGGCTCGGCGTGGTCGCCGGCGGTCGTCCGGTCGTCCTCGCCGGTGTCCCGGTCGCCGCCGTCGTCCTCGCCGACGGTGGAGGACGGTACGGTGCCGAGCCTGCCGCCCGTGGCCGCGGACGTGCTCGGCCTGCTGGCCGGGGCGGGGAACGTGCTGGGCGAGCCCTTCTCCTGGCCGGCGCCGTCGTGCGGGCCGCCGAAGCCGGCGGAGGGGCCGTTCCCGCCGAAGTCGTCCAGCGACGGCTTGCCGGTACCGTCGACGTCGGGCAGGTGGAAGTCGGCGACCGGCGGCAGGTGCAGGTCGACCGGGTCGACCTCGGTGTGGCCGCCGTCGCCGAAGCGGCGCCGTCCGCCGCCCCCGCCGAGGGCGCCGATGATGCCGGCGCTGGCCGACGCGCCGAAGTCCTCGTCGTCGCCGCCGAAGACGCCGCCCAGCGCGGCGGTGCTCACGACTCCGGTCAGCCCGCCGAGGACGGCCTTGCCGCCCAGCGAACCGGCGAACTTCGGCTTGAAGACGCTCGCGCCGCCGAAGAACACCCCGCCGATGGCCCCGGAGATCGCCCCGGACTCCAGCGCCTGGATGGTGTTCTCCGTGCTCCACTTGGTCCGGTCGCCCTTGAGGAACTGGATGCCCTGGATCGCGGCGTCCATGAAGACCATGAACCCCGCGCCCATCGCGATCGAGGTCAGCAGCCGGCGCAGCAGCATCCGCACGATCAGCCGCGCGGAGGTCACCGCCACCGGGATCGCCTCCGGCGCCCAGAAGGCGAGTTCCGCGATCTCGGCCGCCAGCCAGACCAGTTGGGCCAGGATCATGTACTTCGCGTACTCGACCTGCACCCCGGTGTTGCGTCCCAGCTCGCCCAACTGCCCGGCGGCGGTGGACATGTCGGGCAGGTTGGACTGCAACTGCGTGACGAAGTCGCCGAACTGGTCGGCCACCGAGCCGCCCAGGTTCTCCAGGACACCGTTGGTGGCCGGACCCAGTTCCTCGCTGATGGCGGAGAGCTGGCGGGCGGCGTCGTCCCACGCCTCGCCCAGGGAACGCAGCTTGTCCTCGTCGCCCTTGGGCCACGACTGGCCGACGGCGAGCTTGGCGACCCAGGCGAGTTCCGGGGGCAGGTTGATGCTCACGGCTTGCCGGACTTCTCCCCGCCGCCGCTCTCCTGCGGAGCGGAACGCGGCGCCAGCGACCGCACGGCCGTGACGTTCTCGTCCTCCAGCCGCTCGTAGTTGCGGGCCATCGTGTCGATGCCCTGCGCGGTGCTGTCCAGCACGTCGGCGGAGTCCCCGATGCCCTGGAACATCTGCTCGCGCGGCGCCTCGTACTGGCCGAAGAACTGCTCCCCCGTGGTGTCGTCGCCCCAGCACTCGCCCAGCTCGCCCAGCCGCCCCTGCAAGCTGGTGCCGATGCCGCGGAACCGCTCCGCCAGATTCTCCACGTACGGCAACTGCCGGTGGAGTCCCTCGGTGTTCACCGAGAACGTGCCGTCAGCCATCGATGCCTCCTCGTTCGTCGTTACCGGGCCGCCAAGTCACTGACGTACCGTCAGCTCCTGCGGGGTGACCGCCGTCCGCTTCCCCCGCCGCGGTCAACTCGGGTTGCCGCGGGGCGGGGTGGGCATGTCGGGCCTGCCGTGCTCGATGTACTCGCGCACCGAGTCCGGCATCGTCGGGTCCTCCGACAGCAGCAGGGTCGGGTCGGCCCTGCCCTGGAGCAGGTCCGCCGCGTTCACCCCCGGCGGCAGGGTGAGCGAGGTCAGCTCGCCGACCTGTTCCAGCGCGGCCGCCCGCGCCTGGGCGATCGTGGTCAGCATCGCCTCCGACAGTTCCTTCGGCGTCATCCGGTGGTAGGCCCCGGTCGGGAACTCGATCGCCGTGACCTCGCCCTGCGCGGTGACCGTCACCTTGACCGTCTGCCGCGGCGCGGTCGCGGTCCCGGTGATCTCGTTGATCCGGCGCCGGGTCTCCTTCGCCTCCTGGCGCTGCTTGCGGTACAGCGCCATCAGGTCCTCGATCCCCTGGTCGTACGGGGTGGTCACGTGCTCTCCTCGCGTCGTGCGGTCTGTCGCGGCGGTGCGCCGGGCACCGCCGGATCTGCTGCGTCGGTCACCGGAACGTCCCTGCCTCAGACGACGGCACCGGAGCCGTCGGTCGCGGCCGACCCCCAGGTGTCGCCCTCCTGCACCAGCAGGTCGGCGATGCCGCGCCTGGCCGGTTCCTCCTCCGTCTCCTCCGCCGGTTCCTCCAGCTCCTCGTCCCATTCGTCGTCCGCGCCGGCCGCGCACGACAACGGGCTGCCGACGGCCAGCAGTTGGGCCGCGTCGGGGGTCACCGTCGCCGGTGCGCGGGTCGGCCGCCAGGTCGACAGCCGGGGCCCGTCCGCCGCCTCACCGCCGCCCGGCTCACCGGCCGGGCGGTCGCCCCACGTGCCGTTGTCCTCCGTCGTGTATCCGGGCGCCCGCACCTCGGCCTCGTCCTCCACCGGCACCGACCACAGCAGCGGTACGAACGCCGCACCGGCCAGGTCCCACGCGGCGGTGTCCTCACCCGCGTCCCCCGACACGTCCAGTACGGCGACGTGGTCGTCCGGCAACTCCGGTTCCGGCTCGGCCTGTTCGCCGTCGTCATCGCCGGAGGCGGCGGCTCGCGCGGTCCGGGGCAACGCCTCCCCGGCGCCCGCGCCCAGCAGCGGTACCAGTCCGCCCAGCGCCGGGCCGGCACCCGCCACGGCCCCGACGGCGCTGCCCACCTCGTCGTCCGCGGTGTCCGCGCCGCCGGCGGTCCAGGGCGCCGCGTCCGGCTCCAACAGCCCGGAGGCGTCGCTGCGTTCGTCCTCCCGGCCGGCGCTCGAAGCCGCCGCGCCGGGCATCATGGGCATCCCCGTCGAGCCCGCTTCCGGCGCTACGGCGACCGGCACTCCGTCGGCCCCCACGGTCCACCCCGCGGGCTCCTGCGCCGCGACTCCCGGCAGCGCGCCGGGGGTGATCTCGTCGGTGTCGGGGGAGCCGGTCCAGGGTTCGGCGTCGGAGTCGAGGAGTCCGGAGGCGTCGCTGGGGTCCGTGGTGTTGTTCTGTCCGGCGCCGCCGGCTCCCATGCCGGGCGTCATGGGCATGCCGCCGATGCCGTTGCCGACGTCTTCGCTGCCGGGGAATGCTTCCGCTTCCTCGTCGGTGGGGAGGTCGAGTCCGGGTGTGCCGGGGAGGGTTCCGGGGGTGATGTCGGCGTCGGTGTCGGGCGATCCGGTCCAGGGTTCGGCGTCGGAGTCGAGGAGCCCGGATGCGTCGCTGGGGTCCGTGGTGTTGTTCTGTCCTGCGCTGCCGGCTCCCATGCCGGGCGTCATGGGCATGCCGCCGATGCCGTCTCCTACCTCGTCGCTGCCGGGGAATGCTTCCGATTCCTCGTCGGTGGGGAGGTCGAGTCCGGGTGAGCCGGGGAGGGTTCCGGGGGTGATGTCGGCGTCGGTGTCGGGCGATCCGGTCCAGGGTTCGGCGTCGGAGTCGAGGAGCCCGGACGCGTCGCTGGGGTCGAGTGCGCCGCTCTGTCCGGCGCCGCCGGCTCCCATGCCGGGCGACATGGGCATGCCGCCGGCCCCGCCGACGCCGTCGCCGACCTCGTCGCCGCCGGGGAACGCCTCCGGTTCGCCGTCGAGGCCGGGGGTGTCCGTCGCGAGGCTCTTGAGGCCGGGCATGCCGCCCAGGCCGGCGGTGTCGAGGCCCTCGGGCGCACCGGACTCGGTCGCCAGGTCGCCGGGGAAGGACTCCGGCTCCGCGTCGTCCAGGCCGGGTGAGGACAGCGACTTGAGCGACGGGGTGTCGATGCCGTCGTCCAGGCCCGTACCGGTACCGGTGCCGAGGCCGCCGGGGAAGGCGTCCGGGATGCCGTCGCCGACGCCGTCGCTGCCGGGGAACGACGCGGGGGCCGCGTCGTCGAAGGCCGAGGGGTCGGTCGCCAGCTTGTCGCTGAGCGGCAGGCCGCCGGAGTCGCCGGTGCCGAGACCGCCGGGGAAGGCGGAGGGGGACAGGGCGGAGTCCGGGTTGAGGGCCTTGTCCAGGTCCATCGGCGTCATCGCGCTGTTGAGGCCGGCGCCGGGGTCGTCACCGGTCGCGAGGTCGCCTGGGAACCGGCTCGCCAGGTCGGCGGGCAGTTGCGGGGTCGACTGCGGGTCGGCGGTGAGCGAGCGGGGCATCTCCGGGTCCACCCCGGCCATGTCCGGCTGGTCGTCGAGGTCCGCCGGGTCCTGCTGCTGCGGATCGTTGTCCTGGGGGCCGTTGCCGAGCGGATTGGTGATCGGGGTGGGGGAGCGGACCGTGTCGATGGTGACCTGGTACTCGCTGGCCAGGCTCTTGAGCACCGCCCGCATGTCGTTGGTCATCATCTTGACCAGCTGCGGCTTCTTGCTGATCGGGATGAGCCCGTTGCTCATCGGCGTGACGCCCATCAGCGTGGCCTGGTTGGCGTACCAGGCGTCGATCTCGCCGATCTTGTTCTGCGCGTTGGTCAGGTTGGCGGCGTTGTCCGCGAGCTGCTGCGGAACCGAGTGCTGGCCGGTGCTGCCGCCGGACAGCACGTCGGCGGTGGCGGCGACCTGTTTGGAGAAGGTGTTCATCATGTCGAGGAAGGCGTCGGCGGCGTCGCCCTTCCACGGGCCGTTGTCACCGGCCAGCGCCTTGCCCTGGTTGGCCAGCGACTCGGCGATGCCGGCCAGCACCAACTGGACCTCGTAGAAGGCGTCGGCGGCGTCCTGGATCGACTGCGGTGAGGCGACGGACTGGGCGTGGTCCTCGTTCCCGGAGTCGGCGACGCCGGCGGACATGCCCTTGATGGCCGCCTCGATCTGCTTCCAGTCCCAGGTGTCGTAGTCGGAGATGGTGCCCGGATCGGTGCCCGGATCGCCGAAGACGGCGCCGTCGTCGCCCTGGTTGAAACCACCGCTGTTGTAGTCCGTGCCGCTCATGGTCCGCTTCAGCTCTCCGCTCGCGCCTGGTACGAAGTCGCGCCGCCCGCCCCCGTGTTCGCCATGCGGGCGACCGCCGGCCGGGGCCCGGTTCCCGGCCGGCCGGCGGTCGCCGGGGGTGGCGGCGCCACCTCAGGTGGTCGTGCTGCCGCCGCCCTGACCGCCCGAGTCGGTCATCAGCGTGGTGAAGTCGCCGCTGGTCGCCTGGAGCGCGTTCTGCAGGTCGGTCGACGTCATGGTGCTGGCGTCCTCGACGGTGGAGTACTTCTGCGCCAGGGACCTGATGCCGTCACGCAGGTCGCCGAGACCCTGCCCGAGGTCGGCCAGGACCTTGACGTAGCTCTCCTTGAGGCCGTCGTCCGCGTTGGGACCGTTGACCTTCGTGCGCATCGCGTCCGCGTGGTAGAACGCGCCCGGTGCCACGCTCGTGCCGCCCAGCTTCTGCGAGGCCTGCTGGGTCGGCGCGATGAGCTTGTCGATGTTGTCGGCGAACAGGTTCATCGTGGGCGTGTCCACCGAGGTGCCCCGGCCGCTCGCGCCGGAACCGCCCGGCACCGCCGGAGGGGTGAACGGGTCGGAGCTGGTGAAGGTGCCGTGGCCCGGCGGGACGGTCGTGCCGCCGCCGTACTGCTGGGCCTGGTGCGGTGGCGGGGTGTTCGCCGGGGGGAGTGTGCCGTCCAGAGTGCCGTAGGTCATCGCTCATCAGCCCCAGAGGGAGACGCCCTGGCGTTCACCGTTGGAGTAGTACTCGTTGATGTTGCCGAGCATCTGGGTCGCCGAGGTGGCCTTCTGCGTCATGTCGGCGGCTGCGGAGTCCCACTGCGCCTTGACCTGCGCGTAGGTCTGCTGGGCGTCCGACGTCCACTCGCTCAGGTTGACCTTCGACTGGTTGTCGAGCTCCTGGAGCGTCTGGTTGATGCGCTGGGTGATGGAGTTCATCTCGCCGACGATGTAGTCGACCTGCTCCATCTGCACGGTGTACGTGGTCATGCGTGGTGCTCCTTACGCGGCGGTCCGGGCGTGAACGGCGAGTGGGTGACGGTTCGTCAGAAGCCGGGCAGGCCGACGGCGCCCGAACCGATCTGCTGGGCGACCTGGTTGGCCACCTGCTGGGTGTTCTCGTGCGTGTTGGCGTACACGTTGGTGTTCGCCGACAGCTTCTCCAGCATCGTGCGCAGTGCGGAGTTGACCTTGGTGAAGTCCTGGAGCCACTCCTGCATCGCGTTGCCGTAGATGGTGGCGGCCTCGCCGGTCCAGCTCGCCCGCAGGCCCTCGATCTGGCCGTCCATCTGCGAGTACGAGTTGGTCGCCTCGTCGAGTGCGGTCTGGAACGTGGACTGCGCTGCGGTCATTCCCTGGAGTTCGACTGACGTCAAAGCCATGGGGATCCTCTCCTCGCGTGCGGTGCCGGCCGGAGCCGTTCAGGGGGGTGACGTGTTCCCATGCTGGTGGGGTCCGGTGCGCCCGGGGAAGTGATCCCGCCCGTCGGTGCCCGCGCGTGCGGGGAGTTCTGCCTCTGTGTCCCCTCCGGTCACCCCAGTACGGCGGTTTCCGGCCGCCGTTGGGCCGGTGCCCCACCCGCCCCCGGGGCCGCGGCGCTCGCGGTCGGCGCGGCGGGACCGGCGGGGCTCGGGCCGGTGCCGGTGCCGGGGTCGGCATCCGCACCGGTGGCGGGGCCCGGGCCCGTCGCCGTACCCGGGGTCCCGGCGGCGGTACCGGCGGCACCGGCCACGGGGGTGGCCCCGGACGGCCCCGGCGTGGCGGCGAAGCGCGGCAGGTCGGCGGCGGTGACCGTGCGCGAGCGGGCCGACGACGCCAGCCGTTCCGCCAGCCGGTGCGCCTGCCACACGCCACCGCTGACCGGCGCGGTCGTGAACGCCCCCGTCAGCGCGCCCGCCGCCCCGTCGTCGAGCCGGAACCCGAACCGCGCGAGGTGACGTGCCGTCAGCTCAGTCAACTCCTGGGCGGTGTACGGGCCGAGCTGTACGTACTGGGGGAACGCCGCCGCCAGTTCGGTGTGTTCACGCATCACGTCCATCAGGTGCTGCGGCGTACCGCTCAACACCACGACGGAACGCCGGGGTTCGGCCGCCAGCGCCGTGATCGCGCCGAGGACCGCGGCCACCTCGGCCGGGGAGCGGTCGTGGAACGCCGCGTCCAGCTCGGCCACGAGCACACCGCCCTCCGCCTCCTCCAGCAACGACGCCAGCCGCACCACCGGCTGCCGCGGCCAGCGGGCCGGCACCGCCGACAGCGGCACGTGCCGGGCCACCCCCGTCCCCAGCAGGCCCAGTTCCGCCAGGCAGCGCCCGTAGACGCCGGCCAGCGCCCGCCGCCCGCTGCCCGGCGGGCCCTCGACCACCAGGTTCGCGGCCGCCGAGATCCCGTCGGCCCCCCGCCGGCCGCCGGCCAGGTTCGCCAGCCGGGCGAGCAGCGCCTCCCTCGCCTGCCGCACGCCCGTCATGCCGCGCAGCGCCCGCAGCCCGGGGGAGTCGGGCAGCGCGCCGCCGCCCGCCCCGGAGTCCGCCGACGGCTCGGGCGCCACCGTGACGACGTCCTCGCCCATCAGGGTGCTCAACTCGCTGTCGTCCAGCGGCGGAGCGGTCGCCAGCCGGGACGCCTGCCGGCTGATCATCTCCTCGAAGACCTGCCGCGCGACCCGCCCGTTGCCGAACGTGTCGGTCTTCGGCACGTCCTCGAAATACCGGTCCAGCCCCTCCATCGCCGACGGTGCCAGCTCGTAGTAGTGCTTGGCGCACAACCCCCGCACGATGGTGACCAGTTCGGCCGGGCTGTAGTTCGGGAACTCCACCGACCGCGCGAACCGCGACGCCATGCCGGGGTTGGACGCCAGGAACTGGTCCATCTGCTGGGAGTAGCCCGCTGCGATCACCACGATCTCGTCGCGGTGGTCCTCCATCAGCTTCATCAGCGTCTCGACCGCCTCCTGACCGAAGTCCGGCCCGTTGCCCCGGGACTGGTTGGTCAGGGTGTACGCCTCGTCGATGAACAGCACGCCGCCGAGCGCCTTGTTGAACACCTCGGTGGTCTTGATCGCGGTGCCGCCGATGATCTGCGCGACCAGGTCGGCCCGCGCCACCTCCACGATGTGGCCGCGGCCCAGGATGCCCAGCTCCGCCAGCACCGCACCGTACAGCCGCGCCACCGTCGTCTTGCCGGTGCCGGGCGGCCCGGCGAACACCAGGTGCCGGCTCATCGGCGGCATCGGCAGGCCCATCTCCTGTCGCCGCTGGGTCATCTTGTTCAGGTTGATCAGACCGGTGACCTCGCGCTTGACGCTCTCCAGGCCGACCAGCGCCTCCAGTTCGGCCAGCGGACCGGTCCCCGCGTGCCGCGCCGGGCCGGCGTCCGGCGCCCCGGCGGCCGCGCCACCGCCCGCCCCGCCGCCGGCGGCCGCCGCCACCGTCCGGGCCGGCGCCGCCCCGCCACCGGTGTCCACCCGCTCCACCGACAGCGAACCGCCGTCCGCCCGGACCTGGTTGACCGGTACACCCCCGTTGTCGCGCACCTCGCAGTCGTGCACCCGCACCGGTTCGCCGGTGTCGCACCGCACCCCGTCGCCGCCGTTGTCCGACACCACGCAGTTGGTCAACTCGGCCCGCCCGGACGCCTGGAGACTCACCCCGTGGCCCTTGGCACCGGTCACCCGGCAGCCCACGCCGGTCAGCGCGCCGCCCGCCACCCGGACCCCGTCGCCGTCCGCACCGGTGAACTCGCTGTCCCGTGCCGCCAGTTCACCGTCCGCGCCGACCAGCACACCGCAGTCCTGGAACGCGCAGCCGTCCAGCTCCACCCGCGCCGCGCCCTCCACCGCCAGCCCGGTGCCGCCCGGCGCCCGCAACCGCACCCCCGACAGCAGCGCCCGCCCGCCGCGCCGCACGTCGATCCCGGTGCCCTCGTCCGGGGCCAGCCCGGCCTCCCGTACGGTCAGCTCCGCGCCGTCCTCCACCACGAGCCCGGCGCCGCCCGCCAGCGTCAGCCGCTCCAGCCGGGCCACCGCGCCGTCCGTCAGCCGTACTGCCGCCGTCCGCGCGTCGCGCACCGCCAGCCCGGTCGCCGTCACCCGCGCGTCCGCCCCGGCCAGCAGGCCCACCGGCGAACCGGAGATCTCGCAGTCCTCCAGCCGCGGCGCGCCGCCCGCCGCCACCTGCACCCCGACCCGCGCGGCGTCCGACACCACGCACCCGCGCAGCACCGGCGTGCCGCCCGCGATGTGCACCGCCTGACCCGCCGACCCGGTGAACTCGCATGCGGTCAGCGCCACTTCACCGGTGCTGGTCAGATAGGCGTCCAGCGCGGCGCTGCCGGTGACCGTCACCTTGCGCAGGTCCGCGGCGCCCGACTGCTCCACCGCGATCGCCGGCTTGCCGCTGCCGTCGATCCGGGTCGACTCCACGACGGCGCCGCCCTGGCCGTTGACGCACAGCCCGTTGCCCCGGGCCCGCACCAGCGAGCAGTCCCGCAGCGTCAGCCGCCCGTGCTCGGCGACCACCACGGCCGACGAGCCGACCTCGGTGATCTCGCACCGCTCCACCACACTGCCGCCCGCCGAGGTCACCACGATCCCGGCGCCCTGCGCGTTGGTCACCCGGCAGCCGCGCAGCGCCACCACACCGTCCTGCCAGGCCAGCACCGCCGCCCACGCCTCGCCGGAGATCCCGCAGCCGTCGAGTGCCGCCTGACCGCGCCGCACGTCGAGCACCGGCGCCTCCCGGTCACCGCCGCTGAGCGTCAGCCCGGACAACTGCACCGCCTCCGCGTCCAGCACCACCGTGCTGCCGGACCGCGCGTGCACCAGCACCTCGCCGCCCGCCCCCTCGGCGGCCAGCGTCACCGGCCGGGTGATGTGCAGCGTCTCCTCGTACCGCCCGGGGCCCACGGTGACCAGCGCGCCCTCCGCGGCGTCCGCCAGCGCCCCGCTGATCGACCGGTACGCCCCCGGCCGGTCCGGCGAGACCGACAGCACTTGCCTGGTCACAACGTCGCTCCCTTGTCGGTCCCCTGTACGGGCCCGGTCCCGTCCGTCCGGCCGGGCACCGCGGACAGCAGTCCGGGCGCCCCGCCCCACACCGTGCGTTCCGCCCGCGGGCTCCCGGCACCGGCCGCCGCGTTCCGCAGTTCGGCGGCGGCGCGCTCCATCCCGTCCAGCGCGATCTCGTCCAGCGGCGCCGGCCGCACGTCGACCCGACCGTCCCCGGCGATCTCGGACGGCGACAACTCCCGCATGAGCACCGGCGATTCACCGTCCGAGGCGCGCAACACCTTGAACACCGTGCCGGGCGGGAAGATCACCCGGTCCGGCACGGCCGGCTCCAGCAGATGGGTGCGCCGGGCCGTCATCGACCAGATCATGAACTCCGTGCCGTCCTCGCCGCCGTCCTCGCCGACCGGCGGCGGGCCGGTCCACGCCGTGCAGAACGCCCACTCGGTCGCCAGCCGCCCCTCCCGGAACCAGGCCCGCTCCGCCGCGGTCACCCGGGCACGCAGCACCGCGGTGCCCCGGTACGACGGCAGCCTGCGCAGCCCCGCCGAGACACAGCGCGCCAACGGCACGTGCGGCCCGGCCGCCGCCGCCCGCACCGCGTCGTCCACCGCCCGGCTGTCACCGGCCAGGTACAGCCGCACGGCGGCCAGTTCGGTCACCGCGTCACTGGCCTCACCGCGCGAACCGCCGCGCAGCCCCGGCGACTCCGACAGCACCCGCGACACCGTCCCGGCCACCGCGTTGTACTGCGCGCTGAACGCCTTGCGCACCCAGTCCCGTTCCTGCTCGGTCCCCCGCTCCTGCGGAACGGCACACGCCGCCGCCTTCGGAACGGGCTGCACGCGGACCCCGGCCACCCGGGGCGCGGCGGGGGCCGCCGGCGGGACCGGTGCCGCCGGCAGGACGAGCCCCGGCAGCGGCGACGCGTCCGGCGCGGCGTCCGGCGCCGCCTCCCGCGCACCGTCGGCGGGCCCGGACTCCAGCCGGATGCGCGGCGCACCGACCCGGCCGGCGGGCGCGGCCGGTGCGGGCGGCGCAGGCGTGGCCGGTGCGGGGTCGGGTGGCGCCGGTACGGCGGGAACGTCGCCGGTCGGTGAACCGGGCGGCGCCGCGGGTGGGTTGACGGAGGCGGGACGGGGGCCAGTGCCGGGACTGGCGTCGGTTGTCCCCGGCGCGGGTGCCGGGGACGGCGAGGACGGTTCGTCCGGCCGGGGCGGTAGCGCGACCGGAGCCGAACTCCCCCCACCCGCAGGCGTGTTGACCACGACCGGCGGCACCAGCGCCTTCACCAGGTCCGGCGCTCCCGGAGCCGGCACGGTCACCGACCCCGTCGGCCGACCCGGAACCCCGGCCGGCGTCGGACCGCCCGGCCCCGGCGACGGCGGACGCGGCCCACGGTCGGCGTCCGGATCGGGGGACGGAACGGCGCCGCCCGGCACGGGAGTCGGCGTCACCGAGGGCAACGGCAGCCGCGCGAGCGGCGGGGCCATGGGGGAGGGGGCCGCCGGGGCCGGCGGAGCTTCGGGGGCCGGAGCGGTCGGCGTCGGCGGCGCCTCGGGAGCGGGGCCCGTCGGGGTCAGCGGTGCTCGCGGAGCGGGGTCCGTGGGCGTCGGCGGGGCCTCGGGGGAGCGGCCGGTCTGCGTCGGGCGTGCCTCCTGGGCCAGCGGTGCTCCGGGAGCGGGACTCTCAGGCCTGAGCGGTGCTTGCGGAGCGGATGCCTCCGACGCCAGCGGTGCTTCCGACGCGAGCGGGGCCTCGGGAGCGGAGTCCGTCGGCGTCAGCGGTGCTCCGGGAGCGGATGCCTCCGACGTCAGCCGTGCCTCCGACGCCAGCGCTGCCTCCGCCGCGGCAGCGGTGCCCCGCCCCGGCGCCGGTGCCGTGGCGAAGCCCTCCCGTTCCGTGGCGAAGCCCTCTTCCGTGGCGAAGCCTCCCCCTTCCGTGGTCGGCGTCGCCGGTTGTGCCGGGCCCGGGGCCGACTCCGTGCGGGTGCGGGCGGCCGGGGTCGCCGGGCCGGACTGCGTCAGCGCGGTGGTGGGCGGCGCCGGGGCGGGGCGCGCGGCCGGGGTCGCGCCGGGTGTCGTCGCCGGTTCGTCGGGGTCCAGCGACGCGAGCGCCGGAGCCTCCTCGGCGGTGCGCGCGCGGGGAGCGGCCGGCGTGCCGGGGGCGGGCGCCGACCAGGGGCGGGGGCCGGCCGCGGAGTCCGTCGCCCACGTGCCGGGGCCGGCGCCGGCCGTCGCGGCGGCCGCCGGCCACAGGTGCGCGTAGTCCGTGGTGAGGCCGGGCTCGTCGGCGGGGGCGACGGTGAAGCCCTCGCGGCTGTCGGGCGGCATGCGCCACAGCAGGTCCTCCGCGAGCGCCCGCATGCGTTCCGCGGTCTGCGGCGTGCCGCGGTCGTACAGGATCGCCGCGTACCCGGGGTCGGCCGGCACCCGGCGTACCTCGTCGGCGTTGGCCGGCTCGGTCGGCGGGCGCATCCACAGCCCGCTCTGCACGACCTCCACGACCGCGTCGGCCGCGTACTCGTAGAGCCCGGTGGACACCCGCGGCACCCCGAACAGCGGGTCGCGCACCCCGAACAGCAAGGGAGGGGCGGCCTCCTGGCCGGCCCGGGGGAAGTACATCAGCTCGCTGACGAACGGGCGGCGGCCCGGCGAGCCGTCGGCCCGCGGCACCGCCACGTCCGGCGAGTCCAGCCCGGTGCGCCGGCCCACCGGCACGCCCGCGTACAGCACGACCTGCTGCTGGAGGGTGTCGGCCAGCTCCTGGCCGAGCGCGGTGTCCATCGCCCGCCGCGCGACCGGCCCGAAGTGCACGAACCGCACCCACGAACGCGCCGACGGCAGCACCGTCTCCCAGAAGCGGGCGACGTCCGACAACGGCACCGGCGGACCGCCCGGCGTGCCCAGGACCACGGTCAGGATGTCGGGATGGCTGGGGAGCCGGTCGATGAGCCACTGGCGGCCGGCGGCGAACGCGGCCGGATCGGGGCTGCGGACCCACACCCCGCTCGGCACCGGCTCCACGACGCCGTGGTCGCTGGTCACCCACGGCCGGTCGAAGGTGGAGAACTCCCAGCGCGGCTTGGGGAACCGCTGCGAGTCACGGTCCGGCTGCCGCCCCGGCCGGTACCGCAGCCAGCCGGCGCCGCGGTCGCTGGGCACGAACAGCCCGCCGCCCGCGGTCGGCAGCGCCTCGCCGTCCGGTACGACCACCAGCCGGCCCAGCAGTTCCGCCAGCCGGGCACCCGCCCGCCGGGTCTGCGGCGGCGTGGCCCGTACCGGAACCAGCCGCAGACTGCCCCGGGTCCTGGCCAGCGCCCGCGCGACGCCCTCGCACGCCGCGTCGAAGGCGTCGAACGGCACGTCGGCCACCACCAGGGTGTGCTGCGCGTCGGGGGCGAGACCGCGGGCGAACGCCAGCGCCGCGCCGTCCGGCTCGCCCCGGGGGTGGACCAGCAGGGCGTGGCCGGCGGGGGTGAGCTGGCAGCGCTGCCCGGAACCCGCCGTGCGCCCCGTCCTCGTCTTCAGGCGCATGGCCTCAACTCCCCCCGACGGTGGCCCGGGCGGCCCCGATCCCCAGGCCGGGGCCGTGCGGCAGGTCGTGCAGCAGGCCGGCCGGCAGCGCCGTCGCCGGCGCGCTGCCCAGACCGAGCGCCTGTCCCGAGGCCTGGTCGTCGACGCGGTACGCGATGCCCTGGTCGGTGATCAGGTACGCGGCCGGGCTCGACCGCTGGGCCAGCTCCTGGTCGCGGTCCACCGCCACCAGGCCGTGCAGCGCGGGCACCAGCACCGGTGAACGCCCGGTGGCCGCCGCACCGCCCTCCAGCACCACCCGGGTCGTCAGCTTCGCCCCCTGCGACCGCTGGAGCAGGCACACCGCCCGCTGCCCGAGCGCCGCCTGCGGTGCGTCCAGCACGTCGGGCAGCGGGTCGGCCGGCAGCCCCGAAGCGGCCTCCGGCACCGCCGCCAGGTCCTGCGCCGACACCCGCAGCGCCGGTGTCGCCCCCGGCTTCGCCGCCAGCAGCGCCGCCGCCGTCGCGCCGACCGGCGTGAAACCGTGCGCGGTGAGCACGTAGTGGTGCACGCCGCCGGCCACCGCCGTGGTGAACAGGTCGCCGACCCGGGCCGGCCGCCCGGCGACCTTCCCGGCCGGGCGGCCCGCACCGGAGATCATCGGCGCCGTCAGCGGCGTCCCGGACCGCAGCGACGCCAGCCAGTCCGCCGGCGCCGCGACGGCCCGGTCCCCGTCCAGCCCCAGCGCCACCAGCACCGACAGCGACGGCACCGGATACGGCACCCCCCGCCACAGCAGGTACCGCTTGCCGCCCGGCCCGGACAGCAGCACCTGCCGCCCGGCGGGCACCGCCGCGGTGCCGTCCGGCGCGAAGTCGACGACCTGCCCGTCGCCGACCCCCGGCCGCAGACAGCGCGTCCACGGCCCGTTCAGCAGGCCGGCCGCCGCCGGCAACGAGTCGGGGGCGCCGTCGATGCCCACCGGTGCGCCGTGCGGGGTCGCGCCGAGCGAGTTGCGCGAGACCGACGTCACCGGCGCGCCCTTGCCGACGATCAGCAGCGCCGACGCCCAGTTGCGCAGCGGACGCAGTTTCCCGCCGGTGTACAGGTACCGGGTCCCGGTCTCCTTCTCCACCACCACGGTGCCCGCGGTGCGCCAGGAGGTGTTGCCGCCGGGCGAGACGAGCCCGTAGATGCCGAAGCCCGCGCACAGCAGCACCACGACGCAGGCGCCGAGGAAGGTGCCCAGCGCCGTCCGCTTCAGCGGGCTCTCGCCGCGCCCGGGGTCGCCGCTGACCAGGGCGCTCGACAGCCGCCCGGTGGCGAACTGGTAGGCCTGGAGATGATCACGCCGTGTCTGCACCGCGCCCGCCCCCTCAGCCGGCCAGCGACCGGAAGTAGGCGTAGGTGTGCAACGCCTGCAACAGCAGCGGCAGCAGCGCGATCGCCGTCACCATCTCCAGCGTGTCGCCGCTCTGCCCCCACACCGGGAGCAGCCGCCCCGACGGCAGCCGCCACGCCGCGACCAGCAGCCCGCCGACCGCCGCCAGCAGCACCGCCGTCACCGCGATCCGCGCGTCCGGACCGTCCGGCGCCAGCCGCACCAGCAGCAGCGTCACCAGCCCGACCGCGCCCGCCACCACCAGCGGCAGCCGCTGCAACGTGCCGGTCAGCGCCCGCGAGCGCAGCAGCACCGCCGCGCAGAACAGCAGCGGCAGCACCCAGCCGATCCAGCCGTCCGCGTGCGTCATGAACCACACGCCCGCCACGTACACGAACGCCGACGACAGGCTGATCACGTCCAGGCACAGCGTGGCGATCCGCACCCGCCGCTCCACCCGCTCCTGCGGCTCCGGTTCGATGTCGCGCTGCAACTCCTCCGCGTCCCGCGGCAGCAGCGGCACCCGCAGCCGGGCCAGCCGCAGCGTCAGCCGCGGCCCGAAGTGCCCGCCGGCGAACATCGCCACCGCCACCACGGTCGCCGCCTGCCCGCCGTGCCAGCCGACCACCGTCATCAGCCCGGTGGCGATCCCGGCCGCCACCGCCGTCAGCAGCGCGGTCCCCGGGATCTCCGGCGGCAGCGCCCGCAGCGCCAGCAGCGCCACCGCGCACACCACGACGCACCCGGCGGCCACCAGCAGCCCCGGCAGCCCCGGCGCGTAACCGCCGCCGGGCCCGTGCCGGAACGTCAGCCCCACCAGCGCCGCGAACCCCAGACAGCCCAGCCCCGCCGTCACCGCCGCGCCCCGGTTCGCCCCGGCCCGCGCCGCCGCCACGCACCCGGCGCCCAGCACCAGCGCCGCCACCGCGGCCGGCACCGCCGACCGCGCGCCCGGCCCCGCGCCCAGCAGCGCCGCCGCCAGTGCCGCCAGCGCCACCACCGCCAGCGCCAGCGCCAGCCCCCGGGTCAGCGCCGGCCGCCACCGGCCCGGCAACGCGCCCACGGTGAGCGCCACCCCGTCGCTGATGTCGTCGAACTGCAACGCCGGCAACACCGCAGGCGCCGGCCGCAGGTACAGCAGGTCGCCGTGGCGCAGGCCCGTACTGTCCGGCGTGCCGTCCGGGTCGAGCGGGTCCTCCCCGAGCCGTTGCAGCACCCACGGCGTGCCCGGCTCGGCCGGCCCCGGCGCGACGTGCCGCACCAGCACCGGCATGAGCGCGGACAGCGGGGTGCCGGCCGGCACCGCCAGATCGGCCCGGCCCTCGGGGCCGACGACGGTGATCCGGCAGACCCGGGGCCCGGAGTCGGCCGCGGCGTACGCAGTGGTCATCGGGCGGCTCCGTTGCGGGTACGTGGGGATGTGCGGTGCGGTCGCGCGGCGGGGACGGTCACGGGGCGTCCACCCACCCGGTCTGCACGAGCTTGACGGAACGGCGGGTCACCAGCTGGGCGCGGCCGGCCGGCAGGGTGCGCGGCTTGGCCTCGCCGAGGAACTTGCCCTCCTCCTTGGGGTAGGAGAACAGCAGCGCCGGGTTGCCCAGCTCCCACAGCCGGCGCAGTACCGGGTCCATCATCGAGCGTATGGCGCCGGAGGTGCTGCGGGCGACCACCAGGTGCATGCCGATGTTCAGCCCCTGCGCCAGCAGCGGCACCAGCGGCGTCATCGGCGACGGGGCGCCCGGCGTGCCGGAGAACAGGTCGTAGTCGTCGATCAGCACGAACAGCAGCGGCCCGCTCCACCAGTCCCGGCGGGCCAGTTGCTCCGGGGTGACCTCCGGGCCCGGCACCCGCTTGCCCACCGAGATCGCCGCGTTGTTCGCCAACTGCCCCAGCGCGTCGGCGTCGACCACGTAGCCGACCCGGTACTCCTCCGGCACCGACTTCAGCAGCCCGCGCCCGGGGTCCGCCACCATGATGCGGGCCTGCTCGGGCGTGTAGCGCTCGACGATGGAACGGATCACCAGGCGCAGCGCGTTGGTCTTGCCGGTCTCCCCGTCGCCGAACACCATCAGGTGCGGCTGGGCGCGGAAGTCGTGCCAGGCCGGTTCGAGACGCTGCTCGTCCAGGCCCAGGCAGAACCGCAGATCGCCCTCGGCGGACGGCAGTCGGTCCACCGGCAACCGGGTCGGCAGCAGCCGCACCCCGGGCGCCGGGGGACCGGTCCAGAACGTGTCGATCTCGGCGACCGCCGCCTTGGTGGCCGCCGTCAGGTCATCGGTGCGCGACGAGGAGTCCAGCCGCGGCAGTGCCGACAGGAAGTGGTGCCCGGCCGGTGTGAGGCCGCGGCCCGGCTGGTGCGGCACCGCCGCCGCGATCCGCGAACCGACCTCCGACTCCATCGAATCGCCCAGCCGCAGCTCGAACTTGGTGCCCAGCATGTCCCGCAGCCGCGGCCGGATCTCCGACCAGCGCACCGCCGAGATGATCACGTGCATGCCGAACGACAGCCCGCGCGCGGCCAGTTCGATGACCCGCGGCTCCAGGTCCTCGAAGTCCTGCCGCAGCGTGAAGTAGCCGTCGATCACCAGGAACACGTCACCGTAGGCGTCCTGGATCGCCCCGGAGGCCCGCAGCGCCCGGTAGGCCGCCATCGACTCCAGGCCGCGTTCGGTGAACTCCGCCTCGCGCTTCTCCAGCAGGTACGTCAGCTCCGCCACCGTCCGCAGCACCCGGTCGCGCTCCAGCCGGGTTGCCACCGAACCCACGTGCGGCAGGCCGGCCGTGGAGACCAGGCCGCCGCCGCCGAAGTCCAGGCAGTAGAACTGGGCCTCCTGCGGGGTGTGGGTCAGCGCCAGCGACAGCATCAAGGTGCGCAGCATCGTCGACTTGCCGGTCTGCGGAGCGCCCACCAGGCCCACGTGGCCGTCGGCGCCCGACAGGTCGGCGGCCAGCAGGTCGCGCGACTGCTCGAACGGCCGGTCCACCATGCCCAGCGGCATCCGCAGCGCCCCGGTCGCGGGGAAGTCCACCGCGCTCATGCCGCGCACCGGGTCCGGCACGATGCCCGGCAGCAGCTGGTCCAGGCTCGGCGAGGACGTCAGCGGCGGCAGCCACACCTGGCGGGCCGGCGGACCGCTCTCCTCCAGCCGCCCCACCAGCAGCTCCAGCAGGCTCTCCTCGTTCTGCTGCTCGGCCCCGGCCCCGGCGCCGGCCGCCGCCGGCTCGTCGCGGTGCGCCGGGCGCCGGGAACGGGCGGCCAGCTCCGCCAGCTCCTCCTCCAGCCGCTCCGACAGCCAACGGCCCTGCCGCCGCAGGTCGAACGGGGTGACCTCCTGCTCCGCCCGCGCCTCGCGCGCCGAGACCTCCGCCTCGCTCACCGGCTCCGGCGCCGGGCCGGAGACGTAGGCGGCCTTGAACCGCACCAGGTTCGTCGTGTCGACTTTCAAGAACCCGTTGCCCGGCGCCGACGGCAGCTCGTAGGCGCTGGAGACCCCGATGACGCTGCGCGACTCCATCGAGGAGAACGTCCGCAGCGCCAGCCGGTACGACAGGTGGCCCTCGACCTTGTGGATGCGGCTCTCGTCCAGCCGCTGCGACGCCAGCAGCAGGTGCACGCCCAGCGAGCGGCCCAGCCGGCCGATCGACACGAACAGGTCGACGAACTCCGGCTTGCTGGCCAGCAGTTCGGAGAACTCGTCGACGATGATCAGCAGCGAGGGCAACGGCGTGATGTCCGCGCCGGCCCCCCGCGCCCGTTCGTAGTCGAACAGCGAGGAGTACCCCGACTCGCGCAGCAGCTCCTGGCGGCGGATCATCTCGCCGTTGATGGAGTCACGCATCCGGTCGACCAGGTGGATCTCGTCGGCCAGGTTGGTGATGACCGCCGAGGTGTGCGGCAGGCGGTCCATGTTGAGGAACGTCGCACCGCCCTTGAAGTCCACCAGCACCAGGTTGAGCACCTCGGAGGAGTGGGTGGCCACCAGGCCCATCACCAGCGTCCGCAGCAGCTCGCTCTTGCCGGAACCGGTCGCGCCGATCAGCAATCCGTGCGGCCCCATGCCGCCCTGCGCCGACTCCTTCAGGTCCAGCTCGACGACCTCGCCGTCCTCGGTCACCCCCAGCGGCACCTTCAGCCGCGCCGACTGCGCCAGCCGCGGCCGCCAGGTCGCCTGCACGTCGAAGGTGCGCGGGTCGCGCAGGCCCAGCAGCGCCGTCAGGTCGAAGTCCGACTCCAGCGGCGCGTCCGCCAGGTCGACGCTGCCACCGGTACGGATCGGCGCCAGCCGCCGCGCCAGGAACTCCGCCCCCGGCCGGCTCAGCGCGTCCGCGTCCGCCGTCACCGCCTCGTCGCCGGACGGGAACTCCACCGAGCCGTCCCGCGCCACCAGCCGCAGCACCTTCGGGCCGCCCGGCATCGCACCGGTGGCGTCCAGCACCACCACGTTGCGCAGCCCGCCGGCCAGCAGCCGCGACGACGCCGGGACCGCCACGCCCTGCGCCACGATCACCACCAGCGGCTCGCCCGCACCGGGCGCCGCGTCCGGGTCGTGGTCGGGGCGGTCGCGCACCTCGGTGCCCAGCAGATCCATGAGCGTGTCGTGGTCCTCGGCCGCCAGCCGCGCCTGCCCGGCGTCGTCCTGCTCCGCCGGATGCCCGTTGTGCGGCAGCCACTTGAGCCAGTCCCACTCGGCACGGCCGCTCTCGCCGCCCAGGAACGCGATCCGCAGCTCGTCGGGGGAGTGGAAGACCGCCAGCTGGGCGACCATGGCCCGCATCAGGCCGAGCGCCGCCTCACCCCCGCCGGCGAACTCCACGCTGGTGAACCGGCGCAACGCCACCGGGATCGGCAACTGCGGCACGCTCTGGTGGGCCTTGGTGAACCGGCGCAGCGACACCGCCGCCAGCGGCTCCAGGTCCTCCACCGGCTTGGTCTGCGGCGGTACGAACTCCAGTGCCGCCCGCCGCCGGCCCAGGCCGATCCGCACCCGCCCGAAGTCCGGGTGCGCCGGCCGCCGTTCCCACAGCCGGTCGCCGGCCGCCACGGCCCACAGGTCGCGCACGTCCGGGTTGTCCCACAGCAGCGCGGCCCGCTGCTGCTCCGCCGCCTGCCGGGCCTGCCGGCGCCGCTGCGCGAGGTACCGCAGGTAGTCGCGGCGTTCGGCCCGCATCCTGCGGCGCCGCTCCCCGGAGGTGCGGCCGATCTGCGTCAGCGTCATGCAGATCATGGCGACGCCCATCATCCCCGACATCATGTACGTCGTCGGGCCGCCGCCGCGCATGGAGAACATCAGGACCATCGCCCCGGTGCCCATGCCCATCGGCAGGTACATCAGTGCCGAACCGAAGTCGGCGCCGGCCGGCTCGCCCAGCACGGGCGGCTCCGCCAACTCGACCTGTCCCTCGGGCATCCGGGGACCCTCGGCGCGCGGGGAACGCTTGGCGACCACGGTGCTCAATCGCGAACTCTTTCCTGCGCGTTCATGACATTGACCCGACTATAGGCAGCCGTACCGGCCTGATCCGGTCGCGAGCGGGCGACTTTGCCTGTCAGTGCAGCCCGGGCTGCCTGTTGTTGCCGTCCGGCCCCCGCCCGCGCCTCAGATGACCCCGTTGCGGATGGCGTAGGAGACCGCGTGCGTGCGGTTGCGCAGCCCCAGCCGCTTGATCAGCCCGTACAGCACGTTCTTGACGGTCCGCTCCGAGTAACCGAGCACCTCGGCGATGTCCTTGAGGTCGGTGCCGTCGGCCACCAGCCGCACCACGTCGATCTCCCGCACGGTCAGCCCCGACGCGGTCAGCCCGCGCGGTTGCAGCACCTCCCGGTTGGTGCGCTGCAACTGGTCCATCAACCGCCCCTGCAACGCCGACGGCAGGTCGCCGTGCCCCTCGCTCACCGCCCGGATCGCGTCGCTGAACCGCTGCCAGGCGAAGTCCGGCCGCAGGATCGCGGCCCGCACCCCCGCCTCCAGCGCGGTGTTGAGGTCGGCGTTCCAGGTGCCGTTGACCAGCACCAGGAACCTCGTGCCGAGGAAGGTCAGGCGGCGCAGGCCCTCGATGGCCTGGTTGTCGGCGTTGTGCAGCTCGACCACCACCACGTCGGCCGCTCCGGGGTCCCCCAGCCGGGAGAGCACGAACTGCTGTTTCTGCTGGATGAAACTGACCAGCGCGTGCCTGGTGATCGGATCGGCGGCGTGCACCGCCACACTCACCGCGCCCATGCGTCTCCCACTCGTTCGGTCAGGTCAAGGAGGGCCGGCGTCGCGGAGGGGGCGCGACCGGCGCCCAGGTGCGACGAACCCGCGGCGAAGCCCTGCTGAGCTGCGCCGCGTGGCCGTTCGAAGTACGTGGCCTATTCATATAATCATCCGGTCGCCGGATGCCCCATCGGGGCCCCTACTTGCCCGTTCGTGCCGAATGCGCGGTCCGCGTCGCCCCCGAACCGGCCCGGAACGCAACCGGTCGGCCTTCCGCCACGTCCGCGCGAGACCGCGGCCACGCCGCCGCCCGGCCGGCCCCGCCCGCCGCCCGCGCCGGCACGTTCGCACCGCGCGACGGTCGACCGGACGCGGCCCGTACGGCGGGGGACGGCGACCACCGCGAGCACCGGGTCGCCGGCGCCGCGTTCGCCCGGAACCTGCCCCGCGCACGCTGGCGCGTCGCGTGAACCGGCGGCCGTTCGCGCCACGGACGGGTGACTTGACGAGCGCGTCAGCCGGTCGTTAGCGTCGGCGGCGACGTACGAAAGTCACTGCCCGGTAGGTAGTCCGGGTAACGCGAGAGCGTTCGTACAAGCGCCTGGTCGCAGGCCACCCGTGCGTCCTTTGTTGCATCTCGAACAAGGGACCACCATGTCTGCACAGCTGAGAGTCCTCATCGCCGGCGCCGGTCTCGGCGGCCTGACGCTCGCCCGGTCGCTGCGGGGCCACGGGATCGACGTCGCGGTCTTCGAGCGCGACGCGAGCCCCTGGGACCGTCCGCAGGGCTACCGCCTGCACCTGGACGCCGACGCGATCAACGCCGCCCGGGAAGTCCTCCCCGACGACCTGCGTGCCGTGTTCGAGGCGACGGCCCAGTACACCGAGCCGTTCACCACGATCCTGGCGCCGGACCTGTCGGTCATCAAGCGCCTGCCGACCCACGACGAGCACGGCGACGTGTGGCCGGGGCACGACGGCACGGCGGTCCACGCGAACGTCGACCGGGCGACCCTGCGCCAGATCCTGCTCGCCGGCCTGGACGACGCCGTGCACTTCGGCCGGACCCTCGAACGCTACGAGAGCACCGCCGAGGGCGTGACCGCCTTCTTCGCCGACGGGTCGACGGCGCACGGCGACGTCCTGGTCGGGGCGGACGGCATCCGGTCGGCGGTCCGCAGGCAACGCGCCCCGTACTGCGAGACCGTCGACGCGGGCATCACCGCGATCTACGGGCGCCTGCCCATGGCCACGGCCGAGCCGCTCGTGCCCGCCGAGACCCTCAAGGACATCTTCACCGTCGCCACCGACGAACGGAAGGTCTTCCTCGGGCTCGGGTCCGTGCGCTTCGCGACATCCCCCACCGAGGCCGCCGAGCGCCACGCCCCCGGCATCCCGATGCGTCACCAGGACGACTACGTCGTGTGCATCGTCGGCGGTCGCCACGAGTTCTTCGCCGGCGGTGACAGCGACACCGTCTCCGACACCGACCCCGCCCCTGCCTCCGCCCCGGACCCCGCCTCCGCCTCCGACACCGGCCGTACGGCGCGCGCCCGTTCCGGGGAGGAACTGCGCGAGATCGCCGCGCGGACCCTCCAGGACTGGCCGGCCGGCGCCGCCGGACTCGTGCGCCGCGCCGACCCGGCCTCGTTCTTCCTCGTCGAGATGCGCACCAGCGTGCCGGCCGCGCTCGACACGCCGGTCAACGTCACCCTTCTCGGCGACGCGATCCACGCGATGACGCCCACCCTGGGCCGCGGGGCCAACATCGCGATGCGCGACGGCGTCCTGCTCGGTCGTGAACTCGCCAAGGCCGCCGACGGGCGGACCTCCCTGGCCGAGGCCCTGACCGCCTACGAGCGCGAGATGACCGCCTACGGATTCTCCGTCGTACGGGAAGCGGCGCGCACGGGCGAACAGCGGATGGCCCAGAACCCGCTGCCCGAACAGCGCTGAGGCGTCCCCGTCACGGATGCCGTCCGCTCGTGCCCCCGGCGGTGGGGTGCGGGCGGACGGGCGAGCGGGGCGGACGACCTGCGGGACTCAGGCGGTTCGTCGGCGGGCCGGACCGGTTCAGCCGTTCCGCCCGACGCGTCCGGCCAGCACGCAGTCCCCGCACAGGGCTCCCGCGGGGACGGGCGCGCCGGGAGCGCTGAGTGCGGCGCGGTAGATCAGACAGCAGCTTCCGCGGCGGAAGGCGCCGTTCGCACCGGAGCGGGTGTGCGCGTCGCGCAGGTCCGGATGGTTCAGCAGCCTCGTCGCGGTCTCGCGCACCCGCCGGCCCAGGTCGGTGCCCGACGCGCCGGCCACCGTGGCGGCGCCGTTGACGGCGGAGGCGACGTTGCCCCACAGGATGTGGCGGGAGACGGGGACGGCGGCGACGGCGTCGACCAGCTGACGGACGGGACCGTCGAGCACGGCCCCGGCGTCGTCCCGCGGCGTTCCGGGGCCGGCCGTCCACCGGGGCAACGACAGCGGGAAGACCCCGCCGAGCTCGGGTTGCCACCAGGTCCGCGCCAGGTCCAGCAGCGGCGGTCGCCCGTACAGCGCGGTCAGGGCCAGGAGCGGTGAGATCAGCCGTGCGGTGAGTCCGAGGTGGGCCACCGACGCGGCGACCCGCAGCTCCACGCCCTGCGGTGGCCTGCCGCCGCCCGCCGCGAGGTGGCCGCGGACGGCGGTGACCCGGTCGCGCAGCGCCGGCGAACGCCCGTCGACCACCTCGTTCATCACACGCCACGGTCCGCCCGGCGCGCTGCCGCCGTCGTGCGAGGCGAAGGCGAAGTACGGGCCGAGCGCCGCGATCTCGTCCGGGACCGCGGCCGACGGGTTCGTCATGCGGTGGTGGCCGTTTCCGGCCGAACGGGTGCCGTGCGCCGCGCCGCGCTGCCGACGGGCTGGAGGAGCCGGTCGGCCGGCGGGGCGAGGCTCAGCGCGGCCGGGGCGCCGTCGGCCGGCCGGGGGACCGCTCCGGACGCCGGCGGGGCGACCGGTGCGGGGAGGCCGGGTGCGGACGAACTGCTCACGAGTACGTCTCCTTCAGGGGATCGTGCGTCCCTCAAACGCTGGAGCGCCGTGACGGCGGAGTGCCCGGCTTCGGGTCCCCGCTTCGGGGTGACCCGTTCACAGTGGCGCGACCGCGCCGGATTCCCACCGGCTTTCTCGTGCCACCACTGGTCCCGAAAGCCTAAGGACGCGTTGCGGGGGGCGTCAACGGCCGCCAAAGGTCCCACCTTTGGGGTTCGTCACCGCCGTCGGGTACCGACGCCGCGTCGTCATCGGGTACCGACGCCGCGCCGAACTGGCTCTGCCGTGCCGAGGATCGGCCGCGGTTTCCCCGCGATCCGTGATCCGTGCTTGCCCACGTGCTGCGCGACCGGTCGGTGGTCCGCCGACCCGTCAGGCGATCGCGCGGGGCGGCGTCCGCGTCGAGCGGCGCGTAGCGAGCCGGGATACGGGCGCGACGAGCCCGCCGGGTGGGAGGCGCGGCGAAGACTCCCTGCCCCCTCGCTCGGCGTCCGGTTGTCTGACGAACGCGTTCGCGTCGAACTTGCTCGTAACGAACATGTTCGTTACCGTCGGGTCATGAGAGCAGACGCCAAGGAGCCCCGCAGCCGTCGCGAGCGGCCCGCCAAGCCCGCGCTGACCCGCGCCGGGATCGTCGCCGCAGCCGTGGAGGTGATGCGTTCCGAGGGTCTGGAGCGGGTCACCATGCGGCGCCTGGCGCAGGAGCTGGACACCGGTCCGGCCTCGCTGTACGTGTACGTCGCCAACACCGCCGAACTGCACGCGGCGATCCTGGACGAGCTGCTCGGCGCGGTCGACCTGTCCGCCGGGCGCGCCGGCGGCGACTGGCGCGACCGGCTGCTGGGGGTGCTCACCTCGTACATCGAGGTGCTGTTCGAACACCCGGCCCTGGCCCGTTCCGCGCTGGTGGCCCGCCCCAGCGGCGACCACTACCTGGACCTGGTCGAGGCGGTCCTGGCACTGCTGGCGGAGGGCGGGGTGGCCCCGGCCCGGGCGGCCTGGGGCGTGGACCTGCTGCTGCTGTTCGCGACCTCGACCGCCGCCGAGCAGTCCACCCGCGACCAGGACGCCGGCGCCCAGGACGACTGGGACGCGCTGACCGGCGTCCTGCGTGCCGCCTCCGCGGACCGCCATCCGCACATCGCCGCTCTCGGTGACACCCTGCTCAGCGGTACCGGCCCCGCCCGCCTGACCTGGGGCTTCCAGGCGCTGATCAGCGGGCTCCTGGCCACGCCGGTACCCGACACCACCGGCCCGCCCGGCCGCCGGTCCTGAGCCCGCGGCACCCACCGTTCACGGGCTTGGGGCGGCACCCACCGTTCACGGGCTTGGGGCGGCACGGCCTCCCGGCTTTCGCGCCCCCGGCTTCCCGCATCTCCCGGCCCGACGACTTCGGCCTGACGACTGCCGCGACGTCACGATCTCCCGCCTCTCCCGGCCCCACGACCTTCACCACACGGAGCGCCCCCATGACCGACCAGCACCCCAGCCCCGACCAGCATCCCGAGGCCGAGCACCACCCGATTGCCGTTGTCGGCGCCGGACTGGGCGGTCTGACGCTGGCCCGGGTCCTGCACGCCCACGGTATCGAGGCCGCGGTGTTCGACCTCGACGCCTCCGCGACCGCCCGTCCGCAGGGCGGGATGCTCGACATCCACGAGGACTCCGGCCAGGTCGCCCTGCGGGCCGCCGGCCTGTACGACGAGTTCCGGGCGCTGGTCCTGCCCGGTGGCGAGGCCCTGCGCGTCCTCGACCGGAACGCCGTGGTGGGCCGGCGGGAGGAGGACGACGGCGACGGCGGCCGGCCCGAGGTCGAGCGCGGGCAGCTGCGCGACCTGCTGCTCGGCGCACTGCCCGAGGGCACCGTCCGCTGGGGCCGCAAGGTCACCGGCGCCCGCCCGCTGGGCCCGGGGCGGCACGAGGTGAGCCTGGCCGACGGGACGCGGTTCACCACCGACCTGCTGGTCGGGGCCGACGGGGCCTGGTCGCGGATCCGGCCCCTGGTCTCGCGGGACGTCCCCCGGTACACGGGGATGTCCTTCGTGGAGTTCGACCTGCGGGACGCCGACACCCGCCACCGCGAGGCGGCCGAGCTGATCGGCGGCGGGATGCTCTTCGCGCTGGGCGCCGGCAAGGGCTTCCTCGCCCACCGCGAGCCCGACGCCCGACTGCACGTCTACGCCGCGCTCACCGTGCCCGAGGAGTGGTCCTCCGGCGTCGGCACCGGCGACACCGGTGCCGCCAAGGCCGCGCTGCTGGAGCACTTCGCCGACTGGCATCCCAGCCTGCGCGCGCTGGTCGTCGACGCCGACGGCACGCTGGTCGCGCGGCCGGTCCACGCCCTGCCCGTGGGCCACCGCTGGGACCGCACACCCGGGGTCACGCTGCTGGGCGACGCCGCCCACCTGATGTCCCCCTTCGCCGGCGAGGGGGCCAACCTCGCCATGCTCGACGGCGCCGAACTCGCCCTGGCACTCGCCGCCCACCCGGACGAGCAGGAGAAGGCGCTCGCCGCCTACGAGCAGGCGCTGTTCCCGCGCGGTGAGTCCGCCGCCGCCGAGTCCGCCGCGAACCTCGTCCTGTGCTTCAGCGACACCGCCCCGCAGCCCCTGCTCGACCAGTTCGCCCGGTACGACCGCCTGCGCGACCGGACCGGCTGACACCGCGCCCCGTTCCCGCGCCCGCATCCCGTTTCCGGGGCAGGAGATGACGGTCCTCGCGGCGGATCTCGCCCGCGCCCTGGTGACGGCGTTCCTGGCCGGCGCCCCTACCAGGGCACCGGCCGGCCCTGGTGGTTGAGGAATCTCAGGCCCGGTTCGCCGCTGTGGCGGTCGATCGTGTCCACCACGCCCGGGACGGACTGGTCGATGCTCAACGGTGCGTCCGGACCGCCGAGTTCGGTGCGGACGTGCCCGGGGCAGATGAGCAGGAGGGTGTGCGCGGCGTCGGTGTGCCGGGCGGCGTAGCCGCGCATCAGCTGGTTCAGGGCGGACTTGCTGGCGCGGTAGACGTCCTGACCGCCGTTGGTGTTCAGACCGACGCTGCCCTGGGTCGAGGACATGACGCCGATGGTCCCCGTCGGCGCGACCAGCGAGCGGAAGGACTCGACCACGCGCATCGGGCTGAGCGCGTTCGTGACCATGACCTCGGTGAACATCTCCTCCGGCACGTCGCCGATCGGGATGTCGCCCCTCGTGATGGCCGCGTTGACGAACAGCAGGTCGAGGGTGCGCTCCGCCAGCCGGTCGCGCAGCGCGGTGATCCGGTCCGGCTTCGTCATGTCCAGCGACTCGACTGTCACGCTGCCCCCGGACGCCTCGGCCAGCTCGTGCAGACCGGTGCGGCCACCGCCCCGGACGGTCCCGATGACGTCCCAGCCGCGGCGGGTGTACTCGGTGGCGAGGCCGAGCCCGAGGGTGCGGGACGCCCCGACGATGAGCGCGGTCCTGGTGCTCATGCCAGGACCGCCGGCTTCAGGACCTCCTCGCACCAGGCGCGGAAGGTGGTCGGGCTCGCGGTCCGCGGGGTGCGCCGCACGCCGTCGTCCAGGCCGTCGTCCTTGGCGCGCATCATGTCCACGTAGCCGTCGGCGATCGCGTTCCCGATCCCGTGGAGTACGGCGCGGAAGTCGTCGAGCGACTGCCGCTCGTAGCGGACCGGGCGGCCGAGCACGTCGGAGATGATGCGTGCCATGTCGTCCGCCGAGAGGTCCTCGGGGCCCAGCACCGGGACCTCGCCCGTCCCGGTCCACGAGCGGTCGAGCAGCAGGCCGGCGGCGGCCGCGGCGATGTCCCGGGTGGCGGCCGCCGGGGCTTTGCGGTCGGCGGTGACGGTGTCGGTGAACACGCCGTGGTCGCGGATCGGCGCCACCTGCCGCAGCAGGTTGTCCATGAAGGTCGGATTGGCGAGCGCCCGGTAGGCCACCCCGGTACTCGCGATGAGGTCGTCCATGGCCAGCGACGCCGTCACCAGCCCGGCGCGGCCGGCGGCCGGCGTGCCGCGGCCGAGCGCCGAGACGCCGACGACGTGTCCCACGCCGTGGGTCCTGAACGCCTCCGCGGCGGTGCGGGTGAACCCGGAGTACACCGCGTCCGGGCTCGGTGCCCGCGGGTTCGACGGGACGAGCCAGAAGACGGCGTCGGCGCCGGTGAAGGCCCGGTCGACGACCTCGGCGTCGCCGTGCGAGCCGGTGACGACGTCGACGCGGTCGCGGGTCTGGGCGGGCAGTTTCCCGGGGTCGCGCACGATGACGCGCAGCTCTTCACCCCGGGCGGGGGCCTCGTTGAGCAGGATGTCCAGGAGCCGGCCGCCGATCTGGCCGGTGGGAGTGGTGATGACGATCATGCTTCGAGTCTCGGCGCCACCACCTGCGGCGTCCAATGCCCTTCCCGGCGATTGATACCCTGAAGGCATGGATCTCGACCTGCGCAAGCTCCGCTACTTCGTCGCGGTGGCCGAGCACCGCAACTTCGGCCGGGCGGCGGAACAGCTGTACATCACCCAGCCGGTGCTCAGCCGCCAGGTCAGGGCCTTCGAGCAGGAGCTGGAGTGCACGCTGCTCGTGCGGACCACCCGCAGCGTGGAGCTGACCGCCGCGGGGAAGCAGCTCTACGAGGAGGCGCAGGGCATCCTGGCGTCCGTCGCGGCGGCGGTGCGACGCGTGAACGACGTCGGCCGCAGCGTCCAACGGCTCGTCGTCGCCTTCTCCCCCGGGCTGCACGTGTCGGACGCGATCCGGGCGTTCACCCGACGCCACCCCCAGGTCCGGACCGACGTCGTCCCGACGCGCTGGTGGGAGCAGGACGCGCCGCTGCGGGACGGCCGGGCCCAGGTGGGGTACCTGCGGCGGCCGTTCGACGACTCGGGGCTGCACACCATCCCCATCGGCCACGAGCCCAGGGTCGCCTGCCTGCCCGCGGCGCACCCGCTGGCGTGCCGCGGCGAGCTCACCTCCGCGGACCTCGCCGACGAGCGGATGCTCGACACGCCGACGCGGCGGACGTCGTCACTCGAGGAGAAGTTCGAGCTCATCGCCTCCGGGCACGGCGTCGCGCTCGTCCCGCTGAGCGTCGCGCGCTCCTACTCCCGCCCCGACCTCGTCCACCTCCCCGTCGCGGACGTCCCCGGGATCGAGACGTGCCTGGTCGCCCTCGCGGACCGGCGCGAGAAGCTGCTGCGCGACTTCCTGGAGGTCGCCACCACGACGCTGCGGAACGCCTGAGCGGTTCGGCCGTGAGCCGTGAGCCGTGAGCCGTCAGCCGTCGGTGGTTGGTGGTCGGTGGTCGGCCTCGGCGGCCGGGCCACGGACGGCAGCGTGCCGGCGCACCCACCAGCACGGCCGGCAGCCCCGCGGCTCCCGCGGTCCCCGCAGCACCCTCGGCCCCGCAACCCCGCGGCGACCGTGGTCTACCCGGCGTCGGCAGCCGGGCCGCACTCGGGTCCGTCCCGCCACAGCTGGTCGGCCGTGCCGGCGGTGAGGTGCTGGGCGTAGATCTCGACCTTCGTGTGGATGATGCCGAGGGCCTCCTGGAGGTCGGCCACCTGCTGCTGCACCCTGGCCTCGTGCCGGCGCAGGATCTCGAAGCGCTCGGCCTCGTTGCCGGGGCCCTCCCGTGCCAGATCGGCGTAGCGGCGGATCTCGGGCAGCGGCATCCCGGACGAGCGCAGCTTGGTGCACACCCTCAGCCACTCCACCTCCTCCTGGGTGAACACCCGCCGCCCCGCCGCGTTGCGCCGTACGGGTGCGGCGAACAGCCCCTCCTGCTCGTAGAAGCGCAGGGTGTGCGTGGTCAGGCCGGTCAGCGCGCTGACCTTGCCGATACTCAGGGCGGTCTCCTCAGTCGTCATGCCTCCAGGGTACGAGGTTGACTTCAAGTCGACTCGAACTCCTAGCGTCCATGACGTAACCGACGAAAGGAACACCGTGCCCACCACATGGTTCATCACCGGCACCTCTTCCGGCTTCGGGCGTCTGCTCACCGAGCGCCTGCTGGCACGCGGCGACCGCGTCGCGGCGACCCTGCGCCGGCCCGAAGCGCTGGACGACCTGCGCGCCGAGCACGGCGACCGCCTGTGGACCGCCGTGCTCGACGTCACCGACGCCGCACAGGCGCACCGGGTCGTGGACGACGCCTTCGAGGCGCTCGGCACGATCGACGTGGTCGTCAACAACGCGGGCTACGGCGTCTTCGCCTCCGTCGAGGAGGCGGCCGACGAGCAGATCCGACGGGTGATCGACACCAACCTGCTCGGTTCGATCCACGTCATCCGCGCCGCGCTGCCGCATCTGCGCGCCCAGGGACGCGGCCGCATCCTCCAGGTCTCGACCGCCGGCGGCCAGGCCACCTACCCGAACTTCAGCTACTACCACGCCTCGAAGTGGGGGATCGAGGGCTTCTGCGAGACGGTGGCCCGCGAGATCGCCCCGTTCGGCATCGGGCTGACCATCATCGAGCCCGGTGCGACGCCGACCGGGTTCGGCTCCTCCCTCGCCACCGCGCCGGTCATGCCGGAATACGAGGACACCCCGGCAGGCGAGGTGCGGCGCGCGATCACCGGCGGCGACTTCACCCTCCCCAACGACCCGCAGAAGATCGCGAAGGCCATCATCGACCTCGTCGACACCGGCGCGGCGCCGCTGCGGCTCCCGCTCGGGTCCGACGCCTATGACGACGTGCGCGCGTCCCTCGTCGCCCGGCTCGCCGAACACGAGGCGCATCGCGACGTCGCGTACTCCGTCGTGACGGACGAGCTCGCGTAACCGCGACCGTCAACCTCCCGTTACGCGACCGGCGACCGGCGACCGGCGACCGGCGACCGGCGACCGGCGACCGGCGACCGGCGACCGGCGACCGGCGACCGGCGACCGGCGACCGGCGACCGGCGACCGGCGACCGGCGACCGCCGTGCGCACCTCGCACGCCTTCGCCGCCGGACGGCAGGCCGCCCGCCCGCCGGACAGCCGCAGCAGCCGGATGCCGCCCCGGCGCCGGGCACCCGGCCGCGGACACCCTCCCGGTGCGGCGATCGGCCCCGGTGCCACGCTCGCGCACCGGGGACTGCGCTCGCGTACCGGGGACCGCGCTCGCGTACGCGGGAGTGCCGCCTCAACGCGCCGGGGCGGGCCGCGATCGGCGGTTCACTCCCGCTGTCCGGCGGCGGCCGGTGTCGGGACGACGTGCAGGGAGGAGGGACCGTTGACGATGAACGACGGGACGGGGGACGGCGGTTCTTCGGGGTGGGCGAGGGCGACGTGGGGCAGGCGGGTGAACAGCGTGGCCAGGGCGATGTGCGCCTCCAGCCGGGCGAGATGCGCGCCGAGGCAGAAGTGCGGGCCGTGGCCGAAGGCGAGATGTTCCTTGCTGGCGCGGGTGGGGTCGAACTCGTCGGGGTTCTGCGGGTGCAGTTCGGGGTCGCGTCCGGCGGCGGCGAAGGCGATGATGATCGGATCGCCCTGGCGGATGAGCACGCCGTCGCCCAGGTCGATGTCCTCCACCGCGTAGCGCATCGGCAGGTAGTTCACCGGGCCCTGGTGACGCAGTGTCTCCTCGATGACGTCGCCCCAGCCGATGGTGTTCTCGCGGACCGCGCCGAGGTGCTCGGGGTGGGTGAGCGCGGCGTGGACGGCGCTGGTGATGAGGTTGACCGCGGTCTCGTAGCCCGCGCCGAGCATGAGGAAGAAGGTGTCGAGCAGTTCCGGTTCCGACAGGGGCGGCCCGTCCGCCGCCGACCCGGTGATCAGATCGCTCGTCAGGTCCGTGCCCGGGTGGGACTCCTTGTGGCGCAGCAACCGGGTCAGCAGGCGGTGCAGTTCGGTCTGGATGGCCAGGCCGCGTTCCAGGTCGGCCGCGGTGTCCAGTACCGCGTCGATGGCGGCCCCCAGCGGTCCGCGCAGGAAGTCCGGGACGCCGAACAGGTCGCAGATGACCGTGATGGTCAGCGGCAGGGACAGCGCCTTGCGCAGGTCGACGCTCTCACCGGGCGGCAGTTCGGCGAGGGTGCTGATCAGGTGGTCCGCCGTCGCCTGCACCTGGGGGCGCATCTCCTCCACCCGCCGCGGTGTGAAGGACGGCGCGACACTCCTGCGTAATCTGTGGTGTTCCGTCCCGTAGGCGTTCAGGAAGTTCTGCTGGAGGGCGACCGGCGCCAGGGGCCAGCCCTCGGGGACGTCGGCCAGGCCGGGCCAGTGCTGGCGGAAGTCCCGGGAGACGCGCGGGTCCCCGGTCAGGGCCTGGATGACGTTGTGCCGGGTGACCGACCAGGCCCGGACGCCGCCCGGAAGCTCGACGAGCACCGCCGGGCCCTCGGCGCGCAGGGCGGCGGCCTCCGCGTGGGCGGCGCGGGCGGTGGGATCGAGGACGGGACAGCGGCGGGGTGCGGAGGACGACATCGATGCTCATCTCGGTGGAGGCGGACACAGGGGGTTCGCCGTGCCCGCCGGGCCTGTCGCAGCCGGCGCGTTGGGCTCCGGCGATTCCGGGACGGCGCATGGCCGGCCGTCCCGAACGGCGGGCGCGTCCCTTTGTTCTACGCTCTGATCCGCCGGACGGAAACGATGCCGAACAGGCCACGAAACCGCCCCTGCCCAGCGGTAACACCCGCCCCGGCCCGCACTCGGCCGGCCCCGCGCGAGCCCGGCGCGTGGAGCGAGCAGCCCTCACCGGGTGGCCGGCCGCGCCCGGCCCACGCGTGCGCCGGCGTGTGCTCGGCCGGAGCCCGCGCGCCCCCCGGCCGGAACGGATCGCGAGCCGTCCGCGTCCAAGCCCGTGTCGGACTCCGGGGGGAAATCGTGAGCGTTCGCACCAGCACGGCGGCCTGGATCGCCTGTGTCCTGACCTTCGGCGTCGCCGTGGCGGGATGCGACACGGAACCGTCCACCGCGACGCACGACCGCGCCGCCGTCGCCGCCGCCCTGAAGGCGGTCAGAACCTCCCGCTGCCCCGCCTCCCTGCCGACCCGTCAGGCTCGTGACGTCGGCGGCGACAGCCTGGAACCGCTCGTCGCCGACCGCCTGCTGCTGTGCGGTTACGCGGACGTGGGCATCAACCACCGTACCGAGCACATCAGGGGACGGGCCCTCGTCACCGACCGGGGGCAGCTCGACCGGTTCCGCGCCGCGCTCGACAAGCTGGGCAAACCGCCCGGCGGTGCCGTCAGCTGCCCGGACGACATCGGGGGATTCGTCCTGGAGATCTTCACCGACGGCGTCCACGAGGTCGAGCTCACACAGAGCCTGACGGGATGTCAGGAAGTGAGCAACGGCGAACGCGACGGCCGGGTCGGGACGTCGGACGTCGGTACGACCGTCATGGCGCTGCTCCCCGCCCGCTTCTGCCAGGCGTTGTGGGGAAGAGGGACCAACGACTGCGACAGCCTGCCGTCCGTCGCCCGGCCCTGAGGCGCGGGCCGGCGGCGGCGTCCACGTCAACGCCCGTATCCGTGGCGCTGGTTGGCGGCGGGGCACCGGACCGCCGCCCACCCGGCGCCGGGTACCGCGGATCGTGCCGCGAGAGGTGACCCCGCCCGGTCCGCCCGGCGCCGGCGCGGTCGGCCGGTGAGCGCCAAGGACGGCCCAAGCGGTGCCCAACGGCGGGCCCGGAAAGGCTCAAGAGCGGTTCACGCGCAAGCGCCGGGCGCGGGGGACGGGAGGGTGTTCTGTCCCGGTGCGGCATCGTTGGCGCCGGTTATGACATGAACCCGACATCAAGTTGTCACAAAGGATTCTCCGCGCGAATCTACCCGCATAGAACAACGGACCGTCATCCTGTTGCGGCGCACACCCCAACACCCCACGCAACGGGAGAGGTTCCGCATGTCCAGATCCCGCCTGACCCGGTTCCGCCGGACCGTCACCGCGTTCGCCGCGCTCGCACTCGCGGCCGGCGGGCTCCTCGCGACCGGGACGCCGGCCAGTGCCGCGCTGCCGGTGACGATAGCCGCGTCCACCGCCCGCACCTACCTGTCCGAACTGACCGTCGCCGACGAGTCGCACGCCTCCACCTACGAGCGGTCGCTCTTCCCGACCTGGATCACGATATCGGGCACCTGCGACACCCGGGAGACGATCATCGAGCGGGACGGCACCGGCGTCGTCACCAACTCCGCGTGCACCGCGACGAGCGGGAAGTGGACCAGCCCCTACGACGGGGTCACCACCACCGACGCGTCGACGTTCGACATAGACCACCTCGTGCCGCTGTCCGAGGCGTGGGACTCCGGTGCCTGGGCCTGGACCACCGCCCAGCGGCAGGCCTACGCCAACGACGTGACCCGGCCCCAACTCCTGGCCGTCTCCGCCTCCAGCAACCGTTCCAAGGGTGACGACGACCCCGCAGAATGGCTGCCGCAGACCTCCTACCAGTGCACCTACGCCCGCGCCTGGGTCCAGGTCAAGCACTACTACGGCCTCACCGTCGACAGCGCCGAGAAGAGCGCCCTGTACGGCGTCCTCGACAACTGCTGAGCCACGCCGGCCACCCGCTCCCGCGACCCCGCACCCCGCGACCGCGCATCCCGCACCGGGCGACCGCGGACCGGGCGACCGCGCCGGGAGCGGGCGCGGGGTGAGCCGTCGCCGACCCCGCGCCCGCCGGCACGCCGCCCGGGCCGGTCAGGCGTGCGGCGCGGCCGGGTCGGCGCCGGCCGGCTCGAACGCGCTGAGGGTGACGTCGTAGTCGGAGCTGCCGATGTCGGACATCGACGTCATCCAGTGGTAGAAGTTGTCGCCCCGGTCCCGCAGCAGGTCGTACAGCCTGCGGGTCAGCCGGGCGCGGACCGGGCGCAGCGCCGGGTCGTCGTGCGCGTTGGTCAGCTCGTGCGGGTCGGCCGCCAGGTCGTACAGCTCGTTGACCGACTCGGGGTTGACCACGAGCTTGTAGCGGTCGTCGCGGATCATCCGCTGCGGGTACGGGAAGTGGTGGCCGTGGAACTCCGCCAGCAACTCCTCGCGCCACGGCGGCTGTTCGCCGCGCACCAGCGGGAGCAGGCTGCTGCCGTCCACCGCCCGGGAGGCGTCGGCGCCGGCCAGGTCCAAGATGGTGGCGGTGCAGTCCATCAAGGTCGCGAACTCCCGCCGCACCTGCGGTGGTTGACCCGGTACCCGGATGATGCCGGGGATGCGGTAGATGTCCTCGTACATCGCCGGGCCCTTGTCGTGCAGCCGGTGGGCGCCGGTGAACTCCCCGTGGTCGGCGGTGAAGAACACCGACGTGGCGTCGGCCAGGCCCAGTTCGTCCAGCCGGTCGAGGATCCGGCCGATCTGCTCGTCGATGAGGGTGACGTACCCCCAGTAGACGGCGATGAGTTTGCGGGTGACCTCGATCGGCATGGTGTCGAACGTCCAGTGTGCGCTGTAGTTGCGCTGCACCGGCGGCTTGCCCTCGAACGTCTCGGCGATCGAGGCCGGCAGCTCGACGAGTGCGGGGTCGTAGAGGTCGTAGTACGCGTCGGGCAGCAGGTAGGGCAGGTGCGGCCCGAAGAAGTGGGTGGCCAGGTAGAACGGCCGCCCGGTGCCGGCGTACCGCTCCAGGTGCTCGATGGCGCGGGTGGCCAGGTAGTGCTCGAAGGTGGCCTCCACCGGCTGGTGCAGCCGGGCGGCCAGCAGGTTGCCGGGGTTGCCGTTCGGCATGGTGCCGCGCACCGGGTCCGATATCCGGTACGGCGGCAGGTCCCGTTCGGCGAGGTAGGACAGGTAGTCGGGATGGTCGACCGGGTTGTGCCAGCCCGGCAGGTCCGGGCCCTCGAAGCCGTAGGAGGCGGCGTTGCGCTCGGTGCCGCCGTGCCACTTGCCGATCAGCCCCAGCTGGTAGTCGCGTTCGGCCAGCGCCTGCGGGAAGGTGAAGACGTCCTCGCGCAGGTCCTCCAGGTAGCCCACGTTGCGCTCGTGGTTGGCCAGCAGCCGGTGCCGGAAGGGCGCCTGGCCGGTGAGCAGGCTGGCCCGGGACGGCGTGCAGATCGCGGTGGGGGTGTAGAAGCGGTCGAAGCGGGTGCCGGTGGCGGCCAGCCGGTCGAGGTTCGGGGTCGCCACGTGCGGGTTGCCGTAACAGCCCAGGGTGTCCACCCGGTGCTGGTCGGTCATCAGGAAGAGGAAGTTCACTTGCCGGCCGCCTTGATGAACGCGGCGCCCTCGTAGTACGCCTGCGGCGCGGGGGCCTTCTTCAGCTGCCCGGTGCCGACGAAGAAGTCCGCCAGCCCGTTGAGCCACTTGTCCACCGTGCCGTCCTTCGTCCTGGCCACCAGCTGCGCGGTGGTCAGCAGTTGCACGTTGGACGCGTCCTGCCGGGCCTGGGCGTCGGTGACCTGGAGCAGCCCGGCCGCCAGTGAGATCGCCTGGTCGCGGTGCGCGGCACGCCAGTCGTTGGCCTGCTGCAGGACGGAGACCACCTTCGCGGTGAGCGCCGGATCGGTCTTCGGGCCGCTGACGAACGCGGTCGGGAAGGCGTCGGCGGGAAAGTCCCGGTCGGCGGCCAGTTCCTGGAGCTTGGGGACCCGCTTCTTGATGGTGTCGATCAGCGGGTAGTAGAAGCCCGCGCCGTCGATCTGCCCGGCGGAGAACGCGGAGACGATGGTGGCCGGGTCCATCGGCACCTTCTGCACGTCCGACATCGTCATCCCGGCCTTCTTCAGCGCCAGGTTGAGGATCATCTCCCCGGACGTGCCCTCCGGGACGCCGACCTTCTTGCCCCGCAGCGCCTGCATCGAGGTGATGCCGGGCTGGGCGATGACGCGGTCGGCGAAGGTCAGGGTGTCGATGGCGATCACCTTCGCCCGGCCGCTGGCGGGCAGCCACATCGCGCCGGGGCCGATGTAGCCGAAGTCCAGGTCGCCGGCGCCCAGCGCGTCGATCTGGATCGGCCCGTTGGTGAAGACCTTGACGCTGGGATCGAGGCCCGCCTTCTTCCACAGCCCCTGGTGGGCGGCGATCGCCAGCAGGCTGGAGCCGTTGAAGTCGGCGATGTACCCGAAGCGCACCTTCGTGCCGCTCGACCCGCCGGAGGAGGAGCAGGCGGCGACGGTGAGCGAAAGGGACGTCGCGCACAGGGTCGACAAGAAGGCGCGTCGGTTCAAGGAGGTCATGGCGGAGGTCCTTTCGGGGGGTGGGCAGGAGGGCGGGCGGGCCCGCCGCCGGTGCCGGGCGGGCCCGCTCGGGTGCGGCTGGGGGATCAGCCGCGGCTCAGGTGCGGCTTCAGGGACGTGCCGCGGCCGGCGGCTGGTGGTAGACGGCGTTCCAGACCCGGTTGCGCAGCGCGGCGAACTGCGGGGACAGCCGCATCTGCTCGGTACGGGGATAGGGCAGGTCGATGTCGACCACCTCCTGGACGCGGCCGGGCCGGGCGGCCATCACCACCACCCGCCGGGCGAGGTAGACCGCCTCCTCCACGTCGTGGGTGACGAACAGCACGGTCCGCCGCTGCGCGCTCCAGGTACGGAGCAACTGGTCCTGCAACTGCACCCGGGTCAGGGCGTCGAGGGCGCCGAACGGCTCGTCCATCAGCAGCACTTCGGGATCGACGGCGTAGGCGCGGGCGATGGCGCAGCGCTGCTTCATGCCGCCGGACAGCGTCTTGGGCAGCGCGTCCGCGAAGTCGGCCAGCCCGACCAGTTCGATCGCGTGCGTCGCGCGGGCCCGGCGCTCGGCGGCGGGCAGCCCGGTCAGCCGCAGCCCGAACTCGACGTTGCGGCGCACCGTCAGCCACGGGAAGAGCGCGTACTGCTGGAAGATCATCCCGCGCTCCGGCCCGGGCCCGGTGACCCGCTCGCCGTCCACGGTCACCTCGCCCGAGGTCGGTTCGTCCAGCCCGGCCGCCAGGGCCAGCAGCGTGCTCTTGCCGCAGCCCGACGGCCCGACGACGGTGACGAACTCCCGCTCGCCGATGTCCAGCGACACCCCGTCGAGCGCGGTGAACGCGCCGTTGTTCACCGGGAAGGTCCTGGTGACGTCCCGGAAGGAGATCTTGCTGGTCATCGGCGCTCCTGCCACCGGGTGATCCGCCGTTCGGCGAGCAGCAGCAGCCGGTCCATGACCAGGCCGAGCACGCCGATGGCGATCACCCCCACGAAGATGGTGTCGAGGTCGTAGTAGGTCTCGGCGTGCTGCATGCGGAAACCGAGGCCCTCCTGCGCGGCGATCAGCTCCGCCGCCACCACGGTCGCCCACGCCGACCCCAGCCCGACCCGCATCCCGACCAGGATGAACGGCGCCGAGGCGGGGATGACCACGCGCAGGAAGATCGTGCGGTCCCGGGCGCCGAGCACCCGCGCCGCGTCGATGAGCGTGCGGTCCACGCCCACCACCCCCTGGAGGGTGGCCACCACGCTGGACAGGAACGCGGCCAGGAAGATCACGAAGATCTTCGGGGTCTCACCGATGCCCATCAGCACGATCGCCAGCGGGATGAGCGCCAGCGGCGGCACGGCGCGGAAGAACTGGATGTACGGCTCGCACAGCCCGCGCACCACCGGGTACCAGCCCATCAGGAAGCCCACCACGACGGCCAGCGCCGTGCCGAGCGCGAAGCCGATCAGCACCCGGCGCAGGCTGGCGACCATGTCGCCCTCCAGCGTGCCGTCCCTGAGCAGGTCGCCGCCGCGCCGGGCCACCGCCAGCGGTCCCGGCAGACCGCCGACCCCGCGCCAGGCCAGCAGGGCCCACACCGCGAGCCCCAGCACCAGCGCGATCACGTTGAGCACCGGCGCGGGGACCGACCGGCCCTTGCGGCGCCCGGCCGGCCGTGCCGTGGCCCGGGCCGCACCGGTCGCGGTCCCGCCGGCGGCCTTCGACTCTCCCGGCACCCCTATGTCCATCGTGGCCTCGTCCGGTTCATCCGTCCTCCCCGATTCGTGGCCGCCCCGGGTAGCGGGACAGCAGCGGTGACTGGTGCAGGACCAGCGCGATGCCGCCGAGCGCGGCGCCCACCTCGCCCAGTGCCGCCGGCCGCAGGTCCAGCCGGTGGCGGGAGACGGGCAGCAGCCGGCGCGACAGCTCCCGTTCGACCGGGCCGGTCAACGCCTCGCCGGCGGCGGCCAGTTCGCCGCCGATGACGATCACTCCCGGCCCGACGGCGTTGGAGACCGCGGCCAGCACCGCGCCGACCCGGCGGCCGGCCGCGGCGAGGACACCGGCCGCCACCGGTTCGCCGGCCCGGGCGGCCGCGGTGAGCCCGGCGATGTCGGCGGCCTCGCCGCCGGCCGCCCGGTAGGCCTCCAGCACCGCGCCGACCGACGCCACCGTCTCCAGGCAGCCGGTGCCCCCGCACTCGCAGGGTCCGCCGTCCGGGTCGACGGTGATGTGGCCGAACTCGCCGGACAGCCCGTACGCGCCGCGGTGCAGCGCGCCGCCCACCACCAGCCCGCCGCCGACGCCGTGCGACAACCGCAGGTACAGCACGTCCTGTTCGCCGGCGGCCGTGCCCCACGTCGACTCCGCGAGCGCCGCGAGCCGGGTGTTGTTGTCCACCAGCACCGGCACCGCGAACTTCCGGCGCAGCAACGGCACCAGTTCCGCCGGCGGTCCCGGCATGTCGTCGGCCGGCTGCCAGGCGACCGGGCCGACCACGCCGACCCCGATCGCGCTGAGCGCGTCCAGCCGCAGCGAGTCACCGGCCAGCGAACCGATCAGCCGCTCGGCCAGTTCGATCCGCTGCGGCCAGGACAGGTCCGGGCCGTGCGCGTGACTCGCGGTGCCGACGACCTCGTGCGCCACGTTCACCGCGGCGACGTGCACCGCCCGCCGGGCGAAGTCGACGCCGATGGCCTGTCCGGCACCGGGGTTGAGGGCGAGGCGCTCCACCGGCCGGCCGCGCCGCCGCGGGCCGGCCTGCGGAGCCGACGCCACCACCGCGCCGTTGGCGACCAGCGCGGCGACGATGTCGTAGAGCGTGGTGCGCGACAGTCCGCAGCGCGCGCCCAACTCACCGCGGCTGAGCGGCCCGTGCTTGCGCAACAGGTCCAGCACGAGTTCCTCGTGCCCCCTGCGGAGCCGCGCCAGCGGGCCGTCGTGTTGCTGCATGCCGACAGGATGCGGAGCCCGGAGTTTTTTCGTCAATGGCCCGGAAAAAAACAATTCCGCCGGCGTCCGGGACCGCCTCGGCGCCATCACCGCAGCTCACAACCGCTTTACCGGGGCGGTGCGCGGCAGCGGATTCCCGCCGATCCTTCGCACACACGTTGCGCTCCCGTCACACGCGTTCATATTCGGCCACCGGGACCGGCCTTCGGCCACCACGACCGCCGCCCGCGACGGACCGCTTCGGCCACTGCACCGGCTCCCGCCGCACCGCTGCCGTACGGCCCGGCGGCGCCGTTCACCTCACGCGTCGCGGGCGCAGCGGAGTCACGCGTCGCGGGCGCAGCGGAAGCCGAGGTTGCCCGTCGTGCTGTCCGGGGTGTTCGACGTGCGGGCGGCCACCCGGTATCGGTTGCAGTACGAGCGGTGGCACAGGTAGGACCCGCCGCGCATCACCCGGTTCGCGCCGCTCGCCGGGCCGGCCGGGTCGGTGCGCCGGCGGGCGGTGTGGTCGGTGGTCCACCGGTCGGCGCACCACTCCCAGACGTTGCCCGCCATGTTGAACAGGCCGAAGCCGTTGGGTGCGAAGGCGTCCACCGGCGCGGTGCCCGGGTAGCCGTCCAGCGCGGTGTTCTTCGTGGGGAAGTGCCCCTGCCAGATGTTGCAGCGGTGCTCGCCGCCGGGCGTCAGCTCGTCGCCCCACGGGTAGCGCCGCTGGTCGAGGCCGCCGCGCGCCGCGTACTCCCACTCCGCCTCGGTGGGCAGCCGCCCGCCCGCCCAGCGGCAGTAGGCGGCGGCGTCCGCCCACGACACGTGCGCCACCGGGTGGTCCGCCAGCCCGTCGAGACCGCTGCCGGGGCCGAACGGGGTCCGCCACGAGGCGCCGGGGACCCCGCACCACCACGGCGCCTGCGGCGGCCGGGCCGCGCCGCGCCGCAGCGCGGCGGGCAGGAAGCCGGCGAACACGAAGGACCAGCCGAAGCGTTCGGCCTCGCTGACGTGGCCGGTGTCCGCCACGAACCGGGCGAACCGCTCGTTGCTCACGGCGTACGCGTCGATCGAGAACGGCCGCAGCGTCACCGGCCGCACCGGCCCCTCGCCGTCCTCCGCGAAGCCCTCCGCGTCCTGGGTGCCCATCAGGAACGTCCCGCCCGGCAGCGGCACCAGCGTCCCGTGCGACTCGCCCCCGGCCGGTGCGGCGCGGCCGTCCGCCGCACGGTCCGCGCCGCCGGGGGCGGTTCCCGGCGCCGGGGGGAGGCGGACCGCGCCGGACCCGTCGGCCGGCCCGGTGCCGCCGCCGCGGCCCGGCGCGCAGCAACTCGCGCCCGGTTGCGTTGCGTTCATGCGATGTCTCCGGTTTTGTTCGGGGGCGCGCGGCGCCCGGGACAGGGGCAGATGCGGCGAAAAACGCCGCAATCCAACGTCGTGCCAGGTCAGAAGCGAAAAACCTAACCGAACCTTGACGTGGCTGACCAGTGTGCGTAGCTTCTGCGGCCGGAGCCCGACCACGGGTGTCCGCCCGATCACGGCGCAGTAGCGAGACCCTTCCCCGGCCCTTCCGCCTCCCGCTCCCCCTGGTCCGCACTCCTCATCGGTCACTCCTCACAGGAGCACATCAGCATGCGCGGAAACCGCGTTCCTGCCGCACCGCCCCCCGCTGCCTCCCCGCTCACCGCCCGCTCCCGGCACCGCTGGCTGCGGGGCCTGCTCGCCTTCGGCGCCGGCCTGGTCCTGGTCGTCGGCGCCCTCGTCGCCCTGCCCGGCACCTCCCAGGCCGCCGGCTCCCTGCCGTGCGACATCTACGCCGCGGCCGGCACCCCGTGCGTGGCCGCGAACAGCACGGTCCGCGCGCTGTACTCCGGCTACGACGGCAGCCTGTACCAGGTCACCCGGGTCTCGGACAACGCCACCCGCGACATCGGCCTGCTGGCCCCCGGCGGCTACGCCGACGCCGCCGCGCAGGACACCTTCTGCGCCGGCACCACCTGCGTCATCAGCAAGATCTACGACCAGTCCCCGCGGCACAACGACCTCACCGTCGAAGGCGCGGGCGCCGCCGGCGCGGCCGACCACGGCGCGGTGGCCTCCGCGCTGCCCATGACCGTCGCCGGCCACGCCGTCTACGGCGTCCTCGTCACCCCCGGCACCGGGTACCGCCACACCGACGCGGCCGGCGTCGCGGTCGGCGGCCAGCCGGAGTCGATGTACATGGTGGCCAGCGGCACGCACGTCAACGGTGGCTGCTGCTTCGACTACGGCAACGCCGAACACACCATCACCGACACCGGCAACGGCCACATGGACGCGGTCTACATCGGCACCCGCTGCCACCTCCCGCCGTGCACCGGCAACGGCCCCTGGGTCGCGGCGGACCTGGAGAACGGCCTGTTCCAGGGCAGCGGCAACAACCCCGCCGACCAGGGCAACGCCAGCCCGTTCGTCACCGCGCTGCTGAAGAACAACGGGCAGACCGCCTTCGCGCTCAAGGGCGGCAACGCCCAGTCCGGAAGCCTGTCCACCTGGTGGAACGGCGCGCTGCCCACCGGCGGTTACACCCCCATGCAGCAGGAGGGCTCCATCGTCCTGGGCACCGGCGGCGACAACAGCAACGCCTCCGCCGGATCGTTCTTCGAGGGGGTGATGACGGCCGGCTACTCCACCGACGCGGCCGACAACGCCGTCCAGGCGAACATCGTGGCGGCCGGCTACTCCGGCAGTTCCGGCATCACCGGAGCGACCATCTCCGGCCCGGGCGGCACGTGCGTGGACGTCGACGGCGACGACACCGGCACCGACCACTCCGCCGTCCAGCTGTGGGGCTGCCAGTCCGGCTCCGTCGACCAGCACTGGACGCACAACGCCGACGGCTCGCTGGAGACCCTCGGCCGCTGCATGGACATCGCCGGCAACGGCACGGCGAACGGCACGAAGGTCCAGCTGTGGGACTGCGACGGCGTCGGCGGCCAGGTGTGGCGCCAGCAGTCCGACGGAAGCCTGCTCAACCCGCAGTCCGGCCGCTGCCTGGACTCCCCGTCCGGCGCCACCGGCAACGGTACCGCGCTCCAGATCTACGACTGCAACGGCTCCGCCGCCCAGAAGTTCACCCTGGACTGACCCCCGGCCGGGGAGCGCGGCGGCCGGGTCCGGCGGGGAGCGGCAGCTCCAACACCGGTGCCGCAGCCCGCTTCCCGGCCGCCGGCAACAGCAACTCCCGCGAGAATTACGGCGGTTCGCGTCCACCGCTGCGTTGATTCCTTGCGCCCTTTGCCGGTTGACGAAGTAAAGGCTCCCGAACGCGTTGCGGTGCGTAAGCTCCGGAAAACACAATGGGCCAGGCGTTCAACGGGGTTGCGGAGAAGCATGGTCACAGCGGCGGGCAGCAGAGCGGCCGGGGAATCGGCGGACGGCACCGCGCCGGGCCGGGGCGGCAGGCCGCTGATCGGTCAGTTCGGGCTGATCAGCATGGCGATGAGCGGCGTGATCGGCTCCGGCTGGCTGCTGGCCGGGCAGGACGCGTTCAACATGGCCGGCGACTGGGCGTGGGTGTCCTGGGTGATCGGCGCCGCCGCCCTGGGCTGCATGGCCCTGGTCATGGTCGCGCTGGCCACCCGGCGCCCGCACAACGGCGCCCTGGTGCGCTGGCCCACCGAGAGCAGCGGCAAGAGCGTCGGCACGATCATCGGCGCCGGCCTGGTGGTCACGTTCGCGGCGAACATGCCGACGGAGGCGGCGGCCGTCGTCCGCGGCCTGTGCCCCCAGGTGCACTCGCTGTGCACGAGCACCCCGGATTCGTCCGACCACCGGCTCACCTGGACCGGAGTGCTGCTCGCGGCCGCCGTGATGACCCTGGTCTTCTCGATCAACTGGCTCGGTCTCACGGTCGTCACCAAGGTCAACGTGGCTTTCACGGTGGCCAAGTTCTTCATTCCGCTGGGAACGGCCGTCCTGCTGTTCTGCTTCAAATTCCACTGGAATCCGCTCGACACCGCCCCGCACGGCGGCACGTCCAGCAGTCTCGGCAGCGTGCTCAAGGCGGTCACGGTGGCCGGTGTGGTCTTCGGCTTCACCGGCTTCCAGGGGCCGATCGACCACGCCGGCGAGGCCAACCCCCGCCACCTGCGCCGCGCGGTCCTGATCGGCCTGGGCATCCCCGCCGTCCTCTACACCGCCCTCCAGGTCGCCTACATCGGGCACCTGCCGTTCGGCGGCGTCGCCCACGGCATGGACACGCCGTACATGAGCATCGCCCGCAGCAGCATGCTGCCGTGGCTGGCGGCGGCGCTGTTCGTCGACGGGATGGCCTCACCGTTCGCCACCGCGCTGGTCTTCGCCTCCTTCGTCGCCGCCGAGTTGCGCACCGCCGCCGAACAGGGCCTGGTCAAACCGCTGTCGCTGAGCCGAACGTACGGCAGCCGCCAGGTACCGCGCGTCGCGCTCATCGCCAACTTCGCCCTCGGCATGCTGATGCTGCTCCTGCTGCACGACTGGGAGTCGATCGTCTCCGCCACCGGGGTCATCGCGCTGTTCGTCTACTCCTACACCGCCGTCAGCTACACCGTCTTCCGCCGCACCTGGCAGCAGGGCGACGGCGACGGCGAGGCGGAGAACCCGTTCCGCCGCACGTACGCGCTCCTCGCGCCGCTGAGCTTCACCCTCGCCACGGTCCTGGCCTACGCCGCCGGGACGAAGAACCTCAGCGTCGCCCTGGCGTTCATGTTCGGCGTGGCGATCCTCGCGTTCGTCTTCGCGCGCAACGCCGTCGAGGTCCGCCGGCGCCTGCACCAGCGCCGCGCCGGCTGGCTCATCGGCTACTTCGCCCTCCTGTACGGGCTGCGGCTGCTCGGCTCGTGGAGCCCCGGCGGCCACCTCCTGCTGCCGCAGGCCGCGGGCATCTGCCTCGTCGCCGCGCTCGGCCTCGGCGCGTACCACCTGGGCGTCGCGCAGTCGTGCCGCTACAAGCAGGAGCTGCGCACGCTGGACGACGGCCCCGCCGCGGCGTGGCGGGACCCGGCGTAGCGCGGCGCCCCCGCGCACGGGTCAGTCCGGGGCGCGGTCCAGCACCCGCCGCTCGTGGCCGTGCTCGCCGCGCCGGCCCAGTTCGGCCGCGTACTCCCGCACCGGCCGCGACACGCCGATGCTGACCACCGCGTCGTCCACGTCCCGGATGCCTTCCGGGAAGGCGCCGCGCAGCGTTTGTACGTAGTCGACGAGCAGGACGGCGCCGGCCGACCGGGTCCGGTAGGCGTCGCCGAGGTAGCGGGCGACCGTGCGGTTCGTCCTGACCCGCCGGCGCGGCGGCCTGACCAGCGTGACGAGGTCGGCGAGTTCCGAACCGGTGAGCCGCGGGGGACTGCCGACGGCCTCCTCCACCAGGTCGGCGGCCAGGTCGTGGTTGTTGTGGTCGCACAGTTCGCGGACGGTCTCCACGATCACCGGCCCGGCCGCCCGCCCGGCGATCGCGGTCAGCAGCTCGCGCCAGCCCTGCTCGTCGCGCACCTGCCCCTTCCACCGCTGCACCAGGTCGCCGAGCACCTCCCCGGTGCGCCGGCCGGCCGCCTCCAGCAGCAGCTCCGCGCGGGCGGCGGCGTCCTCGCGGGGCAGGCACCGGGCGAACTCGGTGATGTAGCGCGGCTCCTTGGCCGCCGCGATCCGGACGATCAGCGGCCGGGCCAGGTGCGGCGCTCGCCCCGAGAGCCCGGCGTGGATCGCCTGCACCTCGGCGGGCCGGCGCTCCAGCGCGCCGCCGAGAATCCGGTCCCGGTCGGGCGAGGCCGCCCCGGCGGGACCGGGGTCCGGCCAGGTGCGGACGAGCAACGTGACGAAATCCTCCGGTTCCAGCCGGGCCCACATGCTGTCCGGCAGCGCGTGGCCGCCCGGCCGGAACGCCTCCAGCGCCGCGTCCAGCCCCAGCAGCGCCTCCGCCGGCCGCCGCGCCGGCGTCGCGTGCTCGATCAGCCACTGCGCCCAGGCGTCGAGCCGGTGGTGCCACATCAGCATCAGCAGCCGGGCGACCGGGTACCCGCGCAGCCCGTCCGGCGCCGCGCCGGCCCGCGTGCCGGACGGGGCGGCGGCCGCCACGTAGAGCGCCAGCACCTGGTGGGCGACCGCGTCGGCCCACGGGCGCGCGTCCTGCACGCCGCCGTCGCGCGGTCCGGCCAGCACCCGCAGCAGGGCCGCCACGTCACGCGGCCGGCGGTGCGCGGTGAACTGCTCCACCAGCCGGTCCGCCGCCCGCTCCGGCAGCAGGCCGCGCAACTCCACGATCTCCTGCGGCGACTTGTGCCGGGCCGCCGCCTCCAGCACCGCGCGCACGTCGTACGGCTGTCCGCCGTCCGCCAACCGCTGTACGAGCAGGGCCACTTCGTGCGGCGTCCGCTCCTCGGCGAACTCCTCCAGCACGGTGAGCGCGCCCTCGCAGTCGCCCACCGGCGCCCGTCCCGGCGTCCCGCTGCCCACCCCGTCGCGCAACCCGCCCGCGAACTCCACCAGTTCGCCGGCGGACTTCTCCTTCGCGAACTGCACCAGGTTGCGCAGGTCCTCGTCACCCGCGAGGTCGGCCCGCGGACCGCCGCCGCCGGTCGGGGCGTGGGGCAGCGTCGCGTCGTACGGGTACGTGGCGTCGGGCGGATACGCCGGGTCGTAGGGGTGGGTGCGGTCCGCCGCCGCGGGCGTGACCGCGGGGTGCGTGCGGTCGCCGGCGGTGGCCGCACCCGCGGCGAGGGCGCGGTCGTCGTGCCGGGCCGGAGCCGGGCCGTCGTGCCCGGCGCCGGGGCCGGGGTGGCCGGGTTCCGGGCCGCCGCAGGGCGCCGGTGCGGCGTTGTCGGCGGTGGGCGTCACGGTGTCCCACCACCGCCCGGGCCGGGGGAGAGCGGATCGTGCCGGCGGCCGGCCATCAGCCGCAGCGCGTCCTGGGGGCCGCCGTGCTTGACGACGCTGTCGCCGATCCAGCGGCCGAACAGCAGGCAGTCCGGGCAGCCGTGGGCGGCGAGCGCCCGCATGACGGTGCCGTTGTCCCACGCGTCCCGGCCCAGCAGCGGCCGCGACAGCGTGTCGCGCAGCCACTCGACGGTGCCCTCCTCGTACCCGTGCGTCAGGTGCACGATGTGGGCGACGTGGGCGGCCGGCGCCCCGGCCATGCGCCGCTGCACGCAGGCGACGACCCGGTCGGTGTCGATGTCGGCCAGCGGTCCCTGGCGGCGCATCCAGGCGGCCACCAGTTCCCTGGGATCGGCCGCGGCCAGCCGCCGGTCCTGCTCGCGGGTGTCCGGCGGACCGCCGCGGGCGGCGTGGTCCGGCGCGGCGCGGTTGGGGAAGACGTCCAGCGGATAGGGGCCACGCTGGATCAGGCCCGGCCGCACGTCCTTGCCCTGGGGGCTGTCCTTCATCCCCTGGTAGAGGTCGCGGATGTTCAAAACGGCCCCGGCACCCGGAATCCCGCTCTCCAGCACGTCGATCATGAGCCCGCTGAACTCGGTGAGGCCGTCCGGCCGTATCGCGCCGGTCAGCTGGCTGCGCGACCCGTGGGAGACGGCCGTCAGCACGCAGGTGTTCGGGTCGCGGGCCGACCAGGCGTCCGCCGCCGGCCGCGCGCCGAACGGGTCGCGCCGCCCGTCCGGCTCCCCGAACTCCAGCGCCGGCACCCCGAGCGCCCCGGCGCCCGCGCTGTTGCAGCAGTCCAGCACCAGCGCCCGCGCGCAGTCGTGGTGGACGCGCATCTCCTCCTGCACGACGTCCAGCGCGAGGAAGCTCCACGGCGCCCGGGTCCGCGACGTGCTGAGGGCCAGACCGGTGTACTTGTAGGTCTCACCGCTGCCCACGGTCAGCACCTCGCCGTGTCCGATGTAGTGCACGAGCAGCCGTCCGCCGCCGCGCGCGGCCTGCATCCCCCGCGCGATGGTGTCGATGATCCCGTGCGGCGACTCGGGGTCGACCACCCGCACCACCCGGTCCCACAACGGTCGGCCGTCCTGCTCCAGCAGCTCCGTCAGCCGCCGCGCCGTCGCGTCGACGCTGTCGTAGCCGGTGAGCCCCGACCCCGCCGCGTACCGCCCGACGCTGATGATGATCGCCTGCCGCTCCCCGCGGGCTTCAGTCATCGCCGGCCGGCGATCCGGCGGTACGGGCGGCGGGGGGTTCCGCCGCGGGGGTGGACCGCGTGGCGGGGGCGGCGGGGGCCGATCGCGCGACAGGGGCCGACGGTGCGGCGGGCGCCGAACGCGGGGCGGGGGCCGGGGCGTTGGAGGCGGGTGCGTCCGGTGCGTCCGGTGCGTTCTCGGCCCGTCCGACGGCCCGGGCGTCCGTCTCGGGGGGCGTGCCGTAGCGCTGGGACCGCTCGTGCAGCCAGCTCCTGACCTGGTCGAGGACCGCGTTGACGGCGTACGTCCCGGAGGTGCTGAGGAAGAACGTCAGCAGGTCGTGGGAGACCCCGAGCGTGGGTGAGTCGGACTCGACGGGGGTGAGCGCGCAGTCCACCGCGTACTCGGCCTCGATCAGCCGCCGCACGGCCCGCAGGTCGTCCCCGTCCATCGTCCGGGCTATCCGTACCTGAATCTCCACAGTCATCCTCATCCCCTCATGACTCACCTTGTCTTCCTATTATGTGACGGCACATCATACGGTTGTGATCCCCGAGCAACGCCTCGCCGGACAGCGGACCGCCTCCCGCGAACCGGACCGGGGAAGTCCGCGCCGCCGGCGCGTACCGGGGGCGGCGGCATCGTCGGGACCGGAGGCGAACGCGCCGCCGCCCCGCCGAGCCGGGGGGCTCGGCGGGGCGGCGGGGCGGGGATCAGCGGGGCAGGACGCAGACGGCCGCGGTCGCGGCGAAGGGGGCGCCGGCCGAGGTGAGCGCGCCGGTGGTCGCGTCGCGGGTGAAGGCGGTGACCGTGCCGGAGTTCTGGTTCGCGGCGAACAGCAGGTCGCCGCCCGGGGCCAGGGCGATGTGCCGCGGGTAGGCGCCGCCGGCCGGCACGGTGTCGAGCAGGGTCGGCTGCCCGCCGTCGCCGTCCAGGGAGAAACGCGCGATGCTGTCGTCGCCGCGGTTGGAGACGTAGAGGAAGGCGCCGTCCGGTGAGACGACCGCCTCCGCCGGGTAGTTGCGTTCGGTGCCGGTGTCGCCCGGCATCACCGTCGGCAGCGAGGCGCCGGGCGTGACCAGTCCGGTGGCCGGGTCGTAGGCGCACACCGTCAGGGTGTTGCCGAGTTCGTTGGCCACGTACAGGTACCGCCCCGAGGGGTGGAAGGCGCCGTGCCGGGGGCCCGCGCCGGGCTCGGTGGCGGCCTGCGAGACGGCGGTGAGCTTCCCGGTGCCGGTGTCCAGCGTGGAGGTGTAGATGGTGTCGGTGCCCAGGTCGATGGCGAGCACGAAGGAGCCCGCCAGGTCGTTGAGCACCATGTGGGCGTGCGGGCCGCTCTGCCGGCTGGGGTCGGGGCCGGACCCGGTGTGCTGCACCAGGTCGGTGCGGTCGCCGAGGGTGCCGTCGGCGGCCAGGGCGTGCACCGCGACGCTCCCGGAGTCGTAGTTGGCGGTCAGCAGGTGGCCGCCGGCCGCGTGGACCGTCAGGTGGCAGGGGCCGGAGCCGCCGGTGTCGCTGCTGTTGAGCACCTTCGGGCCGCCCGAGGTGGACAGGGCGGACACGGTGTTCTCGTACTCGTTGACCGTGTACAGCAGGTCGCCGCTCCCGACGGCCAGGAACGAGGGGTCGGCCACCGCGACCGAACCGGTGCCGGTCACCGCCCCGGTGGCCGGGTCGTAGGTGGCCAGCCCGAGGCCGGGCCCGCCGGAGGAGCTGTAGGTGCCGATATAGAGCGCCCGGGCGTCCGCTCCGGCCGCCCGGGGCGATCGGGCCGCCGCGGTGCGCGGGGCCGCCTGGGCGGTACCGGCCGTGGCGGACAGCGCGGCGGTCGCGGCGGCGCCCAGCAGCAGCCGCCGGGATATCCCGGCCGGTGCCGATGGTCGTGCGGTGGGGCGGGCGTGCTGGTCGTCGGTCACTGTGCGTCCTTCCGGTCGGCCTGAAGCGCTTCGGACGGCGGTGTCCCGGCGGGCGGTCCATCGCGCGGCGGCACCGAACGCCCGCGCCCGGCGGGCCGGTCGCTCGTGACGGTGCCGTCCGTCCCCGTACCGTACGAGGGCGGCTCACCAACGCGCGAGGGGTCGCCGGCCGTTCCTCCGCGCCTGTTCCTTACCCCGTGGGCCCGCCGCCGCATGCGGGGCGGGCCCGACGCGCCGTCCGGCACCGGGCTCCGCCGTGCGCCGGGGGCGACGTACGACGCGAGCCCGGATGTGTCAGGGCGTCACTCGCCCGACGTCTCGGGGATCGAGGCCGCGCCGTCGCCCGCCGCGGTCACGGTGTTGGACGTTCCGACGACGTTGGGGTCGGAGGCGCACTTCTTCTGGTCCTTGACGTTGAAGCCGTAGCCGGACGCGCCGAGGTCGATGTCGTTCTGGGTGAAGACGTTGCCGCAGCCGGAGCCGTCGACGAGCTGTTCGACCTCGAAGCCGTCGACCAGGCCGTCGCTCATGGTGTTGCCGGACACGGTGTAGTCGTTGCCCTTGACGGCGACGACGTCGGTGGAGGAGTTGGCCCCGCTCTCCCCCTTGCCGCTGAAGGTGTTTCCGCTGATGGTCCCGCCGACGGTGGCCTCCTTGGCGTCGATGTTCTCGGCGGCGACGTTCGGCCCGAAGGTGTTGCCGGTGATCCGGTCGTCGTCGCTGAGGTCGGGGTTGCCGTCGGTGTAGGTCTTCCAGTTGCTCTTCGCGCTGCCGATGTAGACGCCCTCGCCGTACCCGGCGTCCTTCAGGCCGGTGTCGTGCACCGTGCTGTTCTCGACGACGTCGTCACTGCTGAACGCCCTCAGGTGGATGCCCTCGTCGCCGATGTCGTGGACGGTGAGGCCGTCGAGGACGTCGTGGTCGGCCCCGTCGAGCACGACGCCCTTGGCCGAGTCGTCGACGCTGAAGCCGGTCAGGTTCCAGTAACCGGCCTCCAGGTGGAAGCCGTAGCCGGTGCCCAGGTCGCCGCTGCTGTCGGAGTTGGTGAGGATCGCGCTGGACGGACCGGTCAGGGTGATCGGCGCGCTCGACGTGCCGCTGGTGGTCGCGTCGAAGGCACCGGAGTAGGTGACGCCGCCGGCCAGCGAGATCGTGTCGCCGGCCTTCACCGAGGCCAGGGCGCTGGTCAGTTCGGCGGAGGTCGACACCGCGATGGTGGTTCCCGACGCGGCGGGCGTGGCCGCGCTGGCGCCGGTCGCCGCCAGTACGCCGAGGGGGAGGAGGGCCGCGGTGGCGAGCAGGCTGATCCGGCGCGTACGGGTGGTCATGGGATTCACCAATCTGTGGGGAGCGGTGGCGGCGGGTGGGGCCGCCGGCGGAGCGGAGGCTTTCGCGGGCGAGCCGGCCTCCGGACAAGCCGGCTTTCGGGTGACGACTGAGCCCGGCAAGGACTGAGCCGGGCAGCTGAGCCGGGTACGGACGGAGCAGGGCAACGGCGGAGCCGGGCGGGGACGCGGCGGAGCTCCCGCGAAGGGGTGCCGGGGTGCCGGCGGACTTCGCGGCAGTGGACCTGGTCCGGGGGTGAGGCGGTGCGGTGACGGCCGGGCAGGTGGAGCGGACGCGTCACCGCGGAGCCGGATCCGACGGCCCCTCAGGCGCTGGGGCACTTCATACGGTCACACGGACGCGGTGGCCCGGTAAGCCATGAAACGGCAAAGTTTCCCAAGGGTGAAATGTGTTCACGAATGCGAATAAAAGATCGGTTGCCCCAACGGCCAAGCCACCGCTCCCAGCGGCGAAGCCAACGCCCCCACCGGCGAAGTCGTCACCCCCACCGGCGAAGTCGTCACCCGCAAACGCTCGAAGCCGCCGCTCCACGGGGGAGCGGCGGCTTCGGCGTCGGGTGGTGCGGTGCGAGCGTCAGACGGTGGTGTCGCGCAGCTCCGGGGGCAACAGCTCGGACGGGACGTCCTGGTAGGCGACGGGCACGAGCCAGCGGCGGATCGCGGTGGCGCCCACGGAGGTGTGGGCCGGGGCGGTGGTGGCCGGGTAGGGGCCGCCGTGGTGCTGGGCGGCCGTGACGGCGACGCCGGTGGGCCAGCCGTTGACGATCAGCCGTCCGGCGTGCCGGGCGAGCCGGGCCAGCGCGTCGCGTGCGAGGGCCAGGTCGTCGGCGTCCCCGGTGTCCAGCTGCACGGTTGCGGTGAGCTGGCCGGCGCCGGCCCGATCGAGCAGGTCGGCCGCCTCGGCCGGGCCGGCGCCGGTGACGACGATGCCGATCGGCCCGAAGTGCTCCTCGGTGACCAGGTCGGGCGCCGCCGCTACGGCGGCCGCGGTGGTGCGGTAGACGGTGGGCGTCGCGGCCCAGGGACCGTCGCCGGGGACGCCGCGGGCCAGCAGGGTGAGGTCGGCGCGCCGGTCGAGGCGGTCGAGGGACTCCTGGTACCCGGCGTGGATGCGTTCGGACAGCATGGGCGCGCCCGCGCTGCGGGTGACCGCCGCGCCGAGCGCCTCGACCAGTGGCTGGTCGTCGGGGACGAACAGCACGCCCGGGTTGGTGCAGAACTGGCCGGCGCCCAGGGTGAGGGAGGCGGCGTAACCGGTGGCGACGTCGTCGCGGCGGCCGCGGGCGGCGCCGGGAAGCACCAGCACGGGGTTGACGGAACCCAGCTCACCGTAGAAGGGGATGGGCACCGCACGCCGCGCGCACAGTTCGGACAGGGCCAGGCCGCCGCGGGAGGAGCCGGTGAAGCCGACGGCCGTGATCGCCGGGTGCCGCACCAGGGCGGGGCCGGCCTCGAAGCCGTGCACGACGGCGAACACCCCGTCCGGCGCGCCCGCCCGCGCCAGCGCCCGGGTGACGAGGGTGGCGGTCAGCTCGGAGGTGCCCGGGTGGGCCTCGTGCGCCTTGACGACGACCGGGCAGCCGGCGGCGAGCGCGGAGGCGGTGTCGCCGCCGGCGACGGAGAAGGCGAAGGGGAAGTTGGAGGCGGAGAAGACGGCGACCGGCCCGGTGGGACGGGTGGTGCGGCGCAGGTCGGGGCCCGGGCCGCCCGGCGGGTCGATCACCACGTCCAGGTGGCCGCCGTCCCGCAACAGCCGCGCGAACAGCCGCAGTTGGCCGGTGGCGCGGGCCACCTCGCCGGTCAGCCTGACCTCGCCGAGCGCGGTCTCGGCGTCGGCGACGGCGACGAGGTCGGCGGCCCGGGCGTCGAGGGCGTCGGCGACGGCCTCCAGGGCGGCGGCCCGGGCGGCCGGCGCGGTGTCGCGCCAGCGCGGGAAGGCGGCCGCGGCGGCGACCGCGGTCCGGTCGACGGCGTCCGCCGGGGTGACGGGTACCGGCTGCCCGGTGGGCTTGCCGGTGCGCGGGTCGTGGCCCTGGACGAAGCCGGGGGTGGCGTCGGAGTCGGTCATGTCAGGCACCCAGCCGATCGGCGTCGAGGTTCGGGAAGCAGAACTGGCCGCCGAGGTGGGCCAGGACGGGATCGTCGTCGGCGACCTCGCCGGCGCGTTCGCGCACCTGGGAGGCGTACGCCTCGGCGTTGTCGCGCGGTTCGAAGCCGAGTGCGCGGGCGCCCTCCTGGGAGACCCACCCGCCGCGCGTGTTGTCGGACACGCCGTAGACCACCCGGTAACCGGGCTTCTCCGCGGTCAGGCAGGCCTCGAACAGCCGGCCCGCGTCGTCGGGGGAGAGCCAGGTGGCGAGCATGCGCGGGTTGGCGGGTTCGGGGAAGCAGGACATGATCCGCACGCAGATCACGTCGAGCCCGTAGCGGTGCGCGTACAGGGCGCCCAGCGCCTCGCCGGCCACCTTCGAGACGCCGTAGTAGGTGTCGGGCAGCGGCGTCACGGTCTCGGGCAACGGGTACTCGTCGGGCGTGTGGAAGCCGACGACGTGGTTGGAGGAGGCGAAGACCACCCGCGGGACGCCGGTGCGGCGGGCCGCTTCGAAGACCGTGCAGGTCCCGCCGATGTTGACCTCGTGGATGCGCTCCCAGGGGGCCTCCACGGAGATGCCGCCCAGGTGGATGATCGCGTCGACGCCCTCGCACGCCTTTTCCATGGCGGCCGCGTCCGTCACCGACGCCTGGACGTACTCCTCCCCGTCCGCGGTGCGGCCGGCCGCCGCCGCGGGGATCGCGGGCAGGTCGGCGAGCGGCGCGATGTCCAGCAGGCGCAGCGTGCGCCCGGGGGCGGCCAGCTGGGGCCGCAGGATGGTGCCCACACCGCCGACGGCGCCGGTGATCAGGATCCGTGACACGTCCTCGTTCTCCTTCGCTCTTCGGGTTCCTCAAGGCGTACGCGGCTCGCCGGCTCCCGCCGGGGGACGGGAGCGCGGGGAGCACAGGGACCGGGCGGCACGGGGTACGGCACACCCGGCGGCGCGGTCCGCCGCCGGCTGTCGGCGGGCCGCGCTCAGACCATCCGCAGCAGCGTGCACAGCTCGCCGGCGTGGCGCTGGACGGCGTCGAGGACCTGGGCCGCGTGGTCGCCCTCCTTCAGGCGGGCCAGCGGGACCGAGCAGCTGATGGCGTCCACCACCGGGCCGCCGTGGTCCAGCGCCACCGCGAAGCAGCCCAGCCCCTCGGTGTTCTGCTCCTGCTCGGCGGAGTAGCCGCGGGCGCGGGTCTCGGCCAGCTCCGCCAGCAGCGCGTCCCGGTCGGTGATCGTGTGCGCGGTCAGCGGCACCAGCGTCTCGGGCAGCAGCTCCAGCACCTCCTGGTCGGAGCGCCGGGCCAGCAGGGCCTTGCCCAGCGCCGTGGCGTGGGCCGGCAGCCGGCGCCCGACCCTGGAGGTCAGGCGCAGGTGGTGCGCCGACTCCCGGCTGGCCAGGTAGACCACGTCCGGCCCCTCCAGCCTGGCCAGGTGGCAGGTTTCGTTCACCTCGGTGCGCAGCTGCTCCAGCGTGCGGGTGGCCGCCCGGATGACCGGGTCGCGGTCGAGGTAGGAGGTGCCGACCAGCAGCGCGTGCAGGCCGATGAAGTACCCGGTGCCGCGCCGGTCGGTCTCCACCCAGCCGCGCGCCACCAGGGTGTGCAGCAGTACGAAGAGCGACGACTTGGGGTACCCGAGTTCCCGGTGGATCTCGCTCAGCGTCAGCGGGTCGCGCACGCGCGCCAGCAGTTCGAGCAGTTCCACCGTGCGGTCGGCGGACTTCACGGCCGACGAGGAGGAGGTGGAGGCCGGGCGCCCCGGGGACTGCCGCCGTGGGGAGACCTGCTGTGGCTCTTCCAACTCGTCCATGGGAGCTTCTCTCGGGGAGGAGGGGTGGGGAACGGTTCCCGGGGCGCCGTTTCGTACCGGTGTGCGCGAAGGTCCCGACGTATTCTCATCTGTGGATGTCTATTCACATATGAGATTAGCACGGGCCTTGACTGCCGTTTCGTACCGCTCTTAGGGTAGGCGATGTTCGCTGGTATGAAAAGTGTTCACCCTGATGAACACGGACCGGAGGTCGCCACCTTGTCCACGCACCCTCCCCACGCCGCTCGCCGCTTGGCCGAACGCCTCGACGGCCTGCTGTTCTTCCCCGTCACCTCCTTCGACGACAGCGGAGCGCTGGACGTCGAGGGCTATCGCGGGCACATCGGGGACCGGCTGGAGTCCGGCCCGGCGGCGGTCTTCGCCGCCTGCGGCACCGGCGAGTTCCCCGCCCTCGGGCTGGCGGAGTACGAGACCGCCGTCGCGGCCGCCGTCGACGTCGCCGGCGGCCGGGTCCCGGTGGTGGCCGGCTGCGGCTACGGCACCGCGCTCGCCCAGGCGTACGCCGAGGCCGCCGGCCGCGCCGGCGCCGACGGGCTGCTCGTCCTGCCCCCCTACGCCTCGGACGCCGGCCAGGACGGGCTGTTCGCCCACTACTCCGCCCTCGCCGCGAGCACCGACCTCGACCTGATCCTGTACCAGCGCGACCAGGTGCGCCTCGCCCCCGCCACGGTCGCCGAACTGGCCACGGTGGACAACATCGTCGGCCTGAAGGACGGACTCGGCGACCTGGACCTGATGCTGCGCGTCGTCAGCGCGGTGCGCACCGCCAACGTGCCGGGCTTCCGCTTCTTCAACGGCATGCCCACCGCGGAGATGACCCAGCAGGCGTACCGCGCCATCGGCGTCCCCCTGTACTCCTCCGCGGTCTTCTGCTTCGCCCCGGACCTCGCCCTCGCCTTCCACGAGGCGCTGGAGAACAAGGACACCGCGGTCCTCGACACGTTGACGGACACCTTCTTCCGGCCCTACGTCGAACTGCGCGCCGGCCGGCCCGGCTACGCGGTGTCGCTGGTGAAGGCCGCGACCCGGGCCGTCGGACACCGGGTGGGCGGGGTGCGCGCCCCGCTGACCGAGCCGGCGCCCGAGCACGTGGACACCGTCCTGGCGCTGGCCGACGCGGCCCGCCGGCTGCTCGGGTGAGCGGCCGATGACCACCACGCCCCTCAAGGGGGCCAACCTCTACCCGTGGGACGTCGTCGGCGACCCGGACTGCGCGCCGCTGCTGGCCGGGCTGGGCATCGACCGGGTCGTGCTGGCCACCGCCTACCACACGGTGCGCGCCCTGACCCCGCGCCATCCGCGGCACAAGGTGGTGACGACCCCGCACTCGGCCGTCTTCTTCCCCCCGGACGAGCGGCGCTGGCGCGACGCCGCGCTGCGGCCCGTCCAGGTGGACGGCGGCGGCGCGTCCTTCGGGGCGGCCGCCGCCGAGCTGGACCGGGCGGGCCTGCGGGTCTACGCCTGGGTCGTACTGGCCCACAACCAGCGGCTGGGGACGCTGTTGCCCGCACACGCCGTGGTCAACGCGTTCGGCGACCCCTACCCGTGGGCGCTGTGCATCTCCTCCGAGCAGGTGATCGCGTACTGCGCGACCCTGGCCGCCGAGGCCGCGCGGCAGCCGCACGTGGCGGGCGTCGAGCTGGAGTCGTGCGGCTGGTACGGCTTCGGCCACCTGCACGCCCACGACAAGACCGGCGGCGCGGCACCCGATCCGTACAGCAGGCTGCTGCTGTCGCTGTGCTTCTGCCCGGCGTGCGCGAGCGGCTACCGCGGCGCCGGCCTGGACGTGCCCGAGCTGCGCGCCGGGGTGCGGCGGCGGCTGGAGGAGCTGTTCGCCGGGCGGCCCGTCCCGCCGCTGGAGGACGCGGTGGCCGGGGCCGTCGCCGCGATGCGCGTGGCGGCGGCCGACCGGCTGCGCGAGGCGGCCCTCTCCGCGGTCCGCGAGGTCCGGCCGGACCTGCCGGTCCTGCTGCACGCCGACCCCGACCCGCTGGTCACCGGCGCCAACGTCGGGGTGGCCCCCGGGGCGCTGTTCGCCCCCGGCGGGGCGGACGGGGTGGTGCTGGCCTGCCAGAAACGCTCCGAGGCCGGGCTGGACGCGGTCCGCGCGTACGCCGGGCGGGCCACCGCCGGGCAGGCGGTGGCCGCGACGGTGTCCATCGTCTCGGGGATGGGCGCCGACCTGGCGGATCTGGCCGCCTGGAGCGCGGACCTGGGTGCGGCCGGGGCGACCGAGCTGCGCTACTACCACGCGGGCCTGGCGACCGCCGCGGACCTGGCGGCGCTCGCCCCGCACGCCTGACGACGGCGCGGTGCGGTCCCCGCGGCACCCGCCGCGAGGACCGCACCCGGCGCCCGTCAAAAGCGCGGCTTGCGGCGCTCCCAGGAGGGATCGGCCAGCCGCATGGCGCTCACGTCGTCACGGGACCTGATCCCGCAGTCCAGGTACTGCTGGTGCAGCCGGGCCAGCGCCTCGCGGTCCAGCTCGACACCGAGGCCGGGGCCGGCCGGCACGGCGAGCGATCCTTCGGACCACACCAGGGCGCCGGGCCGCACCACGTCCTCGCGCTGCCACACCGAGTGGGTGTCGCAGGCGTAGGTCAGCTCGGGCAGGGCGGCGGCCAGGTGCGTCATGGCCGCCAGCGAGATGCCCAGGTGGGTGTTGGAGTGCATCGACAGGCCCCAGCCGAACGTGGCGCACAGCCCCGCCAGCCGTTGCGAGGCCCGCATGCCGCCCCAGTAGTGGTGGTCCGACAGCACGATGGAGACCGAGCCGAGCCGGACGGCCTCCGGGATCTCCGCGAAGGAGGTCACGCACATGTTGGTCGCCAGCGGCAGCGAGGTGCCCGCGGCGACCCGCGCCATGCCGGGGTTGCCGCCCGTCGGGTCCTCCAGGTACTCCAGCAGGCCCTCCAGCCGCGGCGTGACGCGCAGCGAGGTCTCCACCGACCAGTTGGCGTTGGGGTCCAGGCGCAGCGGGCGGCCGGGGAACGCCTCGTGGAGCGCGGCGATCGCCTCGGCCTCCTCCTCGGGGGCGAAGACGCCGCCCTTGAGCTTGAGCGAGCCGAAGCCGTAGACGTCCACCAGGCGCTTGGCCTGCGCGACGATGCCCGCCGGGTCCAGCGCCTCCCCGAAGTCGTCGTCCGGGTAGTCCGGGCCGGTCGCGCCCTGCGGGTGGCGGGCCCAGCGGTAGAACAGGTAGGCGCTGTACGGGACGGCCTCGCGGACCGCGCCGCCCAGCACGTCGCACACCCGCAGGCCGGTCGCCTTGCCCTGCGCGTCGTAGAAGGCCACCTCCAGGGCGCCGACGGTCTGGGCGATGGTCTTCTCGCGGGAGGCCGCGCCGATCAGGTCGGTGGGGCTGCCGGGGGCCGCGGCGCCCAGGGCGGTGGCCGTGCGCGCGGTCAGGCCGTTGAGGTCGAAGACGCTCAGGCCCTCCAGGACCGGCGCGGCCGCCCGCAGGTTGGCCAGCGTCGGGTCGTCGCCGTACGCCTCGCCGAGCCCGGTGATCCCGGCGTCGGTGTGCAGTTCGATGACGGCGCGCAACTGGTAGGGCTGGTGGACACCGGAGGCGTTGAGCAGCGGTGGGTCGAGTACCGCGACGGGGGTGATGGTGACGCCGGTTATCCGGGGCGGTTTCATGCGTTCCCTCTCGGGGTCGTCGGGCGGGGCGGGGCGACCGGGGTCAGCCCTTGAGCGAGCCGCTGAGCATGCCGCGTTCGAAGAGGCGCTGGAGACACAGGTAGAACAGGACGCTGGGCACCATCAGGATGGTGGCGGCGGCCAGTTTGACGCCGTCGCCCAGCTCCTCGCTGGACTGGAGCGACGTCACCACGACCGTCAGCGGGTCCAGCGACGGGGACTGCACGACCAGCAGCGGCAGCAGGTACTGGTCCCAGATCATCAGGAAACCGAAGACCGCGCAGGTCGCGAGGGCCGGTTTGCACAGCGGCACGATGATCCGCAGGAAGATCCACACGTCCCCGGCGCCGTCGACCCGGGCGGCCTCCTCCAGCTCCAGCGGGATCTGCCGCATGAACGCGGTGAGGATGTAGATGGGCAGCGCCCAGCCGACCAGCGGCAGGATCAGCCCGCCGTAGGAGTTGAGCAGGGTGCCGCCGCCGAACGGCTGGGGGATCTTGCCGATGATGAGGTACAGCGGAATCGCGATGACCTCGTCCGGCATCATCATCGTGGCCATGATCAGCACCATGACCGCCGCGGCCCCGCGGAAGCGCTTGCGGGCCAGCGCGTAGGCGGCCATCGAGGAGACCGCGAGCTGGAGGCTGAGCCCGAAGACCTCCATGACGGCCGAGTTGAACAGGCCCTTGCCCATCCCCTCGCGCCACGCGGTCTCCACGTTGCCCAGCCCGAAGTCCTGCGGGATCAGCTGCATCTGCCCCAGCCGGGACGTGCCGGAGCTGAGGGCGGTGGCGATCATCGACCACAGCGGCAGCACGAACACGGCCACCACGATCAGGCAGACGACCACGCGTGCGGCACGCCCGGCCCGCCGCGCGCCGGGACCCTCGGTCAGGGCGCGCGGCGCACGCAGCCCCAAAGCGGTGGACGCCGATCCGCCGAGTGCCATCTCAGCTCTCCCTTCGGCCGCGCCACCGCTGCACCAGGAGGGTCAGCGCGACGGTGATGAGCAGGAACAGGGTGGAGATCGCCGCGGCGTACCCGATGTCGTTGTTGGTGGTCGCCTGGAGGTAGTCGTAGGGCACGACGGTCTGCGAGGCGCCGTTCGGGCCGCCGTTGGTCAGCACGTAGATCTCGGTGAACACCCGCATGCCGCGGATCACCCCGAGCGTCAGCACCACGGTGGTGGTGGGGCGCAGCGCCGGCAGCGTGACGTAGCGCAGCCGCTGGAGCAGCCCGGCCCCGTCGAGCGACGCGGCCTCGTAGAGCTCGCGGTCGATGCCCGCCAGACCCGCGACGAAGATGATCATGTCGTAGGGGGCGGACTTCCACACCTGGACCAGGATCACCGACACCAGCGCGGAGTGCGGACTGCTGAGGAACGGCAGCGGGCCGACGCCGGCCAGGTGCAGCACGCTGTTGGCGGCGCCGTACCGGCCCGGGAACAGCAGTGAGCTCCACAGTTCGGCGATGGCCACCATGGAGACGACCACCGGCAGGAACACCGCGGTGCGAAAGAGCTTCAGCAGCCGGGCCGGGCCCTCCAGGAGCAGCGCGAGGGCGAACCCGGCCACCGCCGAGCCGACCACGGTGGCGAGCGCGTCCACCACGGTGTGCCAGACCGCCGAGCGCAGCGCCGGGTCGTGGAGGGCGCGGACGAAGTTGTCCGCGCCGACCCACTGGTTGCCCAGGTAGGGGCGCACCTTGTACAGGCTGAGGTAGATGCCCCAGGCGGTGGGCCAGAAGCGGAAGACGGCGAAGAACAGCAGGGCCGGCGCGAGGTAGAGCCAGGGCACGAGCGCCCGCCGGCCGCGGCCGCGCCGGGGCGCCGCGACCGTACGGGTCGGCGCGGGCGCGCGGGTTTCGGTGGTCATGGCCATCCTTCGACTAGCCCGCCACGCCCTGTGCGGCCAGCGCCGCCTGGAACTGCGAGTTCAGCTTCTTCATCGCCGCGGCGGGCGGCGCGCACTGGGCGATCATGCCGTTGAGGTCGTCGGACGTCAGCTGGCGCAGGGCGGTCCAGTTGGGCAGCGAGTCGTACTCGTAGTGCCCGTCCTTCTGGTAGACGGTCGCCGCCAGGCCCCAGCGGGGGTCGTCGGAGTGGGCGGTGGCGGCGTTGAGGCCGGGGGTGACCGGCAGCCGCACCACGGTGGCGGTCGGCACGGCGGTCATGCCGAGCTGCTGCGTTGTGGGCGTGATCATGAACCCGGCGAGCTTTTCGGCCTCGTCGGTCTTGGCGCCCTGCATCAGGTACATGCTGGTGCCCTCGGCGAGGGTCTGCGATCCGCCCGGTCCCGCCGGGGGCGCGACGGCGACGTACTTGCCCTTCACGGGACTGGCGTCCATGGTGGCGAACGCGTAGGGACCGGTGAGGTACATGCCCGTCAGGCCGGTCTGGAACGCCTTGTTGCCGGCCGTGGTGTCGTCGTTGAGCATGCCGGGCTGGACGACCTTGTCGGTGCAGGCCAGCTTCTCGAACTCCTGGGCGGCGCTGATCGCCTGCGGCGAGTCGAGGGTGGCGGTGTACTTGCCGCCGCCGTCGCTCTTGACGTAGTCGCCGCCCGCCTGCCAGAGCAGCGAGGACCACCACCAGGAGATGTAGCCGTTGGCCGTGGTCCCCGGCACGTCGATGCCGTACGTGTCGTTCTTGCCGTCGGCGTCCGGGTCGTCACGGGTGAACGCCTTGGCGACCCGTTCCACGTCGGCCCAGGTCTTCGGCGGGCTCAGGTGCAGCTTCGCCAGCCAGTCCTTGCGTACCAGCAGGACGTTGGCCTGCGCGGAGAACGGGATGGCGTAGGTGGCTCCCTTGGGGTCCTTCACCGAGGACAGGGCCTGCGGGCTGAGCGCGCTCAGCCCGGGGACCGACGACGCGTCGACCTTCTGGATGATGCCCTGGCTCTCGAAGTCGCCCAGCTGCGAGGCGTTGTCGATGACCATGTCGGGCAGGCTGTGCGCCGAGGCGGAGGCGGACAGCTTGGTCTCGAAGTCGGTCAGCGTCATGTACGGCTGGACCTTGATACCGGTCTTCGCGGTGAACGCCGCGAAGATCTTGTCGTACGCCTTCAGGGAGTCCCCCGAGCCGCGTACCCACACCTTCAGCGGGCCGGTGCTGTCGGCCGACGACCCGGAGTGGGATCCGCAGCCGGCCAGCAGACCGGCCGACAGCGCGCTCACCACCACGATGCCCGTCATCCGGCGGCGCCCGGTGCCAGTTCCTCGAGCCGTCATGGCACTCCCGTCGCTTTCATAAACATGAACTAGTTACAGGGACGTGAACAGCTGTGATGCGATCGGACCCTACGTGGCACCTATGGCGGCGTCAAGAGGTCCGACGGGTCCGCATTTTGGGGCAGATTTTCAGCTGCGTGAAAATTTTTCGCGCCACAGAAAATCGCTCCACCCCTCCCCTCGCGGCTCGGTGGCGCCCTGTGATCGAGGCGGCGGGTCCTGCGACGGGCCGGGGTGAACTCGCCCCGGCCGGCCCCGCGGTGGCCCGGAGCGAACTCGTAGCCGCGGGCAACGGCCTTGCCGGCGTTCGGGGATGGGAGTTCTCGTCACCCTCGCGGGGCCGGTGGATCCGCCGGGTGGGGCGTAGCATCGACGGTGGGGCAAAACGCCTTTTATCTCATGAAATCCGGCATCTTGCGATCGACGAAGGAGCTACCGTGGCTTCCCACAGTGACGACCTGACCGTAGTTCTCATCCATGGCGCGTTCGCCGACGCGGGCAGTTGGGCGCCCGTCACCGAACGCCTCGTCGCGGCAGGCGTCCCGGTGCGAGCCATCGCCAACCCACTGCGCGGGGTCGCCGCCGACTCCGCCTACGTGGCCGGCGTCATCAACCAGACCCCCGGCCGGGTGCTGGCCGTCGGCCACTCCTACGGCGGCGCGGTCATCACGAACGCCGTCCCGCAGACCGACAACGTGGCCGGGCTGGTCTACGTGGCCGCCTTCGCGCCCGACGAGGGCGAGAAACTCGGCGACATCGTCGCCGGCTCCCAGGACAGCGCTCTGACGTCCGCGCTCCAGGAGGAGCAGTACCCGACCGGTCAGGGGTCCGAGACGGCCACCGAGGTGGTCATCGACCCGGCCAGGTTCCGCGAGGTCTTCACGGCCGACCTGTCGCAGGCGCAGTCCGACGTCTACGGCCTCTCGCAGCGCCCCATCGCCGCCTCGGCCTTCGCGGAGGTCAACGGCCCCGCCGCGTGGAAGAAACTGCCGGTCTGGTCCGCCGTCGGCACCGGGGACAAGGCCGCCGGGGCCGACGCGGTCCGGTCGATGGCCCGCCGCGCCGGGGCCGACATCACGGAGATCGACGGATCACACGTCATCATGATCTCCCAGCCGAAGGCCGTCACCGACGTCATCCTCAAGGCGTACGAGGCCGTCGCCTGACCCTGGACCACGATCGGCCGGCCGCGGTCGTTCACGCGGCGGGAAGCGAGCCCCGCGCGGTGGGAGACGCGGCCCGCGCGGTCCGGGGCCGGAATCCGACGCTGCGGCCGGCACGAAACGGGTAGGGTCCGGAGATCCGTACCAGGACCGCGTACCCGCCGGCGCAGGGGCCGACGGCGCGATCGGGCGGCGGGACCGGGAAGTGCCGCACGGGGGAGGCCAGGGATGCACGGCAGGGCGCGCAGGCTGGCAGAGGTCGGCTACCCGATGGTCGTCGCCGGCCTCGCCGTCGCCGGCGCCGTCGAGCAGAAGGCCGTCTTCTACCTGGTGGCGATCGCCCTGACGCTGCCCGCCGGGATCGCGGCGGTCGTGGTGATCTACGGCGGCTACCCGCTGATCGCCGCGGTCGGCGGCATCTGGACCCCCGCCACCCGCCCGGACGGCAGCGACGCCGCCTGGCTCACCACCGCGAGCGCCACGCTCAACGTCGTCGCCCTGGTGCTCGCCGCGATCGTGGACGTGGTCCTGCTGGAACGGGCACTGCGCCGCCGGTCCGCCCGGGCCGGCGCGGCGGCCCTTCCGCACGAAGGCGCCGGCGACCGTTCGACGTGACGGCCGGTCGGCCGGACGCCCCGCGCACCCGTCGCGATGACCGGGGTGCGCGGGGCGGGTCGTACGGTTGAGCGGATCAGCCGTTCAGCGGATCAGCCGTTCAACGGTGCCTCGGGAGCGGTGCGATGGTCGGGGAGGACGCTCGCTCCCGCTGGTCGGCGGCCTCGCGCGGTGCTTCGTCCGGCGGGGCGCCGTCCCGGGGACGCCGGGTCGGTAGTCGTATCAGTAGCCGTAGACGAGGTCGTAGGCGAGCTGCGGGTCGAACTGGCCGGCCGGGTCGTTCGGGCCGGTGCCGCAGTTGCCGTCGGACTCACCGGGGCTCTTGATCCACAGCAGCATTTCGGCGCCGCCGCCCTGCTGGTCGGTGGCACCGAGCTTGCGGCCGGCCGGGTTGCACCACTCGCTGCCGTTGGTGCCGTTGCCGTTGCGGCTGGTGTCGACGACGAACGGCTTGGTGTAGCCGTAGCGGGAGCTGAGGTCCGCGTTGACCGCGTTGCCGTAGGCGACGCTCTGGTCGGTGGTGTAGAAGTTCGACACGTTGATCGAGAAGCCGTGCGCCTTGCTCAGCCCGGCCGCGTTGAGGTCGTCGGCCATGGTCGAGGCCGCGATCCAGCCGGGGTTGCCGGCGTCCAGGTAGACCCAGCTGTTCGGCGCCTGGTTGGTGAACTGGGTGATGGCGTTCTGGAGCAGGCCGTCGCGGTCGGAGATCTGCGAGGCGTTCATGCAGCTCTCGTCGGCGAGCGCGTCGGGTTCGAGGATGACCAGGGCCGGGCGGGCGGCGATGCCGCCGGCGAAGGCGCCGATCCAGGTGTCGTAGGCGGCGTCGGAGGCGGCGCCGCCGGCGGACTGGCCGGCGCAGACGTCGCGGTCGGGGATGTTGTAGGCGACGAGCACCGGCAGCTTGTCGTTGGCCGCGGCCGCGCCCACGTAGGAGCCGGTCTCCTGGCCGGTGTCGCCGCTGGAGCTGGCGAACCACTTGGCCGCCGGCTGCGAGCCGATGGAGGACGCGACGGCCGCCGCTCGGCCGTCGCCGGGGTTGGCCGCGGCCCACACCGCGGCGCTGTTGCCCGGGTCCACGTAGAACCCGTTGGTCATACTGATCGGATTTCCGGCCGCGTAGGCGGACGGGGCGCCCATCAGACCGATGGCGGCCAGGCCGCCGGCGGTGAGCAGGGCCAGGGTGCGCAGGCGTCGTCGCATGCGGGTCACTTCCTCTTCGCGCGGGTGGAGTGGGGGGCTGAGGAGGCGTTTCCAGCCGGTGACTGGAAGCGCTTCCGGTGAGGTGCGGCGCAGAGACTTGGGGGGATCGTGAACCCCGGCCGCGTACGTGTCAAGGGTTTGCGCAACGCCTGGGCGAAGCGGTGGGAGCCGGCGGCCCGCCGCGCTGACGGGCCGGTACCGGATATGACTGGAAGCGCTTCCGGTTCCGCCGCGACGGAGTTACGATGCCTCGCAGGCCGAGGCGGGCCCGCCGTCAGGGGGCGGCGCGCCCGCCGAGGCCGGCAGCACCGTGATCGCCGTGGCGGAGGAGCCGACGGTGGCGGGCGCAGGCGGGTTCGACCGGGACGGGCGGGTTCGACGGTGGCAGCGGGAGAAGGGACCGGACAGCCGATGGAGGCACGGACCGGACGGCGTCCGACGCTCGACGAGGTCGCGCTGCGGGCCGGGGTCTCACGTTCGGTGGCCTCCCGGGCGATCAACAACACCCGCGACGTGAGCCGCGCCGCCCGCGAGGCGGTGGACAAGGCGGTGCGGGAGCTGGGTTACGTGCCCAACCCCACGGCCAGGGCGCTGGCCACCTCCCAGGCCGGCACCGTGCTGCTCGCCGTCTCGCACGACGAGCCCGGCCTGTTCGCGGACCCCTTCTTCGCCCGTGTCATCGTCGGGATCAACGCGGCGCTGGAGAAGACCGACCTGGTGCTGATGTTGCTGCTGGCGGACTCCGAGCGCGGCCGTGAGCGGCTGGAACGGGTGCTGCGCTCGCGGCGGGCCGACGGCATCATGCTCCTCGCGCTGCACGGTGAGGACCCGCTCCACCACCTCGCCCAGCGCCTCGATCTGCCGGTGGTGCTCGGCGGGCGCCCGCTGCACGGCGAACCGTCCTGGTACGTCGACGCGGACAACCGCGGCGGCGCCAGGCTCGCGACCGAGCACCTGATCGCGTCCGGCCGCCGCAGGATCGCGGCGATCACCGGGCGCCAGGACACCCGGGCCGGGGTGGAACGCCACCGGGGCCACCGGGAGGCCATGGCCGTCGCGGGGCTGGACAGCTCGCGCACCGAGGCCGCCGACTTCACCGAGGCGGGCGGCGCGGAGGCGATGCGGCGGCTGCTCGAACGGTTCGGCGACCTGGACGCGGTGTTCGCCCAGTCGGACAACATGGCCGCCGGCGCCGTACGCACGCTCAAGGCGGCCGGCAGGTCGGTGCCCGGCGACGTGGCCGTCGCGGGGTTCGACGACCTGCCGGTCGCCCTGACCACGGAGCCCGCGCTCACGACCGTCCACCAGCCCGTCCAGGCCCTGGGCCAGGAGATGGCCAAGATGCTCATCGCACTGATGGCCGGCGAACAGCCCACCCCCCTGCTCCTTCCGACCCACCTGGTGGTGCGGGCCTCCGCCCCCTGAGGCAGCGCCTGATCCTCCGGTCTCCGGGGTTGGCGTGGCGGTGGCGGGGGCGGGTCAGGCGGCGGTGCGTTCGCCGGCGGGGCGGCGGCGGAGGCTCGGCTGCTGGAGGGCGGGCGGTACGTAGGCCTGGTCGAGCGTGCCGACGTCGGTGCCCGGCGGGACGATGGCGTCGATCCGGTCGAGGAGGTCGTCGGTGAGTGCCACGTCGATGCCGGCGAGCAGGTCGTCGAGGTGGCTCATCGTGCGCGGTCCGGCGATCGCGCTGGTCACGCCGGGATGGGTGATCGCGAACGCCATGGCGAGGTGGGTCAGCGGCAGGCCCGCCTCCTCGGCGAGCGCGATGAACCGCTCGACGGTGTCGAGGCGGCGCTCGTCGTTGAGGTGCTTGAAGAAGCCGGCGCGGCGGAGTTCGTTCCGCCGGCCCTTGCGGACGCGCCCGGTGAGCAGCCCCTGCCCCAGCGGGCCCCACACCAGCGTGCCCATCCCGTGGCGCTGGACGACCGGCAGCACCTCGCGTTCGGCGCCGCGGTTGAGCAGCGAGTACGGCGGCTGCTCGGTGTGGAACCGGGCCAGTCCGCGCCGCTCGGCGACCCACTGGGCTTCGACGATGTCGGACGCCGGCATCGAGGACGTGCCGATCGCACGGACCTTCCCGCTGCGGATCAGGTCGGAGAACGCGGAGAGCGTTTCCTCCACGTCCGTGGCGGGGTCCGGGCGGTGGACCTGGTAGAGGTCGATGTGGTCGGTCCGAAGGCGGCGCAGCGAATTCTCCACCGCGGTCACGATCCAGCGCCGCGAGGTGCCCTGCTGGTTGGGGTCGTCGCCCATCGGACGGCTCACCTTGGTGGCGAGGACGACGTTGTCCCGGCGCCCCTTGAGCGCCTTGCCGACGACCTCTTCGGAGTCGCCGTAGGCGTCGGCGGTGTCGATGAGGTTGATGCCCGCGTCCAGCGCTTTGTGAATGATGCGGGCCGAGTCACCGGGGTCCGGATTGCCGACGGACGTGGCGAACATCAAGGCGCCGAGCGCGTAGGGGCTGACCTTGATGCCGGTCCGGCCGAGCGTGCGGTACTGCATGTGGAATCTCCCGTTCCCTGTGAAAAGTATGGCTAGCCGGTAATACCGGCGCATCCGCGGACACGGATGGAGCTGGCGTGCGGAAGGCCGCGCGGGATGCGCGACAACGCCTCCGTGCCGGTCGACCACTCCGCGCCGCGCGCCCCGTGCTGTCCGGCCCCTCCGCGCCAGCGGCAGCCCGTCGTACCTGCGGAGCCCATCCGTACCCGCGGAGCCCGCCGTACCCGCGCGGGCGCCGCCGGTTCGCCGGGCCGGTTTCCAGCGTGCGGCGGTGCGGGCGGCGGCGGGAGAGCCGTCCTTGTCCGGGGACGGGCTGTCCCTGGATGTGCCCGGCGTCCCGGTGCATGGTGGAGGCGTGGACAGAACCGAACTGGCCGATTTCCTGCGCCGCTGCCGTGCCCGGCTCACCCCTGCCGACGTGGGGTTGTCGCAGGGCGCGCGGCGCCGCACCCCGGGACTGCGGCGTGAAGAGGTGGCGCAGCTGGCGGGCATGTCCACCGACCACTACACCCGGCTGGAACAGGCCAGGGGCTCGCGCCCGTCGCGCCAGATGCTGGCCGCCGTCGCCCGCGCGCTGCGGCTGACCGGCGACGAACGGGACCACCTGTTCCACCTGGCCGGCGAGGAGCCCCCGCGCGACCGGCTGATCACCGAGCACGTCCGCCCCGGCCTGCTGCTCGTCCTCGACCGGCTGACCGACACCCCCGCCCAGGTGGTGAGCGACCGCGGCGACATCCTCGCGCGCAACGCGATGGCCAAGGCGCTGCACGGCGACGTGTCCGCCCGCCCCGAGGCGGAGCGCAACATCGTCTGGCGCTACTTCACGAATCCCGCCGTGCGGGAGCTCTTCCCGGCCGAGGACCGTGACCGGGCCGCCCGTCTGGCGGTGGCGGATCTGCGCGCCACGTTCGCCGGCCGCCCGGACGACGTGCGGCTGGCCGACCTGGTACGCCGGCTCCGGGCCCGCAGCGCGGAGTTCGCGGCGTTGTGGGACGCCCACCACGTGGCCGTGCGCCGCGCCGACACCAAACGCTTCCTGCACCCGGTCGTCGGTCTGCTGGAACTGGACTGCGAGGTGCTGCTGAACCCGGAGCACGACCAGCGGCTGGTCGTCTACACCGCCCGCCCGGGAAGTAGATCCTACGAACGGCTGGAGCTGCTGCGGGTGGTCGGCCTCCAGGACCTGACCCGCGGCTGAAGCGTTCGGCCCGGTCCGCGGCGCCCGGAGCGGCGACACCGCTCGGGCCCGGTCCTCCGCGTCGGTGCCGGGCGCCGTGACGCGCGGCGTGGCGCCCGGCAGGCTCAGTCGCGGCCCCCCGCTGCCGCTTGTACGCCGTGTTCCGCCGCCGGTCGGACCGGGCCGCCTCGCGTTCGGCGGTCCGCCGCGCCCGCTCGGCCTCCTGCCGCTTCCGCACCTGCTCGCGGTGCTCCGCCTCACGCTGGCGCTGTTCGCGGCGCCGGGCCTCCGCCCAGACGCCGACCAGGCTGTTGGACCGACGGACCACGCGCGACCTCACCTTTCCGCCGGCGAACGCCCCCCGGCGGCCCGGCGCCCCGGCCCCCCGTTTCCGGCGCCTCGCCGCCGGTGTCCCCGACGACCTCGGGGCGTGTCCTACGGGTCGCGCCGGCCGCTGGAACGCCGCCGGCCGACCCGGCCCCTCGCCGCGCCGCCGAACGCCCCGACGGCACCCGCTGCCGGGATTTCGCCCGAACCGACGGCCGCGCCCCGCACCGAAGCGACCCCCGCGACGCTCGCCGCGCCGCGCCTTACCGCACCGGAAGCCGCCCCCGACCCGGCCCGCCGACCGGCACGACGCACCCCGGCCGGCCACCGCGCCCGTCCACCGCTCACGCACGCGATGGCCGCCCACGTCAACCGCCAGCCGTACAGCGTCCGCTGACAACGCGTCAGTGCCGCGTCGACCGGTTCGCGACGCCGTTGCCCTGCGGGCAGCGGTCGGTCCGGTCCCGATGGCAGGCGCCGCGCGGGCGCTCAGCAGGGCGCCGCACGGCCGGATTTCCCGGTGCGCGCCCCTGTACAGGGTGGGAACGGCTCGGATAGCGTCACCTCGCCTTCATGGAATGAATCGTTTCAAACACCCAGGCCGGTAGGCCAGTCGAGAAGGAGGCCGCGCATGTCGGTCAGCGAGAACGCGGGCACCGGGCCCGAGCGCCGCGCCGTGCTCAAGGCCGGGATCGGCGGCGCGGCCCTGGCCGTCACCGGTCTGGGGACGGTCGCGGCGCGGCCCGCCTCCGCCGCCGAGCTGCCGCCGCTCGCGGCCGGCCGGCGGGACGGCAAGGACTGGCGCTCCTACGTGCGGGCCCCCGCCGGGCGCACGGTGCGCCCGGTGCGGGTCGTCAGCTCCACCGGCGACGTGACCGACGCCGACGCGCTGCTGAAGCCCGGCGGCGGCGTCACCGTGCTCACCCGGCCGGCCCCGGTCGCGCCGCCCGCCTGGCCGCAGGGCACCACCGCCGCGGCCTCCTCCACGCACGCGCCGAACAGCGGTGACGACGGCACGCCGCGTACCTACGACGCGTCGAACGCCATCGACGGCGACCCCGGCACGTTCTGGAACGACGACACGATCGGCGTCTACCCCGACACCCTGACCATCACGGCCCCGCAGGCCGTCAGCCTGCCCGGCGTCACGCTGCTGTCCGGCTCCGACGGCGTGCCGACCGACTTCACCGTCGACACCTGGGACGGCACGGCGTGGCGGACGGCGGCCACCGTCACCGGCAACAGCGACGTGCAGCGGCCGGTGCCGTTCGCCTCGCCGGTCTCCACCACCCGGGTGCGCATCACGGTCACCGGCGACCAGCAGACGTCCGCGGGGGAGTTCACCCGCGTCAACGAGGTCTACCCCGGCGTCGTCGACCCGGTCGCGGCGCCCGGCGTGCTGGTGGACTTCGGCCAGGTGGTCGTCGGATTCCCCACCGTGCGCTTCGCCTGGGCCTCCAGCGGCAACCCCGGGGTGCGGCTGGCGTTCTCCGAGACGCTGGAGTACCTCACCGACCGCTCCGACTTCACCCGTTCGGACCAGTCGGGCGGCCAGGGGCAGGGCACCGACCAGTTCGCCGTGCCGTCCGCCGGGGCCACCTGGACCGACGACCGGCGCGGCTACCGGAGCGGCGGGAACCAGGTCTACGCCGACGGGCTGCACGGCTTCCGCTACCTGCGGATCACCCTGGACGCCCTCGCCGCCGACGCCCCCGCCGCACGGGCCTGGGGCAAGGTCGCCGTCGACACCGTGTCGCTGGACTTCACCGGCTACCTCGGCACGCCCGACACCTTCGCCGGCTGGTTCCTGTCCAGCGACGACGACCTCAACCGGTACTGGTACGGCGCCGCCTACACCAACGAGCTGGTCACCGACACCTTCCGCACCGACGACGTCGACCCGCGCGGCGCGGACTCGCCCACGCTGGACGGCAAGCTCGTCCTGCACGACGGCGCCAAGCGCGACCGCGACCCCTACGTCGGCGACCTGGCCGTCTCGGCCCGCACGCTCTACCTCACCCACCCCGACGCCTCGGCCGCCGCCCGCGACGTGCTGGCCGACCTCGCCGACCACCAGCGCGACGACGGCTGGATCCCGCCGGCCTCCATCAACGGCTACACCCTGCCGCTGTTCGACTATCCGCTGTGGTGGGTGACGTGCAGCTGGGACTACCTGCTGCACACCGGGGACCACGACTACGCCACCCGCTACTACCCGGCGCTCGGCAAGCTGCTCGACTCCTGGTATCCCAGTGTCACCGACGGCGACGGCCTGCTCAACAAGGGCCTCAACGGCACGTCCGGGTACGGCGACTACGCCTTCCTGCCGCGCTCGGGACAGATCACCTACTACAACGCCAACTACGTCCAGGCGCTCAACGACGCGGCGGCGCTGGCCGGTTGGCTCGGCCACACCGCCGACGCCGACCGCTGGACGGCCCGCGCCCGGAGCGTGGCGGACGCGATCAACGCCCACCTGTGGGACGCCTCGGCCGGCGCCTACCTCGACAGCGCCACCGGCGACGTGCGGCACGCCCAGGACGGCAACTCCATCGCCATCACCGCCGGAGTGGCCGACCCGACCCGCGCCGCCTCGGCGCTGGCCCACCTGGACGCCACCACCAAGCTGCCCTACGGCAACGCCTTCATGGACAACGACACGATCTTCGCCGACGCCTCGAAACGGGTCTACGCCTTCACCTCCTACCCCGAACTGGTCGCCAGGTTCCGCAGCGGCCAGGCCGATTCGGCCGTCGACCAGATCAAGCGGACCTACGGATGGATGGACGCCCACGACCCCGGGACCACGAACTGGGAGGGCATCGGCCCCGACGGCACGCCCTACGAGCAGGCATACACCAGCATGGCGCACGGCTGGTCGACCGGCGTGCTGCCGGCGCTGACCCGCGACCTGCTCGGAGCCGAGCCGACGGCGCCCGGCTTCACCACCTGGCAGGTCACTCCCCACCCCGGCACGGTCGCCTGGGCGCAGGGCCGACTGCCCACGCCGCACGGTCCGTTGACGGTCAGCTGGGACAACCCCGGCTCGGGCGCGTTCACGCTGGACGTCGACGCCCCGCACGGTACGACCGGCACGGTCGCGGTGCCGGTCCCGGCGGCCGGGCAGCGGTTCACCGTCCGCCTCGACGGCCGGACCGCCTGGGACGGAACCCGGGCCGCCGTCCGCGGTGCCCGCCTCGACGACGGCCGCCTGCTGCTGCCGGACCTCGGCCCCGGCCGCCACACGGTCACCGTGCACCCGGCCGGACACCGGTAGGGCGGACGGCGCCCGTACGGGCTCGCCACCGCCGATGTCGTCGTCGCGCGCAACGCGGTCGTGAGGCCGCCCGGTTCCCCCGCCGTAGGCGTTCGGCGGGGGAACTGGTGCGTTCGGCGGGCGGGCGGTGGAGTCCCGGGCGGCCGGGCTCAGGCCAGGCCGACCCGGGCGGCGGCCGACCGCCAGGCGCTCCGGTCGCCGCCCGGCTCGTACCGCCGCAGCGGCTGGGTGGCGGCGACCAGCGAGCGCATCGCGGGCAGGTCGCGGACCAGGCCGTGCGCCCGCGCCTGGACCAGGATGTTGCCCAGCGCGGTCGCCTCGGTGGGGCCGGCGATCACCGGCAGGCCGGTCGCGTCGGCGGTCAGCCGGCACAGCAGCTCGTTGCGGCTGCCGCCCCCGACGAGGTGCACGCGGTCGAGGTCGCGGCCGGCCAGCTCCGCCGCCCGGCGCAGCGTGGCGCGGTGGGCCAGCGCCAGGCTCTCCAGCACGCAGCGCACCAGCGCCCCCCGGTCCGCCGGGGGCCGTTGGCCGGTGCGCACGCAGAAGTCCGCGATCCGGGCCGGGATGTCACCGGGCGGCAGGAACTCGGGGGCGTCCGGATCGATCAGGGCGGCGAACGGGCGTGCCGCGGCCGCCTCGCGCAGCAGTGTCCCCAGCTCCACCGGCCGCCCCGCCGCGGCCCAGGTCCGCTGCGACTCCGACAGCAGCCACAGCCCCATGGTGTTGCGCAGGTAGCGGATCGTGCCGTCGACGCCGCGCTCGTTGGTGAAGTTCGCGGCCCGCGACTGCTCGGTCAGCACCGGGGCGTCCAGCTCCAGCCCGGCCAGCGACCAGGTGCCGCAGGAGATGTAGCCGAAGCCGGGCCCGGTCGCGGGCACCGCCGCGACCGCGGAGGCGGTGTCGTGCGACGCCACGGTCACCACCGGGGTCGCCGGCGGCAGGCCGGTGTACGCGGCGACGTCGGGCAGCAGCGTGCCGGCCGGGTCGCCGGGGAAGCGCAGCGGGGGCAGCAGGTCGCGCGCGACGCCGAGGCGTTCCAGCAGCTCCCCGGACCAGGTGCCCGCGGCGGCGTCGAACAGCCCGGTGGTCGAGGCGTTCGTCGCCTCGGCGCCGACCGAACCGGTCAGCCAGTGCACGAGCAGGTCGGGGATGAGCAACATCCGGCGCGCGGCGGCCAGTTGGGCCGTTCCGCGGGCGGCGGCCAGCTGGAAGACGGTGTTGAACGGCAGGTGCTGGAGCCCGGTGACCCGGTACAGCTCCGCCGCCGGGACCACGTCCAGGACCGCGCCGACCGCGCCCTCGAAGCGTTGATCGCGGTAGTGCCGGGGGTTGCCGAGCAGTTCGCCGTCCGCGTCCAGCAGCCCGTGGTCCACCGCCCAGCTGTCGATCCCCACCGAGTCCGCGCCGCCCAGCCGGGCCACCTCGCGCAGGCCGTCCAGCACGCCCTGGTGCAGGGCGAGGATGTCCCAGTGCAGACCGCCGGGCAGCCGCACCGGGGTGTTGGCGAACCGGTGCGCCTCGACGAGGTCCAGCGTGCCGGCGCCCACCCGGCCCAGCACGACGCGGCCACTGGTGGCGCCGAGGTCCGCCGCCGCGAACGCGGACCCGGCGGGGGAGACGGAGGAGCGGGCGGACGACGTCACGACGGGACACCTCGGCGGTTGCGCCGCGGAACGGGTCCGGCGGCGGGACGGAGGGGGCGGACCCCGGGGGAGTGGGGCGGGCCCCGGAGGGAGGGGACCGGTGCGGGGGTGGAGTTCGGACGGAGGAAGGGGCGCCGGTTGCGGGGTGCCCCCGGCCGGAGGGGCGGACGCCGGTGCGAGGCGGACCCCGGGTGAGGACGGAAACCGGTGCGGGGTGGCCCCGGCCGGAGGGGCGGAAACCGGTGCGGCGGGACGTGGCCCGACCAGCCGCACCGGCGTGCGGTCGAAGCCGGGGACGGCCGACGACGGCCGACGACGGCCGAAGCCGAAGGCGGCCGAAGGCGACCGGCACCGGAGGCCACCCGTCACCGGAGGCCACCCGGCACCGGAGAGGACCCGGCACCGGAGAGGACCCGGCACCGGCACCCGCCCCCGCGTTCCCGCGCCGGCCCGGGATCGTCAGCGCAGGAACGCCGCGGCCACGCCCGCGTCGACCGGGATGTGCAGTCCGGTGGTGTGGCTGAGGTCGCCGCCGGTCAGTGCGAAGACCGCCGCCGCCACGTGCTCCGGGAGCACCTCGCGCTTGAGCAGGGTCCGCTGCGCGTAGAACTCGCCCAGCTTCTCCTCCTGCACGCCGTAGACCGCCGCGCGCTGCGCGCCCCAGCCGCCGGCGAAGATCCCCGAGCCGCGCACCACACCGTCGGGGTTGACGCCGTTGACCCTGATCCCCTGGGGGCCCAACTCGGCCGCCAGCAGCCGCACCTGGTGCGCCTGGTCGGCCTTGGTGGCGCCGTAGGCGATGTTGTTGGGCCCGGCGAAGACGCCGTTCTTGGACGTGATGTAGACGATGTCGCCGCCCAGGCCCTGCGCGCCCATCATGCGGGCCGCCTCGCGGGAGACCAGGAAGGAGCCGCGGGCCATGATGGCGTGCTGGAGGTCCCAGTCGCGGGCCGTGGTCTCCAGCAGCGGCTTGGAGATGGAGATGCCGGCGTTGTTGACCACCAGGTCCACCCCGCCGAAGGCCAGCGCCGCGGCCTTCAACGCCGCCTCGATCTGCTCCTCGGAGGTGACGTCGGCGGTCACCGCGACCGCGGTGTCCGGACCGCCCAGCTCGGCGGCGACCCGCTGCGCGCTGTCCGCGTCGAGGTCGGCGACCACCACGACCGCGCCCTCGGCGGCCAGCCGGTGCGCGATGGCCCGCCCGATGCCCGAGCCGGCACCGGTCACCAGCGCCACCCGGGTGGCCAGCGGCTTCGGCTTCGGCATCCGCCGCAGCTTGGCCTCCTCCAGCGCCCAGTACTCGATGCGGAACTTCTCCCGCTCCTCGATCGGCGCGTAGGTCGAGACGGACTCGGCGCCGCGCATCACGTTGATCGCGTTGAGGTAGAACTCGCCCGCGACCCGCGCGGTCTGCTTGTCCTTGCCGAACGAGAACATCCCGACCCCGGGCACCAGCACGATCGCCGGGTCGGCGCCGCGCATGGCGGGCGTGGCGTCGTCCGCGTGCCGGGCGTAGTAGGCCGCGTACTCCTCGCGGTAGGCGGCGTGCAGCTCCCGCAGCCGTTCCACCACGCGCTCCAGCGGCGTGGCCGGCGGCAGGTCCAGCACCAGCGGGCGGACCTTGGTACGCAGGAAGTGGTCGGGGCAGGAGGTGCCGAGCGCGGCCAGCCGGGGGTGCTGGGCGGCGGCCAGGAAGTCCAGCACCGCCGGCGCGTCGGTGAAGTGGCCGATCTGCCGCAGGTCCTGCGAGGCCAGCCCGCGGATCACCGGCGCCAGCGCCGCCGCCCGCTCCAGGCGCTCCTCGCGCGGCAGCGGCCCGTAGCCCTCCAGCGGCGGCCCGAACGGCTGCGGCCGGCCGCGCCGGGCCAGGAACTCCTCCGCGGTACGGATCATGTCGAGCGCGTTGCGTTCGCACTCCTGGCTGGTCGCGCCCCAGGCGGTGATGCCGTGCCCGCCGAGGACGACGCCGATCGCCCGAGGGTTCTCCTCCTTGACCGCGGCGATGTCCAGGCCGAGCTGGAACCCCGGGCGGCGCCACGGCACCCACACCACCCGCTCGCCGAAGCACTCCTTGGTCAGCGCCTCGCCGTCGGCCGCGCAGGCCAGCGCGATGCCGGAGTCGGGGTGCAGGTGGTCGACGTGCGCCGCGTCGACCAGCGCGTGCATCGCGGTGTCGATCGACGGCGCCGCGCCGCCCCGGCCGTGCAGGCAGAAGTCGAAGGCGGCGACCATCTCGTCCTCACGCTCGACGCCCGGGTAGACCGCGCGCAGCGCCCGCACCCGGTCCAGCCGCAGCACCGCGAGCCCCGCCTCGGTCAGGGTGCCCAGGTCACCGCCGGAGCCCTTGACCCACATCAGCTCCGTGGTGCCCCCGGTGACCGGGTCGGCGGCGACGGCCTTGGCGGACGCGTTGCCGCCCGCGTAGTTGGTGTTGCGCGGATCGGAGCCGAGCCGGTGCGCGCGCTCCAGCAGCGCGGTGACGTCGGGCGGGGTGGCGGAGGCCATGGCGAGTCCTTCTGGTCGCTCGGAAGCGGAAGTCGGGCGGAAACGGACGGAACCGGTCGGGGGCGGTCGGGATCGTTCGGGATCAGCCAGGGCCGGTCGGGATCGGCCAGGACCCCGGCGAAAACGGTCGAGGAGGCCGGGCTACGGCGGAACACCGCGGCGCCGGTGCGCCCGGCACCGGTCGGCGGGACCGGTCGGCACCGCCGGACGGCACCGGCACCGGTGGCACCGGACGGCACCGGCACCGGTGCCACCGGCGGAACCCATCGGCACCGGGACCGGCACCGGCCGAACCCATCGGCACCGCCGCCGACGGCACCCACCCGGCACCGGACGGCCGGCCCGGCGAAGGCACCGGAATCCCGTGCCCCCGCCGGCCGCCGCGTGCGGTGAACGGCTGCAAGCGCCGCGGGCCGGTGCGTGCGGTGAACGGCTGCAAGCGCCGCGGGCCGCCGCGTGCCGGGTCAGGCGCCCCAGCCGGCCTGGGAGCCGCCCACCCGCTCGGCGACGATCCGCTCCTGCCAGCCGGAGGCCCGGTAGCCGGCCACCGGGTCGGCGGGCAGGCCGAGTTCCCCGCGCAGTTCGGCCAGCAGCGGGCGCACGTCGGTGTTGTAGGCGTCCATCAGGACCGCGTTGGCGGTGAGCACGTCCCCGTCACGCTGCGCCGCGCGCAGTGCGTCGAGGTCGACCAGCAGCGCCTTGGCGGTGGCCTCCTGGACGTTCATCACCGAGCGGATGACCGCCGGGATCTTCGCCTCGATGTTGTGGCACTGGTCCAGCATGAACGCCACCCCGGTCGCCGGGTCGAAGCCACCGTTCTTGGCGACCTCGTGCAGGATGCGGAACAGCTGGAAGGGGTCGGCGGCGCCCACCATCAGGTCGTCGTCGGCGTAGAAGCGGGAGTTGAAGTCGAAACCGCCGAGCTTCCCCTCGCGCAGCAGGAACGCCACGATGAACTCGATGTTGGTGCCCGGCGCGTGGTGGCCGGTGTCGACCACCACCTGGGCCCGGGGGCCCAGGCGCAGGCAGTGCGCGTACGACGTCCCCCAGTCCGGCACGTCGGTGGTGTAGAAGGCCGGCTCGAACAGCTTGTACTCCAGCAGGATGCGCTGGTCGTCGCCGAGCCGGGCGTAGACCTCCCCGAGCGCCTCCGCCAGCCGGTCCTGCCGGGCGGTGATGTCGTCCTGGCCCGGGTAGTTGGTGCCGTCGGAGAACCACAGCTTCAGGTCCCGCGAGCCGGTGGCGTCCATGATGTCGACGCATTCCAGCAGGTGGCCGACCGCCTTGCGGCGCACCCCGGGGTCGGGGTGGGTGACCGAGCCCAGCTTGAAGTCGTCGTCCTGGAAGACGTTCGCGTTGATCGCGCCCAGCACCAGACCGCGGTCCCGGGCGTACCGCGCCAGCGCGGCGTAGTCGTCGACCCGGTCCCACGGGATGTGCAGCGCGACCTTCGGCGCCACTCCGGTCGCCGCGTGCACCTGGGCCGCGTCGTCCAGCTTCTCGTACGGGTCCCGGGGTACCCCGGCCTGCGAGAACACCTTGAAGCGGGTGCCGGAGTTGCCGTACCCCCACGACGGCGTCTCGATCACCTGCGACGTCAGCGCCGCCTTCACGGCAGCAAGGTCAGCCATGTCCACCTCTGAGTCCGCGGCCCGGCGGGCGGGTCCTGCGGAGCGCCGGCCAGTGAGTGAATCGTTTCATGGTTCCTCGGGACCGTAACCAAGGCCCAAGGGTCCGTCAAGAGGGCGGCCCGCACCGGCGGTGAATCAATTCAGCGCGACCGCCCCGGCACCGGCACCACGTGGGAGCCGGTACCCCGGGCCGGGAGGCCCCGCCACCACCGCCGTTACTGAATCGTGTCAGAGCGGGGAACCGAGGCCGACGACGCTGCTGGCGCCGGGGCTTGGCGCCGACCGGCCGCCGCGGACCGGCGGATCGTCCCCAACTGCCGCGAAGCAACCCCTTGACGCTCACTTCTGGCGCGGCTAACTTCCCCGCAATCCCATTGAAACATTTCACTCCCTGCCGTCAAACCCAGGAGAGCCCCATGACCCAGGCCGCACCGGAGACTCCTCCGGTCCTCGCTCTCGAGGGGGTGAGCAAGTCCTTCGGAGCCGTCCACGCCCTGCGCGGGGTGTCACTGCGGCTGCACGCGGGCGAGGCACACGCCCTGGCGGGCGAGAACGGCGCCGGGAAGTCCACGCTGATCAAGACGCTGGCCGGCGTCCACCGCCCGGACACCGGCGTCGTACTGCTGGACGGCGAACCGGTCGAGTTCCACGGCCCGGCCGACGCGCGCGACGCCGGAGTCGCCGTCATCTACCAGGAACCCACGCTCTTTCCCGACCTGTCCGTCGCCGAGAACATCTTCGTCGGCCGCCAGCCGCGCCGCTCGTTCGGCCGGGTCGACCACCGCGCCGTGCGGCAGGCCGCCGCCGACCTCTTCCGCCGCCTCGGCGTCGCCCTCGAACCCGACCAGCCCGCCCGCGGCCTGTCCATAGCCGACCAGCAACTGGTCGAGATCGCCAAGGCGCTGTCGTTCGACGCCCGCGTGCTGGTGATGGACGAGCCGACCGCCGCCCTGACCGGCAGCGAGGTCGCCCGGCTGTTCGGCGTCGTGCGGGCGCTGCGCGAACAGGGCGCGGCCGTGCTGTTCATCTCGCACCGGCTCGACGAGGTCTTCGCCCTGTGCCAGCGGGTCACCACCTTGCGCGACGGCGCGCTGATCGCCAGCGAACCGGTCGACGGCCTCACCGAGGACGACCTGGTGCGCCGGATGGTCGGCCGCGACCTGGACGAGCTGTACCCCAAGCAGGACGCGAAGATCGGCGGCGTCGCGCTCAGCGTGCGCCGGCTGACCCGCGAAGGGGTCTTCACCGACGTCTCCTTCGACGTACGGCACGGTGAGATCGTCGGCCTGGCCGGACTGGTGGGCGCCGGCCGCAGCGAGGTCGCCCGCGCGGTCTTCGGCGTCGACCGCTGGGACGGCGGCGAGGTCGAGGTCGACGGCCGGCCGCTGCCCCCCGGCGCCCCCAGCCTGGCCATGGCCGCCGGGCTCGCCCTGGTGCCGGAGGACCGCCGTGCCGAGGGCCTGGTGATGGACATGTCCATCGAACGCAACATCAACCTCACCGGCTTCGCGAGCACCTCCCGCGCCGGGGTGATGCGGCGCGGCGCCGAACGCAGCCGGGCCGTCGACTGGGCGGTCCGCCTCCAGGTGAAGTACGCCCGGCTGGCCGACGCGGTCAGCACGCTGTCCGGCGGCAACCAGCAGAAGGTCGTCCTGGCCAAGTGGCTGGCCACCGACCCCGGAGTGCTGATCGTCGACGAACCCACCCGCGGCATCGACGTCGGCACCAAGGCCGAGGTGCACCGGCTGCTGTCGCAGCTCGCCGCCGACGGCGTGGCGGTGCTGATGATCTCCTCCGACCTGCCGGAGGTCCTCGCCATGGCCGACCGGGTCCTGGTGATGCACGAGGGACGGCTCGCCGCCGACCTGACCCGGGCCGAGGCCACCGAGGAATCGGTGATGGCGGCGGCCACCGGTCGCGGAAGGAGCGCGGCATGACGGTGACCACCGATCAGGAACACCGGGCCCGCCCGGCCGGGGGCAGCGGCTCGCGCAAGCTGCTCGACACCGTGCTGAAGGTCCGCGAACTGGCCATCGGCGCGGTGCTGGTGGTGATGCTGCTGGCCACCCAGCTCGACAACTCCGACTTCCTGTCCCAGCAGGGCATCAAGGACCTGCTGCTCAACGCCACCATCCTGGTGCTGGTCGCGGTGGGCCAGGCCATGGTGGTGATCACCCGCAACGTCGACCTGTCGGTCGGATCGACCCTCGGCATCTCGGCGTTCGCGGCCGGCGACTACCTCAGCGGCGGCGGCAACCCGCTGGTCGCGGTGGTGCTCGCGGTCCTGCTCGGCGCCGCGCTCGGCGCGGTCAACGGGCTGCTGGTCAGCCTCGGCCGGGTGCCCGCGCTGGTGGTCACCCTGGGCACCCTCTACATCATCCGCGGCCTGGACTCCGTCTGGGTCGGCTCCCGGCAGATCACCGCGAGCCAACTGCCGTCCGGCTTCGCCGGGTTCGGGCACGACGGCCTGTCCGTCATCCCCTACCTGGCGCTGCTGACCGCCGCCGTCCTGGTCTGCGTCGCCTACTACCTGCGCGCCTACCGCGGCGGCCGCGACCTGTACGCCCTCGGCTCCAACCCCGAGGCCGCCCGGCTGGCCGGTGTGCCGGTCCGCCGCCGCATCCTCACCGCGTACGTGGTCTGCGGCGCGCTCGCCGGACTGGCCGGCGCGCTGTACCTGGCCCGGTTCGGCAACGTCGACTCCGGCACCGGCACCGGCTACGAACTCACCGTCGTCAGCGCCGTCGTGGTCGGCGGTGTCGCCTTCACCGGCGGCTCCGGCACCGTCTACGGCGCCGCCCTGGGCGCGCTGCTGCTGACCTCGATCAACAGCGTGCTGCCCTCGATCGGGGTCAGCTCGGTGTGGGTGCAGGCCATCGACGGCTTCCTGCTGCTGCTCGCCATCGCCGTCGACCGGGTCGTCGCACTCCGGGTCGCCGACCTGCTGCGCAAGAGGGCCGCAGAGACAAGGAGTGCCCGCCATGCCTGACACCACCGTCAAGCCCCCCGCCGCCCCCGCCACCGGATCGCGCCGCCCCGGGCCGCGGCTGTCCGGCGCGATCCGCTGGGACACCGCGGTCGGCACGCTGCTGGTCGTCCTGCTGATCTGCTCGTTCTCCTTCGTCGACAACTTCGGCAACGCGCTGAACATCTCGTTCCTGATCGGCAACGCCCTGCCGGTCGCGCTGATCGCGCTGCCCATGACGGCGCTGGTGGTGGCCGGCGAGATCGACCTGTCGGTCGGTTCCACCGCCGGCCTGTCCGGCGCGGTCATGGGCGCGCTGTGGAACGACGGCCTGGCCATCCAGGTCATCATCCCGCTGTGCGTGCTGCTGGGCGTGGTGTGCGGGCTGATCAACGGCCTGCTGGTCACCCGCCTCGGCCTGCCGTCGCTGGCGGTCACCATCGGCACCATGGCCGCCTTCCGCGGCGTGGCGCAGATCGTGCTCGGGTCGAACTCGGTCACCGACTTCCCCCAGCAGTACCTGGACTTCGGCTCCGGCCGGATCGGCGGGACGTTCATCCCGGACGCCGCCGTCCCGTGGGCGGTGCTGGCCCTGGTCGCCGTCCTGGTGCTGCACGCCACCCCGGTCGGCCGGTCGCTGTTCGCGGTCGGCGCCTCCCAGCAGGCGGCCCGCTTCGCCGGCATCCGGGTCAAGCGCCTGAAGCTGTCGATGTTCGTGGCCACCGGCACCGTCTCCGCGCTCACCGGCGTCTTCTGGGCCCTGCACTACGCCAGCGCCCGCTACGACAACGCCACCGGCCTGGAGCTGTCGGTCATCGCCGGCGTACTGCTCGGCGGCGTCGACTTCGACGGCGGCAAGGGCACGCTGGGCGGCGCGATCGCCGGCGTCTTCCTGCTCGGCGCGCTGCAGAACGTCATGAGCCTGGTCAACGTCTCCGCCCAGTCCCAGATCGTCGTCACCGGCGCCCTGCTGGTCATCTCCGTGCTGGCACCGCGGGTGGGCCGCCAGGTCGCCCAGGCCCGGGCCCGGCGCAACGCCGCCGAGGACCCGCCGCCGGCGGCCCCCCCCCCCTCGTGACCCTCCCCGCCGTCCACCCCCGCCCGTTCCGGCCCGACCCCGTGCCTTCAGCCGCGCCCCGCGGCACCGAAAGGAACCTCCGCATGTCCCTCGGAAACAGCACCGTCCGCCGCGTCACCGCCGTGACAGCCGCCACCGCCGTGATGGCCCTGGGCATCGCGGCGTGCGGCGGCACCACGAAGAACTCGGTCGCCAAGAGCACCCCCACCGCCGGCAACACCGCCTCCGCGAACCCGAACGCGGCCACCCGCAAGGGCCTGACCATCGCCTACCTGCCCAAGCAGGTCAACAACCCGTACTTCACCACCTCCGACAACGGCGGCAAGAAGGCCGTCGAGGCGCTGGGGGAGAAGTACAAGGAGGTCGGCACCAGCAGCGGCACCGACACCGCCGGGCAGGTCTCCTACGTCAACTCCCTCACCCAGCAGCGGGTCAGCGCCATCGCGGTGTCCGCGCAGGACCCGGGCGCGCTGTGCACCGGCCTGAACCAGGCGCGCAAGAGCGGCATCAAGGTCGTCACCTACGACTCCGACACCAACCCCGGCTGCCGCGACGTCGCCATCTCCCAGGCCAGCTCGGTCGACCTGGGCCGCACCGAGGTCCAGCTGATGGCCCAGCAGATCGGCGACAAGGGGCAGATCGCGATCCTGTCGGCGGCGCAGACGGCCACCAACCAGAACACCTGGATCGGCTACATGAAGGACGAGCTGAAGAAGCCGCAGTACAAGAACGTCAAGCTCGTCAAGATCGCGTACGGCAACGACGACGCCCAGCAGTCCTTCCAGCAGACCCAGGGCCTGCTCCAGCAGTACCCGAACCTGAAGGGGATCATCTCCCCGACCACCGTCGGCATCAAGGCGGCGGCCCAGTACCTGAGCGGTTCGAAGTACAAGGGCAAGGTCAAGCTGACCGGCCTCGGCCAGCCCAACGACATGCGCTCCTACGTCGCCAACGGCACCGTGCAGGCCTTCGAGCTGTGGGACCCGGCCAAGCTCGGCGCCCTCGCCGGGTACGCCGCGATAGCCCTGGCGTCCGGTCAGATCAGCGGCGCCCCCGGCCAGACCTTCACCGCGGGCGACATGGGCAAGTACACCATCGGCGCCAACAGCGTCGTGGTGCTCGGCAAGCCCACCGTCTTCAACAAGTCCAACATCGCGAACTTCCACTTCTGACCGGACCGGCGCCGGCCGCGAACGCCGTCCCGCTGTGCCGGGCGAGGTCTTCCACCTCGTCCGGCACACCCCGGCGGACCTCATAGGATGGTGATCCGCCGGCCGTAGCGGCCGGCGGCGAAGGGCACAGGAGCCGCCCAGGTGGGACATATGGTGGGGATCAAGGACGTCGCCCTGGAGGCGGGCGTCTCGGTGGGCACTGTCTCCAACGTCATCAACAGGCCGGACCTGGTCTCGGAGGAGACCCGCACCCGGGTGCAGTCGGTGATAACCCGGCTGGGGTACGTACGCAGCGAGTCCGCCCGGCAGTTGCGGGCCGGCCGCAGCCGCATCGTGGCGCTGCTCGTGCTCGACATGGGCAACCCGTTCTTCGTCGACCTGGCCGGCGGTGCCGAACGCGCCGCCCGCCGGGCCGGGATGCGGGTCATGGTCTGCAACAGCGCGCAGAGCGCCGAGGAGGAGGCCGAATACCTGTCGCTCTTCGCCGAGCAGCGGGTGCGCGGCGTGCTGATCACCCCCGCCGACGCCTCGGGCCGCAACCTCGACGCCTTCCGCCGGCACGGCATCCCCTTCGTGCTGGTCGACCGGGTGGCGGCCGACACCGCCGAGTGCTCGGTGTCGGTGGACGACGTGGTCGGCGGCGCGATGGCGGTACGCCACCTGCTCAACGGCGGCCACCGCTCGATCGCGTTCATCAGCGGCCCGGCCGGCTTCCAGCAGATCCGCGACCGCCGCAAGGGGGCGCTGGAGTCGCTGGCGGAGGCCGGACTGCCGCCGTCGGCGCTGCGCGAGATCCCCACCGAGCGGCTCGACGTGGCCGGCGGCCGCGACGCCGGCGCCCGGCTGCTGGGCCTGGCCGACCGGCCGACCGCGGTGTTCTGCGCCAACGACCTGCTGGCGCTCGGCGTGCTCCAGTCGATGTACGCGGCCGGGCTCAGCGTGCCGCGGGACATGGCCATCGTGGGCTACGACGACATCGAGTTCGCCGCCGCGGCCACCGTGCCGCTGACCTCGGTGCGCCAGCCGGCCGCCACCATGGGCACGATGGCCGCCGACATGCTGCTCCAGGAGTCCGGGGAGGACGCGGGCCGCCACCGGCACCAGCGCGTGGTGCTGCAACCCGAACTCGTGGTGCGCGACTCCACGTTCCGGCCCCGCTGACCGCGAACCCCGCGCTCCCGCGAACCCCCACCGCGCCCCCGGCGAACCCGCCGGGGGCGCGGTCGTCGCGGGGTCAGCGGGTCCGCACGCTCACCGTGTGCGCTCCGCCGGACCGCACGTCGAAGCGGACCCGGTCGCCCGCGCGCCGCGCGCCGTGCGAGCGCCCGGCGCCGTCCCACACCGGCACGCCGTCGAACAGCACGGTGTGGCCGGCGCCGTCCGGCACCGGTACCTCGACCTGGCCGACCACTGCGGCCGGGGCGCTGAACCGCAGGTCGAACCGGCCGCCGGGACCGGCCTGCCAGGAGACGTCGACCGGGCCCGACGGCGTGGTCAGCCGGCCCTGCGCCGACCGCAGACCGCCGGGGTGCGGGGCCACCGTGCAGCCGGGACCGCCGTCCGCGGCCGGGGCGATGCCCAGGACGTGGAAGGTCAGCGCCGAGGTCGGCCCGGTCGACCAGCCGTGCGAGGCGCTCATGTACGAGCCGCTGTAGTCCGAGGTGCCGTCGCTGCGGTAGCCCTCCCAGAACGTACTGGCCGTGCCCTGCGGGGCGTTGAGCATGTAACCCCACTCACGCCGGATCAGGTCGAGCGCGGTCGCCTCCCGGCCCGCGGTGAAGTGCGCGTGCACCTCCATGCCGCCGGGGAAGGGGTGCACCGACCCGTCGCCCTTCTCCGGGGTGAGCGCGCCCACCGCCGTCCAGCGCTTCGCCAGGGACGCGCTGACGGTCCGCGCCCGGTCCGCGTCGTCGGCCAGGCCGAACCACACCGCCAGCGCGTTCCCGTCCTGCGGATACAGCGCGGCACCGTCCCCGGTGGGCTTGTCGCGGTACAGCCCGGCCGCCTCGTCCCAGTAACCGCCGTCCGCGATCGCGGACTTCAGCGTGGCGGCCAGCGCCGCCCAGGCGTCCGCCGACGCGCTGTCGCCGGCCGCCCGCGCCGGCGCCCCCGCGGTGCGCAGGGCGCGGTACATGATGGCGTTGGCCTCGATGTTCTTGCCGTCGGCGTCGGTACGGGCCCAGTCCGCGCTCGCGGTGACGTCGAGCAGTCCGTCGGCCGCGATCTTGCCGGTGATGTACGTGACCGCCTTGCGGTACTGCGGGTAGATCCCGCGCATCCAGTCGGTGTCGCCGCTGAACTGGAGGTAGGCGGCCGTGCCGATCAGCGTCCACAGGTGATAGGTGTCGGAGTTGCCCACGAAGTCCACCGCGGGACCGGCGTAGGGCAGCGCGCCGGTGGCCGGGTCCTGGTGGTTGTACAGGGTCTGTAGCGAGTTGCGCACCGTCAGCAGGTCGCCGAGCGAGACGTAGTCGGTCAGCACGGAGATGCCCAGGTCCCCCGGCCACACGGTGCGGTCCCGCTTCGCGCCGTCCACCAGCACTGTGGTGCCGGCCTCGCCGACCGGGGCCGAGTTGTCCCAGCCGACGGCCGGCGGCCCCCAGGTCCTGCCCTGGCCGACCGCGATGATGTTGGTCTGCACGGTGTAGGCGCCCGCGTACCAGATCCGGTTGAGCAGGTCGTCGTCGCAGTGGAAGTAGTTGGGGTACGCCCGCAGGTCCGCCGCGTTCGGCGCGAAGCCGACCGCCAGCGTCACCCCGGTCAGCTCGACGGTGCCGGACGTGTCGTTGACCACCGTCAGGTACCGGAACCCGCCGCGCAGCTGGCTCGCCGGGTTCGCCGACGCCACCGGGTCCGCGCCCGCCAGCGGGACGTCGGTGCGGGTGTCGACGGTGCCGCCGGGGGTGGCCGCGTACCGCACGGCGGGTTCGTCGTTCGTGCCGCCGTTGGACGCGTCGCTGGCGGTGGTGCTGATGTAGGTCGACAGTTCGGCGTACGTCAGCGCGACCACCTGGTCCGCGCCGGTGCCGGCCCCGAACGCCAGCGTGACGAATCCGCCGACCTCCTGGCCGAAGTCGAGGGTGACCGAGGCGCCCGTGCCGCTCAGCCGCACGGTGCCCACCCCGCCGCCGCGCGGTGCACGGCCGCGCCGCACCGAGCCGGTGCTGGTGCGCACCGCCACCGGCCGCACCGTGCGGGACGCGGGGGAGAGGTTGAAGGCGTCCCACGGACCGGACGGCGCCGGCGCCGGGCCCGCGGTCGGGCGCCCGGCCGCCGACGCGGCCGGCGCCGCGCCCCCGGCGGCTGCGAACCCGGTGCCGGCCACCGCGGCGGCGGCGAGCGAGGTCCGGATGAAGGTACGGCGGCGCAGTTCGTCTTCCGGGGGCATGGTTCTCCGTAGCTCGTCGGGCGGGGCCGGGGGAGGGGCGTACTGCTCGGGGACCGGCCGGACCGGGTGATGAAACGTTTCATTCCCGCGCCGCGGGACGTCGTCACTCGCCCTGCGGATGCCCGGAGGCTATGACGTCACCTCCGCGCGCGTCCAGAGGTGTGCGCCCGTTGATCCGCCTGCCGCGTCCGCCGCGGCGTCCTGCGTACCGTCGGCGGACCGCACGCCCGGCGCACCGCCGCACGTGCGGTCCTCGTGCGGCGCCGCGCCCGGTGTCGGGGCCGGCCGGTCCGGTCGGCGCCCCCGTCAGGCCGACGCGCGGTGGACCAGCTGGGTGTCGAGGATGACGTGGCGGCGGACCGTGGTGGCGTCGCGGATGTGGTCCAGCAGCAGGCGGGCCATGGTGCGGCCCATGTCCTGGATGGGCTGGCGGACGCTGGTCAGCGGCGGGTCGGTGTGCCGGGCGATGACGGAGTCGTCGAAGCCGATCAGCGCCACGTCGTCGGGCACCCGGCGGCCGGCCTCGCGCAGCACGCGCAGCGCGCCGGCCGCCATCACGTCGGAGGCGGCGAAGACCGCGTCGATGTCCGGGCGCCGGCGCAGCAGTTCGCGCATGGCCAGCGCCCCGCCCTCCTCGGTGAAGTCCCCGGCGCCGACCAGCGCCTCGTCCGGCGCGGCGCCGGCGGCGGCCATCGCCTCGCGGTAGCCGTCCAGCCGGCAGCGGGCCACGTACATGTCGGACGGGCCGGTGATGGTGGCGACGGCCCGCCGGCCCGGGGCCAGCAGGTGCGCGGTGGCCTGCCGGGCGCCGCCGGTGTTGTCGGAGTCGACATAGCTGACCGACTCGCGCCCGGAGCGCCGGCCGCCGAGCACCGCGGGCATGCCGACGCGGACCAGCAGGTCGGGCAGCGGGTCGTCCTCGTGCACGGAGACCAGCAGCACCCCGTCGACCCGGTGCGCGGTCAGGAACTGGGTGAGCCGTTTGCGTTCCTTCGGCGTCCGGCTCAGCGTCAGCAGCAGCTGCATGTCGGTGTCGGCGAGCGCGGCGTCGACGCCGCGGATGATGTCGGAGAAGTACGGCTCCGCGAACAGCCGGGTCTCCGCCTCCGGGACGACCAGCGCGATGGCGTCGTTGCGGTTGCCGGCCAGCGCGCGGGCGGCGCGGTTGGGCACGTAGCCCAGCTCGGCGATGGCCTGCTCGACGACCGCCCGGGTCTGCGGGCTGACCGACGGCGAGGCGTTGATGACCCGGGAGACCGTGCCGCGCCCGACGCCGGCCCGGGCGGCGACCTGTTCGAGCGTGGGCCGGCCGGTCTGCCGTCGGTGGGTCTGCATGATCGCCTCCAGGGTCTCGTCGCCGCCATCATGCCCTGCCGGGCGGTCGCCGCGGCGGGTGGTGCCGGTCGTCGGGATGTACGGCACTCGCTGGAAGCGCGCCCAGGAACCGTGGCGTAGCACCGGATTGTTCGCCGTCGATTCCCTTGACATCACCCGGTCAAACGGCCACGCTTCACCACACGCCGGGATGGGAGCGCTCCCACCGCCTCCATCCTAGCGTCGGCATCGCCGCGTTGCCGAGCTGTCCCGTGAGCCGCATTCCAAGGAGTCCCGCCATGCGCCCATCGCCCCTCAGGTCCGGATCGCGCCGCCGTCCGCGCGTCCTGGCCGCCGCCTCGGCCGCCGTCCTGCTGGCCGCGGGCCTGCTCACCGGCTGCGGCAGCAGCGACACCGCGTCGTCCGGCGGCACCGTCACCCTCAAGGTCGGCGACTTCGGAACGTTCGGCTACAACGCCAAGGGCGCCAACCTGTTCGCCGCCTACATGAAGCTGCACCCCGACATCAAGATCGTCGAGGACAACAACGCCAACGAGCAGAACTACTGGAACGCCACCCAGGCCCACCTGGCGGCCGGCTCCGGTGCCGACGACATCCAGGCGTTCGACGTCTCCCGGATGGGCCAGGTCACCACCACGCTGGCCTCCCGGTTCACCGACCTGTCCAAGGTGCCCGGCGTCGCGAAGGCCGACTGGGCGCCGGTCAAGTGGTCCCAGGGCACCGCCCGCAGCGGCGCGGTGGTCGGCCTCGGCACCGACCTGGGCCCGGAGGCCGTCTGCTACAACACCAAGCTGTTCAAGGCGGCCGGGCTGCCCACCTCCCCCGCCGCGGTCGCCAAGCTGTGGGGCGGTAGCTGGGACACCTTCGTCAACACCGTCGGCACCGCATACCAGCAGCACGCACCGCACGGCACGTACTTCCTCGACAGCGGCGAGGGCCTGTTCAACAGCGTCGTCGGCAGCGGCGCCACGCAGTACTACGACGCGAGCGGCAAGGCCGTCTACGCCAGCAACCCCTCCGTGAAGGCCGCCTGGAAGCTGGCGAGCCAGGCGGTGGCGGCCGGCGAGACCCCCGGCATCGCCCAGTTCTCCACCCAGTGGGCCTCCGGCTTCGCGAACAACTCCTTCGCGACCACCATCTGCCCGGCCTGGCAGATGGCCAACATCGTCAACGACTCCGGCAAGAAGAACGCCGGCGTGTGGAACGTCGCCACCGCCCCGCAGGCCTCCGACTGGGGCGGCTCCTACCTGACGGTCCCCGCCCAGGGCCACCACGTCAAGCAGGCCCAGGCCCTCGTGCAGTGGCTGACCCGCGCCCAGCAGGAGATCACCGTCTTCTCCACCCCCGACGTCGGCAACTTCCCCTCCAACGTCACCGCCTACGCCGACCCGCGGGTCTCCGGCGCCAAGAACGCCTTCCTGTCCGGCGCCCCGATCGGCAAGATCTTCTCCGCCGCCGCCCGCCGCATCCCCGCCGCGCCCATCGGCCAGTACGACGGGGTGATCCGCAACGACATGGGCAACGGCGTCCTGCTGATGGAGCAGAAGCACGAGAGCGCCTCCGCCGCCTGGAAGGCCACCCTCCAGCAGATCACCACCGACACCACCGGCTGACGCCCGCCGCGCCGCTCGGCCGCCCGCCGTTCCCGTTCCGCCGACTCCACCGCCGCACCACGTCACGAAGGGCCACCCGGTGACCGCCTCCACCACCGCATCCCCGACCCGGCCGCCCGGGGCGGCGCCGGGGCCCGACGGCGCCGAAGCGCGCCGCCGGGCCCGGCGCGGCCGGCTCTACCGGCTCGACGTCAAGGGTTCGCCGTACCTGTTCATCCTGCCGTTCTTCCTGCTGTTCGCCGCCTTCGGCATCTTCCCGCTGCTCTACACCGGCTGGATGTCGCTGCACTCGGTCAGCACCCTCACCCCGGACCAGAGCACCTGGACGGGCCTGGGCAACTACACGATGCTCGGCCACGACCCGGTCTTCTGGAAGTCGCTGCGCAACACCGTCACCATCGGCCTGCTGTCGTCGGTGCCGCAGCTGGCCATCGCCCTGGGCCTGGCGCACCTGCTCAACTACCGGCTGCGCGGACGGCTGTTCTTCCGCGTCGCGCTGCTCGCCCCCTACGCCACCTCGGTGGCGGCCGCCGCGCTGATCTTCCAGTTCATCTTCCAGCAGAACAACGCCGGCTTCGCCAACTGGGTCCTGCACCTGGTCGGCGTCCACCCGGTCGGCTGGGAGGCCGGCACCTGGAGCTCCCAACTGGCCGTCGCCACCATCGTGATGTGGCGCTGGACCGGCTACAACACCCTCATCTACCTGGCCGCCATGCAGGCCGTCCCCGGCGAGCTGTACGAGGCCGCCGCGCTGGACGGCACCAACCGCTGGCAGCAGTTCCGCTACGTCACCGTGCCCGCGCTGCGCCCGACGATCGTGTTCACCGTCGTCGTCTCCGCGATCGGCTCGCTCCAACTGTTCGGCGAGCCCTACCTGTTCGGCGGCAGCGGGCAGGGCATCAACGGCGGCCCGGACAACCAGTACTCGACGCTGGCGCTGTACGTCTACCGGCTGGCCTTCAACTCCGAACACCTGGGCCGGGCCGCCGCGGTCGCCTGGGTCATCTTCCTGATCGCCGTCGTCGTCGGCGCGGTCAACGCCGTCGTCGTCCGCCGGCTGCGCAAGAGCGCGTGAGCGAGGAGCCGCACCATGACCGCCCTGACCCCGCCCGCCGCCGTCCCGCGCCGGCCGTCCCGCCGCCCGGTGACCGGCGGCGCCGGACGCCAGCACCACGGCGGACCGGTCACCTACCTGATCCTGATCGTCGTCGCCCTGGCGTCGCTGTTCCCGCTGTACTTCTCCGTCGTCGCCGCCTCCACCTCGCAGAGCCGGATCGCCCAGAGCCCGCCACCGCTGGTGCCCGGCGCCAACCTGCTGGCCAACCTGCGCGCGGTGTGGGACTACAACGGTCCCGGCGGCCACACGCTGGGCCTGGCGATGGTCAACTCGGTGATCGTCGCGGCCGCCGTCACCGTCTCCACCGTGCTGTTCTCCACGTTCGCCGGCTTCGCCTTCGCCAAGCTGCGGTTCACCGGGCGTAACGCGCTCATGGTGTTCGTGGTAGCCACCATCGCGGTGCCGCCGCAGCTCAGCGTCCTGCCGCTGTTCCGGATCATCGCCGGCCTGCACTGGACCGACCAGTTGCAGTCGGTGATCCTGCCGAGCCTGGTCACCGCGTTCGGTGTCTTCTTCATGCGGCAGTACCTGTCCTCGGCGCTGCCCACCGAACTGCTGGAGGCCGCCCGGATGGACGGCGCCAACTCCTGGCGCACCGTGTGGCACGTGGTCTTCCCCGTCGCCCGCCCCGCGATGGCCGTGCTGGGCATGCTCACCTTCGTCCAGGCCTGGAACGACTTCCTGTGGCCGCTGATCGCCCTGACGCCGTCCGGCAATCCGACCCTCCAGGTGGCGCTGGCCAGCATCGGCGGTGGGTATGACATCAACGAGTCGGTGATCATGGCCGGTGCGGTGGTCACCACGGTGCCGCTGCTCATCGCGTTCGCCGTCTTCGGCAAGCAGATCGTCGGCGGCGTCATGCAAGGCGCCGTCAAGGGCTGAGGCCCGCCCGTCCGGTCCCTTCCCCCACCCCCGGGAGTGCACCCACCGTGTCCGTCATCCCCGAATCCGCCCCGGTCGCCGCCGCGTTCCGCCCGTTCCCCGCCGGCTTCCTGTGGGGCACCGCCACCTCCGCCTACCAGATCGAGGGCGCCGCCGCCGAGGACGGCCGCACCCCGTCGGTCTGGGACACCTTCTGCCGCACCCCCGGCGCCGTGCACGCCGGCGACACCGGTGACGTGGCCGCCGACCACTACCACCGGCTGCGCGAGGACGTCGAGCTGATGGCCGGCCTCGGAGTGAACGCCTACCGCTTCTCGGTCTCCTGGTCGCGCGTGCAGCCCACCGGCCGCGGCCCGGCCCTGGAACGCGGCCTGGACTTCTACCGCGCCCTCGTCGACGAGCTGCTCGGCCACGGCATCGAACCCGCCCTGACCCTCTACCACTGGGACCTGCCCCAGGAGTTGGAGGACGCCGGCGGCTGGCCGGCCCGCGAGACCGCCGAGCGCTTCGCCGACTACGCCGCCCTGGTCGCCGGCGCCCTCGGCGACCGCGTCGGAGTGTGGACCACCCTCAACGAGCCCTGGTGCAGCGCCTTCCTGGGGTACGGCTCCGGCGTGCACGCCCCCGGCCGCACCGACCCGGTCGCCGCGCTGCGCGCCGCGCACCACCTCAACCTCGGCCATGGCCTTGCCACTTCGGCCCTGCGGTCGCTGCTGCCCGACACCGCCCGGCTCGGCGTCTGCCTCAACCTGCACGTGGTGCGGCCAGCCTCCGACTCGGCCGCCGACCACGACGCCGCCCGGCGCATCGACGCCCTCGGCAGCCGGATCTTCACCGGACCGATGCTGGACGGCGCCTACCCCGAGGACCTGCTGGCCGACACCGCCGCCGTCACCGACTGGGGGTTCGTGGCCGACGGCGACGCGGCGACGATCCACCAGCCGCTGGACGTACTCGGCCTCAACTACTACACCCCGACCGTCGTCTCGGCCCCCACCGGCGCGGCCGAACCCGCCCGCGCCGACGGCCACGGCGCCAGCGACCACTCCCCGTGGCCCGGCGCCGAGGACGTCACCTTCCACCAGCCGCCGGGGGAGCGCACCGCGATGGGCTGGGCCATCGACCCCTCCGGGCTGTACGACATGCTCACCCGCCTGTCGCGCGAGCACCCCGAACTGCCGCTGCTCGTCACCGAGAACGGCATGGCCTGCGACGACACCGTCGACCCGGCCGGTGCGGTGCGCGACCCGCAGCGCGTGGCCTACGTGCGCGACCACCTCGACGCGGTGCACCGGGCCGTCACCGACGGCGCCGACGTGCGCGGCTACTTCCTGTGGTCCCTGATGGACAACTTCGAGTGGGCCTACGGCTACGACCGCCGGTTCGGCATCGTGCACGTGGACTTCGCCACCCAGCGCCGGGTGCTGAAGGACAGCGCCCGGTGGTACGCCACCGTCGCCCGCGCCAACGGCCTGCCGGCGCCGTCGCAGGAACCGTCGGACGGCTGATCAACAGGACGGCGGCGCAACACCGCTGACGCCTCGTCAGCTACGGGGCCGGTCGGCGCCGGGGAGTTCGGCGACGGCGTCGGCGGTGAACTCCACGGCCCGGCCGCCCGCGTCGTCCCACGCGACGCGGGCCGAACCGGTCAGCAGCAGCAGCGAGCCGGTGGCCCAGTCGGGGAACAGCAGCCCGGCGGCCGGATCGCCGTGCAGATTGCCCAGCGTCGCGAACATCGCGTTGCCCGGGTAGTCGGGCCACCGCAGCCGCCGGCCGTCCACGACCTCGACGAACCCCGGGTCGCCGCCGCGGTGCGAGGCGTCGGCGCCGCCGTCGCCGCCACGGGTGGCGATGAAGAAGGTGTCCGCCGCCCGCACGAACGCCGCCTGCCGCTCGTCCAGCCCGGCGCCGGCCATCGGCTCCGCGCCGGTGCCGGGCGGCGGCGCGGTGAAGCGCGGCATCTCGCGCCGGGTGATGAAACGCGGGCAGTTGGCGAAGACCTGCGCGGTCTCGATCCGCAGGCCGCCCGCGGCCGGCCGGGCGGTGCCGTTCAGCCGCATGCGGCGGCGGGTGGCCGGCTCGATCGCCAGCGTGCCGACCTGCGCCGGGCCCGCCAGGGTCGGCGCCAGCGGATCGCCCGGCCGCGGCACCGCCCCGACGGTGAGCGTCCGTTCGTCCGCCACCCGCAGGAATCCGGGGTCGCCGGCCAGCATCGAGCACCACACCCGGCCTTCGCCGTCCCGGGCGCCGACCACCAGCATGCTGCGCTCCGCCAGGAACCGGGCGGCCGGCGCGGGAACGCCCTCGAAGACGCCGCGCGCCATCCGGTCGGCCTGCTCCCGCACCCCCGCGCGCTCCTGAACGGCCAGCTCACCCGCGTGGTACCGCGTCGCCATCGCTGCCTCCCTGCTGCTGTCCGCGAGATCGCCTTCCGTGGGCCGCTCCACACCGTTCCTAGAAGAAACCGCAGGTCGGCGCGGTGCTGCTCGGGGCGGCCGCACCTTCGGCGTCGGCGGTGGAGATCTCCAGCCGGATGCCGTCCGGGTCGGTGAAGAAGATGCCGCCCGACTCCAGACCGTCCGCGTGACCGACGACGCCGCCGTGCACGAGTTCGACGCCGAGCGCGCGCAACGTCTCCTGGGCGGCGCGCACCTCGGCCAGGCTGTCCACCGAGAACGCCAGGTGGTGCAGCCCGGGCGTGCCGGTGGCGAAGCTGCCCGCGCTCTGCTGCCACAGCGTGACGGCGACCGCGCCGCTCCCGTCGGCGAGGAACGTCCACCGGCGGTCGCCGTCCTCGCCCTCCCCGTGGGCGGTCAGCCCGAAGACCCGCTGGTAGAAGTCGCGGGACCGGTCGAGATCCGTGACGTTGAGACCGATGTGGCCGGTGAACATGTGCTCTCCCCAGGTCCGCGGGCGGAGTTGCCCTAACCGTTGAATTCGACGATAAGGGTTAGCGGAGCAGTGGTCAACCGTTGTTTCGAGGCAAGACGGTTAGGATGGGTGCATGACCCGGACCGACCCGCGCCCGCTGACCGGCGAGCCGCTCTCCCTGGACCTGCTCAACACCCGCTGGATCGACGGCGGCCGGGAACAGGACCTGCTCGCCGACCTGGCCGGCCTGCGGATCTGGCTCGGCTCCGTCCGCCCGGCCGACGGCTGCCGCGCCGACACCGCGACCCTCGACGCGCTGCGCGCCACCCGCGCCGCGCTCGCGCTGGCCGCCGCCGCGCCCGCCGCGCCGTCCGCGCCGGCCTGCGCCGCCCTCGACGAGGTGCTGGCCCACGGCCGGATCCGCCGCCGCCTGACCGCGGCCGGCCCCGCCGAGGAGACCGAGACCGACGCCCCCTGCTGGCTGCCCGGCTGGCTGGCCGCCGCCGACTACCTGCGCCTGCTCGCCCTCGACCCCACCCGCGTGCACGCCTGCGAGGGACCCGGCTGCGTCCTGTACTTCTACGACACCTCCAAGGGCCGCCGCCGCCGCTGGTGCTCCATGGCCGCCTGCGGAAACCGCGCCAAAGCCTCCCGCCACTACGCCCGCGGCAGGACGGACGAGGCCTGACCTGACCGCGGTGCGGGGGTGTGCCGGCCACCGCGCCGCCAGCGACCGCGCCGCCGCCGGCCACCGCGCCGTCAGACCGCACCGTCCGCCGTCCGGCCCACGCCCCGCCTTGACCCTCCCCCTGCGGGACACCCCAGGATCGGAAGCACCGCGACCGCGGGCGGCCCGATCGGGCGCACGGCCCGCCGGACGACGGCGACACGGACGAGGAGACAGGCCATGACGACGACTCCCGAGGTCATCGACCGTTACCTGAAGGCCGCCGAGGCACGCGACACGCGGGCCTGCGCCGAGTGCTTCACCGAGGACGGCACGGTGCTGGACGAGGGCAGAACGTACAGCGGGCGTGCGGAGATCCGCGGCTGGCGCGACCACGGCATCGGCCCGTGGACGTACACCTCCACCGTGACGGGCACCGAGCGGATCTCCGACGGGGAATACCGCCTGGCGGTGCACGTCGTCGGAGACTTCCCCGGCGGCGAGGCCCGTCTCACGTTCGCCTTCGAACTGGCCGGCGGGCTGATCGCGGCGCTGCGCATCCTCTGACACCCCGCCGGCCGCGCCGTCAGCCGCGGTACGCCTCCGGCGACCACGATCGTGCGTGCGCACCAGCACGTCACCGGTGCCCGTCAAAAGGGGCTCCGGCCAGTGAGCCGCACGATCATGCCCTCGGGCGGTCCGGTGGTGCTTCAGCAGTGAGCCGGCTCCTGTCCTCGGGTGATCTGCGCGGAACGCATGAGGTCTCTCCAGCCCGGAAGGTCAGCAGTACGGGGCGAAGGCCGCTTCGACCGCTGCCCGGTCGGAACCGGACCGCAGATGGGCCAGGGACCACGAAGGAGAACTTCCCCTGACCGGGGGGACGTTGATCCGGCGGGAGGTCGAGCACCTGTCGAAGGACCATGAGGCGCCGGCGGTGCGGCCATGGTCCTCGAGGACGGGCGCCAGCGGCACAGACGCCGACCGGGCCCGGCAGGCGTTCCCGCGACGCTCGACCTGGAACACACGTTTCGGCTGTGCCAGCAGACCCTGGGCCGGACGAAGCCCCGACTGCGGGAGCCGGAGGCGGCCGATCGATGGACCTGGCCGATCATCTCCGCAAACACCCGACTCCGGCTCGCCCGCCCGCCGGCCCGCGAGTCCTGGCCGCCATGGGGTTCGACGGGAGCTTCATCGGCGTCCACTTGCAGCACCCGTGCGGAGGAACACCGAACGCGCAGGAACGCCACCGGTCGTACCGGTGGCGCTCCTGCGTTGTGTGCTCAGCCGCGGACGCTGTTCTCAGGGAGCCGACGCCGGAAGTCGCAGACGTACGGACACCCGTCGATGCGGGTCGAGTTGAACTCGACCCGGACGACCCGATGCGGCTCACCTTCCAGGGGCGGGACCGCCTCACCCTCGAAGCGCGCGTCGAGCACCTGACCCGACAGGCGGTCTCCACCGGTTCATGGCGAGGGCGGCAGAGCCGTCCCGGCCGGGACGGAACGCCTAGGGCGCGATGCAGCTGGGCAGTTGGCGCACGAGGGTGATGGCCAGCGAGGTCACCGGGCCGTTCTTCGACGCCGGGACGAACAGCAGGTGGTCGCCCGCGACGATGGCGCCGGGGTTGATGTCGCGGGCTCCGTCGCTGTGGAAGCCGGACGGCGGCACGGCCTTCAGGAGGCTGCCGTGCGGGCTGTCGCCGGTGGGGGTGGGGGCGTGGCACGAGGCCGAGGGGGCCAGCACCTTCGCGGGGATGCCGGCCTTGTCCAGCGCGGCTTGCAGGCCGGGGACGCCCTTCAGGTCGAACAACTGCACGGAGACCAGGCCGCCCGCCTTGGACTGCACGGTGTAGTCGGCGTTGACGATGTTCAGACCGCCGCTGCTCGCCGCGCTGTGCGGTGCCGCGGCCCGCTGCGCCGGGTGGGCCCCGGACGCGAGGGGCAGGGCGATCGCCGTGGCGGCGGCCGCCGCGGCGACGCCCATGGCGAGGGGCAGCGCGCGGCGCGGCGCGGGGAGCCGGAACAGGGCCCGGTGGCCGCGGGGCGCGGACAGGGTCGCGGCGTGGGCGTGCAGTTCGGCGGCGAGCTGCTGCTTGAAGTGCGCGGGGGCGTTCACTGGGCGGCCTCCAGAAGGGTTTCGCAGGTGGTGACGTGGGTGCGGCCGACGGCGCGCAGGGCCTTGCGGGCGCGGTGCAGCCGTACCCGGGCGGTTGCCGAGCTGATGCCCAGCGCCTGCGCCACCTCGCGGATCGTGAGCCGGTCCACGACGATCAGGTCGAGCACCTGGCGCAGCGGGTCGGAGAGGGCGGCGTGGGCGGATGCGAGCTCCCGGGCGGCGCGGTCGGCGTCGATCCGCGCCTCGATGGCGCTGACGTCCTGGTCGTCCAGCAGCCGTCGCCCGCTGATCCGGGCGACCGCCTGCCGTTCGCGGGCGGCGCCGTGGAAGTGGGCGTGGATGACGTTGCGGGAAATGCCGTACAGCCAGGCGACGGGTGCGCCGCGCCGGGCGTCGTAGGTGTGCGCGCCCTCCAGGGCGGCCACGAAGATGTCCGCCGTCAGGTCGGCGGCCAGCGGCGCGTTGTCGACTCGTCGGGTGACGAAACCGAGCACGGTGTCGAACTGCTGCTCGTAGAACGCGGCGAACCCGGCCGGGTCCCGCGTGGGTGGTGCTGTCGGATGCTCCGCTGACACGGGAAGCTCCTCAGGACAGGTCATGGGTGCGTGGGATGCCTTACACCCGGTACTAGTCCGCGGCGCCCGAAAGCGTTACACGCGCACTCCGCCGGAACGCCACCGCCCCGGCGGGACGGGACGCGGACGAGTTCCTGGCCAGGGAGTTCGTTTGCCGTGGGGGTCGGTGCGGGGCCGGTGGCCGGTGGGATGTGCCGGGGGCCGAAGGACGGGCCGAGGAGCGCGGTAGGGACTGATGAGGCAGGAGTGGGCCCCGGCCGGCGGCGGGGCCCACTCGGCGTGTCGGCAGGTTCAGAGCGCCGGCGTGAACCGTTCCCACACGCGGTGGTTGCCGAGCAGTTCGGTGACGTTCTCCAGTACGGTCCGCGCGCTGTCGCCGGTCGCGACACCCGGGGCGTCGGAGGGGATGCCGGCCGCCTCCAGGGCGGTGATGCCGGTGGCCCAGGCCCCGATCGCCTTCCCGTGCCGGTACGCCTCGGACAGCATCAGCAGCACCCGGGGGTCGACGGCCCGGACCTGCGCTGTCGCGTCGTCCACCTTGGCATCCCGCGCGCCGTAGGCGTCCGCACCGGGCGGCGGGCTGCCGGCGAGCAGGAGGGCGTCGAACTCCGTGGACCTGGCCGCGGTGAAGGTGCGCTGGACGTCGAGGGCGTCGGCGCCGGTGCCGAGCCTGCCGCCCACCGGGGCGACCACCAGCGGGACCATCGCCGCGTCCAGCACCGCCTGGCGCACCGAGCGGACCGCGTCGAGGTCCTCCCCGTCGGTGACGATGCCGATGATCCGACCGTCGGCCGGCCAGGTCTGCCCGAGCTGGGAGAGGGCCGGACTCGGCTCGACCGCCGCCGGCCGCACGGTCGCCTCGGGGGCGGGGAGCCCGAGCCCGGCCGCGACCTGGGCGCACAGTTCCGCGTCGATGTTCGCGAGCACGAGCAGCGCCCGTTCCTTGATCGCCGTCTCCCAGCACTTGCTGAGTTCGAAGGTGTACGCGGCGGCGATGTGCTCGCGCTCGGTGGGCGTCATGCTCAGCCAGAACAACCGGGGCTGGCTGAAGTGGTCGTCGAAGGAGGCCGGCGCCTCGCGCACCTTGCGTGCGGCGGGGACCTCGGCGGGGACCTCGATGTAGGCGCCGGTGTCGGCTCCGGCCAGGAACGGGCAGCCGCCGTCGAGGGAGTTGGGCCGGTAGGGAGCGACACCGCGGTGGACGGCGGTCTGGTGCATGCCGTCGCGCAGCATGTCGTTGACCGGGATGTGGGTGCGGTTGATGGGCAGCTGGGCGAAGTTGGGGCCGCCCAGCCGGCTGATCTGGGTGTCGAGGTAGGAGAACAGCCGGCCCTGGAGCAGCGGGTCGTTGGTGACGTCGATGCCGGGGACGAGGTGCCCGACGTGGAAGGCGACCTGCTCGGTCTCGGCGAAGTAGTTCGACGGGTTGGCGTTGAGCGTCAGCAGGCCGATCGGCTGAACCGGGGCCAGTTCCTCCGGCACGATCTTCGTCGGGTCCAGCAGGTCGATGCCCTCGAACATCTGCTCCTCGGTGTCGGGGAAGGTCTGCACCCCCAACTCCCATTGCGGGAACGCCCCGGCCTCGATGGCGTCCGCCAGGTCCCGGCGGTGGAAGTCGGGGTCCATTCCGCAGGTGATCTGCGCCTCCTCCCACACCAGGGAGTGCACGCCGAGCTTCGGCTTCCAGTGGAACTTCACCAGCGTGGTGCCACCATCGGCGTTCACCAGGCGGAAGGTGTGGACGCCGAAGCCCTCCATCATCCGGTACGAGCGCGGGATGCCGCGGTCCGACATGTTCCACAGCGTGTGGTGGGTGGCCTCGGTGTGCAGGGTGACGAAGTCCCAGAACGTGTCGTGGGCACTCTGCGCCTGCGGGATCTCCCGGTCCGGGTGCGGTTTGCCGGCATGGATGACGTCGGGGAACTTGATCGCGTCCTGGATGAAGAAGACCGGGATGTTGTTGCCCACCAGGTCGAAGACGCCCTCGGAGGTGTAGAACTTCGTCGCGAAGCCCCGGGTGTCGCGCACGGTGTCGGCGGACCCGCGCGACCCCAGCACGGTCGAGAAGCGCACGAAGACGGGGGTCTCCACGTCCTTGCCCAGGAACGCGGCCTTGCTGAGCCGCGCGGCGCTGCCGTACCCCTGGAACACCCCGTGGGCGGCGGCGCCGCGGGCGTGCACGACCCGCTCGGGGATGCGCTCGTGGTCGAAGTGGGTGATCTTCTCCCGCAGGTGGTGGTCCTGGAGCAGCACCGGACCGCGCGGCCCCGCCTTCAGCGAGTGGTTCGTGTCGTACAGGCGCGTCCCCTGGGCGGTGGTCAGACGCTCCCCACCCTGCGCCACCTCCTTCTGCGCCGTCCCCGTCAGCTGGCCGGTAGGACTGTAGGTCTCCGGCCCACGCTGGTCGTGCTTGGGAGGCAGCGGCCCACGCGGCTCGGACGGCTCCTGGAGCGCCGGAGCCTCGGACGCCGGCACACCCGGGATCTCGTTACCGCCCTGAATGGCCTCCTGCAGCTTGTCGACCGCCTTCTCCGCCGCGGCGGCCACCGGGTTCTTCTTCTCGCTCACGTCGTTCCGATCTTTCGGGGGAGTCACCGCACCAACGAAGTGCGTGCCACGCGTACCCCCGTAACCGGCCGAAAACGCTCTTTATCGCTCTTGGCGCGAAAATTCACCCCATGAGAGTGGCGGGATCGTCGCAGGGTGTCCAGGGTGTCCAGGGTGTCCAGGGCGGGTGGGCGGATGGGAGGGCCTGCCGCATGCCCGCGGCCGCCCCGGGTACTCGCAGTGAACGCCGGATCCGGGACGACCCGAAAGGAGCGGCCGATGCGTGCGACCGTCTGGCACGGCAAGCGGGACGTGCGGGTGGAGACCGTGCCCGATCCCGTCATCCAGGAGCCGAACGACGCGATCATCCGGGTGACCTCCAGCGGGCTGTGCGGTTCCGACCTGCACCTCTACGAGGTCCTGACACCGTTCATGACACCAGGCGACATCCTCGGCCACGAACCGATGGGCGTCGTGGAGGAGGTCGGCCCCGCGATCGACAACCTCAAGCCCGGCGACCGGGTCGTCGTCCCGTTCCAGATCGCGTGCGGGAACTGCTTCATGTGCACCACCGGGCTGCCGACGCAGTGCGAGACCACGCAGGTCACCGAGCACGGCATGGGCGCTGCGCTGTTCGGCTACACCAAGCTGTACGGCGCGGTGCCGGGCGCGCAGGCGGAGTACCTGCGGGTGCCGCAGGCCCAGTTCGGGCCGGTCAAGGTACCGCAGGGCCCGCCGGACGACCGGTTCGTGTACCTGTCGGACGTGCTGCCGACCGCGTGGCAGGCGGTGCGGTACGCGGAGGCGGGGCCGGGGACGACACTGGCGGTGCTGGGGCTCGGGCCGATCGGGCGGATGGCCTGCCGGGTCGCGCGGCAGCTGGGCGCCGAGCAGGTCATCGGGGTGGACCTGGTGCCGGAGCGGCTGCGGGGCGCCCGCGAGGACGGGGTGACGGTCTTCGACCTGACCGCGTTCGACTCGCAGGACGGCCTGCTGGACGCGGTGCGGCAGGAGACCGGCGGGCGCGGGCCGGACGCGGTCGTGGACGCGGTCGGCGCCGAGGCGCACGGCTCCCGGGTTGAGCAGGTGGCACAAGCGGGTGCCGGGCTGCTGCCGCGCGAGTGGGCGGCGCGGCTCATGCAGCACGCCGGGGTGGACCGGCTGGCGGCGCTGCGGACGGCCATCGAGATGGTGCGGCGCGGCGGGACGATCTCCATCAGCGGCGTCTACGGCGGTATGTCGGATCCGCTGCCGATGCTGACGCTGTTCGACAAGCAGATCCAGCTGCGCATGGGCCAGGCGAACGTGCGGCGCTGGAGTGACGAGATCCTGCCGCTGCTGACCGACGACGCCGACCCGCTGGGTGTGGAGTCCTTCGCCAGCCACCATCTGCCGCTGGAGCAGGCGCCGGCGGCGTACGAGATGTTCCAGAAGAAGCAGGACGGCGCGACGAAGGTGGTGCTGCGGCCGTGAGTGCGAAGAACGGCGGGAAGGGCGGGCGGGCGGTGCGCCGGCCGGTCGCGCTGGTGACCGGGGCGTCGCGGGGGCTGGGCCTGCTGATCGCGCGGGAACTGGCGCGACGCGGCTGCCGGGTCATGCTCTGCGCCCGCGATGGGGACGAACTGCGGCGCGCGGAAAGGGAGTTGCTGGCACAGGGCGGGGACGTGCGGTCGCTGGCCTGCGACCTGACGGCGCCGGACGCGCCGGCCCACCTGGTGGGGGAGACGACCGGGGCGTTCGGCGGGATCGACGTGCTGGTCAACAACGCGGGGATCATCCAGGTGGGTCCGCTGGCGGCCGCGCGGGAGGCGGATTTCCGTCAGGCGGCCGAGACGATGTACTTCGCGCCGCTACGGCTGACCCTGGCGGCCCTGCCGTATCTGTGCGAGCGCCGCGGGCGGCTGGTGACGATCGCCTCCGTCGGCGGAAAGGTCGCACCGCCGCACCTGCTGCCGTACGCGGCGGCGAAGTTCGCGGTGACGGGCCTGTCGGAGGGGCTGCGTGCGGAGCTGGCGGGTGAGGGGGTGAGCGTGACGACGGTGGTGCCGGGGCTGATGCGGACCGGTTCGCACACCGCGGCCCGGTTCAGCGGGGACGCGCCGCACGAGTACGCGTGGTTCGCCGCGGCGGCGTCGCTGCCGCTGCTGTCGATGGACGCGGAACGGGCGGCGCGGGCGGTGGTGCGGGCGGCGTGGCGGCGTCGGCCGGAGGTGGTGCTGACGCCGGCGGCCAAGGTGGCGGTGCGGTTGCAGGGGCTCGCGCCGGCCACCACCACGCGGTTGATGACGCTGGCGGCGAGGTTGCTGCCGGCGGCCGGGGCCGCCCCGGAGCACGACGTGTCCGGCGCGATGGCGGCCCGCCGCCTGGACTCGCCAGCGGTGCGAAGGCTGACCGTGCTGGGCGACCGTGCGGGCCGCCGCTTCAACCAGGACACCGCCTGACGGCCCGCCCGGCCGCGGGGTCGCGGGCGGTTCGGGCGGGCGGGTCCGGAGCAGGGACGGCGCCAGCTGTCGTCGCGGGGCGGGAGCCGGCCCTCGGGCCCCTGCGCAGTATCCCGCCCGTCGCGCTCCATGAGGCACCCGTGGCGAAAGGGGTCTCGGGGCGGGGCAGGAGGGGCCCGGTCGGGTCCGCGTCCAGTACCGGCTGGAACGTCTCGTGGAGTGCTGTCCGTTCGCGGGGTCGAGGTTTCCGGTGCCCCGCGCGGTTCATCGACACGCCTGTCTCCCCGCCCAGCTCGTCGACGAGGCGTCCACGGTGCCGGCGTCGCCGGGAGGCCGGAGGGGCCGAGCTGCCGGCGGCCGCGGTGCGCCGGTGGCGCTGTACCTCCTCAGCGGTCCGGTGGGTGCTCCCCGCGGTCGCTGAGAACGATGCCGATGTCGAACCCGTCGCCGGCCGGGCGGACCGCGGTCGCCCGGCCGATTCCGGAATCCGGGCCCGTCATCAGGCGATACGCGGGATCGGCCGCGTCCCATGGGTGGTTTCCGTCCCGCGGACCGGGGACCGCGCCCGGTGCTGTCGGCACACCCCGGTCCGGCAGCCCGGGGCGGTCGCGGCAGGAAACCCCTGAGCCCGTGCGGGCCGGTGGATCTTTGCGGACGCCGGAAACGGAAAGGCGTGCCTCGATCCGGCCGGACGGCTGGACGGACGGCGAGGGAGCGGGGCCATGGAACACGGCGGGAACGTCATCGACGAACTGACCACCGACCACCGGGAGGTGGACGACCTGTTCGCGCGGATCGAGCAGCAACTCCTCGGTGATCCCGGGCGCCGTGAACTCGCCGACAAGCTCACCGCCGCAGTGATGCGCCACTCCGCCGTCGAGCAGCGCTACCTGTACCCGGCCGTGCGTGAGCACGTCGACGGCGGCGACGAGCTGGCCGACAAGGAGATCGAGGCCCACGGCGACCTCGGGGAACTGCTGAAGGACCTGGAGGGCAGGCCGGCGGACGACGGCGAGTTCGACCACCTGGTGGCCAAGCTCAAGCTGCTGGTCTGCGCCCACGCCGCCGACCAGGAGCAGCACCTCTTCCCCCGGCTCGCGGACGCCTGCTCCGGCCAGGACCTCGACGACCTGGGCGAGCAGATCCGCAAGGCGAGGCGGACCGCCCCCACCCGCCCCCACCCCTTCGCCCCCGACAACAAGCTCCTCGCCCCCGGCGCCGGTCTGGTCGACCGCCTCCGCGACGCCCTCACCGGCCGCGGCCGGTGACCTGAGGCCCGTCCGGCAGCCGAGCACGACCGGAGCACCCTCCCGCGGCCCACGCCGAGGCGCAGACCGACACCGCGCTCGCCCCTTGCGGCCTCGACCCCCGTCGGCCGGTGGTGAACCGATGGTGGTACTGGCCGGCGAACGCCGTGTTTGATGCGGACCGTGGGAGTGAACGGTGTGGCCGCCGCACAGGGGCGCACCGAGATGCGCACGGCGAGGACGGCCGGGATCTGCTGGCCGAAGTGGGTGCCCGCCGGTGCTCCGGCCGTCGGTGCCCACCTCGTCGGGGCCGGTGGTCTGCTGGTCGCCACAGCGATCGCGTCAAGCACCAGGAGGGGGCGGCGCGTCCTCCGCGGCGAAGGTGGTCCTCATCGCCGCCGCCCTCGTGGCGACCGCCTGCCCGCGCGCGCCGGGCAAGAAGGTCGACCTGGTCTCCTCCGACGACCCGGGGACCAGGAAATCGCCGCCAAGACGCCCGTCGACTCCACGCGAGTCCAGCGGTAGCTGTCCCTCATGCGGTGGATCGTGCCCGGCCCGACCGCCTGTCTCGTCATCCTCGGCGCCCTCCAAGGAGAGCAACAGCACCTCTCCCAGCAGGGTGGGGGCGCTCTGCGGCGGGCACCGAGTACCGCTTGCCCCGTGTGAGGCCGGTGGTTCGGGCTCTTGCGGCGGAGCCGACTGTGCGGCGGAGCGGTAGCGGCGGCCGCAGGCCCCTCGGCATCACCCGCCTCCGAACCCCCACATCACCGGATGCCCGGGCCGGGATCCGCTCAGCAGGCACGTTCGCGAGCAACGCAGGGCAACGCCCGGACGACCAACGGCTGTTGGGCTCTCACCTGCTATCGTCCTGCGCCATGACACAGCAAGATCAAGCAGCCATTTCCGTGGCCACCCCATCGACCTCGAGCAAGCCCTCACTCCTGTCACGCTGGTTCAGCGGTCGACTCTGGATTCCGGTCACCGCGGTGGCGATCTTCTTGATCATCGCGGTCGTGTCCTTCGTCGCCTCGCTCCACTAGCCCAACGGATGCACGCAACTGCGCCCTTCCCGTGCCCCCGTGGGCGGAGATCAACGGGGCATCACGTTCTTTGACGGGGAACACCGAACGAGAACGCCCCTGACCGGCCCAAGTGATCGGGGGACTGTTTGCATCTGTCTCCGGGTGGGCGGCGATCGGCCGGGCGCTCATGCCAGGTCGTCGTCCGGAAGGCCGGGCGCCGGCATGCCGAGGAGCACGGTGTCGTCGCAGAGGCCGTCGCGGAAGCTGTCCAGCGGCCCGGGCGGGGCGCCGCCGTCGGAGCGCCGCACCGGCGCCAGCGGGTGGCCGCCGGAGGCCAGGTTCACGGCGAATCCGTCGTTCCGCCGTTCCAGGGTGCCGTGGATGGCGGTGCAGTAGCGGGTGTCGCCGCTGCTGTACCGCTGGCTCAGCACGATGTTCAGCGTGGTCAGGACCTCGACGGGGTCGGGGTTGTGCAGGGTGGCGGCGTGCAGCGGGTCAGCGAGGTGACGGCCGCCGCCTGCGGGCCCTTGCCGCACACGTCGCCGAGGAAGAAACCCCGGCGCGCGTCGTCCAGCGGGCGGTCTGCCGGACTCCACCCCCGCCACCTTCGCCGACGCCGAAGCGGCATTCGGCGCCGTGGACAAGACCCCGCATGCCACGCGGACACCACGTCGCGAGGCGACGGCAATGACCAACGCCGCGCCACCGCGACCTGCTGGGTGGCGACTTCCACGACCTGTTCGACGGGGTGCGCGGGGCGGTCAGACGGGAACGCTTCTTGTCATCCACTCGATGACGTAAGTGTTTGTCATCGGATGGATGACATGCTAGAAATGAGGGCAGCAGAACCGCAGCGGCAGTGGCAGGTACTGCCCGATCCCCTGGAGGTGTTTCGTGATGTTGATGCGTACTGACCCCTTCCGTGAGTTCGACCGGCTCGCCCAGCAGCTGCTGG
>NZ_JAAGKO020000018.1 GCF_027947535.2 Streptantibioticus silvisoli
GAGGGTGGACTTGGGGGGCGGCGGGGTGGCACCGGGGGCCGCGGGGAGGCACCGGGGGCGTCGGAGGCGGGGGCACCGGGGAATCCGGCACCGGAGGCGCTGGCGGAGGCGGATGCGCGCCGGGGCATCGGAGAGGACAGCGGAAGCGTCGGAGGGGGCGTCGCAGGCGGAGGCACCGGGGCGTCGGAGTCGGCACCGCAGGCAAAGGCACCGGAGCGTCGGAGTCGGCACCGCAGGCCGAAGCACCGGAGCGTCGGAGTCGGCACCGCAGGCCGAAGCACCGGAGCGTCGGAGTCGGCACCGCAGGCCGAAGCACCGGGGTCTCGGAGTCGGCGCCGCAACTGCGGGCTCCCGGTGCGGTCCCTACCTGCCGGGCGGCAGCGTGCGGTCCAGCCAGTCGGCCGCCGCGCCGGTGAGCAGGGCGAGGGCCTCGGTCTGGCCGACGGGCGCGCGCTTCGGCACCGCGAAGCCGTGGTCGCCGCCGGGCACCTCGACCGGGCGGTGGGCGGCCGGGAACTCCTCCGGGCGGCCGAAGGGGTCCCGGCCGCCCTGGACGACCAGCACCGGCAGCAGGTCCGCGGCGGCCGTCAGCTCACCGGCGCGGGACGCCTCCGGGCGGCCGGGCGGGTGCAGCGGGAAGGACAGCGCGAGCACCGCGACCGCCCCCAGCCCGGCCGCCGTCCGGCAGGCGACCCGGGCGCCGGCGCTGCGGCCGCCGGCCACCACGGGCAGGCCGGGCGCGGTCAGCGAGGGCCACAGCGCGCTCCAGGCGGCGTCCAGCGTCCTGGGGGCCGGCGCGATCTTCCGGCCTGCCACCCGCCACGGCTGTTCGACCAGCGCCACGGTGCAGCCGCGGGCCGGCAGCACGGCGGCCAGCGCCACCAGGTCGCGGGCGTCGATGCCACCGCCGGCGCCGTGCCCCAGCGCGACGACCGCCCGGGGCCGTCGCGGCGCGTGGTGCCAGGTGATCCGGGCGTCGCCGACCGGGGTGGACACGGTCTCGGTGACGTTCGCCTTCGGGTCGGTGCCCGCCGCGACGCTTCCGCCCGCGTTCCCGTTCCGGCCGCCGTTCTCGTTCACCTCTGCGTTCCCGTTCCGGTTCCCGCTCCCGTGCGCGTTCAGAACAGCGTCGCCTCCTCCGGTGCGGGCAGCGGGGCGAGCAGGTCGGCGCCGTTGTTGCGCACGTCGCTGACGGAGGTGGCCACCGGGTAGGCGCGGACCGAGCCGGCCGGCGGCGGGGTGAGCAGGTCGCGCAGCTCGTCGGGGTCGGTGTGCGCGGGGTTCAACCAGTCGTCCCAGCGGTCCGGGGTGAGCATCAGCGGCATGCGGGGGTGTATGTCGGACAGCGAGGCGGGGCCGTCGCCCTCCTGCTCGGCGGCGCCGGACGCCAGCGGCGCGGTCTCCGCCTCGGTGGTGATCACCGTGCACGTCGCCCACCAGGCACCGGGGTGGTCCTCGGGCAGTGTGCGGTCGCGCCAGAACTCGTACAGCCCGGCCATCGCCATCACCGATCCGTCGGCGGGCGTGACGAAGTAGGGCTGCTTGCGCGGCCGCTTGCGCCGGCCCTCCTCCTCCAGGCGGCGCTCGTCCTGGCCGGTCACCCACTCGAAGTACCCGTCGGCCGGCAGCAGGCAGCGCCGGGCGACGAACGGGCGGCGGTAACTGGGCTTCTCGTGCACGGTCTCGGCGCGGGCGTTGATCATCTTGGCGGCGCCCTGCGGGTTCTTGGCCCACGACGGCACCAGGCCCCAGCGCAGGACCCGCAGTTGGCGCACCGGCTCGTTGGACTCGGCGTGCTTGTCGGGGCGGTCGAGGACGGCGTAGACGGGCTTGGTGGGTGCCACGTTCCAGTCCGCGTCGATGGCCTCGGTGGGATCCCATCGGGTGACCCCGAACGTCTCGACGAGGTCCTCGGGTTTCCGGCTCGCTGAATATCGCCCGCACATGAGTGCAACCCTGCCACGCCGCCACGCGTCTCGGCACCAGAACGCGGTGCCGCACGTTGCAGGAGAACCATGGACTTCCAGAACATCACGCAGGTGTGGGACCGGGTCGTCGGCACGCAGGCCGCGCCGCCGGTGTGGCTGGTGTGGGTGTGCGCGGCGGTGGCGTTGGCCGCGGTGCTGCCCCGCGGCCTGTGGCACGTCACGCGCAACGCGGTGACCATCGCGCACGAGGGCGGCCACGGACTGGTGGCGGTGGTCAGCGGCCGGCGTCTTCAGGGCATCAGGCTGCACTCCGACACCTCGGGGCTGACCGTCTCGCGGGGCAAGCCGCACGGCGTCGGCATGGTGCTGACGGCCGCTGCCGGGTACACCGCGCCGCCGCTCATCGGACTGGCCGGCGCCTGGCTGCTGTCGGCCGGGCACATCACGGCGCTGCTGTGGGGCGCGGTCGTGCTGCTGCTGGCGATGCTGCTGATGATCCGCAACGCGTACGGACTGCTGACGGTGGTCGTGGCGGGCGGCGCGTTCCTGCTGGTGTCGTGGCTGGCGGACGCCCGGGTGCAGGCCGCGTTCGGCTACCTGGTGGTGTGGTTCCTGCTGGCGGGCGGGGTGCGGCCGGTCTTCGAGCTCCAGCGCAAGCGGCGGCACGGCGGGGCGCCGGACTCCGACGCCGACCAGCTGGCCCGGCTGACCCACGTGCCGGCCGCGATGTGGCTGGTGCTGTTCTACGCGGTGGCCCTGTGCTCGCTGATCGGCGGCGCCAGGTTCCTGCTGGGGGCGACGTCCTGATCGCCCGGCCGATCACCTGACGAACTTGCCCGACCGATCGCCCGCGCGCCCCACGGGTGGGTGACCGCAGGCGTTCCCGCGGGCGGCCACCGGCGTTTCGGCACGTGATACGTCACGATTTCGGCGCGATCAGTACGTATTACCGGTTGGCGCACACACTAGAGTTGGGAGCATGACCGATCATCTCGCGGACACCGCGCACTGGCCCGCCCCGACCGCCTCCGGTCCGGTGGACGCGACCGTCACCGTGCCCGGGTCGAAGTCGGTCACCAACCGCGCCCTGATCCTCGCCGCCCTGGCCGCGGAGCCGGGCTGGCTGCGCCGTCCGCTGCGCAGCCGCGACACCGTGCTGATGGCCGACGCGCTGCGCACGCTGGGCGTCGGCATCGAGGAGACGGCCGACCCCGCGGGCGGTGAGGCGTGGCGGGTGATCCCGTCCGGGCTGCGCGGTCCCGCGGCGGTCGACGTGGGCAACGCCGGCACCGTGATGAGGTTCCTGCCGCCGGTGGCCGCGCTGGCCGACGGTGAGGTGACGTTCGACGGGGACCCGCGCAGCCACGAGCGCCCGCTCGGCGGTGTCATCGCCGGACTGCGGGCGCTGGGGGCGCGGATCGACGACGAGGGGCGCGGCGCGCTGCCGCTGACCGTCCACGGCGGCGGTTCGCTGACCGGCGGTCCGGTGGAGGTGGACGCCTCCTCCTCGTCGCAGTTCGTCAGCGCGCTGCTGCTGTCGGCGCCGCGGTTCAACCAGGGCGTCGAGCTGCGGCACACCGGCCGTTCCCTGCCGTCGCTGCCGCACATCCGGATGACGGTGGACATGCTGCGGGCGGCCGGCGCGCAGGTCGACTCGCCGGAGGGCGGCGGCGAGGCGAACGTGTGGCGGGTGGCGCCGAGCGCGCTGCTGGGCCGGGACCTGACCGTGGAGCCGGACCTGTCGAACGCGGCTCCGTTCCTGGCGGCGGCACTGGTGACCGGCGGGCGGGTGACGGTCACCGACTGGCCGGAGCACACCACGCAGCCCGGCGACGCGCTGCGGGAGATCTTCACCCGGATGGGCGGTGCCTGCGTGCTGGACGAGCGGGGTCTGACCTTCACCGGCACCGGGCGGATCACCGGGATCGACGCGGACCTGCACGAGGTGGGCGAGCTGGCGCCGGTGATCGCGGCGGTGGCCGCGCTGGCCGACACGCCGTCGCGACTGCGCGGCATCGGGCACCTGCGGCTGCACGAGACCGACCGGCTGGCGGCGCTGGCCAAGGAGCTGAACGAACTCGGCAGTGACGTGCGCGAGACCGAGGACGGCCTGGACATCCGGCCGCGCCCGATGGTCGGCGGCGTCTTCCGCACCTACGAGGACCACCGGCTGGCGACCGCCGCGGCGGTGCTGGGCCTGGTGGTCGGCGGCGTCGAGGTGGAGAACGTGGAGACCACCGGCAAGACGCTGCCGGACTTCCCCGGGCTGTGGACCGCGATGCTCGCCGGAACGGGAGCCTGATCCCCCGCCATGCGGCGCTACGGCAAGGACGCTGACGAGGACGACGTGCGGGTCCGCCCGGGACGCAAGGGCAGCCGTCCGCGCACGCACACCCGCCCCAAGCACGAGGACGCGGCGGAGGGCTTCGTGCTCACCGTGGACCGCGGCCGGGTGACGTGCCTGATCGGTGACCGGCAGATCACCGCGATGAAGGCCCGTGAGCTGGGCCGCAAGGGCATCGCGGTGGGCGACCAGGTCGACATCGTCGGCGACCTGACCGGCACGAAGGACACCCTGGCGCGGATCGTGCGGGTGCGGGAGCGCACCTCGGTGCTGCGGCGCACCGCGGACGACGACGACCCGTACGAGCGCGTGGTGGTGGCCAACGCCGACCAGTTGGCGATCGTCACGGCGCTGGCCGATCCCGAGCCGCGGCCCCGGCTGATCGACCGCTGCATGGTGGCCGCCTTCGACGCCGGCCTGGAGCCGTTGCTGGTGCTGACGAAGGCGGACCTGGCGCCGGCCGGGCCGCTGCTGGAGACGTACGCGACGCTGGGCGTGGCGTACGTGGTGACCAGCCGCGAGGAGCTGACCGACAGCGCGCTGGAGGAGGTGCGCGGCCGGCTGGCCGGGCGGATCACCGCGTGCGTGGGGCACTCAGGGGTCGGCAAGACGACGCTGGTCAACGCGCTGGTGCCGGCGCACATGCGGGCCACCGGGCACGTCAACGCGGTGACCGGGCGCGGGCGGCACACCACCACGTCGGCGCTGGCGCTGCCGTTGCCGGACGAGCGCGGTGGCTGGGTCATCGACACCCCGGGGGTGCGGTCGTTCGGGCTGCACCATGTGGACGCCTCCCGGGTGATCCGGGCCTTCCCCGACCTGGAGCCGGGCACCGAGGAGTGCCCGCGGGCGTGCAGCCACGACGAGCCGGACTGCGCGCTGGACGCCTGGGTGGCGGCCGGGCACGCGGACCCGCAGCGGCTGTACTCGTTGCGGCGGCTGCTGTCGACCCGCGAGCGGCGCGAGGGCGACTGACCGGCGGGCCCGAGATTCCGGCCGGCCGCCGGCCTCTGTGTGATGATCACCTGTAACCGTAGAACGATGAACGCGGCACCGCGGTACACCGCACGAAGAACGCCGCACGCATCACGCCGTACACCGCACGAAGGACGCCGTACGCAGCACGCGGTACACCGCACGAAGCACCGTGAAACGCAGAACTGACGAACCGATGAACCGCGAAACGATGAACGCGGAACGATGAACGCAGAACGTTGAACGCGGACGCCCCGCGCTCGGCCGGGTCCGTTCGGGAGGTTGTTCATGGCGTGGCTGATGGTCATTGTCGCCGGGCTGCTGGAGACCGGGTTCGCGGTGTGCCTGAAGCTCAGTCACGGCTTCACCCGGCTGTGGCCGACGGTCGCGTTCGCGGCGTTCGCCCTGGGCAGTTTCGGGCTGCTGACTCTGTCGTTGCGCAAGCTCGACGTGGGCCCGGCGTACGCGGTGTGGACCGGGATCGGCGCCACCGGCACCGCCGTCTACGGCATGGTGTTCCTCAGTGACACCGTCAACACGCTGAAGATCCTTTCCATCCTCCTGGTGATCGCCGGCGTGATCGGGCTGCCGCTGTCCGGCGCCGAGCACTGAACCGCCGCCCGCACGGCGTCCCCGGGGCGGGGTCGGGCGGTGTGGTGGGATGGACGCATGACCGACACCGTCACCGACGACATCACCATCCGCCGGGCCACGGCCGACGACATCGCGGGCATCGTGGCCATGCTCGCCGACGACGAACTGGGTGCGGCGCGGGAGAACCCGGCGGACCAGGGCCCGTACCGGGCGGCGTTCGCCGTGATCGACGCCGATCCGCAGCAGTGCCTGGTGGTGGCGGCCCGCGACGGCGAGCTGATCGGCACCGCGCAGCTGACGTACATCGCGGGGCTGGCCCGGCAGGGCGGCACCCGGGCGCAGATCGAGGCGGTCCGGATCAGCGAGGCGGCGCGCGGCAGCGGCCTGGGGTCGCAGCTGATCGCCTGGTGCGTGGACCGGGCCCGCGAGCACGGCTGCCTGCTGGTGCAGCTGACCTCCGACGTGAGCCGGCTCGACGCCCACCGCTTCTACGAGAAGCTCGGGTTCGAGGCGACCCACATCGGGTTCAAGCTCATCCTGCGATGACGTCCCGCGCCCGCGGGAAGTGACAGGCCGCCACGTGGTCCTCGGCGTGCGGCCGCAGCGCCGGTGCCTCGGTCTCGCAGACCTGCCGTTCGCCGCCGTCGAGCACCGCGTACACCGGGCAGCGGCCGCGGAACCGGCAACCGGTGTGCCGCACCGTCGGGCTCGGCGGGTCGCCGGTCAGCAGGACGGGGGTACGGCGGCGTTCGGCGGCCGGGTCGGGCAGCGGCACGGCGGACAGCAGCGCCTGGGTGTACGGGTGCCGGGGGCGTTCGAAGACCTCGGCGACCTCGCCGGCCTCGACGGTGCGGCCCAGGTAGACGACGCTGACCCGGTCGGCGATGTTCCGCACCACGGACAGGTCGTGCGAGACGAACAGGTAGGCCAGGCCCAGCCGCGCCTTCAGTCCCTGGAGCAGGTTGAGCACTCCGGCCTGCACCGACACGTCCAGCGCGGAGACCGGCTCGTCCAGCACCAGCAGGTCCGGTTCGACCGACAGCGCCCGCGCGATGCCGATCCGCTGCCGCTGGCCGCCGGAGAACTCGTGCGGAAAGCGTTCGGCATGCGCGGCCTCCAGGCCGACCTGGCGCAGCAGTTCCGGCACCCGGCGGGCGGTGGCCGCCCGGTCGGCGCCCTGGGCGCGCAGCGGTTCGCCGATGATGTCGCCGACCGTCATGCGCGGGTCGAGGCTGGCCATCGGGTCCTGGAAGACGATCTGCACCCGGCCGCGCACCTGCTTGACCTGGCGTTTCGTCAACGCGGCCACCGAGGTGCCCAGCAGCTCCACCGTGCCGCCCTCGGGCGCGGCCATGCCCATGATCTCGAACAGCGCGGTGGACTTGCCCGAGCCGGACTCCCCCACCAGCGCCAGCGTCTCGCCGCGGCGGATGTCGAGGTCGACGCCGTCGACCGCGTGGACGCTGCCCACCCGGCGCTTGAACGCGGCGCCCTTCATCAGCGGGAACGTCTTGACCAGCCCGTCGACCCGCAGCACCGGATCGCGGTCGGCACGCCGGCCGGCCGGCGCGGTGGGCGGCAGGTCGGGCACCGGGAAGACGTCGGCGGGGGCGGCGCCGACCAGTTCCCCGGCCGCGACACACGCCGCCGCGTGCTCCGGCCCGACCTGCGTCAGCGGGGGTTCCGTGGCCCGGCACGCGTCCCGCACCAGCGGGCACCGCGGCCCGAACGGGCAGCCGGGCGGCAGCGCGCCGGGCGAGGGGGGCGAGCCGGGGATGGGGACGAGGGCGCGCCGACGGGAGGCCGGGGCGGGGGAAGTTGAGGCGGGGGAAGTTGAAGCGGGGGAAGTTGAGGCGGGGGAAGTTGAGGCGGGGGAAGTTGAGGCGGGCGGGGCGGCCGGTGCGATGATCCGATCGTCAGCCTTCTCACCGCCGGCCACCGCACCGCCGGCCACCGCACCGCCAACAACCTCACCGCCAGCCATCTCGGCGTCAGCCACCGCACCGCCAGCAACCGCACCCTCAGCCACCGCACCGCCAGCCACCTCACCGCCAGCCATCTCGGCGTCAGCCACCGCACCGCCAGCAACCGCACCGCCAGCCACCGCACCCTCAGCCGCCGCACCCCCGTCCACCTCACCCCCCGCCGCCGTCTCCTCCCCGTCCAGTCTCGGCACCGCGCCGATGAGTGCCAGCGTGTACGGCATGCGGGGGCCGGTGAACAGGTCGTCGACGGGGGCGTTCTCGACGATGCGGCCGGCGTACATGACGGCGACCCGGTCGGCGGTGCCGGCGATGACGCCGAGGTCGTGGCTGACCAGCAGCAGCGCGGCGCCGGTCTCGCGGCGGGCGGTGCGCAGCACGTCGAGGACCTGGGCCTGGATGGTGACGTCGAGCGCGGTGGTCGGCTCGTCGGCGACGATGACGTCCGGGTCGTTGGCGATGGCCATCGCGATCATCGCACGCTGCCGCATGCCGCCGGAGAACTCGTGCGGGAAGGAGGCGGCCCGGGAGCGGGGTTCGGGGATGCCGACCAGGTCGAGCAGTTCGACGGCGCGTTCCCTGGCGGCGTCGCGGGTCACGTCGCGGTGGGCGCGGACCGCCTCGGCGATCTGGTCGCCGATCCGGTAGACCGGGGTGAACGCCGACAGCGGGTCCTGGAAGACCATCGCGACGCGGTCGCCGCGCACCCGCGACAGCGTGGCGTCGCCGGCGCCGATCAGCTCGACGGCGGCGTCCCCGCCCGGCGTGGCGCCCAGTACGACCGAGCCGCCGACCCGCGCGTACCCGGGGAGCAGGCCGAGGGCGGCCAGCGCCACCGACGACTTGCCGGAGCCGGACTCGCCGACCAGGCCGAGCACCTCGCCGCGCCGCAGGGTCAGGTCGACGCCGCGCACGGCCGGTACGTCGTCGAAGGCGACGCGCAGGTCGCGGATGGTCAGCGCGGCCGCCGTCCCGGTGGGCGCCGGTGCGGTGGCGGGCCGCTGCCGTGCGGTGGTCATCGGGGTCCTCCCTGGCCGGCGACCGGGCGCCGGGGGCCGGTGCGGCGCCGGCGGGCGCGGCGGCGGGCGGTGGGGTCGATGGCGTCGCGCAGTCCGTCGCCGACCAGGTTGACGGCGAGCACGAAGACGACGAGCAGGCCGGCGGCGAAGAAGAACATCCACGGGTAGGTGACGGCCGACGTGGTGCCGTCGGCGATCAGCGTGCCCAGCGAGACGTCCGGCGGCTGGATGCCGAAGCCGAAGTAGGACAGGGCGGTCTCGCTCATCACCGCGCCGCCGACCGCGATGGTGGCGTCGATGATCAGGAACGAGGCGACGTTGGGCAGGATGTGCCGCCAGATGACGCGGAACGGCCCCACGCCCATGAACCGGGCGGCGCGCACGAACTCCCGTTCGCGCAGCGACAGCGTCATGGAGCGCACCACCCGGGCGGTGATCATCCAGGCGAAGGCGGCGAGCAGGCCGACGAACGCGAACCAGCCGCCGTCCTTCAGCCGGGGCGAGATGATGGCGATGACCAGGAAGCTGGGGAAGACCAGCAGCAGGTCGACGGCGAACATCAGCAGGCGGTCCGGCCAGCCGCCGAAGTACCCGGCGCAGGCGCCGACCAGCGCGGCCACCGCGGTGGAGAAGACCGCCACCAGCAGCCCGATGAGCAGCGACTTCTGCAAACCGTGCACGGTCTGGGCGAAGATGTCCTGGCCGATGCCGTTGGTGCCCCACCAGTGCCGGGCCGACGGTGCCTGGCGCAGCGCGGTGTAGTCGATGGAGTCGTAGCTCCAGTGCGTCAGCAGCGGGCCGACAAAGGCCAGCAGGAACAGCAGCACCAGCACGACGGCGCCGGCCAGCGCGCCGCGGTTGCGGACGAACCGGCGCAGGACGACGGCGGCGCGGCCGGCCGGGCGGGCGGCGGCCAGGTCGAGGGGGGCGGTGTCGAGGTCGGCGACGACTGCGGTGGTCATGCCTGGCTCCTCACGCGTGCCGGACGCGGGGGTCGAGCGCGGCGTTGAGCAGGTCGGCGAGGAAGCCGGAGGCCAGCACCACCACGGCGGCGAAGATGTTGACGGCGACGACGGAGTTGACGTCGTTCTTGTTGATGGAGGAGATGAACCACTCGCCCATCCCGTGCCAGCCGAAGATCGTCTCGGTGAAGGTGGCGCCGGTGAACAGGGCGAGGAAGCCGTAGGAGAAGTAGGTCGACATCGGGATGAGCGCGGTGCGCAGTCCGTGCCGCAGCAGCGCGGTGTGCCGGCGCAGTCCCTTGGCGCGGGCGGTGCGCAGGTAGTCAGAGCCGAGGACGTCGAGCATGGTGGAGCGCTGGTAGCGGCTGTAGGAGGCGATGGCGAACAGCGCGACGGAGATGGTGGGCAGCAGCAGGTGCACGCCGCGGTCGCGCAGGATGGCCCACAGGCCGCCGCTCAGTCCGGGGGTGGCCTCGCCGGTGAACTGGATGACGTCGGTGCCGGTGGTGGTGTTGAACCAGATCGCGCCGGTCTTGAGCAGCACCGCGAGCAGGAAGACCGGGGTGGACAGCAGGGCGAACGACGCGAGGGTGACCACCCGGTCGGAGAGCTTGTACTGCCGTACCGCGGTCCACGCGCCGGCCAGCACGCCCAGGCCGGTGCCGAGCACGGTGCCGATGAGCAGCAGCCGCAGGCTCACCCCCAGGCGGCGGGCGAACTCGGCGTTCACCGGCTCGTCGTCGATGGTGCGGCCCAGGTCGCCGTGCAGGACCGCGCGGTCCGCCCAGTGGCCGAAGCGGCCCAGCAGCGGCTGGTGGTCGTTGATGCCGAGCGCGGTCAGGTGCTGGTCGACGGCGATCGGGGAGATCGGCGGCTGGCGTCCGGCGAAGTAGGCGCGCGGGTCCAGGGCCAGCGAGGCCAGCACGTAGGACAGGAAGACGGCGACCACCAGCAGCACGGCGTAGTAGCCGAGCCGCTTGGCCAGGTAGGCCAGCACGGTTCCTCGTATCCTCCCGGTCGGGATCGGGCACCCCGGGGCGTACGGCGCGTTCGGTCGGCCGGTGCGCCCCTGGGAGGGTATGACACCCAGGATGATCTCGCCCTATTGCGGCATTGTGAAGAGCCCATGACAATGCTCGGATTCAACTCGCTTCCGCGCGGAACTGGTTCTACCGTCGTCGAGCCCGTCGTGAGAAGGCCCCAGCCCAGCCCACCGAAGGAATCCCCACCATGCGCCGAACCACGGTCCTCGCCATCGCGGCCACCTTGACGGCCTCGCTGGTGATGACGGCCTGCGGGCCGTCCGGCAAGCCGGCGGCCAAGAAGCAGGCCCCGTCGGTGGGCACCTCCGAGGTCAACGCCCAGCCGGTGAGCGCCCTGCGGCAGGGCGGCACGCTGAAGGTCTCGATCGACCAGTGGATCAGCCAGTACAACTCCAACACCGCCGACGGCGCGCAGGGTGACGCGGCGTCGATCACCGCCCAGGTCGAGCCGACGCTGTTCCTGGCCGACGCGCACGGCGTCGAGCAGCCCGACCCCAACTACCTGCTGTCGGCGAAGGTGACCTCCACCTCGCCGCAGGTCGTCACCTACACCCTGAACCCCAAGGCCCGCTGGTCGGACGGCAAGCAGCTGAGCTGGCGGGACTTCCAGGCGCAGTGGAAGGCGCTCAACGGCACCGACCACGCGTTCCAGGGCGCCGACCCGACCGGCTACGACCAGATCGGCTCGGTGGTGCGCGGCGCGAACGACCAGCAGGCGAAGGTGACGTTCACCCATGCCTACGCGGACTGGAAGCGGCTGTTCAACCCGCTGTTCCCGGCCTCCGCCTACTCCACCCCGGCCGAGTTCAACAACGGCTGGGTGGACCACGTGCCGGTCAGCGCGGGGCCGTTCAAGGTCGGCGACTACGACAAGACCGACCAGACGATCACCCTGGTGCCGGACCCGAAGTGGTGGGGGCCCAAGCCGGTGCTGAGCCAGGTCATCTACCGGGTGCTGGACATCGACACGCTCACCCAGGCGTTCCTCAACAAGGAGATCGACCTCGCCCCCGCCGAACTGCCGGAGGACTACCAGCAGTTGGTGAAGGACAAGAACGCGGTGATCGAGACCGGGTCGCGCTGGGACGAGGTGCACATCACCCTCAACGGCGGCCGCGGCCCGCTCAAGGACGTCCGGGTGCGCCAGGCGGTGGAGATGGCGGTCAACCGCCGCGCGATCACCGACGCCTACGGCTCCGGCATCCCCTACCGGGTCAACGAGCTGGGCAACCACTTCTACATGCCCAACCAGAAGGGCTACCGGGACAACTCCGGGATCTACGGGACGTACGACCCGAAGGCGGCGGCGAAGCTGCTGGACGCGGCCGGCTGGAAGGACAACGGCGCCGGCAAGCCGCGCACCAAGGACGGCAAGCCGCTGGAGCTGGCCTATCCGCTCAGCGAGGGCAGCAACCAGGCCAGCGTCGACCAGTCGCAGCTGGTCCAGCAGATGCTGGGGCAGGTCGGTATCAAGGTCGACATCGACAAGGTGCCCGCCAACGACTTCTTCAACAAGTACATCAACGTCGGCGACTTCGACCTGGCCAGCTTCCGCAACGTCGACGAGCTGTTCCCCTCCGAGCTGCACCCGGTCTTCCAGCAGCCCAAGGGCGACAACCTCTACCAGAACTTCGGCTCGGTCGGCTCGCCGCAGATCGACGCGCTGCTGGACCAGGCGCAGGCCACCACCGACCCGGCCAAGGCCGTTGCGCTGTACAACCAGGTCGACGTCCAGCTGTGGAAGCTGGGCCACTCCATCGAGCTGTACCAGCGCCCGCAGATCGAGGCGGTGCGCAAGGGCCTGGCCAACTACGGCGCCTCCGGCCTGGCCGACACCGACTGGACCAAGGTCGGCTGGCAGAAGTGACGGCGGCGGGCCGGGCCGCGAGGTGACGCGGCCGGCCCGCGCCGACGCGGCCCGGCCGCCCGGCAGAGGGGACCGCCCGCGTGGTGACCGGGCCCGGCGGCGCGCGGGAGACGTCAGGGCGGCCGGAGCGGACGCTACTGTTCCGGCATGACCGACTTTACCGACGACCTGCGCCTCGCCCACGTCCTGGCCGACGCCGCCGACGCCGTGACCATGGAGCGGTTCAAGGCGCTCGACCTGAAGGTCGAGACCAAGCCGGACCTGACCCCGGTCAGCGAGGCGGACAAGGCGGCCGAGGAGCTGATCCGCGCCCAGCTGTCCCGGGCCCGGCCGCGCGACGCGGTGCTCGGCGAGGAGTTCGGCAGCCAGGGCGCCAGCAACCGGCGCTGGATCATCGACCCGATCGACGGCACCAAGAACTACGTGCGCGGCGTACCGGTGTGGGCCACCCTGATCGCGCTGGCCGTGGCCGGCGAGGGCGGCACGGACGGCGACGACGGGGTGGTCGGCCTGGTGTCGGCGCCGGCGCTCGGGCGGCGCTGGTGGGCGTCGAAGGGCACCGGCGCCTTCACCGGCCGCAGCCTGACGTCGGCCTCCCGGATGCGGGTCTCCGGGGTGGACCGGCTGGCGGACGCGTCGTTCTCGTACTCCTCGCTGTCCGGCTGGCAGGAGCGCGGGATGCTCGACGGCTTCCTGGAGCTGACCCGGTCGACCTGGCGGACCCGGGCCTACGGCGACTTCTGGTCGTACATGATGGTCGCCGAGGGCTCGGTGGACCTGGCCGCGGAGCCGGACCTGAGCCTGTGGGACATGGCCGCGCCGTCGGTCGTGGTCCGCGAGGCCGGCGGCCGCTTCACCGACCTGTCCGGCATCCCGGGCCCCTACGGCGGCAACGCGGCCGCGTCCAACGGCCTGCTCCACGACGACCTGCTGCGGCAACTGGCCGCGGGACCGGCCCGGGCCGACGGGTCCGCCGGGGCCACGGGGGCCGGCGGGGCCGGCGTGGGCGACACCTCCGACGGGGCCGGCGCGGTTCACGCGGACGGTACGGCCGCGGAGCCCGTCCAGGGGTGAGCGGCGCGTCCGTGGGATGACGCGCGCCCCCTGCGCACCCCGCACGCCCCCTTGTGTCCCGTTTTGCGGGCGTGTGACCATGGAGACAGGCAAGCTTGTGCGCTTGTGAAGTTTCTCTCAAGGGGTATCCCATGCTGGTCCGCGATGCGATGAGCACCCGAATCCTGACCATCGGTCCCGCCCACACCCTGCGGCAGGCGGCGGAGCTGATGTCGCTGCGCCGGATCGGTTCCGCGGTGGTCCTCGATCCGGACCGGGGCCTGGGGATACTGACCGAACGCGACGTGCTGGACGCGGTCGGCCGCGGCCTGGACCCCGGCCGGGAGACGGTCGGCGCGCACACCACCACCGACGTGGTCTTCGCCGCGCCGCAGTGGACGCTGGACGACGCGGCGGCGGCCATGGTGCGCGGCGGGTTCCGGCACCTGGTGGTACTCGACGGCCGCGAGCCGGTCGGCCTGGTCTCGGTGCGCGACATCATCCGCTGCTGGACCCGCGCCCGGCGCACCGCGACCCCGCAGCAGGCGGCCATGGTCTGACGGGCCGGCGGGGTTCGGCGGCAGGCAGGGGGTTCGGCGGCCGGCGGGTTCCGGCGGCAGGCGGCGACGGTCCGACCGGTCCACGGTGAGGGCGGCAGCGGAGGCGGTCCGCCCGGCCGCGGCGCGCCGCCCGCGGGGGCCGGATCGCGGAGGGGCAGCCGGGAGGCCGCGACCCGGTCGGGTCGCGGCCTCCGCGGTGGTACGGCAGGCGTCCGTCAGCCGCGCAGGGCCTGGACGGCGGCCTCCAGACGCTTGCCGTAGTCGGGGTCCGCGCGGCGGAAGTTGGCGACCGCCCGCTCGGCGATGGCGGTGCGGGAGACCTTGGCGATGAAGCCGGCCAGGTTGGCGATCAGGCGGGCCTTCTCCTGCTCGGACAGCATCCGGTAGAGGTCGCCGGCCTGCGTGAAGTCGTCGTCCTCGGCGTGGACCGGCGCCTGGCTCGCACCCGTGGCACCGGTGACCGGCAGCGGCTGCCACAGCGGGCGGCCGGTCTCGGCCGGACCGCCGAAGCTGTTCGGCTCGTAGTTGCGCGCCCGGCCGTGGCGGCCGTCGTACAGCGCGCCGTCCCGGCCGTAGGTGCGCGCCTCGGCGGCGTGCGGCCGGTTGACCGGCAGGTGGTCGCCGTTGACGCCGACCCGGTAGCGGTGGGCGTCGCCGTAGGCGAACAGCCGGCCCTGGAGCATCTTGTCGGGCGACGGGCCGATGCCGGGCACGAAGTGCGCCGGGGAGAAGATCGACTGCTCGACCTCGGCGAAGATGTTCTCCGGGTTGCGGTTCAGCTCCAGCGTGCCGATCTCGACCGGCGGGTAGTCCGCGTGCGGCCAGACCTTCGTCAGGTCGAACGGGTTGAACCGGTAGGCGGCGGCGTCCGCGGCCGGCATGATCTGCACCTGCACGGTCCAGCTGGGGAAGTCGCCGCGCTCGATGGCCTCGCGCAGGTCGCGCTGGTGGGAGTCGGGGTCCATGCCGGAGACCTGGAGGGCCTCCTCGGTGGTCAGGTTCCTGATGCCCTGGTCGGTCTTGAAGTGGTACTTGACCCAGAAGACCTCGCCGGCCTCGTTGTTCCACTGGTACGTGTGCGAGCCGTACCCGTTCAGGTGCCGGTAGGAGGCCGGGATGCCGCGGTCGCCGAACAGCCAGGTGACCTGGTGGGTCGACTCCGGGCTCAGCCCCCAGAAGTCCCAGACGTTGTCCGCCTCCTGCGAGCCGGTGTACGGGTCGCGCTTCTGGGTGTGGATGAAGTCGGGGAACTTGACGGCGTCCTTGATGAAGAACACCGGGGTGTTGTTGCCGACGAGGTCGTAGTTGCCGTCCTCGGTGTAGAACTTCAGCGCGAACCCGCGCGGATCGCGCACCGCGTCCGCCGAGCCGAGGTTGCCGGCCACCGTGGAGAACCGCAGGAAGGTCTCGGTCCGCTTGCCGACCTCGGACAGGAACCTCGCCCGGGTCCAGCGCGAGACGTCCGCGGTGAGGGTGAACGTGCCGTAGGCGCCGGCGCCGCGGGCGTGCACGACGCGCTCGGGGATGCGCTCCCGGTTGAAGTGCGCCAGCTTCTCCAGCAGCGACTGGTCCTGGACCAGCACCGGCCCGCCGGCCCCCGCCGTCTCACTGTTCTGGTTGTCCGCGACCGGGGCTCCCGCCTCGGTGGTGAGCGGGCCCGGCTCCTGAAGCGTCACGTCGTCTCCTCGGTCTCGTCCGATCCCCCGGGTGGGTCCGACCACCCCGGCCGGCTCCGGATTTGATCCTACAATAGACATTGTCTAAGTCAAGAACCGTGCGAGACCGATACCCGGTCGGGACTGGCCCGCCCCGCTGTTAGGCTGGTGGGCATGAGTGACCTGCTGGAACGACTGCGCGGACGCGGCTGGCGCATGACCGCGCAACGCCGGGTCGTCGCCGAGGTTCTCGACGGTGACGGCGCCGCCCACGTCCACCTGACCGCCGACGAGGTGCACGCCCGCGCGGCCGGACGGCTGCCGGAGATCTCCCGCGCGACGGTCTACAACACCCTGGGCGAACTCGTCTCGCTCGGCGAGGTCATCGAGGTCGCCACCGACGGCCGTGCCAAGCGCTACGACCCCAACGCCCACCAGCCGCACCAGCACCTGGTCTGCTCACGCTGCGGCGTGATCCGCGACGTCCACCCGGCCGGCGACCCCTTGGCCGCCCTGCCCGCGACGGAACGGTTCGGCTTCACCGTCTCCGACGTCGAGGTCACCTACCGCGGCCTCTGCCCGGACTGCGCGACGGCGGCGTAACACGGGGCGTCCGCACGGGCGTTGGCGTGTCGCGACGCGCCGGCGTACGGCGGCCCGTCGGCCTGCGGTGGCACGCCGACGCCGGTCCCCGGCGGGGGGCGACGCAGCGGCGCCGGCCCCGTCACCCCGGCCGGCTCAGGCGGCCGTCACCCCGGCCGGCTCAGCGGCGGCAGCCCAGCGGCAACGACTCAGCGGCGGCGCCGGCTCAACGGCAACGGCTCAGCGGCGGCGGCCCAGCGCGCGCAGCAGGAAGTCCAGCGGTGCGTGCTGGTCCTCGGCCAGTCCCGCCCCGCGCAGCCGGGTGCCGAGCCGTTCCACCCGGTCCGGCTCGACGCTGCCGCCGGACCACCGCAGGCGCCGCCACTCGCACAGCGCCTCGCAGGCCCGGGCGGCCACCTCGGGCCGGGCGTCGGCGGCCGCGCCGAGCAGCAACTCCAGGCGGTCGAAGTACTCCAGCGTCCGGGACGCCCGCAGAGCCGCCCGCCACACCGCCGGTTCCGGGCGGCGCACGGCGCAGGCCAGCACGGCGGGCGTCGCCGTCCAGGTCACCGCCAGCGCGTCCAGCGCCTCACGGGCCACGCTCGGCACCGGATCGCCGACCAGCTCCGCCAGCGCGCCGGCCGCCGCGCCGCCGTCCGTACCGGTCACCGCCGCACCGCGCTCCGGCCCCGATCGCGGCGCGGTGCCGGCCGCCAGCAGGCCGATGGCCCGTACCGCCGCCCGCCGGGCCACCGCCGGCCAGCTGTCGTCGCGGGCCAGCACCGCGAGCGCCGGCAGGTCGGAGACGTCGCCGCACTCCCCCAGGCCCGCCGCGAGCCCGGCCACCAGCCGCGGATGCGTGCTGCGGCCGCACCGGCGCAACTGCCTGCGGTAGACGTCGACCGGCGGCTCCCCGCGCTTGTACAGCTTCCACCGCGCCTGCGCCCGCACCAGCCGGGAGCGGTCCGCCAGCGGCGCCACCAGCCGCACCGCCGGCACGTCGTCGGGCAGCGCCGCCACCGCCAGCTCCCGCACCGCCGCGGAACGCGCCCACATCAGCCGGCCGGCCTGGTCCGGGTCGAGGTCGAGCAACTGCCGCGCGCACAGCCGCCGGCACTCCTGGTCGCGGTCGTGCAGCGCGGCGCGGGCCAGGTCACCGCGCACGTACTCACCGAGTTCCAGCGCGAGCCCCATGCCGAATCGCCGGGCGTGCGGGTCGGGTTCGGCGGCCAACCGGCGTACGGTGCGCCGCCGTTCGGGCTCGCGCAGCACCGCCCGGTACTCCTCCAGCACCCCGCCGGAGCGGCTGCGGGCGCCGAGCCGCGACAGCAGCCGGACCGCCGAGGCCGCCTCGTCCGGCGCGACGTGCGCCAGCAACGCCGCCCGGGCCGGGTCGCGCACCGCCGGCACCCAGTCGTCGGTGCGCAGCGCCAGCGCGGCCACCGCGAACCGGCCACTGCGCCGGGCCAGGCGTTCCACCGCGGCCTGCCGCAGCCGACCGTCGGCGTCGAAGGAGGCCAGCACCAGCCGCAGCGGGTCCGCGTCCGGCGGCAGCGCCCGCGCGGGCTCGGCCCGGCCGCCGGCGGCGCGGCGCGCGGTGCCGGCCCGGGCGTACCGGTCGAGGGAGAGCCACAACCGGGGCCCGGCCAGCAGCAGTTCGTCCAGGGCGATCTTGCGGTCCTCGGCCGTGCCGCGTTCCAGGACGCCGCGCAGTTCGTCCAGCAGGACGTCCGCGGCCACCCTGCGGCCGGTCTCCGCCGCCCGGCACAGCGGTCGCCACCGACCGCTGTCCACCGCCTGCGGATACACCTCCCGGCGACGCAGCACCGTTCGTGCCCGCTTCTTGCGCAACAACGCGCCCCGCCGCCTTTCGTGCCGTTCCCGGGTCAAGGATCACCTAGCGTGGCCTTCACACCAAGCAAGTTCGCTCGCCTTTGCCCACGCCTTACCGCCCCTCTACTCAAGGCTGGTTCAGTGTCCCGGCCTGTGCGTATTGTTGACGTGCGGTCGGTGCGGGGTCGCCCATTCCCGGCGGTGGTGACGAGACGACGGAGGGTCCTGGTGCGCCGAAGCGGTCGAGGCCGGTTGCGGACGGCCATCACGGCGGGGGCCGGCATCCTGCTGATCGCCGCGTTCGCCGGCTACGGGCCGCGGATGCTCACGCTGGCCGAGAGCCGCCACCCCGCGGGCCGTTCGGCCTCACCGGCCGGTCCCACCCCGCCGCCCGACTGGTCCCGCGAGGGCACCTTCCTGACCGCCTCCCGCGCCTATCCGGCGGTGGTCCGGCTGCTGGCGTCCGGCGGATCGCCGTACTGCAGCGGCAGCGTGGTGCACAGCACGGGCGGCGACCTGGTGATGACGGCCGCGCACTGCGTGTACGCCAGCGGCTCCTACCTCACCGGTACGACGGTGGTGCCGGGGCTGTCGGGCGGCTCGCGCCCCTACGGCTCGTGGCAGGTCGACCACGTGTGGATCGACCCGCGCTACACCGCCGAGGGGCACGACGAGGACTACGACTACGCGTTCCTGCGGGTCGGCCGGTCCGACGGGCGCGCCATCGAGTCGGCGGCCGGCGCCGACACCCTCACCGTCGACCAGCCGTTCCACCTGCTCGGGGTGACGACCACCGGCTACCCCGAGTCCGGCGACCCCGGCAACCGGCAGCTGACCTGCACGCTGCCGACCTATCAGTCGCCGGCCCACCGCGCGTACCGCGAGATGCACTGCGGCGGTTACACGGCCGGCGTCTCCGGCGCCCCGTGGGTGCTGCTGTCCCCCGGGTCCCGCACCGGCCGGCTGGTCGGCCTCATCGGCGGTTTCAACGGCGGCGGCCCTCCGGACGGCACGCCGCACGAGGACGCCATCTCCTACAGCCCGTACTTCGACGCCGCCACCGAGGCACTGCTGCGCCAGGCCGAATCGGGTAACGGCGGTCACGACAGCGGGAGTTGAGCCCGCTCCGGTTCCGGTTTCCGCTCCCGTGCGCGACGCGGGACGCGTCGGCTGCGGCTGTGCTTTCGCGGGGAGGGGGCGGTCCCGGCGCCGGTGCGGAGGCGGCCGGCGTGCACCGGGGGCGAACACCGGACGGCGACAACACGAGAGGCCCGGAACTTTCGTTCCGGGCCTCTCGTCTTCAGTAGCGGGGACAGGATTTGAACCTGCGACCTCTGGGTTATGAGCCCAGCGAGCTACCGAGCTGCTCCACCCCGCGTCGTTGTGCCTTTACTCTAGACGACCCGTTCCCCACCCGGCAAATCCGTTCCCGCCCGCCCCCTCCGGACCGCGGCGGGGCCACCCGCCGGAACCACCGACCGGGGTCGGCGGGCGTCAGGGCCGGGGTCACCGGCCGGGGTCACCGGTGCGGGTCACCGCACCGGTCACGCGGACAGCTCCTCGCGCAGCGCGTCGGCCAGCCGGGCCGCGCGTTCGGAGACCTCGTCGGGGCCGCTCTCCACGGCGCGGTCGCACCAGTGCCGGGCGTCGTCCAGCGCGCCGCGCCGGGCGGCGATCAGCGCGAGCCGCAGCGCGGCCCGGCCGTGGCCCGCGTCGGCGGCCCGCCGCCACCACACCGCCGCCTCCGGCTCGCTGCCCTCGCGGGCCAGCAGCAGGCCGAGGTTGAACGCGCCGTTGCGGCTGCCGGCCTCGGCGGCCAGCCGGTACCAGCGGGCGGCGTCGACCGAATCACCGCGTTCGGCGGCCCGCATGCCCAGCCGGATCTGCGCCCTGCGGTGCCCGAGCCGGGCGGCCCGCTCGTACCACTCCTCGCACTCGGCGGCGTCCTGGTCGAGGACCGCGCCGAGCCGGAAGGCGGCGTCCGCGTTGCCGCCGCCGGCCGCGCACCGCAGATGCGTCTCGGCGCCCTGGGCGTCGCCGTCCTTCTGCAACGCCATGGCGACCTGGAGCGCGGCCTCGGTGTGCCCGGCGGCCGCCGCCCGCTCGTACCAGCGCCGGGAGGCGGTCGGGTCGCCGCGCCCGGCGCACAGGATGCCGAGGTTGAACGCGGCGTCCACGCTGCCGGCCTCGGCGGCCTTGGAGAACCACGGCTCCGCGCCGGCCGGGTCGTCGTGCTGGAGCAGCAGCACCGCCAGCGCGTTGGCGGCCTCGCGGTGCCCGGCGTAGGCCGCGCGCCGGTACCACTGCTCGGCCTGGGCGGCCCGGCCGCGGGCGGCGCACAGCAGGCCGAGGTTGTAGGCGCCGTTGTCGTCGCCGGCGGCCAGCGCGGCGCGGTACCAGCGCTCCGCCGTCTGGGTCTCGCCGTTCTGGGCGTGCAGCGCGCCGAGGGCGTTGGCGGCCTGGCCGTCACCGTCCTCGGCGGCGCGGCGCCACCACTCGGCGGCGCCCTCGGTGTCGCCGGCGTCGCGCAGCAGGAAGCCCAGCGCGCAGGCGGCGCGCGCGTCGCCGGCCCGGGCGGCGGTCAGGTACCAGCGGCCGGCCTCCTTGGCCTCGCCGCGGTCCTCCAGCAGGCTGCCGAGGCGCAGCGCGGCGCCGCCGTGACCGCGGGCGGCGGCCTGGCGGTACCACTGCTCGGCCTCGGCGTCGCGGCCGCGGTCCTCGCACAGCAGGGCGACCCGGTGGGTGGCCTCGCGGTGGCCGTGCTCGGCGGCGGCCCGGTACCAGCGTTCGGCGTCCGGGTCGCGGTGCTGCTCCAGCAGGTCGGCGAGCGCGTAGGCGCCGGGCACGTGGCCGCAGGCGGCGGCCTGCCGCAGCCAGTACTCGGCGGCGGGCGCGTCGCCGCGTTCGCGGTGGTGGCGTCCCAGGGCGTGCGCGGCCGAGGCACTGCCGGCGACGGCGGCGATCCGCCACCAGCCGGCCGCCTCGTCGGCCAGACCGCGCTGGTGCATCAGGACGCCGAGGTTGTTGGCGGCGGCCCGGTCGCCGGCCGCGGTGGCGGCCCGCAGGTAGGTCTCCGCCGTGTCGAGGTCCCCTCTTCGCAGCAGCAGCGTGCCCGCCATGCTCTGCGCCGCGGTGTCGCCGGTGTCGGCGGCACGCCGGTAGCGCGCCTCCAGCTCGGCGTCCTCCCGGGCCGTCAGGACGTCGTCGTCGAGCGCCCCGGCGCCGACCGGCGCCTGCGTCAGGACCGTCATGCTCGCACCCCCGTCAGGCGGGCGAGCTTCCCGAAATTTCGCACCATCCCCCATGTGGTTCATCGTCGCACCACCCGCAACCGGTGTACATCCTGGTATATCGCAGCCCGCGAGGTCACTACAGCGCTTTGTCGACTTCCCGACACGACGACACTGCAAACCACGACGCTGGGGACCTACCCCCACAACGCGGATGTCAACGCGCATCCGCCACATGACACGTGCGCGCCGACCACATACCTGAGTTGACGCACCGCGCACCGCTCCGGGTTGCCGTGAGAACGGCCACTGCGCCAGCCCCCGCGCCGACCACCGCCCCGACCCCGGCACCGCCCCCCGCACCGCCCCCGCCGACCGCCGCACCGACGCGCCCGCACCTCCCGGAGTCCACCGCGCGGCCGTCCGGGGAACCGTCGCGCGCGCCCCATGAAGCCGGCGCGCGCATCCGAGACCGACGGGCGGACGCCTGAAGCCGGATCGCGCACCGAAACCCGCGCCCGGACACCCGAAGCCGACGCGCGCATCCGAGGCCGACGCGCCGACACCTGGAACGGACGCAGGCACTCCGTGGACGCGGGACACCTGAGCCGGACGCGGCGAAGCGGAAGGCGCGGGCACCTGAAGGCTCGTGAGACCGGTGCCCCGAAGCCGGCGCGTGGGGTGGTCCCGTACGGCCGCACCGCACGAGGCCACGACCGCACCGCACGACGCCCCCGCACGACGCCGCCGGACGGCCTGGCGCAGCGTCAGCGCCCGCGGTACGTCAGCGCGTTCTTCCCGAACATCAGCATCCGCGGAACACCGGCGCACGCAGGAAGACCCGGAGTCCGTTACGGATTCCGGGTCTTCCTGTATTCAGTAGCGGGGACAGGATTTGAACCTGCGACCTCTGGGTTATGAGCCCAGCGAGCTACCGAGCTGCTCCACCCCGCGTCGTTGTGCCCTAAGGCTACCACGGCACGGCCGGGCGCTCCGCCACCACCGCGGCGCCGCTCAGCGGTCCCCCGTCGCCGCGGCCTGCCGTTTCTCCGCGTCGGAGGCCCGGCGCAGCGCGTCGTTCAGGGCCTGCTGAGCCTTGCCGTACGCGGTCCAGTCGCCGGAGCGCATCGCCTTCTGCCCGGCGTCGAAGTCCCGCTGGGCGTCGGCCAGCGCGCGGCGCACCGCGGTCGCGTCGGCGGCGGCGCCGGAGGCCGCGGGCGGCGGTTCGGGGGCGGAGGTGGAGCCGAACAGGCCGTCCAGCGCCTGGTCGAGCGTGCTGCCGAAGGCGGGGCGCCCGGTGCCGTAGGAGGCCAGCACGAGCTTCAGCGCCGGCGGCCCGGCGCCGGGACCGGCCGTGTAGACGGGTTCGACGTAGAGCACCCCGCCGTCCATGGGTATCGCCTGCTGGTCGCCGAACTCCACCCGCGATCCGCCCTTGCGCAGCTCCGCCAGCCGCCCGGCGACCGCCGGGTCGGCGGTGAAGTCGGTCTGGGTGGCGCGCGGTCCCGGTACCGCGTCGCCGGTGGGCAGTTCCAGCAGCCGCATCGTGCCGTACGCCGCGCTGGTGGCGTCCGAGTCGACGGCGAGGAACGCGCTGACGTTCTGCCGCCCGGTGGAGGTGAACCCGGAGGTGAGCTGCCAGGTACGGGACGTGTCACCCGGCAGGGTGATGCTCTGGTACTGCGGGGCCTCGGCGGCGCTGCCGGCACCGGTCGGGTCGGCGGGCACCCGCCACTCCTCGCTGCCGCTGGCGAACGCGGCCGCGTCGGTGACGTGATACCGGGTCAGCAGCGCGCGTTGCGTGGTGAACAGGTCCTGGGGGTAGCGCAGGTGGGCGGTCAGCGCCGGCGGGATGTCCTTCTTCGGCAGCACGGTGTGCGGGAACGCCCGCATCCAGGTCTTCAGCACCGGGTCGCGGGTGTCCCACTGGTACAGCCGCACCGTCCCGTCGTACGCGTCGACCGTCGCCTTCACCGCGTCCCGCGCGTAGTTGACCTGCCGGCCGGCCGCGCCGGTGCCCAGCGTGGTGCGCGAGGAGTACGGGTAGTCGTCGCTCGTGGTGTACCCGTCGACGATCCACTGGATCCGGCCGTCCACCACCGCCGGGTACGGCGTGCCGTCGACGGTCAGCCAGGGCGCGACGGCCTGCACCCGCTGCTGGGGCGTGCGGTCGTACAGGATGCGTGACGCCGGGCCGATCGCGGCCGAGTACAGGATCTGCGGGTCGCCGGTCTGCACCGCGTACGCGGCCCGGGTGAAGGTGTCCGCCAGGCTGACGCCGCCGACCCCGGCGTACCGGGTGCTCTTCTCGCCGCCGCCGTCCGCGTAGTCGACCTCCTTGGCCCCGCCGCCGACGATCGAGTACTGCGTGGTGTCCTGGCCGTAGTAGATCCGCGGTTCGTAGGAGCCCAGCGCCCCGGTGGGCGGCACGTCCCGCTCGGTCAGCAGCGGCGCGCCGGCGTCGGTGGTGCTGTCGGCGTCGGCGGCCACGACGCCGTATCCGTGGGTGTACGTGAAGTGTTCGTTGGTCCAGTTGTCCTCCGGCACCCCGGACAGCTTCAGCTCCCGCAGCCCCAGCACGGTCGGCTGCTCGCGGCCGTCGACCGGATAGCGGTCGACGGTCAGCGGTGAGGTGAACGTGTAGTACCCGCCCGCCTGCTGCGCCTGGCGGAAGTCCGGTGCCGCCACGTCCGGGTCGAGCAGCGTCACGTCGGCCGTACTGTCGGCGTCCGCCCGCAGCTTCGCCCCGGACGTCTTCGGCGCGGCCGGCAGCGGGGAGACGCGCACGCCGGTCAGACCGTAGGCGGCCCGGGTGGCGGTGATGTTGCGCCGCAGGTACGGCGCCTCCTTGACCGCCTGGTCCGGCTGGACCTGGAACTTCTGCACGATCGCCGGATACAGCCCGCCGATCAGCACCGCCGACAGCACCATCAGCCCGAACGCCAGCACCGGCAGGCTCCAGGTGCGCCGCCACAGCGTGGCGAAGAACAGCAGCGCGCAGATGACGGCGATGCAGAACAGGATGGTCTTGGCCGGCAGGTACGCGTTGGCGTCCACGTACCGCAGCCCGGTCCACCCGGCCGTGGTGCGAAAGCCGCTGGACTTGACGGCCAGCCCGTAGCGGTCCAGCCAGTAGGCGGCCGCCTTCAGCGACACGAACAGCCCCAGCAGCACCGACAGGTGCCCGGTGGCCGCCGCCGTGGCCCGCGCGCCCGGGCTGGTCACCCGCAGCCCGCCGTACAGGTAGTGGGTCAGCGCGGCCGACACCAGCGACAGCACCACCACCGCGAACCCGAAGCTGAGCACGAAGCGGTACCACGGCAGGTCGAAGGTGTAGAACGAGGCGTCCAGCCCGAACTGCGGGTCCCGCGTCCCGAACGGCACGGCGTTGGCGTACGCCAGCCACACCCGCCACTGGCCGGCCGCCGAGGCCCCGGCGATCAGCCCGACCAGCGCGCTGACCACCACCACCAGCCACACCCGGAACGGCGCGATGCCCATCCGGTAGCGGTCGATCCCCTGCTCCTCCGGCGACATCGCGCCCACCGGCGGCCGCATCCGGTGCGCCAGGTACGCGTTGGCGCCGACCGCCGCGGCCATCACGCCGCCGAAGACGGCGAACAGCCCCACCCGGGTCCACAGCGCGGTGTGGAAGACCGACCCGTAGCCGACCGAGCGGTACCACAGGTGGTCGGTCCAGAAGCCGGAGAAGGCCACGAACCCCATGCTCAGCAGCGCCACCGCCGCCACCACCGCGAACAGCGCCCGCTGGCGTGTCGACAGCCGCGCGGAGTACGTCTCCGCGTCGTCGTCCCGGCCGTCCTGGCCGTCCTCCCGCTCCGGCATCGGGAATGCCACGGTGCGCACCTTCTCAACACGTTCGCGTCGTCACACGCGCGCCGCGCACACCCCGCCGGCCGGTGATCCCACCTCGGCCGGCCGGCGCGTCCACGGCGCTTCGCCTGCGGCGCCCAGGGGCGGACACCACCCATGCAACTTACCTACGCGGCGGCCGGTTCCCGTTCCGGGGCCGGAGAAGGGCAGGATGGTGCCCATGTCCAACACTCCCAGCGGTGGCACGCCCGTCGCCGCAACCCCACTGACCCGTGCCGTACTGGAGATCGACGAGTACGCGGCCGGGCTCGGCTGGGACCAGCCCGCCCGCCTGTTCGCGCTGGTCGACACCGAGCGGCTGCGCGCGCAGGAACCGTCGCTGAGCGAGCAGCTCGGCCTGGAGGACGGCCAGGAGACCGCCGCGCTGACCCCGGTCGAGCAGGACGAACTCCCGGCCGGCACCGCGCTGGACGAGTTCCTGGCGACCATCGCCTGGCCCGACGTGGTGGCCGGCTGCGCGCTGACCGTCGAACGGCTGATGCTGCCGCCGAGCGCCGAGACGTCGATCCCCAAGGGCCTGACCGAGAAGGCGCTGACCGCCTGGGTCGCCGCCCACCCCGAGCGCCGCGAGGTCCGCATGACGGTCGGCGTCCTGCGCGACGGCACCCGTGAGTCGGCGATCCGGCTGCGCGAGAAGGACACGTCGTCGGAGGTGCTGACCGGGTCGGACCTGGTGCCGGGGCTGGCGGAGGCGCTGCGCGCGACGTTCGAGGGGTAGCCCTCCGGGGGTGGCGCGGGGGCCCTGCGGTGCGGGGGCTCAGGCGGTGCGGGGGGCTCTGCGGCGGGGTCTGCTGTGCGGCGCGGGGCTCGGCGCTCGGCGGCGCGGCCTGCTCAGCGGTGAGGTTCGAGTTCCCTTGCGGTGCCGTGCCGTGGGCCGTTGCCCGGAGCCGACGCGCCGCAGCCCGAACGGCTGAGGGGTCGGTGGGGCCCCGAGGAGCCCGGGGAGCGCCGAGGGCGCCTACGCGGAGCCCCGGGAGCCCCCAGGAGCCTCAGGATCCCCGCAGCAGAGCACCGTAGAGCCCCCGAGAAGCCGCGAGAAGCCCTGAGCCCGGCGTCGGTCCGATGATCGGACCGGCACCGGGCTCAAGCGGTTCCCGGCGCGACACGGGACGACACGGCACCGGCCGACACCACGGCGCCCCTCGCACGGCGCGGCACCGCACCGCGATCCGCGCCCCTCGCCGCGCTCGCGCGCGGTCAGCCCGCCGGGCAGCGGGGCAGGTCGGCGGTCTTGCCGGAACGTATGTCCGACAGGGCGTTGAGCGAGTCCTTGAGGGTCTTGACCTTGACCAGCCGCAGACCGGCCGGGGTGTCCTTGGACGCCTCCGCGCAGTTGTCCGACGGCGTCAGGAAGTACTGGGCCCCGGCCTCGCGGGCCGCGATGACCTTCAGCGAGATGCCGCCGATCGGCCCGACCGCGCCGTTGTCGTCGATCGTGCCCGTACCGGCCACGAACTTGCCGCCGGTCAGGTCGCCCGGCGTCAGCTTGTCGATCAGCCCCAGGCTGAACATCATCCCGGCGCTCGGCCCGCCGACGTCCGCCAGCTGGATCTTGATGGTGAACGGGAAGCTGTGCGCCTCCTCGGCCTGGATACCGACGATCGCCCGGCCGTCGCTCGCCTTCGCGGTGCGGATGGCGATGTTCCGCGTCACGTTCCCGGACGCCACGATGTCGGTGTCGCCCGACCCCTTCGCCGGCACCACGGTGAAGACCACCGTCTGGCCGGCCTTGTGCTTGGTGACCAGCTTCGCCACGTCCGTCGGGGCCTTGACCGCGCCGCCGTCGACCGCCTTGATCACGTCACCCGCGTGCAGCTTGCCCTGCGCCGGGCTGCCCTTGACCACCGAACCGACCACCACACGCGACTGCACCGGCAGCTTGAGCGCCTCCAGCGCCGCGACCTTCGCGCTGTCCTGCGACTCGGTGAACTCCTCGGCGTTCTCCTGGTCGGCCTGCTGCGAGGTCTGCCCCTGCGGGTACAGCGTGTCGTGCGGCACCACGCTGTCGTCGTGCGCCAGCCAGCCGGAAACCGCCTCGATGAGGTTCATCCGGTAGTCCGCGCCGGTCACCCGCACCGTCACCATGTTCAGGTGACCGGCCGTCGGATACGTACGGTGACCGGAAATCTGGAGCACCGGCTGCCCGTCGTTCTTGCCCAGCGTGTTGACCGTGGGCCCCGGCGACATCTCTGCGTACGGGACGGGGAGCAGCACCGCGACGCAGAACAGCACTATGAGCAGCAGCGTCGAGGTCAGCAGGGTCGCGGAGCGGCGTGACATGCCACGACCCTACGGGAACCGCCTGTGACGACGCCCGTTGGGCCGGTCCGTCCGGACGGCCCCGCGCGATACGCCCCGCGGGCGGGCCACCGCGCGACTGCGGGGAGTGACGGGCGCTCCGCGGGCCGGTACCGGGACGCTCCGCGGGCAGGCACCGGGACGCTCTGCGGGCAGGCACGGCGCCGCCGGCCCGGCGGCGCGCGGGGACACGTCCGACCGGGGTCGGGTTCCTGGCACGCGGATCCGTCCGCGGGGCATTTAGCGGGCGGTTTCGTCCGGGGACGGCCTCACCGGAGCGGTTGGCTTCACCGGTGCCGATCGCTTCACCGTGACGGGCGGCCTCACCGGCGCGGATGCCCTCACCGGTGCCGATCGCTTCACCGTACGAGCAGGCTCACCGGCGCGGATGCCCTCACCGGTGCCGACGGCTTCACCGTACGGGCGGACTCACCGGTGCCGCCGGCCTCACCGTGCGAGCGGGCTCACCGGCGCGGACGGCTTCACCAGCGGAGCGGGCCCACCGTTCGGACGGCTTGCCCATACGGGCGACCGGGCGTCCTACGCCTCCGGGCCGCCCGAGTGGGACTTGGCCATCGCCTCGCGGAAACGCGCGTAACCGGCGAGTGAGTTGAGGTCTCCCGCCTGTTTGCGGCGCCGGTCGGCCCATACGACCCACAAGCCCGCCACGACCCCTCCGATGACCGGAATCAGCAACCACTCCAGAGCCGCCACGCCGGCCTCCCGACCACACATACCGAAGTAGGACCTATGAGCACATTAACCGCCCACGTAATCAACGCTCAGTCGGCCCTCGCGGTTACGCAACCCGAACGCGTCCACTCCGGTGAACCACCCGCCACCCGCGGCGTCAGACCCCGACCCATTCCTGCGAACCGTCGGCGAACGCCTGGTGCTTCCAGATCGGCACCTCGCGCTTGAGGTCGTCGATCAGCCGCCGGCACGCCTCGAACGCCTCCCCGCGGTGCGCGCACCCGACCGCCACCACCACCGCCAGATCCCCCACCGCCAGCTCCCCCACCCGGTGCGCGGCCGCCAGCGCCAGCACGGGGAAGTCCGCCACCACCTTCTCCGCCACCCGCCGCAACTCCGCCGCCGCACTCGGATGCGCCGAGTACCCGAGCCCGGTCACCGCCGCCGGACCGTTGTCGTGGTTCCGCACCGTGCCGACGAACAGCGCCGTCCCGCCGGCCGCGTCGTCGCCCATCGCCGCGAACACCTCGTCCACCGACAGCGGGGTGTCCCGGATCGCCAACAACCTGATGGGTCCGTCGTCCCTGACCTCGCCCGTGCCCGCGTCGTTCGCCATACCGTCCATGGTCCCGCACCGCCGAAGCGCCCGACGCCCGACCGCCCCCTCAGCCCCGGCACCCTCCCCGGTCCGCCCGCCTCAGCCCTCCCAGCCCCCGTGGCCCCCGCACCCTCAGCCCCGCGCCCAGCGGCGGTCCGGCCCCCGCGACGCTCCCCGCTCCGCGCCCTCAGCCCCCGCGGCGCTTGCGGGCCCGGCGGACCAGCGCCGCCGTGCCGACCAGGGCCACCGTCGCACCGGCCGCGCCCAGCGTCGTCGCGTCCTTGCGCCCCAGCCGCCGGCCCACCACCGTGTGCCGCCCCTTGACCTCCTCCAGCAACGCCGCCAGCACCTCCTCGTTGCTCCAGCGCGGCCGCCATCCCGCCTCGTGCAACCGGCTGCCGCTGACCACCCACGGGTACCTCGTGTACTCGAGGTCCCCGGCCGGCGACGGCGTCAGGCCCAGCCGGTGCAGCCGGGCCGCCGCGCCCAGCGCGACCGCCTGCGGCAGCTCCATGCGCCGGATGCCCGACAGCTCCTCGACCTCCTCCTGCTCCAGCCAGCCGTCGCACCCCACGGCCATCTCGCCCTCGGCCCAGCCCAGCGCCGCGTACTCCAGCGCCTCCACCAGGTCGTCGACGTGGCAGAACTGCCAGCGCGGCCGGCTGCCCGCCACCACCAGCAACCGCGGCGACTCGAAGTACCGGGTCAGCGCGGTGTCGGTCCCGCCGACCAGTACCGCCGGGCGCACCACGGTCACGTTGAGTCCCGGATGCGCCCGCGGCGCCCGGCGGCCGAGCCGTTCGATCTCCAGCAGGTCCCCGACGCACGACGCCTCCTCGGTGGCCCGCAGCGGCGCGTCCTCCGCCAGCGGCACGTCGTTGTCGGCCAGCGCCCCGTAGACCATCGCCGACGTCACCAGCACCACCCGGTGCACCCCGGCGGCCGCGGCGGCGGTCAGCACGGTCTGGGTGCCGCGCACGTTGAACGCGGTGCGCGCCGCCGGATCCGACTCCAGGTCCATGTCGAGCGCCAGGTGCACCACGACGTCCACCGGCCGGTCCTCCAGCCGCAGCCGGTCCGCGATCGCCGGGTCCCGCACGTCCAGCACCCGCCACTGCGCCCCGGGCACGTCCGCGCGGCGTTCGTCGATCGCCACGACCTTCCTGACCTCCTCGGACGCGGCGAGCCGCAGCGCGAGCCGGTGACCGACCCCGGAGGCCGCGCCGGTGATCGCCACCACCGGGCGGGCGGAGGCACGAGTGCTCCGCCCTGAGCGAACGTGCGGTTCCGGGGAACTCACCGGGCTTCTCCCACTGTTGTCTCTGGTACGAGGTACGCCGGTCCCATCCTGCCCGAGAGTGTCTAGGCTGGAGGGACAAGGCCGACACAGACCACCACACCGAGCCGAACACACAGAGCCGAGGAAGCCCGTGAGTGACACCCCATTTGGATTCGGCGTCCCTCCTGAGGAGCCCGAGGACGGGGGCCGCGGGGCCGGCAGGCGTCCGAGCGGCAGCCACGGCGACTCCGACCCGGGTTCCGGCTCGGGCTCGGATTCCGGCTCGGGGTCGGGGTCGTCCGGCTCCGGTTCGGGGTCGGGGTCGTCCGGCTCGGGCTCGGGGTCGGGGTCTGGATCCGGCTCGGGTTCCGGCTCAGGGTCCGGATCGGGCTCCGGGTCCGGGTCCGGCTCGGGGTCCGGGTCGGGGTCCGGGTCCGGCGCGGGCGGTCCGTTCGGGTTCGGCGGGTTCGGCGGCTTCGGCGGCATGCCGGGCCTCGGCGGTGGCGCGGGAGCCGGCGGGGACAATCCGCTCTCCGCCATGTTCGGCGGTCTCAACCCCAACGATCTCGGCGCCGCCTTCCAGCAGCTCGGCCAAATGCTCTCCTTCGATGGTGGCCCGGTGAACTGGGACATGGCCAAGGACATCGCCCGCCAGACCGTCGCCCAGGGCACCGCCGACGGCACCAAGGATTCCAGCGTCGGCGCCTCCGAACGCGCCGCCGTCGAGGAGGCCCTGCGCCTGGCCGACCTCTGGCTGGACGACACCACCTCCCTGCCGTCCGGCGCCGGTTCCGCGGTGGCGTGGAGCCGGGCCGAATGGGTCGAGGCCACCCTGCCGGTGTGGAAGGAACTCGTCGACCCCATCGCCGAACGCGTCGGCGCCGCCATGGGCGGTGTGCTGCCCGAGGAGATGCAGGCCATGGCCGGCCCGCTCATCGGCATGATGCGCTCGATGGGCGGCGCGATGTTCGGCACCCAGATCGGCCAGGCCCTCGGCGTCCTGGCCGGCGAGGTCGTCGGCTCCACCGACGTCGGCCTGCCACTCGGCCCGGCCGGCAAGGCCGCGCTCATCCCGGTCAACATCACCGCCCTCGGCAAGGGCCTCGGCGTCCCGCAGGACGAGGTGCGGCTCTACCTCGCCCTGCGCGAGGCCGCGCACCAGCGCCTGTTCGCCCACGTCCCGTGGCTGCGCGCCCACCTGTTCGGCGCCGTCGAGGGCTACGCCCGCGGCATCTCCGTCGACACCGCACGCCTGGAGGACGCGGTCGGCCAGCTCGACCCGTCCAACCCGCAGGCCCTTCAGGACGCCCTCCAGCAGGGCATGTTCCAGCCCGAGGACACCCCGCAGCAGAAGGCGGCCCTCGCCCGGCTGGAGACCGCCCTCGCCCTGGTCGAGGGCTGGGTCGACGCCGTCGTGCACGCCGCCGCCGCACCCCACCTGCCGTCCGCCGGAGCGCTGCGCGAGACCCTGCGCCGCCGCCGCGCGAGCGGCGGTCCCGCCGAGCAGACCTTCGCCACCCTCATCGGCCTGGAACTGCGCCCGCGCCGCCTGCGTGACGCCGCCCGGCTGTGGGCCTCGCTCGCCGACGCCCGCGGCGCCGACGGCCGCGACGCGCTGTGGGAGCACCCCGACATGCTGCCCACCGCCGCCGACCTCGACGACCCCGACGGCTTCGTCCACCGCGAGCACGACGAGACGTTCGACTTCGACGCCCTCGACAAGCTCCTCGGCGACGCCGCCCGCGAACAGCACGAGACCACCGCAGGCACCGGTGCCGACTCCCCGAAGGCCGGCGACGGTGACGGGAAGCCGGGCGAGAGCCGGGACAGGACCGGCGACGACGGCGACGACGACGGCAAGGGCGACGGCAAGGGCAAGGGCGAAGACCGCACGTGACACTGCACGAGAACGCGGCCCACGTACTGAAGCAGTGGGCCGCGCCGGCGGACCTGCCCGAGCAGGACCGGCTGCGCCTGGCTTTCCTCGACCATCTCGCGGGCCACCCGGGCGGCATGTGGAAGGCCTGCGCCGACGGGCACATCACGGCCAGCGCGCTCGTCGTCGACCCCGACGGTGGCCGCGTCCTGCTCACCCTGCACAAGAAGATCCGCCGCTGGCTCCAGACCGGCGGCCACTGCGAACCGGACGACGCCTCCCTGCCGGCCTCCGCCCTGCGCGAGGCCACCGAGGAGTCCGGCATAACCGGCCTGACCCTGCTGTCCGGCGGCCCGGTCCGCCTAGACCGCCACCTGACGCCCTGCGCCTGGCACCTCGACGTCCAGTACGCCGCGCTGGCACCCGCCGGAGCGACCGAGGCGATCAGCGAGGAGTCGCTCGACCTGCGCTGGTTCCCGTACGCGCGGGTGCCGGAGGTGGCCGACGAGTCGGTCGTGCGCCTCCTGGAGGAGACGCTGCGCCGCCTGTGAGGCGCGGTGATGTCGGCGTGTCCGGGCGCGGGGCGTTGCGTGTTCCGGGGAATCGTTGACTGGTCGTTGTCAGTGACAACGGTTATGTACGGACCTGACCGTTGTCACTGACCCCACCGCGCGGTCACCGCCCCCGCCGCGTCACCGCCCCCGCCGTGTCACCGACCCACCGCCGTCACCACCACAGCGCCGTCATCAACCCAGCACTGTCACCGACCCCACCGCCGTCACCGACCCACCGCTACCACGGCCCGCGCCCGCCGCCGAGATCCACCGCACGCCGGCCGATCCGCGCGCCGAAGCCACGCACACCGAGCCGGAGGCCGCCACCCGGCAGACCGCCGAACCGGTGTCCGCCACCGCGCTCCGCCCGGCTCGACTCGGCCACCCGCCACTACTCGGCCTCCCACCACGACATCGCGGCCCCCGATCCGGCCCCCACGACGACTTCGCACCCGCGTCCCGGTTCGCCGTCCGCACGGTCAGACGCTCGGCGCCGGGTCCTCCGCGGCGCCGGCCCGCCGGGGCAGCCGTTCCGCCGCGGCGACCCCCTCCAGATAGCCGCGGGCCCGCTCGGTGCGCGGGTAGGACTCCAGCAGCTTCCAGAAACGTTCACCATGGCCGGGCACCAGCAGATGCGCGAGTTCGTGCAGCAGCACGTAGTCGACGACGTAGTCCGGCATGCCCTGCAACCGGTGTGACAGTCGGATACTCCCCTCGGCCGGGGTGCACGAGCCCCACCGCGAGTTCTGGTTGGTCACCCACCGCACGCCGGCCGGCCGCGCCCGCCCCTCCAGGTACTGCTCGGACAACAGCGTGGCGCGCTCCCCCAGTTCGGCGTCCCCGAGCATCCGCCGGCTCTCCTGCGCCGCCAGCTTGCGCAGCATCACGGTCACCCAGCGCCGCTCCTCGGCCACCGACATCCCCGCCGGGATCAGAACGATCGTCCGCCCGCCCTCCCGGTATGCGGAAACGGTTCTCCGGCGGCGGGCACTACGCCGCACCTCCACGTCGGCCGGACCTTCACCGGGCAGCGGGACGGCGGCGGGCGGGCCACAGGGCGCATCGGCGGACACGCTCCGACGTTACCCGCTCAACGACTTCGCCGTCGCGCGACTCGAAAGGCACCGTCGCGGGACAGCGGAGCGGAACCCCGATGAGGCGGCGGCCGGGCCGCGCCTCACGGTGGCCGAGCCCGGCTCGCGGCGGACGGGCCCCGACTCACAGGGGGCGGGTATCGCCTCACAGCGGTCGCGGGTCGCAATTGCAGCGGTCGCGTGTCGCCTCAAGGCGGTCGCGTATCGCCTCAAGGCGGCAGAGGGCGGCACATGTCGGAGCGAGGCGCGGTATGACGAGATGACCTTTCCCCCAGCCTGTGGATAACTTTCAGCGCCTTTCTCCCGCTTCGGTCCAGAATGAACATGTCCGGGCGGCGGATCCGCCGGCGTCCGGAGTCGATCACGGGAGACGGTCATGCACGCGATGCTCAAGCCGGCCATGCGCCGCACCTGGCGGGATCGCGACAGCGTCCAGTTCGGAGTGGACCCCGCGCACGCGGTCGTCCTGTCGCCGGTGGACGACGCCTCGGCACTGTTCCTCAAACTGCTCGACGGTACCCGCGGACCCGCCCTCCTGCGGGACGAGGCGACCGCGCTCGGCCTCGACGAGGAGCGGGCCGACCGCCTGCTGGCCACCCTCACTCGGGGCGGTGTGCTGGACGACGCGGACAGCCTGGCGGCCCTCGCGGGCGCCTTACGGCACCGGGACGCCGCGTTGGAACGGCTGCGGCCCGACTTCGCCTCCCTCTCGCTGCTGCACCCCGGACCGGGCACCGCGGCGGCCCTACTGGCGGCCCGGCGCACGATACGGGTCCAGGTACGCGGCGCGGGACGGGTGGGCGCCGCAGTGGCTGTGGTGCTGGCCGCGTCCGGCGTGGGCCAGGTCGACGTGCGGGACTCCGGCATGGTCCAGCCGTGGGACACCGCGCCGGGCGGCATCTCCTCCGCCCAGGTCGGCGAACGCCGCGACGCCGCCGCACGGGGTGCCATACGGCGTGCCGCCCCCGACCCGCGCCCGCCGGTGCGGTCCCCCCGGTCCGGCGGCCGCTCCGGGACCGAGCCCTCGCTCGCCCTCGTGGTGCTGGCGCCGCGGAACGGCCTGGGCGCCTACGCCCCCGACCCGTACGCGGCACGGGAGCTGATGGAGGCCGGCATCCCGCACCTGTACGCGGGCGTGCTGGAGGGCGTGGGCACGGTCGGCCCGCTGGTCGTGCCCGGGGTGACCGGCTGCGCGGGATGCCTGGAGGCCGCCCGTGCGGAGGCCGACGCGGCGTGGCCGAGGGTGCTGGCCCAGCTGCGTTCGTCGCGCCCGACCGGGCCACAGGCCTGCGACGTCGCCCTGGCCACCATGGTCTCCGGCCTGGCTGCGGCGCACGCGCTCGCGTTCCTGGACGCCGGCGTGCCCCCGGTGCCGTCCGACGTCCAGGACGGTTCGGCGGCGGAGGACCCGCCGCAGGACCCGGCGGCGGGTCCCGGCACCGGCGCCGGTGCCCCCTCCAGCTCCGGCGCCACCCCCGGCTCCGGCTCCGGCTGCACTGCTGGCCCAGGTCCCGGCTCCGGCTCCGGCTCCGGCTCCGGCTCCGGCTCCGGCTCCGGCTCCGGGACGCGGACGGAGTTCTCGCTGAGCGGGTTGGGTATGCGGGTGAATTCGGTGGTTCCGCATCCTGGATGTCCATGTGGTGCCGTTCGGGACGTACCGCGCGCGACAATGGCCGGGTGACCGTCCTTGGACCACGCGGACGGTACGCAGTGACGAAAGAGGGGCGCATGTCGGATCTTCCTCGCAAGGCAGTGACCCGGACCGCGAAGCTGGCCGCGCTGCCCCTCGGCTTCGCCGGCCGGGCCACCCTGGGGCTCGGCAAGCGGATCGGAGGCCGGCCGGCGGACGTGGTGGCGGTGGAGCTCCAGCAGCGCACCGCCGACCAGCTGTTCAAGGTGCTCGGCGAGCTGAAGGGGGGTGCGATGAAGTTCGGCCAGGCGATGTCGGTCTTCGAGGCCGCGCTCCCCGAGGAGGTCGCCGGGCCGTACCGGGCGGCGCTGACCAAGCTCCAGGACGCGGCGCCGCCGATGCCGGGCCGGACGGTGCGGCAGGTGCTGTCGGACCGGCTGGGTGCGGACTGGCGGGAGCTGTTCCTGGAGTTCGACGAGGAGCCGGCGGCGGCCGCCTCGATCGGGCAGGTGCACCGCGCGGTGTGGCACGACGGCCGGGACGTGGCGGTGAAGGTGCAGTATCCGGGCGCCGGCGCGGCCCTGCTGTCGGACCTGTCGCAGCTGGGGCGGGTGGCGCGGCTGCTGGGGCCGCTGATCCCGGGGATGGACATCAAGCCGTTGATCTCCGAGCTGCGCGACCGGGTGTCGGAGGAGCTGGACTACGCCCTGGAGGCGCAGGCGCAGCACACCCACGCCGCCGAGTTCGCCGACGATCCCGACATCGTGGTGCCGGACGTGGTCCACCAGGTCGACCAGGTGCTGGTCACCGAGTGGCTGGACGGGGTGCCGCTGGCCGAGGTGATCTCCGGCGGCACCGAGTCGGAGCGGGACCGGGCGGGGCAGTTGCTGGCGCACTTCCTGTTCGCCGGCCCGATCCGCACCGGGCTGCTGCACGCCGACCCGCACCCGGGCAATTTCCGGCTGCTGGTGGACGACGGCCCGGCGGAGGGGTGGCGGCTGGGGGTGCTCGACTTCGGCACGGTGGACCGGTTGCCGGAGGGACTGCCGGAGCCGATCGGCACGGCGTTGCGGCTGGCGCTGGAGGGCGACGCCGAGCAGGTGAACGCGATGCTGCGTCAGGAGGGGTTCGTCAAGCCGTCGATCCGGCTCGACCCGGAGGCGGTGCTGGACTACCTGCTGCCGATCATCGAACCGGCGCGACTGGAGGAGTTCCCGTTCAGCCGCGGCTGGATGCGCACGCAGGCGGCGCGGATCGCGGATCCGCGGTCGCCGGCCAACCAGTTGGGCAAGCAGTTGAACCTGCCGCCGTCCTACCTGCTGATCCACCGGGTGACGCTGAGCACCATCGGGGTGCTGTGCCAGCTGAACGCGACGGTGCGGCTGCGCGACGAACTGCTGGAGTGGCTGCCGGGGTTCGCCGGTCCCGGGGAGGAGTGAGCCGACGGCGTCACCACCAGGCGGGGTCGAGGCGGCCCTCGATGCCGCGCAGGTGGGTGCGGGCGCAGGCGTCGCACAGGTAGTGGCGGGTGCCGTCCTCGACGGCGAGGCTCCAGGTGAGCGGTGGTGTCGCGGCGGTCGCGCGGCAGTGGGCGCAGCTGACGGGAGCGCCCGCTTCGGGAGGCTGCGGGCGGTCGGAGGCGGGTTCTGCGCCGGTGGGGTCCACCGGGTGACGGTACCTGCGGGGGCGCCGGTTGTCCCGGGGTGCGGCTCAACGGGCGGTGGGGCCGGTCCCGTTCGGACCGGCCCCACCGTTTTTCGTTGTGCGATCGTGACCAGGCGGCGGTTACTGCATGACCACCTGGGCGAGGGCGCGGCGGGCCCGCAGCGAGGCGCGTTCGGCGCGGCGCTGCAGTCGGCTGGCGCGGGCCAGCCGACGGGCCATGCGTTCAGCCTCGGCCTCGTACAGGCGTTCCTGCACATGGGCACGGGCCAGCGCTTCTGGGATGAGTTGCATTTCTCGGGTCCTGTTCTGACACCGGGTGGTGGCGTCGGGCGTTCTGGTGGAGGCGTAGAGGACGGACGGGTTCATCGGGACCTGCTTCTGCGGATCAGCTGTCGTGGGGTGGTCGATCGTGCCGGCGGGGGGTCGGAGCCTCATGCGACGACCGCGTCCTTGCGCGGGCGGCCACGCGGCCGCTTCCGGGCGACCACCACGCCCTGGACGAACAGTTCGCCGCCCCAGACGCCCCAGGGCTCGCGGCGGTCCTTGGCCCCGTCGAGGCAGGCCTCCCGCACCGGGCAGGTCCGGCACAGGGCCTTGGCGTATTCGACGTCGGCCGGCGTCTCGGCGAAGAAGACCTCCGGGTCGTAGGAGCGGCACGGGACCGGTACGCCGAGGCGCTCGATCTCGTCGTCGAGGTCGGACAGGGGCAGCACGGTGGCCTCCGGGGCGGCGGGCGGGGAGATCTCTTCGGAAGGCGGTACGGACGGGGAGTGCGGCTCGGGGTACACGGTGTGTCTTCCTCGTCTGTCGGTCGGCCGGTGGGCCGGTCGTCGTGGTCGGTACCGGGTGGGTGGTTTCCGAAGCGCCTTCGCCGTTCCCGGGTGGGAAAACAGAAGGGCCGCGGTACCCGGTGTGCGGGTTCCGCGGCCCTGGAAGGTGCCGACCTGATGCGCTATCAGGCTGGATCTCTCCAGGGTTCGAGCCCGCGGAAGGGCCGCTTCTTGCTGGGGTAGAGCGTTGTTACGGCATTGCCGCCGGCAACCGGCTGCTGCTGGTGTCCGGCACCGCTGGCCACGGACCCGGATCCGGAGATCCAGGCCGCTTCCGCCACCGATGCCTTGGTCGGTCGCTCGATGACGATCCGGAACGCTTCCGCTGCCGCGGCGACGTTCAGGGAGACACCGGTGCCATGCAGATCGGTGGCGCCGGCCATCGAGGAACCCGCGCCGAGCAGGCAGGAAGCGGCCACCGAACGGCCGAAGGACATCGGGACGTCGACCGGCGCAACAGCGGTGAAGTGCGTGTTGGTGATCACGGGGACTCGCCTCCTCTCGGCGTCTTGTGGGCTTATGGGGACAGGGTCTTGCGGGGTTCTGCTGAACCGGAGGCGGTCCCGGTGAGGGGCCGTCCGGCACGTCTTTGTCCAGTACATCACGATTCGCTCGACCCCCGAAAGGGCCCGGCGACGACCGCGCCCCCGCAGGCTATGAGGATTACCTCGACGGGCGCAAACTATTTTCCGGGGGATTCGGAAACTTTCCTCCCGATCGTTTTCCCGGAATCCGCGCCTCCGGCCGCCTCTTCGGGCGGGGCCGGCCATTCCGCCCCGGAACACAGCGCCAGGACGTCGGCGCCGAACCGCTGCATCTTGCGCGCCGGCACCCCGGCGACCCGGATCAGGTCGGCCTCGTTCTCCGGTGCGTTCTCCGCGATGGCCAGCAGGGTCTTGTCGGTGAACACGCAGTACGCGGGCTGCCCGAGGTGCTTGGCCTGCGCGGCCCGCCAGCCCAGCAGCCGTTCGTACAGGCCCTCGTCCAGCTGCGCCGGGCAGTCCTCGCACCGCATGAGCTTGATCTCGCCGGCGTCCGACAGCGCGCGGCCGCAGACCCGGCAGTGCGCCGGACCGCGCCGCCGCGGCGGTGTCCGCTCGGCGCGCGCCCCGGTGCTCCCGGTGGAGCGGTCGGCGGCACCCCAGGAGATCCCGCCGCCGCCGGACCCCGCCGTCCTCGGGGCCGGACCGCCGTGCCGCAGTCCGGTCAGGAACCGTGACGGCTGCCGTCCGCCGCGGCCGCCCGGGGAACGCGACAGCGCCCAGGACAGCGTGAGGTGGGAACGGGCCCGGGTGACGCCGACGTACAGCAGCCGGCGTTCCTCCTCGACCTGTTCCGGGGTGCGGGCGTAGGTGATCGGCATCGTGCCCTCGGCCAGGCCGACGAGGAAGACCGCGTCCCACTCCAGTCCCTTGGCGGCGTGCAGCGAGGCGAGGGTGACGCCTTCGACGGTGGGCGCGTGCTGGGCGGCGGCGCGCTCGTCGAGTTCGGCGACGAGTTCCGCCAGCGTGGCGGCCGGCCGGGCCGCGGCGAGCTCCTCCGCCAGCCGCACCAGCGCCGCCAGCGACTCCCAGCGGTCCCGGGTGGCACCGGAACCGGCCGGCGGCCGCGGCGTCCAGCCCCGGGTGCCGAGCACCGCCCGCACCTGCGCCGGCAACGCCACCTCCTCCTGCCCGGGGACGGCGCCGCCGCCCGCCCGGGCCGCGCCGCGCAGCAGCAGTCCGGCCTCGCGGACCTCGGCCCGTTCGAAGAACCGCTCGGCGCCGCGCAACTGGTACGGCACCCCGGCGTCGGCCAGCGCATGTTCGTACAGCTCGGACTGGGCGTTGATCCGGAAGAGCACCGCGATCTCGCTGGGCCGGGTGCCGCGGTCGATGAGCGCCCGGACGCGGCGGGCGGTGCCCTCGGCCTCGGCGGGCTCGTCGGTGTACTCGGTGAACGAGGGTTCGGGGCCGGCCGGGCGCTGCGAGACCAGGTCGAGGCGGTGGGCGGCGGCCTTGCCGGCGGCCTGGGCCAGCAGCCCGTTGGCCAGGTGGACCACCTGCGGGGTGGAGCGGTAGTCGCGCACCAGCTTGACCACTGTCGCGTCCGGGTGCCGCAACCGGAAGTCCAGCAGGTAGTCGGGGGTGGCGCCGGTGAAGGAGTAGATGGTCTGGCTGGCGTCGCCCACCACGCACAGGGTGTCGCGGCCGCCGAGCCACAGGTCCAGCAGCCGCTGCTGGAGCGGGCTGACGTCCTGGTACTCGTCGACCACGAAGTGCCGGTACTGCGACCGGACCTGCTCGGCGACGTCGAGCCGCTCCTCCAGCACCCCGACGGTCAGCAGCAGCACGTCCTCGAAGTCGATGACGTCCCGCTCCCGCTTGAGCTGTTCGTACCCGGTGTAGACGGCGGCGATCTCCGCCGGGTCGCGCGGCGCCTCGCGGCCGGCCCGCACGGCGGCCGCCGGGTAGTCCTCCGGCACGGTCTGGGTGACCTTGGCCCACTCGATCTCACCGGTGAGATCGCGCAGTTCGGAGCGGTCCAGCCGCAGCCGCAACCGGGTGGCCGCCTCGCTGACCAGCTGGACCTTGCGCTCCACCAGCCGGGGCAGCCGACCGCCGACCGCCCGGGGCCAGAAGTACTGCAACTGCCGCAGCGCCGCCGAGTGGAAGGTGCGCGCCTGCACCCCGCCGGCCCCCAACTGGCGCAGCCGCCCGCGCATCTCGCCGGCGGCGCGCGCGGTGAAGGTGACCGCCAGCACGCTCCCGGGCTGGAGTATCCCGGCGCGCACCCCATAGGCGATCCGGTGGGTGATGGCCCGGGTCTTGCCGGTGCCGGCGCCCGCCAGGACGCACACCGGCCCGTGCAGGGCGGTCGCCACCGCGCGCTGCTCGGGGTCGAGGCCGTCGAGCACCGCGTCGGCCGTCTCCGGCACGGGGGGGAAGAGCGCGGCTTCCATGGATGCGGTCACCCCGTCATGCTCGCAGGTCGGATCGGCGGGCCGGAAAAGTTGTCCACAGCCCCTCCGCTTCAGTCATACGAACGCCACCGCCTGTGGACAACGGCCCCGGGAATGGCCGGGGTCCGGTGTACGTTTTCACCACTGCCGAGGCGATGGCCCAGCACCGCCGGAGCACTGACAGCACGACGTCGAACGACGACCAAGGAGCACACGGACGATGCCTGCCGGCGTGACGATGTACAGCACCACCTGGTGCGGCTACTGCCGCCGCCTGAAGAGCCAGATGCAGCGTGAGGGGATCGAGTACACCGAGATCAACATCGAGGAGGACCCGGAGTCGGCGGCGTTCGTGGCGAAGGCGAACGGCGGCAACCAGACGGTGCCGACCGTGCTCTTCCCCGACGGCAGCACGCTGACCAACCCGTCCCTCGCCCAGGTCAAGGAGAAGATCGGCGCCTGAGCGGGGGGACGGGTCGCGGCCTCAGACCGGTTGCGCCGCCTGGCGCGGCGCGCCGGGGAGCGGCTTGCCGTACCAGAGTTCGATGAGGCGGGCGGCGATGGAGATGCCGCTGGGCGGCAGGATGTCACCGGCCTCGATGCCCTGGCGCAGGTCGTCGCGGGAGAACCAGCGAGCTTCGTGGATCTCCTCGCCGTCCACCTGGATGGTGTCGCTGCCGGCCCGGGCCATGAAGCCCAGCATCAGGCTGGACGGGAACGGCCACGGCTGGCTGGCCACGTAGCTGACCTCGGCGACCTCGACGCCGGCCTCTTCGGCGACCTCGCGGACGACGGCCTGCTCGATGGACTCACCGGGCTCGACGAAGCCGGCGAGCGTGGAGAAGCGACCGGCCGGCCAGTGCATCTGGCGGCCGAGCAGCGCGCGGTCCTGGCCGTCGGTGACCAGCATGATCACCGCGGGGTCGGTGCGCGGGTAGTGCTCGGCGGCGCAGTCCGGGCAGCGCCGGACGTGGCCGGCGGCGACGATGGTGGTGCGGGCGCCGCAGCGGGAGCAGAAGCGGTGCATCCGCTGCCAGTTCTCCAGCGCGACGGCGTGCACCATCAGGCCTGCGTCCCGTTCGGACAGCTGGCCGCCGACCTCGCGCAGGCCGGCCGGGCGGGCGGCTGCGTCCATGCGGCCCGGCAGGCTGTCCTGCTGGAGGGCGAAGTAGTGCGTACCGCCCTCGTCGGTGCCGAGGAAGTAGCGGTGGTTCTCGCTGACCGGGGCGTCGAACGGCGGTACCAGGACCAGTTCGGTCCGGCCGTCGGCGGTGTCCTCGACCAGCACCTGCCCGCCGGAGACCACCAGGACGCGGGTGGACGGATGGCTCCAGGCCGCCGCGAGCCACGCCTCGTCGAGGCGGTGGTGGGCGGCGCGGTCGACGCCGGGGCGGCTGAGGGCCAGCGGACGCATGGGCAAGGGCGCTTCTGCTAGGGACAAGGTCGCTTCCAACTCCCCCTGGGACGTGGACAATTGTCGAGCGTACGGCCGGCTCCGGGGCGGAGGCGGCCGCGCGGGTCAGCGGGGCCGATTGTCGGCCAGGTCGGCCCAGAGGTACGCGGTGGTCTCCACGCCCTTGAGCAACAGGTCCAGCTCGACCTTCTCGTTCACCGAGTGCCAACCGTCGGACGGCACGGAAATTCCCAGGAAGAGCACCGGGGCCCCGAGAACGTCCTGAAGGTCGGCGGCCGGACCGGAACCACCCTCACGAGTGAACCGGATCGGCTGCTGGAAGGCGCGGCCCATGGCGCGGACCACCGCCTGGAGGGCCGGATGGTCGAGCGGGGTCAGGCAGGGGCGGGTGGCGCCCCAGAAGGTGATCTCGTGCCGGATGCCGGCCGGCAGCGTGGCGGCGACCCAGTCGGCGACCGCCTGCTGGACCTTGTCGGTGTCCTGGCCGGCGACCAGCCGGAACGACAGCTTGAGCTGGGCGGTGGACGGGACGACGGTCTTGCCGCCGGGGCCGCCGTAGCCGCCGTGGATGCCGTTGACCTCGGCGGTGGGGCGGGCCCAGACGCGTTCCAGGGTGCTGTAGCCGGTCTCGCCGAGGGTGGCGGAGGACTTGGCGGTGCGCAGCCAGGCGTCCTCGTCGAAGGGCAGTTCGGCGAAGAGGGCGCGCTCGTCGTCGGTCAGCGGCGTGATGCCGTCGTAGAAGCCGGGGATCGCGACCCGGCGGTCCCGGTCGTGCAGGGCGGCGGCCAGCCGGGCGGCCTCGGTGGCCGGGTTGGGCACCGCGCCGCCGAACGAGCCGGAGTGGATGTCCTGGGCGGGCCCGTACAGGTCGATCTGGCAGTCGGCGAGGCCGCGCATGCCGGTGCAGACGGTCGGGGTCTCGGCGGACCACATGCCGGTGTCGGAGACGATCACCGCGTCGCAGGCCAGCCGGTCGGCGCGGTCGCGCAGCAGGGCGGCGAAGTTCGGCGAGCCGGACTCCTCCTCGCCCTCGATGAGCAGCTTGAGGTTGACGGCCGGCGTGGTGCGGCCGGTGGCGGCGAGGTGGGCGCGGACGCCGAGGGTGTGGAAGAAGACCTGGCCCTTGTCGTCGGCGGCGCCGCGCGCGTAGAGGCGGCCGTCGCGGGTCTCGGGCTCGAACGGGTCGCTGTCCCAGCCGTCCTCGCGGGCGGCGGGCTGGACGTCGTGGTGGCCGTAGACCAGCACCGTCGGGGCGTCCGGGTCGCCGGAGGGCCACTCGGCGTAGACCGCGGGCAGCCCGGCCGTCGGCCAGACCTCGGTCACCGGGAAGCCGGTGGCGCTCAGCTGCGCCGCGAGCCATTCGGCACTGCGGGCCACGTCGCCGGCCCGGGCGGGGTCCGCCGAGACGGACGGAATGCGCAGCCAGGCGGCGAGGTCGGCGAGGAACGCCTCGCGGTGGGCCTCGATGTACGCGCGGACGGCGTTGTCCGTGGTGCTGGTCATACGTCGAGCCTAGCCCGGATGCCGGACCGGCCCGGCGGCAGGACCACCCGAAGCCGCCCGGAATCCCCCTCCGGCGCCACCCGGCGGCCCGCACCGGGCGCACCGCGGCCGCCGGACCCGGCCGGCGCCGGTGACCGCGTTCGAACGCCGGCGTCCCCCCACGCCCCGGCCGCGCGCGCCGCCGCTCCCGGCGGCACCGGGTGCCGACGGGGTGGGACGGCGGCGGGGGCGGGACGGCGGCGGGGCGCCGGCTCGGGGAGGCGACTGCGCCCGTGCCGTGCGGCAGGCGGCGCCCCTGACGGGCGGACCGGCGGATACGCGTCAAGGCGGAGGCGCGGACCGGCGGAGACCGGCGGACCGCCGGAGGCGCCGAAAGGCGGCGGCGCGGACCGGCGGAGATGCGGACATCCCCAGAGAGATCCCCCACGCCTCACGGGCGGGCGCCGTCCCCGCTTCCGCCGACAGCGGTCGTCCCCCGACAGCAGCCGCTCCCCCGACAAGAACCGTTCCCCCGACAGCGGTCATCCCCCCGACAAGAAGCCGCCCCCGACAGCGGTCATCCCTCCGACAGCAGTCGTTCCAGGGCCGGGCGGTCGGGGAGGGCGGCGGGGTGTACGACGCGGCCGGTGCGGATGTAGACGAAGGCGGCGGTGACGCGGTCGAGGGGGACGCCGGCGCGTTCGGCCCAGGCGAGGCGGTAGACGGCGAGCTGGAGCGGGTCGGCGACCGGGGCGCGGTGGGTCTTCCAGTCGACGATCTCGTAGCCGCCGGCGCCCGTGCCGTCCGGGCCGGTGCGGTAGACCGCGTCGATGCGTCCGCGCACCACGCGTCCGGCGAGCCGGAGCTGGACCGGGACCTCGACGCGGTACGGCGTGAGGTGGGCGTAGGGGGTGCGCAGGAACGCCTCCTTGAGGGCGGCGAGGTCCTCCTCGTCGTCGATGGCGGCGCCGGGGTCGGGCTCGATGCCGGGCAGTTCGTCCAGGCCGAGCAGCGGGACCTCCTCGAACCGGGACTGCACCCAGGCGTGGAAGCGGGTGCCGCGCCGGGCGGCGGGCTGCGGGGGCCGGGGGACGGGCCGGGCCAGCTCGCGGGCGAACTCGGCGGGGTCGGCGGCCAGCCGCATCAGCTGGGTCGCGGTCAGCGAGGCGGGCAGCGGGACGTGCCGGACCGTGCGGCGCGCCAGCCGCAGTTCGCCGGCCAGCGCGTCGAGGTCCCGGTCCCAGGAGGCGGCGAGCCGGCTCTCCTCCGGGGTCAGTCCGGGGTCGGCGGGCGGCCCGGCGTCGGCGTGGTCCGGCGGGTCGAGCAGGCCGAGCACGGCGTCGGCGGCGGCGCGGCGGCGGCGCAGCGCGACCGGGTCGAGCGGCAGCGGCCAGGTGTGGTCGCCGGCGGTGTCCAGGGCCGGGTTCGTCTCCTGCTCGGCGGGCGGTTCGGCCCAGTGCTCGACCTCGCCGTACCCGGCCTCGCAGTGCTCGCGCAGCCGGTCGAGGAACGCGGACGGGCCGCGCGGGGTCTTCTGGGTGGGCCCCCACCAGTGGCCGCTGGCCAGCAGCAGGGAGCGCGGGCGGGTGAACGTGACGTAGCCGAGCCGCAGTTCCTCGGTGGCGTTGTGCTCGCGCATCTGCGCGCGGAAGCCGTCGACGCCCTTCTTGGTCCACTCCGCGACGTCGGGCAGCGTGGCGGTGTCGCCGCGCAGCGCGTGCGGCAGGACCTGGGCGTGCCAGGGCCACAGTTCGCGGACCTTGGCGCTGGGGAACGCCTCGCGGACCAGGCCGGGGACGACGACGACGTCCCACTCCAGGCCCTTGGACTTGTGGGCGGTCAGGACCTTGACGGTGTTCTCGCCGCCGGGCAGCGAGCTGTCGAGGCCCTTCTCGTGCCGGGCGGCGGCGCGCAGGAAGGCCAGGAACGCCAGCAGGCTCGCCTCGCCGTCGAGGGAGGCGAAGCCGGCGGCGACGTCGAGGAAGGAGCGCAGGGTCTCGCGGCGCCGGGCGGCCAGCGCCTGCGGGGAGGCGGCCAGTTCGACCTCCAGGCCGGTGACCGCCAGGACCCGGTGCAGTACGTCCATCAGCGGGTCGGCGAGCGACCGGCGCAGGTCGCGTATCTCGGTGGCGAGGGCGGCGAACCGGTGCCGGGCCTCGGCGGAGAACGGCAGGCCGTCGTCGTGGCCGGCCGGGCCGGTGAAGGTCTCCAGCGCGTCGGCGAGCGAGACGACCTCGGCCGGGTCGGTGCCCTCGACGGCGCGGGCCAGCGCTTCCCGGACGTCGGCGGCGTCGGCGCCGCCGGGGCCGTGGCGCACCAGGAGGCGGGCGCGGCGGCCGAGGAGGGCCAGGTCGCGGGGGCCGATCCGCCAGCGCGGGCCGGTCAGCAGCCGGACCAGGCCGGCGTTGGCGGTGGGGTCGTGCAGGACCTCGCAGGTGGCGACGAGGTCGGCGACCTCGGGCAGGTGCAGCAGCCCGGAGAGCCCGACGACCTCGACGGGCACGTCGCGGGCGACCAGCGCGGCGTGGATGTCGGCGAACTGGCCGCCGGTGCGGCACAGCACCGCGATCTCGCCGGGCGGGGTGCCGGTGGCGGTGAGGTGGCGGACGGAGTCGGCCAGCCAGCCGATCTCGTCGGCCCGGGTGGGCAGCAGGGCGCAGCGCACCAGGCCGTCGTGTTCGGCGCCGGGCGCGGGCCGCAGCGCCTCGACGCCCTCGTGCCGCCGGCGCAGCGGTGCGGCCAGCGCGTTGGCGAAGTCGAGCAGCCGGCCGCCGCTGCGGCGGTTCTCGCTGAGGCTGTAGCGGCGGGCCGGGGTGCCGTCGCGGCGCGGGAAGTGCTCGGGGAAGTCGTCGAGGTTGGCGACCGAGGCGCCGCGCCAGCCGTAGATGGCCTGGCAGGGGTCGCCGACGGCGGTGACCGGGTGGCCGGTGCCGGCGCCGAACAGGGCTGCCAGCAGCAACCGCTGGGCGACGGAGGTGTCCTGGTACTCGTCGAGCAGGACGACCCCGAACTCCTCGCGCAGCAGCGTGCCGACCTCGGGGCGGGTGCCGGCCAGCCGGGCGGACAGCGCGATCTGGTCGCCGAAGTCGAGCAGGTCGCGGCGGTGCTTCTCGGCGCGGTAGGCGGTGACGAGGGCGGCGAGGTCCTGCCGGCCGCGCACGGCGGGCGCGACGTCGCGCAGCCAGGCGTAGCCGCGCCGGGCCGGGTCGAGGCGGTCGAGTTCGGCGGTGAGCGCCGCGTCGTACTCGCGCACGGCGTCGGGGGGGACGAGGTGTTCGGACAGTTCGCCGTCGAGCGCGAGCAGGTCGGCGGCGAGGGTGGGCAGGCTCTTGGTCAGGTGCGGGTAGGGGCCGGGGGCGGCGGCCAGGACCCGGGCGGCGAGCTGGAAGCGGGTGGCGTCGGCGAGCAGCCGGGAGCCGGGTTCCAGGCCGATGCGCAGGCCGTGGTCCTTCAGCAGCTGCCCGGCGAACGCGTGGTAGGTCGACACCCGCGGTTCGCCGCCGGCCCCGTCGGGCGTGTCGGGGTCGGGGTCGGTGACGCCGGCCCGCACCAGCGCGGTGCGGACGCGTTCGGCCAGTTCGCCGGCCGCCTTGTTGGTGAACGTCAGGCCCAGCACACGGTCCGGGGCGACCTGTCCGGTGCCGGCCAGCCAGACGACGCGGGCGGCCATCACCGTGGTCTTGCCCGAGCCGGCCCCGGCCACGATGACCCCGGGTTCCAGCGGTGCCGTCACGCAGGCCATCTGCTCGGGGGTGAACGGGATGCCCAGCAGCGTCTTGAGCTGCTCGGGGTCGGTGAGAGGTGACGGCACTCCGAGAGGCTAACCGCCGGGTCGGACACCGCCCGCCACCCCGTTGCTCCGCCGCCCCGCCGGTCCGTCGCCCCGGGCCGGCCTCACTCCACCACCTGGCGGCCCTCCGGGCGGGCGCTGCACGAGGCGTGGAAAGCGCAGTTGTCGCAGGAACGGCCCGGGGAGGGGGTGAAGCGTTCCTCCAGCACGGTGGCGGCCGCGGTGGCCAGCAGGGTCGTCGGCCAGTCGTCGGCGGCGGTGTCGATCGGCGGCTGGGCCTGCGTTCTGGGCAGCGCGTCGCCGCCCTCCTTCTTCGGCGCGGCCTGCCGCAGGTGGACGAGTTCGGCGCCGCCCGGCACCACCGCGTCCAGGTCGCGCAACGCGAGCTGGTAGACGGCGAGTTGAGGATGGCGTTCGACCTCGGCGGCGGTCGGGGCCCGTTTGCCGGTCTTGAAGTCGACGACGTAGACCCGGCCCTCGGCGTCGCGTTCGACCAGGTCCATGCTGCCGCGCACCCGCACCTGGTACGGGCCGGCCTCCAGCGTGACGTCGAACTCCCGCTCGGAGGCGACCGGTTCACGGCCGCGTTCCATGACGTGCCAGTGCAGGAAGCGCTCCAGGACGACGCGGGCCTGCTCGCGCTCCTGCTTCGACTTCCACGGCGCGTCGAAGGCCAGCGCGTCCCAGACCGAGTCCAGTCGCTCCATCAGCACGTCCAGCCGGGCCGGGGTGCGGCGCGAGGCGACCTCGTCGGCGAGCACGTGCACCACGTTGCCGAAGCCCTGCGCCGCGGTCGACGGGTCGTCCGCCTTCACCTCCCGGCCCAGGAACCAGCGCAGCGAACAGTCGTCGACCAGCTGCCCCAGCGCGCTGCCGGACAACGCCACCGGCTGGGCGGGGTCGCGCAACGGGCTCTCGGCGTGCGTCGGTTCGCGCAGCCCCCACCAGCGCTGCGGATGCGCGGCCGGCACGAGGGCGTACCCCTCGTCGTCGGTCAGCGCGGCCAGCCGGGCCAGCCGGGCGGCGGCGGCCCGGCGCAGCGCCGGGGAGACGGCCGGGTCGACCGTGGTGGCCCGCAGTTCCGCGACGAGCGCGGCCACCGCCAGCGGGCGGCGCGGCCGGGCGGTGACGTCGCGCGGCTCGACGCCGAGTTCGGCCAGGAAACGCGACGGCTGGTCGCCGTCGTCCGCCGGGCCCTTGACGGCGGTGACCACCAGGCGTTCCGACGCCCGGGTGACCGCGACGTAGAACAGCCGGCGCTCCTCGGCCAGCAGCGCGCCGGGCGGCAGCGGTTCGGCCAGCCCGTCGCGGCCGATCCGGTCCGCCTCCAGCAGCGACCCGCGCCGCCGCAGGTCCGGCCACAGCCCGTCCTGGACCCCGGCGACCACCACCATCCGCCACTGCCGGCCCTTGCTGCGGTGCGCGGTGGTCAGCAGCACCGCGTCCGGCCGCACCGCACGGCGGGTCAGCACGTCGGCCGCGATGTCCTGGGCGTCCAGCTCCTCCAGGAAGTTCAGCGCGCCGCGGCCTCCGGTGCGCTGCTCGGCGCGGGCCGCGGTCTCGAACAGCGCGCAGGCCGCGTCCAGGTCCCGGTCGGCGTTGCGAGCCGCGGCGCCCCCGCGGGCGGCGAGGCGTTCCAGCCGGGCGGGCCACGGCGTGCCGCTCCACAGCTCCCACAGCGCCGCCTCCGCCGTCCCGCCGGCCGCCAGCACCGTGCGGGCGGCCCGCAGCAGCTCCCCCAGCCGCCGGGCACCGCGGGCGTACGCGTCGTCATGCGCGATCAGGCGCTCCGGCGCGGCCAGCGCGGCGGTGATCAGCCGGTCCGACGGCGACGGCACCGCCCGCCCCCCGGCCCGCTCCTCCTCCCGCAACGCCCGCCCGAGCCGCCGCAGATCCGCCGCGTCCATCCCGCCCAGCGGCGACGCGAGCAGCGTCAACGCGTCCTCCACGGGCAACCAGTCCGGAACGGTGAGGGGGGAGGGGGGTTGGGGGTGCGCGTCTTCGGGGGTGGGGTCTTCAGGGGTGGCCGCTCGGGCGTGCGGGGCATCGGGGGAGGCGGTTTCCGCGGCGACCGCTTGGGCGTGCGCGTCTTCGGGGTTGGCGGCTTCCGTCATGACGTCCGGGGAGCCGACGCCTTCAGCCTCCACGTCCAGCGGGCCAGCCTCTTCAGCCCGCACGTCCGGGGAGCCGGCGCGTTCAGCCCCCGCGGGATGCGGGTCGGCGCCTTCACGACCCGCTCCCTCGGGGGTGGCGTCTTCAGGCCGTACGCCTTCAACACCCGCGCCGTCAGGCCGTACGCCATCAAGCCCCGCGTCATCGGGACCGGCCTCCTCCCCGCCCTCCGCAGCGGCGGGCACCCCGTCCCCCACCCCCTCCTCCCCCGCCGTGCGGGCCGGGGGGACCGTGGTCGGGCCGGCGGTATGCAGGGCGGCGCGGGCGGCGACGCGCAGGGCGAGCAGCAGGGGGGCTACGGCGGGTTCCTCGCGGAGCGGCAGGTCGTCGCCGTCGATCTCCACCGGGACGCCGGCCGAGGTCAGCGCGCGGCGCAGTACCGGCAGCGAGCGGGCGCCTGCCCTGACCAGCACCGCCATGTCCGCCCACGGGACGTCGTCCTCCAGGTGGGCGCGGCGCAGCAGGTCGGCGACGTTGTCGGTCTCGGAGCCGGCCGTGGGGAACGTCAGCACCTCCACCCGGGCGGGCCGGGCGGCGGCGCCGGCGGACGGGACGGGTTCGCGGTGCGCGCGGATCACCCGGGCAGGCAGCCGGGTCAGCGGCATGCGGCCGGCGATCCGGCGGGTGGCGGCGAGCATCCCCGGGCCGGCCCGGTAGGAGGTGGTCAGCGCGGTGACCGGCGCCGCGGAGCCGTCGGCGGCCGGGAACAGGCCGGGGAAGTCCAGCACGCCGCCGACGTCGGCGCCGCGGAAGGCGTAGATCGACTGGTCGGGGTCGCCGAAGGCGACCAGCGTGCGGCCGCCGCCGGCGATCGCACGCAGCAGCCGGACCTGGGCGGGGTCGGTGTCCTGGATCTCGTCGACGAACACCGCGTCCCAGTCGCCGGCCCGGTCGCGGGCCGGGGCCACCGCGCGGCGCACGAGTTCCGCGTAGTCGACCGCGCCCTGGAGGCCGAGGACGTCGAGGTACTCGGCGAGGAAGCCGGCCGCCGCCGCCCAGTCGGGGCGCCCGGTGCGGTCGGCGAACGCGGCCAGCTCACCGGGGCCCAGGCCCAGTTCCCGGGTGCGGGCCAGCACCGCGCGGACCTCGTCGGCGAAGCCGCGGGTGGTCAGCGCGGCCCGCAGGTCCTTCGGCCAGCGCACCGACGCCCGCCCGGACCGGGCGAGTTCGGCCTCACCGGCCAGCAGTTCGCGGACGGTGAGGTCCTGCTCCGGCCCGGACAGCAGGCGCAGCGGGTGCGCGAAGGCGTCCGGGTCCTGTTCGGCGCGGACCAGGGCGTAGGACAGCGAGTGGAAGGTGGTGGGCCGCGGGGCGGTGCGGCCGCCGAGGCGGGCGGCAAGCCGGTCGCGCAGGGTCGCGGCGGCGGCCCGCCGGTCGGTGAGGACCAGCAGGCGTTCGGGGTCGGCGCCGCGGGCCACCCGGTCCACGACGGCCTCGACCAGGGTGGTGGTCTTGCCGGTGCCGGGCCCGGCCAGCACCAGCAGCGGTCCGGTGCGGTGCTCAACCACCGCGCGCTGTCCGGCGTCCAGTGAGGGGGGCGGCGGCACGGCGGGGAGGTCGAGGAGCAGCCGGTACCCGGCCGGCGCGGTGGCCGGCCGGTGGCGCACCGACGGGACGGACGGTACGGACGGGACAGTCGGTACGGAGGGGGTCACGTGGATCGGCGGTTCCGGTTCCGGTTGCGTGCGGGTGCTGGTGCGGGCGGCGCCGGCGGGCCGGTCGCGGCCCCGGTGCCCGGCGCGGCCGGTGTCGCGGACGCGGGCGGGCGCGGCCGGGACGCCGACGCTACGCCACCGCGCTGCGGCCGCCGCGTACCCCCCGGACCGGGCCGCGCCGAACCGTCCGCGCGGCGCGGCGCCCGCCGGGGCCCCGGATGGCGGAAGCTTGGAGCTGTGAACAGCCGGTCGTCAGCCGTGCGTGCCGTCCCAGCGGGCACGGGGCATGTCAATGCGCGGTATGTGCCCCTCGGCGGAGCGGCCCGCCGCCCGCAGCGGGGTGCCCTCGCGGCGGTAGTGGGCGAGCGCCCGCAGTTCGTGGCCGGTGAGCAGGGTGCCGTCCGCGCGGACCACCCGCCACCACGGCACACCGCCGCCGTACAGGGTCATCACCCGGCCGACCTGCCGCGGGCCGCCCTCCTCCAGCCATTCGGCGACGTCGCCGTAGGTCATCACCCGGCCCGGTGGAATGCCCTCGGCGACCTCCAGCACCCGGTCCGCGTAAGGCGGCAGCTCGACGGGCCCGTTCCGCCCCGGCTCGTCACGCATCGCTCAGCCCTCCTTCACGCATCGGTACCGCTTCCCCATCCTGCCGCACGCCTACGACAACGCGGCACGGTGACCACCGCCACGAAATGCGGTCCGGTGCCCTCATCGGTAGCCGGTCCATGCCACCATCGTGCGAAACGGTGACTGGTGATACGAGATCAACATGCGATGGCCGGAGGCCAGGACGCGGAACCACCTCGGGTGCTCCCGTCCTCCGCGGGGCTGCCCGCGTCCGGCCCGGAGGGGACGACTCCGGTGCTACGCGCCCACGGCTCGGCGGACGACGAGCGCCCCAGCGGCGCGCCCGACCGCCCCAATCCGCCGCCCGACGCCACCCCTCCCCCGGCCGCCCGGCCGTCCGGCGCCCCGCCCGCCGGGACCCCGGCCCCGGCCACCCCGAAGCCTGACGTCATGCCGTCCGACGACGCCGTGACGCCGGGCGAGTCCCCCGCGCCCGGCGACCCGTCCGCGCCCGGCGAGTCCTCCGCGCCCGATGACACCTCCGCTTCGGGCGACACGTCCGGGTCCGGCGACACGTCCGCGTCCGGCAGACCGGCGCACGGCGGCCTCCCCCCGTCCGGCAGACCCGAGCCGGAGTCGGCGTCCCGACCCGAGCCGAAGTCCGAGCCGGAGCCCGAGCCCGGGGTGACGCAATCCCACGAGCCCGAGCCGAAGCCGGAACCCGGACCCGGACCGACCCCCGAGCCCGAGGCAGAGCCGAAGCCGACCCCCGAGCCCGACGGCGACTCCAGTACCCCGCACACCCCGGCCCCGCGGGACGACGACACGCCGCACCCTCCCGGAGGGGACTCCGCCGTGGCGAAGGTCGTGCGGGACGCGGCCGCGGTGTCGCGGCCGCCGTCCGGGGCGCACCCGGCCGTGGAGCCGGGTATCGAGCACACCGAGGAGGTGGCCGGCGACGAGCCGCTGCTGGCGGCGCGGGTGCACCGGCCGGCGGACCTGCTGCGGTTCCTGACCGGGGTGCTGGGGCTGGTGGTGGTGCTGGCGATCGCGATGTTCGCGCACGGCACCACCAACGGCGTCGAGCAGGACATCGCGCGCGGCACGCAGGGCGCGCCGGACTTCCTGATCACGTTCGCCGGGTTCACCGCGAGCGTGGCGGTGCTGATCGTGCCGGTGGCGTTCGCCGTCGAGCGGCTGATCAAGCGGGACGGGCTGCGGGTCGCCGACGGTGTGCTGGCCGCGGTGCTGGCGCACGGGCTGTCGCTCGCGACCGACCTGTGGGTGACCGACGCCGCGCCCGGCACGATCCGCGACGCGCTGACCACGACCGCGCCCAGCGGCGGTATCACCGACCCGGTGCACGGCTATCTCGCTCCGGTGATCGCGTACATGACGGCGGTGGGCATGTCGCGCCGGCCGCGCTGGCGGGTGGCGCTGTGGTGCGTGCTGCTGCTGGACGCGTTCGCGGTGCTGGTCGGCGGCTACACCACGCCGTTCTCCATCGTGGTGACGCTGCTGATCGGCTGGACGGTGGCGTACGCGACGGTCTACGCGGTCGGGTCGCCCAACGTACGGCCGACCGGGCAGACGCTGCTGGCCGGGCTGCGCCGGGTCGGGTTCTCGCCGGTGACCGCCCAGCGGTTCGACGACGCGCCGGACACCGCGGACTCCGAGCGCGGCCGGCGCTATCTGGTGACGCTGACCGACGGGCCGCCGCTGGACATCACGGTGGTCGACCGCGAGCAGCAGGCGCACGGTTTCTTCTACCGGTTCTGGCGGCGGCTTCAGTTGCGCGGCGTCACCGAGCGGCGCAGCCTCCAGTCGCTGCGGCAGGCGCTGGAGCAGGAGGCGCTGCTGGCGTACGCGGCGATCTCGGCCGGGGCGCACGCGCCGAAGCTCATCGCCACCTCCGAACTGGGCCCGGACGCGGTGATGCTGGTCTACGAGCACATCGACGGCCGGTCGCTGGACGGCCTGGAGGACGAGGAGATCACCGGTGAGGTGATGGACCGGGCCTGGCAGCAGGTGCGGTCCCTGCAGTCCCGCCGGATCGCACACCGGCGGCTGGTCGGCGAGTCGCTGCTGGTCGACCGGGACGGCACGCTGTACGTGACGGACCTGCGCAGCGGTGAGATCGCGGCCGGCGACATCGTGCTGCGGATGGACGTCGCCCAGCTGATGACGACGTTCGCGCTGCGGGTCGGCCCGGAGCGGGCGGTGTCGTCGGCGGTGCGGGTGCTGGGCCCGGACGCGGTGGCCGACAGCCTGCCGCTGCTCCAGCCGATCGCGCTGGACCGGTCGACCCGCGCGACGCTGCGGCAGCTGGCGAAGGCGCGGTCCAACCGGGAGCGGTCGGCGGTGATCGAGGCCACCCGGATCCGGCGGACCGTCGACCCGCAGGAGCTGTCGGCGGACCACAAGGTGGCCAAGGCACAGCTGAAGGCGGAGAAGGAGGCGGAGAAGCGCGCCATGGAGGACGCGCTGGAGGCCGCCCGCGAGGAGGACCTGCTGTCGCAGATACGGCAGCAGGTGTTGCAGATCCGCCCGCAGGCGCCGGTGCAGCCGGTGCGCCTGGAGCGGTTCAAGGCCCGCACCCTGGTGAGTTACATCGCCGGTGCGATCGCCGCGTACTTCCTGCTGTCGCAGCTGACGTCGCTGAAGTGGAACCAGGTGATCGGCGACGCGAACTGGGCGTGGGTGGTGGCGGCGCTGCTGCTGTCGGCGGCCACCTACGTGCCGGCCACCATGAGCCTGCTGGGCTTCGTGCCGGAGAAGGTGCCGTTCGGGCGGACCGTGCTGGCGCAGGTGGCCGGCAACTTCGTGAAGCTGGTGGCGCCCGCGGCGGTCGGCGGGGTGGCGCTCAACACCCGTTTCCTGCAACGCAACGGGGTGCGGCCGGGCCTGGCGGTGGCGAGCGTGGGCGCGGCGCAGCTGGCGTCGCTGGGCGGGCACATCCTGCTGCTGGCCATGTTCGGTTATCTGACCGGCACCCAGCACGCGCCGTCGCTGTCGCCGTCGCGGACGGTGATCGCCGGCCTGCTGACCGCGGCGGTGCTGGTGCTGGTGGTCACCGCGGTGCCGCCGCTGCGCAAGTTCGTCTCCTCGCGGGTGCGTTCGCTGTTCGCCGGGGTGGTGCCGCGCATGCTGGACATGCTCCAGCGGCCGCGCAAGCTGATCACCGGCGCCGGCGGCGTGCTGCTGCTGACGCTGGTCAACGTGGCCTGCCTGGACGCCTCGGTGCGCGCCTTCGGGTTCAACTCGATGAGCTACGCGAGCGTGGCGGTGGTCTTCCTGGTGGCGAACGCGGCGGGGTCGGCGGTGCCGTCGCCCGGCGGGGTGGGCGCGATCGAGGCCGCGCTGTCCGGGGCGCTGACCATCGCGGGGATGGGCGGCGCCGAGGCGGTCTCGGCGGTGCTGCTCTTCCGGCTGGCGACGTTCTGGCTGCCGGTGCTGCCCGGCTGGCTGTGCTTCACGCACCTGACCCGCAGGGGCGAGCTGTAGCGGAGGACCGGACCGGTCGGCGGTGCCGTGGCCCGTGCGGGACGGCCTGTGCGGGACGGCCTGTGCGGGACGGCCTGTGCGGGACGGCCGGTGCGGGACGGCCCACGGTGGCGTGCGTACCGGCGGACGCCATGTGTACCGGTGGATGCCGCACGTACCGGCGGACCCCATGTGTACCGGCGGATGCCGCCCGTACGTATCGCCGTGCCGTATACCCCACGATCCTGGTACCCGCGGTACGGGTACCGATGTCCCCGCATGCCCGAGGCCGTTCCGCGACGGGGATGCGGAACGGCCTCGGGTACGGCTGCCGTACGGCCCGGACACCGGGCGTCGGTCCTACAACCGCATGGTCGGACTGATCAGACTGTCGGATCAGTAGACCGGCTTGTCGGGCTCGATGGTGTTGACCCAGCCGATGACGCCGCCGCCGACGTGGACCGCGTCGGAGAAGCCGGCGTTCTTCAGCACGGCGAGCACCTCGGCGGAACGCACCCCGGTCTTGCAGTGCAGCACGATGCGCTTGTCCTGCGGCAGGTCCTGAAGCGCGGTGCCCATCAGGAACTCGTTCTTCGGGATCAGCCTGGCGCCGGGGATCGAGACGATCTCGTACTCGTTCGGCTCGCGGACGTCGATGATCTCGATGTTCTCGCCGGCGTCGATCCAGTCCTTGAGCTGCCGGGGGGTGATGGTGGACCCGGCGGCCGCCTCCTGGGCCTCCTCGCTGACGACGCCGCAGAACGCCTCGTAGTCGATCAGCTCGGTGACGGTCGGGTTCTTGCCGCAGACCGCGCACTCGGGGTCCTTGCGGACCTTGACCTGGCGGTACTGCATCTCCAGGGCGTCGTAGATCATCAGCCGGCCGACCAGCGGTTCACCGATTCCGGTGAGCACCTTGATCGCCTCGGTGACCTGGATCGAGCCGATGGACGCGCACAGCACGCCCAGCACGCCGCCCTCGGCGCAGGACGGCACCATGCCGGGGGGCGGGGGCTCGGGGTAGAGGCAGCGGTAGCAGGGGCCGTGCTCGCTCCAGAAGACCGACGCCTGGCCGTCGAACCGGTAGATCGAGCCCCACACGTACGGCTTGTTCAGCAGCACGCACGCGTCGTTGACCAGGTACCGGGTGGCGAAGTTGTCGGTGCCGTCCACGATCAGGTCGTACTGGGCGAAGATCTCCAGCACGTTGTCGGCCTCGAGCCGCTCCTGGTGGAGGATGACGTTCACGTACGGGTTGATGCCCTTGACGGTGTCGCGCGCGGACTCCGCCTTGGGACGGCCGATGTCGGCCTGGCTGTGGATGATCTGGCGCTGGAGGTTGGACTCGTCGACCTCGTCGAACTCGACGATGCCGAGGGTGCCGACACCGGCGGCGGCCAGGTACATCAGGGCCGGGGAGCCGAGGCCGCCGGCCCCGACGCACAGCACCTTGGCGTTCTTCAGGCGCTTTTGTCCGTCCATCCCGACGTCCGGGATGATCAGGTGACGGGAGTACCGGCGGACCTCGTCGACGGTGAGTTCGTCGGCCGGCTCGACCAGGGGTGGCAGCGACACGGGGACTCCGTTGGTCGTCTCAGTACGGTGTGGTTCCTTCCCGTAACACTGCCACGCCCCCGGTCATTCCAAGACACCCGTTCCGCTGGGCGAGACGCCGCCGACCGGATGCCGGTCCCGCCGGGCCGGCCGGGGGCCGCAGCCGTACGGCGCGGGGTCACGCCAGCCAGGGGCGGTCCCGCAGGATGGACGCCAGATCGCGCCAGTACGTCGGCAGCCCCTCGAACGGATCGGTGCCGGCGATGCCGTCCCGGTCGGTGACGAAGACCGATCCGGCGCCCTGCCAGCGGGCTATCCGCAGGGCCGTCTCAAGATGCGGGCGCGGCACCCCGTGGACGAGGTGGCAGAACTTCTCCGGCGGGCAGTCGGCCGTCCACTGCGGCGTCTCCGACCAGCGGTAGTCGCTCCAGCGGCCGTTGAACGTCACCAGCTGGTCGGCGGCCTCGGCGTACCCGGGGTGCGGATGGGTGCCGTGGCCCAGCACCAGGTGCCGGTCCCCGCCCCGGCCGTCGCCGGCGCCGGACAGCTCGCCCAGGGTGCCGGTCACCCGGCGGCAGGCGGCCAGCAGTGCACGATCCGCCGGGGCCCGGTCCAGGTAGAAGCCGTCCACCCGGTACCAGTCCAGGTAGTGCTGCGCGTCGCCGATCAGCTCGCCGAGGGTCCGGGCGCCGTACGCCATGTCCAGCCGGCCCAGCACCCGCACTCCGGCCTCCCGCAACCGGCCCGCGGCGTGCGCGTACCCCGGGTCGGCCCGGGTGCCGGGGCTGCCGGAGACGTTGAGCACCACCCAGTGCAACGGCGTGCCGGGGCGGGCGAGTTCGGCCCACTCGTCCGGGGCCGTCAGCGGGTCGGCGTAGGCGGGCACCCCCAGGCCGCCGAGCGCCGCCGCCTGCCGCGCGGGCCCGCTCACACCCGGCACGCCGCCTCCATCCAGATGTCGGCCAGCGACTCCTCCAGCGCGATCCGCGGCCGCCAGCCGAGCCGGTCGCGCGCGGTGCGCACGTCGGCCTGCTGCCACACCCCGCAGCCGTCCGGGTACGGCGGCACGGCGACCGGGTCCTCCAGCTCGTGCAGGCTGCCGTCGAACCCGGCCGCGCGGGCCAGGGTGGCGACGACGTCCTTGAGCCGCACCGCCCGGCCGGTGCCGATGTTGACCACGCCCTGCGCCGCCGACAGCGACGCGGCGTGCACCGCGCGGGCCACGTCGCGCACGTCGACGAAGTCCCGCTGCGCCGTCAGCCCGCCGAGCTTCAGCTCCGGGTCGCCGTTCTGCATCACCCGGCGCAGCGCCTCCGCCAGCCGGCCCAGCGGCGAGGCGGTGGGGGTGCCGGGGCCGACCGGGGAGAAGACCCGCAGCACGATGGCGTCCAGGTCGGAGCCCAGCACGAGCTCGCCGGCCGCCAGCTTGCTGACGCCGTACGGTCCGCCGGGCCGCGGCACCGCGTCCTCACCGGTGGAGGAGCCGACCGGGCTCGGGCCGTACTCCGCCGAACAGCCGAGGTGGACCAGCCGGGCGCCGCAGCGGCTGCGGCGCAGCGCCTCGCAGACGGTGGCGACGGCCACGGTGTTGTGCCGGACCAGGTCGCGGGCGCCGCCCCGGGTGGTGCCGGCGCAGTTGACGACGACCCCGGGGTGGACGGCGTCCAGGAAGCGGGCCAGCGCTCCCGGGCTGCCGTCGGCCAGGTCGAACCGCACGTCGGCGTCGTCGCGGCGGCCCAGCGCGGTCAGCTGCACGGCCGGGTCGGCCAGCAGCCGTTCGGCGACGTGCCGGCCGAGGAACCCGTCGGCGCCCAGCAGCAGCACTCTCATCGGGCGCCGCCACGGCTGGCCCGGGTGTCCGGTAGCGGTCGGGAGGGGAAGTTCACGTGTCTCTCCTGAGGGATATGTCTCCGGCCCGCCGGACGGCTCGGCCGGCGGGCGCGGCGGTCTCGGTGCCGGACGGCGGACCGGCCGGGGTCACCGGGCGGGCGCCGTCGGGGTGTGGGAAGGCGGTCCGCCGAACAGGGCGGCGGCGTACGCCGCGTCGTACGGCGGCGGGGCGGCGGGGCGGTCACCGCCGTGGGCGGCGGCCCGGCCGAGCGCCGGCAGGGCGTACAGCGCGAGCGCCAGCGCCCCGGCACCGCAGACCGCCGCCTGGACCACGCCCGGCCCGCCGACCGTGACCAGGGCACGCAGCGGTGAGGTGGCCCCGGCGCACGCCGCCGCGGCCAGCCCGGCCGCCTGCGCCGCGCACACGGTGCCCAGGCCCCAGGCGGCGGCCGGCGCGAAGCCGTGCACCGCCAGCAGCTGGGCGGTGAACAGCAGCACGCCGAGCGCGGCGGCACCGGTCAGCCCGACCAGGTCGACGCCGTCCACGCGGTGCCCCAGCAGGGCGTACGCCGCGCCGACCAGCGCCAGCAGCGCCACCGTGAACAGCCCCAGGGCCGCCACCAGCAGCGGGCGCACCCCGGCGCGGAACCCGGCGAGGCCGTGCGAGTCGGCCAGCCGGCCGCGCGCGCCGCGGGCGAACCGGCGCGCGCACCACGCGGCCGGCAGCAGCGCGAGGGCGCGGGCCAGGAACCCGGCGGCCGAGACCGGATCGAGCAGCCCGCGCGGCCGGGCCGAACCGTCGCCCAGCAGCGCCTGGAGCGCGTACGGCCCGTACAGCGCGAAGGCCAGCAGCCAGCAGGTCCACAGCGTGCTGCCCCGGGCGCCGGACGCGCGCAGCGGTCCCGAACGCGCCGCGGTCCGGGCGGCGAGCGCGACCGCCGCCAGCGCCACGCCGCCGGTGACCGGCGCGACCCCCGCGGGCGTCAGCCGGGAGACGGCCACCCCGGCGCCGCAGACCACGCCGGGCAGCAGGTGCAGCGCGACCGCCCGCCGGCCCATCGGCTGCTCGGGGCAGACCCCGGTGCCGTCCCGCTCGGGGCAGTCCGGGGCGTGGTCGCGCGGGACGCGGGCGTACAGCTCCTCGGCGAGGGTGAAGACGTCCCGGTGCCGGAACCGGGCGGCGATCCGGTCGGTGATGCCGTGCGCCTCCAGGCCGGCCGCGATCTCCAGCGGGTCGACGGCCCGGGCGCACAGGTCGTAGTGGCGGTGTATCAGCGCGAGCACCGGGTCCACCGGCCCACGGAGCCGCCCGGCCCCGGCACCGGCCTCGGGTGCGCCGCCGGGTCTGCCACTGCGCGTCTGGGTCATCGGGGTCCTCCTGGGTGAGTACGGGACGGGGTGCGCCGGGGGGCGGGGCGGGAGGCGGTACGCCGGGAGGCGGACGCGGTGCGCCGGGCACCGGTGCGGGCGTTCACCGGGCGTCCGGGCGGACTCCGCCGACCACGCCGCGGGCACCGGTGTCGCCGACCAGGCCGAACCCGCCGACCGTGCCGACTCCGCCGGGCCCGACCGGTCGGCGGTCCGCGGGGGCGGGGGCGGTCGGGGCGGGGAGGGGGCGCGCGGAGGCGGTCGGGACCGGTGCGGCGGGGAGCGCGGCCGGTGCCGGCGTTCCGGGGTCGGTCGCCGTGATCGCGGCCGTCGTCACGGTTGCCGACGCGGCCCACCCGGGGCCGGTGGGGGCCGGTGCGGTCCAGTGGCCGGGGACGTGCGCCTCGGCGGGGTGGGTGAAGGGCACGGCGGCGGGGCGGGCGGGGCGGTGGGCGACGAGGTCGAGGTACAGCGCGCGGAAGGCGGCGACGTTCCGCTCGACGGTGAACAGCTCCAGGGCGCGGGCCCGGGCGGCGGCGCCCAGCAGGGAGCGGCGCACCGGGTCGCGCAGCAGCGCACCGCACGCCTCGGCGAGCGCGTGGGGGTTGCGCGCCGGGACGACCAGGCCGGTGCCGCCGATCACCTCGCGGACCGCGCCGACGTCGGTGGAGACGGTGGGCCGGCCGCAGAACATGGCCTCGACGAGGGTGCCGGGGAAGCCCTCGACCGCGCTGGAGAGCACCACGACGCCGCCGGCCGCGTAGGCGTCGGCCGGCGTGGGCACGTAGGGCGAGCCGACCTCCTCGAAGGCCACCGGGCTCTCGCCGGCCGTGACGGTGTCGGCGGCCTCGTCGGGGAAGAGCTGGGCGGCCAGCGCCCGGCACTGCGCGAGGTAGCCGGGGTCGGCCGGGCCGTCGGCGATGATCCGCAGGCGGGCCGCCGGGAGTGCCCCGCGTATCTCGGCGAAGGCGTGCAGCAGGGCGACGAGGTCCTTGGCGGGCCCGATCCGGCCGACCCACACCAGCGTGGTGTCGTCCGGATCGGGCGCGGCGGCCTCGGACGCCTCGCCGACGGCCGTCAGCGCGGCGGCGTTCATGCCGGGGTGGACGGTGGTGATCCGGGCGCGGTCGGCGCCGCAGTGCTCCTGCCAGCGGCGGACGTGCGCGTTGCCCGCGGTCAGGGCGTCCGCGTGCCGGTAGACCTCGCCGGCCAGCAGGCGGTGGAACGCGCCGGACAGCGCCCGTACCGCCGGCGCCGGGCGGCCGCCGTCGCCGCGCAGGTAGTGCTCGCGCAGCCGGACGGCGTACTCGGTGACCAGCAGCGGGGTGCCGCACCAGCGGGCGGCCAGCACGCCGGGCAGCGCGGCCGGGCCGCCGGACGCGGCGTGGCACAGGTCGGCCCCGCCGAGCGCGTCGGCGCCGTACCAGGGCGCGGACAGCGGGCGCAGCGCGCGTTCCAGGAACTCGGCGGCGGCCAGCAGGTCGCGGGGGCGCGGGGCGGCGACCGGGCGGGCGGCGCCGGGGGCGCGGCAGGCGTCCTCCAGGGCGCGCATCGCGCTCTGGCCGAGCGGCGCGGCGCCGAGTCCGCCGTACTCACGGGCCAGGTCGGCCAGGGCGTACAGCCCGTCGGCGAAACGGTCCTTCACCGGGTCCCTCAGGACCGCGCCCCCCGCCCCGGAGCCGGTCGCGCTCCCCGCAGTGGTGCTCTCCGCAGCGCTCCCCCCGTCGGCGTCCGGGTGCGGCGTGCCGTTGCCGGCGTCGGCCAGTGCGCCGGCCAGCTCGCGGTAGGCGTCGCGGAACCGGCGGCGGGCGGCACGGCCCCGGGGGCCGGGGCCGGCCGGCGGGGGGCCGTCCAGCGGGAGTTCGGCGACCCGGCGCACCTGGCCGGGCAGCGGCAGCCGGTGCGGTGGCCGGCCGGCGGCGCGGGTCCGGGCGTACACGTCGAGTTCCTGGTCGGCCAGCCCGCGTACGAGGCGGTCGCACCAGACCCATCCGTCACCCGACGGGTACGGATAGCCACCCTCAGTGAGCAGCGCGATGCGCATCAAGCACCCCCTCAGAGCTGGGAGAAGACGATGCGCCGACGCTATGCCGACATGACGGTGGCGCGGCGGACGGTTGTCCGCCGCGCCATCAGAAGGGGTGAACGGCCGTAACTTTCACCGCCACCGCGCGTTGCGCGAGCCGCCGCAGCGGCCCGGACCTGCGGGAACGGTCCGCCGCCACTCGTCACCGGTGCGGCGGCGGGCCTCGGCGGCGGACGGCGGGCGCCGGCGATCCGGGAGCGGACACCGCCCCCGGCGCCGACCGGCCCGACAAGCGGCCGGCCACCCGTGAGCGGCCTCAGCGATCCGTCAACGGCCCCTCAGCGGCCTCAGAAACCCGTAGGAGCCGGCCTCGGCGCCCCGCCGGCGACCCGTCAGCGCCCCTCGGTGGAGGCCACGAGGTCGCGGAACGCCTGCTCGACGATGGCCGGGTGTTCCATCATGGTGACGTGGCCGCCCTCCGGCACGGTCACCAGTCGCGAGTCGGGGAACGCCTTCGCCGCGCGGTGGGCCATCCGGAAGGCGACCAGCCGGTCACGGCCGCCGTAGACCAGCAGCGTCGGCGCCAGCACCTTGCGGGCCTGCCGCCACAGCGAGTGCGGGCCGCCGAGGGTGTACGCGTCGACGATGCCGCGGGTCGAGCGGATCATCGCGTCCCAGAAGTACGGCAGTTCCATCCGCCGTTCGTACTCACGGGTGGCCGCCTCGAACTCCGCCTCGCCGAAGTTGGCCGGGTCGCCGAAGCACAGCGAGATCAGCGCCTCGGTGCGGCGGCGCGGGCTCCAGTCGCGGGTGGCCCGCATGTACAGCTGCGGCAGCCCCGGCACCGAGGCCAGCGCGGTCGGCCAGGCGGTGCGCTGCGGGCGGATCTCGGGCAGCGCGGGCGAGATCAGCGTCAAGGTGCGCACCAGGTCCGGGCGCACCGCGGCGATCCGGGTGGCGACCGCGCCGCCGAGGGAGTTGCCGAACAGGTCGACCGGCCCGGCGCCGCGGGCCTCCAGCAGCCGCACGACGGCGCGGGCGTGGCCGTTGACCGAGTAGTCGCCGTCGTCCGGGGGCGGGGAGAAGCCGAAACCGGGCAGGTCGACCGCCTGGCCGTCGACCAGGTCCACGAGCCGGTCCATCAGCGCCGACCAGTTCTGCGAGGAGCCGCCGAGACCGTGCACGAACACCGCCGGGCGCAGACCCTCGCGCTCCGGGCGGCGGGAACGCACGACCAGCGAGCACCCCGTCAGGGTGACCGTCGTGACCGTCTCGCGGTCGCTGTCCGCGGGCGGCGGTCCGGCGGGCGGAACGGATGCCGGAGCGCCGGCCACCGGGGCCGAGGAGGGTTCGGTCGACTCTGTCGAGGACATGGTCCGATAGTACGAGTCGATCCGGGCGATGCCCTGGCGCGCGGCCCGAGCCCGCGCGTCCGGTCCCGCGGCCGCCTACGCTCGATGGTGCACGGCAACCGGCAGGCGAAGGGAGACGGCATGTCCGACGAGCCGCTGGAAGAGCGCGAGGCAGACCCGGCGGACGCCGCGGAACAGCGGCGGCCGGCGGCCGGCGACGACGGGACCGGCACCGGGAACGGCAGCGACGACGACATGGCGGACGGCATCGACGACGGGGCGGCGGACCCCCCGCCGGACGAGGCCGACCGGGCGGACGCGATCGACCAGCGCCGCGCGGTTCCCGTGGACGATGACGACTATCGCTGACATTCCAGCACCGAACGGGCACGAACCCGGGCGCGCGGCACGTTCAGGTCATGAGATTCTGCGCCCGCGCGGCGCATCGTGACGTTACCCAAACGTACGATGGCGAACGCGGCACAACGACTCGCGGCGGACCGGAATTTCGCAACACGCCAGAGCACGATTGGGAGGCGGCGTGACAGCCATGGAGCAGACCGAGGCGCGCCCGCGCGGGACGCGTCTGCCCCGCCGGGCCCGACGCAACCAACTGCTGGGGGCGGCCCAGGAGGTGTTCGTCGCCCAGGGTTACCACGCGGCGGCGATGGACGACATCGCGGAACGGGCCGGGGTCAGCAAGCCCGTGCTCTACCAGCACTTCCCCGGCAAGCTGGAGCTTTACCTGGCGCTGCTGGACCAGCACTGCGAACTGCTGCTCCAGGCGGTACGCACGGCGCTGGCGTCCACCACGGACAACAAGCAGCGCGTCGAGGCGACGATGCACGCCTACTTCGCCTACGTCGAGGACGAGGGCGGCGCGTTCCGCCTGGTCTTCGAGTCCGACCTGACCAACGAACCCGCGGTACGCGAGCGGGTCGACAAGGTGGCTCTCCAGTGCGCCGAGGAGATCTGCGAGGTCATCGTCGAGGACACCGGCCTGGCCCGGGAGCAGTCCATGCTGCTGGCGGTCGGCCTCGGCGGCGTCTCCCAGGTGGTGGCCCGCTACTGGCTGTCCACCGGCAAGCGGGTCAGCCGCGACCAGGCGGTCGGGCTGCTGACCGCGCTGGCCTGGCGGGGCATCGCCGGCTTCCCGATGCACGGTGACGGCGAGGCCCACTGACACCGGCCGGCGGCGACGCCGGCCGGCCACCGCCGACGTCCTGCCCGGCCGGGCACCGGTGGCGGCGCGCAAACGCTACTGTTGGCGCCGTAGGACGCCTGAGCTTCGGAGGGAAGTGCCGTGGAGGTCAAGATCGGCGTGCAACACGCGCCGCGCGAGATCGTCATCGAGAGCGAGCAGTCGACCGAGGAGATCCAGAAGGCCGTTTCCGCCGCCCTCACCGGCGCGGAGAAGCTGCTGAGCCTCAACGACGCCCGCGGCCGCAAGGTCCTGGTCCCCGCGGACCGGCTGGCCTACGTGGAGATCGGTGAGCCGTCGAAGCACAAGGTGGGCTTCGGCGCGCCGTGATGCGCCGCGCGTGAGCGCGCCGGCGAACGGAAAGCGGCCGCCCCGGGTCACACCGGGCGGCCGCTTTCCGTTTGCCGGGCCCGTACCGCGGGGTAGTTGATGAATCGTCCGGTTCACCGGGAGTGACGGACCGGAGTCCGTCCGTCCGGGGCGGGCCGGCGGGACGACAGCGGGAGGGGCGCCATGATCGTGGCCATACTCGAAAGCGCGGTGATCGGTGTCGCCGTCGTCGTGGCGGCGCTGCGCCTGTTCCCCCACCACTTCCCCGCGCCCAGGCTCGCCGCGGTCGGCGGCCTGGTGGGCGCGCTGGTCGGCGGCATCATCACCCGGTGGGTGATGGGCGGCGGCCATCCCGCGGCCCCGGCGCTGGCCGCGCTGCTGGTCGCGGTCGCCGGCCTGTCGCTGCTGCTGCGCGCCCCGGCGCCGCGGCACCGCACGACCCGGGGACCGCGCACCGCCTGACACGACCCCGCCGGAGCGATGTCGCCGGACGGCACGCGGCACCGGACGGCGGCGGCACGCGGACCGGGCGCAGGCGGAACGCGGACCGGACGCCCACAGCACACGGGCACCGGACGCCGACCGGCGCCGACGGCACGCGGAACCGGACGCCAGCGGCACGCTGAGGCCTGCGGACGGCACCCGGACGGCACGCCGGCCCGGCGCCGGGGGAACTGCGACCGTCAGGAAGCCAGGCCCAGCGCGGACATCCGCTTGGTGTGCGCCTCGGTGATCCTGGTGAACATCCGGCCGACCTCGGCCAGGTCGAACCCGTCGGCCACCCCGCCGACCAGCATGGTCGACAGCGCGTCACGGTCGGCCACCACGCGCTGCGCCTGGGAGAGCGCCTCGCCCATCAGGCGGCGGGCCCACAGCGCCAGCCGGCCGCCGACCCGCGGGTCCTTCTCGATGGCGGCGCGCACCTTGCCCACCGCGAACGTCGCGTGCCCGGTGTCGTCCAGCACGGCGAGCACCAGGGCACGGGTGTCGGTGTCGAGGCGGGCGGCGACCTCGCGGTAGAAGTCGCTGGCGATGGAGTCGCCGACGTATGCCTTGACCAGGCCCTCCAGCCAGTCGGACGGCGCGGTCTGCTTGTGGAAGCCGTCCAGCGCGGCGGCGAACGGCTCCATGGCGCCGGTGGGCTCCTCGCCGACCTCGGCCAGCCGGTCGCGCAGGCGTTCGAAGTGGCCGAATTCCGACGACGCCATCTTCGCCAGTTCCGCCTTGTCGCCCAGGGTGGGGGCGAGCTTGGCGTCCTCCGCGAGCCGTTCGAACGCGGCGAGTTCGCCGTAGGCCAGCGCGCCGAGCAGGTCGATGACGGCGGCCCGGTACTGCGGCTGCCGTTCGGCGGTGATCCAGTTCTGCGCGGCGATGCCGGTCGGGGCCGGCGTCTCGTCCCGCCGGGGGGTCTTCGCCGAAGCGGGCGCGGTGCTGTCGTCAGGCGTCTGCATGCTCGGCACAATAGTCGGCCGCCGGCCGGGCGCGACCACGGACGGCCCCGCTCCGGCCGTTCGCGTACGCCGGTCCGCACCCCGGGAGCGGGCCGCCGCGTACCGGGCGCTGCGAACGTTTTGCCGAATTCGAATCCACCGGTTCCTCACGGCTGGGCGCATCCGGGGTACAGTGGTAGGGGAGCCCGTCGATTATCGGCGGACTCGTTCACGAATACGGATGCCCGGTCGGTGGCCCGATCGGCTCCGACCAGACTGTCCCGCCCACGTCCCCGTGGGTGGTGGCCCCGCTCGCGGCACGCGTGAGGGCCGCGGTCCCGCGCTTCACGGCCGTCCCGGCCCTGCCCCAACAGTCCGGGGAATCGGTTCGTACGACTCCGGACGGCGCGGTCAGCCTCCGTCGTTCTCGGATGCCCGACCCCCCTCACCGCACAGTGCCGCGCTCACGGAAGAGGCAAGCATCCTGTCCACCACGACTTTCCGCGATCTCGGCATTCTTCCCGAGACCGCCGAGGCCCTTGAGGCCGTCGGCATCATCACCCCGTTCCCCATCCAGGAGATGACCCTCCCGGTCGCCATGGCGGGCAACGACGTCATCGGCCAGGCGAAGACCGGCACCGGCAAGACGCTGGGCTTCGGCCTGCCGCTGCTGGAGCTGGTCACCGTCGGCGCCGACGTCGAGGCCGGCCGCGCCACCGACGAGAAGCTGACCGTCGGCCCGCAGGCCCTGGTCGTCGTCCCCACCCGCGAGCTGTGCACCCAGGTCACCAACGACCTGCTCACCGCCGGCAAGGTCCGCGACGTACGGGTCCTGGCGATCTACGGCGGCCGGGCCTACGAACCGCAGGTCGAGGCGCTGCGCAAGGGCGTCGACGTGGTCGTCGGCACCCCGGGCCGGCTGCTGGACCTGGCCGGCCAGCGCAAGCTGGACCTGTCCTCGGTACGCGCCCTGGTCCTCGACGAGGCCGACGAGATGCTCGACCTGGGCTTCCTGCCGGACGTCGAGAAGATCATGGACATGCTGCCGAAGAAGCGGCAGACCATGCTGTTCTCGGCGACCATGCCCGGCCAGGTCATCTCGCTGGCCCGCCGCTACATGTCGCAGCCCACCCACATCAGCGCCACCGCGCCGGACGACGAGGGCGTCACGGTGGCCAACATCACCCAGCACGTCTTCCGGGCGCACTCGCTCGACAAGCCGGAGTTGGTCGCGCGCATCCTGCAGGCCGAGGGCCGCGGGCTGGCGATGATCTTCTGCCGCACCAAGCGCACCGCCGCCGACATCGCCGACCAGCTGGCCCGGCGCGGCTTCGCCTCCGGCGCGGTCCACGGCGACCTGGGCCAGGGCGCCCGCGAGCAGGCGCTGCGCGCGTTCCGCAACGGCAAGGTCGACGTGCTGGTCTGCACCGACGTGGCCGCCCGCGGCATCGACGTCGACGGCGTCACGCACGTCATCAACTACCAGTCGCCGGAGGATGAGAAAACGTACCTGCACCGGGTCGGCCGCACCGGCCGGGCGGGCAACTCCGGTATCGCGGTCACCCTGGTCGACTGGGACGACATCCCGCGCTGGCAGCTGATCAACAAGGCGCTGGAGCTGACGTTCAACGACCCGGAGGAGACGTACTCCACCTCCGAGCACCTCTATGAGCTGCTGAACATCCCGCAGGGCATCACCGGTGTGCTGCCGCGCGCGGACCGCACCCGTGCGGGCCTGGCCGCCGAGGCGGTCGAGGACCTCGGCGAGACCGGCGGCCGCGGCCGCAAGTCCGCCGGTGCCGCCGCCGCTCCCGCGGTCACCGAGGAGCGCGCCCCGCGCACCCGCACCCCGCGCCAGCGCCGCCGCACCCGCAACGGTGCGCCGGTCACCGAGGGCGAGGCCGCGGTCGCCACCGCCGAGGGCAGCGCGCCGCAGGCCGTCGCCCCGGCCGACGGTGAGGCCGCACCCGCCGCGCCGCGCCGCCGCCGCCGCACCCGCTCCACCGCCGCCGGCGCCACCGCCACCTCCGCCACGGCCCCGGCCACCGCGACCGCGGTCGCCACCGCCCCGGTCGAGGCGGCCGTCGCCGCTGCCGCTCCCGAGTCCGCCGCCCCGGACGCCGAGGGCGCGACGCGCGCTCCCCGGCGCCGCCGGCGCACCCGGCCGGCCGCCGCCAAGCCGGCCACGGAGTCCTGACCCGGCTCGACCCGTCCGACGGCCCGGCACCCCCGCGAGGGGCGCCGGGCCGTCGGCGTGTGCGGGCAGGCGGCCACCGTCCCGATCCGCGCCTGGTGGGCAACGGTGATGCCCGGCACCGGACCGTCGGCATACGCGAGCAAGCGGCCACCGCCCGGATCCGCGCCCGGTGGGCAACGGTGACACCCGCGTACCCGGGCAGGCGGCCACCCCTTGGTCTGCGCCCGGTGGGCAACGGTGACACCCGCGTACGCGGGCACGCGGCCACCCGGCGTACGCGGGGGCGCGGCGGTGCGGCGCGGGCTACTGCGGCCGGCGGGGCGGCGGCTAGCCTGACGGCCATGAGCCGACCGCCGATGTTGCAGCTGCCCGACTCCGCGCGGGCGTACCGCCTGGAGACCTCGCGCGGGTCGTTCGCCGTGCTGGACGCCGGGGCGGCGCGGCGCGGGACCGCGTTGCTGGTACCGGGGTTCACCGGCAGCAAGGAGGACTTCATCGGGCTGCTGGAGCCGCTGGCGGCGGCCGGCTGGCGGGTCGTCGCGGTGGACGGGCGCGGGCAGTACGAGACCGGTGGCCCGCGCGCGGAGGAGGCGTACGCCCGCGGTGAGCTGGTGGCCGACCTCATGGCGCAGGCGAAGGCGCTGGCGGCGGACCGGCCGGTGCATCTGCTGGGGCACTCGATGGGCGGTCTGCTGGCGCGGGCGGCGGTGCTCGACGGTGGCGAACCGCAGGCGTGGGCGTCGCTGACGCTGATGAGCACCGGGCCGGCCGCGATCGACGCCGCCCAGCAGGTGCGGACGAACCTGCTGGTGGACGCGCTGGCCACCATGGACCTGGAGAGCATCTGGCAGGCGATGCAGGAGATGGACGCCGCGCAGACGGTGGACGCGGCGGCGGTGACCGGGGTCGCGGACGGGGTGGACGAGTTCCTGCACCAGCGGTGGCTGGCCAACACCCCGCAGCAACTGCTGGCGACCGGGCGGCAGTTGATGTCCGAGCCGGACCGCGTCGAGGAGCTGGCGGCGGTGGGGATGCCGAAGCTGGTGATCTCCGGCGAGGCGGACTACGCGTGGCCGGTGCCCTGGCAGGACGAGATGGCGGTCCGGCTCGGCGCCCGGCGCGAGGTCGTCACGGGCGCCGAGCACTCCCCCAACGCCGAACGCCCGGCGGACACCGCCGCGCTCCTGGACGACTTCTGGGGTTCGGCCACCGGCTGACCGCCGCCGCGCCCGGCCGCTCACCTGCGCTTTCGCTGCTGTCGGCGACGGGCGGGACGCTCAGCGGAGTTGAACGGCGAAAAAATTTCTTTCGCTCAGGGAAGATTTTCGGTGCGATAGGCGTTGGACGGTGATGTAACCCACAAGCAATCACCGTGAAGCCGGTGCGAAGCAGCGGCGGACTTCACTGGTGGACGTCGCAGTCCTCCCCGAGCGAAGGGAGCTTTCCATGCGCATGGAGAACGCGCTGTTCGAGATCATGCGTCTCGACGACATCAACGGCAACGCCATCGACAGCACGATCGTGGACGCCGCCTGCGTGCGGCAGTACGTACAACAGGCCGCGGAGACCGGCCAGCGGATCTATATACGGCCCGCCGAGCAGTGATCCCCGTCCTTCCGTGACGGGGGGCCGGCGGGGTCAGGTGCCGTGTACGAAGCCCATGACCCCGTTGGCCACCTGCTGGACCGCGATCGCGGACAGCAGCATTCCGGAGAGCCTGGTCACCAGCACCACGCCGCCGTCCTTGATCAGCCGGATGATCGCCAGCGAGTAGCGCATCGTCAGCCACAGCACCACGTGCATGGCGACGATGGCCGTCCACACCGACAGCAGCTGCGCGCCGCCGTCGGCGTGCTGGACGGCGAGGATCACGGTGACGATGGCGCCGGGTCCGGCCAGCAGCGGCATCCCCAGCGGCACCAGGGCCACGTTGACGTCCTTGGTCTGGCTGGGTTCGTCGGACTTGCCGGTCAGCAGGTCCAGCGCGATCAGCAGCAGGAGCAGCCCGCCGGAGATCCGCAGCGCGGGCACCGACACGTGCAGGTAGTCCAGGATCTGCTGGCCGCACACCGCGAAGACCGCGATCACCCCGAAGGCGACCAGCACGGCCTGCCAGGCCATCCGGCGCTGGGTCTTGTGCGGGCGGCCGCCGGTCAGGGCGAGGAAGATGGGCGTGATCCCGGGCGGGTCCATGATCACGAAGAGGGTGACGAAGACCGATCCGAACAGGGTGACGTCGAACATGGCAGGGCGGACTTTCGCGGTTCGGTACGGCCGCGCGTCGTGCGGCGGCCGGCATGGGGACGGGTGGGGGTGCGGCCCGCGGTGCGGCGGGCCGGCGGGCGCGGTGGATCGCGCCGTGCGGACGCGCCGGACGGAACGGCCCGGTGGGCGCGCGGGGCGGCGGGACCCGCGGCGGTGCGGGTCGGTGCGCCTGGGGCGGGTCCCGGGGAGCGCGGTGGGCCGTGTGCCCGCCGGGCCCCGCAGGACCCGCCCTAGATCGCGGAGATGGGGACCGCCCCGGTGGCCCGGCGGGAGATCTCCCGGTAGACCTCGGGGTCGGTGGTGTACTCGCCGAGGCGGACCGTCTTGCGGCTGCCGTGGTAGTCGCTGGATCCGGTGGTGAGCAGGCCGAGTTCGGCGGCGAGGGAACGCAACCGGGCCCGGGTGGGCTCGTCGTGGTCCATGTGGTCGACCTCGAGGCCGTCCAGCCCGGCGGCGGCCAGTTCGGCGATCGCGCTCTCCGGGACCGTCCGGCCGCGCTTGACGGCCGCCGGGTGGGCGAAGACGGTGACGCCGCCGGCCGCCTTGACCAGGCGGACCGCGTCGAAGGGGTCGAGTTCGTGCTTGCCGACGTAGGCCCGGCCGCCGTCGCCGAGCCACAGGTCGCTGAAGGCGTCGGAGACGGTGGGCACCACGCCGAGTTCGACCAGGGCGGAGGCGATGTGCGGGCGGCCGACCGAGCCGTCGCCGGCGATACGGGCCACCTGCTGCCAGGTCACCGGCACGTCGAGGTCGCGCAGCCGGGCGACCATGGCCTGCGCGCGCGGCACCCGGTCGTCGCGGACCAGTTCGCGCTCGCGGGCGAGGTCCGGCTCCTCGGGGTCGAACAGGTAGGCCAGCATGTGCACGCCGGTGCCACCGAGCCGGCACGACAGTTCGGCGCCGCGCACCAGCGTCAGCGGCCGGTCCAGCTCACGCACCGCCGCGGCGGCCTGCTCATGGCCGCCGACCGTGTCGTGGTCGGTGATGGCGACGACGTCCAGCCCGGCGCCGGCCGCGTTGCGCACGAGTTCGGTCGGGGAGTCGGTGCCGTCGGACGCGGTGGAGTGGGCGTGCAGGTCGATGCGCACGGCGGGCACTCCTTCGTCGGTCTCGGTCGCGTCGGTGTCACGAACTGCTGCGGAACTGCGGGCGCCGCCCCACCGTGGACCACTGGCGGCACGGGTGGGCAGCGCGGTCGGCGCGCGTGGGGTGCACGAGCGCCGCGGGAGCAACGGTAACGGCATTCGGGGCCGCGGAACACAGGGCCCGGTCCCGGCGGCCGTCCGGTTCCGCACCCGGCGGTCGAACGTCCGCACGCCGCCGTCGCAGCTTGCGAATGCAAGGATAACCGCCGCCGACACCCCGCAATCCCAAGGGTGCGCTTCGGGTCAGGACAGCAGTCGCGGGGAAAGCGCGCCGCAGGGCAGCAGATCGACCTCGGGGCCGGCCTCGCGGACGTCGGCCAGCACGATGTCCTCGTACAGCAGCATCCCGGCGCGTTCCGGCCAGATGACGGCCCACAGCCACAGGCCGAAGGCCTCGCCGGCGTAGACGGCGCGGTCGTCGGGGGCGTCGGGGACGTTCCACAGCGCGGTGGGGTGGCCGGCCGCCAGCACCTTGGCGTGCGCGGGGGCGTGCGGCGGCATCCGCGGGCCGGGGTCGGGGCCGGGCACGCCGGCGTAGCGGGCGCCGAGGCCGACGCCGAGCTCCTCCGCGATCAGCAGCATCTCACCGGCGCCGCCGAGCGGTCCGGGGCCGGAGCAGGCGATCACGCTGGCCCGTCCGCCGGCCCGGTCGTCGCCCGCCGACGCCGCACCGGTGAACAGCCAGCCGACCGGCAGCGGCCAGGGCATCCACACCGGCACCCTGGACCGGGCCGCGACCACCCCGAGCGCCTCGACGCTGGGCGGCACCACCGGCTGCACGGGCTGGACGGCGCCATGCACGGCGCACTGCCAGGAATCGGCGAAGAGACCAGGAGTCCTGACCCGGCCGCCGCACTTCGGGCAACTGGGTTCACCTCTCATACCGACCCACGGTCCTCCCGGTCGCCCGGCGGGTCAAGCGGGCGCGACGGCCCGGCGCCCGGTATCACCGGGACGGCACCCGGCGCTCACCCCGGCACCACCCGGCGCCCACGCCGACCGCACATGACCGCGCGGCACGCCCGGCGGGCGCCGGCGCTCAGCGCCCCCCGGCGGTCGGCCTACGGCGTCCGGCCACCACGGCACACGGCACCTCCGACGGCGTCCGGCACCCCCGGCACCCAGCCGCAGCGGCCCCCGGCACCCCCGGCACCCAGCCGCAGCGCCGACCTCACCCAGCGTCCCGGCTCCCCCAGCGGCTTCCGACGCCCCCGGCACCCGGCCGCAGCCCCGCCGCACCCGGCGTCCCGGCTCCCCCAGCGGCTTCCGACGCCCCCGGCACCCGGCCGCCGCCGCGCCCCGCCCGGCGTCCCGCCCCGGGCACGCCCCCGCTCACCCCAGCGGCACCGAGCGGCGCAGCGGGTCGCGCAGGTCGGTGGCGGCGGTCAGCCAGCGGTCGTGCAGGGCGCCGGCGCCGTGCACCCGTTTCCAGGCGGCCTCGGTCGGCGTCATCGGCAGCAGCGGGTAGAAGCGCACCGGGTCGCGGGGGGCGTCCAGCTCCAGGTCGGGCACCAGGCCGCCCGGTTCGGCGACCAGCACGGCGGTGAACGGCGCGCCGGGCCACAGCGGTTCACCGGTGTCCAGCGACGCGCCGGGGGTGATCACCAGGCCCTCCACCTGCGGCGAGGCGGCCAGCACCGCCAGCGGGCGCAGTACCTGGTCGGTCGCGGCGAATCCGGCGCGCACCGAGAGCACCAGTTCGGCGCGCGGTCCGCGCTCGGCGTCGGCGACCGCGGCGAGCGGGTCGGTCATCGCGGCGGCGGACATGCCGAGCGTGGCGTACCGCACCACGCCGGCGGCGGGGTCGTCGAAGCGCAGCACCTCGATGCGGTCGGTGCCCACGAAGGTGACCGCCGCCCGGGCGCCCGGTTCGCCCAGCGCCGACCTCAGCCGGTTCTCGGTCAGCTCCAGCACATCAGCAGCCATGGGCCGAGCATAGAACGAGGGCCGAAACAGGGGTGGTGCACGGGCCGGGCGGCGATCTTGGTAAAGTGGAGCGCTGGCCGCCAGGGCATGGCGGGTCCGGCATGGCGCTCCCCACGGGGACAGGCTGGAGGAGGTGGGGCTGCAATGGGAGATCCGAGTCGACCGTGCAGTACCGATAGCTCTTCCGGCGAACGCGTCACCCTCGCCTGATCGTTGCCCCACTACCCGGCCGTAAAGACCGGGAAACCCCGTGGTCACCGCCGTCGCAGGCGGTTCTCCACCGGTCCGGCGTCGGCCGGCCGCCACGGGTCGTGCGGGCCGGGTTGCGGGCATCGCCTTCACACTCGTCGTGTTCGCGGCACCGGTGCCGCCGGACACTCCCGGAAGAGTTCCTTTTCCTCGTCACCGCTGCGCCGCGGGCATCCGCCTGGTGTCCACGGCCGGTCCCGGAAGGAGCTTGCCATGTCGATGATGCGCGAACTGCGTGCGGCCGTCCGACCCTCCCTGCGCAAGGGCGCGGCCGCCGGCCCGTCCGGAGCGGCCCCCGGCGGCGCCGGGTCCGCCGAGGCGCTGCCGGACTCGGTGGTCGACTGCGCGGTCTACCGCGACGGCCGCCGTTGCACCGAACGTGTCCTGCCGCGCGCCGCGCTGCGGGAGGTCCGCGAGCGGGGCGAGGGGTTCGTCTGGATCGGGCTGCACGAGCCCGGTGAGGCCGAGTTCGCCGGGCTGGCCCAAGAGTTCGGGCTGCACCCGCTGGCCGTCGAGGACGCCGTGCACGCCCACCAGCGCCCGAAGCTGGAGCGGTACGACGACATGCTCTTCACCGTCTTCAAGACGATCCGCTACGTCGAGCACGCCGAACTGACCGCCAACAGCGAGGTGGTGGAGACCGGTGAGGTGATGGTCTTCACCGCGCCCGACTTCGTCATCACCGTGCGGCACGGCGGCCACGGGTCGCTGCGGTCGCTGCGGCACCGCCTGGAGTGCGACCCGGAGCTGCTGGCGAAGGGGCCCAGCGCGGTGCTGCACTCCATCGCCGACCGGGTCGTCGACGACTACCTGACGGTCAGCGACGCGGTGCAGAACGACATCGAGGACGTGGAGAGCGACGTCTTCTCCGCCGAGCCGGCCGGCAAGGGCCAGGGCATGGACACCGCCGGGCGGATCTACCAGCTCAAGCGCGAGGTGCTGGAGTTCAAGCGGGCGGTCTCGCCGCTGCTGCGGCCGATGCAGCTGCTGAGCGAGCGGCCGATGCGGGTGGTCGACCCCGACATCCAGAAGTACTTCCGCGACGTCGCCGACCACCTGGTGCGGGTGCACGAGCAGGTGGTGGGCTACGACGACCTGCTCAACTCCATCCTCCAGGCCAACCTGGCGCAGGCGACCGTCGCGCAGAACGAGGACATGCGCAAGATCACCGCGTGGGCGGCGATCCTGGCAGTGCCCACGATGATCACCGGCGTCTACGGCATGAACTTCGACCACATGCCCGAACTGCACACCAAGTACGGCTACTACGTGGTGCTCGTCGCGATGGTCGCGGTCTGCTTCGCCATCCACCGCGGCTTCCGGCGCAACGGCTGGCTGTGACCGTCACACCGGGGTGAGCTGCGACGGCTCGGCGACCGGCCCGCGGCCGCCGAGCACCACCAGCACGAGCCCGGCCAGGATGACCAGCAGCGCCGGGTAGACGGCCACCGGCGGGTGCTGGCCGAGCCATACAGCGGCGATCAGCGCGGCGCCCGGCGTCTCCAGCAGGATCGCGGTGGACGTCACCGACGGCCCGAGCCCGCGCACCACCCGGTTCAGCAGCGAGTGCCCCAGCAGTTGCGCGGCGACGGTGAGCGCGGCCAGCTTGACCCAGGTCTGCCCGCTGTAGCCGGCGCCCACCGACGCCCCGTCGGCCAGGCACGCCGCCAGCAGCACCACGGCGGTCGTGCCGTAGCAGACGTAGGTGTACGACAAGGTGCTCACCGTGCGGCGCACCCGCGAGCCCAGCAGCACGTACCCGGCGGCCGCGATCCCGCCGCCCAGCGCCAGCGCGTCCCCGGCCAGCGCCCGCCCGGACGTCGTCAGGTCCACGCCCGACACCAGCAGCACGCCGACGAACGCCAGCGCGGTGCCGGCCCACACCAGCCACGGCTGCCGCTGCCCGCGCATCCGCAGGAACAGCGTGGTCCAGATCGGCGTGGTCGTCACCAGTGCCGTCGAGGAGGCCACCGACGTCATCGACAGGCTCGGCAGCCACAGCCCGAAGTGCAGCGCCAGCACCACCCCGGACAGCGCGGACAGGCCCACCTCGCGGCGGGTCATCCGGCGCAGCTCCGCGCGCCCGCGCAGCAGGGCGAACGGGCTCATCACGCCCATGGCCATGGCGTTGCGCCAGAACGCGATCGCCAGCGCGGGCGCCGCCGTCGAGGCGATCAGCGGCGCCGAGACCGACACCCCGCTGATCGCGACCGCCAGCAGGCCCAGGTCCAGCCGGCGCGCGCCGGGGCCGGGCGGGCCGGCGGCGTCGGGTCCGGCGGGGGCGGTGCCCGGCCGCGTGGTGCGCGGGGCGCCTGGCACGGTTGCTCCTCGGGGCGGCGAAGGGGGATTCCAGGGACTCCATCAGCCTAATCGGGGGCGTTGAGGCAATAGGCTGCGCGTATGGCTCAGGCGCAGACACCGACCCCGCTGGACCGCGCTCTGATCGAGGAGGCGGCCAAGAAATCCGGCCTGCTGTGGGTGCGCGGCGAGGACGCCGGCCCGGCGGTGGGCCTGTGGTACCTGTGGATCGACGGCGCGGTCTGCCTGGTCGGCGGTCCCGGCGAGCAGCCGTTGCGCGGGCTGACCGACGGCGGCACCGCCGTGGTGACGCTGCGCAGCAAGGACAAGGGCGGCCGTCTCGTCGCCTTCCCCGCCCGCGTGGCGGAACTCGCACCGCACTCCGACAGCTGGCAGGCCGCGGTCGGCGAGCTGAAGGGCAAGCGCCTCAACGCCCCGGACTTCGCCGACATGCCGGAGCGCTGGGCGCGGACCTGCCGCGTGCTGCGCCTGACCCCGGACGGCGCACCGGTGGAGTCGCCCACCGTCATCCCGACCGGCTCCGGCGCCGCGGCCCCGCCGCCCACCCCGGCCACCACCCGCCACCCGATCCCCCGTTCGCTGCCCCGCCTGCTGCTGCGCCGCCGGCGCGCCGAGGACTGATCCGGCCGGCCCCTGACCGGTTCCCCGGCGCCCGTCGGCAACCCATGTCGTGCCCGCGGGGGTGGCGGCGGATAGGGTGACGGTGGCCCGGCGGCGGTCCGGCGGCGACATGCGCGCGGGCCGCGCCGGATATCCGCGAGAGGGGGAGGTCCGCATGGTCGCAGGAGCCCCCCGGGTGTTCATCTCCCGGCTCGCCGGGGTCGCGGTGTTCGACCCCAACGGCGACCAGGTCGGCCGGGTCCGGGACGTGGTCGTCATCCTGCGCGTCGGCGGGCGTCCGCCGCGCGTGCTGGGCCTGGTGGTCGAGGTCGTCAGCCGGCACCGGATCTTCCTGCCGATGACCCGGGTCATCGGCCTGGAGTCCGGCCAGGTCATCACCACCGGCGTGGTCAACCTGCGGCGCTTCGAGCAGCGGGAGGCCGAGACCCTGGTGCTGGGCGAACTGCTGGACCGCAAGGTGCGGCTGGCGGCGGCCGGCGAGGACGTCACCGTGCTCGACGTGTCCATGGTGCAGCTGCCGGCCCGGCGCGACTGGGAGGTCGACAAGGTCTTCGTGCGGCGCGGCCGCGGCGGGGCGCTGCGGCGCCGGGGCGAGACGCTGACGGTGGACTGGTCGGCGGTGAGCGGGTTCGCCGCCGTCGAGCACGGCCAGGGCGCCGCGAGCCTGCTGGCCACCTTCGAGCAACTGCGCCCGGCGGACCTGGCGAACGTCCTGCACCACCTGTCGGAGAAGCGCCGCGGCGAGGTCGCGGCGGCGCTCGACGACGACCGGCTGGCCGACGTGCTGGAGGAGCTGCCGGAGGACGACCAGGTGGAGATCCTCAGCAAGCTCGCCGAGGAACGCGCCGCCGACGTGCTGGAGGCGATGGACCCCGACGACGCGGCCGACCTGCTGTCGGAGCTGCCGGAGGCGGAGAAGGAACGCCTGCTGACGCTGATGCAGCCGCAGGACGCCGCGCCGCTGCGTCGGCTGCTGACGTACGAGGAGCACACCGCGGGCGGTCTGATGACGACCGAGCCGATCGTGCTGCGGCCGGACGCCACCGTGGCGGAGGCGCTGGCGCGGGTGCGCAACCAGGACCTGTCGCCGGCGCTGGCCGCGCAGGTCTACGTGTGCCGGCCGCCGGACGAGACGCCGACCGGCAAGTACCTGGGCGTCGTGCACTTCCAGCGGCTGCTGCGCGATCCGCCGTTCACCCTGGTGGGCGCGATCGCCGACACCGACCTGCGGCCGCTGACGCCGGACACCGCGCTGCCGGCGGTGACCAGCTACCTGGCCACGTACAACATGATCGCCGCGCCGGTGGTGGACGACAGCGGTTCGCTGCTGGGCGCGGTGACGGTCGACGACGTGCTCGACCATCTCCTGCCGGAGGACTGGCGGGACTCGGCGGCGCACGACGAGCTGTCATCCGTAGCGCAGTTGGGGGAGGACGCCGATGGCCGCTGAACGCACCGGGCGCGGGGCGGGTGCCGAACGGGGCAAGTCGCCGGGCGGCGCGTCGCCGGTCACACCGCGCGGCGGCAGCAGGACGCGGCTGGACCAGCCGCGCGAACCGGGGCGCCGGGTGCTGCCCTCGTGGGACCCGGAGGCGTTCGCCCGGCTGAGCGAGCGGATCGCGCGGTTCCTGGGCACCGGCCGGTTCATCGTCTGGATGACGGTGGTCATCATCGGCTGGGTCATCTGGAACGTCTCCATGCCCCGCCACCTGCGGTTCGACGAGTACCCGTTCATCTTCCTGACGCTGGCCCTGTCGCTCCAGGCCTCCTACGCGGCGCCGCTGATCCTGCTGGCGCAGAACCGGCAGGACGACCGCGACCGGGTCAACCTGGAGCAGGACCGGCGGCAGAACGAACGCAGCATCGCCGACACCGAGTACCTCACCCGGGAGATCGCCGCGCTGCGGATGAACCTCGGCGAGGTCGCCACCCGCGACTGGATCCGCTCCGAACTCCAGGACGTCGTCAAGGACCTGGAGGAGCGGTTGTACGCGGAGCTGACCGGCGCGGTACGTGAGGAAGGCGACCGGCCGACCCGTCCGTGAACGCCGGTGCGGCGCCGTACCATCGACCGTATGGCTACCGACACTCCCCCGGCCACCACGCCGGACACCGACGCGGTGCGCGCCGCGCTGGCGACGGTGAACGATCCCGAGATCCACAAGCCGATCACCGACCTGGGCATGGTCAAGTCGGTGGAGGCCGGTGAGGACGGCACGGTACGCGTCGGCATCTACCTCACCGTCTCCGGCTGTCCGCTGCGCGAGACGATCACCAAGAACGTGACGGACGCGGTGGCGCGGGTCGCCGGGGTCCGCCGGGTCGAGGTCGAGCTGGACGTGATGAGCGACGAGCAGCGCCGGGACCTGGCGTCCTCGCTGCGCGGCGGCCAGACCGAGCGGGAGATCCCGTTCGCCAAGCCGGGCACGCTGACCCGGGTCTACGCGGTCGCCTCCGGCAAGGGCGGCGTCGGCAAGTCCTCGGTGACGGTCAACCTGGCGGCGGCCATGGCGGCCGACGGGCTGAAGGTGGGCGTGGTCGACGCCGACATCTACGGGCACTCGGTGCCGCGGATGCTGGGCGTGGAGGGCCGGCCCACCCAGGTCGAGAACATGATCATGCCGCCGTCCTCGCACGGCGTGAGCGTGATCTCCATCGGCATGTTCACCCCGGGCAACGCGCCGGTGGTCTGGCGCGGTCCGATGCTGCACCGCGCGCTCCAGCAGTTCCTGGCCGACGTCTACTGGGGCGACCTGGACGTGCTGCTGCTGGACCTGCCGCCCGGCACCGGCGACATCGCGATCTCGGTGGCGCAGCTGGTGCCGAACGCGGAGATCCTGGTGGTGACCACCCCGCAGCAGGCCGCCGCGGAGGTCGCCGAGCGCGCCGGGTCGATCGCGGTGCAGACCCACCAGAAGATCGTCGGCGTCATCGAGAACATGGCGGGCCTGCCCTGCCCGCACTGCGGGGAGATGGTGGACGTCTTCGGCAGCGGCGGCGGCCAGCGGGTCGCCGACGGCCTGACGAAGACCACCGGGGCCAACGTGCCGGTGCTCGGCTCGATCCCGATCGACGTGCGGCTGCGCGAGGGCGGCGACGACGGCCGCCCGGTCGTGCTGAGCGACCCCGGTTCGCCGGCCGCCGGCGCGCTGCTGACCATCGCCGGCAAGCTCGGCGGCCGGCAGCGCGGGCTGTCCGGCATGTCACTGGGCATCACGCCGCGCAACAAGTTCTGACCGCCGCTCCCCCCGGTACGCCCGCGGGCCCGCCCCGTCCGTCGTCGGTGCGGGCCCCCCGCTCCCCCGGGTCCGCCCGCGGGCCCGCACCGACCGTCGGGGGGGCGGGCCCGCGGCGTGTGCCCTACAGCGTCGCGTCGTAGGCGGTGAGGTCCTTCACCCGGGCCAGGGCCAGGCCGTAGGCGCTCATGCCGCGCCCGTAGCCGCCGAGGTGGGCGCCCTCGACCGAACCGGCCAGCACCCAGCCGTACTCCGACTCGCGGTAGCGGAACGGGGTCGGCACGTCGTCCACCGGCAGGCTCAGCGTGGTCCAGGCGTCGCCGTCGAGGTCGTCGGCCAGCTCCCAGGCGATCGCGGTCTGCTGCTCCAGCCAGTCCGAGCGCAGCGCGCGGTCCATCCGGCCCGGCCAGGTCGACGACAGCAGCCCGGAGCCGGCCAGCCAGGCGGCGGAGGAGACCGAGGTGGCCTCCAGCGTGCCGGTGCCGTCCGCGCTGGTGCGCACCGGCCGGTCCCCCAGCGTCACCACCACGGCGAACCGCTGGCGCTCGGCCTCCGGGTCGGCCATCGGCAGCGCCGCCATCAGGCTGGGCCGGTCGCCGTGGCCGAGCGCGCCGTGTTCCACGGTGCCCTCGGCGCTGAACCCGGCCTGGGTCAGCCAGCGCTCCCCGTCGTACGCGGCGTCCAGCCCGTACCAGGGGAACCCGGCCAGCAGGTAGCCGTCTATCGGCCGTGTCCCGGCCTGCGGTTCGTTGCGTTCCCCGCTGGGCGCGGACGCCCCGCCCCGGCTCGTCGTCTCCATACGCGCGGCGCCTTCCTCGATGCCCTGACGTCTCGTCGGCACACGCCCGTGCGCGGCCTGCACGCCCCACCCCGTGGGCGAGTCCCACCTTGGCGTGTCCTGGGTGCCCGCGGCCCCGCACGACATGCCTTAGGAGGATAGCCGCGCCCGGGGAGCGATCCCGTCAGGTGGTCGCGGGGACCGGTGTGTTGAGGGGCCGCTCAGGTGGCGTCGGCGTCGAACGGCGGGTTCTCGCCGGGGCTGAGCGGGTTGTCGGCGGCGACCCGCTTGCGCAGCAGGTCGGAGCCGTTGACCGGGCCGTTCGCGGTGCGGTCGCCGGCGGTGCGCACGGTGACGCCGCTCTCGCTGACCGCCTCGGTGACGGTGGACAGCTCGTCCTTGAGGTCGAAGCTGTTGCGCAGCTCCTTCAGGCCCAGGCTGTCGTTCTCCAGCAGGTTCTTGCGGACGAACGTCTTCGGGTTGAGGTCCTCGAACTCGAAGTCCTTGAACTCCGGGCCGAGCTCCTTGCGCAGGTCGGCCTTGGCGCTGTCGGAGAACTCCCGCAGCTTGCGGATCATCCCGGTGAGGTCCTGGATGAGTTTCGGCAGCTTGTCGGGGCCGAAGACGATGACGCCGAGGAGCACGATGGTGACCAGTTCGAATGGCCCTATGTCGAAGAACACCGTTGCAGCTCCTTGGAACGTCCGGAGCCACCACGGTACCTGGCACCCCGTGCATCGCGGGAGGGCGCGTGGTCAACGGCAGGTATGAAAAGACCCGCCGCCGACCCCGCGCGCGTCAGTTCCCGGTGGAGCCGCCCAGCGTCAGCCGGACGTGCAGCGTCTGCCCGCCGCGCTCGACGGTCAGCCGGACGGTGTCGCCCGGCAGGTGGCTGCGGGTGCGGACGATCAGTTCCTCACCGGAGGTGACCTGCTCGCCGTCGACCTGGGTGATGACGTCACCGGCCTTCAGCCCCGCCCTGGCGCCCGGGCCGTCCGGGGTGACGGCGGGGCTGCCGTGGGCGCCGGTCGCGGCGATCCGGGCGCCGTCGCCGTTGTAGCGCATGTCGACGGTGACGCCGACGACCGGGTGGACGGCGTGGCCGCTGTTGATCAGCTGCTGGGCGACCCGGCGGGCCTCGTTGACCGGGATGGCGAAGCCGAGGCCGATGCTGCCGCCCTGGCCGCCGCCGTCGGTGTCGGCCGACCGGATGGCACTGTTGACGCCGATGACCTCGCCCCGGTTGTTCATCAGCGGGCCGCCGGAGTTGCCCGGGTTGATGGGGGCGTCGGTCTGTATGGCGTCCACGTAGGAGACGTCGCTGCCGCCGCCGTCGCCGGCCGCGGTGATGGCGCGGTCCTTGGCGCTGACGATGCCGGAGGTGACGGTGCCCTCCAGGTCGTAGGGGGCGCCGATGGCGATGACGGGGTCGCCGACCCGGACGGTGGCGGAGTTGCCCAGGGTCAGCGGTTTGAGGCCGTGGACGCCGCCGACCTTGACGACGGCCAGGTCGTAGCCGGTGTCGCGGCCCACGATGGACGCGGACCTGCTGCTGCCGTTCTGCAGCGTGACCTTGATCGTGCCGCTGGAGGCGGCCGGCTGGACGACGTGGTTGTTGGTGAGGATGTGGCCGGCGGTGTCCAGCACGATCCCGGTGCCGGTGGCCTCCTCGCCGCCCGCCTTGACGTGGATGTAGACCACGCCGGGCAGCGTGGCCTGGGCGATCCCGGCGACCGTGCCGGGCGCCCGGGTGTCGCTGCCGGCCGGTGCCTGCGGCAGGCTCACGCCGGCCCGGCCGTCGCCGCGTTCGATCAGCGCGCCGGTCAGGCCGCCGGCCGCGCCGGCCAGGACCGCGATGGCCAGCGCCCCGGTCAGCAGCCGCGAGGTGCCGTGCCGCTCCGGCGGCCGGCCGCCGTCGCCGGCCGCGGTGGGACGCGGCGGCCAGCCCCCGGACGCCGGCCCGCCGCCGACGCCCTCGCCGGGCATGGTGACCGCGTACGGGTCGTTGGGGACGTCGGGGCCGGCGGGACCGGTTCGGCCGTCCGGGGCGGGTTCGGCGGCGTCGGGGGCGGGACCGGGCCGGTCGGGGGGCGCGGCGGGGGGCGCGGCGTCTTCCGCGGGGGGAGTCGCCGGGGCGGGCCCGTACGGGGTGCCCGCCGGTGCCGCGGTGCCCCGGCGCGCCCCCTGGGGGCGGCGCCACCAGTGCGGACGGGCGCGCTTGCCCTCGTTCATGTGGTTCCCCTCTGCGTGCGGTCCTCCGTCGCGGGTGGGCCGTGCCGGCCCCGCCCGTCCCGTCGGCCGGAGCCGTCGGAACCCCAGCCCACACGCAGGCGGTCCGTGCCGCAACGCGACACGGACCGCTCAGGGGAATCAGGCAGCCGGGTGGCCTCGGTGCGGCCTCAGTACGGATGGCCGCCGAGGTAGCCGGCCGGGAGCCGCTCGGCGTACTCGCCGGTGAGCTGCGGCAACGGCACCGGGGTGCCGGCGCGGCCCGCGGGGGCGGACGCCGGCGGAGTGGACGGCACGGGCGCGCGCGGGGCGGCCACGACCGGCGCCGGGGACGCCGTGGCGGACACCGACGCCGCCGGGGAGGCCCCCGCCGCCGTCCAGGGCGCCAGCGGCAGCGCGCTGGGCCCGGGGGCGCCGGCGGCGAGCGGGCGGGCGGCGGGCGCGGCCGGGCCGGTGGCGCCGAGCGGGGAACGCCCGCCGCGCGGTGACATCAGCGACTGCTCCACCGCGTCCGGCGCCGGGGAGGCGACGGCTTCGGCGGACCGCTGGTCGGCGACCTGCCGCATGCTCTGCGGGGTCGCCGCGGTGCCGGGGGCCGGGTCCGCGGCACCGGTGACGGCCGACCCGCCCTCCAGCGGCACGGCGGCGCCGATGGCGAGCGCGGCCAGCGAGAAGGCGCCGGCCGCGGCGAACGCCAGCCGCCGGCTCCGGGATGCGGCGGGCCGGGTGAAGTCGTGGATGGGGAAGCCGGCCAGCGGCTCGGCCGGGGTCAGGAACGACCGGCGCTCGCCGCCGCGGGCCGGGGACCGGTCACCGTCGGACGGACCGCCCAGCACGCTGTCGAGGACGCCGGGGCCACCGCGCCCGAACAGCCCGCAGGGGGTGTCGGGGCCCGGCCCGGCCAGGTCGTCGTGGTCGCAGCCCGGCAGGCCCTGGAGGCGGGCCAGCAGCCCGTCCGACAGGGCGGGCGGCAGCGCGTCGGCCACCGCGTTCTTCAGCCGCCGCTGCTCCTCCGCCTCCGCCTTGCACGGGTCGCAGGACGCCAGGTGGGACAGCACGCGGTCCCGCGCGTCGTCCCCGAGTTCGCCGTCGACGAAGGCGGCCAGCCGGTCGCCCAGGTGCTCCCGTGCCGTGCCGGAGCGCGACAGTGCGCCTCGTACGTTGCGGAATTGACCTGTACCGCTCACGATCTCCCCCGCGTCGCCGTTCCTACCGTGTCATTGCCGGCGACGGCCTCGGCCAGGTCACGTCCCGAACGGGGCGTGGCCGGCGCGCGGTGTCGCAGGGCGCTGCGCAGGTGGGAGCGGCCGCGGTGGATGCGGCTGCGAACGGTACCGAGCTTGACCCCCAGGGTCGCCGCGATCTCCTCGTACGACAGGCCCTCGATGTCGCACAGCACCACGGCCGCACGGAACTCCGGCGCGAGGGTGTCCAGCGCCTGCTGGACGTCGGCGTCGAAGTGGGTGTCGTTGAAGGCCTGGGCGGGAGACGGCTCACGGCTGGGCAGCCGCTCCGCCGCGTCGTCGCCGAGGGCGTCGAAGCGGATCCGCTGGCGGCGGCGCACCATGTCGAGGAAGAGGTTGGTGGTGATCCGGTGCAGCCAGCCCTCGAAGGTGCCGGGGGTGTAGGTGGACAGCGAGCGGAAGACCCGGACGAAGACCTCCTGGGTGAGGTCCTCGGCGTCGTGCTGATTGCCGGTCAGCCGGTAGGCGAGGCGGTAGACCCGGGCGCTGTGGGCGGCGACGATCTCCTCCCAGGAGGGAGGCGTCCACGTCTCCCCGTCGGTCCCGAAAGTGGCGGTCGCGACCGCGGCCTCGGAACGGGAGGCGTCGGTGCCACGCTCAGCGTCATTGTTCACGGATCTGGGCCGGCCCAGGTGTACCCGGAAGCGGTCGATCACTCCGGGCGCGCTGTCGTCGCCGGCCGCACCTCCCCTGTCGGCTCCGGTGGTCTCCAGTAGAGCCACTACCATATCCACCCCGCCCGTTAGCTCCGGATAAGCAACTTTGCAACTGCTCTGGTCCGTTGGAAGCGATCTGTCGGCGGAGCCCTGCGCGTGCTCCGCGACCCGTTCCACCAGCGTCAACGCACGGACCGGGCCACGGGTTCCCACCCGCAGCGGATACAGTCGCCGAGCGGCACAACACGCGAGGCCACACGGCCGTTCGGCGCATGCCACGGCACACGGGGACGGGAGAGGGACCATTAGCGGCAACGGGCACCCGGCCGGGGCGTTCGCCGACGCGTTCGCCGAGGAGGAGAACGCGCTCCTCCGTGCCCGGCAGCGCTCACGGCTGGCCGGGGTGCGCGCGGTCTCGCCCGCCACCGGCGCGACGCTGCGCCTGCTGGCCGCCACCGCCTGCGCCAAGGTCGTCGTGGAGATCGGCACCGGCCTGGGGGTCTCCGGGGTGCACCTGCTGCGCGGCATGCGGCCGGACGGCGTGCTGACCACGGTGGACACCGAGCCGGACCGCCAGCAGCTGGCCCGGGAGGCGTTCCGCGAGGCCGGCTTCGCGGTGAACCGGGCCCGTTGCATCCCCGGGCGGGCGGCGGACGTGCTGCCCCGGCTGGCCGACGGCGGCTACGACCTGGTGTTCTGCGACGGCGACCGGCACGAGTACATGCGGTACCTGGCCGAATCGCTGCGTCTGCTGCGGCCCGGCGGGCTGGTGTGCTTCGAGGGGGTCTTCGCGCACGGCCGCGCCATGGACGCCGCCTACCAGGACACCGAGGTCCGCGAACTGCGCGAGGTACTGCGGGCGGTACGCGACAGCGACGCACTCGTCCCCGTCCTGCTGCCCACCGACGACGGGCTGCTCTGCGCGGTCAAACGCCCCTGACGCCGCTGCGGCGCGGGGCTGCTCCGGTGCGGGGCTGCTCCGGTGCAGGGCTGCTCGGGTGCGTCTGCTCCGGTGCGGGGCTGCTCCGGTGCGGGGCTGCTCCGGTGCGGGATGCTGCGGTGCGGGGCTGCTCCGGTACGGGGCTGCTCCGGTGCGGGAGCGGGCTGCTGCGGCGCGGGGGCCGGGCCCCTGCTCTGCGCGGGTCGGCGTTCCGCTCCGCCCAGGGCGCGGCTGCTCTGCGCTCTTACGTACACGTCTTACGCGGCGCCCGCCCTACACCTCTTACGCGGCGGCCTGCTCGGCCCGGTCGAACGGCCCTGACGGCCGCTCTCGCGCCGTACGGTCCGGCGGATGCCCCGCCGGGACACCCGGGGGCCGCCGGGGCCGGGAGCGGCCCGCCAGGCCCCCGTACGCCCCCGGGCACGCTGACGGCCCCGGGCCCGCCGCCGGCCGGTGACCGCGTGGGTCACCGGCCGGCGGCCGATCCGGGGCCGCGGGAAGCGATGCGCGAGCCGCTGGGGCGGCTCGTCACGCGGCGTTCAGCCGCATGCCTTCTTGAGAGCCTCGCCGAGGGCACCCGCCTCGTCGGGGGTCAGCTCGACGACGAGCCGCCCGCCGCCTTCGAGCGGAACTCGCATGACGATGCCCCGCCCCTCCTTTGTCACCTCGAGCGGGCCATCACCCGTCCGCGGCTTCATGGCCGCCATGCTCGATCCCCTTCCTGAAACCAGCTCTTCGCAACCGGTGACCCAGGCGCCACCGGACTCGAACACATTGGTTCCAAGCCATTATCCCGCATGGCGGTCCCCGATGACCAACATCGGGTGCCGACCCTTCGGCGGCTCGCCGCTGGCCAATGACCTGGACCCCTTGATCAAACACCCCCAATACCGCTGCTCCACTGCGATACTTCGCCATCCGCGATCTTTCCCGCGAAAGCCGTCCCACGCCCCGGTCAACGTGTTCCTTCGTCACGTTCTCGGGCATGCTGGGGCTCATCAGCCGCGACGAAGGGGATCCGCTGCCATGGCCGACTGTGTCCTGTACGAGGTGGCCGACGGCCTCGCCACCGTCACCCTGAACCGTCCGCAGGCCATGAACGCGCTCGACATCGCCACCAAGGAGGCGCTGCGGGACGCGCTGCGCGAGGCGGCCTCCGACACCGGGGTCCGCGCCGTACTGCTGACCGGCACCGGCCGGGCGTTCTCGGTGGGCCAGGACCTCAAGGAGCACGTCGCCATCCTCCAGGCGGACGCGCCGTCCGAGGGCCGGCTGATGAACACCGTCGAGCTGCACTACAACCCGATCGTCGAGGCGATCGCCACCATGCCCAAGCCCGTGGTGGCCGGCGTCAACGGTGTGGCGGCCGGGGCGGGCGCCGGCTTCGCCTTCGCCGCCGACTACCGCGTGGTCGCCGAGGACGCGTCGTTCAACACCTCCTTCGCCGGCGTGGCGCTGACCGCGGACTCGGCCGTCTCCTGGACGCTGCCGCGCCTGATCGGCCCGGCCCGCGCCGCGGACCTGCTGCTGTTCCCGCGGTCGATCGGCGCGGCGCAGGCGCTGGAGTGGGGCATCGCCCAGCAGGTGGTCCCGACGGCCGAGCTGCCCCAGGCCGCGCTCGCGGTGGCCCGCCGGCTGGCCGAGGGTCCCACGACCGCCTACGCGGCGATCAAGGAGTCGCTGGCCTACGGCGCCGGCCACCCGCTGCGGGAGACGCTGGCCAAGGAGGGCGAACTCCAGGAACGCGCGGGACTGTCCCGGGACCACCGGATCGCGGTGGAGGCGTTCCTGAAGAAGGAGAAGCCGAAGTTCACCGGCAGCTGACCCGGGCGCGTCGCACGGGTGATCACGGATCATCGGATCGGTGGATCAGCGGACGGGCGGATCGGCTGAACGTCGGAGCGGCCGACCGTCGGACCGGCGGACGGTCGGATCGACCGACGATCGGACTGACTGGCGATCGGACCGGCGGACGATCGGACTTGCTGCCGGGCGGATCAGCCGATGAGCGGATCGTGGGATCGGCGGATCGCCGGGTCACACGGACTGTCGGGCCGGCTGACCGTCGGACTGGCTGACCGTCGGTACAGCCGATCATCAGACCAACCGACCACCGCACCGGCGCATCAGCCCGCGTACCCGATCAGCGCGCGTGGCAGCCGGCCAGGTGGTCGTTGACCAGACCGCACGCCTGCATGAGGGCGTAGGCGGTGGTGGGGCCGACGAAGCGGAAGCCGTGCTTCTTGAGGTCCTTGGCCAGCGCGGTGGACTGCGGGGTCACCGCGGGCACGTCGGCGGTGCCGCGCGGTGCGGGGCGGCCGGCCGGGTCGGGGGCGTGGGACCACACCAGCGCGTCAAGTCCGCCGTCGTGGCTCCCGGCGAGGTCGACGGTGGCCCGGGCGTTGGTGATCGCGGCGTCGATCTTGGCGCGGTTGCGGATGATCCCGGCGTCGGCCAGCAGGCGGGCCCGGTCGGCGTCGGTGAACGCGGCGACCTCGGCCGCCCGGAAACCGGCGAAGGCGGCGCGGAACCCCTCGCGGCGCCGCAGGATCGTCAGCCACGACAGCCCGGACTGGAACGCCTCCAGGCAGACGCGTTCGAACAGCGCGTCGTCGCCGTGCACCGGGCGGCCCCACTCGTTGTCGTGGTAGGCGACGTAGTCCGGCGTGGACAGCCCCCAGGGGCAGCGGGCGAGGCCGTCCTCGCCGGTGACCGGCGAGCCGGCGTCACTCACCGCGGCCGCCGTCCCACGGACCGGGCTCGGCGTGCCCCTGCCAGGGGTCGCCCTTGGCCAGTGACGGTCCCGGACCCCGGTCGCCGGGCTCGTGCGGGTACCGCTCCTGCGGGTACTGCTGCTGGGGGTAGTGCTGCCCCTGCTGCTGGGGCTGTCCCTGCTGCTGGGGGTACTGCTGCGGGCGGGGCTGCGGCGGGCCGTAGTCGGGGCCGCCGAACGCGGGACGGCCGAGCCCCGGGCCGCCGAACGCGGCGTCGTGCGCGCCGGCCAGCGCGGCCTCCAACTCGGCGATGCGGGCGTCCCGTTCGGCGAGTTCGGCGCCGACCCGGTCCAGCACGTCGTCAACGTCGGACATCCGGTAGCCGCGCAGGGTGACGGCCAGGCGCAGCGCGTCGAGGTCGGCGGGCCGCACCGGGCGCTCGGCCGGCAGCGGGTCGTCGAGCCGGTCGTGCTCGGCGTCCGGCAGTGTGCCGCCGTTTCCCAGCACCGCGAGGGCGACGGCCGCGACCACCACCACAAGCGCGATGAGCATGAACCAGAACACGACGTGTCTCCCGTTCCCGACCCGAACTGTGGATGACGATCGTGCCATGCCGCTCGTTACCGCGTGGCGCTGCGGGGAGGGGTTAGGGTCGGCGCGAGGTCCGCACGGGGGTCGGAGAGCGAGGGGAACGGCGAGGATGCTGCGGCTGGGCGGGCGGGAGTTCGGGGAGCACGAGCCGGTGGTGATGGCGGTGACGGCCGGGGACGCCGGGGCGGTGGCGCGGGCCGTGGCGCAGGGTGCGGCGATCGTGGAGCTGGACGGGCCAGCGGCGCTGCCGGCGGTGCGGGCGGCGCATCCGGGGCTGGTGGTGGCGGTACGGGCGGCGGACCCGGTCGCGGCGGAGGCGGCCTGCGCGGCGGGCGCCGACCTGGTCGGCGGGCCGGCCGGCGGCGCGGACCCGGCGTTCGCACGGATCGCCGCCCGGTACGGCGCCGGCGTGGTGTGCGCGCCGCAGGCCCTGGAGGCGGCACTGGCGGCCGGGGTGCGGGCGGACGGGGTGCTGCTGGACGGCGGGGCCGGTGGCTCGCGGGAGGCGGTCCGGGGCACCGCGGCGCTGGCCGCCACCGGTCACGCGGTGCTGGTGGGGCTGGCGGACGGCGAGCTGGCCGGCCCGGCCGTGGCCACCGCGGCGGTGACCGCGTGGCTGGGGGCCCGGGTCTTCCGGGTCCGCGACGTCACGGTGGCCCGGCAGGTCCTCGACATGGTCGCCTCGATCGCCGGTCACCGTCCGCCCGCCGTGACGCTGCGCGGCATGGGCTGACGGAACCGGCGCGGTGCGGCCCCGGCGGGGCGGGCCCGGTCAGACCTCCTTGGTGACCAGGGCGACGGCCTCGTCGACGTCGTCGGTGACGTGGAACAGCTCCAGGTCGGCGCGGGACGCCTTGCCCTCGGCGATGAGCGTGCCGCGCACCCAGTCGACCAGCCCGCCCCAGTAGGCCGTGCCGAACAGCACGATGGGGAAGCGGGTGACCTTCTTCGTCTGCACCAGGGTCAGCGCCTCGAACAGCTCGTCCAGCGTGCCGAATCCGCCGGGCAGGACGACAAAGCCCTGGGCGTATTTGACGAACATCGTCTTGCGGACGAAGAAGTAGCGGAAGTTGACGCCCATGTCGACGTACCGGTTGAGGCCCTGCTCGAAGGGCAGCTCGATGCCGAGGCCCACCGACAGCCCGCCGGCCTCCAGCGCGCCGCGGTTGGCGGCCTCCATGGCGCCGGGGCCGCCGCCGGTGATGACGGCGAAGCCGGCCTCGGCCAGGGTGCGGCCGATGCGGACGCCGGCCTCGTACTCGGGTGAGTCGATGGCGGTGCGGGCCGAGCCGAACACGCTGATGGCCGGGCCGAGTTCGGCGAGCGCGCCGAAGCCCTCGACGAACTCGGACTGGATGCGCATGACCCGCCAGGGGTCGCCGTGCAGCCAGTCGGTGGAGTCCTGGGTGTCCAGCAGCCGCTGGTCGGTGGTACCGGACTGGACCTGGCCGCGGCGCCGCACGACCGGGCCGGTGTGCTGTTCGGGCCAGCCGTGGCCGTAGGGGGCGCTCTCGGCGGCCGCGTTGGCCGCGGCGGCGGCCTCCTGCGCGGGCCTGGGGCTGCCGCCGCCCCCGGTTCTGCGCCCGGCACCGGTGCCCCGTGCGGCGGTTCGCGCCGCGGCGCCCCCCTCGTCGCCCTCCGCCGTGCTCCCGGCGTCCTGCCGGGGGTGTCGCTCCGTGCGGTACTCGTCCCTCGGTTCAGCCACGTCGCGCTCCTTCCTGCCGCCGCGCGCGCGGCGGCCGTAGTTGCAGCGTACGTATCCCTGCCCCGTTACGCGGTCAGCCAGCGCCGCAGCCGTTCCTCGCACTCCAGGACGGCGGCGGTCTCCACGTGTTCCTCGCGGGTGTGGGCGAGAGTGGGGTCGCCGGGGCCGTAGTTGACGGCCGGCACGCCGAGGGCGGAGAAGCGGGCGACGTCGGTCCAGGCCTCCTTGGCCGACGGGGTACCGCCGATCGCGGCGAGGAACGCGGCCGCGGCCGGCTGCGTCAGGCCCGGCAGCGCTCCCGGGGCGCTGTCGGTCAGCTCCACGTCGTAGCCGTCGAACACCTCCCGCACCCGGGCCAGCGCCTCGGCCTCCGACTGGTCGGGCGAGAAGCGGTAGTTGACGGTGACGGCGCAGGAGTCGGGGATGACGTTGCCGGCGTGGCCGCCCTCGATGAGGACCGCGTTGAGGCCCTCGGGGTAGACCAGCCCGTCGATCTCGACCCGGCGCGGCTGGTGGGCGGCGAGCCGGGTCAGGATCGGGGCGGCCTTGTGGATGGCGTTGTCGCCGAGCCAGCTGCGGGCGGAGTGCGCGCGCCGGCCGGTGGTGGTGATCCGGGCCCGCAGGGTGCCCTGGCAGCCGCCGTGCACCTGGCCGCCGGTGGGCTCCAGCAGGACCGCGAAGTCGCCGGCCAGCCACTCCGGGTGGTGTTCGGCAAGCCGCTTGAGGCCGTTGAACTCGGCGGCGATCTCCTCGGCGTCGTAGAAGACGAAGGTCAGATCACGGTTGGGATCGGGCAGCGCGGCCGCCAGTCGCAGCTGAACGGCGACGCCGGACTTCATGTCGGTGGTGCCGCAGCCGTGCAGCAGGCCGCCGTCCAGCCGGGACGGCAGGTTGCCGGCGATCGGCACGGTGTCGAGGTGGCCGGCGAGCACGACCCGTTCGGTCCGCCCCAGCGACGTGCGGGCCACGATCGCGTCGCCGTCGCGGTCCACGCTCAGGTGCGGCACCGCGCGCAACGCCGCCTCGACCGCGTCGGCCAGCGGCTTCTCCTCGCGGCTGACGGAGGGGATGTCGACCAGCTGCGCGGTCACCACGACCGCGTCCTGGGTGAGGTCGAGCACGGGCGTGGTCGTGGAGGCACTCATGCGGGCGACCCTACCGGCCGCTTCCCGCACCGCACGGGTTCCGCCTCCCGCACCGCACGGGTGCCAAGGCTTTCCCCCATCGCACGGCACCGGCGCCGTACGTACACCGGCCGTTCCCGTCGCTCCGGGACCGCACGTACACCGGCTGATCCCCTCGCCGTACGTACACCGGCCGGTTCCCCCGCCGTACGGCACCGCCGCTCCGGAACCGCACGTACACCGGCCGATCCCCCTGCCGCACGTACACCGGCCGTTCCCCCTGCCGTACGACACCGCCGCTCCGGCGCCGCACGTACACCCGCCGATCCCCCGCCGCACGGGTGCCAGGCGCTCCCATCGCACGGCACTGGCGCCGCACGTACACCCGCCGATCCCCCGCCACGGCACCGCCGCTCCGGAACCGCGCGTACACCCGCCGATCCCCCGCCGTACGTACACCGCCGCTCCCCCGTCACAGCACCCCACCCCGGAACCGTGCCCCCGTCCGGGGACCGCACCACCGCGTCCGGCAACGCGCCGCCGGGCCGGTGCCCGCCGCTGGTGGCGGGTAGTGGGGGCTGTCAGCGTGACGTGTGCCGGCGGTGCCGTTCGCGGGCCGCCGGCCCGGGTACCGTGGTGCGCGTGCCCCGTCATCCGTCAGCGTCCAAGCCGCGCCGCAAACGGGTGCGTTGGGGCGCCGCGACGCTGGCACTGCTGGCCGTGGCGGGATATGTGACGCTGCGTGAGGTGGCGGGGGCCGGTCGCTCGGACTGCTCGGTCGCGGCGGGCGGCAGCCGGCTGGGGCTGGCGCAGGACCAGGCGGCGAACGCGGCGACCATCGGCGCGGTGGCGGTCTCCCGCGACCTGCCGGAGCGCGCGCTGACGATAGCGCTGGCCACCGCCATGCAGGAGTCGGACCTGCGGAACCTGTCGGGCGGCGACCGGGACTCGCTCGGGCTGTTCCAGCAGCGGCCCTCGCAGGGCTGGGGCACCCGCGAGCAGATCGTGGACCCGGTCTACTCGGCCAACGAGTTCTTCGACGAGCTGGTGAAGATCCCCGGCTACTCGCGGCTGCCGCTGACGGTCGCCGCGCAACGGGTCCAGCGCAGCGGCTACCCGCAGGCGTACGCCAAGCACGAGGCCGACGCCTCCCTGCTGGCCGGCGCGCTGTCCGGGCGGGCGCCCAGCCTGACCTGCCGGGTCGTCAGCGGCACGACACCCGGCGATCCGGCGCGGGTGACCGCCCGGCTGACCCGGGAGTTCGGCGCGCGGATCATGCGCCCCTACGCCGCCGCCGGCCTGCCGGACAGCGGAACGGCCGCCGGCGGGACAAGCGCCCCGGCGCCCGGCGGCGGCGCGGCGGACCCGACGGTGACCGTGCCGGGCGACAGCGCGGGTGAGCCGACCGGGCTGAACGCGGCGCAGCACGGCTGGGTGCTGGCGCAGTGGGCGGTGGCGCACGCGGCGGAGCTGCGGATCACCGAGGTCCGCTACCGCGGCCGGGTCTGGTGGGCGTCGCGGTCCGACGACGGGTGGACCTCCGACTCGCGGCCGGCCGGACAGGCGTACGGCGACGTTCGGATCACCGTGCAGCACTGACCGCGCACAGGCGCGACCGTTCACCCGTGCGGGGGCAACCGGGCCGGGCGGCACGGCGCCGGGGACGGACTCCGGCCAGCCCGTACGACAAACGGCGCGGCCCGTGCGGGAGTTGGGCAGGGACGGTTCGGCGGGACCGGTCCGGCGGGGCCGAATGCCCGATTCTCCCGAAAGGTGATTATGCGACGCGTTGCGCATTCTTTACTTCGAACGCCCGCAACCTAAACGTCGCTCACGCGGTAGTCACGGTGTCCGCCGCGGCGGACACCGTGTCCTCAACGCCCGTCAAGGAGCATCATGTCCCACCCCCTCAAGCGTCGGATGGCCCAGGCCGCCCTGCTCATCGCGGCCGCCGCTCCGGTCATCGGCCTCGGTGCCGGCACGGCGTCGGCCGCCGGACTGCCGCAGGCCGCCGACCTGGGCGGACTGAGCAGCACCGACGCCGCGTCCGCCCTCGGCGACAACGTGGACGGCGCCACCCACCAGGCGGTCGGCGTGGCGAACGTGACCGGCCGCGACGCCCAGCAGACCCTGCTGCCGGCCGCGCAGAAGACCGTGGAGTCGGCGGGCCGCACCATGGCCCCGGCCGCGCAGAAGACCGTGGGCGACGCCGCCGGCCAGGTCGGCCAGGCCACCGGCCACACCGCGCAGGCCGCCAAGGGCGGCTCCGGCCTGACCGACAAGCTCCCGCTGCACGGTCTGTCCACCGGCGGGCTGACGACCCAGGGCCAGCAGAACGGCCCGATGATCCCGGCCGGCGGCCTGCCCCTCTGACGCACGCCAGCGGCACGTCGTTGACGCGCGACCGCTCGGACGTCAAGGGTGATTGACGCGGCACGGCCCGCGCGACACCGCCCGTTGACGTCCGAGCGGCACGACGGTCATACGTCATCCGCGCGGAAGGGCCTGTCCTCCGTGCGGAAGGGCCCGGGGAGTCGGTCGGCTCCCCGGGCCCTTCGGCGTTTCCGGCCGGCGGCGTACGTCAGGCCAGCCGCCGCGCCGCCGCGTCGACCCGCTCGTCGGTGGCGGTCAGCGCGACGCGTACGTGCCGTTGCCCGGCGGGACCGTAGAACTCGCCGGGGGCCACCAGGATGCCGCGCTTGGACAGCTCGGCGACCGTGTCCCAGCAGGGCTCGTCGCGGGTGGCCCACAGGTACAGGCCGGCCTCGCTGTGGTCGACGCGGAAGCCCGCGCCGGTCAGCGCCGCCTTCAGTACCGACCGCCGCCGCGCGTACAGCTCGCGCTGGGCCGCCACGTGCCCGGTGTCGTCCAGCGCGGCGACCATCGCCTCCTGCACCGGCGCGGGCACGATCAGCCCGAGGTGCTTGCGGATCTCCAGCAGCTCCTTGACCAGCACCGGGTCGCCGACGACGAAGGCGCCGCGGTACCCGGCGAAGTTGGACCGCTTCGACAGCGAGTGGACGGCGATCAACCCGTCGTGCCGGCCGCCGCAGACCCGTTCGTCCAGCACGGAGACCGGCGTGACGTCCCAGCCCAGTTCGATGTAGCACTCGTCGGAGACCACGACCACGTCGTGCGCCCGCGCCCACTCCACGATCCGCCGCAGCTCGTCCACGCCGAGCGTGCGGCCGGTCGGGTTGGACGGCGTGTTCAGCCACAGCATCCGCACCCGCTCCGGGTCCAGGTCGATGACCGGGTCGACGTAGGTGACCGGTTCCGCGCGGGCGGCCAGCGCGCCGATCTCGTACGTCGGGTAGGCCAGCGCCGGGTAGGCCAGCCGGTCGCCGGGGCCGAGGTCGAGCAGCAGCGGCAGCAGCGCGACGAGTTCCTTCGAACCGATCACCGGCAGCACCGCGGCCGGCGGCACCGTGATCGACAACCGCCGGTCCATCCAGCGCGCCACCGCGTCACGCAACGCGGGCGTACCCCAGGTCTGCGGGTACCCGGGCCGGTCGGACGCCCCGGCCAGCGCCCGCTGGACCACCTCGGGCACCGAGTCGACCGGAGTGCCGACCGACAGGTCCACCACCCCGTCCTCGTGGGCCAGCGCCGCGGTCCTGTAGGGCTCCAGGCGGTCCCACGGGAAGACGGGAAGACGGTCGGTCACACGCGCCACGGTGGTTCTCTTTCTGTCCTGCTGTCGTGGATCTGTCCTGCTGTCGCGAGTCTGCCCCGCTGTCGCGGTTACGTCCCGCATTCGCGAGTCTGTCGCGCTGTCGCGGTCTGTCGCGAGTCGGCGGATCCATCTCGACGCCGCGGGGCTGTCGCCGTTGTCGCGCATCCGGCGCGGATCTGTCGCGCCGGCGCGCGGGTCAGCCGTGCCGACGCGGGTCAGTCGTGCCGACGCCGGTCTGTCGTGAGTCGGCCGTGCCGGCCCGCCGGCCCTGTCAAAGCAGCCGGCCCCGTACAGCGGGGAGCCGTACGGGACCGTCGCATGGCGAGCGCGTCGTCAGCCGTTCTGCGGCGGCAGAGCGGCGACGAACGGGTGGTCGCGCTCGATCAGGCCGAGCTTGGAGGCACCACCGGGCGAGCCGAGTTCGTCGAAGAACTCCACGTTCGCCTTGTAGTAGTCCTTCCACTCGTCCGGGGTGTCGTCCTCATAGAAGATCGCCTCAACCGGGCATACCGGCTCGCATGCTCCACAGTCGACGCACTCGTCCGGGTGGATGTACAAGGACCGGGCGCCCTCGTAGATGCAGTCGACCGGGCACTCCTCGATGCAAGCCTTGTCCTTGACGTCGACACAAGGCTGCGCGATGACGTAGGTCACGCTGTCGTTCCTCCTCGATAGGGCTCATCTCGCGCGGGAGCGCGGCGTCGTCGATGCCCGCCTCTAGTATCTCCGGTTCGGGGCGTCAGGCGAACAAGAGGGGCGTGCGGAACCGTGGAACACCGTGCCGGAGGACGGCTCGAAGTACGCATTACCCCCGCTGACGTGGGAAAACGAGTATCCGTCCGGAGGGTAGCGGAGATACGCGACGCACACCCGGTATTCGCCGACACCCTAGGTGTTCTCACATCGTGGTCCCATGGTGTGCTAAGCGTCACACGCCGCACCGGTGAGAACGTCCGCATCGCGGAATCCAGCCTCGTCGCGGGCAAAATCGTCCCCGCCGCGCCGACCCGCCGCCCGCTGGCCGCGCCGCCCGCCGACGGCCCCGAACTGCGGCGGATCGCCGCGGACGGCTGGCCCGCCCCGGAGGTCGCGGCGCTCGGCGACTGGCGGCTGCGCGCCGGCGGCGGCTTCACCCGGCGTGCCAACTCCGTCCTCGCCCACGGCGACCCCGGCCGCCCGCTCGACGATGCCCTGCGCCAGGTCATCGCCTGGTACGCCGAACGCGGCCTGCCGCCGTACGTCCAGGTCGCCACCGGCACCCCGCTCGACGCCGCCCTCGCCGGCCACGGCTGGACCCCCGAGGCCCCCGTCGTCTCCATGACCGCTCCCCTCGCCCCGCTCGCCGACGCCCCCGGCGCCGAACGCGTCACCCTCTCCCGCGAGTTGACCGACGCCTGGCTCTCCCGCTACCACCGCACCGGCGACCTCCCCGAGGCCGCCCGCACGGTACTCACGGGCGGAACGTCGGTGTGGTTCGCCTCCGCCGGGCTGGGGGCGGCGGGGTCGGGAGCGTCGGGGTCGGCGTCAGCTGCGGGGTCGGAGTCGGGGTCGGGGTCGGCGGAGGTGCCGGGGCCGGCGGAGGCGGGGTTGGCCGGGGGTGCGGGGGGCTCCGGCGGCGGTACGGGCGGGCCGGCCGCGATCGGACGGGTCGCGGTGACGGGGCGGTGGGCGGTGTTCGCGGCCGTCGAGGTGGCCGCCGAGCACCGCCGCGAGGGGCTGGCGACCGCGGTGATGGCGGCGCTGGCCGCCCGGGCGCTCACCGAGGGCGCGTCCGGCGCGCTGCTCCAGGTCGAATCGGACAACGCCGCCGCCCTCGCCCTCTACGCCCGCCTCGGCTTCACCTCCGGCGAACCCCACCACTACCGCCGCCCACCCCACCCCGCCACCGCCGCCAACAGCCACTGAGACCGTAAACGTGACGGATGACACCCGGGAGGCGGACCACACATGACCTCACACGACGACGCAGCCGGGAGCGGCCACGGGGGCGGCGGCTGGGGCTGGGGCAGGGCGAGAGCGGTGCCGGGGGGCGTTGCCTCTGGGGCCGGGGTTACGCCTGGGGGCGGAGTCGCACCCGAGGCCGAGGTCGCGCCCGAGGCCGAGGTCGCGCCCGAGGCCGGGAGCGGGGTCGGGAGCGGGGTCACGCCTGGGGCCGGGACCGGTGCGGGGGCCAGGTACGGGACCGGAGCCACGTCTGAGGCCGAAGCCGCGGCAGGAGCCACGCCCGGTGGCGGGGCCAGGGCCGGCGATGCGGGGGACCGCGGCGACGCGAGCGGGACGGGCGCCGCAAGCACGACCCGCGACACAGGCGGCGACCACGGAACGGGGAACGGGGACCCGGGCGGGGAGAGCGACCCCAGCAGCGGCTCCGGCGGGAGCGGCGACTCCGGTGAGATCGGCGGCACCGGGAAAGACGGGCACGGCGGTGCCGGCGGCGACCGCGGAACGGGGAACGGGGACCCCGGCGGAGAAAGCGACCCCGGCGGGGGCGGCAGCACCGGTGAGTCCGACGGCACCGGGGAAGACGCCCCCGGCGGCCCCGGAAAGGGTGGCCCCGCTGGAGACGGCCGCACCGGGGACGACCGCCCCAACGGCCCCGGAGGCGGACACCGCGGCCCCGGTGAGAACGGCCCCGGCGGAACCGGCCCCCGTGACGGCGCCGGCGCCGGCGATCCCGGGCGGCCCTGGCGGGAGCGTTTCCGGGCCGAGGCCCACCGGGACGAACCCGACCTCGCCACCCTCTGCCTGCTCATCGGCGCGGTGGCCGCTCCCCGGACCGACGACGCCGCCCTCACCGCCGCCGAACGCGAACTCGACCGGCTGGCGTCCGAGGTCGCCCGGCGCGCGGCCTCCGGGACCGGGACGGGGACGGCGGGCACGCCGGAACGGTGGGCCTGGGCGCTGCGGGACGTGCTCGGCGCCCGCCACGGCTTCCACGGCCGGGCAGCGGACTACGACCGGCTCGAATCCTCACTGCTCGCGGCCGTCCTGCGCCGGCGCAGCGGCCTGCCGATCCTGCTGTCGGTGGTCTGGACGGAGGTCGGCCGCCGGGCCGGCGCGCCGGTGCACGGGGTCGGCCGACCGGGGCACTTCGTGGCCGGCGTCGGCGATCCGGCCGGCCACCGGCTGCTGGTCGACCCCTTCAACGGCGGCGTGCCGCTGTCGCCCGCCGACGCCATCGGGTCACCGGGCGCAGCCGGTGCGCTGGAGACCGTCTCCCGCATCCTCAACAACATCAGGGCCTGGGCCGCCACCCGCCCCGAACACTCCGCCGTCGCCCTGTGGGCGCTCGACCTGGCCCTGTTGCTGCCCCGGCACCCGGCCCGCCTGCGCCTGGAACGCGCCCGGCTGCTCGTCCGGCGCGGCGAGTTCATCGGCGGCGCCGTGGCTCTGGAGTCCTACGCCGAGGTCATCAACGGCATCGATCCCCCGGCCGCCACCGCCCTCCGCCACGAGGCCCGTTCCGCCCGCGCCCTGCTCAACTGAGGCCGTCCGGCCGGCGGCGGCCCCGGAAGACGCCGCACCGGCCGACACCGTCAGCCACCCCCGATCCCGGCACTCGCTCCTACAACCACCCCTTCTCGCGGGCGATGCGGACCGCTTCGGAGCGGTTGCGGGCGCCGGTCTTGTGGATGACGGTGGACAGGTAGTTGCGGACGGTGCCCTCGGACAGGCGGAGGGCGCGGGCGATCTCCGCGTTGAGGGCGCCGCCGGCGGCCGCTTTGAGGACATCGCGTTCCCGGGGGGTGAGGGGGTCGGCGCCCTCGGAGAGCGCGGCGGCGGCCAGCGTGGGGTCGATGACCTTCTCGCCGCGCAGCACCCTGCGTACGGCGTCGGCCAGTTGGGCGGCGGGAGCGTCCTTCACCAGGAAGGCGTCCGCGCCGTATTCCATCGCCCGCCGCAGGTACCCCGGGCGCCCGAACGTCGTGACGATGACGACCTTCACCCCCGGCAGCTCCCGCCGCAGCCGGGCCGCCGCCTCGATGCCGCTGAGTCCGGGCATCTCGATGTCCAGCAGCGCCACGTCCACCGCGTGTATGCGGGCGGCCTCCAGCACCTCGTCGCCGCCGGAGACCTGGACGACGACCTCCATGTCGTCCTCCAGGTTCAGCAGCGCGGCGAGTGCCTCACGCACCATGGACTGGTCTTCCGCCAGCAGTACCCTGATCATTCCCGCAGCGTAACCAGCACCGGGACCATCGCGTCAGGCCTGTGGATAACTCGGCTCGGGCGCCTCCTGGGGCGGTCGTACCGCCCGCAGCGGCACCTGGGCGCGGACCGAGAAACCGCCGCGCTCCGACCGTCCGGTGCGCAGCAACCCGCCGGACAGGCACAGGCGTTCCCCGAGTCCGCTCAGCCCGTTCCCGGGCCGGTGGACGCGGGCCGGACCGCGGCCGTCGTCGGCGACCTCCAGGCGCAGGTAACGGCGCTCGTCGCTGTCCCACACCTCGTCGAGCAGGATGTCGCAGTGCTTGGCACCGCTGTGCCGGACCACGTTGGTGATCGCCTCGCGCAGCGCCCAGGCCAGCGCGCTCTCCTCCTCGGCGCCGAGCCCAGGGTGGCTGGTGGAGACCGGGGTGTCCAGCGCGGGCGCTATCTCCGCGTGCACCCCGGCGGTGCGCAGCGCGGTGCGCACCCCGGCGAGTTCGACCGCGAGCGTGGGGCGCCGGTAACCGCTGACCGCCTCGCGGACGTCGACCAGGGCCTGGCGGCTGACCCGTTCGATGTCGGCGACCTGCCGGGCCGCCTCCTCGGGCCGGTCGGGCAGCATCCGGCCGGTCAGCTCGCTCTTGAGGGTGATCAGCGACAGCGAGTGCCCGAGCAGGTCGTGCAGGTCCCGGGCGAGCCGCAGCCGTTCCTCGTTGGCGGCGAGTTCGGCCACGGTCTCCCGGGCCTCGCGCAACTCCCGCATGGTGCGGCCCATCCCGGCCACGCCCATCATCGCCGCGCCACCCATCAGCGCCGGCAGGAACATCGTCACCAGCGTCGACTTGCTCGCGCCCACCAGCGCGCCGGCGCCCAGCAGCGAGCAGGCCGCGAACGGCACCGCCCACGCCCCGTGCCGCAGCGGCAACAGCACACCGGCGCCGACCGTCACGTAGACGAACAGCACCAGCCAGGTCTGCCCCATCGACAAGGTGAGCGCCGCGGCCAGCGCGTAGAGCCAGCTGATCAGCCCGACCTGCCGCCAGGTCAGCCCGTCCCGCACCCGGCGGCCGAGCACCAGGTACAGGTAGGGCAGGACGAACGCGGTCAGCCCGGCCCAGCCCAGCACCCCGGCGACCACGGTGTGGCTGTCGGTGAGCAGGTCGGCCACCGGTCCGGCGAGGTAGAGCAGATAGACCAGCGTCCAGCACAGCTTGACCATCTGCTGGCGGCGCGACTCCGGGGCCATGCCCATGCCGATGTTCAGGCCGGGCCCCCACGGACGGCTCCGCGTCGTGCCGGCCGTTGTCACGGTGTCGTCGTGCGCGCGGTCCATCGGCTCACGCCCCTTCTGCCGTCCTCTCCCGTCACGCCTTCTTGGTGTCCTTGCGGTAGAGCCACGCGGCCGCGCCGACGAAGAGCACCAGGTAGACCAGCAGCACACCGATGTCCTTCATGTGCGGCGCGTCACCCAGCTCGATGGCCTGGCCGAGCGCGGCGTAGGAGTGGGTGGGCAGCCACTCGGCGATGTTCTGGAGCCACTGCGGGAAGATCGTGGCCGGCATCCACAGGCCGCCCAGGATGGACAGCGAGAAGTAGATGATCATGGTGATCGGGCGGACCGCGTCCCCGGAGGCGATGTAGCCGATGGCCACGCCGAGCGCGGCGAAGACCAGGCTGCCGGCCCACACGGCGAAGGTGAGGGCGACCCACTGCCAGGTCTCCATGCGGACGTTCTTCAGCACGGCGGCGACCAGTTCGATGACCAGGATCGCCGGGAGGGTGACGGTGGCGGCCGAGGCGATCTTGGCCACCACGTACCCGTGGCCGGGCAGCGCGGTCAGGCGCAGCTGGCGCACCCAGCCCTTCTCCCGCTCCTTCGCGATCCGCTCGCTGTTGCCCATCAGGACCGCGGTCAGCGAGCCGAAGGACGCCATGGCGACCAGGTAGTACAGCTGCATGCTCAGGTGGGTGTGCGGGATGGTGGCGCTGCTGCTGGTGCCGGAGATGATCAGGTAGAGCACCGACGGGTAGATCACCGAGAAGAACATGAACTTCTTGTTCCGCAGGGTGCGCAGGATCTCCAGCTTGATCAGCGTCGCGGACGAGAAACTCTTCAGCATCAGTTGTTCTCCTCTGCGGACGCGGCGTCGGTGATGGCGATGAAGGCCTGCTCCAGGCCCAGGCCGGTGACCTCCAGGTTGCGCGGGTAGAGGCCGAGGCCGTAGACCGCGTGGGTGGTGGCGTCGGCGTCGGTGGACTGGATGCGGACGGTGTGGCCGGAGACGCTGAGCGAGGTGAGGAACGGCAGGCCGCGCAGCGCGGTCTCGTCGATCGGGCCCTCCAGGTCGAACACCACCCGGCGGGCGCCCGCCTTGGCCTTGATCTCGGCGGCGGAGCCGTCGGCCAGTATCCGGCCGCGGTGGAGCACGATCACCCGGTCGGCGATGGCGTCGGCCTCTTCGAGGTAGTGGGTGGCGAACAGCACGGTGCGGCCCAGCTCGGCCTGCGCCCGCATGGTGCCCCAGAAGGCCTGCCGGACGGTGACGTCCATGCCGGTGGTCGGCTCGTCCAGGATGATCAGATCACTGGCGCCGGCGGTGGCGAGGGCGAACCGGACGCGCTGCTCCTGGCCGCCGGAGAGCTTGTTGACCATGCGGTCCGCGATGTCGGTGACGCCGGCGTGCTCCAGGACCTCCTGGACCGGGTACGCCTTGGGATGCAGGTCACAGGCGAGCTGGACCAGCTCGCGGACCCGGACGTCCTCCATCAGGCCGCCGCTCTGCAGCATCGCGCCGACCCGGCCCTGGGCGATCGCCCTGCCCGGTGTGGTGCCGAAGACCTCGACCGTGCCGGCGTCGGGGTTGCGCAGCCCGAGCAGCAGGTCGAGCGCCGTCGACTTGCCGGCGCCGTTGGGCCCGAGAAGGGCCACCGTCTCGCCGGGCCGCAGCGTGAGGTTGAGCCCGCTGACTGCCTTGACCTGGCCGTATACCTTGCTGACGTCGCGGAACGAGACCACCGGCCCGTTCGCGTCCTCAGCCCCCGTGTGCACGGATGCCCGTGCCTGTGCGTTACTCATGACAGCAAAGCTACGGGCCGCCCGGCGGGCGGCCCAGTGTCTGCGGTCGTGACTTCGGGATGACAGATGTCATGCCCGACCGGTGACATGAGACCCCTGCGACCAGCCCCGACCCGTCGGGCGACCGGCCCGCGACCGTGGAAAACCGGTCGGCGGGCGGGCCCGGGGACCCGCCGCCGACCGGCGGTGGTGTGACGCGGAACTCGACCGGCGGCACTCCCGGCCGCGGACAGCCGGTGCGATCAGCCGCGGCGGCCGGCCGGTGCGGTCGGCCGGCCGCACCGGTGCGCGGGACAGGGCCCCGGCCGCCGGCACCGGCCGGGTCGACCCTCCGCCTGCTCGACCGGTGCGCACTCACCGGCGCACGTGACCGGACCCCGGCTTCTCCACCGGCCAGCTCGGCCCCTCAGCCGGCCCGACCGCCCTCATCGGCGCACGCAGCCGGCGAACCCCCGGTGCACGCGGCCGGCGACCCCCCCGGCGAACCCCCCGGCGGGCCCACCGGACCGGGTTCACTCGGCGACGTTGGTGATGGTCGCCGTCTTCGAGGGTGCCGTCTTGCGCAGTTCCGGCAGCATGGCGGAGGCCACGTCGGCCGGGGTCACCGGTGTCTTGCTGCCGTTGGCCCGCTCCAGCAGGACACCGTCGAACGCGGTGCCGTAGAGGGTCTGGAGCTCCGGCAGGTCGATGTGGAGCGTCAGCTGACCGGTGCCGGGGACGGCGACGATGGTGAGGACCTTGCTGAGCGACAGCTGCGGGCTGAAGGGAACGCTGCGGCCGCCCGCGACCACGGTGATCCGGCCCGACATCGCCGGGTCGCCGATCGTCTTGATCGCCTGGGCGAGGGCCGCCCGGGTGACCAGCGGCTGGTGGACGGTGACCGGCAGGTCGACCGGCTCGTCGACGCCGGTCTGCGCGCGCCGTTCGTAGGCGGCGGTGATCTTGCCCGCGGACGCGGCCTCGTCCACCGCCTGGTACGGCTTGCCGGGGACGGCCACCGGGGTGCCGTCGACGAACTTCACCATGCCGTCGGACCCGCCGCCCGTGCCGCCGGTCAGCGGCTGGAGCTGGCTGTGCAGCTTCTCCTGGTCGACCGTGACGTGCGGGGCGACCTGGTGGGTGCCGCCGAAGAGGGACTCGATGACCGGGACCGGGTTGTAGTCGCGGTGGGCGACGCCGTCGACGGTGGTCTGGGTGTCGATGGACAGCCCGGCCAGCTCCGGCTTCAGCTCGACGACCTTGGAGCCGACCTTGACCTTCAGCGGCGCGGTGGAACGGTCGCCGACCGCGGTGTTGAGGGCCTTGACGGCCTGCTGCCGGGAGTCGCCGCCGATGTTGACGCCCAGCACCAGGGTGCCGTTGGGCACGTCGGCGTGGTCCATCAGCAGCCCGGCGCCGTACGCGATGGCCGCGACGGTCACCAGGACACCGATGAGCAGCATCGGCTTGGAGCGGCCCTTGCGCGCCGGCTTGCCGGCGGCGGCCTTGCCGGCCGGCGGCGGCGTCTGCGACGGCCCGGACGGTGCCGGGGCGGCCGGCGGCGTACCGTCCGCCGTCACCGGCGGGAAGCCGCCGGCCACCGTGTCCGTGGGGTCGGCGGTCGCGCCGGCCGCCGGACCGCCGGGGCGGGGGCCACCGGGGCGCGGGCCACCGGGCGGCGGGAAGCCGGTGCCGCCGGCCGTGGGTGTACGCATGGCGCCGGTGGCCGGGCCGGTGGTCGGTCCGGAGGGGCCGGCCGGTCCCGCGCCGCCCGGACGCAGCGCCGGGTCGGGGTGGTGGAAGCCGGGGAACGCCACGGTGTCCTGCCCGGCGCCGCCCTGGGTGCCGGCCGGCGGCGTGTCGGTGCCGAAGGGGCGGCCCGTCGAGGGCCCGGCGCCGAAGGGGTCGCCCGGTGCCTGGGGCGCCCGGGTGCCGGGGGCGCTCTGCTGTCCGGGGAACGGCGGCGGCGGTACCGGCGGATTCTCCCCGAGGTAGGGGATGTTCGGCGGCGGCTGGGTGCCGGAGGCGCCCCGCGGACCGCGGGGGCCCGCGCCGAAGCCGTCGCCGTCGCCGTAACCGCCGCCCGTGCCCGGGAAGCCGGTGCCGTCGTCGAAGCCCGGGGCGGGCGTGCCGCCGGTCGCCGGGCCCTGCGGGGTGAACGGCTGCGGGCCGGGGCCCTGCGGCGGGACGGTCGGTCCCGGTGCGCCGCCGGAGCGGCCCGCGGCGGGCTGCGGGGGCGTCTTGCGGGGCGCGAACCAGTCGCTGGGCGGGGGCTTCTCCTTCTCGCCGCTCGGCGGCGAGAAGGGCGCGCCGGACGTGCCGCCGCCGGAGGTGCCACCGGGACCCTCGGGCGCGCCGGAGGCGTTCCCCGGGGCGCTGGGGGCGGCCCAGCGCGGCATCGCCTGCGTGGCGTCGGCGGCGCCGGAGGGCGGGGCGGGCGCGTCCTGCGCGGCGTCGTCGGAGTCGGCGTTGCCGGTGTCCGCCACCGGGGTGCGCAGCACGACCGGCGGGATGGGACGGGAGCCGGGGATGTTGATCCGGACGCGCGTGGTCAGCGTGGTCTCGGTCTTGGGCTCACGGGGCGCCGGGGGCTTGGGACGTTCCTCGTCCTGCCCGGGGTTCTCGCCCGTTTCCCCGGCCACGTGGTCCTCCTGCGGATGCAGCGACGGATACTGGCGGGTTCCATACGGCGGCGTCCCGGACGGATACGCGGCACCGCCGCGCCCCTGGGGTCCGGAGGACGAACTGTCAGTTTCACGACTCAAGGCAGGTTCTCCTGGGTAGCTCCGCCGCCCGTCGCGACATCCGCGGGCGGCTCGCCAGTGCCCACCACCATACTGGCCAACCGGAGGCCGGATTCCGCCCCCGTCGGCCGGACGAAGCGTCAGGCCGACGTACAGGGCGCATCACCGGCCAAGTCGGGCACCCGGCGCGGTGGTTGACGGCCGCACTGGAAGTGTGAAGCAGATCACGCCGGCGGCCATACCGCCCAACAGGTAGATATACGGGCCGATATCGGCGGCGAAGAGGAAATCCCCCTCCGGACGGGACGCGCTGACGTACATCACGGTGAGGAACCACACAGCGGTGGGCACCGCCGCGCCCAGCCGGGTACCGGTCAGGCGCCGGCCGCCGTAGAACAGCGCGGCGCTGCCCGCCAGCGCCAGCAGCAGTCCGCCGGGGAAGAAGCCGTCCTGCACCAGCGCGCCGGCGGCGGCCACCGCCACGCCGAGGACGGCCAGAATCACGTATCCGATGACGCGCACAGCCGTCACACCTCCGAGCCGTCAGTGGTAGCGGTGGTCGCGGGGACACCGGCGAGTCCGGCGAACAGGTCGTCGCCCCTGCTGCCGTCCGGCCGGTCGAGCGGTACGCCGCGCACCAGTGTGAAGTATTCGGTGGCCAGCAGTGGCTGGCCGCGGTCGTTGGACAGCGTGAAGTACGCGCCGTCCACGGTGACCTGCGTGGCGTGGGCGCGCAGGGCCGCCGCCTTGCGGGCCAGGTGGGCGCGGCCGTCGATCTCGACGGAGATGTCGGACTCCTCGACGACACCGGGGATCTCGTCCAGCGTGGCGATTCCCCCGAACGGGTTGCCGGGGCCGGCGGCGGCCAGCGCGGCGAGGCCCGCCTCGACGACCGGGCGCGAGACGCGGACCCAGAAGACCCGGTCCACGGCGTGGGCGGCTCCCAGGTCGGGCCGGAACGCGGGGTCGGCGGCCAGTTCCACGGCGCGCGTCGCCACCCGGTGGGCCTGGATGTGGTCGGGATGCCCGTAGCCGCCGTCGGGGTCGTAGGTGACCAGCACCCGGGGCCCGGTCTCGCGCACGACCGCCACCAGGTGCGCGGCGGCCTCGTCGACATCGGCACGCCAGAAGCTGTGCGGCCGGTCGTTCTGCGCAACGCCCATCATCCCGGAGTCGCGGTACCGGCCGGGACCGCCGAGGAAGCGGTGGTCGGTGACGCCGAGTTCGGCCATGGCGGCGGCCAGTTCGCCGACGCGGTACGGCCCGAGGGCGTCGTCGCGGTCCGACGCCAGATGCGCGAGGTCCGGCGGGATGACCTCGCCCTCCTCGCCCAGCGTGCAGGTCACCAGCGTGACGTGTCCGCCCTCGGCGACGCAGCGGGCCATCGTGGCGCCCGTGGTGATCGACTCGTCGTCGGGATGCGCGTGCACGAGCAGCAGGCGCCGCGCGGGAGGCTCGGTCATCCCGGCAGCGTATTACGCGACCACGGCGCACCCGGGAGCGGTCCGCGTCGTCACGAACACCGCACGACGCGGACCGTCGTCACGTATACCGCACGACTCACCGCACGACGGGGATCACCACACGTCACAGGGCGAGGGCAATCGTCACGTTCACCGCACGATGAGGATCACCACACGTCATAGGGCGAGGGCAATCGTCACGTTCACCGCACGATGAGGATCACCACACGTCATAGGGCGAGGGCGATCGTCACGTTCACTGCACGAAAGCCGTCGCGTGCCACCGCCCGCCAGCGATCACCGCGCAACGCCGCACGAACGTCACCGCACGCCAGGGCTCACCACGCAACGCCCTACGAACGTCACCGTACGAATGCCACCGCACGACCCCACCCGCACCAACCTCACCGCACGGCAGCCGCCGGACGCCCGCCGCACGACCCGCGCGGAGCGCACGGCAGGGCCGTAGCGGCTCCGGAGGGCGGTGCGCCGGTGGCCGATCCCTGCGGACGGGCCGGGCGGCGGCGGTCCACCCTCCGGGGGCGTCACATGCGGAAGCCGCCGATCATGCCCGCCACGTTCGAGGTCAGTTCGTGGATGCTCGGGGCCACCGACGTGCCGGAGAGGAAGAACCCCAGCAGGACGCAGGCCGCCGCGTGCGGGCTGCGCAGGCCGGCCTTCTTGATCAGCAGCGCCACGATGATCATCAATACGATCGCCACCGAGACAGAGAGGGCCACGGCAACTCACCTCCAGTCGTCGCATTACCTGACGCGACCGACGCTAACCGTGGGTGAGCGGCGGCGGCTCGGCGGAGCGCAGCCGGCGGTTCACCGCACGATTCCGCGTCGCCGCAGGTCACAGCGGCGGGCGGTGCGCCAGGCGGATGAAGGTGACGGATAGCCCATCGGGCTGAGCGAACCGCGCCCGCGCACGTTCCGCGACCGCGGCGACGGGACCGCCGGAGCGCGCATAGCCTCGGCCCATGGATGCCACGAACACCACCGGGGCCGGGCACGGCGACGTCTCCTTCCCCCGCCAGCACGCCAGGACGCAGCGGTTCACGCTGGGCGCCCCGCGGACGTTCACCGTCTCACCGGACGGAGAACGCGTCGTCTTCCTGCGGGGGACGTCCGGCACCGACCGGGCCAACCGGCTGTGGGTGCTGGAGACCGCGACGGGCGCCGAACGGGTCGCCGGTGACCCCGGGGAACTGCTGGGCGGCGCGGGCGAGGCGCTGACTCCGGAGGAACGGGCCCGGCGCGAGCGGAGCCGGGAGGGGTCGGCCGGCGTGGTGGGGTACGCGGTGGACGGCGCGGTGCGGCGGGCGGTCTTCGCGCTGTCCGGCCGCCTGTTCCTGGCGGACCTGCGCCCCGGCGGCGGCGCGGCGCGCGAGATCGCGGTGCCGGGCCCGGTCGCCGAGCCGCGGCTGTCGCCGGACGGCCGGTGGATCGCGTACACCGCCGCCCGCGGCCTGCGCCTGGTGGCGGTCGACGACGGCGACGGTACCGGCGACGGCGACCGGCCGCGGACCTCCCACCCGACCGACTCCCCCGGCACCCAGCCGCAGACCTCCCGCCCGACCGATACCCCCAGCACCCAGCCGCAGACCTCCCGCCCGACCGATACCCCCAGCACCCAGCCGCGGACCTCCCGCCCGACCGATACCCCCGGCACCCAGCCGCAGACCTCCCGCCCGACCGATACCCCCGGCACCCCCGCCACCCCGCCGCGGACCGACTCCCCCTCCTCCCCCGACCGCCTGCTCGCCGGGCCGGGGTCCGGGGACGGGCCGCAGGTGTGCTGGGGGCTGGCGGAGTTCGTCGCGGCGGAGGAGATGGACCGGGTCCGGGGTTTCTGGTGGTCGCCGCGCAGCGACGCCGTGCTGGCGGCCCGGGTGGACGACGCGCCGGTGCGGCGCTGGTGGATCGCGGACCCGGCGAATCCGCAGACCCGGCCGGCCGAGGTGGCCTACCCGGCGGCCGGCACGCCGAACGCCGAGGTAACGCTGGCGGTGCTGGGGCTGGACGGGACGCGGACCGACGTCACGTGGGACCGGGAGCGTTACCCGTACCTGGCCCGCGCGCACTGGTCGGCGGCCGGTCCGCCGCTGCTGCTGGTGCAGGCCCGCGACCAGCGGACGCAGGCGTATCTGACGGTGAACGTGGCGACCGGCCGCACCGACGAGGTGCTGACCGAGTCCGACCCGGCGTGGCTGGAACTGTTCGCCGGGGTGCCCGCGTGGCTGCCGGACGGGCGGCTGCTGCGGATCGCGGACGTGGCCGGGGTCCGGGTACTGCTGGCCGGCGACGAGCCGCTGACCGGCGGCGCGCTGCACCCGCGGGCGGTGCTGGACGTGGGCGACGGCGACGTGCTGCTGACCGCGTCGGCCGGGGCGGACGCGGCGGAGCCGGAGACCGGTGAGATCCACGTGTACCGGGCGGGCGGGGACGCGGCGGTGCGGCTGTCGCGGGAGCCGGGGGTGCACGGCGCGGTGCGCGGCGGGCCCACCACGGTGCTGGTCTCGGCGGTGCCGTCCCGTCCCGGCAGCGAGGCCCGGGTGCTGCGCGACGGGCGCACCGGCGGCGGCACGGTGATCACCTCGTTCGCCGAGCGGCCGGTGCTCACCGCCCGGCCGGTGCTGACCCGGGCGGGCGACCGGCGGATTCCGGCCGCGGTGTTCCTGCCGTCGGGGTACCGGGAGGCGGACGGGCGGCTGCCGGTGCTGGTGGACCCGTACGGCGGGCCGCACGGGCAGCGGGTGACCGCGTCGCACAACGGGCACCTGACCTCGCAGTGGTTCGCCGACCAGGGCTTCGCGGTGGTGGTGGCGGACGGCCGCGGCACCCCGGGGCACTCCCCCGGCTGGGAGAAGGCGGTGGCCGGCGACTTCGCCGGGGTGACGCTGGAGGACCAGGTGGCGGCGTTGCGGGCGCTGGCCGGGGAACATCCGCTGGACCTGGACCGGGTGGGCGTGCGGGGCTGGTCCTACGGCGGGTACCTGGCGGCGCTGGCGGTGCTGCGCCGGCCGGACGTCTTCCACGCCGGGATCGCCGGGGCGCCGGTGACCGACTGGCGGCTGTACGACACGCACTACACGGAGCGCTACCTGGGCCATCCGGACCGGGTGCCGGAGGTCTACGACGCTAACTCCCTGGTGGCCGGCGGCGAGCTGTCGCGGGCGCGGGGCACGCGGCGGCCGCTGATGGTGGTGCACGGGCTGGCGGACGACAACGTGGTGGCCGCGCACACCCTGCGGCTGTCGTCGGCGCTGCTCGCGGCGGGTCACCCGCACGAGGTGCTGCCGCTGTCGGGGGTGACGCACATGACGCCGCAGGAAGTGGTGGCGGAGAACCTGCTGCTGCTCCAGGTGGATTTCCTGCGGCGTTCATTGGGTGTGAAGTAGCACACGTCAAGAAGCCCGAAGTGGTCCCCTGAATTATCCGGGAACGGGTGCGCCGGCCGGCGTCACGAGGGTCGGCCGGCGCGCTCGGCGGCCTCCGGCAAATCGGCGGGCGGGCCGTTTAAAAACGTAACTCTGCGTTGCCCGGCAACTCCGCATAGACCTATTCAGCGGCAGCTGACCACGGCTCAATTCGCACCGCACCGACACATCTGTCTCACAGCGCACACCCGTCAGGCAAACGGAACGCAAAGACACCACTGGGCGTGGTGGCAGCCTTTTGCCCCCCTGAATGCCGACATATCGGACAGTCAATCCAGGCCAACCCGCGGATCAGCAGCGTCACAAAGAGGGGCATAAGCCGAGAAAGCCAATAAATCGCTGATCTCGCATGATCTCATTCTGGTCTCATCCCGCTTCCCTCTCTTGAGCCGCGAAAACATGGTTGCGTAGAGTCCCCTTCACCGCGCAGCGCCGAGAACTCTGAACTGAATCCGGGGATTCCGCACGATGACCATGCAACCCCAGCCGACCGGCACCGCAGGCGAAACCTCGCTCTCGACGGATCCGGCGGCCGAGACATCACCTGGCACGCCGTCTCCCGGCGGCGCGCCGACCATCACCGGCCGGTCGCCCGGCCGTGCCGCCTGGGACCGCATCAAGCGCGACCGGGTGTCGATGGCCGCCCTGGTGATCTCGGTGCTCTTCATCCTGGTAGCGATCTTCGCGTCGTTCATCGCCAAGCTCGGCGGCTGGGGTCCGATCACCACGGACGGCAAGGCGATCAACCCCGACACGGGCAACTACCCGTACGGGACGCTCGGCGGCATCAGCGCGCACCACCTGCTCGGGGTGGAGCCCGGTACCGGCTACGACCTGTTCGCCCGCATCGTCTACGGCCTGCGCACCTCGCTGCTGGTGGGCTTCGCCTCGGCGGTGCTGTCGATCGTGGTCGGCGTCATCGTCGGGCTCGCGGCCGGCTACTTCGGCGGCTGGATCGACAGCCTGCTGTCGCGGATCATGGACCTGATGCTGGCCTTCCCCCAGCTGCTGTTCATCATCGCGCTGACCCCGGTGCTCCAGAACTCGCTGCAGACCAACATCCACGGCGGGACCAATGAGAACCTGCGCCTGCTGATCCTGGTGCTGTGCATCTCGGCCTTCGCCTGGGCGTACACGGCCCGCATCGTGCGCGGCCAGGCCCTGTCGCTGCGCGAGCGGGAGTTCGTCGACGCCGCGCGGATCATGGGCGCCGGCTGGACCCACATCCTGTTCAAGCAGCTGCTGCCGAACCTGTGGGCCCCGATCCTCATCTCCTTCGCCCTCGCGGTGCCGCAGAACATCACCACCGAGGCCGCCCTGTCCTACCTGGGCGTGGGCGTCGTGCCGCCGAACCCCGACTGGGGCGCGCTGCTGACCGACGCCTCCCAGTACGCACTTCAGGATCCGGCGTACCTGTTCATCCCCGGCATCCTGCTTCTCGTCCTCGTTCTCTCGCTCAACCTTCTCGGTGACGGCGTACGGGACGCTCTCGACCCGCGCGCCAACCGCAGCTGACGCGCCCCACAGCGACGGCCGCGTGGAAACCCGACCGGGTTCTCTCCACGGTCGACATCTCTACAAAGGAGCACTCCTGATGATGCGCAGGACGCGCACGGCCGCCATCACGGCGACCGCTATCGCGCTGGCTCTGGGGGCCACCGCCTGCGGCGGTTCCTCCGGTGGCAGCGGTGGCAAGGCCACCAAGGGTGGCACTCTGACCATCCTGAACAAGGCCGACTACGACCACCTCGACCCCCAGCGGACGTACACGACCGAGGGTTCGAGCATGGACACCGAGATCGTCCGCGCCCTCACCGGCTGGGACGAGAGCACCTCGACGCCGAAGCTGGTCGGCGACCTCGCCACCAACACCGGTACGCCCACCAAGAACGACACGGTGTGGACCTTCCACCTGCGGGCGGGTGTCAAGTTCCAGGACGGCACCACCGTCACCTCGCAGGACGTCAAGTACGGCGTCGAGCGCGCGTTCTCCGCGGACATCAACGGCGGCCCGCCCTACGCGAGCCAGTGGCTGATCGGCGGCAGCAAGTACAAGGGCCCGTACACCGGCAAGTCGCTGGACTCGATCCAGACGCCGGACGCCAGCACCATCGTGTTCAACCTCGACCAGCCGGTGGCCGACTTCAACGAGACCACCGCCATGCCGGGCTGGTCCGCGGTGCCCAAGGCGCACGACACCGGTGCGACCTACGACACGCACGTGTGGTCCGACGGGCCGTACATGATGAAGTCGTACACCAAGAACAAGGAACTCGTCCTCGTTCGCAACCCGTACTGGTCGCAGAAGACCGACCCGCTGCGGCAGCAGAACGTGAACGAGATGGACGTCAAGTTCGGTATGGACGAGGCGGCCATCGACAACCTGCTGAAGTCGGACAGCGGCTCCGCGCAGACGTCGATCCAGCAGTGGCCGATCGCCGGCTCCGACCTGGCCGGCATCAACGGTGACAAGGCGCTGGCCTCGCGTTACTACAAGATCCCCGCGCCGGGCATCAACTACCTGACGCTGAACGTCAACCGCATCAAGGACATCCGGGTGCGCAAGGCGATCGAGTACGCGATCGACAAGACCGCCGTCCGCGGTGCCTTCGGCGGCGAGGCCTACGGTGCCTACGCCACCACCATGCTGAACCCGGGCATGGGCGGCTACAAGCAGTACAACGAGTACAGCAGCAACCCGGCCGGTGACGTCACCAAGGCCAAGGCGCTGATGTCCCAGGCCGGCAACCCGAAGCTCACGCTGTCGGTCGCGGTGGAGAACACCCCGACCCAGGAGCACGCGGGCGACGCCATCGCCAACTCGCTGGCCCGCATCGGCATCAAGGTCAACGTCTCGCCGATCGACGCCTCGACGTACTTCAGCACCCTGGACAACACCAAGAACCAGTACGACATGGCGTGGATGGACTGGATCGCGGACTGGCCGAACGCCTCCACCGTGCTCCCGGTCCTCTTCGACGGCCGCCAGATCAAGGCGAACCCGCTGTCGAACCAGGACATCTCGTACCTGAACGACCCGGCCATCAACTCCGGCTTCGACAAGGCCGCCAAGATGACCGACATCAACACCCGGAACGCCGCCTACGGCGCGCTGGACCAGCAGATCCTGAGCCAGGCCTCGGTCGTGCCGCTCATGTACATGAGCTTCACCGAGCTGTCCGGTTCCAAGGTCGGCGGCGTGATCAACGACCCGATCCTGGCGGAGCCGAGCCTGGCGCACGTCTTCCTCAAGTCCTGACACCCACCTGAAGTGATGCCCCGCCGGCGGTCCGACCGCCGGCGGGGCGCTTCCCCACCATCGTCACCTGAGCGCAGACCATTTCCCGCGGTCCACAGCGAGAGGGAGGCGGACCGGGCAGCAGCCGGGTCCCAGCACCAATGTTTCGTTACCTGATTCGACGCCTGCTGGCAGCGGCCGTCATCCTCGTGGTGATCAGCATGGTCACCTTCTTCATCTTCTTCGCGCTGCCCAACGACCCCGCGCTGCTGGCCTGTGGGAAGACCTGTTCTCCCAACCGCCTCCTGGAGATCCGGCATTCGCTGGGCCTCGACAAGAGTCTGGCCATGCAGTACTGGGAGTTCTTCAAGGGGCTCTTCATCGGTCGCAACTACGGCGACCAGAGCGTGTCCATCCATTGCAGCGCACCGTGCCTGGGCATGTCCTTCCAGACCGACACCCCGGTGATGACCACCCTGCTCGGCGCCTTCCCGGCCGACCTGTCGCTGGCCCTGGGCTCCGCGGTGATCTTCCTGATCCTCGGTGTCGGCCTCGGTGTGATCGCGGCCATCCGCAAGGGCAGGTTCGCCGACAAGTTCGCCGTCGGCGCCGCGCTGTTCGGCGTGTCACTGCAGAGCTACTTCGTCGGCCTGATCCTGATGTGGGCGCTGGTCGACAAGTGGAACCTGCTGCCGTCGCCCAACTACACGTCGCTGACCGACGACCCGGGCCAGTGGTTCACCGGCCTGATCCTTCCGTGGGTCACGCTGGTCGTGCTCTACCTGGCGCTGTACACCCGGCTCACCCGCTCCTCCATGCTGGAGGTCATGGGTGAGGACTACATCCGCACCGCCCGTGCCAAGGGCCTGTCGTCGCGTACCGTCATCTTCAAGCACGGTCTGCGCGCCGCCATCACCCCGATCGTCACGATCTTCGGCATGGACTTCGGCGCCCTGATCGGCGGTTCCGCGGTCATCACCGAATCGGTGTTCGGCATCAACGGCATCGGCAAGCTCGCGGTGGACTCGGTGACCAACTCCGACGAACCGGTCATCCTGGGGACGACCCTGTTCGCCGCGGCGTTCATCGTGCTCGCCAACGTCGTGGTCGACCTGGTCTACGGGCTCATCGACCCCCGCGTCCGCCTCTCCTGAAGAAACCGTCCGGCGCGGGCCGGGCAACCGGCCCCCCGTCGACCAAGGAAGTCCCAGTGGCCCTCGAAATCTCGCCGCAGTCCGCGGACGGCAGCACGCCGTCCTCCTTCCTCGATGTGCGGGATCTGCGCGTGCACTTCCCGACCGAGGACGGCCTCGTCAAGTCCGTGGACGGCGTGTCCTTCACGCTGGAGAAGGGCAAGACCCTCGGCATCGTCGGTGAGTCCGGTTCCGGCAAGTCGGTGACCTCGCTCGCGCTGCTCGGCCTGCACAAGAACTCCCGCGCCCGGGTCTCCGGCGAGGTCTGGCTGGACGGGCAGGAGCTGGTCAACCTCTCCGAGGGGGAGATGCGCAGCCTGCGCGGCAGCAAGGTGTCCATGATCTTCCAGGACCCGCTGTCGGCACTGCACCCGTTCTACTCGGTGGGCAGCCAGATCGCCGAGGCGTACCTGGTGCACCACAAGGTCTCCAAGAAGGAGGCCCGCGAGCGCTCGGTGGAGATGCTCAAGCGGGTCGGCATCCCGCAGCCGGAGCGCCGCTACCGCGACTACCCGCACCAGTTCTCCGGCGGTATGCGCCAGCGCGCCATGATCGCCATGTCGCTGGTGTGCGACCCCGAACTGCTGATCGCGGACGAGCCGACCACCGCGCTCGACGTGACGGTCCAGGCCCAGATCCTCGACCTCATCCGCGACCTGCAGGAGGAGTTCGGCTCCGCGGTCATCATCATCACCCACGACCTCGGGGTGGTCGCGGAGATCTCCGACGACATCCTGGTGATGTACGGCGGCCGCCGCGTGGAGTACGGCACCGTCCAGGACGTGCTGGAGCACCAGGAGCACCCCTACACCTGGGGCCTGATGCAGTCCATGCCGCACCTGTCCGGCGACGTCACCCAGCGGCTGAACCCCATCAAGGGCAGCCCGCCCAGCCTGATCAACCTGCCGGGCGGCTGCGCCTTCAACCCCCGGTGCGAGTTCCGGGACCGTGTCCCGGGCGATCGCTGCCTGACCGAGCGGCCCGAGCTGCTGCCGGTGCTGGGCAGTGACAAGCACATCGCGGCGTGCCACCTCGACGCCGACGGCAAGGCCGAGATCCGCGGTACCGCTGACAAGGCAGTGAAGTGACGGCGGCGGACGAACAGGAGCATGTCGTGAGCACCACCAAGTCGATCGCCGGGCAGCGGCCGGCGCCGGCCGCCGAGTCCTCCGGCGAGAACCTTCTCGAGGTCACGGGCCTGGAGAAGCACTTCCCGATCCGGCAGGGCATCGTCTTCCAGCGCCAGGTCGGCGCGGTACGGGCGGTGGACGGGCTGGACTTCGCGGTCCGGGCCGGCGAGTCGCTGGGCCTGGTCGGCGAGTCCGGCTGCGGCAAGTCCACCACCGGACGGCTGGTGACCCGGCTGCTGGAGCCGACCGCGGGCAAGGTCGTCTTCGACGGTGAGGACATCACCCACAAGCCGGTCGTGAAGATGCGCGAAGCCCGGCAGAACCTCCAGATGATCTTCCAGGACCCGTACTCGTCGCTGAACCCGCGGCACACGGTCGGCACGATCGTCGAGACCCCGATGCGGCTGAACGGCATCAACCCGCCGCAGGGCCACAAGCGGCGGGCCCAGGAGCTGCTGGAGATCGTCGGTCTCAACCCGGAGCACTACAACCGGTACCCCAACGAGTTCTCCGGCGGCCAGCGGCAGCGCATCGGCGTGGCCCGCGCGCTGGCGCTCAAGCCCAAGCTGATCGTGGCCGACGAGCCGGTCTCCGCGCTGGACGTCTCCATCCAGGCGCAGGTGGTCAACCTGCTCCAGGACCTCCAGCGCGAGATGGGCATCGCGTTCCTGTTCATCGCGCACGACCTGGCGGTGGTCCGGCACTTCTCCGAGCGCGTCGCGGTGATGTACCTCGGCAAGATCGTCGAGGTCGGCGACCGCACGGCGATCTACGAGCGCCCCCGGCACCCGTACACCCACGCGCTGCTGTCGTCGGTGCCGGAGGTCGTGCCCGGCTCGGAGAACCGCGAGCGCATCCGGCTGGCCGGTGACGTCCCGTCGCCGATCAACCCGCCGTCCGGCTGCCGGTTCCGCACCCGGTGCTGGAAGGCGCAGGACAAGTGCGCCACCGAGGAGCCGCCGCTGGTCCGCCTGGAGGGCAACGGCGACGGTCACCTGACCGCCTGCCACTTCCCCGAGGAGCCGACCATCGCCTCCCGCGGCGAGGACATCGTCCTGGACCCGGCGCTCGCCGCCCTGGAGGAAGCCCGCCGGCAGAGCGACACCGGGGTGTGACCTCCGGGCCCGCCCGAGCCCGACAGCCCGCGTCCGTGCACCGGACGCGGGCTGTCGCGCGTTCGCGGGCGGCTTCGCCGCAGGTCCGGACCGGGCCGTCGCGCGTCCACCGGCCGTGCGCCGGACCGCCGTCGGGGGCCGCGCCGCCGCCCCCGGGGAACGCGAAAGCGGCCGGCGGCAGACCGGCCGGCGACCCCCGAGGGGATCGCCGGCCGGTCGACGGCACCCGCACGGCCGTACAACCACCATGGTGCGGGCGGCACATGGCGCGGCGGCTACGGTCGAGTTGCCGGGACGTTACGGCGTTTGACACCGGTTCATGACCAAATGCCGGACCGGGCTTTCGGGTGTCAAGCACGCCTGAGCTGCGATCTGTGCACCTTTCGCTCAAGAAAAGGGTGACCGGGCAACCAGCCGCTCTGCGCCTCTTGACTGCGCATGACATAAATTGCCACAGTCCGCTGAGTCGACGGCACTTTTGAACGGTGCTGTTTCCCAGGGCGCGGAGGGCCGAAGCGGATGAGCGTTCCAACCCAGGCGGCCGGCCGTCCCGAGCCGGCGGCCGGCGGCGCGGCGGACGGCCAAGGCGGGCCCGGCCGGGCCCGGTTCGCCGGGCGGTCGCCGCGCCAGCTGGCCTGGGCGCGGTTCCGGCGCGACAAGGTCGGGGTGGTCTGCGCGTTCGTCGTGCTGCTCTACCTTCTGATCGCGGCCTGCGCGCCGCTGATCACCAAGCTGTACGGCGAGAACGCGTACACGCTCTACGGCCAGGACGACAACCTGCTCAACTCCTTCGGCATGCCGGTCAAACCGAACGGCGGCATGGACGGCACGCACTGGTTCGGCGTCGAACCGCTGCTGGGGCGCGACGTGTTGGCGCTGCTGGTCTACGGCATCCGCACCTCGCTGGGCATCGCGGTGTGCGTGACCGTGCTGTCGGTGGTGGTGGGCGTGGCGGTGGGCCTGGTGCAGGGCTACCTGGGCGGCCGTACGGACTACGTGGTGGGCCGGGCGTCGGACCTGATGATGGCCTTCCCGCAGCAGCTGTTCTTCATCGCGTTCACCCCGGTCATCGTGGCGCTGTTCGTCAAGCCCGGTGGCCAGGAGCCGACCTGGATCCGGTTCACCGCCCTGGTGCTGGTGCAGTTCGTGCTGGGCTGGATGGCGCTGGGCCGGCTGGTGCGCTCCCAGGTGCTGGGCCTGCGCGACCGCGAGTACGTCGAGGCGGCCCGGCTGGCCGGCGCCTCCTCGGTGCGGATCCTGCGTCAGGAACTGCTGCCCAACATCTGGTCCACGGTGCTGGTGCAGGCCACCCTGCTGCTGCCGGTCAACGTCACGGCGGAGGCGGGCCTTTCCTTCCTCGGCGTCGGGATGCAGACCCCGACCCCCGACTGGGGGCTGATGTTCCAGGACGCGTCGCGGTACTTCCAGTCCGACATCACCTACATGTTCTTCCCCGGCATCGCGATGGTCGTCTTCGTGGTCGCCTTCAACCTGCTCGGGGACTCGGTCCGGGACGCGCTCGACCCCAGGACCGTCCGGTGACACCCGGGACGGCACGCGTGTCCGGTCCCTCAGGCGACAGGCGGGAATCATGAGATTGCGAAACGCACGGTACGCGGCGGTCCTGGCGGCGGGGGCGCTGTCCCTGACCGCGTGCAGCGCCGGGGGCGGCGGCGGTCCGGCCGCCGACAGCGGTGCGAAGGCCGCGGCGGACACCATCACGGTGGGCACCGCCGCCGACTCCGTGGGACCGGCCACCCCGGTGCCGGGTGCGAAGAAGGGCGGCACGGTCTACGACCTGGAGCAGGAGGGCATCAACCACCTGGACCCGGCGCAGGCGTACACGCAGGAGACGATGATCGTCAGCCAGCTGTTCGCCCGGACGCTGACCGGCTACCGGATCGACCCGAAGACCGGCGCGACCAAGCTGGTCGGCGACCTGGCCACCGACACCGGTGAGCCCTCCGACGGCGACCGCACCTGGACGTTCCACCTGAAGTCCGGCCTGAAGTGGCAGGACGGCACGGCGATCACCAGCGACCAGGTCAAGTACGGCTTCGAGCGGCTCTACGCGAGCTTCGAGACCGAGGGCCCGTCGTACGTGCAGACCTGGCTGTCGGGCACCGACTTCCGCAAGGCGTACCAGGGCCCCTACGGCGGCAAGTCGCTGCCGGACTCGTCGATCGCCACGCCGGACAGCAAAACCGTGGTCTTCCACTTCCTGGCCCCGCACTCCGACGCGCCGTACGCGATGGCGCTGCCGGACGCCGGTCCGGTGCTGAAGTCGAAGGACACCAGGACCGGTTACGACAACGCGCCGTTCTCCGACGGGCCGTACAAGATCCAGCACTACGACTCCGGCAAGGAGCTGGTGCTGAACCGCAACCCGTACTGGGACGCCAAGAGCGACCCGATCCGGCAGGCCTACCCCGACACCTGGGACCTCCAGCTGGACATCTCGCAGCTGAACCTGACGCAGCGGCTGATGGCGGAGTCCGGGCAGGACAAGGACGCGCTCGCGCTGGTGGCGCCGGCCGACCCGTCGCAGACCGAGGTCATCGCCACCGACCCGGCGAAGTACAAGTCCCGGCTGGTCAGCCAGTACCAGCCGTACGTCGAGGTGTTCAACCTCAACACCTCGCGGATCAAGGACGTCAAGGTCCGGCAGGCGATCGCCTACGCGATGCCGATCAAGCAGGTGCAGACCGCGCTGGGCGGCTCCCCGCAGGGCGACCTGGGCACCAGCCTGATCGGCCCGACGGTCGCCGGCCACCAGGCCAGCGACCCGTTCGGCAAGCTGGCCACCCCGCAGGGCGACCCGGCGAAGGCCAAGCAGCTGCTGGCGGCGGCCGGGGTCAAGCACCTGACGCTGACCTTCGCGTACCGCAACGAGGACCGCTGGCAGACGGTGGCCCGCACGCTGCAGAACGCGTTCTCCAAGGCCGGGATCGACCTGCGGCTCAAGGCGGTCGACGCCACGTCCTGGTACTCGCAGATCTCGAAGGTCGACAACCCCTACGACATCTACGTCACCAGCTGGAGCGCCGACTGGCCGTCGGCGAGCACCGTCATCCCGCCGACCATGGACGGCCGGCTGCTGGCGGACGGCGACCCGGACTACTCGCACCTCGACGACAGCCACGTCAACAGCGAGATCGACCGGATCAACAAGATCACCGACCTCAAGCAGCAGGCCGCCCAGTGGCAGGCGCTGGCGACCGACATCATCAAGAACGACACCCCGGTCGTCCCCTACCTGTACGACAAGTACTACAACGTGTACGGCGACGGTCTCGGCGGCGTCACCTACAACACCCCGCTGGGCACCATCAACCCCGGCTCGGTCTACGTGAAGTGACCCGCCACCGGGTCCGGCCGTCCCGCCCGGGGCGGCCGGCCCCGGCCCGGTGACCGGTCCCTTCGCCCGTTCCCCAGGGGAGACCCCCACCCATGCTCCGATTCCTCGTCCGCCGGGTACTGGCCGCCGTCGTCATCCTCGTGCTGATCAGCGCGGTCACCTACGTGCTGTTCTTCGCCCTGCCGATCGACCCGGCGCAGCTGTCGTGCGGCAAGTCCTGCACCCCGCAGAACATCGCGCTGATCCACCGCAACCTCGGCCTGGACAAGCCGGTTCCGGTGCAGTGGTGGGACTACGTCTCCGGCGTCTTCACCGGCCGGCACCTGCCGCTGGGCAACTGTCCCGCGCCGTGCCTGGGGCTGTCGTTCACCAACGACACGCCGATCTGGAGCACGCTGATGGACCGGTTCCCCACCACGCTGTCGCTGGGCGTCGGCGGCGCGGCGATCTTCCTGACCGTCGGAGTGGGCCTGGGCCTGCTGTCCGCCTGGCGGCAGGGCCGGCTGACCGACCGGATCGCCAGCGCGGTGTCGCTGCTGGGCCAGTCGGTGCAGATCTACTTCATCGGACCGCTGGCCATCTTCCTGTTCGCCGACCGGCTGGGCTGGCTGGACGCCGGCCACGACCCGGACTGGAGCAGCGACCCGGTCGGCTCGCTCAGCGGGGTGATCCTGCCGTGCCTGGTGATGTCGGTGATCTTCTGGTCCAACTACAGCCGCCAGACCCGCTCGCTGATGATCGAGCAGCTGTCGGAGGAGCACGTGCGCACCGCCCGGGCGAAGGGCATGGGCTCGGCGTACGTCTTCTTCCGGTACGCGCTGCGCGGTGCGATGGGTCCGATCATCACCATCTTCGGCATCGACCTGGGGTCCATCCTGGGCGGCACGGTCATCACCGAGTCGACCTTCGGCCTGCACGGGCTGGGGCAGCTGGCGGTCAGCGCGGTGCTGGGCACCGACCTGCCGATGGAGATGGGCGTCATGCTCTTCGGCGCCACCGCCATCGTGGCCTTCAACATCCTCATCGACGCCTGCTACGCGTTCATCGACCCGCGGATCCGGCTGTGAGCGCCGCCGCCGACCACCCACCGGCTCCGCACCCGAGGAGAGCCCGCACGTGACCACCGTGACCACGCCGCAGCCCCGGCCGGAACCGCCCGCGCCGCGCGGCACGGGCGACCCCTTCCTGTCCGTGCGCGACCTGCGCGTCCGGTTCGCCACCGAGGACGGCGAGGTACGGGCCGTCGACGGGCTCTCCTTCGACCTCGAACGCGGCCGCACGCTGGGCATCGTCGGGGAGTCCGGCTCCGGCAAGTCGGTGACCAACCTGGCCGTCCTGGGGCTGCACGACCCGCGCGGCACCACCGTCTCCGGCCGGGTCACCCTGGACGGCCAGGAGCTGCTGGGCGCTCCGCGCAAGCGGCTGGAGAAGCTGCGCGGCGCGAAGATGTCGATGATCTTCCAGGACTCGCTGACCGCGCTGTCGCCGTACTACACGGTGGGCCGGCAGATCGCCGAGCCGTACCGCAAGCACACCGGCGCGTCCCGCCACCGGGCGCGGCAGCGGGCGGTGGAGATGCTGGGCCGGGTCGGCATCCCGCAGCCGCAGCGCCGGGTGGACGACTTCCCGCACCAGTTCTCCGGCGGCATGCGGCAGCGGGCGATGATCGCGCTGGCGCTGGTGTGCGACCCGCAGCTGCTGATCGCCGACGAGCCGACGACCGCGCTGGACGTCACCGTGCAGGCGCAGATCCTCGACCTGCTCAAGGACCTCCAGCGGCAGACCGGCACCTCGATCGTCTTCGTCACCCACGACCTGGGCGTGGTGGCGGACGTCTGCGACGACGTGCTGGTGATGTACGCCGGCCGCTGCGTGGAGACCGGCACGGTCCGCGACATCCTCAAGACCCCGGAACACCCTTACTCCTGGGGCCTGTTGAGTTCGATACCGCGGTTGAAGGCGCCGGTGGACGTCCCGTTGCGGCCGATCCCCGGCAGCCCGCCGAGCCTGCTGGACCCGCCGCCGGGCTGCCCGTTCCACCCGCGGTGCGCGTTCCGCGACGAGGTGGCGGGCGACCGCTGCGCGACCGAGAGGCCGCAGCTGCTGCTCACCGGGGCCCGCGGTTCGGCCTGTCATCTGGACGGCGACCGCAAACGGGCGATCTTCGCCGACCGGATCCGGCCGGCGCTGGGCCGCAGGCCCGAGGCGGCGAGCCCCGCGGCGGCAGGCCCCGAAGGCCCGGACGCGGACCGGACCGCGGAGCCCGAGGCGGACCGGACCGTGGCGGACGAACCCGCGGCGGAGCCCGAGGCGGACCAGGGGGAAGGGAACCGATGAGCGGCATCGCGATGACGAAGGCCGCCCCGGCGGGGGAACCCCTGCTGGAGGCGGCGGGGCTGGCCAAGCACTTCCCGGTGCTGGACGGCTTCCTGTTCAAACGCCGGGTCGGCGCGGTCCAGGCGGTCGACGGGGTGGACTTCACCGTACACGCCGGCGAGTCGCTGGGCCTGGTCGGCGAGTCCGGCTGCGGCAAGTCCACCACCGGGCGGCTGGTGACCCGGCTGCTGGAGCCCACCGCCGGCCGGCTGACGTACCGCGGCCAGGACATCACGCACGCCACCCGCAAGCAGCTGGCGCCGGTGCGCACCGAGATCCAGATGATCTTCCAGGACCCGTACGCCTCGCTCAACCCGCGCCGCACGGTCGGCGAGATCGTCTCCGGGCCGCTGGAGATCCAGGGGCTGCTCACCCCGGGCGCCCGGGAGCGGCGCACCCGGGAGCTGCTGGAGATCGTCGGCCTCAACCCCGAGCACTACAACCGCTTCCCGCACGAGTTCTCCGGCGGCCAGCGGCAGCGCGTCGGGGTGGCGCGGGCGCTGTCGCTGGAGCCGAAGCTGATCGTGGCCGACGAGCCGGTCTCCGCGCTGGACGTCTCCATCCAGGCCCAGGTGGTCAACCTGCTCCAGCGCCTCCAGCGGGAGATGGGCATCGCGTTCCTGTTCATCGCGCACGACCTGGCCGTCGTGCGGCACTTCTCGCAGCGCGTCGCGGTGATGTACCTGGGGCGCATCATCGAGATCGGCGACCGCGACGCCATCTACGAGCACCCCCGGCACCCGTACACCCACGCGCTGCTGTCCGCGGTGCCGGAGGCCGACCCGGACGACGACGGGCGCGAACGCATCCGGCTGGCCGGTGACGTCCCCTCGCCGCTGAACCCGCCCTCCGGCTGCCGGTTCCGCACCCGGTGCTGGAAGGCGCAGGACAAGTGCGCCACCGACGAGCCGCCGCTGGTGCGGCTCGACGGGGACGCCGAAGGCCACCTGACCGCCTGCCACTTCCCCCAGGAGCCCACGGTGGCCGACCGTGGCCACGACGTGGTCCTGGACCCGGCGCTGGCGGCCCTGGAGGGCACCGAGCCGCCGCGCGAACCGGCGTAGCGGCCCGGCCCCGGTCAGCCGAGGTCGGCCAGCCGGGGTACCAGGTGTTCCACGACGCCGTTGGCGAACTCCACCGGGTGGCGGTCCGGGGAGACCTGGAGGGTACTGATGCCCAGGCGGGCGTAGGCGGCGGCCTCGGCGAGGAAGGCGTCGGGGTCGTCGAGGACGGGGGCGCCGTAGACGGCGGTCTTGGCGATCGCGTCGTAGTCGCGGCCCTCCGCCTCGCAGTGCCCGCGCAGCACGTCGAGCTTGTGGGCGACCTCGTCGGGGCCGGAGGCGAACAGGTTGCAGGCGTCGGCGTAGCGGGCGACCAGCAGCAGCGTCTTCTTCTCGCCGGCGCCGCCGATCATGATGGACGGGCGGGGGCGGGTCAGCGGCGCGGGGACGCAGAGGGTCTCGGCGAGCTGGTAGTGGGTGCCGTCGAAGGGCCCGTTGTCGTCGCTCCACATCTGCAGGCAGATCCGCAGGGTCTCCTCCAGACGTTCGAAACGCTCGCCCATCGGGACCACCGGGACGCCCAGGCCGCGCTGTTCACGTTCGTACCAGGACGCGCCGACGCCCAGCACCGCGCGGCCGCCGGAGAGCACGTCGAGCGAGGTGACGATCTTGGCCAGCAGGCCCGGGTGGCGGTACATGACCCCGGTGACCAGCATGCCGAGGGTGACGCGCTCGGTGACGGCGGCCAGGTAGCCCAGGGCGGTGTAGCCCTCCAGCATGGGCTCCTCGGCGGTGCTCATGCCGGGGCGTTCCATCTGGAAGTAGTGGTCCATCACCGTCAGCGCCGAGATGCCGCCCTGGTCGGCGACGCGGGCGGTCTCGGCGAGGGTGGCGGCGATCCGGGCGGGATCGGCCGGGGTGGAGTAGTTCCAGTAGTGCAGGCCGAGCTTCAACGTGGGTCCTCCGCTTGCGTGAGGTGTCGGTTCGCCTTCGCCGTCAGCCTAGTTGGCCCGACCCGGTCATGTGGAGGAGGCTCCGTTTCCCTCGCCGGTGCCGCGCTCGGCGGCGAACAGGCAGGCGCTGGGGTGCCCGGCCGGCGTCGAGCGGTCGCGGAACGGTTCGGGGACGGTGAGCAGCGGCTCCTCGCGCGCGCAGCGGTCACGCGCCTTGAAGCACCGGGTGCGGAAGCGGCAGCCGGACGGGACGGCGGCCGGGGAGGGCACGTCGCCGGTGAGGATGATCCGGTCGCGGTCGGCGCGGGCGGCCGGGTCGGGCACCGGTACGGCCGACAGCAGGGCCTGGGTGTAGGGGTGGGTGGCGTGCTCGTAGATCTCGCGGTCGTCGCCGAGTTCCACGACGCGGCCCAGGTACATCACCGCGACCCGGTCGGAGATGTGCCGTACGACGGACAGGTCGTGGGCGATGAAGAGGTAGGCCAGCCCGAACTCGGCCTGGAGGCGTTCCATCAGGTTGATGACCTGGGCCTGGACGGAGACGTCGAGGGCGGAGACCGGCTCGTCGCAGATGATGATCTCGGGGTTGAGGGCGAGGCCGCGGGCGATGCCGATGCGCTGCCGCTGGCCGCCGGAGAACTGGTGCGGGTAGCGGTTGATGTACTCGGGGCTGAGGCCGACCACGTCGAGCAGTTCGCGCACCCGGCGGGCCCGGTCGCCCTTCGGCGCCACCTCGGGGTGGATCTCGAAGGGCTCGCCGATGATGTCGCCGACCGTCATGCGGGGGTTGAGCGAGGTGTACGGGTCCTGGAAGACCATCTGGATGTTGCGGCGCACCGCCTTCAGCGCCCGGCCGGACAGCCGGGTGATGTCCTCGCCCTTGTACAGCACCTGGCCGGCGGTGGGGCGTTCGAGGTTCATCAGCAGCCGGGCGACGGTGGACTTCCCGCAGCCGGACTCGCCGACGATGCCGAGGGTCTCGCCGCGGTGCAGCCGGAAGTCGACGCCGTCGACCGCCTTGACGGCGCCGATCTGCCGCCGGAAGACGATGCCCTGGGTCAGCGGGAAGTGCTTGACGAGGCCGCGGACCTCCAGCACGGGTTCGTGCGACGGCGGCGGCGAGCCGTCGACCTGGGGGGCCGGGGTGGGGTGGCTCACCGGCCGGCTCCTTCCGGGGTGCCGCTGTCGCGGGTGCCGTGCAGGCACTCGTGCCAGTAGTGGCAGGCGCTGGTGCGGCCGGCGGCCACCTCGTACAGCGGGGGCTGCTCGGTACGGCAGCGGTCCCGGGCCAGCGGGCAGCGCGGGTTGAAGGCACAGCCGGGCGGCACGTGGTGCGGGCTGGGCGGCAGGCCCTTGATGGCGTACAGCTCGCGGCCCTTGCGGTCCAGCCGCGGGATCGACTCCAGCAGGCCCTTGGTGTACGGGTGGGCGGGGGCGGCGTAGATGCGGTGCACCGGCGCGGTCTCCACGATGCGGCCGGCGTACATCACCGCGATGTGGTCGGCGACGTCGGCGACCACGCCGAGGTCGTGGGTGATGAGGATCAGGCCCATGTCCATCTCGCGCTGGAGTTCGGCGAGCAGGTCCATGACCTGGGCCTGCACGGTGACGTCGAGCGCGGTGGTGGGTTCGTCGGCGATGACGAGTTCGGGCTCCAGCGCGATGGCCATCGCGATCATGACGCGCTGCCGCATGCCGCCGGAGAACTGGTGCGGGAAGTCGCCGGCCCGCTGCCGGGCGGCCGGGATGCGGACCCGGTCCATCAGCTCGACGGCCTTGGCGCGGGCGTCCTTGCGGGAGGTGCCGCGGTGGGTGGTGAACATCTCGGCGAGCTGGTGGCCGACGCTGAGCACCGGGTTGAGGGCGGACAGCGCGTCCTGGAAGATCATCGCCATCCGGGCGCCGCGCACCGCCCGGCGTTCGCGTTCCGGCATGGTCAGCAGGTCCTGGCCGTGGAAGGCGATCCGGCCGGCGGTGATGCGTCCCGGCGGGCTGTCGAGGATGCCCATGACGGCCTGCGCGGTCACCGACTTCCCCGAGCCGGACTCCCCCAGCACCGCCAGGGTCTGCCCGGCCTGCACCGCGTAGCTGACCCCGTCGACCGCCTTGGCGATCCCGTCGCGGGTGCGGAACTCCACGTGCAGGTCGGTCACTTCGAGCAACGTGCTCATGGCCGGCGGCTCCTCAGCGCAGCTTGGGGTCGAGGGCGTCGCGGACCGCGTCGCCGAGCATGATGAACGCCAGCACCGTGACGCTGAGCGCCCCGGCGGGCCACAGCAGCATGTGCGGGGCGTCGCGGATCTGGGTGGACGCGCTGGAGATGTCGATGCCCCACGAGACGGTGGGCGGGCGCAGTCCGACGCCGAGGAAGGACAGCGTGGCCTCCAGCGAGATGTAGGTGCCCAGCGCGATGGTGGCGACGACGATGACCGGCGCGACGGCGTTGGGCAGGATGTGGCGCAGCAGGATGCGGGTGCTCCCGGCGCCGAGGGCGCGGGCGGCCAGGACGTAGTCGTTCTGCTTGGCGGTCAGCACCGAGCCGCGGGCGATCCGGGCGATCTGCGGCCAGCCCAGCAGCACGATGAAGCCGACGACCGGCCAGACGGTGGTGCTGGTGACGACGGACAGGAAGACCAGGCCGCCCAGGATGATGGGGATGCCGAAGAAGACGTCGCTGATCCGGGACAGCAGCGCGTCCCACCAGCCGCCGAAGAACCCGGCGAGCGCGCCGAGCAGTCCGCCGAGCAGCGCGGCGCCGGCGGTGGCGCACACCCCGACGGTGATGGAGGCGCGGGCGCCGTGGACGGTGCGGGTGTAGACGTCGCAGCCCTGGGTGTCGTAGCCGAAGGGGTGGCCGGGCGCCGGGCCGTCCTGGGACTTGTTGATGTCGCACGCCAGCGGGTTGCCGGAGGCGATGGACTGCGGCCAGATGGCGATGACGACCAGGAAGACGATGATCAGCGCGGAGATGACGAAGACCGGGTTGCGGCGCAGGTCGTGCCAGGCGTCGGACCACAGGCTGCGCGGCCGGTCGCCGGGGTCGGGCTCGCCGCCCCGCCCCGGGACGAGGGTCTCGGCCTCGGTGGCGGCGAGGTCCATGGTGCCGCCCGCGCCGGCGTTGCCGACGGCCTCGCCCGGGTTCTGGGCGCTGGAGGGTTCAGGCATACCGGATCCTCGGGTCCAGGACCGCGTAGAGCAGGTCGACGAGCAGGTTGGCCAGCAGGAAGACGATGACCAGCACGGTGACGAAGCCGACCACGGTCGGGGAGTTCTGCCGGACGATGCCCTGGTAGAGCTGGTAGCCGACGCCGTGGATGTTGAAGATGCGTTCGGTGACGATGGCGCCGCCCATCAGGGCGCCGATGTCGGTGCCGATGAAGGTGACCACCGGGATGAGGGAGTTGCGCAGCAGGTGGCGCACGACCACGGTGTGCCGCGGCAGGCCCTTGGCGGTGGCGGTGCGCACGTAGTCGGCGCGGTGGTTCTCGGCGACGGAGGTGCGGGTCAGCCGGGTGACGTAGGCGAGCGAGACCAGCGCCAGCACGATGCCGGGCAGGATGAGCTGGTTGAGCGGCGCGCCCGGGGAGACCGACGGCGGCACCACGTTCCAGCGCACGCCGAACAGGTACTGGAGCACGTAGCCGCTGACGAAGGTGGGCACCGAGACGACGATCAGGGTGAGCACCAGAACACCCGAGTCGACGGTGCGGCCCCGGCGCAGGCCGCTGAGCAGGCCGAGGACGACGCCGACGACGGCCTCGACGACGATGGCGACGATGGTCAGCCGCAGGGTCAGCGGCCAGGCCCCGGCCATCAGGGACAGCACCGACTCCCCGTCGAAGGCGGTGCCGAAGTTCCCCTGGAAGATCTGGCCCATGTAGTGCAGGTACTGCTGCCACAGCGGGTGGTCGAGGTAGAGGTCCCGGCGGATCTGGGCGGCGGTCGCCGGGTCGGGGGCCCGGTCGCCGAAGAGGGCGGCCACCGGGTCGCCGAGCGCGTAGACCATGACGAAGATCAGGAAGGTGCTGCCGATGAAGACCGGGATCATCTGGAGCAGACGCCGGATCACATAACGGCCCATGGGGTGCCCGATTCTGGTGCGGGGGTGGTCAGCTGACGGTGATCTCGTCGTAGACCGGGACGCTGAACTGGTTGAGGGCGACGTGCGAGACGTTCTGCGAGTAGCCGGCGTTGCCGTTCTGGTACCACAGCGGGATGGCGGGCATCTGCTGGGCGAGGATCTTCTCGGCCGCCTGGAAGTCGGCGACCGCCCTGGCCGGGTCGGACTCGGAGTTGGCCCGGTTGACCAGCCCGTCGAAACCGGCGTTGTGGAACTCGGAGTCGTTGGAGGAGGCGCCGGTGTAGTACAGCGGCTGGAGGAAGTCCTGGATGAGCGGGTAGTCCATCTGCCAGCCGGCCCGGAAGGGCTCGGTCTCCTTGCGGGCGGCGATCTGGGTGCGGAAGTCGGCGAAGGTGCCGACCGGGGCGCCGACGCAGGCCCGGTCGTCGCCCAGCACGTTGTTGATGCTGTTGCAGATCGCGTCGACCCATTCCTTGTGGCTGCCGGTGTCGGCGTTGTAGACGATCTTCATGCCGCCGCCGGGCAGGCCGCCGGCGCCGTCGATGGTCTTCTTGGCGGCGGCCGCGTCGAACGTGCAGGGGCTGCCGCACAGGCCGGCCCGGTACCCGCCCTTGTCGCCGAGTACCGGTGAGGTCCAGTCGGTGGCGGGGGTGCGGGTGTTCTGGAAGATCCGCTTGGTGATGGAGGCCCGGTCGATGGCCATCGAGATCCCCTGCCGCAACCGGGCGCCCTTCGGCCCGCTCCAGCGCTTGTCGTACAGCGGGAAGGCGATGGTCTGGTTGATGCCGGCCGGCTGGTTGATGTAGCGGCCGTCCAGGTCGCCGCGGACGTTCTTGAGCTGGTCGGCGGGCACGTCGTCGACGACGTCGAGGTTGCCGGCCTGCAGGTCGGTGTAGGCGGTGTCGCTGCTGGTGTACACCTCCAGGTCGACGCCGCCGTTGTGCGCCCGGTCCGGGCCGCGGTAGCCGTGCCAGGTGCGCAGCCGCATCATCGAGCCCTTGGCGTAGGACTGGATGGCGTACGGCCCGTCGCCGACCGGTTTGCGCAGCCAGCCGGCGTGGTCGGAGAAGAACGCGCGGGGCAGCGGGTAGAACGCGGAGTAGCCGAGGGTGTCGGGCCAGGTGGAGAACTTCTGGGTGAGCCGGACGGTGAAGGTGGTGTCGTCCTTGACGGCCAGGCCCGACATGGTGCGCGCGGCGGGCTTGCCGGAGGCGGGGTGGACCTGCGCGAAGCCGTCGATGTAGCTGAAGAAGCTGGAGTTGACCTGCTTGTCGGTCACCAGCGCGCCGTAGTTCCAGGCGTCGACGAACGAGTGGGCGGTGACCGGTTCACCGTTGGAGAACTTCCAGCCGCTCTTGAGCTTGACGGTGAAGTTCTTCTGGTCGCCGGTGGTGATGGAGTCGGCGATCCAGTTCTTCGCGGCGCCGGTCTTCGGGTCGTACTTCTTCAGGCCGCGGAAGATCATGTCGAGGACCTTGCCGCCCTGCACCTCGTTGGTGTTGGCGGGCTCCAGCGGGTTGGCCGGGTCCCCCCAGGAGGCACGGACCACGCCGCCGGCGCCGCCGGACCCGCTGCCGCCTCCGCAGGCGGTGGCGGCGAGGGCGACCAGCGCCGCGCAGACGGTCCATCTCACGTGCGCCGTACGACGCATCGGTGCCTCCCTAGGGCCGGGTCGTGCCTGGCCCTACGTAACACCGATTTGTCACATATTGCAGTTATCGCAATGGAATGGCCGCCGGATGGCGTGCGGGAACCCCTCCGACGCAGTAGCGGCCGGGCCCCGGCGCCCCCGG
>NZ_JAAGKO020000019.1 GCF_027947535.2 Streptantibioticus silvisoli
GTCGGCGGGGGCTGCGACGTGGTTGGCCGGAGCCTCGACGCGGGCGGCCGGAGCCGAGGGGGTGTGGTGGTTGCCGGGGGGCGGCGGGGGGTTGAAGGCGGTCGGCGCGCGGGTTCATGCGGTCGGCGTGGCCGGAGCCTGCGGGCAGTGGCGCCGAGCGACGCGCCGGCCGGGTGGGGTCGCTCGCGGCGCGGGGGCTGCGACGCGGTCGGCGGGGGCTTCGACGTGGTTGGCCGGAGCATCGACGCGGGCGGCCGGAGCCGAGGTGGGGCGTGGTGGTTGCCGGGGGGCGGCGGGGTGGCGACGCGTCAGCGGTCGCCCTCCGCGGCCGGCGTTTCCCGGAGGGTCGCGGCGGCCGGCGTCTCCCCGAGCGTCGTGGTGGCCAGCGTGTCCCGCAGGGTCGCGGCGACGGCCCACAGGTGGGGCGGGAAATCGCCCTTTCCCTGTGCGTCGACCCAGCGGGCGAACGCGTTCTGGAAGGCGACCGTGGCCAGTTGCGCCACCAGTCCTGCCGTGTCCGCGTCCACGCCGCGCCGCAGGAGCGCGTCGCGGATCGCGGTGGTGATCGTGGCGAGCTTGGTGCGCTCGCGTTCTTGCAGGTCCTGGCTGCTGTCGATCACGGCACGGCGTTCCGCGGCGTGGTCGACGTGGGCGGTCAACCGCGTGCCGACCCGGGCGAGCGCGTCGAGGGCCGCGGACAGCGGGGAGGCGGCGCCGTCGGCGTCGAGTACCGCCTCGGCCACCGCGACGGGCAGTTGCCCGGAGCCCGCGAACAGGACCTCGCGCTTGTCGGGGAAGTAGCGGAAGTACGAGCGCCGGGTGATGCCGGCGCGTTCGGCGATCTGCGTCACGGTCACGTGGTCGTAGCCGTGCTCCCGGTAGAGCTCCAGCGCGGCCTTCGTGAGCCGCTCTTCCGTCCCGGGGTCCCATCGCGCCATGGGCCGACCCTAGCAAAGTGATGTCTCAGTGCGTCGTCGGTGCTAGCCTGAGTGATGACACAGTGAGACATCAGCGCGGGACAGGACCCCAGCGGCCCGGCCCGGCGGAAAGGACCCCCGATGCCGCAGAACCCGCGGACCGACGGGCAGCCCGACGAGCGGATCGACGGACAGGCCGACGAGCAGGCAGATGAACGGACCGACGAGCGGATCGACGGACAAACCGACAGACAGACCGACGAGCGGGCCGATGAACGGACCGGCGAGGTGTGGATCCTGGGCGCGACGGGCCGGATCGGCCGTGCCGTCGCCGCGCGCCTCGTGGCGCGCGGACGCACTCCGGTGCTGGTCGGACGCGACCGGGAGCGCCTGCGCGGGGCCGCGGCGGATCTCGGCCGGGGCGACGACGTGCGGATCGTCGTCGCCGACACGGCGGAACGCGTCGCCGCCGAGATCACGCGCCGCCGGCCCGGCGTGGTCGTCAACACCATCGGCGACTACGCCGCGACGGCCACGACGATCGCCCGTGCCTGCATGCCGGGCGGGCACTACGTGGACCTGGCCGCCGACCTGGCCGCCGTCCCCCGGTTGCTCGGCCTGCACGACGAGGCGACCGCCGCGGGCAGCACGCTCGTGACCGGCGCGGGATTCGGTGTCCTGGCGACGGAGGCCGTCGTGGCGAGGCTGTGCGAAGGCCGGCCCACCCCGCGCGAGGTACGCGTCGACGCGCTGTCCTCGGTGGCCACCGAAGCCGGGACCATGGGCGCCGCCTTCGCCGGTTCCGTCGTCGGCGCGCTGACCACCGGCGGGCGCCGCTACGACAACGGACGCCTGGTCAGGACCCGGCTCGGCGCGAACCCGCGAGAGGTCACCCTCCCCGACGGGCAGCGCGTGAAGTCCGCCGGCGCCCCCTCGGCCGAACTCGTCGCCGCCCGGCGGGCCAGCGGAGCGCCGTCCGTCACCGTCACCTCCGCACTGATCCCCACCTCGCCCGCGGTACGCGCCGCACTGCCGGTGCTCGGGCTGCTGCTGACGGTTCCCGCGCTGCGGCGCCGGGCGGTCCGCCGGCTGGCCGGCACCCCTTTCGAAGCCGCGCCCCGGCCGCGCCGGCACTCCTGGGGACACGCCGTCGTGACCTGGCCCGACGGCACGAGCCGCGAGGGGTGGCTGCGCGCGGCGGACGGCATGGACTACACCGCCGACGTCGTCACGGAGACCGCCCTGCGCCTGGCCGGTGGCGAGGCCCGCCCCGGCGCGTACACCCCGACCGCCGCGTTCGGCCCCGACCTCGCCGAGGCGGCCGGGGGAGAGTTCCTCCTGGACTGAGGGGGCTCGGGGCGGAGGCGTCTCGGGGCGGAGGGCGCCTGGGCGGAGGCGTCTCGGGCGGAGGGCGCGATCCCGCGCCGGTGCGAACGCTGCGTACGGGGGCGGTGCGAGCGCTGCGTACGGGGCCGGTGCTCAGCTCGTCACGGGCACGCGGCGTACCAGCACGGCCAGCAGGGCCGCGAGCACGCACATGGCGCTGAGCACGAGCCACACCGAGGTGTACGAGCCGGACGCCTCCCGGGCCAGCGCGCCGACGAAGGCGGACGTGCCGGCCCCGAGCTGGTGGGCGACGTTGGTCCAGCCGAAGACGATGGGGCCGTCCTCGCGGTAGCGCATCCGGCACAAGGCGATCACCGGCGGCACGGTGGCCATGTCCACCAGGCCGTAGACGATCACGAAGGCGATGACGGACGGCCCGACCGTCGTCGCGAGCACGCCGGGCAGCAGGATCAGCGTGACCGCGCGCACGCCGAAGTAGACGGTCAGCAGCCGCCGGGGATCGAAGCGGTCGGTGAGCCAGCCGGAGGCGAGCGCCCCGACGGTGGAGAAGACGCCGATGAGCGACAGCAGCGAGGCCGCGACGGTGGCCGGCATGTGGTGGTCGCTCGCCGCCGGGACGAAGTTGCTCCACATGATGCCGTTGGTCGACGCGCCGCAGACCACGAACATCCCGGCCAGCAGCCAGAACATGCCGGTCCTGGCCGCGCCGGACAGTACCCGTACGGTGCGGATCGCGGCGCCGGTCTCGGGGGCCGGCTTGGGGACGAACCCGGGCACGGACCACGTACGGCCCGCAGGCCGCGGTCAGGTAGCGCCCCAGCTCCATGATCAGCCGGCACCGCGGGTGGCGCCGGGCGAAGTCGCCGACCACCTCCCGCATGCCCTCGCCCAGCCGGGCGAGGTCGGGGTCGCTCTCGCCGTCGAAGTGGGCGACGCCCAGTCCGCCGCCGACGTCCACGGTCTCCAGCGGGATGCCGAGTTCGCCGGCCAGCCGCTCGGCGGCGGCCAGGATTCCCGCCGTGTTGCGCACCACGTCCGCCGGTTCCAGGAAACGGGCGCCCATGTAGGCGTGCACGCCCTGGACGCGGACGTGCCGCAGCCGCGCCACGGCGTCCTTGGAGTCCCGCAGGATCTCCTCGTCGATGCCGAACTGCCGCGGCTTGCCGCCCATGGCCGGACCGGAGCCCCTGGTGGCGAACGACGGGTTCACCCGCAGGACGACCGGGCACCGGCCGCGTCCCCCCATCGTCGGTTGCCGGCGGCCGGGATGTGTACCGGGGCGGATCGGTGGCATCCGCTTCCTATTGTTCAATGCCGCGTCCGACTCCCCGTCACGCGAATGAGGAAGCGAAGGTGTCACGATGTCCCAGTCTTCTCCCCGGATGAACACCAGCATCAAGGGCAACGTCATCTCCGGGCTGATCGCCCTGGTCATCTACGTCGTGATCGCCCTGGCCACCGGTGACAACCCCGGTGCGGCGATCGGGGTCGGGGTCGGATTAGGAGTAGTGGTCTTCCTGCTCTCCTTCGCCATCAGCCGCACCATCCGCGCGAACCGGGCCCGTTGAGGCGAACCGGCCCGTTGAGCCGGGGTCCGTCCGGCCCCGGCCGACGCGTCGGCACACGGCAGGCGCCGGGGTGGACGGAGCTGCCCCGGTGCCCGTGTCCGCCGGGGCCGTGGCAGGTGGCGTCGGCCGGGGGTGACGTCGTGCCGCGGGCGTGCGGTTGCTCCTGGCATCCTTCGGCGGGCGTCCGTACGATTCCCCGCCCGCCAGGCACGAGGACGACCTTGAGCGGGGTGCGCGGCCGTCGCAGATCGGGTGGTGAATGATGCGGGATCAACCACCGGGCCGCCAGGGGGCGTAAGGCGGCAGACCGTGCTCCCGGGCAACGGGTTTTCGGCCGACTTCATCGGTTCGTGGAAGGGGCGGCGACGACTGAAGGCGTCGAGGCCGAGGCGTCCGTCGCAGGCGGTCCTCACCGTCGATGCGTGAGCAGGGCGCCCGGTCAGCGGCCGAACGTACGACCTGCGAGCAGCCGAACCCGCCGGCAGCGCCACGGACGCACCGCCGGCCCCTTCGCCGGACGGCCACCGGGGCACCGGCCGAGCACGACGATGCCGTGCCCACCAGGCCCCGGGCCGCCGCCCCGCCGCCGTCGGTCGGGGCCGGGCCGTCGCCCTCGGTTGCCAGCTCATCCACCTCGGCCAGGACGGCGGCGGGCCGTCCCGCCGCGTCCACGTCTTCGGGTACGCCAGCGACCTTCAGCGGGTCGAGCTGCTGTACACCTCTCTCCTGCTCCGGTCTCTCCCGCTCCGGATGAGCACGGCCCGGCGGCTCAGCCCGTCCCGCCGGGCCACGGTGCGCGTGCCTGGCGGCGCTCCTGGCTTCTCGGCTTCGTCGGCCGGGTGGGCGACCGCGTCGAGCAGGCCGAGCGCGACGCACACGAAGAGGCCGGCGCCGAGACCACCGTCACCGGCCGCGGTGCGGCCGTGGTGCTCGCGGACCGCAGGGCCGTGGTCGAGCGCAACTACCGCCAGGCGTAGCCGCGTTGCCGAAATGGCGGCCCCACCACCATGGCCGGTGACGGATACGGGTCGGGTTGGGTCGCCGGCAGCCGGGCCGACATCGGCGGCCGGCGGATCGGCCGTGCCGCCGCCGGGGCCATCGGCGCGTAACCGCACCGCGCCGCGGAGGTGCTCGCCGTGACCTCGGCGGTCGCTCCGGCCGGTTTCTCCGCGCGCCGCGGAGCGGTGGAGCCGCCGGGCACACCGGAGTGACCGTTCGCCCTCCTTCGCCGCCTGCCCGGTCGCAGACCGGTGGGTCACAGGCTCAAGGAGTCTCGTCACGTTGACCGTCGGCGGGATCTCGATTTCACGTGCGGGGAAATGCGGGGCAGACGCGGAACGGTGTTCGACGGCAATCGCATGAGTTCGGCCCCTCGGTCCGGGAGTCACCCGTATGGATGGTTGTCCCGGTTGGGTGAGGCAACGTCGGGCGGATTCATGCGCGATTCGGGAAGATCGTGCATGGGTGCAGCCGTGCCTGATGGTTTTCTTCGCACGGAAGGACGCGTGAGCATGGGCCGGGACGAGAAGTGGTGTGACAGTCATCTCAAGAAATTCCTCAGTGATGTCCAGGATTGGTATGACCAAAACAAGAACGGTTTTCAGACCGATTTTGACGTGGCGATCAAAGGTGTGAAGCCGTGCCCACCGGAACTACAGGGTGCCCAGAAGGAAAAGGTCTGGAAGGATTGGCAGCAGGCAACGATCAAAACCCTGATCGACTTCTTCACAGAATGGTGCCAGTGGGGCTGGGGGCAAGGCGTTCACGAGGGGCTGGACTATATCGAGAAGTTCAGCTGGATCAACTACCACAACGATGCCGGCACGGACTTCATGATCAAGGGCCAGGGCGCTGTCATGCTGGCCGAGTTCACGAAGCTGCAGGGCGAGCAGATGGACGACGAGCGGTCGGAGAAGCTCGTCCAGCAGTGGATCGAGGAGCTCGGCCCGAAGACGATGGCCGACTACCGGCCGGGTGACTGGTCGACCTACAACAAGTTCTTCATCAGGGAATTGAAACCCGGCGTGCGGCCGATCGCCGCCCCGCTCGACCCGAGCGTGGTGGTCGCGCCGACCGACTGCGTCATCAACATGGTTGTCGATGAGCTGACGGATGAAACACTGATCCCGGTCAAGACGGTGGCCATGAACGTCCACACTCTGCTGCACGGCTCCCGTTACGCGAAACACTTCACCCACGACAGGGACGGAAATCCCGGTGGTGGTACGGCCGTTTCGTGCATTCTGATGCCCGACACCTATCACCGGTACCATGCGCCGGTGGGTGGTGAGGTGGTGGAGGCCCACGATGACATCGCCGGCGCCTACTACGGCATGCAGAACTTCCCCGACCTGGTGAACAACGGGAACGTCGGCTACGGGTACGACTACAAGGCATTCTCTGATTTCCGACGCGGGTACGTCATTTTCAAGACCCCGTACCTGGATCACACCGGAAAGCCGGATGGCGAGGGCTACGTCGGCCTGGTGCCCGTCGGGCTCAACTCGATCGGGTCCGTGCAATTCCTCGACAAGTTCAAGAACGTCAAGCACGGCCAAGCCGTCGCGGTGGAAAAGGGTGACGAGATCGGCTGCTTCCAGTACGGCGGGTCGCTGAACATCCTGCTGTTCGAGAAGGGGCGCTTCCCCGCGCTGCAACTTCTCATGGGGCAGCGCATCGGCGTCCTGGACGACCCGGGCCGGTCCAAGAAGTACTTCAGCCGGTCGTACCGCGCCCGGTCGTCCCGCACGTCGACCCTCTGACGCCGACCCCCGAACGGAAGGTGAAAGCCATGCCGCGCAGCCCCGTTTACGGCATCCCGGCCAACGTCGCCGGCACACAGCGCATCGGGTTCTACCCCAGAATCCCGCATCCGGGCGAGGGGGAGGACGACACTCCGAAGACGGTCCGCTCCTACGCCGGGTATGTGGACGTCAACGGCCCGGGACCGGCGAAAAGCCACCTGTTCTACTGGTTCTTCGAAAGCCAGACCTGCGACCCCCACCGGGAGCCCGCGGAGCAGAAGAAGCTGATCGAGGACACCCCGCTGCTGATCTGGCTCAACGGCGGCCCCGGGGCTTCCTCCTCGGCGGGCCTCTTCCTGGAGAACGGCCCCCTGCGCATCGCGGGCGACGCCGCCGGGACCATTTCGGTGAGCCCCGACAGCTGGAACCAGGAAGCGCACGTCATCTACTGGGACCAGCCCGTCGGCACCGGGTACAGCTACTGCGAGACGCCGAAGACCTATGTCCAGGACGAGGGCACCCTCGCCACGATGTTCTGCGAGGGCCTGGAAAAGTTCTACGCGACGTATCCGGAGTACAAGTCCTGCCCCCTGTACGTCTGCGGCGAGAGCTACGCGGGAAAGTACGTGCCGGCGATCGCTCTGGAGATCGCCGAACACGCGGACATCGAACTGGCGGGCATCGCCGTGGGCAACGGCTGGATCAAGCCCGAGCTTTCGGTCAAGGTGATGATCGACTACGCCTATGCGTCCGGACTCCTCGGTAAAGGGCAGCAGAAGGCCCTGGACACGTTCTACAAGACATTCAAGCGCGTCCTTGAGGAAGGCGAGAAGGATGCGGACCTTCAAAAACTGAAGCAGGCCACCGACCTCGGCAACGGGCTGGTGAACGCGGTCCTGGCCTGTGGGGGAGACTTCGACGTCTACGACGTACGGCGCTGGGACGACCAGTCCGCCGGGGCGTTGAAACCCTATATGGACAGCGAGGATGTCAGGAAGGCCCTGAATGTGCATGATGCGGGCGTGGGCTGGCAGTTCGCCGACAACTCGGGTCCGGTGGCCGTGGCGCTGAAGGCCGACAACATGGCGGACGCCTCCCAGAAGTACGCCGCAATCATTGACATGGGCTACAAGGTCCTGCTCTACACAGGGAACTTCGACACCGCCTGCGGATACCGCAGCACCGAGGAGATCCTGGACGCCATCGTCACTCCGCACGACGCGTGGCATGCGTCCCGCCGACTGATCTGGAAGCAGGCCCAGGGAAACCCGAAGGGCTTCGTTCGCACCCTCAAGACCGATAAGGCGGGCACGTCACCCGGAAAGAACGTGACACAGGTGGCCATCCCCGACTCCGGACACGAAGTGCCGGCCTACCAGCCGCAGATCGCCCGGGAGATGCTCTACAACTGGCTCTTCGACCGCCCCTTCTTCGGCCAGGACCCGCAGAGCGTGGTCGAGGGAATCCTGGACAAGGCCAAGAAAGACGCTGCCGACGAAACGGGATGAGTGCGCCCGTGCACAGGGCGTGCCCTCCTCCGGCCAGGGGCGGGTTGGCGGCCACCATCGGTGAGCCGCCTTGTACGTAAGCCGTGCGGATGCCGGGTCCGGGCCAATTCGTCCCGGCGAAGTGGCGTCGGCGCCCGGTGGTGCCCGAGCCGTTTCCCGGTTCCTGGGATTGCGCCGCAAGGATGAACCGTGCACGTCGTCACCTGTCGCATCCCGCCCTCGCGATGGTGGCGCTGTTAGTCATGACCGGGTGCCGTCCCCTTCTCGCGGGCGGTGAACTGCCGAAGCCGACGGAGGTTGTCGATGAGTGTCACAGAGCGGGCGAAGGTGCTGGACGGGACCGATGACGACGACCTGTCGGACAGGTACCGGGACGAACGCGACTGGGTGGCCGGGCGCATCGAACTCATCCGCGGCCTCCCCCACGTGGAGACACCGCTGATCGAAGTCCCGCTGCCCGCCAAGCTCGACGGGCTGCGGCTGTGCGTCAAGAACGAGTCCGTCCACCCTTCGGGCAGCCACAAGCACCGCCTGGCCGAGGCGCTGTTCACCAACGCACTCGCCAGTGGGTGGCTGCGCAGCGAAGGGCCCGTGGTCGAGGCGTCCAGCGGTTCCACGGCCATCTCCGAGGCGTGGTTCTGCCAGCAGCTCGGCCTGGCGTTCGCCGCGGTGGTGCCCAGCGGTACGGCCAAGGAGAAGAAGGACGCCATCCGCGATCTCAACGGCAACGTGGTCGAGGCGCCGCCGGGCGCGGACCTCTGCGAACACGCCCGGCAGTACGCGCTGAAGGTCGGCGGCCACTTCATGGACCAGTTCACCTACGCGGAGCGGGCCTACGACTGGCACGGCGAGCACGGCCTCGCGCCGGAGCTGCTCGGCGCGGTGGACCCGGACTGGTTCGTGATGGGCGCGGGCACCGGCGGCACCGTGACGTCCGTGGGCCGCTACGCCCGCAACACGGGCCGCAAGGTGCGCGTGTGCGTGACCGATCCGGAGAACTCCGCGTTCTTCGCCGGCTGGCGGGACGACAACCCGAAGGCCACGGACAAGGGCTCGCGGATCGAGGGGATCGGCCGGCCGAGAGTCGAGCCCTCGTTCCTGTTCCCGATGGTCAACCGGATGATCCGGGTGTACGACGCGGCGTCGGTGGCGGCCATGCGGGTGGCCGCCGACCACCTGGGCTTCAGGCCCGGCCCCTCGACCGGGACCGGCCTGTTCGGCGCGCTGCGGATCCTGCACGGCATGCAGGACCGCGGTGAGCGGGGAACGGTCGCCACCCTCATGTGCGACGACGGCTCGCGCTACAACAACGAGTACTACAACAACGACTGGTGCGCGGCCCACGGAATCGACTTCGAACCCTGGCTGGACCCCATCACAGAGTTCTTCCAGACCGGTGACTGGCGGCCGCCGACCACCTTCGACACCGCTCCCCGGCCGAGCGACACCCTCTGGAACATGTGACTCCGTCGCCACCTGCGGAAGGACCGCTCACCCCATGAACCGCTTGCGCGCCCTCGGACACCGTGCGGCGACCACGAGTGCGGCCCTCCTCACCGGCGCCGCCGTGCTGGCCGCTCCCACCGCCGCACACGCCGCCGACCAGGAGCCCGTCTACACCTGCCAGTTCGTCCTGGCCGACTCGATCAACCGCGTCGCGGGAGAGGACTGCACCGGTGGCCCCGCCGGCTACGAGGGCGCCGGCGACATCAGGACGGCCGGCAACGACACCGTGTGGAAGTGCGCCCTGCTCGGCAGCGCCAACGACACCGCCCGCCCGGGCAGGCTCACCGTCGTCGGCCTCGTCGGCTGCGAACAGCCCGGCGGCGACGTGGTGTCCGGGTAGGACTGGGGGCAGGGGGCGATTGCCCACCCGGCCCGGCCTCCTCGGGGAGCGGTATCTGCGGGCCCTTCGTCATGCGCTGTGCTCCAGTTGCTACGCGAACCTGGCCGCGGGGGAAGTGCGCGGGGGCGGTCCGGACCGTGCGTTGCTCCGGCGCGGTGAGATTCGGTCGACTGGGGCGTGGGGGCCGGAGGGGTTCGAGGAGGCTGTTGTCCGTGGGGTACGGCCGGCTACGGCCGCATGCCGCTGGTGCCGGTGAATTCGCAGGCCCGGTAGTCGGTGGCGCTCGCGGTCGGAGGTGAGCCAACCGCAGTGAAATGACCCTCCTGGCGCTCCCGGAGTTTCCGCTTTCCTTTGTGACCGGTCACGGAGAAGAATCGTCCGGAACTGTCAGATGGTCCCCAGGTCGACAGTGACGGAGAAGGGTGCGGCAGCCTTGATCGCACCGGGGAACATCTCGCCGTCCCGGTAGGTCCTTGTGGCGGGGTCGAGAACGTAGGTGTACGTGATGGGGACACCGGTGGCTGCCTGTTCGATCCGCCAGTAGAAGGGGATGCCGGCCTTGGCGTACTGGTCCACCTTCACGATGCGGTCGGTGGTCTCCGAGCCGGGTGAGACGACCTCGACGACCAGGAGCACGTGTTCGGGGCGGGTGGGTGTGACGTCGATGGTCTCTGCCCGGTAGACGACGACGTCCGGACGGCGATTGGTGAGCGGAACGTCCTGCAGGCGGACGTCGAAGTCCGTGTCGGCGTTCCAGTCCGAGCCCGCGGCGGTGTCCAGGGCATTGGCCAGGATTCGGGCCAGCCGGGTGCGCCGCTTCGACGCGCTCGGGCTCACGACGACCATCCCGTCCACGATCTCGATGCCGGCGCACTGCTCCTCGGACCAGGAGTCGTACTGCTCCACGCTGATCTGCGCGTGCATCCACGCGGGCGCGACCATCTCAGCGGTCATGGCACACCTCCTTCGAGGATGCTCGTTGGTTCTGTGCTGCTCGGCTCAGCGTACTGTCCTGCGTCGTCAGGACACCCGCTTTGGAGGGGAACGTCCACGCCCGGGTGGACGGCCCGTGGGCTTCGTCCGTCGCGTCGTCGAAGTGGAGGTGCGGAGGCTTCCCATCTCCGCGCCCTGCGGTGCGGGAGGCTGCACAACATGAACCGCCTGCGCCGAGCCCGACTACCTCATGCAGGTGGCGGAGGACCCCGATGGTTCCCGGCGCATGCCCTCGCCCGTCGCCGAGATCGTCCGGGCCGCATCCGGGTGCTCGGCGAGTGACGTGGGCCTGGGAGTGCCTCCCCCTGCGAGGAACAGGTGATGGGTGGTGCGCCGCCGGCCTTCGTCTGCGGAGTCGAGAAGGGGGCCGACGAGTTGGTTCGAACTGCGGAAGCCCTCTATCTCGACGGGACCTCGTACCGGGGTGAGATCGCCAGGAGCAAGACCGCCGATGTCCCTTGGGCGGCATGTTCGCGCCCGACAGCGAGATCGGCCTTCGTGGGCAGCTGAGGGACCCGCCGGCACGGGCGGTGGCGCGGGCTACGCCCAAGACGTCACTACGCCCCTGACGGCCGTGTCCAGCAGGGAGACGATCGGCTCCGTATCCGCGGCCGACGAGGCCTCGGGTACCCGTCCGGCCGCGTGAAGAGGTGGCCGTCGTTCTGCCGGTCCGGTCCGGCACTCTGCCTCTCCTCGGCCTGACGCCGACGGTGTGCGTGCAGGAAGGCGACGCGGGAGTTCGGCAAGGCGTTGCGCCTCTGGGGCCGCGATCCAGGAAATCGCATGAAGTCCGCTGAGGTGTGGGGCGTAAGGGTGTTCGCGCCGGAGGCGTCCTTGGTCCCGGTGCAGGCGCAGAGGATTCGCCCGAGGCGGTCATTTCGCTCATCAGGTGCTACTGCCGTGTCCGGGAGGCGCCGAGGATCGTACAGACCCGTGCCAGGCGGCGGGTGGCAATCCGCGGACCAGCATGGAAGACGGTCAAGGGGTTGCGCTCACGGACACCTGCGGCCTGCACGGGCAGGGCTTCACCGCGCCGGCCCGGCCTGCCCGATCACCCGTCGCCCCGGGGCGCGGAAGGGTGGATCCATGCTCTGCCACGGGTGGCGGAGTCGCTTCCCGGTATGCCCGGGTCGCTTCCCCCGGCCACCGGTGAGTGCTGGTTGGCGGCGCGGGGGCCGCCGGCGTGGTGGGTTCGAGCGAGGCGCTCATTCGGATGACCCGATCCCTCTGATCGGGCAGGCGTGGCGCGAAAGCGAGGCGAGAAGTCGCGTTCGCATATATGAATTGTGGTCGCCAGCGTGAACTACTGGTAACGATAAGCGTGTCCTCGCGACGGCGTCAATGCCCCGCGGTTCCGAAACCCCCCCTCGCCGCACGGGACGGGCAACCTCGTCGCACGGGGACGCGCAACCTCGTCGCACAGGACGGGCAACGGCGACGCACGGGACGGGCAACCTCGCCGCACGGGACGCGCAACCTCGTCGCAATTGGACCCGCAACGGCGACGGCCGAATCTGACACGACGTCTTGACGGTTCACGCCGGGGGCAACTAACTTCCGAGCACGGTCGTCAGGAAAGCTTCCTAACCGTCCCTGTGTGCGAGAACCGGGGGCGGCCGCGCATCCTCCAGTCCGACCTGCAGCCGGACCGATCCGGCCAGAATCTGAAGGCTTCTCATGAGATCACTCATGCCAACACGGAAGCCGGGCGGCCGCCGCTTCGGCATCCGCACGTTGCTCCTCGCCGGAGCCACGCTGCTGGCGTCCGCCGGCCTCGCCGTCACGACGCCGGGCAGCGCGTCCGCTGCCACCGACACCGCTCTTCCCGCGCACGTTTTCGCGCCCTACTGGGAGTCCTACAGCGGGGACAACGCCCTGACGGTCTCGCAGCAGTCGGGATCGAAGTACCTCACCGCGGCGTTCATCCAGACCGCTGGCGCCGGCTCGTGCACGGCGTACTGGGACGGGGACACCAGCCAGCCGATCTCCTCGTCCACCTTCGGCAGCCAGATCTCCTCGATCCAGGCGGCCGGCGGCAACGTGATCCCGTCCTTCGGCGGCTACACGGCCGACACCACGGGCACTGACATCGCCGACAGTTGCACAAGCGTCAGCGCGATCGCGTCCGTGTACGAGAACGTCATCACCACCTACAACGTGCCGCGCATCGACCTGGACATCGAGCAGGACTCGCTGACTGACACGGCCGGCTACGAGCGGCGCAACGAGGCGGTCGCCGAAGTCGAGTCGTGGGCCGCGGCCAACGGGCGCACGATCCAGTTCTCGTACACGCTCCCGTCCGACACCACCGGCCTTGACTCCACCGAGCTGCCCATCCTGCGGAACGCCGTCTCGGTCGGCGCCAAGGTCGGCGTGGTCAACCTGATGACCTTCGACTACTACACCGGCACCTCGCACGAGATGGCCACCGCGACCGAGACCGCGGCGTCAGGCCTGGAGAGCCAGCTCGCCTCGCTCTACCCCTCCGACGCCGCCTCGCAGCTGTGGGCCATGATCGGCGTGACCGAAATGCCTGGCATCGACGACTACGGTTCGGGCGAAACCTTCACCGAGGCCGACGCCTCAAAGGTGCTGAGCTGGGCTGGGAGCGAGGGCATCAACACCCTGTCTCTCTGGGCGATCGAACGGGACAACGGCGGCTGCGTCGGCACGGCCGGATCGGACAGCTGCTCCGGCATCTCCCAGCCGACCTGGTACTTCGCCAACGCGTTCGAACCGTTCACCACTTCCTCGGGCGGCTCCACGCCGGCAGGCACGATCGTCGGGAACCCGTCGGGCCTGTGCCTGGGCGACAGCGGCGGATCGACCACGCTGAAGACGACCGCGGACATCGACACCTGTGACGGTTCCGCCGCTCAGAGTTGGACCGCGTCCGGCGGCACGCTCGTCGACGGCAACGGCCTGTGCCTGAGCGTCACCGGCGCCTCCACGGCGCCGAAGGCGACCGCCGAGGTCTATACCTGCAACGGCAGCGTCAGCGAGAACTGGACGGTCGAGTCGAACGGCACCATCGTCAATGACAACTCGGGCCTGTGTCTGAGCGTGGTCGGCAGCGCCACCACCACCGGCTCGATCGCCGACATCTACACCTGCAACGGCAGCGCCAGCGAGAACTGGACGATCTCGACCGGCTCGTCACCGCCCTCAACGCCAACCTTCGGCTCGAACGTGTACGTGTTCAACACCTCAATGTCGACCACCACGATCCAGAACGACATCAACGCCGTGTACGCGACGCAGAAATCAAACCAGTTCGGCACCCAGCGCTACGAGCTGATGTTCGAACCGGGGACGTACGACGTCACCGTCCCGGTCGGCTTCTACACCGAGGTCGTCGGACTCGGTCAGAAGCCGACGCAGACCGTGATCACCGGTGGTGGGATCTACACGGACGCGAGCTGGAACGGCGGCAACGCCACCGAGAACTTCTGGCGCGACGTCGAGAACATCACCATCGACCCGTCCTCCGGCAGCACCGAATGGGCCGCGTCCCAGGCCGCGCCGCTGCGCCGGGTGCAGATCGACGGCAAAGCCGTGCTCGCCGACAACAACGGCTGGGCCTCGGGCGGCTTCATCGCCGACTCGGTCGTCACCGGCCAGGTCAACGCCGAGACCCAGCAGCAGTACATCTCCCGCAACGACCAGTACGGCAGCTGGACGGGCTCGAACTGGAACATGGTGTTCGTCGGCGACACCGGCGTTCCCGGAACGAGCTTCCCGAACCCGCCGGACACCACGGTCAGCAACACCCCGGCCGTTGCCGAGAAACCGTACGTCTACGTCGACTCCTCCGGGAACTGGGACGTGTTCGTGCCCTCCGACGAAAGCAACTCGCAGGGCACGACATGGGCGAACGGCAACACGCCGGGGACGTCGCTGCCGCTGAGCGACTTCTTCATCGCGACCCCGAGCGACACCGTCAGCGACATCAACAACGCGCTCGCGGCCGGAAAGGACCTGCTGTTCACCCCGGGCGTCTACCAGATCGACGGCACCATCCAGGTCAACAACCCGGACACCGTGGTGCTCGGCCTCGGTCTGGCGACGCTGGTGTCGAACGGCGGCAACACGGTCCTGTCGACCGCGGATGTCAACGGCATCCGTATCGGGGGGCTGCTCTTCGACGCCGGAACGACGAACTCCGCCGAACTCGTGCAGATCGGCCCGGCCGGCTCCTCCGCCGACCACTCGGCCGACCCGACGATCCTGTCCGACGTCTTCGCCCGGATCGGCGGCGCAACGGTCGGGCAGGCATCGGAATCACTGGTGATCAACAGCAACAACGTCATCGGTGACGACCTGTGGCTCTGGCGCGCCGACCACGGCAACTCCGGAACCGTCGGCTGGACCACCAACGTCGCTCCCAACGGCCTCGCGGTCAACGGCGCGAACGTCACCATCTACGGACTCGCCGTCGAGCACTACCAGCACATCCAGACCCAGTGGAACGGCAACGGAGGAGCCGTCTACTTCTACCAGAGCGAGATGCCCTACGACCCGCCGAACCAAGCGTCCTGGATGAACGGCTCGGCGGACGGCTACGCCTCGCTCAACGTCCACTCCACCGTCACCGACTTCCAGGCATACGGCCTCGGCGTCTACTGCCTGTTCACGGACACCAGTATCCAGTCCGCCAACGCGATCACCGCACCGAACACATCGGGTGTGCAGTTCCACTCGATGGTGACGATCTCGCTGGGCAACGGCGCGGGTGGCATCATCGACAACATCATCAACGGCACCGGCGGCCGGGTGGGCCCCGGTACGACCAAGGAGGACCTCGCCAGCTACAACTGAGGCACCCGACCACCCTGACGACCGGCCCAGGCATCGTGTGCCCCTGGCACATGCCCTGCCCGGCGGGTGGCGGAGCAGCCCGCGTAGGCGATGGCGGGCCGACCGGTCATGGCGATGACCGGTCGGCCCTGGATGACCACCGCGGGCTGCGCGGCGACCGGTTCGGGGGCGGGCGGCGGTGCGGTGTCCGGTCCGGTGGTGGCCGAACCGGCCGGCACCTCACGGCCGGGCGGCCAGAGGTTCGGCGGCCGGCACGCCGGTGACGGCCCCGGGCCTCGGTCCACCCCACCGGCCCGTCCGGCGTCGTGCCCGCGCCGAGCAACCGGACGGCCCCGCCCGGCACCCGCACATCGATCGGGGTCTCCACCAACAGCAGCGGCCGGCCCTGCCCGTCGCAGAGTTGGAGCACCGAGCCGTCACCGAGCGACCGCAGCCGCAGGTCGGGCCCGGCGGCGGCCAGGGCCGCGGCGAGCGTGCGCGGGTCGGGCATCCGCAGCGAGGTGGCGAGCGTACGGTCGGCGCAGGAGTCCCCGGGGCGTTGAGCCGCTGGGCCCGAGCGGACGAGGATCCGGCGCGAACGCGACGCTGTTGAGCGGCGGAATATCTCGGCGGACCGGTCCCGGAACGCCGTCTGCGCCGTCCCGGACCGGCCGTTCGGCGGTCCGCGCCATCAGGATGTAGAGGTGCACGGAGCCCGCCAGCGCCAGTGGCGCGAGCATCGACAGCCCACCGACGACACCGTCACCCAGGTGCAGGGCGGACCGTCCGGCCTGCGGTCCGTGGTTCAGCGTGATGGCGTGCAACGCGTTCGCGCCGAGGCTTGGGCTGGTGGCCGCGAGGAAGAGGAACCAGGCGTACAGCCGGGCACCGAAGTGACGGTGACGAGGGAGCAGGATCGCTCGCACGCCGTACGCGATGAACCCGCCGATGAACACCGGGAACAGATAACTGAGCCCGCGGTTGTTCGGTCGGCTGGTGACCGCGTTGCGCCGTGAGGGTGCCGAGGCGGTGCGGCGGGGGTGGCCGTGGGGTCTGCCGCTGGAGGACCGGGTACTGCTGGTGGCCGCGTACTGGCGCACGAACCTGACGCTGCGGCAGCTCGCGCCGCTGGTCGGGGTGTCGAAGTCGGCGGCCGACCGCATCGTCGACCACCTCGGCCCGTGTCTTGCGCTCCGGCCGCGTAGGCGGTTCCGCAAGGAGACCGTGCTGATCGTCGACGGCACCCTGGTGCCCACACGCGACCACGCCGTGGCCGAGCGGTCGAAGAACTACCGGGGTTCCACGAACCACCAGGTCGTCATCGATGCCGACACCCGCCTGGTCGTCGTGATCGGCCGACCGCTGCCCGGCAACCGCAACGACTGCAAGGCGTGGGAACTGTCCGGTGCGAAGAAGGCGGTCGGCCGCACCATGGTGATCGCCGACGGCGGCTACCGCGGAACCGGCCTGATCATCCCGCACCGACGCGAACGCGGCCGGGCCGAACTGCCGGCCTGGAAGGAAGAACACAACACCTCCCACCGCAACGTCCGTGCCCGCGTCGAGCACACCTTCGCCCACATGAAGACCTGGAAGATCCTCCGCGACTGCCGCCTGAAAGGTGACGGCGTCCACCAGGCCATCCTCGGCATCGCCCGACTCCACAACCTCACCATCGCTCGATCGCCACCCCGGCTCCAGACAGAACCATGCCCATGATCAACGCTTAGGCAGGTAACTGACACCCGACCTGATCGCGCACGCCGTGGTCTTCGTGGCCGGCGATGAGGGGCCGCCACGACACGGAGGGCGGCACCGGAAGTGCGCGATCGCCGCTGGCGCGTGATCGCGCCGGGATCGTGTTTGCCATGTTCTGTTCTGGCAGCGTGAACCCCGACCTCGGCGCGATCATCGGCTCACATGCCCCCGTCGACCGCCAAGGTCGAACCCGTCACGTAGGACGCGTCCGGCGAAGCGAGGAACGCCACGGCCGCAGCGATCTCCTCTGGCTGCGCGAGACGGGCGAGGGCGACGTTGGGGAGGATGTCGCTGCCGTCCTCGTCCTTGAGGGTGAAGCCGGCGTAGTTCTCGGCGTTCTCGGTGGCCATGTCGGTGGCGGTGCCGCCGGGCGCGACCGCATTGATGGTGATCTTGCGGTCCGCCAGCTCAACGGCCAGCTGATTCACCATCGTCGAGACGGCGGCCTTGCTGGCGGCGTAGAGGGTGTGGTTGCGCACCGCCATCTTCGTACTCGCCGACGAAGTGAGGACGATCCGACCGCCCTCTGGAAGCACTGCGGCGGCGGCCTGCACGACAAAGAGCTGGCCGCGCACGTTGGTGTCGAAGACACGGGCGAACTCCTCAGGCGTGATCTCCGCCAGCGCGCCGAAGTGCTCGATGCCAGCGTTGCTGACCACGATGTCGAGCCCGCCCAGTTGTTCGACGGCCGTCGCGGTTACCCGCGTGATGTCGGCGGGATCGCTGACGTCGCCCTGGACGGCGATGACCTTCGTCGCGGCGCTGTCGAGCCGGTGGACCAGTTCCTTCGCTCGCTCGGCGTTCGACCGGTAGTTGATGGCCACCGATGCGCCCTCCGCGACGAGGCGGCACACAATCGCCGCCCCGATGCCGCGACTGCCGCCGGTGACCAGAGCCTTCTTGCCCGCCAAACTGCTCATATGCTCACTCCTTGCCGTATTGGATAATTTTTCCCGGTTTCACAGTCCGCTTGCCCTGCGCGGTCCAGCACAGGGCTCGCCCCACGTCACAAAGGAGGATTCAAGATGCCCCCAGAGCCTGCTGCGTTGCCGCCGCGAAGCGGACTCGACGCCGCCGCCGGTGTCCCCCCACCGGGCTTCAGGCGACGCTCAAAAAAATCGCCCGCGAGGCCAGGGCGGTCATCGCCACGCCCTGCAAGCAACTCGCCGACTGCGACGAACCGCCCGTTGCGCCGGCCCCCGCGCGTTCGTTCTTGTCAAGGCCCTTCGCCGCTATGACCGGCGACCACGGCGCCGCGCCGCTGGAGGCGGTACGGACGTTCCCACTGCGCCTGCTGGAGCACCGCAACCGACTGCCCCTGCTGTTCCTCGGCACCGGACGCGCCGCCGGGGGGACCGCCCCGAGGACGCCCTTTTCGCCGACGCTCTCGACGTGGCGCTGCGCCACAGGGGCGCCGACGCCACGGTCCGGCCCCGTCTTACCGCAGTCGACCTGCCGTTCGCCGGGACAATGCTGGTCCGTGCCCTGCATTCCGGCGGACGTGGCGGCAGGCCGTACGGGTACCCCATCGTCTGGGGGTCCGCGGGTGGGCCGGCCACGCAGCAGCTCACCGTGCCGATGAGCTCCGACGGGCTGGACCGCTGCCTCGGCTCGGCGACTCACGCCGCAGGCACGGCCGCCGGCAGGCGGAGCTGCGCTGCCAAGGAGAGCACGAGCGCGTCGGTATCCCCGATGTCCGCGGACGCACCGTAGACCTGCATGTCGGGGCGCACCAGCGCCACGGTCGCGCCCAGCTCGCCGAACCAGCGGGCGTAGGTCCCCTCGACGTCGCGGTAGCCGTCCGCTCCAATCATCATCCCGATCCCGTCCAGCTGGTTCCAGACTTCGCGCGCCCGATCTGACAGTCTGGTGAGCGGGTCGACGCCGTCACCGATCAGCACGAACCGGCCGGAGCCAACGAGGTCGTCGAGCAGCCCAGTCACACCGTCCTTCTCGACCAGTCCCTGCCACGAGGGGAACCCGGCAGTGGGATCGTCGACACGCAGGCAGCCAGGACCGAGCCGCCACTGGGACTTCATGCCCGGCGCATCCGTGCCGTCACCGTCACGCATCGCAAGGAACTGCGCGACCCGCGCCTCAACGGCTTCCCGGCCGGTGGTGCACGTCAGCTGCCCGGCGGCGACCGACGCCTCCACGATCTCCCGCACGTGGGGCAGGCGCTCAGTGGTGTAGCTGTCGAGCAGTTCGGGTCCCGTCGTGCCGGTGAGTACCAGGTCTAGCCGCCAGGCCAGCGCTACGGAGTCGCGCACACCCGAGTTAAAGCCCTGCCCGAGGAACGGCGGCATCTGGTGTGCAGCATCGCCCGCCAGCAGCAGGCGCCCGTCGCGCCACGCATTCGCCCACCGGCCGCGGAACGTGTAGACCGCTGAGCGCGCCAGCTCGACGTGCTCTGCGGTGACCTCCCAGCGCTCCAGGAGGTCCCACACCACGTCGTCGTCGGTGAGGTGGGCGGGATCGTCACCGGGCAGGACCATCAGCTCGAAGCGCTGCCGATCCTTACCGGCCGGCGCCAGCGTGGCGGGCCGGTCGTAGTCCAGGACGTGCCCGAACAGGTCGAGCGGTTTCCTCCCGGGCCGCAGCAGCGTGTCGATCACCAGCCAGCTCGACGAGAAGCCGGTGTCGGTCACCTGGGTGTCCATCAGCGAGCGGATCACGCTGTTCGCGCCGTCGCAGCCGACGACATAGCGGGCGCGCGCGGTAACGGGATCGCCCGCGCGCGGCTGGTCGCCATCGATCGGGTCGAAGGTGACCACGGCGCCCTCGGCGGCCTGCTCGACCGCCGTCGCATCCCAACCCCGGTGCATCTCGATAAGCGGATGAGAGTCGCACACTCGCCCGAGCACCCCATCGACGTCGGGCTGGTGAAACCCGACCATGGCCGGAAATCCCGACTCCCCGTCACCGGGAAAGGTCACCACCGCCAGTTCCTCGCCGCCGGGCGCGAACAGCGACGTCGAGACCTTCCCGCGTTCGAAGTTCAGGTGGGGCGCAAGCTCGTCGAGCAAGCCGACGGCCTGGAACGTCCGCACCGTCTCGTGGCTCATCCCGGCCGCGCGCGGCAGCGGGAACACCGTCTGCCAGCGCTCGTAGACCGCGACCGTGCGTCTGCGCTTCGCCAGCAGGAGCGCCAAGGTGAGCCCGGTGGGGCCTGCCCCGACGATCACCACCTCGGTGTCGCTGTGCTTTGTGCCGTCCATGATCCATCTCCCGGCTGGAGCTTCACCTCTGATGCTTCAAAGGTACATCACTGTACCCATTGCAAACAAGGCAGTCGGGCCGCTTGCACGCTGCATCTCTCCAGCACCGCACGGTCGGTTCTGAAGCCAGCCATGCGTCAGTCGGACGCGCTCGGATCCTGGTGCCACCCACGTCGGCTGGATCGGAGCCGTCGGATCGCTTCGTCGACGAACGGGTGCACAACGTCAGTCCAGTCGAGCACCCCGGCGCCCCCAACCACGACGGCCCTCCGGTCGAAGATCATCACGGCCTCGCCGGCGGATCCCACACCGTTTACGAGTGCGCATCTGCATCCTCCGCCGCGAAGCGCTCCGCGTTGTCCAGGAGCGCGAAGGCCTGCTACACGTGGTGGCCTGACGCGACGATGCAGATCCGGGGTCCCATGGGACGAGAGTCGGCCCAGTCGTCCACGTCAAAGCGGTTTCCGGCAATTGGACGAGTTCCACCGGCTGGTCCGAACCACCAGGGAGCCTGGGCTGTCTGAGCGCGGTCCGGTTCACCGCGAGCCCAAAGCGCTGACGACGGTCGCGATCCCCTGTAGCTGCGTGCCGGGCCGCCAGAGTCCGCGTCGACCCCACGGCCGCAGGAGGGTGATCGGATCGAGGGCAAGATCCGATCTGGGGCGCATGGCCGCGACGATGCCGCTCACGGCAGCTTCAGGCATCGGGATGGACGCAGCCGGACGTCGTCGACGAGGTCATGGCCGAGGCGCCGAGGTGAGCCGCCGGCGACGCCGCGTTCGGCATCGGGTTGGGAACCTGCGCCGAAATGTGGGCCTGACATGCTGGACCGAAATCCGCTGCCGGGAGACCTGCGGGCACCCGGCGCCGACGGATCCATGGCGATGGCGGGAGAAGCACTTGGTCTGACGGACACTCCCGCAGGCCGCGCCCCGCCCGGGGCGAACACCGGCCATGCTAGATCGCCTCGGAGACCCCGTCCCTGGCGTAGGTCTCGCTCTGCACAATCGACAGCAGCACCCGGTCGACGAACCGGGCCGCGGTCTCCTCGCTGATGGGCTCGGAGCCGAGGCAGAGCTGATGGAACGAGACGGCGCTGATGACCATCAGGATCTCGGGGTCCAGTGCCGACGGATTGGCCTCACCGCGGGCGATGGCCTCAAGCAGCAACTGGCGCAGACCCGACAGGCTGGCCGTCATCAGCCGTTCCCGCAGCTCGGCCAGCGAGTCGGGATCCCGATAGGACTCGGCGACGACGCTGCGGGCCGCGCGCCCGAGCGTGCCCTCGAATTGACTGACCCGCGGAAGGTACTCGATGAGATCGGTGCGCAGGTCACCGGAAGAGGTGAACGAAACCGCGGTGGGCACGAACGGCGCGATCGAGTCGTAGATCATCTGATCCTTGTTCGACCACCGCAGGTACAGCGCACGCCTACTGGTACCGGCGCGGCGGGCCACCCCGACCATCGTCAGGCCCTGATAGCCGAGCTCGGCCAGCTCCTCGCGAACGGCCTCGCACACCGCGTCGCTGACGTCGGCCGTGGATCGTCTCGTCCTCTCGCTCACCGAACCAGACTAACGCGGCGGGGTCAGAGGCGTTTCGGATTGACGATGACGACCGCCCTGGCACGCTTTCACCGCTCGTCATCGCGCCGCGTTCCTCCTGACTGCAAGCACCACGCCGGTTCCTTACGAGCTGGTGCGTGATTGCGGCGGCGATGTGACTGGCTGATCGGGGGCGTTTGGTCGGCTGGTGGCGGTGCGGTCGGAGATGTGGTCGGCCGGGGTATTGCTGCCCGCGGGGCCCGGCCGCAGCAGGGCGGGGCTATCCAGGACGGCTCCGACGCCGTGATCACACCAGCCACACCAAGATCATCCCAACCCCACCGGCACTTACGGGACAACGCCTTCGGCGGCCGACCGCATCGTCGACCACCTCGGCCCGTGTCCTGCGCTCCGGCCGCGCAGGCGGTTCCGCAAGGAGACCGTGCTGATCGTCGACGGCACCCTCGTACCCACACGCGACCACGCCGTGGCCGAGAAGTCGAAGAACTACCGATACTCCACCAACCACCAGGTCGTCATCGATGCCGACACCCGCCTGGTCGTCGTGATCGGCCGACCGCTGCCCGGCAACCGCAACGACTGCAAGGCGTGGGAACTGTCCGGTGCGAAGAACGCCGTCGGCCGTACCACGGTGATCGCCGACGGCGGCTACCGCGGAACCGGCCTGATCATCCCGCACCGACGCGAACGCGGCCGGGCCGAACTGCCGGCCTGGAAGGAAGAACACAACACCTCCCACCGCAACGTCCGCGCCCGCGTCGAGCACACCTTCGCCCACATGAAGACCTGGAAGATCCTCCGCGACTGCCGCCTGAAAGGCGACGGCGTCCACCACGCCATCCTCGGCATCGCCCGACTCCACAACCTCACCATCGCTCGATCGCTACCCCGGCTCCAGACAGAGCCATGCCCGTGATCAATTACGGGACAACGCTTAGTGGCGTGCGGTCCTCGCATGGCGCGTCACTGCTTCCAAACGGGGGTGAGTCTCTTGGGGCCCGGCGTCTTGTTCCCCCTCTTTCCGGCGTTACTTGAATTGCGGCGAATGCTTCAAACAAGACGCCTCGCTTCTGTTCGAGATCGTACTATCCGGCTGGCCACTTCTTGGTTACGTCGCCCGGTGCTTCATTTCCGACCTGGGTGGCCATTTAAAACTGCTTGCACTCCCGGCGTAGTGTCTTCACTTCCTTTTCCAGCTTTGGTGCCAGTCGGTAAAACATCTCGCTACTGATATTGTCTGCGTTTCATTGCTGCTCCAACTCGGCCAGTTTGTCTGCCCTCTGCGTAAGCTGAACTGCCTTCGGCCATGTGATGTCAGGCGAAATGAAAGTTGCCTGAGCTTGCTTCAGCTTCGCCATGAGCAAGCGTTGAACTTGCTCATCCACCATGGGCCCTGAGATTGAGTTGCGAGAGCATGTGGTGCGGGTGTAGACGTAGGGGCTTCGCTTGCTGCTGGTTTTCGACCCGCCCATCGGGGTGTTGCAGACTCGCGTCACCTGCGTACCGTCTGCTGCCTCATCCGGGAATCGGTACTGGCAGCGCAGCAGCGACGAGCTGAGGTATTTGATCGTCTTCGGTATGCCGGTGATCCGTGGAGTGCAAGAACCGCGGGCGAGGTACGTGCTTCCATCCCCGAAGGTCGCGCACAATGCACTCCACTCCTCCGGTGCGCAGACCGGTTGCCAAACACCCACGATCGGAGAGCCGTCGTCATCCAGGACGAGGACGCCACGGTTCGCGCGATAGCCACACACCCGTGGAGCGGTCATCATCTGCGTGACGGTCTGCGGGATGATCTCACCGCCCCGGCTGCCCCTCAGCCCGAGCCGTTGGCCTCGGCGCACAAGGTGCTCACGCCTTCCCCCTGATCCGCTCGCGGATCGCCCGGGCCAGAAAGCCCGCTTCGTCCGGCCGCAGAGTTGTCCGGTCCTCCTCCCAGCCGAAAGGGCGGGGGCCGCTGTGGGGGAGGCCGTCGAGTATGCGGTCCTGGTGCCAGTCGCGGGTGCGGCGTTTCTTCTTCAGGGACTCCGCCTTGTTCACGGCCGCCATGACACCGGTCTTGATGATCTCGCTCTCCTCGGTGAGATCCATCGGTCCCGACGGGGTGTAGAAGCGCCGACTCGTGTCGAGCGTCAGGGCGTCCTCGAAGTCTTCCCAGTCCCGGGCTGTGCGTTGCACGCCGTCCTGGTCCACGCAGATGACCCCGTGCACCGGGTAGCCCTCGGGGGTGTGCCCGCGCCGCAGGTCACGAAGCATCGCTAGAAAGTCGGTGCGCACGACGCCCCGCTTCGAGGCCGGCAGGTCGTTGTCGGTGTACCGGTGGACGATCACCGCGCCGTGTCGAGTGGCGTTCCTGTTGCTGCGGCGGTGCTGGTTCGCCACGCCTTGCCAGCCGACCACGACGACGTGGCGGCCTTCCTCCGGTTGTGCTTGCGCCAGTCGTCGCAGATCCGGGAGTACGCCATGAGGAAGGCCGAGTGCGGGCGGGCAAGCTCCGCTGGGGAGCGAGGCCGGCGGCCTTGCCTCGCAGGTGAAGATCGGTTGGGCCTGTCGTGTCGCTTGGAGTAGGGCCGACAGCCTCTGGATTGGGTACTGCGTCTTCTTCCCGGCTCCACGGCCTCGCAAGGTGGGCCGCACGGACCCGGTCGTGCGACGATGCCGGGAAGAACCGCCTGGCCGACGCGACCTCCCCGTACCTCCTCCAGCACGCCGACAACCCCGTCGACTGGTGGCCGTGGTCGCCCGAGGCGTTCGAGGAGGCTCGGCGGCGGAACGTGCCCGTGCTGTTGTCGGTGGGTTACTCCGCGTGCCACTGGTGCCAGTGCACTTAGACAACCAGGTAGCTGTGACCTGGGATGTTCACAGGGAGCGTCAGTATGGACACGTACGACGAGGAACTTGGCCACAAGATAGACGCCTGGGTCCGGGAGCAGCTGACGGCTTCGCCGCAGTGGGCGCCCGAGCAGTACATCAGCATTAGTTAGGCAGCACCTTGAAGGCGAGGCTTTGTCCACCCAGCGCGACGGGTAGGTGAGGTGAGAGCACGCGTCCGCGAAGAGGAGAGCCCGCGCAACGGCGCCGCAATGTCCGCATGGGCACACCCCGACCCCGCTGCTTCGAACCCTCACCGCCCAGGAAGCCCGCGCATTCCTCGCGGCCACCCACGGCCACCGGTTGCACGCGCTGTTCGAACTCGCCCTCCACGCCGGACTCCGCAAGGGCGAACTCCTCGGCGGAAGACCGCGCCACGGGCACCGCCGCCATCCGCTGCACACCCCAGCGCGCCAGCGCCGGCGGTTTCGCCACGCTGCCCACCAAGACGCGGGCCTCCGAGCGTCGCATCGCCCTCCCCGCCCGCTGCGTCCCGTTGCTGAAGCTCCACCACGAACAGCGGCAGGGTGAGTGCAGGGCAGCAGGCACGACATGGCAGCACGGCGGGCATGTGTTCACCGCTACGCAGGGTGGACCGATCGACCCGACCAATCTCACCCGCGCCTTCATAGTGCTCCTTCGCAAGGCTGGCCTTCGCCGCATCCACTTCCACGACCTCCGGCACTCGACCGCAATATTGCTCCTGGATCAGGGCGTCGAACTCGTCGTGATCAAGGAACTCCTCGGTCACGCCCACATTGGCGTCGCCGCCACCGTCTACGCCCACGTCCGACCGTGCCGCCAGCAAAACGCCATCGGCGCCCTCAGTATCGTCCTAGGCAGCCCGGAGACCACCGAGAAGGCCAACGGTGACGGCGCTGAACTGCCACGCTGCACCGCGCGTCCGCTGACGTTGCCGTCAACTACTACCTTCACCCCAAACAGAAGCTCCGCCAGGACACAAATGGCGGGCTTCTAGTTTGCCTCAGCGACTACTGATGTTCGCCGCCTTCTATCCCGTCTCGACTCTATAGCGCGCTCGGAGTCTTGCCGCGAGAGCAGATGCCCCTCCGATGCCGGCGTCAATCTCCACCGACCACCAGGTGCTGTCGCTCGCAGTTAGAACCAAGGGGAATCCTGCAAAATCGCCCGCAGTGAATCGTTCTGGATCAAGCAGGCGATGTTCTCCTGCTGCTACGAGCAGCAGATCGAAGCACTGGCGGACACCGGTCGCGAATTCCCGAACCTGAGTCCACGACATGACATACCCCTGCGGCGAGGAAGCTATCTTCTGCCGGAAATCTGCATATTCCAGACCGGTCGCCCCCTGCACAATCCCGTCAAAGTCGAGTACAGACCACACCCAGTTGTTGTCCGGGACAAGGGAGAGTAGGCTGCCGAGACCGACTATTCCGCCTTCAGTGTCATGCATCCGGAATTCTAGAAGTTCGCTCATCGGTCACCCCAATCCAACGGTTCCGCGCCATCGCGGCTTCGGGTGCCGCCGGTCACGTTTTCATTCCAGGGATGCTGATGCGGATTGTCATGGTTCTGCGGCCTCCCGTGATCAGTAAAGTCGACATCCCGGACGGGTTTTTCGTCTGCATCGAACTCTCGGGCCTGAGCGTACGGGGGATTGCGCCTGCTTCCCTTCACCCCAAGTTGTGTGTGTGGATAGCCGGCGGCCGCCGGATCAGGAGCTGGCTCACCAGTCCGAGGATCCCTCGGAAGCTCTCGGTCGGGAAAGCCCCGAGGTGTATTGAAATTTTGAACGAGTACCGGTGTCTCGCCCGCCAGCACATAACACGTATGAAGGTCGGCCTCGGCAGGGGAACTAGCGTTCTGGTCGGTGGGGCTCAAGCCCAAGGGGTCGGTTTGAGCGAACGGATTGCCGACGTAGGCGTTGGCGTTCGGTGCTGCTGTCAGGCCTAGGGGGTCGGGGGTGGTGTAGTGGGCGATTTCGGGGTCGTAGTAGCGGTGGTAGTTGTGGTTCAGGCCGGTTTCGGAGTCGTGGTACTGGCCGGGAAAGCGTAGGGGGCAATGGACGCCGCTGTCGGGGGTCGCTTCATGTATTCCCCACAGAGTTGCGTTTTCATGCCACGCAACGCGCCCGTCGGTGGTGACAAGTTCTCTCGGAGTGCCGAGGTGGTCGGTGATAATCGCATAAATGGTGTGCTTGGGATCGTCCGATAGAGGACGACGATGGGTCTGGGTGACGGCCCGGTGCGTGCCGGGTTGCCAATCCCAGCTAATGGCAATGGAGTTGGCGTCCTCGGGGTGCTGGATTTCCTCCGCGAGGCGGGTGCCGTCCCAGGTGAAGGCCGTGCGATGCCCCGCCTTGCTGTTGGACCCGAGGCGGTGTTTGCCCGTTCGGCGGCCGAGGGGGTCGTAGGTGTAGCGCCAGCGGGTGCCGTCGGGGGTGGTGACTGCGGTGAGGCGGTCGTCGGGGTCCCAGGCGTACGTGGTGACGTCCCGGCGGCCGGAGAGCGTGCGGCGGACGGTTCGGGTGCGGCGGCCCTGGGCGTCGTGGTCGTAGGTGGTGCGGCCGGCCCGGCGGACGCGGGTGGCGGTGTGGGTGCGGGCGCCGATGGTGGTGGGGTCGGCCGGGGGTGCGGTGGTGTGGGTGAGGTTGCCCAGGAGGTCGTAGGCGTAGGTCTCGGTCCAGGTGTCGGAGCGCACCGCGGTGACGCGGCCGGCGGGGTCGAGGTCGTAGTGGCGGGGGCCGGTGAGCAGGTCGGTGATGTGGGTGGGGATGCCGTCGGCCCGGTAGGTGTACGTGCGCTGCTGGAGGATCTCGGCGGTTGCGCCGTCCGTGGGATGCGCCTGGACGGTCTGGGCGGTCAGGCGGTGGTCGATGTCCCAGGTCTGGGTGAGGGTGGTCTGCGTGCCGAGGGTGCGGGTGGTCTCGCGGCCGGCCGGGTCGTGGGTGAAGGTGAGGGTTTCGTCGGCGGTGCTGAGGGTGCGGGGGCGGCCGTTGGCGTCGTAGGTCCAGACGGAGCGGACGCCGGTGGAGGTGGTGCGGTGGGTGCGGCGGCCGAGGAGGTCGTAGGCGTTGGTGAGGATGCGTCCGTCGACGTCCTCGGTGAGCACGCGGCCGCAGGCGTCGTAGGTGAACTGCACGGTGCTGTCCGGCGAGGTCGCTCGGACGAGGCGGCCGGCGGAGTCGTGCTCCAAGGTGGTGGTGGCGCCCTCGTCGTCTGTACGGGCGATGGTCCGGCCCATGGGGTCACGGTGGAGGCGGACGGCCTGGCCCGCGCCGTTGACGCGTTCGGTGAGGTGTCCGGCGGCGTCGGTGCGGTAGGTCAGGACGCGGCCGTCGAAGTCCTGTTCGCCGGTGAGGCGTCCGGCGGGGTCGTAGGTGTAGGTCCAGGTGTGGTCGTGGGGGTTGGTGACGCGGGTGAGGCGCAGTTCGGTGTCGTAGGCGAAGGTGTAACGGGCGCCGTCGGGGGCGGTGCGGGCGGTGAGCAGGTCGAAGGGGCCGTAAGCGAACGTGGTGTCCTCGCCGAGGGGGCCGCGGTGGCGCAGGAGGTTGTTCTCGGCGTCGTAGGTCCATTCCTCGCGGGCGCCGCCGGGGTGCACGCGCCAGGCGGGGAGTCCTTCGGTGGTCCAGCCTGCGCGGGTGGTGGCACCGACGGGATCGGTGATCGCCGTGGGACGGCCGAAGGCGTCGCGTTCGATGCGGGTGGTGTGGCCGAGGGCGTCGGTGATGGTCAGCGGGAGCCCGGCGGCGCCGGTGGTGCAGTGGTGGCGGTGGCCCAACGCGTCGGTGGTGCGGAGCAATCGGCCCTGGCTGTCGTGGGCCCAGGTGGTGGTGGCGCCCGCGGGGTCGGTGGACGACACGGGGTTGCCGCGGTCGTCGTAGGTGTGGTGGCGGGTGGTGCCGTCGGGCTGGGTGACGCTGGTGGGCTGGTGGAGGTCGTTGTAGGTGAGGGTGTGGGAGGCGCCGTCGGGGCGGTCGAGGCGGACGACGTCGCCCCGGGCGTCGCGGATCAGCCGGGTGGTGCGGCCGAGTTTGTCGGTCCAGGACAGTAAACGGCGGTAGCGGTCCTGCTCGATCCGGACGCTCGCGCCGAGGGTGTCGGTGATCGCGACGACCTGGCCGGTGTCGTTCCAGTGGTGGACGGTGTCGTGGCCGAGGGAGTCGGTGACCGTGGTGGTGCGCGCGGGGAGGTCGTAGTGGAAGCGGGCGGCCATCAGGCCGTCGGGGCCGCCGGTGCGGATGACGCGGCCGGCCGCGTCGAACGTGTAGTGGTAGCGGACGCCGTTGCGGTCGGTCCAGCCGGTGATGCGGTCCCGGTCGTCGTAGGTGAAGGTCAGGGGCTTGCCGGAGGAGTTGGTGACGCTCGTCAGCCGGCCGCGGCCGTCGTAGGCGAGGGCGACCAGGCGGGTGCCGACCCCGGTGCCGTCCAGCAGGCGCAGGGCGGTGACGCGCGGGCCGGCGGAAGTGGTTCCGGTGTCGACGGCGATGCGGTAACCGCCGCTGTGCCGCACCTCTTTCGGGCGTCCGTCGGGGTGGTAACGGAACTCGATGCGGTGGTTGTTGCGGTCGGTGACGGCGGTGATCCGCCGGGTGGAGCCGCGGGGGGTCGGCACGGCGGACGCGGTGGCGAAGTGCCGGGTGACGCCGGTGAACGGGTCGTGGATCCGGATGCCGTCGTCGTCCTCGGTCAGCGGGTGCCGGGCGCCCTCGGTGGGCAGCACGCTCTCGCCGGGGTGGGTGGGGCGCGGGTAGTGCAGGACCGCGCCGTCCGGGGAGGCGTAGTGCACGCCCCCGGCATCGACGTCCACGCGCTGGTCGAGGGTGGAGGACCAGGAGCGCCCGAACCACAGCCCCTTGAGGTAGTGGGAGGCGTGCGACCGCTTGAGGACCAGGGGGAGGATGCCGGGCAGGGCGGCGTCGACGTGGGAGAGGAACATCTCGCCGGTGACCACGTCCACCGGGTCGCTCGCCCCGACCCGCTCGTGGTTCTCCACCGACTCCTGGACGGGGGACTCGATCCCGGTCAGCGGTTCCTGCGCGTCACCGCCCCGGAGGCGGACGTCGGGCTCTTCCGCCTCAACCTCCGGCGCGAGGGCAGGCGGTAGGGCGGCATCGATCCCGTCCGCATCCGTGTCGGGGGACGGCTGCTCGGCGTCGGCGGGCGCGCGGGTCGGGATGGGCGCCTCCGGGGTTCCGTTCTCCACGAGGACGGTGTCGGCCTCCGCTGCGGCGAATACCTCCGCCCCTTCGCCGGAAAGGATTCCAAAGGCTCCTGCGGCTTCCGTCCTGTCGACGCCGGCCGGTGTGCTGTCTGCCTCCGGTGTGCCGGGGGAGTCGTGATCGCTGCTCGGCCCCTCCGGCGGGCTGCCGTCATGCCCGGAGATGTCGGTGGTGTCACCGTCGGTCGGCTGTCCTTCCGCGGTCGGCGGGTGTTCCGGGCCTCCGGGCTCGATCCGGCGCGTCTCGGCGTTCTGCGCCCGGTGGGCGTCGTCGGAGCCGGTGGCCTCCGCAGCGGCGGGGGTGGGAGGCGGCTGACCTGCGTCCAACGGGTGATGGGCATCGAGGGTGCTCGCCTGCGGGGGAACGTCGATGCTGCTTGTGCTGGCGGAGTCCGGGATGGGGGCGTCGGTCGGGGGTACATCGGGGGTGTTCGTGGAACGGATTGCCGGGTTCGATTCGGTGGTCGCGTCGAGGTCGGCGGGTGCTCCTTCGGCTTGAACCGGTCCGGGAAGCTCCGACTCCGCCGGAGAAGCCGCGCCCGCGAACTCGGCCTGTCCCACGCTGGCGGGCAGTTCGTCGCCGCTGTCTCCCTCCGCAGGGAAGGGCATCGCCTCGGGCGACTCGTCGTGCGTCCCCGGCAACTCCCCAGGAGGCTGAGAGGCCCCGACGGTCGGCTCACCGCCCGGCCACACTGCCCACGGCAGGGGCAGGCGCGACTCGTCAGCCGGCGGGGTGTCAGCAGAAGTGTCCGGGCTGGAATTTTCCCCAGCGGGCGGGGCGTCGGGGGCATCGAAGACGGCCGCGTCGGGTGGCGTGGCCGGCGCCTCGTCCGGGGTGGACGCAGGCGGGTCGTCGGGCGCCCCCGACGGGCTGTCCCATCTCATGAGCTTCCCTTCGCGGGAGCCGCGGGCCGGACGTCGCCGTAGAGACGGGTGTTCGGCCAGTCGGAGGTGAGGTGGAGGAAGGACAAGGTGTTCTTCAGCCGGACGGCGGGATCGGGGTCGCCGTCCAGCAGTGCGGTCGCCACGTCGACGGCGGCGGGCACGGCATGCCCGGCAGTGACCTCGGACGCCGGTTTGCGGTTGTCGGGGTGACACTCGAACGCCCGGAACTGCTGGGCGGTGGTGGCGCCGGGCAGGTCGAGCCCGCGGCGGCGCCACGCGGCCGTGTCGGGGTGTGGTCGGTCAGCCGTCGTGGCCGTGACGAGAGCGCGGCAGATGTCGACCCAACGGAACGGTCCCGCCTGCCAGTTGGTTTCTGCGCCGTCGCAGGCCGTCTGTGCGCCCGCCAGTTGGCCGCGGGCGACGGAAACGAGGTGTGCGGCGAGTCCTGCGGGGTCGTAGTGGAGGGCCAGGGCGGCGTGGCGGGTCTCGACGGCGGTGTGGACGCGGTGGGCGACGGCGCATTGCAGGGTGCGGGGCCGGCTGCGTTCGCGCAGTCCGGCCAGCCAGTCGGGGTCGGGCTTCGGAGAGGGTTCGCCGGCGAGGTGGGCGACGGTGAGGAGTTCGAGCCACAGGGTGAGGCGTGCGTCGTCGGCGAGGCGGCCTGCCTCGGTGATTTCGCGCAGGGTGCAGGGCCGGGCCTGGCAGAGCGGGCCGCAGGCGACGCTGCGGGGCTGGACGGGCGGGACGTGATCGGCGTGGGTGGCGTCCTCGGTGTCCTCGCGCAGCGGCATGGCGGTGAGCAGGGGGCGGTCCATGCCGTCGGTGAAGACGGCGGCGCGGCCGGACGGGAGGGTGACGAGGTGGCGGGACTGCTCGTCGGTGAGGTTCATCGTGGCGCCGACCGTGTCCCGGTCGTCCTCGGCCGGGAGGCGGTGGACGATTTTGACGGCGGAGTTCTTGATGACGTCCGGGATGATCTTCGACGGGATCTGCTCGGCGACGACGACGCCCTCGCCGTAGGCGCGGATCTCGGCGAGCAGACCCGCGAAGAGCTCGACGGCGTGCGCGGCCGGGCTGCCCGGCTCCGCATGGCGCAGGAGCCGGTGGGCCTCTTCGATGACGGTGACGTGGTGCAGGCGGACCGGGCCCGCTGTCGCGCGGTGGCGCAGGTGCTCGGTGATGCGCAGCAGGACGGCGCCGATGAAGAACGCCTTGTCCTGGTCGTTGCCGATGTCCTCCAGTTCGAGGACGACGTTGCGCTCCAGGAGGGCTTCCATGTCGAGGGGGTGGCCGCCTTCGAAGAAGCGGCCGGGGGTGCCGAGGCGGAGGCTGGCGATGCGGACGTCGATGAAGCCGCGGACGTTGTCGGTGATCTCCCGGCTGTAGCCGATCTCCTCGACGACCTGGAGGGCGGCACGGCGCAGATCCCCGAGTGTGGGATAGCGGGGCTCGATGGTGGGGTTGATCGGTTCGCTCAAGGTGACGTCCCAGCCGGCTTCGCGGTAGCAGCGGGTGAGGGCGTGGGCGAGGACCTGGGGGAAGGGCTCGGCGGCCTCGAAGGCGGCGAGGAACAGGGCCCTGACGAGGTCGATGTGGGTTTGCAGGGGGAAGCCGGGCTCGGGTTCCAGGGGGTTGAGGCAGGCGGGTATGACGTCGGGGTCTCCGGGGCGGATGACCAGGACGGTGTCGTGGCCCCGGAGCCGGCCGGCCATCCGCGCGTACTCGGACTTCGCCGGCTCGATCACCAGCCACGGCACGGACGGGTTCCGGCGGCTGAGTGCCTCCAGCAGGGTACGGACGCTCTGCGACTTGCCCGCGCCGGTGGCACCGCAGACGAACGCGTGCCGGTTGAGCGTGGTCAGCGCGACCGGCAGGGGAGCGGTCGGCGCGTCGTCGTGATCGAGAACGTGCCCCAACTCAACGCCCTCATCGACGGTTTGGGCTTCCGGGGTGACGTCGAAGGTGGAGCGCTCCACCATCCGCACCCCGGGAACCTCTGTTCCCGGCACCTGCGCGAGCGCGGAGAGCAGGAACGACCCGGAGAGGAAAGGGGATTGCTGGTCGCCGCCGCTCCAGGAGTTGTCGGCCTTGGTGTCGAGCGCGGTCGCCAGGCCGTCGACCGGTGGGAGGGGCGCGAGGGCGTAGGGGGTGGCGGTGAGGTCGAGGCCGGCGATCAGGAGTCCTGCGACGCCGGCAGCCGCACCGGGGTCGGGGCCGCCGGCCAGCAGGTGGGTGCGCCACATCCCGGTCGAGCGGGCCGCGCGGGTCTCGCGGTGCAGCCGGGCGAGACGTTCGGCGCGCACGGTGTAGTCGGGCGAGGAACCCCGGGCACGCGCGTCGCGTTCGGCCGCCGCGAGCCGGGCCGCCTCGCGCTCCAGCTCGTCCGGCGGAACCGGGTACGCCAGCAACAGCCAGGCGAACGGGCCCTGCCAGGCCCCCAGCAGGCTCTCCTCCAGGAGTCCTGCGGCGGGCGACGGTGTCCGGTCGGGGTTCAGCAGGGGAAGGAGGGCGTCGACGGTACCGGCCAGCGGCGACCACCAACGGTGTGCGGCCAGGCCGGCGGCAGCTTCCGCCGGGGCGAGGGGGCGACCGCGGGTGCCCGGAGGGAACGTGAGAGTGGTGGGACAGGTCCGTGCGGCGGGGGTGGTCGCGCACAGTACGGTGACCGGCCCGCCGGCCCGGGTGCGGGACCAGGACATCAGCAGCGGCCGCCCACCGGAGGCCAGGTTCCGGTGGTAGGCGGCGACCACGGCTGCCTGTCGGTTGGCAGGGCGAACACCGGTCGCCGTTCGGGGGTCAGGTGAGGGCGCCGGTCGGTAGATCTCCTCGACCCGGCACAACGGGCCCGCTATCTCCAGCCAGGGGGCGACCGGATTCCTACCGGGCCGGGGAAGAGGGACCGGGAGGGAAGGAGGAAGGTTCATGGGAGCCGCCTCGGCCCGCTGCGCCGAAGCCCGGCCCGTGAGGCTGCCTGGGTGAGAGCCTTGCCGGCGTTGCGCAAGCTGTCGGCCCCCCATCCGCCGCTCGTCCGCTCGATCTCCGGACGACGCGGGCCGGGGACAACGGCGTGCTCCTGCGGCGGACGAAATGACTCCGGGGGCGGCACGGATTCTGCCGGGTTCCGGCGCAGGAGGGCGATCTCCGGGTTGATCTCCACCGGCCCGACCCGGGTGTGCCCGTCGCTGTGGTCGACCAGGACCATGGCGTAATCCGGCAGTTGCTGAAGTGTTCTCGGCTCGACGGTGTGCTCGAAGACGCGCTGGCGGGTGCTGGTGTCCGACCAGCTCGTGCCCGCAGCCTCGTTCACGCTGCGGCCCCAGTTGCGCGAGATGTTCCACGTATAGGAGTCGGACGTACTCCACGTGCGGGAGCCGGAGCCGAGGAAACCCGGCCCGCCCCCGCCTTCGCTGGACCCCTTCCCCGTGGTGACACTCTCGCCCAGCGAAGCGCCGTCCGAGATGCCGAAGCTGTGCGTCTCGTTACCGCCGAAGGTATGGGCCAGCTGAGAGACCTCGAAGCGGTGCTCACGACCGATGAAGTCCGCCGCCCGCGCCGCCTCCTCGTGGTTGCCGAGCCGCATGAAGCCCACCGGTCCCGCGCCCAGCAATCGCGCCACCGGCTCGCGCAGATGCCGGAACATCACCACCAGCCGCACCCCGCGCCGCTCGCACATGTCCGACAGCCGCTCCACGTGCCGGACCGCCAGATCGTCCGCGCCCGCGACCACCAGGGTCGCCACCATCCCGCCCAGCACCTGCCGAGCCGCCCACGCCACGATCAGGTCAGCGAGGAACTCCCCACCGCTGCTGCGCCATTCGGTCGACATCACCACACACCGCAACTCCGCATGAGGACGGGCGGAGCTGCGGCTTCCCAGCTCCCCGAGCTGATGGGCGAACGCCTCGATCCGCCGCAGACTCTCCGACGAGCGCATCCGGTAGTCCTCGGAGAACAACTCATCCATCACCAACCGGCGCTCGGCGTCGCCCAGTTCACCCTCGCGAGCCGGCTCTCCCAGCAGCACCCGCAGCCCGGCGGCGATCCGCGGCATCGACAGACCACCGGGCTCAAGGGCCTCGCACACGGCTGTCAGCAGCCGAGTGTCCATCATCCGTTCACCCCGGTCCGCATCCTGTAGACCCCCGTAGAGCGACTCCACGAACAAGTTGGCCAATACCCCAGCGTTCAAGCCCACGATAAGGTCGCTAACCGCCATATCCATGGGCAAAATCTGTACATCGACCGATGTACCCGCAGCCTCCGCACCCCGGGCGAACTCACGCACCACCATCTCGCCCGACAGGTCCAGCACCGTCACCGCGCCACGATCCGTGAGAGCCGAGGAGCCGAACACCGTCACGAACGCCTCCCACCCCCACGAACTCCCGCCCACCACATCGATACGCGCCCACCCCGGCGCGACCGCCACCTGCTGCCACTCCTCCAGCAACGCCACCCGCCGCCGCTCCGCCACCTCGAACACCGCACGCCGCTGCGACCACTGCGCCCGTCGCACCCGCAGAAGATCGCGGTGACGCTTGCGGCGCCAGGAACCGTAGGAGCGCACCGCCGCCAGGTGCGCGACCACCGACAGGCACCACACGAGGCCCGCCGCGACCCCGAAGATCACAGCACTCAGGAACAACACGGGCAGCTTGAGGGAACTCACGGAATGGACAGTGCGCCATACCATCCAGGGCAATCCCGCCACCGATCCGAGCAGAACGACGTGCCTGATCCGCAGAAGGCGGGCCAGCAGCTTCGCCCTCGCGTTCACCTCGTACGAGGTCCGGTCCTGCGAGGCATCCCCCTCCGGCGGCTCAGGCTCTTCAAAGGGCCGGAGAAAACGGTTCCGATCGCTGAAGACCCACCCCAGGCGCTCACCCGAAACGAACAGCGCACGCCACGGCCCGCCACCTCCCGTGCCCCACGTGCCCGACACCTGCGCACCCCCGTGGCGTCATCGGGCCCTCGCACCCGAGTCCAGGACCTCACCGCACGACCGAACAGCTAACGCTGCATCAGATTCCCAAGGTGGAACAGACGTAGAACCAGCCATACCGGGAGGACGCATGCGCGCTCGACGGGGCGCCGGGACATCCGCACGGCGTACGGCCGGGTGGCGGCGGGTGCGACGGAGCGGGCGCCAGGTGAATCGCTTTGCCGCTGCGGCCTCTGCCTACCTGCTGTGCCGGGCTTCAGCCGTGAGATTGAACCCGGGAATCACGCTGACGTACGCGGACGACAGGCTGAGCCGGGCCGAAGCTGAAGGGGGCAACGCGCGCGGTGCGCAGGACTACTTGGCCGCGTACACCGTCGCGGTGCACAAGACCGGCCCCGTGCTTCGACAACTCTTCGCACAACCCGACCTGGCAGCTGGGATGTACACCACGGTTCCCCCCAGCAGTCGGCGCCGTTCGCGATCGTGCGGCGGGACCGCGTGGAGTTCGTCAACGGGCAGAAGATCGAGTTCGACCACCAGCGGGGCCTCCCCGCGCCGGCCGACGCCCCTGGTCCGCGGAGGACAGGCCGTGCAGGGACCGCATCTACGTGGCCACCTTGTGGGTGCTTGGCCACCCGCCCGTCCGTCAGGGCGGGACCAGCATCATGTTGAGGGTAGGCGTCACGTGCGAATCGCTCGCCGTCGGCGGTTGGTGCTTCAGCAGCTTTACCTTAATCAAGCCACTTTCCCGTTCACGGCCTCGGCATCTGCAGGTCATTCCAGCAACGGAAACCGTCCGGACCGGAGCAGCGCCACGATGGCGTCGACCTTGGCCTGCGGTGCGGCATAGTCCGGGTGCGCCCGCAGGACGGCAGCGGTGTCGTGCAGGCGGTGGAGCTGGGCTGCGGCTTCTGCCACGCCGCGACCCGACGGGCTGACCGGATGTGCGGTGAACGATGGCATGCGCTGGTTGATGCGGCTGGTGGCGACCGCTTTCGGTACCCGCCGGGCGCAGCGGCAGAACGCTTCAGGGTTCACGAGACCGCACGTGGACTCCATGAACGCGCGGATCCGGTGCCGCGCCCTCTGCAGCCGTTTGCGGTACGCCGCCGGGCTGGTTTCGAGTATCCAAGCCGCATCCGTTGATGAGAGCTCGAAGATGTCGCCGAGCACGAAGGCCACCCGCTCGCCGCGCTCCAGGCACTGCAGCATCGACTGGGTGCAGGACAGCCGCACCTCCTCGGCCAGCACCGCGGCCTCCGGGCCCTGGTAGTCGACGTCCGCCAGCCCGTCGGCCAGGTCGGCCCGGAACTCGTCAAGGCTGAGCTGCTGCGCCTCCCGCGGGGTCTTGCGGCGAAGGTTGAGCAGGTAGTTGACGCCGATCCGGTACGCCCAGGTCAGCAGCTGCGCCTCGCCGCGCCAGGACGCCAGCCGCGTCACGACCCGGATCAGGATCTCCTGAGTCGCGTCCTCGGCATCGGCCGGCCGCCACGTCATCCGCAGCGCCAGCCGGTAGAGCGAATCCTGTAGGAGGCGGACCACCTTCTCCAGGGCTGCCTTGTCGCCGTCGACGGCCCGCGCTACCAGTTCGGCTTCGTCCGCCTCCGCGCTCACGGCCTCGCCGCCTGCGTGACCAGCGCGTGCCGACGCAGCCAGTCCGCGATGGCCGCTCCCATCGCCGCAGGCTGGTCCTCAGGTATCTGGTGGCCGCCCGGCCCGACAGATACGACTTCGACACCGGCGAAGCTCTCCGCAGCCCAGCCGACCACCTCGGGCGACCCCAGTCCCACGCCGCCCTCCACAGCCATGATCAGCTTCGGCACCCCGGGAGTCCCGGCCATCCAGCGACCGCAGCCGAGAATCACCTCAACCACCTCGGCGGGCTCGCCGTCGAGCGGGAACTCGCGCGTCCAGGCCAGCATCGGCTTCCGCGAGGCTGGCTCGAGGAACGGCGCCCGGTAGACGTCGAGATCGACCGCTGCCAGCCCACCCGCCACACCGCGGGCCAGGTTGACCTCGACGACCATGTTGTCCTCCATGACCATCTTTTCACCCTCGGGTGAGCGGTACGCGCGGAACAGCCCGGCGACCGGGGGCGCGAGTTCTTCCGAGCGCACCGGCCGCAGGAACGTCTCGGCCACCGCGATGCCCCGGACCCGCCCGGGATGCCGAGCTGCCCAGTCCATCGCGAGCGTGCCTCCCCAGTCATGGCCCACCAGCACCGCGTCGTCCAGGCTCATCGCATCGAACCAGGCGTCGAGGTAGCGGACGTGGTCGGCAAGACGGTAAGCGAGATCGGGCTTGCCGGACTCGCCCATGCCGATCAGGTCCGGCGCCAGGCACCGGGTCTGGCCCGACACGTGCGGAATCACGTTCCGCCACACGTACGACGAGACGGGGTTGCCATGCAGAAACACCACCGGGATGTCGCCGGTGCCGGCGTCGCGGTAGCTCATGAACGAATCGAGCACCTTGATGTTGGCCATGACGCGGATCCTTCCTCGTGAAAGCTCTTCTCACTCGGTTGGACACGCGCTGTCGTCCACTGTGACCGCGTCAACGCAGAATTCCCTCAGAGCACGTGACAAAATTTCGTAGGGCTGGCCTGGCGGGGGCAGTGACCGGTGTGCTGATCCAGCCGTGTGCATGGCATGAGCATGCGGCCGTGGATCGTGGACGATGACCTGTGGGCGTTGATCGAGCCGTCGTTGTCGCCCTGGCCGGAGCGGGCTCCGGGTCCCCGGCCGGTGGACGCTCCGCGCCACGGTCGCGGAGGCGCAGCGCCTGACGGACGGGATGCCGAACGCCCCGAAGCTGGACGAGGACCAACTCGGGCTGTGGGAAACACGGCCCGAGCGCCCTCCCCGGGCCGGCACCATCGACCTGCTGTGCCGGCTGTACAGCAACAACGCCCAAGGCCTCGGCTTCACCGGCGACTACAAGAACATCAACCAGCCGGCTCCCATGACGGGGAACGCCCGTCCGGAGACGCACCGGGTGCCGGTGCCGGCCAACTCGATCGAACGGTTGGCGGAGGAAGCACGCAAGCAGCTGGACCGCACCCGCGCTCGCGGAACCGTGACGCCCGCACAACTTGACGCGCTGGAGGAGCGGTTGGTGTGCCTGCGGCACGAGTACCTGTTCACCCCGCCGACTCCGATGCTCGCCACGCTGCTGGCGGAACTCGACGAGGTCCGTGAACTCGCCGCGGAACGTCAGCCGGCATCCATGCAGAAGCGGTTGTCCGAGATGGTCGCGCTGCTGGCGACATTGGTGGCCGACGTACTGATCTAGAAAGTCGGTGCGCACGACGCCCCGCTTTCGAGGCCGGCAGGTCGTTGTCGGTGTACCTGTGGACGATCACCGCGCCGTGTCGAGTGGCGTTCCTGTTGCTGCGGCGGTGCTGGTTCGCCACGCCCTTGCCTGCGGACCACGACGACGTGGCGGCCTTCTTCCGGTTGTGCTTGCGCCAGTCGTCGCAGATGCGGGAGTACGCCGTGAGGAAGGCCGAGTGCGGGTGCGGGCGGGCGAGCTCCGCTGGGGAGCGAGGCCGGGCCTGCTGGACGTAGACGACGGCCTGCCTGCTCACGGTGAACTCCCCTTCCCGGAGTCGTGGCCGGATGCGGTCCGGCGCAGCGTCGGTCACGCTGCTGGCCGAGTCGGCGCCGTGCGGCTGGGATCGCGGTCTGATCAGTCAAACGCGGAGAGCAGCCGCGTGTTTGCGCCCGGTGTCCGGGAGGGCTGCTTGCCCCGCCGTACGGATGTCAGTCGGTGTCGTGAACTCGTCCGCCACCACCCCGGTCCGCACCCGCCACTGCGAGGTGTTGAAGGAACGGGGGATGTGCTGCACCTTCGCGCGCCTGGCTGTCCTGGACGCGCTGTCCGCCGCCGGGGTGCCCTATCGGTGAGGACCGCCCAGCGCCAGCGGCTGGACGCCTTTAGTGAGCGGCCGGACGTCTCGACGGTCTACTACCGGACGGTGGAGCAGCTGACCCAGGGGGCGAGCGGGAAGCGGGCTCGTTGAGCCCTGCGCAGTCTGCGGTGTCGGTACCCGCCCGGCAACGGGGCCGCGTCACCTTCTCGGGGACATCCAAAGGTCCTGATCTCCGGCCGGGTCAGGACCTTCGTGCTGCCGGCCCGTGTTCTGTACACAGTCCGGGCGGGGGAGTGGCCGGACCGTTGCACAGACAGAAAGCAGAGTGGCCCGGAACGTCGGCGTTCCGGGCAGTGTCAGGCCGCGGTCGTGGTGCTGCCCGGCTCGGTGGCCTTGTGGTGTTCGGTGTTGATGCGCTGGGCCTGTTCGAGCTGGTCTTCGAGGATGACGATGCGGCAGGCGGCGTCGATGGGGGTGCCCTGGTCGACGAGTTCGCGGGCGCGGGCCGCGATGCGCAGTTGGTAGCGGGAGTAGCGGCGGTGGCCGCCGGCGGAGCGCAGCGGGGTGATGAGGCGGGCCTCGCCGATGGCGCGCAGGAAGCCCTGGGTCGTGTTGAGCATCTCGGCGGCCCTGCCCATGGTGTAGGCGGGGTAGTCGTCATCGTCGAGACGGCCATAGGAGTCGTCTGCTGTCATCTGTTCCTCTCCGGGGACGCGTGGAGGGGCCCTGGTGCCATTGGCACCAGGGCCCCGAAGGAACTGCTACACCATCTGCCGGCCCTGGTACTGCGCCGGCCTACTGTGTCCGCACCGCCGCCGGGGGGCTGGCAGGGGGCGCGGGGATCGCGGTTGCTCGACCGGAGACCACCTCACTATCGATGTCCTGCGGTACCCGGGCTCAAGTCGTCCGCCCGGGCGATCCTGATGGCGCTCGGTTCCTCCGTTCTTCCCTCTTGGTCGGCACTTACTGAAGGGACTTCATCCTGCTGGTACTGCTCACTGCCGGTGATGCGAACTGCTGTGACCTGGGTAAGCGTCACCCTTCGGCAGCCAGCCCCGTCGCCCGTCGTGCGTCTGCTCTGGCTTGGAACCCCACTGCCGAACCTCCCGGTGCGCGCGTCCGCAGCCGACGCCTTCACCGAGGTGCTGCCCACTGACTTCACTGCTGGGTACTGCGAACCGCACTTGCCGGTACTGCCACCGCGTCAACCGCGGTCCTGCTCACGGCGGCCCCTGATCACTGCGGGCCACCCGGTCCGGTCGCCAGTCCCGTCGCCGTCCTGCAACAACCCTGGCTTCGAAACTCCGCCACCGCACCGTCCTGCGAACTGCACCTTCTTGTACTGCCTTGTACTGCTGGCCGGCAGTTCGTCTCTGCCAGGCCCTGTCGATCTCGGCTACGAGAGAAACCATAACCACCCCACCGCTCAATGTCTACTCCGGCCGCCATAGATTTCCGCGTGTCTGGCGGTGCGGTAATCGAGCCCCAAGGGGTGAGGGCGGGAGCGGACGGTCGGCGTCGGGTTGGTGGACCGCAAGCGGAGCACAAGCCCCGGGGCAGCCAGTTGCGGTATCAGGTCATGTCGATCCAGAGATCAGGGGTGACTCGATCTGCAACGCGCTGGCCGAACTCCTGGGCACGGAGAAGGGGTTGGGCGTCGTCGGCCCCGCCGGCACCGTGACCGAGACGCTGCGGCTCGCCGCCGGGCACCGGCCGGACGTCGTCCTGCTCGACGTCGACATGCCGGGCGCCACCACCCGCTGTCCACGATCCGCCAGTTGCGGCAGATCCTGCCGGACGTGCGCATCCTGGTGCGCACCCAGCGCGGCGGACCGGCCTGACGCAGTCGCTGGTGCCGCTCTGCCCGGAGCTTCCCGTCGAAGGCGGTCACCCACCGGGCGGTGTGCGCCGCCGTGCGCGCGGCCTTGGGCGGCCGACGGGAGCGAGGTGACGATACTGCTGTCGGCGGACGGTCTGATCGCGCCCCCGGCGGCCGGGGCGCTCTCGCCGCACGAGCGCGAGGTGATCGGCCGCGCGACGCAGGGCATGAGCAACTACCAGATCGCCCGGTGCCTGGACATCGCGGAGAGCATCGTGAAGCGGCACATGCACAGCGTCTTCTGCGAACTCGGGGCCCGCTGTCGCGTCGAGGCGGCCAACCGGGCGGTCGAACTGGGCCTGATCGACCCCTCGGTCCCGATGCCGTCCCGGCACGCGCCGACAACGGCCCGGGGCCCGCACCGGCCGTAGGCACCCGTGGCCGGTCCCGGGGCTCCGTCCCGTGGAACGCGCGGAGCAGGACGGGCGGCCACGACGCACGGCCGATTCGCGGCGAAGACGGTTCAGTGCCACGGCCGCCGAACACGTCGCCCTCACCGAAGCCGGCGACAGCGGCATTCCGCGTCCCGGTGCAACTCCGGCCCACCGCGCCGAAATTTCGGACCGCCGCCGACCGCGGCGCGCACTGCGGGTTATTGCCTTTTCAGGAACCGCCGCCGCGTACGCGGCGGCAGAACACCGCATCCACCGACCGATATCAGGCGTACGGCTTTCCTCACCCGAAAAGCGAATGGCCCGCCCCGGGACGCGGCGGCCGGGCGCCGCACGGGGGCCACGCCCCGGGTCCTTCACGTCGGAGGTGTCCCGTTCCCGGCCCCGCCCACGTTCCGGCCGGACGACGGGCCGGGCCTGCGCCCGGGGTCGCGCGGCATGCGCTGGCGCCGGGGGACCGGCCGCGCGCCGCGCGGCGGTGCGCCACGGGACTGTCCCGCGCGCCCCCGAGGAGCGCCGCGCCCCGCACGGCGGGGCGGCGCCGCCCTGTGGGGCACCGCGCCGCCCGGGGTGCCTGTAGGCTGACGTGGCTTCACGTGCCGGATAGTTTCGGCTTTCCCGCACGGACACCTATCGCACCTCCTTGGAAGGGCCTTTCTGGTGGGACGCTTGCTGCCGACAACTCCGTATCGCGGGACGAGGGACTTTCTCCCGTCAGAGATGTCCGTGCGGCAACAGGTCTTCCATCGGCTCTACGACGCGATCGAGCGCTTCGGCTTCGTCCGTTACGACGGCCCCATCCTGGAATCCGCCGAGATTTACGAGGCGAAGTCCGGCCAGGAGATCGCCGATCAGCAGCTCTACTCCCTCACCGACCGGGGAGACCGCCGGCTCGCCCTCCGGCCGGAGATGACCCCGTCCGTGGCCCGGATGATCGCCGGCAACGCCGGGCAGCTGCAATTCCCCGTCCGGTGGTACAGCCACGTCATCTGCCACCGCTACGAGCGCCCGCAGCGCGGCAGGATGCGTGAGCACCTGCAGATCAACGTCGACATCTTCGGGTCCGACAGCGTCAACTGTGAGATCGAGATCTTCGAGCTCATTCACGACATGATGTCCGCGGTCGGCGCCACCCGGGACATGTGGGTGCTGCGCGTGGGCGACCGCGCGCTGCTGGAGAGCATCCTGACCGATGTGGTCGGGGTTCCCGCCGACCGGCTGCAGGCGACCACGTCGCTGATCGACCGCTGGGCGAAGTCCTCACCCGAGCAACTCGTCGCCGATGCCGGCGCCCTCGGGATCGACGAGAAGCAGTTCGGTCTCCTCGACGACGTACTCAACAGCGGGTCGGCCGTCCTGGAGCGGGTCTCCGACGAGGCTCGCGAGCGGTCCATGCTGGCGCGGGTCCTGAAGAGCAGCGCCGCCGACCTGATCACCTTCGACCCCTTCATCGTGCGCGGCCTCCAGTACTACACGGGAACGGTCTTCGAGGTCTTCGACCAGCATCCGAAGAACAACCGTTCGCTCTTCGGCGGCGGGCGCTACGAGGACCTGGCCGGCCTCTTCACCACGAAGCGGATCCCGGGCATCGGGTTCGGCATGGGCGACGTCACCCTCCACGACTTCCTGGAGGGGCACGGGCTGCTGCCGACCCCGCGGGCCGAAGTGGACGTCGTCGTGATCCCGCTCAGCCCGGACCTGGCGACGGACTCCCGGATCGTGGCCCACGACCTGCGGCAGTCGGGTACCCGGGTTTCCACCCCGCTGGAGCCGCGCAAGCTGAGCAAGGAATTGGCACGTTCGGACGCCTCGGGGGCCCGGGTCGCGGTCATCATCGCACCGGACGAATGGGAACGGGGCATGGTCGCGGTGCGCGACCTGACGTCCCACGAGCAGACCGAGGTGAGCGCCGCCGACGTCGTGGCCGAGGTCAACAAGCTCCTGCGGTGCTGAGTCCGGCTCCCTCCGTCCCCGGACCGCCCGTACCCACGGGCGGTCCGGGGACGTTCGCGCCGTCCGGCCGCACCGGGGCCGGGAGGCACTAGTGCCCCAGCCCCCCGGGCGGGCGTCCCGCCCCCGTACGGCGCCGGCCGTCCGGCCGCCGAAGCCCTGTCCGGGCGACGAGGTCGCCGTCGTCTCACCGTCGCGCGGCCTGCCCGGCGACCTGCCGCTGCCCTATGAACTCGGGCTGCGCCGGCTGCGGGAGGACTTCGGTCTGCGGCCGGTGGAATACCCCACCACCCGGGGCACCGGAGCCGACGCGCAGGCGCGGGCGCGGGACGTCAACGCCGCGTTCGCCGACCCGCGGATCAAGGCGCTGATCGCCAGCGTCGGCGGCTGGGAGCAGATCACCGTCCTGCGGCATCTGGACCGCGACCTGATCCGGGCCAACCCGAAGCCGTTCTTCGGGTACAGCGACAACACCAACCTGTTGTTGTTCCTGCGCGCGCTGGGCATCGTCAGTTACCACGGCGGCATGGTGATGACCCAGTACGGCAGACCGGGCGCCCTTCACCCGGTGACCGCGCACTCCCTGCGGGCCGCCCTGTTCGGCGCGGGAGAGTACGAACTCCCGGAGGTCGGCGCGTTCAGCGAGACCTCCGGTCCCTGGACGGACCCGGCGACCTTCGCGACCGAGCCCCCCGCGGAACCCGCCGACCCCTGGTTCTGGCACAACCCCCACGGCGTGGTCGAGGGCGCCGGCTGGGGCGGGGACCTGGAGATCGTGTCCTGGCTGCTGATGGCGAACCTGGCGATCGGTGACGCGGCGGACTACGCGGGCGGGGTCTTCTTCATGGAGACCGCCGATTCCATGCCCAGTGCCGAGAGCGTGTACGTCATTCTGCGAAGCCTGGGAGAAAGAGGGATCCTGGGGCAGTTCTCCGCCGTCCTGGTGGGGCGGCCCAAGACCTGGTCACGCGCGCACAGGCTCGGCGCACCGGAGAAGGCGCGGTTCCGCAGGGACCAGCGGGCTGCGGTGCTGCGTGCCCTGTCGGAATACGCGCCGGACTCCATGGCCGTGTTCAACGTCGACTTCGGTCACACGGACCCCCAGGTCGTCCTCCCGTGCGGCGGACGGATCAGGGTGGACGGCCCCCGCCGGAAGATCGTCGTCACCTACTGACGGCGGGCGAAACCCCCCGGGACCGGTACGGCCGGTCCCCGCCCGCGCAACCCGCGTCCGTCCGCCCCGGAACACCGTCGGCCCCGGGGCGGACGACGCGAACACCGCATGCCCCGGCGCGACGTCCGCACATGAGGCGTTCCCCCTCGACCGCACCGGACTCGACGCGCACGAAATCTCCTCGGCGCGCGCCCGGGGGCTTCGCCCGCCCCACCCGACACCGCCGCTTTCGTGGGGGGTCGCCGCGGCCCGACCACCTGCGAAGCAGTGAGTGCAACAACATCAACTACTCTGACGCAAGCCACTTTCCCCCTCTTCCGGGAATTGGGGTCACAGCACACCAGCTCGTGCAAGGAGAACCAGCATGGAAGTCGGGATACTCGGCCAGTTCGTGATCACCATGGCCGGTCGGCCCGTCGAGATCGCCTCCCGGAAGCAGCGGTTGCTCCTGGCCATCCTGCTCACTGCCGACGGTACGCCCGTGCACGCCGGCACCCTGACCGACGCCCTCTGGGGCGAGCTGCCCCCGGTGTCCGCCGCGGCCAACCTGCGCCAGCACCTCTACCGGCTGCGGTCGGCGCTCGGCGGCGACCGGATCGTGCGGCTCGGCGGTACCGGCGTGCGGATGCGTCTGGACGACGTCTCCGTCGACGCCCGGCGCTTCACCGAACTCGCCACCGCAGGCGAGGACGCTTTGACCGCCGGCCGGCCGGACACCGCCCGCGACCTGTTGGGCGAGGCGCTCGGCCTGTGGCGGGGCGTGCCGTTCGCGGAGCTGGCCGCCGAACCGGCGCTGACGGCCGAGGTCACCGCGCTGACGGAGCGGCACCTGTTAACCCTTCAACGGCGCATCGACGCGGACCTCGCGCTCGGCCGGCACAGCGACGTGGTACCGGAGCTGACGAGGCTGGTGACGGCCCATCCCTACCAGGAGGCCTTCTACGCCCAGCAGATGCTCGCGCTCCACCGGTGCGGCCGGACCGCCGACGCGCTCGCGGTCCTCGCCCGGGCGCGGCGGATCCTGGCCGGCGAACTCGGCCTGGAACCCGGCCACGAGCTGCGCGCTCTGGAGCGGTCGATCCTGCGCCAGGACGAATCCCTCCGGCTGCCGCGGACCGCCGGTGGGAAGCCGCCGGGACGACGGCGCCCCGAGCCCCTGGGCAAGCCCGCCGAACTGCCCGCCTCGGTGGCCGACTTCACCGGCCGCACCGCCGAGACGGCTCTTCTCGACACGTACTCCGGCGAGCTCGCCGTCGCGGTCGTGGGCCCGGCCGGCGTCGGCAAGAGCGCGCTCGCGGTCCACTGGGGGCACACGGCCGCCGACCGGTTCCCCGACGGCCAGCTCTTCGTGGCGCTGCACGGGTTCAGCACCACCGGTCCGGCCGAACCGATCGACGCGCTGGCCCGCCTGCTGCGTGCCCTCGGGATGCCGGCCGACCAGATACCCAGTGACGTTGACGAGGCAGCCGCCCGGTACCGGTCGATGCTGGCCGGGCGCCGCATGCTGGTGGTGCTCGACGACGCCCGCTCCGCGTCACAGGTACGCATGCTGCTGCCCGGCCGGCCGGGCAGCCTCGCCGTCATCACCAGCCGGCGCCGGCTGTCCGGGCTCCTCGCGCACCACGCGGTACGCCGGATCGCCCTGGGCCCGCTCCCCACCGGAACGGCCGTCGGGCTGCTGCGGCGGATGCTGACCCCGGCCCGGATCGACGCCGAACCGGACGCGTCCGCCGCCCTGGTGCGCGCGTGCGGCTGCCTTCCGCTGGCCCTGCGCATGGCCGCCGCGAATCTCACCGACCAGCCCGGCCGGAGCATCACGGACTACGTGGCCGAGCTGCGCCCGGGGTACCGGCTGGTCGGTCTGAGCGACGTCGAGGACGAATTCACCCTGCGGCTGATGTTCGACAGCTCCTACGCGATCCTTGACGCGACGACCCAGTTGGTCTTCCGGAGGCTGAGCCTGGTGGCCGGGCCGGACTTCACCGCGGAGACCGCCGCGGCCGTGGCCGGTGTGCCGCTCGACGACGCGTCGGCCGGCCTGGCCCGGCTGGCCGACGCGCACCTCGTCGTGGCCCGGGCCCCGGGCCGGTACACCTTCCACGACCTGGTCGGCGAGTACGCCGCTCTGCGGCACGGCTCCGGCACCCGCGAGGGCGCCGGCCCATAGGGACGTCACTCGTCGAGGGCCGCCGCCACCAGGGCCTCCAGGTGCACCAGCGTGGTGTCCAGCACCGGAACGCCGCACGCCGCCGTGTCCACCACCAGGTTGAACTCGGTGCAGGCGAGCACGATGCCTTCGGCGCCATCGGCCACCATCCGCCCGATGACGCGGTGGATCGCCGCTCCGGTCTCCGGCCGCACCACTCCGTGGCACAGCTCGTCGTAGATCGCCCGTCGCACGATCTCCTGATCGTCCTCGCCGGGCAGGGTCAGGTCGATCGATCGCGCTGCGAACCGCTCCCGGTACGCCGCCATCCGCATGGTGATCGGCGTCCCTAGCAGGCCCACCCGGGTGACGCCGAGTCCGGCCGCGCGCGCCGCGTTCACCTCCACCAGGTCGACGAGTGGTACGCGCAGCGCCGACCGCACGGCCGGCGCCACCTCGTGCATGGTGTTGCAGGCGATGCCGATCAGATCGGCGCCCGCTTCCTGGAGGGCCACGGCCGCCCCGGCCAGCCGGTCGCCCGCCGCCGTCCATTCCCCGGCCAGTTGCTGCCGCTCGGTGAGGGCGTAGTCGTCCGACCAGATCAGGATGCGAGCCGAGTGCGAGCCGCCGAGCCGGGCGTTGACCCCTTCGTTGATGCCGCGGTAGTAGGTGATGGTGGACGGCCAGCTCATCCCGCCGAGCAGCCCAATCGTCCTCATCGTGCCACCGCCGCGGCCCGCAGCCGACCGAACCCGGGCGGGTCGATCGAGACGAACGGCCGGGTGTCGCCGCACGGCATGGCGTGCCGGCGCAGCTGGTTGCGCAGGTCCTCACCGAGTGCGTCGGGCAGGCCGTGGAGGGCGCCGGTGCGCAGCCCGAAGGCCGTCACCGATCCGGTCGCGGCCGGCGCCAGGTCCGGCCGGTCCTCCACACTGACGATGATCAGCGTCTCGTCCGCGGCGGGCACCGGCAGCGGCGCCGCGTCGCACACCAGCACCACACGTGTGGTCCGGGTGCCGCCGGGGTCGCGCACCAGCAGCTCCGCCCTCGGGGAGTCGTAGTCGGCGGCGATCACCCGGCAGCCCTTCCAGCGAAGTTCCCCGGCCCAGATCCGGAGCACCTCGACGAGTGCGTCCCGGGCTGGCTCCCCGGTCACCGGCCGCCGGTCGAGCTGTCGCTTGACCTTGGCCGGGACGCCACCGGCCAGCACGTCGGCGGGCAGGTCACCGGTCACCACCGAGGCGGCCGCGACCACGGTGTTCTCGCCCACGTGGACCCCCGGCAGCAAGGTCACGTGGAAGCCCAGCCAGGCGTTGCGGGCCACTTGGACCGGGGCGTACGCCGGCCGGGTGCCCTCCAGCGGGCCGTGCCCGAAGTGGTAGCCGTGCGTCCAGACGGCCAGGTACGAGCCGGTCCCGACGTTGTCGCCGATCTCGATGAGGCAGTTGGAGTTGAGGATGGCGAACTGCGAGATCGTCACCCGGTCGCCGATCACGACGGTCGCGGTCGAGGTGGTGGTGCCGCCCATCCCCACCGTTCCGCCCTCGCCGAAGTAGAAGAGGCGGCCGGCCCGGAAGTCCCGGCACAGTACGTCGACGCCGGCACAGATCCGCCCGACGTCACCCACGGCGAAACGGTCGGCGGCCAGTACCCGGACGTCGCGGTGGATCTCGCACCCGTCGCCCAGGCGCAGGGCCGACGCGCGCAGGTCCGCGCCCCGGCCGATCGACGTGCGGGCGCCGATCTCCACGGTATCGGCGACGATCGTGACGTCGTCGCCGAACGTCACCTCGTCACCGACGACGACGCTGTGGGCGAAGATCCGCACGTTTTTGCCGATCCGGCACGACGGCGGCAGGGCGGTCGGGTCGAACGCGGGCGGCGGCTCGGCGAAGGTCGGTGGTTGCATGGCTGCTCCGTTGTGATGGTCGGTCGGGACGCCGGCGTCCCGGCGCGGGGGCGAGCTTCTAACGGTCCTGCGCCGTCCGCTGCCTCACCAGGTCGTGGCCACAGACCCGGTCCACTTTTCCGGTGCGGCCGAGGGGCAGGCTGTCCACCCGGTGCACGACGTCGGGCAGCTTGCCCCGGTCCAGGTGCCGCCGTCCCCAGTCGCGCAGCGCCGAGATGTCGGGCGACTCTCCGGTGACCGCCATGATCAGGTGGATCCGTTCGCCGAGGACCGGATCGGCGAGCCCGACCGCCAGGGCGCCGTGGCATCCCGGGTAGCCGCTGTAGACCGCCTCGATCTCCAGGGGCGCCACCTTGATGCCGCCGCGTACGATCAGGTTCTTCGTCCGGCCCACCAGGCGCAGCCGGCCCTGCGGTGTCCACTCGGCCAGGTCGCCGGTGCGGAACCAGGAGCCGGACATGGCGGCCGCGGTGGTCTCCGGGTCGTCTAGGTAACCCGTCATCAGGTAGGGCGTGCGCAGCAGCAGTTCGCCCGGCTCGCCCTCGCCGCACGTGCTGCCGTCCGGCCTCGCCACGCGTGCTTCGACGCCGGGCGACGGCCGGTCGCCGAGGGTACCGGCGCACGCGTCGTACCGGTCGGGGGTGAGGATGAAGTCCGAGGTCGACGTCTCGCTGAGCCCGAACACGTCGGCGATCCCCGCGTGCGGGAACAGCTCCCGGAACCGGCGCCCGAGTCCGCTCGGCAGCGGTTCCCCGCCGGCGATCCACGTGGTCGGAGAGCCCGCCGCCGCGCAGGCCGCAGCCAGGTCCGCGCCGTCCGGCGCCTCCTGAACCTCGCGCAGTATCAGCCGGAGCATCGTGGGCACCACGGGGATCCTGGCCACCGGTCGCGCGAGGTTCTCCAGCACCTGCCGGGCCGCGAAGCGCTCCACCAGGTGGACGGTGCCGCCGGTGGCGAGCGTCAGCAGGGACGTCCAGTGACAGAACGCGAAGTGCAGTTGCAGGGGCTGGAGCGTGGTCTCGCCCGGCGCGAACGGCAGCACCGACTGGATGGCGGCGAGCTTCTCGGCGAAGGCACGATGGGGCACCACCACGCCCTTGGAACGCCCGGTCGAGCCGGAAGTGAACGCCACGAATGCCTGGTTCCGGTCCAGTTCGGCGGGGACCTTCAAGGCGGTGTCCCGCAGGATCGCGTGCACCGGGCCCGCGCCGAGGGCTCCCCGCCATTCGGCCGGCAACGGGCCGCCCGTGACGAGGACCTCGCTCCCGGTACGGTCGGCGATCTCGCGCATCACGGGCAGCGGCGAGGACCGGGCGACCGGCACCGCGACGCCGCCCGCGGCCCAGACGCCGGCGATGGCGGCCAAGTCGTCACGGGTGTTGCCGACCGCCACGAGGACCGCACGGCCGCGGACGCCGGTGAGCCGGCGGCCGTTCTCCGCGGTCGCTTCGGCGAGGGCGGCGTAGGTCGTCTCGCCGTCCGCGGCACGGATCGCGACCTCGCCGCCATAGCGCTCGCCGGCCGCGAGGACGAAACGTTCGAGACGGTGCTCGGGGGGCAGTTCCACTGGTGTGTTCCTTTCCGGACCGGCGCCTGCGTGCCGCTCCGGCCCGACGGAGTGTCAGTGCTCGTGCTCTTCGAGTCGCGCGCGGACCCAACGGGCGCTGGCGGCCGCCGTTTCGGCGTCCACCGGACCGTGTTCCAGGACCACCACGTCCGGGCGGGCGACCGCCCGGGCGTGTGCCAGCACCCCGGCCAGGTCGAGCGGGCCCGGGCCGGGCGCCCCGGCCGACGCCGGCCGGCGGTCCGGTGGACGCGCGGTCCGGGACACCCCGTAGAAATGCAGGCTGCGGATGCGCGGGCCGAGCGTCTCCAAAAACTCGGCCACCCTGTCCGGGCCGCCGAGCCGGTGCGCGTGCCCGACGTCCAGGCAGAAGCCGAGGAGGGGGTACTCCGCGAGCAGCCGCGCGTAGTCGGCGGGTGCCCGCAGCAGCGGGTTCGGCGTCAGGTTCTCCAGGAGTACCGGCACCCCCGCGTCACGTGCCCGTTCCTGCAGCGGACCGAGGAACGCGGCACCGGCCGCCGCGAACCCGGCCCGCGGGTAGGGCGGATACGGGCTCGGGAAGTGCACCACGACGTGTGCGGCGCCGATGCGCGCGGCCAGGTCCACCGTGCCCAGCGCGAGGTCGAGGGCGAGCCGGGCCTCCGCCGGGTCCGGCCCGGTGGGCGCGTACCGGGTCAGCGGTGTCCGCTCGTCGTACGGGGTCGGGCAGTGCAGGGCCGGCTGGATGCCGTGCCGCCGGCAGAACCCGGTGATCGCCTCGATCGCCGTGCTGGGGTAGTTGTAGAACTCGACCACGTCGGGCCGGTATCCGAGCAGTCCGTCCAGGTCCTCCTTGTCGGACAGGACGCTCGTGGAGACCCCCAGCCGCGCGGTCACGGCGCTGTCACCTCCAGGATCGCGTGGCTGTGGAGCAGGCGGCCGCCGTTGACCGTGGCCGCCTCGCCGTCCACGTCGACCGTCCAGCTGTGCAACGGGTCGGGCGACCAGCGCTCGACCCGGCGGTCGAGCGCGTAGGCGTGCCACGTCCAGCTCAGCCCTGACCGCAGCAGGTGCTGCTCGACCGTCCGCTTCGACCAGGTCGTCCAGCCGGTCTGCCAGTCGCCGGACGCGTCCGGCCTGCTGTCGCGCATCCGCACGAGCACGTCCACCGGCTCGTCGTTGAAGAGTCCGAAGGCCACCAGCCGGCCTCCCGGGCGCAGCGTGGACAGCGCGGGTTCGATCCAGCAGCCCGGGTCATCGAAGAGCGAGTGGATGCCGAGCATGGTCGTCACGTCGAAGCCGGTCGGCAGGGTCGCCGCGTCGAGCAGGTCGGCGACCGCGAAGTCGGCGCCGGGCACGTTCGCCCGGGCCGCCTCCACCACCGGCGCCAGCAGATCGACGCCGGTGCACCTCAGGTTCGGCCGCTCGCGCGACAGGTACGCCACGAAGGCGCCCGCCGAGCAGCCGATGTCCAGGACCCGCGCGCCGGGTCTGCCGGCGATCGACGCCCCGGCCACGGCGGCCACGGCGGCGAAGTAGGGCTTCTCCGGCGCGCCCCGTTCGGCCAAGACGTTCCGGTCGACGCTGCGCGGGCCCCCACCGGCCCAGGCGTCGCGCAGATCAGGTCGATCCATGGTCCTCGCCCTTCAGCGCGTCGGCGAAACGGCGGATGAAGCTGAGCAGCACGGTCGCCGACGGCGTCCCGGTCTTCGCCAGGGCCTCGGTCAGTCCGGGGCAGCGGTCGACGAAGAACGGCGGCTTCACACCGTCGATCCGCAGGCCGCCGCAGTCGACCTTGACCCACGCCGACTGGAACAGCGCGGCGCCGGTCACGTCGGCACCGGTCAGGTCGGACTGGCTGAACCGGCTGTAGGCCGCGTTCACCCCGGTCAGGTCGGCCCCGTGCAGATCAGCGGCGAGGTAGGCCTGTACCAGGATGGCGCCGCTGAGCGAGGCGCCGCGCAGCGACATGCCGCGGGGCGGGTCGCCGGTGAGCATGGCCCGGTAGAGGTTCGCCTCGGACAGATCGGCACCGTGCAGGTCGACGTCGCGGAAGACGGCGCACCGCGCGGTCAGTCCGCGCATTCCGGCCTCGGCGAGCGCCGATTCGAAGACGTGCAGGTTCTCCGCCTGCGCCAGTTCCCATCGGCTGCCGACCAGGCTGGAGGCGCTGATCGAGCCTCCGACCAGGGTGGCGCCGTTCAGCAGTGCGCCGGGCAGGGCGCTCGACCGGATCCGGACGCCGGCGAGCGCCGCGCGGGTCAGGTCGATCCCCGGCAGGACGCAGTCGAGCACGTCGAGGTCGGTCGCGTGCAGGCCGACCGCACGGATTCGTTCGCCGCGGATGCCGGCCATCCGCAACCGGGGCAGGTTCGCGTCGGTCAGGTCGAGGTCGTCGGCCCCGACGGCCCGTTGCAGGGTCAGCCCCTCGCCGCCGGCCCGGCGCAGGCCGAGGCCGGCGAGGTCGGACTTGGTGATCACCAGCTGATCGACCTGGGCCCCGTGCAGCACCGTGCCGCGCAGGATGCACTCGTTGATCAGCGTCCCTTGCAGGTTGCTCTCGGCCAGTTCGGCGTCTTCGAGGTCGCACTGGTAGAACGAGCAGCCGGCGAGGTGGGCGCCGGTGAGCTTCGTGCCGCGCATCGAGCAGCCGTGGAACAGGCTGCCGGTGCCGTCGCGCATGCCCCGGAAATCGACCCCGTCCAGTTTGCAGGTCTGTGCGGCCAGGGCGTGGACATAGGCGTCACGCACGCTCGCGCCGGTCAGGTCGGTCCGCTCCATGCCGGGGCAGATCATCGTGCACCGGTCGAGCGTGGCGGACCGCAGTCTGGTGCCGTGCAGCGTCGCGCGGTTGAGCGTCGCACCGGTCAGGTCGGCGCCGGACAGGTCCCAGTTGCTGAGGTCGGCCTCGCTGAGCTGCAGACCGCGGCCGGTGCTCGCGAGCAGCGCGCGGGTCAGTGCGGCCACGTCCTCCAGCGTCTGGGTGCGGTCCTCGGCCATGTTCAGCTTGGCGAGGATGTCGACATGTTCCTGATCAGCCATGACGGTGCCTCCCGGTCGGGCCGGAGCGGTGGCCGGTGTGGGGGCCGGCGTGGGACAGGAGAGGGCCGGGCGCGTGCCGCCCGGGCAGGACGGCGGTCATCCGGTCCACCCGCCGATGCCGGACTGGCGGGCCACGGCGAAGCCCTCGGCGCGTTCGCAGCCGGCCATCGCTCCGTGCATCGCGTCGACCCGCTCGATGGCGTCGAGGTCCAGCGGCCGGAACCCGGGGCGGCTTTTCGCGTAGGGCGCGAGGGCGGCCGACTTGCGGTCGGCGACCGCGCCGATGTCGACGAACGCCGTCGGCCGGAAACGGGCGAACGCCGGCGTGCGGATCTCGCCGGGCCGGAACTGGTACAGGTCGTACCGGGCGTTGCGTCCGGCCGCCTGCACCGCGCGCGCGGTGACGACGTGGTCGGCGTGGCTGTCACCGTCCCAGTGGGTGATGACCAGACTCGGGGCGAACTCCCCGACCACCTCGTCGATCAGGGCCACCGCGCGGACCTCGCCCAGTTCGGACACCTGTCGGTGGACTCCGTCGGCCGCCCATCGCAGCGTGCAGCCGAGCACCTCGGCGGCCTGCTCCGCTGCGGCGCGGCGCTCGTGCGCCCCCGGCGGGGCCTCGGGCATCGCCAGCACCAGCGTCATCACCTCGGCGCCGGCGTCGGCCAGGACCGCCAGCGTGCCGCCCGCCGCGATCTCGGCGTCGTCGGGATGCGCGACGACGGCGAGCACCCGCCGGCCGGTGGCGGTCAATGCCGCCACCCGTAGAACGCCTCGGCCTTGGCCAGCACGCTCTCGTCCAGGCGGCCGTACCAGTCCAGGGACTCGGCCAGTGACGCCTGCCAGTCGGAGAGGCGGAGATCACCGAGCACGGTGGTCAGGTCGGTGATGTCCGCGGTGAGCACCGTGTGCGGCGTCTCCCCGGGTCGCATCGGCAGGTGGCGGACTCCGGCGGTGTTGCCGAAGTACGCGTTGACCGCGGCGCACACGTCGTTCACCGAGATCGGGACGCCGCTGCCGCAGTCCGGCAGGACGTCGGTCCGTTCGGCGCGGGTGAAGCGGACGGTCTGGTCGGCCAAATCGCGCGAGAAGACCATGTCGACGATCTGCTCGCCGTCGCCCCAGATCTCGATGGGGTACCCGAGCTTCGCCTGGGCGGCGAAAGCGGGGACGATCTTGCGGATGGGCAGCAGGGCCTGCCCCGGGCCGTACGCGTTGAACAGGCGGAGCGACATGATGCGGGTGTCACCGCCGGCCGCGTTGAACATGGCCGCGAACTGCTCGGCCGCGCTCTTGGTGACGGTGTAGGTGTTGAGCCAGACGTTCGGCTTGCCCGGATAGAACACGCGCGGCACGCCGGCCGCCGTGGCCTGTTCGAACACCGTCACCGTGCCGCCGATGTTGATGTCGATGGCCTCGTGGGTGGTCTCCTGGAGCTCGGCCGTGCCGAGGACGCCGGCGAGGTGGTAGACCTCGTCGGCGCCGGCGAAGACCTTCGCCATCAGGTCGGTGTCGCGGACGTCCCCGCGCACGTGCTCGGCGTCCACCAGCAGACCCTTGCTGCCGGGCGGCAGCAGGTCGACCTGGACCACCTCGTGGCCCTCGTCGAGCAGGTACTGCGCGATGGTGCTTCCGAGGAATCCGCTTCCACCGGTCACGATCGTCTTCAATTGATCCTCTTCTTTTCTGAGAAGGTCGTCCGGGAAAGGCGACGAGGCATCAGGACGGCTGGGCGCCGATTTCGAGATACCTGGCCGGACCGTCGGCCAGTTCCGAGCGGAAGGACCCCATGTTGTCGATGACGACGGGCGGCTTGTCCGCGTCGCGAACGACCTCGGGCAGTGCGGCGTAGGCGCGGTGCGCGGTGACGACGATCAAGGTCCCGAGCGTGCCGACCCCGCCGGGGAAGTCGAGCGGGCCGGCTCCGCCGCTCATCGTCCGCACCTCGTCGGCGGTGAAGTACGGGTCGTGCACCAGGGTTTCCGCGCCGCGCCGTCGCAGTGCCGCGGCCAGCGCGAGCCCGGGCGACCCCTCGGCGATCCGGACGTCCGGGGTGTAGCTGATGCCGAGGATCCCGTACGGGCCCGGGCCGGCGGACATCACCCACTCCGCGAGGAGGTCGGCGTACCCGGCGTTCCACTCCATCGCGGAGCGCACCATGGGCAGGGCGTCCGCCGCGGACCGGTCGACCGCGAAGTGCGGGCTGAGCGGGATGCAGTAGCCCCCGATTCCCAGGGACGGGTGGTAGGTCGGCACGTTCCACTTGGTGCCGGCCAGCCGCAGGACCTCCGTCATGTCGAGGTCCGGGTACGCGTCGCGCAGCTGGTTCGCGAGGACCAGGTCGACGTACCGGAAGAGGTTCTCGACGGGCTTGGTGAGCGCGGCGTGGATCCAGTCGCGGGCGAAGTGGACCTGCTCGGTCACCGGCGCGTAGAGGTCTGCGAGCAGACCGCGGGAGCGTTCGGCGGCCACGCCCACGACGCGGGGAAGCGTGCGCACGTTCATGTCGGGCGAGAGCATCCAGTCGCGCCGCGGCGCGGTCGCCAGGTGTACCCGGTCGTCCCCGGCGAAGGCCGGGCCGACCGACTCGGCGAGCCAGGACGGGCTGACCGTGCTCTCCAGCACCACCAGCGACTCCCTGGCGCCGTCGCGCGCGGCGACGAGGCGGGCGAGCACGTCGTGGAGGGGGCCGGTCAACGGTACGCCGTTACGGTCGGTGTTGACGCAGATGATGTGGACGTCCGCCGCGTGCCAGTCGGCGCTGTCGCTGAGCACGGCCGTCAGCCGGCCGCTGGAGAGCGCGTCGGGGTCGAGGTGTACGCGGTCCTCGAATCCGGGCAGCGGAACCCGGCCGGCGTTGACGGCCGCGACCCGGTCCCGGTCCACGTCGATCACCACCACGGGGAAGCCGGCGGCCACGAAGGCCTCGGCCGCGGACAGGCCGATGAAACCGGCTCCCCACACCGCGATGTGGGCCGAGCGCGTCCGTACCGCCTCCTGCAGCGTCCGGTCGGTGTCCATGGAGTCACTCCTCAACGTTCGTCAGGGGGACGGTCAGTTGGCGCGGCGCGGCGGTCCGGGCCGAGTGCTGGAGGGTCAGGGTCCGGCCGGCGCACTCCTGCGGGCCGACGACGGCGAACCAGGACTCGTCGGTCACCGGCAGGTGGCTCAGCACGTTGCCCAGCCGCGTGACGCCCCAGCGCTCCCGGACCCGGTAGCCGCTGCGGCGCAGCGCGGCCGCCGCGGCCAGGAAGAAGTCGTCGTCGGCGCACTGGAGGTCCAGCAGGTGGACCATGGGTGTTCCGGACGGCGCGAGCAGCGCCGCCATCCGTTCGGCCGACCCGGCCGTGCTCCAGCACGTCGAAGCCCCGGTGCCGAGGCCGCCGGCCAGCGCGTGGTAGCCGCCGCCCTCGGCCACCACCTGTCCGCCGGGATCGGTGATCTCGAAGCAGAGGTCGCTGCGGTACTCGGTGACGTCCGCCAGGTTCCAGTCGAGCCGGCACGGCAGACCGACCCGGTCCAGGTACCGCATGACGCGGTCGACCTGGGCGCCCCTGCCGGTCAGCGCCGGCTCCAGCGCGGTGACCTCCCGCAGTTGCGCGGTCACCGGCTGGTCGTGGTCGATCTTGGACAGCCGGCTCAGCCGATCGCACAACTGGGCCGCGTCGCCGGCCGGTTCCTCCCCCTTGCGCCAGCGATGCAGTATGTCGCGGGCCTCCGTGGCGCCGAGACCGCATTCGTCGGCGAGGGTGTCGACGACGCGGTGGTCGCGAAGCGTCACGACGCAGCCCGTGCCGGCGAGGAGCGCGGCCCACAGCCGCAGCATGGTGAGCTGGGCGGCGAACTCGTCCGGCTCGTTGCACATGGTGGCCACCAGTTGCGTCCACGAGCGCAGGGGCTTGCGCTGATGGCGGGCGACGGTGACGGCGGCGGCGACCAGGGTGGGCTCGGCGGGCCGGAGGGCGTCCGCCCCCGACACCGCCCGCAGCAGCGCGACGAGCGCGTTGGCCGTCAGCGCGACGTGGCGGCCGCCCCGGTCGACGAAGTCGAAGATCCGCCCGGCCGCCGCCGAGCCGAACGTCAGATAATCGCTGACATACGAGAGGGGCGCGCTCCGTACCTGGGCATACCCGAAAGTCGATGCGACTTCCAGAAAGAGAGCCTCTGCACTGTTTATTCTTTCAGCATCCTCGCCGACCACATCCTTGAAACCGGGCGGTAGCATTCCCAGGCGGCGCCTCAAAGTGTCCTCGTACCTCCTCAGCGACGTCCTTCGACCGTCGGCAGCGAGAATCCGCTGCCGCCTGCTCCGGCCCGTTCGCCTTCGACGCGGGTTCCTCGCAGTCGGCGAAAACGCTAGAGCGGACGTGTCAACGCGCCGTACACCCGCCGCGATGCGCCGCGTGTACGCGCGATGTACGCCGCTCCTGTAGTGCGGGTTCAGCCGTCCCGGATGACGGCGGAGCACTTCCCCCGGCCACCTCGAACTCGCATTGACGCCCTTTGAGGTGCCGGTATAGCGTCTGCGTCTTCATGTGATCCCGACAGCGGGGAGCGACTCTTCATGCAGCCTGCGCGGCGTACGCCGGGAAGCCCTTACTCGGTCTATTCGGAAATGTCCGCGCTGGCTCGGCGTACGGGCTCCGTTAATCTCGGCCAGGGCTTTCCCGACTGGAATCCGCCCGAGCCGCTGCTCGCCGCCGCATCCCACGCCATATCCCACGGGGATCACCAATATCCGCCCGTGCGCGGTCTGCCGGAACTGCGCCGCGCGGTCTCCGCCGACCTCGCGCTGCGCTGCGGGATCGAGGTGGACCCGGAGACCGAGGTGGTGATCACGGCGGGTGCCACCGAGGGACTCACCGCGGCGATCCTCGCCCTGGTCGGTGAGGGCGACGAGGTGGTGTTCCCCGAGCCGTTCTACGACGCGTACCCGGCCGCCGTCACGATGGCCGGCGGTGTCCCGGTGACCGTCCCGCTGACCGGCCCGGACTACGTGCTCGACGAGGCGGGCCTCGCGGCGGCGGTCTCACCGCGCACCCGCATGATCCTGCTCAACACGCCGAACAACCCGACGGGTCGCGTCCTCACCCGGCCGGAACTCGACGCGGTCGCCCGTACGGCGGCGGCACACGATCTGATCGTGCTGGTCGACGAGGTCTACGAACACCTCGTGTACGACGGCCGCGAGCACCTCTCGCCGGCGGCCGTGCCCGGAATGCGCTCCCGGACGCTCACCGTCGGTTCCGCCGCCAAGACGTTCTCCGCGACCGGGTGGAAGGTGGGCTGGGTGAGCGGGCCGGCCGAACTGGTGGGGGCGGTGGCGCGCGTCAAGCAATACCTGTCGTTCGCCACCCAGGGCCCGCTCCAGACCGCGGTGGTGGCGGGACTGAACCTGCCGGCGTCCTACTTCGCGGACCTGCGCGGCGCGATGGAACGTCGCCGTGACCTGCTCTGTGCCGGTCTCACCGCGGCCGGTTTCGCCGTGACCCGGCCGGAGGGCGGCTACTTCGTCCTGGCCGACGCCAGCGGTCTGGGTGTCACCGACGCCGCGGACTACGCCGACTGGCTCGCCCGTCACGGCAAGGTGGTCGCCATTCCCGGCGGTACCTATTTCACCGACGCGCGGTCCGGCGCGCATCTGCTGCGCTTCGCGTTCTGCAAGACCGACGAGGCCCTGAGGACCGCCGTCGCCCGGCTGTCCGGCCTGCGGGACATCGCGGACGCGTACCGGGCACCGGCGTCGCGCGGACGGACGCCGTGACCGGCGCCCCTCCCCGGCCGTGCGGCGATGCGCCGCCGCCGGGGGCGACACCGCACGGCCGTACGCCGTGACCGCTTTCTGAGGACGTGGAGGTTTTCAAGTGACCGTTCTGGTCGTCGCCGTCGGCCCACCGGTACTGGAGCAGGAGCTCGTCCGCGCGGGCCACACGGACTTCGTGTCGGTGGTTCCGGAGGCGTACGCCGGACTGCGCGGCGACGGCCACCCGGTGGTCCCGGTGCGGTCGTTGGACGACTACGCTGCGCTCGCCGCCGTGGCCCGTGCCCATCCGGGGGCCGGCGCAGTACTGACCGTGCAGGAGGAAGGCATGCGGGCCGCGGCCTTTCTGCGCGACCTGCTCGGCCTGCCGGGCGCCGGGCTCGGCGAGGCCGTCCGTTTCACCGACAAGACGCTGATGAAACGCCTGCTGGCAGCCGCTGGGCTGCCGGTGGCCGCGAACACCCGGGTCGCCTCCCTGGACGCCGTACCCGCTGCGGCCGAACTGATCGGCTGGCCCGTCGTGGTCAAACCGGCGGCCGGCGGAGGGACCGAGAACGTGTGGCGCGCCGACGGACCGGCGCACCTGGAGCGCTTGGCCGCCGAGGGCCACCTCGCCCCGCTGAGCGCCTGCGGTTCCCTCGTGGTCGAGGCCTTCGTCGACGTCCGCACCGAGTACCACTGCGACGCCCTGCACGTCGGTGGCCGGGAGGTCTACGCCCACGTGGGACGCTACCCGGCACCGCTCCTCGCCGGACTCGGAGCAACGGGCGGCACCACGCTGCTGCCGGACACCGATCCGGTCGCGGCCGCCGTACTCGACCTGCACCGCGCCTCCCTGCGTGCGCTGGGGCAGACCGACGGTTTCACCCACGGCGAGTTCTTCGGCACGCCCGACGGCCTCATGGTCGGCGAGGTGGCCGCCCGGCCCGGCGGCGCCGGCCTGCCGCGGGCACTGTTCCACCAGTACGGCATCGACGTGCGGGCCTGGGCGGTCGACCTCGCGCTGGACCGCCCGCTGCGCCCGGTGGGCGGGGCCCGCGCCGACGTGATCAGCTGGCTCACGCTGCCCGCCCGTCCCGGACGGATTCACCACGTCAGCAGTGCGAAGGACCTGAGGGAACTGCCCGGCGTGATCGAGGCGGTCATGCGCTACGGCCCGGGCGACCTGTTCGATCGGCCGCGGTCGTCCATCGCCTACGCCGGCCACGTCTACCTGGCCTCGACGTCCCCGGAGGAGGCCACCACGGACATCGAACGCGTCCTGGCGGCCTACCGGTTCGAGCTGGACACCGACGCCTGACCTCCCGACGGCGGGGCTCGCGGCCCGAAGGGGGCCGTCCCGGGGCTCCGGGACCGGCGAGCCGCCGAGGGGGCGAACCACCGAACGCGGTAAGGATGATGTTGTTTTCATGATCGACCGGCTTGTCCGCCCCGGTCAGTGGACCCTGACGCAGCGCGTACTGCCACCGGCCGGCCTGCCCCGGCGGCTGTGCACGCAGTCGGCGATTGCCGCGGTGGGTGGGGGTACCTACCTCACGGGCGGTGTGGTCTTCTTCAGCCTCTACACAGGACTGCCGGCGACGCAGATCGGGCTGGGCTTCTCGTTCGCCGGTCTGCTGGGGCTGGTCGGATCGCTGCCGGCCGGGCATCTCGCCGACCGGTTCGGCGGCAGGAGGGTCTGGCTGGCCGGAGCGGTGGTGACCGCCGCGGGGTTCGGTGCCTATCCGTTCGCGAGCGGGTTCTGGTCGTTCCTGCTGGTGATGGCGGTCGCCACGGTCGGTCAGCTGCTCGCCGGCTCCGGGCAGGGCCTCTACGCGGTCGCCGCCCTGCCGGCCGGCGACCGGGTCCGGGTGCTGTCGTTCGTCCGCGCGTACAAGAACGTCGGCTTCACCGTCGGCAGCGGGCTCGGCACGGCCGTCCTGGCCCTCGATTCCCGGGTCGCGCTGCTGGCTCTGGTGCTGGCCAACTCGGTCGGCATGCTGGTCAACGCGGCCCACGTCGCACGGATGCCGGTCGCGCACGCCACCGGGCCGGCCGGCCACCGGCCGCGTCCGAGGCCGTGGAGCGTGCTGCGCGACCGGCCGTACCTGGCGCTCGCGACACTGCTCAGCATGGTGAGCATCCTCAACGTCACCATCTTCAGCGACGTGATCCCGCTGTGGGCGATCACCATGACCGACGTGCCGAAGCCGGTGCTGGGCGTGCTCGTCGCGCTGAACACGGTGATGGCGGTGGCCTTGCAGGTGCCGGCCACCCGCGGCGCCGGGACCACCGCCGGCGCCGCGCGGCTGGCCCGGCGTGCGGCCTGGTCCATGGCCGCGGCCTGCCCGGTCCTCGCCCTGAGCGGGGCGACCCACGGCTGGCTGACCGTGGTCGTGCTGGGCGTGGCCGTGGTCCTCACCACGATGACGGAGCTGTGGATATCCGCTGCCCAGTGGTTCGTCAACACCGACCTGCCGCCTGCGGACCGCCGGGGCGCGTACGCCGGGGCGAGCCGCATGCTGAACAGCGTGTTCCAGATGATCGGCCCGGCTTCCACCACGTTCCTGGCCATTCGCACCGGCGGCTGGGGCTGGTGGGTGGTCGCGGCCCTGTTCGCCGCGTGCGCCTTCGCCGTCCGTCCGGCGATGACCGCGGCGACCCGTCGCCCCCGCTACGGCGAACGTACCGTGCGGGTGCCCGACACCGCTCCGGCCGTGGCGCGGGTGCCCGTCACCGGACGGAGCACCGTGCGGTCGGGGGCGCGTCCGTGAACCGCCGGGTGTGACCCGTGAGCACCCGGCTCCGGGCGGCCCCGCGCGCGGTCGGCCGGAGCCCGGGGAGCGGGCACGGCAGCCCCGCCCCCCGTACGTCCCCGGAGGGCCCCGTTGCGTGGACACTGAAAGCAAGCACGTAAACCGATGCTCCTTGCGGGGTCACGTCTTGCCGCGACGTGGCGGGGCAACGGGGTGGGACAGTGAGGATTCGAGGAGGCTGACCATGTCGTCGCGCCGTGTCGAGTGGCGTTCCTGTTGCTGCGGCGGTGCTGCTTCGCCACGCCCTTGCCTGCGGACCACGACGACGTGGCGGCCTTCTTCCGGTTGTGCTTGCGCCAGTCGTCGCAGATGCGGGAGTACGCCATGAGGAAGGCCGAGTCCGGGTGCAGGCGGGCAAGCTCCGCTGGGGGAGCGAGGCCGGCGGGCTTGCCTCGCAGGTCAAGATCGGTTGGGCCTGTCGTGTCGGTTGGAGTAGGGCCGACAGCCTCTGGATTGGGTACTGCGTCTTCTTCCCGGCTCCACGGCCTCGCAAGGTGGGCCGCACGGACCCGGTCGTGCGACGATGCCGGGATGAACCGCCTGGCCGACGCGACCTCCCCGTACCTCCTCCAGCACGCCGACAACCCCGTCGACTGGTGGCCCTGGTCGCCCGAGGCGTTCGAGGAGGCTCGGCGGCGGAACGTGCCCGTGCTGTTGTCGGTGGGTTACTCCGCGTGCCACTGGTGTCACGTCATGGCTCGGGAGAGCTTCGAGGACGAGGTGACGGCTGCCGTCGTCAATGACGGGTTCGTGGCGGTCAAGGTGGACCGTGAGGAGCGGCCGGACGTTGACGCGGTCTACATGGAGGCCGTGCAGGCCGCCACCGGGCAGGGCGGCTGGCCGATGACCGTCTTCCTGACCCCCGACGCCGAACCCTTCTACTTCGGCACCTACTTCCCGCCCGCGCCGCGCTCCGGCATGCCCGCGTTCCGCCAGGTGCTCGACGGGGTCTCCACGGCGTGGCGGGACCGGCGCGAGGAGGTCGCGGAGGTGGCGGCCCGGATCACCGCCGACCTCGCCCGGCGGAGCGTCACCGCCGCGCTGCCCGGTGGCCAGGTGCCCCGTGGGGCCGAACTCGACTCCGCCGTACGGGTGTTGGCGGATGAGTACGACGCCGTGCACGGCGGCTTCGGCGGGGCGCCGAAGTTTCCGCCGTCCATGGTGCTGGAGTTCCTGCTGCGCCACCACGCCCGCACCGGATCGCCCGAGTCGCTGGCGATGGCCGAGGAGACCTGCGAGGCGATGGCCCGCGGCGGGATGTACGACCAGCTCGGCGGCGGATTCGCCCGCTACACGGTCGACCACACCTGGACCGTTCCGCACTTCGAGAAGATGCTCAGCGACAACGCGCTGCTGTGCCGGGTCTACACCCACCTGTGGCGTACCACCGGATCGCCGCTGGCCGAACGCGTCGCGCTGGAGACCGCGGCGTTCATGGTCCGCGAACTCGGCACCCCCGAGGGCGGGTTCGCCTCCGCGCTGGACGCCGACAGCGACATCGCCGGCGGCGGCCACGCCGAGGGCGCGTTCTACGTGTGGACCCCGCGGGAACTCGACGAGGCGCTCGGCGCGGACGACGCCGCCCTCGCCAGGGAGTACTTCGGCGTCACCGACGCGGGCAACTTCGAGGCCGGCGCCTCCGTACTGCGGCTGCCGCACCGGGACGTGGACCCCGCCGAACGCGTCGAGGCCGTCCGCCGGCGGCTGACGACCGTACGCGCCTCCCGGCCGCGGCCGGGACGGGACGACAAGGTGGTCGCCGCCTGGAACGGGCTGGCCGTCGCCGCGCTCGCCGAGACCGGCGCGATCTTCGGCCGCGACGACCTGGTCCGGGCCGCCGAGTCCGCCGCCGGCCTGCTGCTGCGGATCCACCTCGGCGAGGACGGCCGGCTCGCCCGCACCTCCCGCGACGGCCGGGCCGGGGGCAACGCCGGCGTGCTGGAGGACTACGCCGATGTCGCCGAGGGCCTGATCACGCTGGCCGGCGTCACCGGCGAGCCCGCCTGGCTGGAGTCGGCCGGCCGGCTGCTGGAGGTGGTCCTGGACCACTTCACCGGTGAGGACGGCGCCTTCCACGACACCGCCGACGACGCCGAGGCGCTGATCCGCCGCCCGCAGGACCCCACCGACAACGCGGCGCCGTCGGGCTGGACCGCCGCGGCCGGCGCCCTGCTGTCCTACGCCGCCCACACCGGCTCCGCCCGGCACCGGGACGCCGCCGTCCGCGGACTCGGCGTGGTCGGCGCCCTCGCCGCGACCGCGCCGCGGTTCATCGGCTGGGGCCTGGCGGTGGCCGAGGCCGCGCTCGACGGACCGCGCGAGGTGGCCGTCGCCGGGCCGGCCGGCCACGCCGGCACCGACGCGCTGCGCCGGGCCGCCCTGCTGGCCACCGCCCCCGGCGCGGTCCTCGCGGTCGGCGAGCCCGACACGCCCGGATTCCCCCTGCTGGCCGACCGCCACCTGCTCGGCGGCGCCCCGACGGCCTACGTCTGCCGCGGCTTCGTCTGCTCCCTGCCGGTCACCGACGCCCGCGGCCTGACGGAACGCCTCAGCCGCGACACGACCGGGCAGGGCTCGTAACTCCGGCGGAACGTGGCGTTCCACTACGGGTGACGTGGGTGGCGTTCCGCTACGGATGACGTGGAGGACGTGGCGTTCCGCTGCGGGTGGCGTGGGCGACGTCGGCGTCGCGGGGCGTCACCCCGCGGCGCGGACCGCTGACGGAAGCGGACCACCGCACGGGCCCCGTGGGCCGGTCACCGCACAACGGTCAGCGCGGCCGGTGAACGCGATACGGCCACCGCGGACCGGTCGACGACGCCGGTCACCGCGGACCACCGGCCCCTGCCCGGCCACCGCGGACCGGTCGACGCCGCCGATCACCGCCGACCACCGAAAACCCCCGCCCCGCCCCCGAGACCCCGCGCCCCCTCACCGCGACCCCGTCATCCCCTCCGAGATCATCGTGAGCGTGCGGTCCAGCAGGTCCGGCAGGGGTTCGGCCGCGCCGGTCTCCGACCAGTACAGCAGCGCCTCGGTCCAGCCGCCCATCAACGCCCCGGCCAGTACGCGCAGTTCGAGGTCGTCGGCGGGCCGGCCGTCCCGCTGGGAGAGCGCGCCGGTCAGCAGGCGCTGCGCGGTCACCATGTTCTCGCCCAGCCGGGTGCGGATCGCCGGCACCTGCCGGCACAGCCGCATGCGCAGCAGGATCTCCCCGCGGTCCTCCTGGAACATCTGGCGGGCCGCGTCCGCGATCGCCGCCCGCATGCTCACCACCAGCGGTTCGCCGGCCGGCCGGGAGGCGATCGCGGCCCGCATCACCGGGTCGTACTCGTCGCTGAGGACCACGTCCTCCTTCGTCGGGAAGTACCGGAAGAAGGTGCTGGGGGAGACCTCCGCGTCGGCGGCGATCTGCTCGACGGGCGTGGCCTCGTACCCCTGCGACTCGAAGAGCCGGTAGGCGGCGGTCCGGATCGCCCGCCGGGTCTTGATCTTCTTGCGTTCCCGCAGGCTCGGCGCGGGAGGGTCCGAAGGGGTCGCAGAAGCCATGCGGTCATTGTCGTGCATCCGCCCCACGGCACCGTCCGCTCTGCCGCACGGCACCGGCCCACTCTCCCGCGGGCCCGCCCGCCCGTGCTTGCGGCGCCCCTCCGCGCCTGCGACGCCCCGGCCGGAGACCGGCCGAACCGGCGCCGAACCCCGCGCCGAGCCCCGGCCGCAACCGCGCCGAACCCCGCACCGAACCCCGGCCGCACCCACGCCGAACCCCGGCCGCACCCACGCCGAACCCCCGCGCAACCCGCGGAGCGGACGGTCGAACGGGATCGAACGGATATGTCGGCGGAAATGTGGCGGGGGTTGAGCCGGACGTATGACCGAAAAGGGGAGAAACGATTCCCTAAAGCCGGTAAGCGTTATTTATGGCTGTACGCGACCAGCGAGATCCCCACGTAGTGCACGGCGAACGCGGCCAGCGTGAGCGAGTGGAAGACCTCGTGGAAGCCGAAGTAGCGCGGGGAGGGGTTGGGGCGCTTGATGCCGTAGATCACCCCGCCGGCGCTGTAGAGCAGGCCGCCGACCGCCACGCAGACCAGGACGGCCACCCCGCCGGTGCGCATGAAGTCGGGCAGGAAGAAGACCGCGGCCCAGCCCAGGGCCAGGTAGCACGGGGTGTAGAGCCAGCGCGGCGCGCCGACCCAGAAGACCCGGAAGGCGATACCGGCCAGCGCTCCCGCCCAGACGAACCACAGCAGTGCGACCGCGGTGCCGTGCGGGAGCAGGAGTATCGCGAGGGGGGTGTAGGTGCCGGCGATGATCAGGAAGATGTTCGCGTGGTCCAGCCGCCGCAGGACGGCGTACGCCTTCGGGCCCCAGTTCCCCCGGTGGTAGAGCGCGCTCACCCCGAACAGCAGGCAGGCGCTGAGGGTGTAGACGGCGCAGGCGATCCGGGCTCGCGGGCTGTCGGCGAGCGCGGTGAGCGCCACTCCGGCGATCAGGGCGGCCGGGAACATCCCGGCGTGCAGCCATCCGCGCAGCTTGGGCTTCACGACGGCGTTTGCGTGCTCGGCGGCGGTGGCAACCGCGGCCTTCACGGGAGTTTCCTCGACCGGGGTCATGGCGGCCACTCTACCTACGCGTCCGTAGGTTACGTCCGGGTCATGAAACGGGCGAGAAGTGGCAATGCTCACCCCTCGGGGGGTGGACAGCACAGATGTCATGGGTGGACACTCATATGAGCAGACACTCATGTGAGTGCGGTCGGTACCGGATGAGCGGGCGCGCGAAAGCATCCGGGCCGCAGCCCCCAAGGGGCCGAACACCAACCCTCAACATCTGACGCCCGGGACGTGCGGACCGGGCGGGACGGAGCGATCGTGGCGCGCGGAAATGCGGCTCCCATCAGCCGGCAGGAAGCTCCCACCAGTCACCAGGAACTGATCGCCTGGGTCGACGGGATCGCCGACCTGACCCAGCCCGACGAGATCGTGTGGTGCGACGGCTCCGAGGAGGAGTACCAGCGCCTGTGCGACGAACTCGTCGAGCGCGGGACGTTCAAGCGGCTCGACCCGGTGCACCGCCCCAACTCCTTCTATGCCGCCTCCGACCCGAGCGACGTGGCACGGGTGGAGGACCGGACCTTCATCTGCTCCGAGCGCGAGCAGGACGCCGGCCCCACCAACCACTGGAAGGCCCCCGCCGAGATGCGGGAGATCTTCGCCGGCGACGACGGGCTGTTCCGCGGCTCGATGCGCGGCCGGACCATGTACGTGGTGCCCTTCTGCATGGGCCCGGTCGGCTCGCCGCTGTCGGCGCTCGGCGTGGAGATCACCGACTCCGCCTACGTCGCCGTCTCGATGCGCACCATGACCCGGATGGGCAGCCGGGTGCTGGAGGAACTCGGCGACGACGGCTTCTTCGTCCGGGCCGTCCACACCCTCGGGGCCCCGCTGGCGCCCGGCGCCAAGGACGTGCCGTGGCCGTGCAACACCACCAAGTACATCTCGCACTTCCCCGAGAGCCGGGAGATCTGGTCCTACGGCTCCGGCTACGGCGGCAACGCGCTGCTGGGCAAGAAGTGCTACGCCCTGCGCATCGCGTCGGTGATGGCCCGCGACGAGGGCTGGCTCGCCGAGCACATGCTCATCCTCAAGCTCACCCCGCCGCAGGGCGCGCCGCAGTACGTGGCGGCCGCGTTCCCCTCCGCCTGCGGCAAGACCAACCTGGCCATGCTGGAGCCGACGATCCCCGGCTGGAGCGTGGAGACCGTCGGCGACGACATCGCCTGGATGCGCTTCGGTGAGGACGGCCGGCTGTACGCCATCAACCCGGAGGCCGGCTTCTTCGGCGTCGCCCCCGGCACCGGTGAACACACCAACGCCAACGCCATGAAGACCATGTACGGCAACTCGATCTTCACCAACGTGGCGCTCACCGACTCCGGCGACGTGTGGTGGGAGGGCATGACCGAGCAGCCGCCCGCCCACCTCACCGACTGGAAGGGCAACGCCTGGACGCCGCAGTCCGGCACCCCGGCCGCCCACCCCAACGCCCGGTTCACCGTGCCGGCCTCGCAGTGCCCGATCATCGCGCCGGAGTGGCAGGACCCGCAGGGCGTGCCGATCTCCGCGATCCTGTTCGGCGGCCGCCGCGCCAGCGCCGTCCCGCTGGTCACCGAGTCCTTCGACTGGCAGCACGGGGTCTTCCTCGGCGCCAACGTGGCCTCGGAGAAGACCGCCGCCGCCGAGGGCAAGGTCGGCGAACTGCGCCGCGACCCGTTCGCCATGCTGCCGTTCTGCGGCTACAACATGGGCGACTACTTCGCGCACTGGCTGCGGATCGGCCGGCAGGCGCACGAGCGCGGCGACGGTGACAAGCTGCCGCGGATCTTCTACGTCAACTGGTTCCGCAAGGACGCCGGCGGCCGCTTCGTGTGGCCCGGCTTCGGCGAGAACAGCCGGGTGCTCAAGTGGGTCGTCGAGCGCCTCGCCGGCCGCGGCGACTCGGTGGAGACGCCCATCGGCCACCTGCCGGCGCCGGGCGCCCTCGACACCGAGGGCCTCGACATCGACCAGGCCGACCTCGACCTGCTGCTGTCGGTCGACCCGGAGGTCTGGCGCGAGGAGGCGGCGCTGATCCCCGGCCACCTGGAGACCTTCGGCGAGCACACCCCGGCCGAGCTGTGGGACGAGTACCGCTCGCTGGTGCGCCGCCTCGGCTGACGCGGCGCCGCGGAATCCGGCCCGTCCCCGCGCGTGCGGCGCGGCGGGCGGGCCGGCGGCGAGGCACGAACCCCCCGGCGGGCACCCCGACCAAGACCGCCTGCCGCGGGACGACGCCGACCCTCAACGCACGGGGGCCCGGTCCACGACCGATGTCGTGGGCCGGGCCCCCGTGCGGTGCCGGACCGGCCGGCGTCAGGGCTGGCTGTAGCCGTCCAGGAAACGCCCTATCCGGGTGATCGCCTCGGTCAGGTCCTCCGCGCGGGGAAGGGTGACGATGCGGAAGTGGTCCGGCTCGGGCCAGTTGAAGCCGGTGCCGTGCACGATCATGATCTTCTCGGCGCGCAGCAGGTCCAGGACCATCTGCCGGTCGTCCTTGATCTTGTAGACGTCCGGGTCCAGCCGGGGGAACGCGTAGAGCGCGCCGCGCGGCTTGACGCAGGTGACGCCCGGGATCGCGGTCAGCGCCTGGTAGGCGGCGTCCCGCTGGGCGCGCAGCCGGCCGCCGGGCAGCACCAGCGGGTTGATCGACTGGAAGCCGCCGAGCGCGGTGGCGATGGCGTGCTGGGCGGGCATGTTGGCGCACAGCCGCATGTTCGCCAGGATCGTCAGACCCTCTATGTAACTGCTCGCGTGCTTCTTCGGACCGCACACCGCCATCCACCCGCTGCGGTAGCCGGCCACCCGGTACGCCTTCGACAGGCCGTTGAACGTCAGGGTGAGCAGGTCCGGGGCGATGGCCGAGGTCGGGGTGTGGGTGGCGTCGTCGTAGAGGATCTTGTCGTAGATCTCGTCGGAGCAGACCACCAGGCGGTGCCGGCGCGCGATGTCGGTCAGGCCGCGCAGCAGCTCGTCGTCGTAGACGGCGCCGGTCGGGTTGTTCGGGTTGATGATGACGATCGCCTTGGTGCGGTCGGTCACCTTGCGCTCGATGTCGGCCAGGTCCGGCATCCAGTCGGCCTGCTCGTCGCACCGGTAGTGCACCGCGGTGCCGCCGGCCAGCGAGACGGACGCCGTCCACAGCGGGTAGTCCGGCGCCGGGACCAGCACCTCGTCGCCGTCGTCGAGCAGCGCCTGCATCGACATCTGGATCAGCTCGGAGACGCCGTTGCCGAGGTAGACGTCCTCGACGTCGAGCGGGACGTCCTTGGTCTGGTAGTGCTGCACCACCGCGCGCCGCGCCGACAGCAGCCCCTTGGCGTCCCCGTAGCCGTGCGCGTCACGCAGCGTGCGCAGCATGTCCTCGAGGATCTCCGGCGGGCACTCGAAGCCGAACGGCGCCGGGTTGCCGGTGTTGAGCTTCAGGATGCGGTGGCCCGCCGCCTCAAGCCGCATCGCTTCTTCGAGAACCGGGCCCCGGATCTCGTAACAGACGTTGGCGAGCTTCGTCGACTGGATCACCTGCATGCCGACACACTACCGGGGGCGTTACGCGCCGTGCTGGGTGTTTTCCGCCACGCGGTACCCCCGGCCGCGCACCGACCGGCCCGCGGTGACGGCGGTGCGCCGGCCGTCGTCCACGGTGAGGTGGCCGTCGATCAGCACGTACGGGATGCCGGTGGGCGCGGTGCGCGGCCGCTCGAAGGTGGCGCCGGCGCCGACCGTGCCGGGGTCGAAGAGGACCAGGTCGGCGCGGTGCCCGGCGCGGACCAGACCCCGGTCGGTCAGGCCGAGGCGGGCGGCCGGGCGGCCGGTGAGCCGGGCCACCGCGGCCGGCAGCGTCAGGACGCCCAGCTCGCGGACGTAGGTGCCCAGATAACGGGGGAAGGTGCCGTACGCGCGCGGATGCGGCTTGTCACCCATCAGGATGCCGTCGCTGCCGCCGGTGTGCGCCGGATGCCGCATGATCGCCCGCACGTTCGACTCGTCGCCGACGTGCTGGAGGATCGCGGTGCCCAGCCGGTCGGCCAGCAGCAGCCGCCGGGCCACCGCGAACGGCTCCTCGCCGCTGTCGCGGGCCAGGGCCGCCACCGTGCGGCCGGCGAGCCGGCGCAGGGCGGGGTCGGCGACACCGGAGATCTCGATGGTCTCCCAGTCGATCGGCACACCGTGGCAGCCGTCGGAGCCATCCACCTCCAGCACCTGCCGGATCCGCGCCGCGCTCGACTCGTCGCGCAGCCGGGCCAGCGTGGCGGCCGGTCCGCCGTCCAGCGCCCAGCCCGGCAGCATCGCGGCCAGCGTCGTGCAGCCCGGCGTGTACGGGTAGGTGTCCAGGCTCAGGTCGCAGCCGCCGTCGATCGCCGCGTCCAGCAGCGCCAGCAGTTCGCCCGCCCGGCCGGCGTTGACGGTGAAGTTCATGGTCGCGTGCGCCAGGTGCAGCGCACACCCGGCACTCCTGGCCACGTCGATCACCTCCTGGTAGGCGGCGAGCGCGCCGGCGCCGTAACTGCGGTGGTGCGGGCACCAGTAGCCGCCGTGCCGGGCCACCACCCGGCACAGCGCGGTCAGTTCGGCGGTGTCGGCGTACATCCCGGGCGCGTACGTCAGCCCCGACGACAGGCCCACCGCGCCCTCGCGCATCCCGGCGTCGACCAGGGACCGCATCCGGTCCAGTTCGGCGCCGGTGGCCGGCCGGTCGTGCCAGCCGACCGCCATCGCCCGCACGGTGCCCTGCGGGATCAGGTAGGCGGCGTTGACCGCGACACCCCGGTCCAGCCGGTCGAGGTAGCCGCCGACGGTGCGCCAGTCGAACGTGACGTCGTCGCCGGGGCCGTTCCAGCCGGTGATCTGCGTCCGTACGGCGGACAGCGTGGCGTCGTCGGCCGGCGCGTAGGACAGCCCATCCTGGCCGAGCACCTCCAAGGTGACGCCCTGGAGCGCCTTCGCCTCGTGCGCCGGGTCGCGCAGCAGGGCGAGGTCGCTGTGCGCGTGCATGTCGATGAAGCCCGGTGCCAGCGCCAGCCCGTCGGCGTCCAGCGTGCGGCGGGCCGACGGGCGCGGTCCGCCGTCCCGGGGGCGGTGGATGCGCGCGATCCGCCCGCCGGCCAGCGCGACGTCGGCCCGGTAGCCGTCGGCGCCGGTGCCGTCGAAGACCGTGGCGCCCCGCAGTACGAGATCCACGGCGGTCAGAAGAAGGTGCGGACGAGGTCCGTCACCGTGCCGTCGTCCTGCACGACCGGGATCAGCCGCCACTTGTCGAACGTGGTGCACGGGTGCGACACGCCCAGCGACACCCAGTCGCCGACCTCGATCCGCGCGCCGGGGCCGACCCGTACGAAGGTGTGCTGGTCGGCCATGCCGGTCACCTGGAGCCCGTCCGCCGCCCGTTCGGCGCCGGTGTCCGGATCGCGCACGGTCAGCGGCACCGGCAGGTCCATGTCCATCGGCGCGTCCCGCTTGCCGGCGTTCAGCAGCGCCAGCCCCGGTTCCGGGCGGGAGACGACGTGCGTCCACAGCCGCAGCGCGGGCCGCAACGAGCCCTCGGACGCGGCGCGTTCGCGGAACGGGGTGATCTGCTCGTAGTGCCCGTCGTCGTGCGTGACGTAGGCGCCGGAACGCAGCACCTTGCGCAGCGGGCGGCTCAGCGGCCCGGCGTCCTCCAGCACCGCGGCCACCGTGTCGAACCACGCGCTGCCGCCGGCGCTGACCACGATCTCACCGGCCCGCGCGAACCGCCCGGCGGCGTCGAACCGCCGTGCCAGCGCCAGCAGTTGCTCCAGCCAGGCGCGGACGGTCTGTTCGGTCTTCACCGGCAGCTCGCCCTCGTAGCCGGCCACCCCGGTCAGCCGCAGGTGCGCGGAGGCGGCCACCGCGTCGGCCACCGCGTCGGCGGTGGCGGTGTCGCGCACGCCGGTGCGGCCGCCGTCGGCGCCGAGTTCGACCACCACGTCGACGGTGGTGGTCAGGTGACGGTCCATCAGTTCCACGCCGCGCACCGAGTCGACGTAGGTGATCAGGGCGAAGCCGGGGTCGGCGGCCAGTTCGGCCGACAGCCAGCGCAGCGCGGCCGGGTCGACCACCTCGTTGGCCAGGAAGATCCGCTGCACGCCGAACGCCCGGTAGACCCGCGCCTGCCACGCGGTGGCCGCGGTGATCCCCCAGGCGCCGTGCGCGAGCTGGCGCTCGAAGAGCCGCGGGGCCATCGACGTCTTGCCGTGCGGGGCGAACGACAGCCCGTGCGCGCCGGCGTAGCGGCCCAGCGCGGTGAGGTTGTGCTCCAGCGCGGCGGCACCCAGGGTGAGCACCGGGGTGGTGAAGCCGCCGTCGAACAGCGACCGCTGCTGCGCGGCGAGTTCGGCTACCGTGAGGCCGGCGGCGTCGGCCGGCAGGCCCTTGAACCGGTGGTCGACGCGTTCCAGGTCCAGGCTGTCGGTGTCCAACACGTTCCTTCCGTCGCCGCGCGGGCCGCCCCGGGTCGTTGCCCGGGTATGCCCTGCTGTCTAACATCCCGGTCACCGCGGGTCAACGACACGCCCCCCACCCTTCAGGAAGGCCCCACCATGAGCGAGAAGACCGCGATCACCCCGCCGACCCACACCACGCCCCCGGCGCGGTTCTCGCACGGTGTCCGCAAGGGCGGCATCCTCCAGGTCGCCGGCCAGGTCGGATTCCTGCCGGCCGCCGGCGGCCAGTCCCACCCGGTGCCGGCCGGCCCCACGCTGCGCGAGCAGACCCTCCAGACGCTGGCCAACGTCCACGCCGTCCTGGAGGCGGGCGGCGCGGGCTGGCACGACGTCGTCATGGTCCGCGTCTACCTGACCGACACCGCGCACTTCGCCGAGTTCAACGCGGTCTACGACGAGGTGCTGGCCACCGTCGCGGTGCCGCCGGCCCGTACCACCGTCTACGTCGGACTGCCGCAGGGCCTGCTGGTGGAGATCGACGCGATGGCGGTCCTGGACTGACCCGCCTCCCGCGCGGCGGCCGGCGCCCCTTGGTGGGGGACGCCGGCCGCCGTGCGCGGGGCGGTGCGGGCCGTTACGACAGCGCGTGGACGTGCGCGCCGACGCTTGTGGCGAACTGGTTGCCGTTGGAGGCGTCCCAGTTGGTGGACCAGGTCATGGCACCGCGCAGCGTCGGCCAGGTGGTCGGCGGCTTGAAGGTGCCGCAGGAGGTGCCCTGGGTCAGGCAGTCCAGGGCGTCGTTGACCACGGTGGGCGAGACGTAGCCGCTGCCCGCCGCGCTGGAGGAGGCCGGCACGCCGATGCCGACCTGGGACGGCGACAGGCCGGCCTGGATGGCGGTGCAGGCCATCGAGGTGATGAAGTCGACCGTGCCCTCGGAGTAGACGCCGCCGTCACAGCCGTTCATCGAACCGCTGTTGTAGTACTGGGTGTTGACGACGGTGAGGATGTCCTTGATCTGCAGCGCGGTCGCCAGGTAGTCGCTGGAGGCGCTGAGCATGTCGATGGTCTGCGGCGCCATCGTCACCACCAGCCCCGATCCGGCCAGCGACGACAGGCTGTGCAGCGCCTGGCTCATGTACGTCGGGTTGATGCCGTTCTCCAGGTCGATGTCGACCCCGTCGAACCCGTAGGACTGCATCAGCGCGTACACGCTGTTGGCGAAGTTGGTCGCCGAGGCGGAGTCCGTCACCGAGATGGTGCCGTTCTGCCCGCCCACCGAGATGACGACCTTCTTGCCGGCCGCGTGGGCGGCGGTGATGTCCGCCTTGAACTGCGCGTCGCTGTAGTTCAGGCAGGAGTCCAGGCTGAAGTCGACCGCGCCCGGCGTGGTGGTGGCGGTGGCGAACGCCACGGCGATGATGTCGTACGCGCTGTTGACGTCCGACAGCTTCTGCACGGTGGCGCCGTTGCAGAAGTCCTGCCAGTAGCCGGTGACGGCGTGGGTCGGCACGCCGGCCCCGCCGGTCGGCGGGCTGGTGGGCGGCGGCGAGGTGGGCGGCGGGCTGGTCGGCGGCGGCGTGGGCGTCCCGCCGCTGCCGGCCGGTCCGGCCAGGGCCACGTCGTCGGCGAAGTACGCCGGCTCCCCGTACCAGCCGTGCAGGTAGACGGTGACCGACGTGGTCTTCGCGCCGGTGGTGAACGACGTCGTCAGCTGCTGCCACGACGACGCCGACGGGGTCCACGTCGACGGGTCGGTGCCGCCGGTGCCGCTGGCGCCCAGGTAGACGTAGGAGCCCTGCACCCAGGCGCTCAGGGTGTAGGAGGAGTCGGGCTGGACGCTGACGGTCTGCGAGCACTGCGCGTCGTCGGACGAGGACGGCACCGCCTTCAGCGCCGAACTGCCGCTGTGGACCGGGCTGCTGACCGCCGAACCACTGCTCGCGGCGCAGTTCCAGCCGCCCAGGCCGGACTCGAACCCCGGGTCGGCGGTGAGGTTGGCGGTGGCCGCCTGGGCACCGACGGCGCTGACGCCGAGGCCCAGCGCGGCGGCCGAGACCACCGCGGCGGTGATGAGGGAGAGGGTGGGCGCACGACCTGACATACAGGTGCCTCCAGGGGGGACGGCGCGGCGCGCGTCGGGAGGGAGGAGCATTGGTACGGACCAAAGTGGTCCAGACCAGTAGGCATGTCAAGGGTTCGCGCACGGGCAAGACGCGCCGGGGGCGGTCACCCGACCGCCGAGCGGGGGTTGGCTCCGCCGGGTGGGGTGGTGCGTGCACGGGTGTGGTGGGTGGGCTGGCGGTGGCGCGGGTACCGGTGGTGGTCGCGCCGTGCGGTTGGCCCGAACGCCAGCCGCAGGCCAGGCCGTCCGCCGCCCCCGAAGCGGCCCCCGCCGACCCCTTCACCCGCCCAGGCCCGGCGCCGGCCGACCCGTTCGCCCACCCAAGCCCGGCGCAGCCGCCCCCTTGCGGAAGTCCCCGTACCGCTTCCGGAAGGCCCTGTTCATCCCCGGAAAGACGGATAGGCTGCGCAACCGGGGCGGTCATGACCCGGGTGAGCTACCTTCAGGAGCGGTGAGAAACAGGGGGGTTGGCGATGTCAACCGTCATAGGCGCGACCGGCGCGGACCTGCTGCTGCCGGTCCCGGACCGGGACACCCCGGCCGCACTGGTGCTCGGCGCACCCGCCGACCAGTCGCTCGACGACGCCCTGGAGACCGCCTGGTCCGCGTTGCAGGCCGTCGGCCACCTGGTCGTCGTGGTGCCCGCCGCGCTGTCCGCCGCCCACCGCGGCCGGCTGCGCGCGGTGCGCTCGCTGCTGGAGAGCGACCGGATGGCCCTGGTGGACATCGACCTGCCGCCGCTGGCGACCGCCCTGCTCGTGGAGCAGTTGCGCCGCATCTCCCCCTACGACCTGGGCCCCGGCGTCATCGCCTCCGCCGCCCGGCTGCTCGCCCACTACCTGCACGCCGGCGCCGTGCTGGGCAGCGTCGCCAAGCTCGACCGGGTCGACGTCGGGCTCGGCACCCACCTGAAGTCCCTGCTGCCCGGCGCCCGGTTCGCCGTCCAGGCCGCGCCCGCCGCCTCGCTGACCCAGCTGGCCGACGACACCCGGCTGCCCGGCCCCGACTACGCCACCGGGCTCGCCTGGGCCGCGCCGGCCGGCCACTCCGGCCGCGGCCACGCCGCCGGCCACCCGCCGGCCGGGCCGGGGCTGGGGGAGGAATGGGTCAAGGACCGCCTGGCGGCCGACTGGAAGTGCCAGTATGTGCGGCAGGTGCCACTGCCCGAGGGGTCCGCGCGATGGTGGGGAACAGCCAAGGTCGTCGAGTTCGCCGCGTACATCGCCGACGTCGGCGTGCTGTACCAGCTGGTCGGCTCCGCGCACCGCGCGCCCTGCCGCTGGTGCGGGCTCGAACTCGTCGGCGACCGCTGCGCGTTCTGCTCGTCCCCGCTGACCACCGCCGCACCGGCGCCGGCCCCGGCCGGCAACCCGTCGCGGCGGCACGGCGGTTGACCCGCGTGACCGCCGACACCCGCCGCAACGCGGCCCCTTCGCCGTCCGCCCCCGTCCCCCCGCCCGAGTCCAGCGCGGCTCTCGTCCCCTGTGATTGGTCCAGTCGATGAACTCACGCCAGCGGCGCGGTGTCCTCCTGCTCGCGCTGTCCGTCCTGTGCGCGGCCGCCGCCTTCTTCGGCGTGCTGACCGTCGTCAACGACGTGGACTCCAAGGTCGGTCCGCAGACGACCGCCTACGAGCTGAACCAGGACATAGCCGCCTACCAGGCGCTCAGCCCCGGACAGTTCACCAAGGTCTCCATACCCAGCCGCTGGCTGCCGTCGACCGCGGTGACCTCGCTGGCCGCGGTGAGCGGCAAGATCGCCGCCACCCCGCTCACCAAGGGCTCACTGCTCCAGACCGACATGGTCTCCGGCCGGCCGCGGCTGAAGGCCGGTGAGCAGGAGATCGCCATCATGGTCGACGCCGAGACCGGTGTGGCCGGCACCATCGAACCCGGCGACCAGGTCAACATCTTCGCCACCTTCGGCGGCGCCGGCGTCAACGGCACCACCGCGGGCGCCCAGACCCCGCAGTCGCGGATCATCGTCACCGGTGCCCAGGTGCTCGACATCGGCAAGATCACCCAGGCGAGCCAGACCAGCGACCAGTCCGACGCCCGCGACACCGGACGCGAAGTGCCCATCACCTTCGCGCTCGACACCGAGGACGCCCAGCGGGTCGCCTACGCCGAGTCGTTCGCCACCCGCGTCCGCCTCGCCCTGGTCGCCCCCGGCAGCCCCGCGATCCCCAAGGCCCAGCGGACCTACACCCTCAACGGCGACAGGTGAGCCACCGATGACGATCCGCATTCTGCCCGCCGCGGACCCCGAGGCGGCCCGGACCGCGGTCTCGCTGACCGGGCAGCTGCCCGGCGCCGAACCGGTGCCGCCGGTCGCCGACTCCGTCACCCTGCTCGCCACCCTGGAACGGCTCGGCGCCGCCGGACTCGACGAACTGCCCGACGTCGTCCTGGTCCACGAACGCATCGGCCCGCTGCCCGCGCTGGAACTGGTCCGGGAGGTCGCGCTGCGCTTCCCGGCCGTCGGCGTCGTGCTGATGTCCGCCGACACCGGCCCGGCCGTCTACTCCGCCGCCATGGACGCCGGAGCCCGCGGCGTGGTCGCCCTGCCGCTGTCCTACGAGGAGCTGGCCCCCCGCGTCCAGGCCGCCGCCGGCTGGGCGGCCGGGGTGCGCCGGCACCTGGGCGGCGGCGACGGCACCCAGGCCGGACCGGCCGGCACGGTGGTCACCGTCTGCGGCGCCAAGGGCGGCGTCGGCACCACGGTCGCCGCCGTCCAGCTCGCGCTGGCCGCCCGGTCGGCCGGCGTGCCGGTCGCCCTGGTCGACCTGGACCTGCAGACCGGCGACCTGGCCTCCTACCTCGACGTGCAGTTCCGCCGCTCGGTCGCCGACCTCGCCGAGATCACCGACATCTCCCCCCGGGTGCTCGCCGACGCGATGTTCTCCCACCCCAGCGGCCTGTCGCTGCTGCTGGCCCCGGCCGACGGCGAACAGGGCGAGACCGTCACCGACCGCGCCGCCCGGCAGATCGTCACCGCGCTGCGCTCCCGGTTCGCCGTCGTCGTGGTGGACTGCGGCTCGCAGCTCAGCGGCGCCGGCGCGGTCGCCGTCGAACTCGCCGACACCGCGCTGCTGCTGACCACCCCCGACGTCGTCTCGGTCCGCGCCGCCAAACGCACCGTGCGGATGTGGGACCGCCTCCAGGTCCGCAAGCCGCAGGACATCCGGATGGTCGTCAACCGCATCGGCCGGCAGACCGAGATACAGCCGCCGCTGGTGGAACGCATCACCGGCACCCCGGTCACCCGGGCCGCGGTGCCGGCCGCCTTCAAGGAGCTCCAGCCCGTCGTCGACAGCGGCCACCTCGACGAGCTCGACGCCCGCTCCACCGTCCGGCAGGCGCTGTGGGCGCTGGCCGCCGAGATCGGCATCCTCACCCCGGCCGCCGCGCCGCCGGCCGGCCCCGCCGCCGCGGCCCCGCCACCGGCCGGCGCCCCGCGCCGCCTCGGCCGCCGCGACCCCCGGCGTGCCATCGGACCCGGCAACACCCCGACCACCGGCGGGAGTTGACGATCATGACCCTGACGTGGAGGTGGCGGGCGGCCGGCCCGCTGCCGCGCCCGGCCGGCGACCGCGGCCAGGTCAGCGTCGAACTGCTGGGCATCACCCCGCTCATCCTCGCCGTCCTGGTGGTGGTCTGGCAGTTCGTGGTGATCGGCTACGGCTTCGTGCTGGCCGGCAACGCCGCCGACCAGGCCGCCCGCGCCGCCGCCGTCGGCCACGACGCCGGCGCCGCCGCCCGCGCCGACCTGCCGTCCGCCGCCTGGGTCTCCGGCGCCTCCGTCGCCGTCGGCACCGACGGCGACGTCGTCACCGCCCGCGTCAGCCTGCGGGTGCCGCTGCTCGTGCCGGGGCTGCTCTCCCTGCCGTTCACCGTCACCGGTGACGGCGGCGCCGCGAAGGAGACCCCGTGACGCGCGCCGGCCACCGGCGGGCGCGGCCGGCACGGGCTCTGCGGCCGTTCGGGCAGGCGTTCGGGCGGGCGGTCGGGCGGCGGGCGTCCGGCCGGCCGCGGGACGGCCGGGCCGCCGCCCGCGACCGCGGATCGGCCGCCGTGGAGTTCCTCGGCTTCCTGCCGATCCTGCTGCTTGTCGCGCTGGCCGGCGTCCAGCTCGGCCTGCTGGCCTACGCCGGCAGCCAGGCCGGCACCGCGGCCCGGGCCGCCGCCCGCACCGGCCGGGCCGCCGCCGGCAGCGCCTCGGTCAGCGGCTGGCTGCACCCCAGCGTCCGGGTCGGACAGGGCGGCGACCGGACCACCGCCACCGTCACCCTCCAGGTGCCGTCCGTCCTGCCCGGCATCTCCATCCTCGGCCCGGTCACCCGCCGCGCCACCATGCCCTGGGACGGAACTCCACGATGAGCGGCCTGCGTTCACGCATCAACACCCCCGAGGAGGTCTCCGAGCACCACCAGGAGACCCACCTGACCGCGGTCTACCGGGCCAAGCTGCTGGAGGAGATCGACCTCGCGGAGATGTCCTCGCTCGGCATGGCCGAACGCCGCGGTCGGCTGGAACGGGTCCTGGGCCACATCATCAGCCGCGAGGGCCCGGTGCTGTCCACCGCCGAACGCGCCTCGCTCATCCGCCGGGTCGTCGACGAGGCCCTCGGCCTGGGTGTCCTGGAACCGCTGCTGGAGGACGCCTCCATCACCGAGATCATGGTCAACGGCCCCGACCAGGTCTACGTCGAACGGGCCGGCCGCGTCGAACTGCTCAACGCCCGGTTCGCCAGCACCGAGCAGCTGATGCAGACCATCGAACGCATCGTCTCCACCGTCAACCGCCGGGTGGACGAGTCCAATCCGATGGTCGACGCCCGCCTGCCGTCCGGCGAACGGGTCAACGTCATCATCCCGCCGCTGTCGCTGACCGGCCCCACCCTCACCATCCGCCGCTTCCCGCGCTCCTACACCCTCGCCGAACTCCTCGAACTGGGCACCCTCGACGAGCACATGCTCATGCTGCTCAACGGCCTGGTGCGGGCGAAGTTCAACGTGATCGTCTCCGGCGCCACCGGCTCCGGCAAGACCACGCTGCTCAACGCGCTGTCCGGCCTCATCCCGGAGGGCGAGCGGATCATCACCGTCGAGGACGCCGCCGAACTCCAGCTCCAGCAGAGCCACGTCATCCGGCTGGAGAGCCGGCCGCCCAACGTCGAGGGCAAGGGCCGCATCACCATCCGCGACCTGGTCCGCAACTCGCTGCGCATGCGCCCCGACCGGGTCATCGTCGGCGAGGTCCGCGGCGGCGAGACTCTCGACATGCTCCAGGCCATGTCCACCGGCCACGACGGCTCGCTGGCCACCGTGCACGCCAACTCCGCCGAGGACGCGCTCATGCGGCTCCAGACGCTGGCGTCGATGAGCGAGGTCAAGGTGCCGTTCGAGGCGCTGCGCGACCAGATCAACAGCGCCGTCGACGTCCTGGTCCAGCTGACCCGCAACGCCGACGGCAGCCGCCGCATCACCGAGATCGCCGTGCTGTCCTCCCGCGGCCGCGAGGACTTCAAGCTGGCCACCGTCGGCGCGTTCCGCTCCGCCCCGCTGGGCGCCGACCGGGTCACCCGCGGCCACTTCGAGCACCACCCGCTGCCGCGCCGGGTCGCCGACCGCCTCTACCTGGCCGGCGAGTCCGTGCCGCCCGCCTTCGGCGTGGCCACCTCCACCGAACAGCTCGCCCTGCGAAAGGCCGAATAGCCATGGAGACGATGGGCTGGGTGGCGCTCGGCGCGACCCTCGCCGCCTGCGTGCTCGCGGTCGCCGGACTGCGCGCCTGGGCCCAGGGCGCCGTCCAGCGGCAGGCCCTGGTCGACCGGCTCACCGACGACGACCGCGCCCGCCGCCCCGGCCGCCACGAGCGCTTCTCCCGGTTCGACGTCACCGTGCGCCGCACCCGCTACGGCCGCGCCCTGGACCACCGGCTGGCCGCCACCGGACTCGACGTCTCCCCGGGCGAGTTCACCGTCTACCTGGCCCTGGCGGTGGCCGTCGTGTGGCTGCTGGCCGGCACGCTGATGGCACCGTTCTTCGGCCCGATCGCCGCCGCCGTCGCCGTCTGGTCGGCCTACGCGTTCCTCAACTGGCGCCGCCAGAAGCGCATCGAGCACTTCATCGGCCAACTGCCCGAACTCGCAAGGCTGCTGGCCAACAGCGCCGCCGCCGGACTGGCGCTGCGCACCTCCATCGGACTGGCCGCCGACGAACTCGACGCCCCGGCCGGCGAGGAGCTGACCCGGGTCGCCGACGCGCTCGCCGTCGGCAGGTCCCTGGAGGAGGCGCTCGGCGACCTCAAGAACCGGCTGCCGTCGCGCGAACTGGCCGTCATGGTCACCACGCTGGTGCTGTCCAGCAAGGCCGGCGGCACCCTGGTGGGCTCGCTGCGCAACCTCACCGAGACCCTGGAGGAGCGCAAGGAGACCCGCCGCGAGGTGCGCACCACGCTGTCCCAGGTCACCATCACCGCCTACGCGGTGCCCGGCATCGGCCTGGGCGCGCTGCTGCTGCTCAACAAGATGTCCCCCGGCGCGCTGGCCGCCATGACCGGCACCTTCCTCGGCGAGGCCGCCGTCGTGGCGGCCCTGGTCCTGTACGCCGTCGGCTTCGTGCTGATCCGGCGGATGGCGAGGATCGATGTCTGACCGCGCCGTGCCACCCGGCGGCCCCGAACCGGGCCGCCGCGCCGAGGAGTCCGCACCGTTGGAGGAGGAAGCGTGATCGCCCTGCTGCTCGCGCTGGGGACCGCGGTGTCGGTCGCCGGGATCTGCTACGGCGTCTCGCTCTACCGCCGCGAGGCCAGACTCCCCGACGACCTGGCCGTCGCCCTGGAGGTCGGCGCCACCCGGACCACCGCCGTCGGCTCGGCCGTCGACCGGCTCGGCATGCGGTACGCGCCGTCCGTGCTGCGCCTGATGGGCCCGGCCCGGGTCGGCAGGCTGCGCCGCCGGCTGGACCTGGCCGGCAACCCCGGCGGCCTCACCGTCGACCGCTACGCCGCCCGCCGGGCCGTCTACGGCTTCCTGGGCTTCTTCGGCGCCGTCGTCATGCTGCTGCGCGGCGAGTACCCGCTGACGCTGGTGCTGCTGGCGTTCGGCCTGTGGTGGACCGACCTGGGCATCTGGCTGGCGGTGCGCGAGCGCCGGACGGAGATCGAACGCACCCTCGCCGACTTCCTGGACGTGCTGGCGGTCGTGGTCAGCGCCGGCCTCGGCTTCCGGCAGGCGCTGGAGCGGGTCGCCGACAGCTACCAGGGGCCCTGGGCCGACGAGGTCCGCATCACGCTGCGCCAGATGGACATGGGCGTCAGCCGCCGGCAGGCCTTCGACGAACTGCGCCGCCGCAACGACTCCGAACAGGTCGCCCAGTTCACCTCCGCGCTCCAGCAGGGCGAGGAACTCGGCGCCCCGATCGCCGACACCCTCATCCAGATCGCCAAGGACATGCGCCGCGCCGACGCCCAGAACGCCCGCCGCCGGGCCGCCCGCGCGGTGCCCAAGTCCACCGTGGTCATCACCACGTTCATGGTTCCGGCCACCATGATCCTGCTCATCGCCGGCTTCTTCCTCGGCAACAACATCAACTTCGGCCAGGTGCTCGGGCGTTGAGGACCGCGAGCGGCACCGGGACGGAATGGCCGGAACTTTCCTTCGCGATGGCAACGAGACTCTTTGCGATCGCAACGGAATGTGGGACGCTCGACCCGATCGCCAGGGCGATGCCGAATGCGGAGAACTGATCTCATGTCAGCTCGCGCGGGAAAAATCATGCCCCGGGGCCACACTGGTGTCCCGGAACCCTCGAATCCCAACGCCTCCTCCCTCTACGCTTTTCGGGTCGCCCACAGCACGGTGCCGGGAGGGCCCCGGGACGCGGACGACGAAGGGACTGAGTGCCCGGCCCGGCGTCCGACCACCGCCGCGGCTCACACCGTAGGAGGGGTTCGTCGTGTCGAAGCACATCGCTCTGAGGGCCGTAGTGGCCAGCCGGTCGCACCTGACGGGATGGAAGAACACCGCGATCGCCAGAATCAACGCCCGGTCCGACCGGGGCCAGACCTCGGTGGAGTACCTGGGCATCATCGCGGTCGTGGTGCTGATCGTGGCCGCGATCCTGGGCACCAATATCGGCCAGACGATCTACAACGCGATCACCACCCAGATCGCCAAGGTCGCCGGGTAGGTGTGAGAACGGGAATGCTGCGCCGTCCCCCTGGCGGCGATCGCGGGCAGGCGCTGCCCGTCTACATCACGGTGATCGGCGCGCTGCTGTTCCTCGCGTTCGCGTTCTTCGCGGTCGGCCAGGCCGCCGTCACCCGCAACGGCGCGCAGACCGCGGCCGACGCCGCCGCGCTGGCCGCGGCCCAGGACCGCGCGGGGCAGCTGCACGACCAGTTGCTGCACGTTTTCCAGGGCGGACCGCTCGACGGCGTCGGTCAGTTGCTGGGCGGCGTCTTCCCCGGCCTGACCGACTCCTGCGGCCGGGCGGCGCAGTTCGCGCGGGACAACGACGCGCGGACCACCGCCTGCGACCTGACACCGGACGGCGACGGCTACCGGGTGACCGTGCTGAGCACCGGCACCGTCGGCCACTCGGTCATCCCCGGTACCCAGAACAAGAGGGCGCGGGCCGGCGCGACCGCCGAACTCACCCCGCAGTGCACCTGGCAGGCGGCCCCGACGCCCAGCACGAGCGCGAGCGCGCCGGCCGGCGGCGCGACCCCCGCGCCGACCCCCACCCCGACCGGCACACCGCCCACCGGACCCGGTGCGAACCCGCCCTCGCCGGGAACGCTCCGGTGCCAGGGCGGCACCTGGACCGTCGACCCCGCGAACCCCACCGGATTCCCCACCGTCGCGGACCTCTTCCACGTCCACCTCACCAGTTGACCAGCGAAGGAACGGCATGAAGAACAACCGGCAGACCCAGCGCACCGCCAGGGCCGCGTCCGCCGTCGCCATGGCCGCCGCGCTGGCCCTCACCGTCACCGCCTGCGGCGGCCGGTCCGACGAGACCACCACCGCCAAACCGGCCACCACCGGCGCCGGTACCCCCGCCGCGCCGAGCACCGGCGCGACCACCGGCCCGAACCCCGCCCAGGTACTGGCCACCATCAAGGGCCCGCAGGGCATCGTGATCACCCTGACCTCCGCCGCACGGGAGACCGGCGGCTTCGTCACGGTCCAGGGCACGGTGCACAACACCGGCACGCACCCCTACACCGGTGCCACGTACTGGGTCGGTGACGAGGCGGCCCTGCAGAAGAACGGCGGCTCGCTCGCCGGCGCCTCGCTGGTCGACATGGCCGGCAAGAAGCGCTACTACGTGCTGCGCGACACCGACGGCAACTGCCTGTGCACCGTCAAGCTCGACATCATCGAGCCGGGCGCCACCGTGCCGATCTTCGCGCAGTTCCCCGCGCCGCCCGCGACCACCACGCAGGTGGACTTCGACCTGCCCACCATGCCGACCGCGTCGATCGTGATCTCCCAGTGAGGACGGCGCCGATGACCCCCACCGCCCGCAGGATGGCCCGCGGCCTGGCCGCCGCCGGGTACGTGGTCGTGCTCACCGCCGTGGGCCCGACCGCCCCGGCCCGGGCCGCCGGCGCCCCGCCGCCCGCGCCGCCCACCGCGTCCGCGGCGCCGGTGACCGTCGACCCGCACGCGGACGGGCTGCGCCTGAAGCCGGGCGCGACGCTGGCGGCGCCCAAGGTGCTGGACGTCGTCAGCGTCGTGGAGGACTCCGACGGTGACGAGCGCCGGTCCGACACCACGGCCGCCGTCACCTTCGACCTCCAGGCGGAGGTGCTGTTCACCAAGGACAGCGCCCACCTGAGCCCGGACGCCAGTTCGCGCATCGAGGCCATCGCCGACGAGATCATCCGGCAGAGCGCCAAACTCGTCCGGGTCTCGGGCTTCACCGACAACCTCGGCAGCCACGCGCACGGCGTCGTGCTGTCCAAGCAGCGCGCCGAGGCCGTCTACTCGGCGCTGGCCAAGGACCTGCCCGACGACGGCACCATCCAGTTCCAGGTGCGCGGCTACGCCGAGGACTACCCCATCGCCGACAACTCCACCGAGGCCGGCCGCCGGCAGAACCGCCGCGTCGAGATCACCTTCGCCAAGAGCGACGACGCAACGGACCCGACGGACCCGGACGCCGACGCGGACGGCACGTCGTAGCCCCGGTCAGTCCCGCTGCGCCAGCTCCACCACCGTCCCGCGCCGCAGCCCCCACCCCGCCATCGCCCCGGCCCGCGCCTCCAGCACGTACCGGGACCGGGGCCGGGGCAGCCCCATGCGGCCGGGCGGCATGGTCCGCACCGCCAGCACCCGCGAGCGCCGGTCCAGGTAGGCGACGTCGATCGCGAACCGCATGCGGAAGGTGTGCACCCCGCTCGCCGGGGCCAGCAGCAGGGCGCCCTCGACCCCGTCCCGGCCCAGCAGCCCCCGGGTCCGGGCCGCGTACGAGGCGGCGACCTCCAGCGGCACCACCGCACCGTCCCCGCCGTCCGCCGCCGGTACCCGCAGCACCCCCGGACCGTCGCTCCACCGCCGCCGCATCGCCGTCCTCCTCCCGGCGCGTCAACTCCGGTGCGCGCCGTCATCCCACGGATTCTCCGCCAGTCGCCCGCGCCGCGTGTCGCAACGCGGGCATCCGTCGCCGGGCGCGCTAGGCTGAAACTCCCCCCCTCGGGCCGGCCCGCCTTTCCGCGCGGACCGGCCCGTCCCCTTTTCCGGGGGTTTCCGGCCGCTCCGGCCTCTCCCCGCTTCTCCCGGTTTCCCCGCCTCTCCGGCCCCCAGCGCCCCGGCCACCCTGCGCCGGCGCTCGGCAGGCTCGCTCCCGAACCCCCGCCCCCACGCTCCCGCCCCTCGTCCCCGCCACCGGTGCCCGGTAGCGTCGCCCCGTGCATGTTGTCGTCGTCGTGGCGGCCGCCGTGTGGGGGCTGGGGAGCGGGCTGGCCGCGGCCACCGTGCCGTGGCGCCGGTGGCTGGGGGAGGAGCCGGTGGCCGGGGCGGTCCGGCCGGCCGGGCCCGCCGTGCTGGGCGCGGTGGTGTGCGCGGCGCTGGCACTGCCCGGGCCGGCGCGTCCGGAGCTGGCGGTGTGGCTGCTCCTGGTGCCGGTCGCGCTGCTGCTGGCCCGGGTGGACCTGGCCGTCAAACGGCTCCCGGACGTGCTGACGCTCCCGGCCGCGGCGGGCACCGCCGTGCTGCTGGGCGGCGCGGCGCTGCTTCCCGGCCACGACGGCTCGTGGCCCCGGGCGCTGCTGGGCGGCGCGGTGCTCGGCGGGGTCTACTTCACGCTGATGATGATCAACCCGGCCGGCCTGGGATTCGGCGACGTCAAGCTCGCCCCGGCGCTCGGTCTGGCGCTGGCCTGGTACGGCTGGCGCACGCTGTTCCTGGGCACCTTCCTCGCCTTCGCCCTCGGCGCGCTGACCGCCCTCGCCCTGCTCGCCGCCCGCCGCGCCCACCGCGGGACCGCGCTGCCCTTCGGCCCCTTCATGCTGCTGGGCGCGCTCACGGCCCTGCTGCTGGCGGCGCGGTAGCCCCCGTGCCCCCTCCGGCGCCCGTGGCGGGGCCGGGGCGGGGGCCGGGGCGGGCCGGTAGCCACCGCACCGTCAGCCCACCGCACCGTCAGCCACCGCACCGTCAGCCACCGCACCGGGAGCCCACCGCACCGTCAGCCGGTGCGGCGGTGCGGCGGTCCGGCGTGCTGCGGTGCGGGGTCAGGCCTTGGCGTCCGGGTCCTCGGCGTGGGCGTCCATGGCCGTCAGCTCCTCCGGCGTCAGTGCCGGGGCCGTCAGCGCCGCGACGTTGGACTCCAACTGGGCGACGGAGGAGGCGCCGATGAGGGCGGAGGTCATCCGCGGGTCGCGCAGCACCCACGACAGGGCGAGCTGGGCGAGGGACTGGCCGCGGCCGGCCGCGATCTCGTTCAGCGCCCGCAGCCGGGCCACCAGGGAGTCGGTGAGCAGGCCGGGGTCGAGGGACTTGCCCTGGGTGGCGCGGGAGCCCTCCGGGATGCCGTGCAGGTACTTGTCCGTCAGCAGGCCCTGCGCCAGCGGTGCGAAGGAGATGCAGCCCATGCCCTCCCCCTCCAGCGCGTCGAGCAGCCCGTCGGCCTCGATCCAGCGGTTCAGCAGCGAGTAGGACGGCTGGTGGATCAGCGCCGGCACCCCCATCTCCCGCAGCAGGCGGGCGGCCGCCACGGTGCGTTCGGCGCTGTAGGACGACAGGCCGACGTAGAGCGCCTTGCCCTGCCGGACGGCGGACGCCAGCGCGCCCATCGTCTCCTCCAGCGGGGTGTCGGGGTCGAAGCGGTGGGAGTAGAAGATGTCGACGTATTCCAGGCCCATCCGCGTCAGTGACTGGTCCAGGGAGGCCGTCAGGTACTTGCGCGAGCCCCATTCGCCGTACGGGCCGGGCCACATGTCGTAGCCGGCCTTGGTGGAGACGACCAACTCGTCGCGGTACGGCCGGAAGTCCTGGGCCATCAGCCGGCCGAAGTTCGACTCCGCGGAGCCGTAGGGCGGACCGTAGTTGTTGGCCAGGTCGAAGTGGGTGACGCCCAGGTCGAACGCCCGCCGCAGGATGGCGCGTTGCGAGTCCAGGGTGCGGTCGCCGCCGAAGTTGTGCCACAACCCCAGGGAGATGGCGGGCAGTTTGAGGCCGCTGCGGCCGCTGCGGCGGTAGGGCATGGCGTCGTAGCGCTCGTCCAGGGCCCGGTAGAGGGGGGTTACGTTCATGGACCGATGCCTATCACGCCTGGCCCATCACGAGGGTGGTGCGGGATCGGGCCCGGTGGCCGGGCCCCGTGGCGGCGCCGCTTGCTGCGGGGACGCCGGACCGGGCGGGGCAGGACGCCGCTCCGCGGGGCCGAAGACCTTACCCGGTTCGTTACCCTCCTACACCCCGCAGTATGGTGACAGCGGGGTTCGTGATTTCAAGGGGCTGACGTATGAATCTGCGCGACCTGGTGTACCGGCTCTACGCACGCCGGGTCGAGTCCCGCCTGGACCAGGCGCAGAGCCCCAAGCACATCGGTGTCATCCTCGACGGCAACCGGCGCTGGGCCAAGGCCGCGAAGAGCACCACCGAGCAGGGCCACCGGGCCGGCGCCGACAAGATCGGCGAGATGCTCGGCTGGTGCGAGGAGACCGGTGTCGAGGTGGTCACCCTGTGGCTGCTGTCCACCGACAACCTGCACCGGCCGGCCGAGGAACTCAGCCCGCTGCTGGGCATCATCGAGGACGCGGTGACCGGGCTGGCCGAGACCGGCCGCTGGCGGGTCCACCACGTCGGCGCCATGGACCTGCTGCCGGGGCACACCCAGCAGGTGCTCAAGCAGGCCGAGGAGGTCACCGACGGCGTCAAGGGCCTGCTGGTCAACGTGGCGGTCTGCTACGGCGGCCGCCAGGAGATCGCCGACGCGGTCCGGTCGTTGTTGCGTGACCATGCCACGCGTGGTACCTCGGTGGAGGACATCGCCGAGGTGCTGGACATCGACCACATCGCCGAACACCTCTACACCCGGGGCCAGCCCGACCCCGATCTGATCATCCGTACGTCGGGTGAGCAGCGGCTGTCCGGTTTCATGCTCTGGCAGTCCGCACACTCGGAGTACTACTTCTGCGAGGTCTTCTGGCCGGCGTTCCGCAAGGTGGACTTCCTGCGGGCGCTGCGCGACTACACCGCCCGGCACCGGCGCTACGGCAACTGAGCCACCGAAGACACCTCGCACCACCCCAGGGCCCGGCGCCGCGCGCGCCGGGCCCTGATGTGTACCCGGGCGGCGGCCGCCCCACCCGCGCGGCACGCCCGCCCGGCCGGTTCGCGGGAACTCTTTACCGCGGCACGCCCGGTGTTTTACCGTCGTTTGGCCCAATACCGTCGCGCGGGTCCCTGACGCCCCCGGTGGACCATCCCGCCGCATACGCGACTCGTGATGCGGGAATACCCACATCAGGCCGACACCCGGGCCACGGGCGTCGGACGGCAGCGGGAGGCACCGTGCCTTCCGCCCGGGAGGCCCATTGCACACGGACGTGCTGTCATCGGACCGCGTGGCCCGCCTTGAGCCGGAGGGCCGCGGTACGGCCCGTTCAACGGCCGGGCCTGTTGCCGCGCCCCGCGCGGAAAACCCGCGACCTCGTCGCACCCTGACACCTCTCCCGAGGGGGTTCGTCCACCCGTGGTAGCCAGCAAGAGCCGCCGGGACAACGACCGGCGCACCTACGTACTCGACACCAGCGTGCTGCTCGCCGACCCAGGAGCCGTCAACCGGTTCGACGAGCACGAGGTCGTGCTCCCGATCGTGGTGGTGACGGAACTGGAGGCCAAGCGCCACCACCCGGAGCTGGGCTACTTCGCCCGCCAGGCGCTGCGGCTGCTCGACGAGTACCGGATCAAATTCGGCCGGCTGGACGCCCCCATCCCCATCGGGGAGATCGGCGGTTCGCTGCGCGTCGAGCTGAACCACTCCGACCCGGGCATCCTGCCGGCCGGCTTCCGGCTCGGCGACAACGACTCGCGCATCCTCGCCGTGGCCCGCAACCTCCAGGCCGAGGGGTACGACGTCACCGTCGTCTCCAAGGACCTGCCGCTGCGCATCAAGGCGTCGTCGGTGGGGCTGCTGGCCGAGGAGTACCGGGCGGAACTGGCCATCACCTCCGGGTACACCGGGATGGCCGAGCTCCAGGTGGGTGCCGAAGAGGTCGACGCGCTGTTCGCCGACGAGGTCACCGACGTGGCGGGTACCGAGGAACTGCCGGTGCACACCGGTCTGGTACTCCAGTCGGACCGTGGAAAGGCACTCGGCCGGGTGACGGAGGGCGGCCAGGTCCGGCTGGTGCGCGGCGACCGGGAGGCGTTCGGGCTGCACGGGCGCAGCGCGGAGCAGCGGATCGCGCTGGACCTGCTGCTGGACCCGGAGGTCGGCATCGTCTCGCTGGGCGGCCGGGCCGGCACCGGCAAGTCGGCGCTGGCGCTGTGCGCGGGCCTGGAGGCGGTGCTGGAGCGCCGCCAGCACCGCAAGGTGATGGTCTTCCGCCCGCTGTACGCGGTCGGCGGCCAGGAACTGGGCTACCTGCCGGGCAGCGAGGCGGAGAAGATGGGCCCGTGGGCCCAGGCGGTCTTCGACACGCTGTCCGCGGTGACCTCGTCCGACGTCATCGAGGAGGTGGTGGAGCGCGGCATGCTGGAGGTGCTGCCGCTGACCCACATCCGCGGCCGTTCGCTGCACGACGCGTTCGTCATCGTGGACGAGGCGCAGTCGCTGGAGCGCAACGTGCTGCTGACGGTGCTGTCGCGGATCGGGGCCGGCTCGCGGGTGGTGCTCACGCACGACGTGGCGCAGCGCGACAACCTGCGGGTGGGCCGCTACGACGGTGTGGTGGCCGTCGTGGAGAAGCTGAAGGGGCACCCGCTGTTCGCACACGTGACCCTCACCCGGTCCGAACGTTCGCCGATCGCCGCCCTGGTGACCGAGATGCTGGAGGACATCCAGCCGTAGGGGCCGGGCGGCGCGGTCGCTGCGCGTCACACAACGACCGCCGCCGGTAACGGAGTTGAGGTTCTGGGCTGCTGCGTCCCGAAAGGGGCGCAGCAGCTTAGCCATGTTCGGGGCCGCGGGGTGGGGGTTTGCGCCAACTGGCCGCGCCAAACGCGCTGTGACGTTCGCCACGCAACTGGGAATTGCCTTGGCGCGTCACTGTCGGGCAGGGTGTGAGGCTGTCAGGCCCCGCTTGCGGCAACACCGCGATCCCCCCGGGGAGCGCGAAACCACCAGAACTGAACAGCTTTCGCCGTAAGCCGCCCAGCACCACGCGGACTCCGCCCCTTGACGGGGGCCGGGGGATCGCACCGGGCCAGTACCTCCCGTGACCAACCCGGACCCCGGTCCGGACCTAGGGGAGGACAGCGTCAGGGGCAAGATTGCGTCCGCGCGGTCACCACGCGGGCGACGCTGGAAGGAAAACGTGTGAGCCGGATCTCCGTCCGGGGTATCGCCGTCGCGTCGGCAACCGCGGTCACCACCGTCGGTGCCGTCGTCGGTATGGCCTCAGGCAGCGATGCGACCGCCGCAGCCGCTCAGCCGGTCGCCGACTCGGTCACGCTGGACTCCATCGCCAGTGCGCAGCAGGCCGACGCCATGACGGCCTCGCTGACCGAGCAGGCCCAGACGCAGCAGGCGGAAGCCGAGGCCACGGCCAAGAAGCAGGCCGAGGAAGCGGCGCGCAAGCAGGCCGCCGCCGAAGCCGCGAAGAAGAAGGCCGAAGCGGAAGCCGCGGCGAAGGCGAAGGCCGAGGCGGCCGCCGCCAAGGCCAAGGCGCAGAAGATCGCCACCGAGGCCGCCGCGACCGGCAACTACTCGGTCTCCGCCGTGCAGGCGATGGCGCAGCAGATCGTCGGCAACGCCACCCAGTACCAGTGCTTCTCGTGGATCGTCTCGCGCGAGAGCGGCTGGAACTACCGCGCCACCAACGCCTCCTCCGGCGCCTACGGTCTGGTCCAGGCACTGCCCGGCTCGAAGATGTCCTCGGCGGGCGCCGACTGGCAGACCAACCCGGCCACCCAGATCAAGTGGGGCATGAGCTACATGAACAGCCGCTACGGCAGCCCCTGCGGCGCCCAGCAGTTCTGGGAAGCCAACGGCTGGTACTGACCGCCGCCCCGCGCCTCACACGGAAACCCCCGACCTGGTCCCGGACCGGTCGGGGTTTTGCGTTGGGGCGACGCAACCCCGGAGCGGGGTAACGTCGTCATCCTCACCACATCACACAAACGGCGACAGGTACACGACAGGCCCGGCTCCGGGTCGGGGCGGGGATGGAAACGGACATGCCGGACAGACGCAAATGGGCCGCCGGGATCGCCGACGCCATCGCGCGCGCCGCCGAGCGGCGTGAGGCGGGGCGGGCCGCGATGAAACGCGGCCACGACCACCCCGACGACCAGCCCGACCGCGGCCACCCCGACCACGTCCCGCCGCCGCCCGCCTACGCGCCGGCCGTCGCCGCGCCGCGCGACCCGGTCACCGCCGTGCCCTGGGGGGTGCGGGTCGCCGCCGAGGTCGGCTGGCGGTTCGTGGTCCTGGCGATCACCCTGTACGTGCTGATGCGGGTGATCGGCGCCCTGGAGCTGGTGGTGCTGGCGTTCGTCGCCGCGCTGCTGATCACCGCGCTGCTCCAGCCGGTGGTGGCCAGGCTGCGCCGGGCCGGCGTGCCCCGGGGGCTGGCCACCGCGATCACCTTCATCAGCGGCTTCGTGGTGATGGGCCTGGTGGGCTGGTTCGTGGTCTGGCAGGTGATCGAGAACACCGATCAGCTGTCTGACCAGCTCCAGAACGGCGTCGGGCAGTTGAAGGGCTGGCTGCTGCACTCGCCGTTCCACGTCACCGAGACCCAGCTCAACCAGATCGCCCGCAACCTGCAGAACGCCATCGGCACCAACGCCGAGGAGATCACCTCGGCCGGCCTCCAGGGCGTCACGCTGATCATCGAGTTCTTCACCGCCGCGTTCCTGGCGATGTTCTCCACGCTGTTCCTGCTCTACGACGGGCACAACGTGTGGAACTGGGTGCTCAAGCTCTTCCCGCGCGAGGCCCGCGAAGGGGTGGCCGGCGCCGGACCGCGGGCCTGGCGGACGCTGACGCTCTACGTGCGCGGCACGGTCGTGGTGGCGTTCATCGACGCGGTCTTCATCGGTACCGGGCTGTTCTTCCTGGGCGTGCCGATGGCGGTGCCGCTCGCGGTGCTGATCTTCCTGGGCGCCTTCATCCCGCTGGTCGGCGCGGTGGCCTCCGGGGCGGTCGCGATGATCGTCGCGCTGGTGACCCAGGGGCCGTTCACCATGCTCATGGTGCTGGCCGTGGTGCTGGCCGTGCAGCAGATCGAGGGCCACGTCCTCCAGCCGTTCATCCTGGGCCGCGCGGTCCGCGTCCACCCGCTGGCCGTGGTGCTGTCGGTGGCCTCCGGGGCGCTCATCGCCGGCGTCGGCGGTGCCGTGGTCGCGGTGCCGCTGGTCGCGGTGACCAACACCACCGTCGGCTACCTGCGGTCGCACTCAGCGGAGAACGCGCTGCGCCGGTCGGCCGCCCCGCCCGGTGCGACCGCCTCCGCGGTCGCACCGGTGCTCGCCGAGCCGGCCGCCGAGGACACCGCCGGCGACAGCGCGACCGGCGCCGGGAACGACGACGGCGGGGACGAGCCCACCGGGCGGTGACCGGCGGCCCCGGCGCGGTCGCGGGAGACGACAGCGCCCCGGCGCCGGACGCGGGTGCGACGGGGGCGCCGGACGCGGGTACGACGAAGGCGGTGGAGCACCGGGGGTCACCCGGCGGCTCCACCGCCTTTGGCCGTCACCGCTCCCGCCGGGCCGCACCGGGCGCGCGGGCCCGGCGCCGAGGTCCGGGGCCCGCGTCCGGCACGGAGGTCCGGCGCCGACGTCCTGCGTGACTGCCCGGCACGGATGTCCGCCGGATCGGGAGCGCGGTGACGCGCGCTCACCGGTCGGCGAGCGTCTCCTCGGTGTCGAGGGTGACCGCCACCGCGTGCACGACGGAGGCGATCTTCACGGCCTCCTGCACGGTCTCGCGCGACAGGCCGGCCTTGCGCAGCACCTGCTCGTGCGAGTCCAGGCACTGGCCGCAGCCGTTGATCGCGGAGACCGCGAACGACCACAGCTCGAAGTCGGCCTTGTCCACGCCCGGGTTGCCGATGACGTTCATCCGCAGGCCGGCGCGCAGGTTGCCGTACTCGGGGTCGGACAGCAGGTGCCGGGTGCGGTAGAAGACGTTGTTCATCGCCATCACCGCGGCCGCCGCCTTCGCCGCGGTGTACGCCTGCGGGCTCAGCACGGCCCTGGCCTCCGGCTCCAGCTCGCGCAGCACGGTCCTGCCGCGCGAGGCGATCGCCACCGCCAGCACCGTGCCCCACAGCGCCTGCGCCGGGAGCTCGGAGTTGCCGATGACGGAGCCGAGGTTGAGCTTGAGGTCCTTGGCGTAGTCCGGCAGCGCGGACTTCAGAGCGTCGAGCGACATGTCCGGCTCACTCGCCCGACAGCAGCGCGACCGGGTCGAGGGTCTGCTCGCCCTTGTTCCAGTTGCACGGGCACAGCTCGTCGGTCTGGAGGGCGTCCAGCACCCGCAGGACCTCCTTGGGGTTGCGGCCCACGGAACCGGCGGTGACCATCGAGAACTGGATCTCGCCGTTCTGGTCGACGACGAAGACCGCGCGCTGCGCGAAGCCGTCCTCGCCCTCGACGCCGAGCGCGCGCATCAGCTCGTGCTTGGAGTCGGCCAGCATCGGGAACGGCAGGTCGGCCAGGTCGGGGTGGTCCTTGCGCCACGCGTGGTGGACGAACTCCGAGTCACCGGACAGGCCCAGCACCTGCGCGTCGCGGTCGGCGAACTCCTCGTTGAGGCGGCCGAACGCGGCGATCTCGGTCGGACAGACGAAGGTGAAGTCCTTCGGCCAGAAGAACACCACCTGCCAGCTGTTGCGGTACTGCTCCGAGCTGTACTCCTTGAGCTCCAGCTTGTCCGCCGAGGGTCCCTCGACGCCCATGAGCTTCCACGCGGGGAACTTGTCACCGACCGTGAGCACTTGTCACTCCTTGCTGTACGAGTTGTATTCTGCCACCGTCTCACGCCGGGATTGATTCGGAAAAATTCATCCGTCCCGGAGGGTTGACAACGAATGCCTATCGCTGTGGCGCGTCCCACCCCGCAGCGGGCCCGCCCCCTGAGCAGGACCTCCGGCGCCGCCGTACTACAGTGCATTGATCGGGAAGGCAGTTCGCGATACCGCCATGCGATAGGAATGAGTTATCAAAACGCCGCGTCAGCCCACGCTCGCCCAACTGCGTGCCTTCGTCGCCGTCGCGGAGCACCTGCACTTCCGGGACGCGGCCGCCGCCACCGGGGCCAGCCAGCCGGCGCTGTCCGCCGCCGTCGCCGCGCTGGAGGAGGTGCTGGGGATGCGGCTGCTGGAGCGCACCACGCGCCGCGTCCTGCTGACCCAGCCGGGCGAGCGGCTGGCGGCGCGGGCCCGGGCGGTGCTGGAGGCGGTCGGCGAACTGCTGGAGGAGGCCGACGCGGTACGGGCGCCGTTCACCGGCGCGCTGCGGCTCGGCGTCATCCCCACCGTCGCGCCCTACCTGCTGCCGACCGTGCTGGCGCTGGTCCGGCGCCGGTACCCCGACCTGGACCTGCAGGTGCACGAGGAGCCCACCGCCGCCCTGCTGGACGGTCTGGCGGCCGGCCGGCTGGACCTGCTGCTGCTCGCCGTCCCGCTGGGCCTGCCGACGATCACCGAACTCCCGCTGTTCGACGAGGACTTCGTGCTGGTCGTACCGGACGGCCACCGGCTCGCCGGCCGCGAGGACATACCGCGCTCCGAACTGCGCGAGCTGGACCTGCTGCTGCTGTCCGAGGGGCACTGCCTGCGCGACCAGGCGCTCGACGTCTGCCGCGAGGCCGGCCGCCCGGACGGCACGCCGGTCACCACCAGCGCGGCCGGCCTGTCCACCCTGGTCCAGCTGGTCGCCGGCGGGCTGGGCACCACCTTGCTGCCGCGCACCGCGGTCCGCGTCGAGGTGGCCCGTGGCGGCCGGCTGGCCACCGGCGCCTTCCGGCACCCGGCGCCCTCCCGGCGGATCGCGCTGGCCATGCGCTCCGGCGCGGCGCGGGCGGAGGAGTTCGCCGCGTTCGCCGGCGCCCTGCGCGAGGACCTGCGCCCGCTGCCGGTGCGGATCGCTGACTGACGCAACGTCAGACGGCGTGCGGGCTGCGGCGGTTGACGCTGCGCCGTGCCGCCGCACCGCAGTCGCCCACGCCACGACCGCGCCGGGTTCCGGTCCCGTGCGGGCGGCCGGGGGCGGGCAGGCGGCAGGCGTGCGGGCGGCCGGAGGTCGGGTACGCGGCAGGCGTGCCGGCGTCCGGGACAGGGACGGGCCGCAGCCGTGCGGGCGGTCCGGGGCTCGGGTACGCGGCAGCCGTGCGCCGGTGCAAGACCTTCACCGGGGCCGGAAAAAAAGATGCGACTGCCGCCCATCCGTTCCCCCTCCGGCTCCGAAGAAAGGGAGGAGAGCACACGCGAGTGGCCGCACGGCGGCAAGGAGGCGGACGGGGTGAGTGACATGGCGTCCCCGCGGCGCGGCACGGTCCCGGCACCGGGCCGCGCGCGCGGCGCGCGCCACCCCCGTCCCCTCCTCGCCGTCGTCGACCTCCCGGCCACCGCGGCACGCGGCGCCCACCCGGCGCCCGGCAGACCTGGCGGACCCACGCCCCGGACGCGAAGAGCGGCCGGGACGGTTCAGGCCGGCCGGGCCCGAGGCAGAGGCCGCGGCCCGGACGCGTCGTAACGACGCGTCCGGCTCTCCCGGCGGTCCGGCGGCACACCCGCAAAACCCCTCGCGCCTCGCCCACCAGCAGCGCCCGCAGTGCCCGCGGCGGCTGCCGGCGGCACCCCGGGCAACGGCACGAGCGCCGCCGTCCACCCGGACGCGGCTGTCGCGGGTGTCACAACGGCGTTCCCCCGTACGGCGGTTCGGGCCGTGCCAGACTCCGGGCATGAGCGGTGACGCGCCCCCGGGGGCCGTGGTCCGGCGCAACCGGGCGGTCGTGCCGACCGTCGTGGGGCTGGTGCTGTTCGCGCTTCCCACGGTGTGGTTCGGCCTGCGGACCGGCCCGCCGCCCCCGCTCTACGCCGCGGTGCTGCCCTTGGTGGCGGTGGTGGCCCTCGGCTCGGCGTTCTACGCCTGGATCATGCACCGTTACGGCTCGCCCGGCCTGCGCCCGCCGCCCGCCTGGCGGCAGGCGGTGGCGCTGTCGCGGGTGCTGTCCTTCTGGTACACCGCCGCCTCCCCGGTCCTGCTGCCCCTCAGCCTGTTCGTCGCCCCCGTGCTGTGCCTGGTGCTCCTCGCGGTGCTGGTCCTCAACGCGCTCGGCACCTACCTGGTGCGCGAACGGTCGATGAAGGGCGTCGTGCTGAAGCTGATCGGGCTGGTCCCGGTGGCGATCGGCGGGGCCCTGCCCCTCGTCGGGCGGCCCGGCGGTGGGTGGGTGGTCGGCGACTCCTGGATCTCGCTGTGGTGCTGGGCCATGCTCGACCTCGGAGTCCTGCTGACCGGTGCCGCCCTCGCCGCCCGCCGCCACGACCGGCGCTGAGCGCCCCCGCCTCACTCCGTCCGCAGGCCCTCGGGGCGCATCATCCGCCACAGCGGCGGCAGGCTGGCCAGCGTGACGACCAGGACGACCCCCGCGGCGATACCGGTGAGCGTGCCGATGCCGGACCAGTCGTAGCCGCCCGGGGTGTGGGAGATCGCCCGCAGCAGTGCGCCCAGGCTCAGGCCGCCGGCCACCGCGAGCGCCAGGCCCAGCACCACCGGGACCGCGGTCTGCCACAGCACCGACGCGCCCAGCGTGCCGCGCCGGGTGCCGAAGGCCACCAGGACCGCCAGCAGCCGCCTGCGGTCGCGCAGTTGCTCCAGCGTCGACACCAGCAGGCTCGCCCCGATCAGCGCCAGCACCACCGTCGCGCCGGCCAGCACCGCCCGCCGGATTCCGCTGAACGGGCCGGAGGTGTCGGTCGCGGACAGCATGACCGTCGGATCGCTCGGGTCGAACCGGACGGCGGTGTTGCGCACCTGGTCCGGCGCGTCCGCGACCCCGGGCGCCAGCGTGAGGCTGATCTGCACCTGCGGGTCGGCCAGCGCGGCGGTCGACAGCGCCTGCGGGGTGGCCAGCACCCCGGTGTGCTGCGCGCCGGTCGCGTCCACGTGCGCCGTGCCGGTGCGGGCGGTCGCCGGAACGGTCCACGGCCGCGCGGACCCCGCCGAGGTGGCCGCGGGGTCCGGCACCGCCAGGTCGATCGTCTCGCCCGGCCGGACCACCGGTTGGCCCGAATCGCCCTCACCGATCAGGTAGACGCTGCCGGGCCGGCACCCGTGCTCGCCGGTGTACGCCTCCAACTGCGGGCAGCCGGCCACCGTCAGGGAGATCTGCGGCACGTCGGCGAACACGTCCGGGTCGTGCTTGCGGGCGAACACCGCCCGCGCCCGGGCCAGGGCCGGCACCGTCGCGGCGACCGCGGTGGTGGCGCTCCGCACGCCGGTCACTCCCGGCGTACCGCGGAACGCGCTGACCACCGCGCCGGGGTCGGTGCCCTTCGGCAGGTCGATGTAGGCGGCCATCTGCGCCTGCGCGGTGTTCTGCCCGGTGGGCCTGGTGTACTGGGTGCCGACCCCGCTCATCAGCGTCATCACCGCGATGGCGCCGGCCACCGCGACCGTGATCCCGCTGACCATGCGGGCCGCCGACCCCGGGGTCAACTGAAGCCTGCGGCACGCCAGTTGCCACGGCACCGACCCTGCGCCGCCGAGCCGGCGCACGGTGGCCTCCACCAGCCACGGCAGCAGCGCGGTCAGCCCGACCAGCAGCAGCGCGGCGCCGGCGCCGACCTGGATCTCGCCCACCGTGTCGCTCACGCCGCCGCGCCCGGCCTTCGGGTACAGCAGCGCCGCGCCGGCCAGCGGCATCGCCAGCCGCCACAGCAGCCGGCGCCGGCGCGGCGCCGCGTTGCGCACCACCCCGAGCGGCTCGATGGCCACCCCGCGCAGCGCCAGCAGCGTCACCGCGATCGCCGACAGCGGTACCGCCACCGCGATCAGCACGGTCAGCGCGGTCTCGGGCCGCAGGTCGGACGGGAAGAAGCTCAGCCCGTACAGCGTGACGTCGCTCGCCAGCTGCCGTACGCCCAGGAAGAGCGCCGCGCCGACCGCCAGCCCCAGCAGCGAGCCGAAGGCCGCCTCACCGGCCGCGATCCGGCAGACCATCCGGCGGTCCGCGCCCACCAGGCGCAGGGCGGCGAGCCTGCGGTCCCGGCGTTCGCCGCCGAACCGGACGGCCGCGCCGATGAAGACGCCGACCGGTACCAGCAGCACCACGACGGCCACCACGACGAGCAGGATCAGCACCGGGTCCAGCGGTTGTTCGGAGGAACTGGCGCCGAAGTGGTCGATGCGGGCCGCGTTGTCGTTCAGCGTGGTCAGCTGCGGGTCGCCCGCGTAGTAGTAGAGGTCCCGCGGACCGCTGAGGCCGGCCGCGCCGATGGTCGCCACCGTCCGGTACGGCAGCCGCTCGCGCAGCAGCGCGCTGCCGGGGGCGTCGAGCAGGGCGTGCAGCGCGGGGGAGACGGCCATCTCGCCGGTGCCGGGCAGCCTGCTCAGGCCGGGCGGCAGCGCGGGGGAGGGCCCGTCGGGGCGGACCAGTTCGCCGGTGATGCCGTTGCCGCGGAAGGTGGTGGCGGCGTCGCGGGCCAGCAGGGTGTGCGGACCGGGCCCGGCGTGGGTGGCGTCGGAGTAGGAGGCCACCCGCTGGTCCTCGCGCACCGAGCGGGACTGGAAGGCGGCCGGGACGGAGGCGGCCAGCAGCAGCATGGCGACCCCCAGGCCGACGCCGACCGCGGTCAGCAGGGTGCGGGCCCAGCCCTCGCGGCCGCCGCCGACCGCGAACCGGACGCCGAAGGCGAGGTCGCGGGCCCAGACGCGGGCCGGGTTGCCGGAGGTGCTCACGCGGCGTGCTCCTGCTCCAGGTCGCGGCAGCGCCCGTCGCGGACCACGACCTCGCGGTCGGAGTAGGCGGCGACCCGGGGCTCGTGGGTGACCAGCACGACCGCGGCGCCGCTGTCCTTGGCGGCGGCGGCCAGCAGCCGCATCACGCGTTCACCGTTGAGGGAGTCCAGCGCGCCGGTCGGCTCGTCGGCGAAGACCAGCCGCGGACCGGTCACCAGGGCCCTGGCGACCGCGACGCGCTGGCCCTGGCCGCCGGATATCTCACCGGGCCGCTTGCCGGCCACCGTGTCGACCTCCAGCCGCGCCAGCCACTGCGCGGCCCGCTCCTGCGCCGGGCGGCGGCGCACCCCGTTCAGCCGCAGCGGCAGCGCGACGTTCTCCAGGCAGGTCAACTCCGGGACCAGCTGGCCGAACTGGAAGACGAAGCCGAACTCGCCGCGCCGCAGCGCGCTGCGTTCGGCGTCGGGCATGGCGGACATCTCCTGGTGCCGGTAGCGGACCTGGCCGCCGTCCGGCTGGACGATGCCGGCCAGGCAGTGCAGCAGGGTGGACTTGCCGGAACCGGACGGGCCCATGACCGCGACGACCTCGCCGGGGCGGATGGAGAAGTCCGCGGACTCCAGCGCCGGGGTGGCGCCGTAGGTCTTGCGCAGGCCGGTGGCGACCATCAGCAGGTCACCGGTGTCCGGCCCGGGGTCGGGGACGGGGACGGGCGTCATCGGGTCACCTCCGAGGCGAGTTCGTCGATCCGGGCGGCGGTCAGTTCCAGCCAGCGCAGGTCGGCTTCCAGGTGGAACAGGGCGTGGTCGCAGACCAGTTGGTCGGCCAGGTCGCCGGTGGCCTTGCGGCGGGTCAGCTCGCGCATCAGCCGCAGGTGCTCGGCGCGCTGGGTGTCGAGCACGCCGACCGCCGGGCGGCCGGTCAGCAGCGCGAGGACGACCTTGGTGTACAGGGTGCTGTGCAGGTACGGTTCGGGCTTTTCCGGCTGGTCGAGCCAGCGGCCGACGTCGGTGACGCCGGCGTCGGTGATGGCGTACCGCTTGCGCTCGGGACCGTCGCCGGGCTCGGTGCCGTCGACGCGCACCAGCCCGTTCTTCAGCAGCCGGGCGAGGGTCGCGTAGACCTGGCCGTAGGCGAGCGGGCGGTCCTGGCCGAAGCGCTCGTCGAAGTTGCGCTTCAGGTCGTAGCCGTGCCGCGGTCCGGACTCCAGAAGTCCCAGGAAGGTGTGGCCGATTGACATGCCGAGGACTCTACACCACGGGTATACACCATGTGTATACATGATCATGGAACGGCGGTTTTCGCAGGTGGGAGCGGGTGTGGGGGTGGGCGATGGAGTGGGAGCGGGAGTGCGTGCGGGCGCCGGAACGGCTCGGGCCCGGGCCGCCAACGGCGGTCCGGGCCCCGGTCGATCGGCCCCCGTCCTGCTCGGCCCCCTCCCGGTCAGCTCCCGTCCTGCTGCGACTGCTCCTGCTGCGACTGCTCCGCCCGGCCCTCCTCCGGCCGGTCCCGATCCGCGTCGCGCGGGGGGCGGCCGCGGCGGGCGATCGGCCGTACCCCGGTCGGCAGCCGGCCGGCGTCGGTCAGCGCGCGCCGCAGCAGGAACTCGATCTGCGCGTTGGCGCTGCGCAGCTCGTCCGAGGCCCACCGGCTGACCGCGTCGTGGATGGCGGGGTCGAGCCGCAGCAGCACCTTCTTGCGCTCGCGATCGCGCTCGGTGCCGCGCGGCGCCTGGGAATCCGTCACGCGTACAGGGTGCCGGTGTTCAGCACCGGCTGGGCGGCCCGCTCGCCGCAGAGCACCACCAGCAGGTTGCTGACCATCGCGGCCTTGCGCTCCTCGTCGAGGTCGACCAGCCCCTGTTCCGCGATGCGTTGCAGGGCGGACTCCACCATGCCGACCGCGCCGTCCACGATGGTGGCCCGGGCGGCCACGATGGCGCCGGCCTGCTGGCGCTGCAGCATGGCCGAGGCGATCTCCGGCGCGTACGCGAGGTGGGTGAAGCGCGACTCGATGATCCGCACGCCGGCCGACTCCACCCGGGCGGAGATCTCCGTCGACAACTGCTCGGTGATGATCTCCGCGTTCTCCCGCAGGCTCAGCTCCTCGGTGCCGTGCGCGTCGTAGGCGTAGTGGGTGGCGATGTGCCGGACCGCGGTGTCGGTCTGGATGGAGACGAACTTGGTGAAGTCGTCCACCTCGAAGACCGCCTGGGCGGTGTCGGTGACCCGCCAGACCACCACGCAGGAGATCTCGATCGGGTTGCCGTAGGCGTCGTTGACCTTCAGCACCGCCGTCTCGTGGTTGCGCAGCCGGGTGGAGATGGCCCGGCGCGAGGTGAACGGGTTGACCCACCGCAGGCCGTCCTCGCGGATGGTGCCGCGGTAGCGGCCGAACAGCTGGATGACCCGGGCCTGGCCGGGGGCGACCTGGGTCAGGCCGCGCATCATCAGTGCGTTCAGCACGATCAGCGCGACGCCGATCCACACCAGGGCGACCGACAGGTCCGACGACATCCCGTCCGCCTGGTTGCCGCCCAGCACCATCAGCGTGATGGCGGCGGCGAGCACGAACGGCGCCGCGAGCAGGAACGGCAGCCCCGCCGAACCCGTCGCCCGGCGTTCGGCCACTCGCGGCTTGGGCATCTGCGGTACGTCGCTGACCTGCGACCGGTCGGTGTCGGGCATGGCTTCCCTCGTTTCCCAGCGGTGGTGCGTGCTGTCACGCTCCTAGCAAAGTGATAGCACATTTTTTGGTTCCGGGAACCTGGCGTGGCTCTTCTCACGCCCCAGGAGGGCTGATTTCGTGCGACTTTCGTCAAATAAGGTCAGGTGCCGGTGTTAAGTTCGTCGGTCTGCGCCGAGGTGTGTTACGAGGGAGTCAGGCCGTGGGAACCAGGGGCAAGGTGAAGCCGACCCGCGTGGAACGGCAGGGGGGCAAACCCAGACGCCGGATCCTGCGGTGGGTCCTCGGGGGCGTCTTCCTCATCGTGCTGGCCGGCATGGGCGCGTTCCTGGCGCTCTACTACTCGGTGAACATCCCCGACGCCAACAGCGCCGCCACCGCCCAGGCCAACATCTACCAGCTGTCCAACGGCCAGGTCATCGCCCGCACCGGCCAGATCAACCGGCAGAAGGTGGAGCTGGACCAGGTGCCGCTGCCGGTGCAGCACGCCTTCGTGGCCGCCGAGAACAAGACGTTCTACACCGACAGCGGCGTGGACCTGAAGGGCATGGCCCGCGGCGTCTACAACACGCTGTCCGGCAAGGGCACCCAGGGCGGCTCGACCATCACCCAGCAGTACGTCAAGAACTACTACCTGGAGCAGAACCAGACCGTCAGCCGCAAGGCCAAGGAACTGATCATCTCGCTCAAGGTCGACCAGGACGTCAGCAAGAGCCAGATACTCGACGGCTACCTCAACACCTGCTACTTCGGCCGCGGCGCCTACGGCATCCAGGCCGCCGCCCAGGCCTACTACGGCATCGACGCCGGCAAGCTGACCGTCGAGCAGGGCGCCTACCTCGCCGCGCTGGTCCAGGCGCCCAGCGAGTACGACATGGCCGTCGCCGACCCCACCGAGAAGCAGCTCGCGCTGGCCCGGTGGCACTACGTGCTGAACAACATGGTCGGCATGAAGTGGCTCACCCCGCAGGCGCTGGCCAAGGCGACGTTCCAGCAGCCGATCAAGCCCAAGCCCGCCCCCGGACTGACCGGCCAGAACAGCTACCTGGTCACTCTCGCCCAGGACGAGCTCAACGCGTCCGGCGAACTGCCCACCGCCCAGCTGGCGGCCGGCGGGTACACCGTCACGCTGAGCATCGACCCGGCCAAGCAGAAGGACCTGCTGGCGGCGGTCAAGACCCAGGTCACCGACCGGCTCAACACCAAGCTGCGGCCCAAGGACGCCAACGCCCAGGTCGGCGCGGCCTCCGTCGACCCGAGTACCGGCTACATCGTGGCCCTGTACGGCGGCGTCGGCCCCCCGCAGCACTACGAGCCCAACGAGACCCGCGCCGACTACCAGGTCGCCTCCACGTTCAAGCCGGTCGAGCTGGCCTCGGCGCTGGAGAACAAGGCGACCGACCAGGCCGGTCAGCCGATCACGGCGAACACCGTCTACAGCGGCAAGTCCGGCCGCCCGGTGGTCGGCACCTCGGTGCCGTTCGCGCCGCCCAACGAGGACGGCGCCAACTACGGCGACATCACCGTGCAGAAGGCGATGGACGACTCGGTCAACTCCGTCTTCGCCCAGCTCGCGGTGGACGTGGGGCTGGACAAGGTCGCCAACACCGCGGTCTCGCTCGGCATGCCCGCCGACACCCCCGACCTGCGCGAGGGCCCGGCCATCGCGCTCGGCACCATGGGCGCGAGCCCGCTGACCATGGCCGGCATCTACGCCACGTTCGACAACCACGGCGTCAAGGTCACCCCGACCATCGTCAAGTCCGTGGTACGCGCCGGCCAGAAGGTCGCGCTGAAGAACCCCATCGGCAGCCAGGTCATCAGCCGCGACACCGCCGACTCGGTCACCTCGGTGCTCACCGGTGTGGTCAACTCCGGTACCGGTACCGCCGCCCGGCAGCCCAGCCAGGTGGCCGGCAAGACCGGCACGTCCGACAACAACAAGTCGGCCTGGTTCACCGGCTACACCCCGGACCTGGTCACCTCGGTGGGCATGTTCGGCCAGGACGCCAAGACCAACGCCCAGGTCCCGCTGACCGGCACCGGCAGCCCCGACCCGCAGTTCCGCGTCAACGGCGGCGGCTACCCGGCGCAGATCTGGGGCCAGTACACCCACGCCGCGCTGGAGAGCCGGCCGCCGCGCAAGTTCGACCTGGAGACCGACCAGGGCGACGCCGTCGCGCCGCCGCCCAGCCCGTCGGTGTCGGTGTCGGCCCCGGCGTCCTCCGCGCCGCCGTCGACGCCGCCGTCCAGCCCGCCGCCGTCCCTGCCGCCGTCCAGCCCGCCGGTGTCGCCGCCGGTCTCCGGCTCGCCGCCGCCCGGCCAGCCCACCGGCCCGCCGAGCCCGTCCACCTCGCTCTCCCCGGGGACGACCCAGCCGCAGTACCGCCAGGCCCAGCGCGCCACCCGCAGCGGCTCCGCCACCCCGTGACACCCCAGCAGGGCCCGGCGTCCTTCCCGGACGCCGGGCCCTGCTGGGTGTCCGCCCGCCGTGCCGCGGCTCGCGGTCAGCCGCCGTTGACCGCGGTGGCGATGCGGTCGCCGGTCTCCTTGTCGATGCTGCGCCAGTAGCGCAGCGCCCGGTCCAGCACCGGCCGGCTCACGCCGTCCATCAGGTGCCCGGCGACGTTCGACACCAGCCGGGTGCGCGCCGCGTCGTCCAGCACCTGGCGCACCATCGTCCCCGGCTGGCCGAAGTCGTCGTCCTCGCGGTGCGCGGTGTACGCCTCGCGGACCATCTCGCCGGCCGCGCGCCAGCCGGCGATGTCCCGGTGGGCCTCCGCCGAGGCCGCCGGGCCGCCGTAGGAGTTCGGCGCGTACGGCGCACCGGTACGGGCCGGCTCGAAGCGCATCGGGCCGTCCTTGGCGTAGGAGTGCACCGGCACGTGCGGCCGGTTCGGCGGCAGCTGCGCGTAGTTCGGGCCGATCCGGTAGCGGTGGGTGTCGGGGTAGGAGAACAGCCGGCCCAGCAGCATCTTGTCCGGGGAGGGCGCGATGCCCGGCACCATGTTGGCCGGCTCGAACGCCGCCTGCTCGATGTGGACGTGGAAGTCCTCGGGGTTCTTGTCCAGCCGCATCCGGCCGACCTCGATCAGCGGGTAGTCGCCGTGCGGCCACACCTTCGTCAGGTCGAACGGGTTGAACCGGTAGTCCGGGGCGTCGTCGAACGGCATGACCTGCACGTACAGCGTCCACGACGGGTGGTCGCCGCGCTCGATGGCCTGCCACAGGTCCTGCCGGTGCAGGTCGGCGTTCTCCCCGGCCAGCCGGTCGGCGTCCTGCTGGGGGAGGTAGTCGATGCCCTGGTCGGTCTTGAAGTGGTACTTCACCCAGAACTTCTCGCCGCCGCCGTTGACCCACATGAACGTGTGCGACCCGTAGCCGTTCATATGACGGTACGACTTCGGGATGCCGCGGTCGCCCATCAGCCACGTCACCTGGTGCGCCGACTCCGGCGACAGCGTCCAGAAGTCCCACTGCATGTCGTTGTCGCGCAGACCGTTGTCCGGGCGGCGCTTCTGCGAGCGGATGAAGTCCTGGAACTTGATGGTGTCCCGCACGAAGAAGACCGGCGTGTTGTTGCCCACCAGGTCGTAGTTGCCGTGCTGGGTGTAGAACTTCAGCGCGAAGCCGCGCGGGTCGCGCCAGGTGTCCGGGCTGCCCTGCTCACCGGCCACCGTGGAGAACCGGGCCAGCATGTCGGTGCTGCGGCCCGGCTGGAACAGGTCCGCCCTGGTGAACTGGCTGACGTCGTTCGTCACCTCGAAGACGCCGTAGGCACCGCTGCCCTTGGCGTGCACCACCCGCTCCGGCACCCGTTCCCGGTTGAACTGGGCCATCTTCTCGATCAGGTAGTGGTCCTGGAGCAGGATCGGGCCGTCCGGGCCGATGGTCAGCGAGTGCTCGTCGCTCTCGACCGGGATGCCGGCGTTGTTGGTCGTGTGGGGGCTGGTCATCGGGCGTCTCTCCCAATGGTGGGGGTTCGGGCCGCTGTGTCCTTGCTCCGCAGTCAACCGCCGGGCCGACACATCGGCAACAGGTGGACGAAGCAAAGCTAACCCGTTGTCAGCCGCCCAAACGGGAAGCCGCCCCCCGGGCCCCCGCGCCCGCCGCGCCCCCCGCGCCCCCGGGCCCGCCGCGTCAGGGCAGCGTCAGCTCGAACCACACCACCTTCCCGGCACTCAGCCGGGTGGCGCCCCACCGCTGCGCCAGCCGCTGCACCAGGAACAGCCCGCGGCCGTTCTCGTCCTGGATGCCCGCGTGCCGCAGCCGCGGCAGCTGCGGCGCGTCGTCGCCGACCTCGCAGCGCAGCACGTCGGTACGCAGCAGGCGCAGCGTGATGGGCCGTCCGGCGTACCGGACCGCGTTCGTCACGATCTCGCTGACCAGCAGCTCCACCGAGTCCGTCAGCTCCTCCAGGCCCCAGCGGTCCAGCGCCCGCCGCACCAGCCGCCGCGCGTGCCCGGCGGTGCGCGGATGCGGCTCCAGGAACCAGTACGCCACGTCGCCCGGCGCGATCCCGTCGAACCGGGCCGCCAGCAGCGCGATGTCGTCGTCGCGGTCGCCCGGGCCCAGGATGTCCAGCACCTCGTCGCACAACGGCTCCAGCGGCGGCGGGCACACGATGGACCCCACCGACCCCAGCCGCTCGCGCAGCCGTTCGATCCCGGCCCACACGTCCCGGGTCCGCGACTCCACCAGACCGTCGGTGTACAGCAGCAGCGTCGCCCCGGCCGGCGCCGGCAGCTCCACCGCGTCGAACGGCACCCCGCCCACCCCGATCGGCGCGCCCTCCGGCACCTTCAGCACCTCGGTACGGCCGTCCGCGTGCAGCATCACGGGCGGCGGATGCCCGGCGTTCGCCACCACCAGGCGGTGCGCGATCGGGTCGTAGACCGCGTACACGCACGTCGCCATCCGGTCGTGGCCCAGCCGCTGCGCCTGCTCGTCGAGGTGGTAGAGCACCTCCTGCGGCGGCAGGTCGAGACCGGCCAGCGTCTGCACCGTCGTGCGCAGCTGGCCCATGATGGCCGCCGACTGCATCGAATGGCCCATCACGTCGCCGACCACCAGCGCCACCCGGCTGCCCGGCAGCGGGATCGCGTCGTACCAGTCACCGCCGACCCGCGCGGTCTCCGCCGCCGGCAGGTACCGGCTCGCCAGCCGCACCCCGGTCGGCTGCGGCAGCGAGTCCGGCAGCATCGCGCGCTGCAACTGGTCGGCGATGTAGGCCTCCCGGCCGTACAGCACCGCCTTGTCCACCCCCAGCGCGGTGTGCGTCGCCAGCTGCGCCGCCACCAGCAGGTCGTCGCCCTCGAACGCCGGACGGTCCGCCCGCCGCAGCATCACCGCCGCGCCGATCACCCGCCGCCGCCCCCGCAGCGGCGCCAGGATCGCCCGGCGGCCGGCCGGCATCTCGCAGGCCACCAGCTCCGCCAGCGCGCCGGACGCCAGCGGCAGGTCCGCGAACAGCGGCCGCACCCCGCGCAGCACCTCCGCCAGCGGCCCGTCCGCGCGCACGTGCGTGGTCTCCGAGGCACCGCTGACCTCCGGCGCCTGCGCCAGCGGCAACCGGGTCGCCGCCCCCGGCCCGTCCGGCAGCGGGGTCTCCGTCGCCTCCTCCGGAACGCGGTCGGTGCGCCGCAGCCGCAGTACCAGCGGCTCCACCGGCCGCTCGTCGCCGACCGGCAGCGGATCGCGCAGGTAGACCAGGATCGCGTCGGCGAACGCCGGCACCACCGAACGGCACAGCCCCAGCACGATCTCGTCCAGGTCCATGCCGCGCGCGATGCGCCGGGTGGCGGCACCCACGTACCGCAGCCGGGACGTCTCGCTCTCCGCCGCACCCGCGTGCGCGCCGCCGCCGCGCCGGCCGCCCTGGGCCGGCCGGCCGCCGCCGGGGGCGGCCTGCTGGTCGCCGCCGCGGCCCGAACCGCCGCCGCGCCCGCCGCCGCTGCCGCCCCGCGCGGTGCGCGGTTTGGACCGCGGCGCGGTGGCGTCCGCCGCCGCCCGGCCGCCCGGGGCCCGCGGGTCCGGCGGTGCCGCCTGCGCGGGTACCGCCGGCTCACCGTCCGGTGCCGGCTCGTGCGGGCGCGCCTCGTCGGTCTCGCCGGCGCTGTTCTCCTCGGCCGCCCGCCTGGGGGCGCGGTGCTCCGTCACGCTGGGGGTTCCATCCATATCCGTCCGTACGCCGCCGGGAGGCCCGTACATCGGCTCAGGCCTGCCGTCGGCAGTGCAGGAAGATCTGCTCCTCCGGCGGCACCTGGGTGCTCGCCGGGGCGTACGAGTGACTGGACTCCTCCACCACGTCGAAGCCGGCGTCCATCACAACAAGGCGCAACTCGTCCCGCAAATATCCCGATACCCGGATCGTCGTGTCCAGGAACGGAATCGGGAAATCATCCACGTCGGCTTCCACCATCCCGAGCGCCAGCAGCCCCCCGGGACGCAGCAGCGCGGCGATCATGCGCAGCGCGTGCGGGATCTCGTGGCGGGGCAGCATCAGCAGCGAGAAGAACGCCGCCACCCCGTCGTAGCGCCCGTCGCCGCCGGCCAGCGCCTCGGCCGGCCCGCCGTCGCGCAGGTCGGCCAGGTCGAGGTGGTGGATGTCGGCCTGCGGCACGTTGGCGCGGGCGAGTTCCACCATCAGCCGGGAGGCGTCCACCCCGGTGACGCGGTGGCCGGCGTCCACCAGTTGCCGGGCGGTCGGCAGCCCGGAGCCGCAGCCCAGGTCGAGCACGGCCGCGCCGGCCGGCAGCGAGGCCGCCAGCCACGCGCCGGCCGCCCACTGGCCCTCCTTGAGCGGGAACGCCTGGTCGTACCGCTCACCGATGGCGTCGAACGCCTCGGCCTGACCGTCGCGATCGCGGCCCAACTCGTCGTAGTGGCCGATGACTTCGGACTCCACGTGTTCCCCGACTCCCTGCTTCCCCGACCCAGCGTCAAGTCCGGCTGCCGACTTGCGTTTCCCTGAGTACTCAAACTGCGAAGGACGATCCTATGTATGAAGAGGCGGGGGTCAACAGGAGGCTTACCCAATCAGTTGCTTCCGCTCACGGTACCCGCACCGCCCCCGGCCGCGGGGGTGAACCGGTCCCAATCGTCGGGCAGTGCCGGCACCGGCCACGCCGGGTCCGGCCGCCAGTCCTGCCAGCCGTCCCCGAACGGCGGGCCGCCCGCCTCGATCACCCGCACCGCGCGGGCCCCGGCCGAGCGCACCCGCTCGGCGAGTTCCGCCTCCATCAGCCCGTCGGCCTGCGCCTGCGCGAACTCGTCCTCGTCCCGCCAGCCCCACGTCCGGTCCGGATTGACGTGGATGTCGAGGAAGTGGTCCTGGGAGTCCACCCCGCCCGCCCATCGGCGGCGCGGCTCCTCGAGGTTCACGTACCAGTTCTTGAACCGCCAGCCCGGCTCCCAGAACAGCCACACCGACCACGGCTCGTCCGGCCGCGCCAGCTTCAGCACCCCGGTGCCCCACCAGCGCTCCACCCGCGTCGTGCGCGGCTTGCGGTACCGGGTCGCCAGCGGTTCGCGGTAGACCGGCGTGCCGTCCGCCAGCACCGGCTTGACGCACCGGGTGCCCGGCGCCATCCACACCGCCAGCACCTCCGGATCGTCGCGGACCACGGTCACCGGTCTTGCGATGTGCACCTGGTCGCGGTGCCCGGGCCCGTTGCCCCGGTACCGCCACAACACCTGTGTCCCCGGCCGCCAGTAGGTGTCTCTCGCGCCTCCTGGCGGGAAGGCGGTGGAAGATTCGGCTGTCATGAACCGATCCTAGGAGCCGCGGGCCGTCCCGGTAACCGGGTGTGACATGACGTCACAGCCGCGTCACACGGCACCGGCCCGGCCGACCAGGCGTCATGGCCGCGTCATGCGCAGGACATCCAGCGCCTCGTCGAGCTGCGCCTCGGTCAGGTCGCCGCGCTCGACGTAGCCGCGCGCCAGCACCACCTCGCGGATCGTCGAACCCTCCGCCAGCGCCTGCTTGGCCACCTTGGCGGCCTCCTCGTAGCCGATGTACCGGTTCAGCGGCGTGACCACCGACGGCGAGGACTCCGCGTACCGCCGGGCCCGCTCCACGTTGGCCGTCACCCCCGACACCGCGCGGTCCGCCAGCAGCCGCGTCACGTTCGCCAGCAGCCGCACCGACCGCAGCACGTTGTCCGCGATCACCGGCAGCGTCACGTTCAGCTCGAACGTGCCGGACGCCCCCGCCCACGCCACCGTCGCGTCGTTGCCCACCACCTGGGCCGCGACCATCACCACCGCCTCCGGGATCACCGGGTTGACCTTGCCCGGCATGATCGACGAACCCGGTTGCAGGTCCGGCAGGTTGATCTCCGCCAGGCCGGCCCGCGGCCCGGAGCCCATCCACCGCAGGTCGTTGGCGATCTTCGTCAGCCCGACCGCGATCACCCGCAGCTGCCCGGAGGTCTCCACGATCGCGTCCCGCGCGCCCTGCGCCTCGAAGTGGTCGCGCGCCTCGGTCAGCGGCAGGCCGCTGTCTCCGGCGAGTTTCTCCACGACCGCCTTCGCGAACCCGGGCGGGGTGTTGATCCCGGTGCCCACCGCCGTGCCGCCCAGCGGGAGTTCGGCCAGCCGCGGCAGCGTGGACAGCAGCCGCTCCACCCCGTAGCGCACCTGGGCGGCGTACCCGCCGAACTCCTGGCCCAGCGTCACCGGCGTGGCGTCCATCAGGTGGGTGCGCCCGGCCTTCACCACGTCGGCGAACTCCGCCGCCTTCGCCTCCAGCGCGGTCGCCAGGTACTCCAGCGCCGGGATCAGGTCCCGCACCACCGCCGAGGTCGTCGCGATGTGGATCGCGGAGGGGAAGACGTCGTTGGAGGACTGGGAGGCGTTCACCTCGTCGTTGGGGTGCACCGGCCGGTCCCCGCCCAGCCGCTCGGCGGCCAGCGTCGCGATCACCTCGTTGGCGTTCATGTTCGACGACGTGCCCGACCCGGTCTGGAAGACGTCCACCGGGAACTCCGCGTCCCAGCGCCCGTCCGCCACCTCGCCGGCCGCTGCGGCGATCGCCGCCGCGACCCGCGCGTCCACCACGCCCAGGTCGGCGTTGACCAGCGCCGCGGCCGCCTTGATCCGGCCCAGCGCCTCGATCAGCGCCCGCTCGATCGGCTGCCCCGACACCGGGAAGTTCTCCACCGCCCGCTGCGTCTGCGCCCGCCACTTCGCCTTCGCCGGAACCCGCACCTCACCCATCGAGTCGTGCTCGGTCCGGAACGCGTCCTTGTCACTCATACCTATGACAGTGCCCCGGACGCCGCGTTCTGTTCCCGGCGGACACCGGGTGCGCCCGATCGGGGTGGGCGCGGTGCTCACCGGGCGCGGTGCTCACCGGACGCGGGCGCGGTGCTCACCGGAGGCGGACGCGGTGGCCGCCGGACGCGGACGCGGTGCCGCCGGGTGCGGTGCTCACCGGAGGCGGCGGGTCACCGGAGGCGGTGGGCCGCCGGATCGCGGGTGCCGCCGTCCGCCGGGGCACGTCCGCCGGGGCACGTCCGCCCGGTCACGGCCGCCCGGTCACGGCCGCCGGGTCACGGCCGCCCGGTCACGGCCGCCGGGTCACGGCCGCCGGGCGCTGGCGAAGGCCACGAACGCGGTCCACTGGGCGGCGCCGAACGTCAGGACCGGGCCGGCCGGGTCCTTGGAGTCGCGGACGGCGACCGTGCCGCCGTCGCGGGCGACCTCGACGCAGTTGCCGCCCTCGGGGCCGCTGTGGCTGGAGGCACGCCAGGGGACCGGGAACCGCGGGGCCCGGGCGAACGCGGTGAACCGGTACTCCCGCGCGAGCGTGTCGATCAGCGCGGCCGACTCCTGCGGTGGCAGCGCGGCGGCCCGCACCAGGTCGAAGCTCTGCCGCAGTCTGCGCACGATGGCCGGATCCGACAGCACCTGCCCGGCGCACGGGCCCTCGACGTAGGCGACGGTCGGCTGGTCCCGCAGCTCCATCAACGTCACCGAGCCCGAGGCCAGCGCGTGGGCGCCGGCCGAGAAGGGCAGCACCTGGATGACCACGCGGTGGGTGCCGATCAGCTGGGTGAGGTGCAGCAGCTGCCCCCGCATGACCTCCGGCCCGCCGACCGGGGTGCGCAGCACGGACTCGTGGATGATCACCCACAGTTGCGCCCCGCACGTGCCGTCCTTGGTGCGCAGGACCTTCGCGCGGCCCATGCGGGTGGCGGTCCTGCGGTCGATCTCCTCCTCGGTCAGGAACGGGCTGCCGGCCCGGAAGACCGCCCGCGCGTAGTCCGGGGTCTGGAGCAGCCCGAACACCAGCGTCGCGGAGAAGTCCTCGATCTTCGTCGCCATCTGCTCGTTCTTCGCCTGGTGCTGGAAGTAGTCGGGGAAGTACGGCGTCCGCGTCGCCATCTCCCACACCCGGGTCAGGTGGCCGTCCGAGGCCAGCACTACGTCCATGTGCTCGACGTCCTGCCGGCGTTTCGGCCACCGCGCGCCGGTCTCGAACAGGCCGACGTAGGAGCCCGTGATGTACAGGAGTTTGCCCAGTTCGGCCTGGGTGAGGCCGGCCGCCTCCCGCAGCCGGCGGAACTCCGAGCCGAAGAAGGCGCGCGGGTTGCTCGACCCGTCGATCTCCTTGATGTTGACCATCGCGGACTCCCCGTGGTGCGGTGCGGCACGGTGCCGTGGGCGGTCTTGCACCCTAGTGCCGCCCATCAGCAGCTGGTAGCGCTTCCAGCACAATGGGTGACGAATGCCGTAGTCCCCGCACCGCGCCCGGTTGACCCCGGTTGACGCGGCCCGCGCGGGACGGCGCACGCGGCCCGGCGCGGCGGCACCGCCCGCGCGGCCCGGCGCACGCAGTACGGCCCGGGGCGTTGTCGCTGCCCCGGGCCGTACTGCGTGGATGCGGTGATGTGACGTGACGTGCGGTGCCGCGCGGTCAGGACCGGGCGCGCACCGGGATCGAGGTGAAGGTGGGGGCGGGGGAGGGGTCGGTGAAGAAGTCGTTGCCCTTGTCGTCCACGACGATGAAGGCGGGGAAGTCCTCGACCTCGATCCTCCAGACCGCCTCCATGCCGAGTTCGGCGTACTCCAGGACGTCGACCTTCTTGATGCAGTCCTGGGCGAGCCGGGCGGCCGGGCCGCCGATGGAGCCGAGGTAGAACCCGCCGTGCGCCGCGCACGCCGTGGTGACCTGGGTCGAGCGGTTGCCCTTGGCGAGCATGACCAGGGAGCCGCCGGCCGCCTGGAACTGCTCGACGTAGGCGTCCATCCGGCCCGCGGTGGTGGGGCCGAACGACCCGGACGCGTAGCCCTCGGGGGTCTTGGCCGGCCCGGCGTAGTAGACGGCGTGGTCGCGCAGGTACTGCGGCATCTCCTCGCCGGCGTCGAGACGTTCCTTGATCTTGGCGTGCGCGATGTCGCGGGCCACCACCAGCGGCCCCGACAGCGACAGCCGGGTCTTGACCGGGTACTTCGTCAGCTCCGCGCGGATCTCGCTCATCGGACGGTTGAGGTCGACGCGCACCACGTCGTCGTCGAGGTGCTCGTCGGTGGTCTCCGGCAGGAACCGCGCCGGGTCGGTCTCCAGCTGCTCCAGGAAGACGCCCTCGGCGGTGATCTTCGCCTTCGCCTGCCGGTCGGCCGAGCAGGAGACCGCGATGGCCACCGGGCAGGACGCACCGTGCCGCGGCAGCCGCACCACCCGCACGTCGTGGCAGAAGTACTTGCCGCCGAACTGCGCGCCGATGCCGATCCGCTGGGTCAGCTCGAAGACCTTCTGCTCCAGCTCGCGGTCCCGGAAGCCGTGGCCGGCCGGCGAACCCTGCGCCGGCAGCTCGTCGAGGTAGTGCGCGGAGGCGTACTTGGCGGTCTTCAGCGCGAACTCCGCCGACGTGCCGCCCACCACGATCGCCAGGTGGTACGGCGGGCAGGCCGCGGTGCCCAGCGAGCGGATCTTCTCCTCCAGGAACCGCATCATGGACGCCTCGTTGAGGACGGCCTTGGTCTCCTGGTAGAGGAACGACTTGTTCGCCGAACCGCCGCCCTTGGCCATGAACAGGAACTTGTAGGCGTCGCCGTCGGTCGCGTACAGCTCGATCTGGGCCGGCAGGTTGGAGCCGGTGTTGCGCTCGTCCCACATCGTCAGCGGCGCCATCTGCGAGTACCGCAGGTTGAGCTTGGTGTACGCGTCGAAGATGCCGCGCGACAGGGCCTCCTCGTCACCGCCGGAGGTCAGCACGTGCTGGCCGCGCTTGCCCATCACGATCGCGGTGCCGGTGTCCTGGCACATCGGCAGCACGCCCGCGGCGGCGATGTTGGCGTTCTTCAGCAGGTCCAGCGCCACGAACCGGTCGTTGGCGCTGGCCTGCGGGTCGTCCAGGATCCGCCGCAGCTGCGCGAGGTGCTCCGGGCGCAGGTAGTGCGAGATGTCGTGCATCGCCTCGGCCGCCAGCAGCCGCAGCGCCTCCGGCTCGACGGTGAGGAAGGTGCGCCCGCCCGCCTCGACGGTGGACACGCCCTCGGAGGTCACCAGGCGGTACGGCGTCTCGTCCGCACCGGTCGGCAGCAGATCCGTATGGACGAACTCGGGCATCGTGATCAGTTCCTCACTCGGCGGCGTCGACGAAGCCCGACCAGCGTATGCCGCCGCGCCGGGCCGTCGCGGCCGGGGGACGGTGTCCCTGGTCACGATCTATCGCGTTTGGCTATCGTGGGGGCGTGGACGAGTCACCGCTCCAGAAGCGAGAGCAGCAGCCCCAGAACCCCCCGGCGCGCAAGCCTTACGCCGAGGCCGACATCCGCGCCTCCGACGCGGACCGCGACCGGGTCGCGGAGATCCTGGGGGAGGCGCTCGCCGAGGGCCGCCTCGACCCCGAGGAGCACTCCGAGCGGATCGACGCCGTCTACCGGGCGAAGACCGTCGGCGCGCTGGAGCCGCTGGTACGGGACCTGCCGGCCGTTCCCGGCGGCGCGGTGCCCCGGCCGGCGCCGCGGGACCGGTCCGGCGGCGAGTACGCCGGGTCCGACGGCGAGGCGGACAACCTGGTCGCCGTCTTCAGCGGCGCCAGCCGCAAGGGCCGCTGGCGCGTCGGGCGCCGCACCAACGCGTTCGCCTGCTTCGGCGGCGTCGAACTGGACCTGACCGAGGCGGTCTTCGAACACCGCGAGGTGCGGATCAACACCGTCTCGATCTTCGGCGGTACCGACATCAAGCTCCCGGAGAACGTGACGCTGCGCTGCACCGGCACCGGCATCTTCGGCGGGTTCGACGTCGACAGCCACGAGTCGGCCGACCCGGACGCGCCGGTCGTGGTCATCACCGGCCTCGCCCTGTTCGGCGGCACCAGCGCCAAGCGCCGGGTCGGCCGGCGGCTGAAGTCGTGGGGCCGGGGCCGGGGCTGACGGTCGGCGCCACCCCGCCGCAGAGCCGGTCACCGTTGTCAACTCCTGGGGCGACAAAGCGGGTTGAGACACCAGAATTCCGGGATCGAGGGGCGTGCGGACGCGTACTCTCCGCATGAACGGACGCACAACGGGTAAGCCTCCCGGCGACGTCTCTCGTACGGCTGGGCGGGGAACACGTGATGAGGACAGCTGTGCGCAGCGGCGGGCCAGGGTGACACACAACGCCGAAGCCGTCGTCAGGAGTACCCCGTGCTGCAACCGATCGAGTCCGCGAAGGACGCGACCACGTCCTCGTATCGTCACCCCCGGGATCTGGCCGGCCCGTGGCACGCGGAGGCGGCCTGCCGCCGTGACGAAGCGGGCATGTTCTTCGCTCCGTCGAAGGAGCCGACCGCCGCGCGGCTGTCTCGCGAGGAGGCCGCCAAACAGGTCTGTGCGCGCTGTCCCGTCATGCTGGAGTGCCGCGAGCACGCGCTGCTCCAGCCCGAGCCCTATGGGGTGTGGGGCGGACTGACCGCCGCCGAACGCCGCGTGGTGCTCGCCCGGCGGCGGCGCCGGGACGTGGAACTCCAGCGTGCCACCCGGATCGCCGCGGCGGGCTGACCACCCGACCGGAGCGGGGCCCCGCCGTCGTGGACGGCGGGGCCCCGCTTCCGTGCCTGGCGCAGGGCGCCGGTCAGTTGGCGCGGTCGAAGTCGATCGCGCTGTAGGCGCGCAGCTTCGACAGCCGGTGGGTCGCCTCGACCTGCCGGATGGTGCCGGACTTCGAACGCATGACCAGCGACGAGGTGGTCGCGGTCTCCGCGCGGTACCGCACACCGCTGAGCAGGTCCCCGCCGGTGATGCCGGTGGCCACGAAGAAGACGTTCTCCCCGCTGACCAGGTCGCCGGTGTGCAGCACCCGGTCCAGGTCGTGCCCGGCCTCCAGCGCCCGGCGGCGTTCCGCGTCGTCCTTGGGCCACAGCCGGCCCTGGAACGTGCCGCCCAGGCACTTGATCGCGCAGGCCGCGATGATGCCCTCCGGGGTGCCGCCGATGCCCAGCAGCAGGTCGACGCCGGTGCCGTCGCGGGCCGCCATGATCGCGCCGGCCACGTCGCCGTCCGCGATGAACTTGATCCGGGCGCCGGTCTCGCGGATCTGCTGGACCAGCCCGTCGTGCCGCGGCCGGTCCAGCACCATGACGGTGACGTCCTCCGGGGCGCCGCCCTTCGCCCGGGCGACCCGGCGGATGTTCACCGCCACCGGCGCGGTGATGTCCACGTAGTCGGCCGCCTCCGGGCCGGTGACCAGCTTGTCCATGTAGAACACCGCCGACGGGTCGTACATCGCGCCGCGTTCGGCCACCGCCAGGACGGAGACCGCGTTCGGCATCCCCTTGGCGGTCAGCGTGGTGCCGTCCACCGGGTCCACGGCGACGTCGCACTCCGCGCCGGTCCCGTCGCCGACCCGCTCCCCGTTGAAGAGCATCGGCGCCTCGTCCTTCTCGCCTTCGCCGATGACGACGACGCCGTTCATCGAGACGGTGTGCACGAGCGTGCGCATGGCCTTGACGGCCGCGCCGTCCGCGCCGTTCTTGTCGCCGCGCCCGACCCAGCGGCCGGCGGCCATCGCCGCGGCCTCGGTGACGCGGACCAGTTCCAGGGCCAGGTTGCGATCGGGGTCCTCCGGACCCACTTCGAGCTGGGACGGCATGTTGTGTTCGGTCATCGGAGCGCACCTTTCTGTACGGCGACGGCCGGAAATGAGGGTGCTGCGACTGTATCGGCCCACCGTTCAGGTTGAGCAGGGCCCACCTCACATGAGCGGCCCGCGCTGTGACGTTTACCCCGGGGGCGACCCCTGACGCGGACCGCCGCGGGGATGGGGGACCATGGGGAGGTGGCAGAGCAGCGTGGCAAGCAGACCGTCCGGGACATGGTGCTGTCGATCGCGGTGATCGGCGTCGTCGTGGCCGGCGTCTACGTCTTCATCCCCCGGTCCGGGCACGACCCGGTGCACCCGGTGAGTTACCGCGTCGAACTGGACCTGGCCCGCCGCGCGGCGCCCTACCCGGTCGCCGGTCCCTCGGGCCTGTCGCGCCAGTGGCGGGCGACCTCGGTGTCCTACGACGGCGCCGACCCCAGGGCGGACCACTGGCACCTGGGGTTCATCGACCCGCAGAACCAGTACGCCGCCGTCGAGCAGACCAACGCCGGCGCCGCGTCGTTCATCGCCTCGGTCACCCAGCAGTCGCACCGCGACGGCACGCAGACCGTCTCCGGCACCACCTGGCAGCGCTACGGCGGCGGCCGCTACCGCGCGCTGGCCCGCACCACGACCGGCGCCCACGGCGGCACCACCGTGGTCCTCGGCACCGCGCCGTACAGCCAGCTCGCCCAACTCGCGGGCGCGTTGCGCACGTCGTGACGCGCGGGGTCACCTGCTGTGCGGGGTGACTCCGTCGGGGTCGGTGCGGTCGCCTGCCGGGCGGGGTGTTCGCGTTCGCGCCGGTGCGGTCGCCTGCCGGGCGGGGGTGACCCCGTCCCACCGGTGCGGTCGGTCCCCGTGCGGCGGTCACTCCCCGCGCGGCGCGTTCGCGTCCCCGTCCCCGTCGGTGCCGTCGGCCTGCCGGTCGCCGGACAGCGCCGCGTCCAGCCGGGCGCGGGCGCCGTCCAGCCAGCGGCGGCACACCCGGGCCAGCTCCTCGCCGCGCTCCCACAGCGCCAGCGACTCCTCCAGCGTCGAGCCGCCCGCCTCCAGCCGCCGGACGACGTCGACCAGCTCGTCGCGCGCTTCCTCGTACCCCAGGGTGTCCCCAGCCGTCTCAGCCATGCGGCAAGCCTAGGCGCCCGCACGGACAGTCCCCGCTCAGGGCGCCTGCGGGGTCAGGCCCCGGCGGCGTTCTCCGGTGGCGCGTCGTCGCGGCGGACGGTGAAGGCGCCGTCGGCGACCCGGGCGCGCAGCACCTCGCCGTCCGCCACGTCGCCGGCCGCGCGCACCGCCGAACCGTCGGCGCGCTGGAGCACCGCGTAGCCGCGGGTCAGCGTGGCGGCCGGGGACAGGGCGACGACCCGGGCGCGGGTGTGCGACAGCTCGGCGTCGGCGCGGTCCAGCAGGTGGCGCAGGTGCCGCCGGGCCCGCTCGGTCAGCGCGTCGGCCTCGGCCCTGCGGTCGTCGACCATGCGGTGCGGCCGGGCCATCGACGGCCGGCTGACCGCGGCGGCCAGTCCGCGTTCCTCCCGGTCCAGCAGGGCGCGCACCGCCCGCAGCGCCCGCTCGCGCGACTGCCGCACCCGGTCCATCTCCTCGCCGACGTCCGGCACGATCTTCTTCGCCGCGTCGGTCGGCGTGGAGGCCCGCAGGTCGGCGACCAGGTCCAGCAGCGGCGAGTCCGGCTCGTGCCCGATGGCCGACACCACCGGCGTACGGCACGCCGCGACCGCCCGCACCAGCTCCTCGTCGGAGAACGGCAGCAGGTCCTCCACGCTGCCGCCGCCGCGGGCCACCACGATGACGTCGACGTCGTCGCGGGCGTCCAGCTCGCGGACCGCCTCGATCACCCGCGGGACCGCCAGCGCGCCCTGCACCGGCACGTTGCGCACCTCGAACCGCACCGCCGGCCAGCGCAGCCGCGCGTTCTCCAGCACGTCGTGCTCGGCGGCCGACGCCCGCCCGCACACCAGCCCGATCAGCTGCGGCAGGAACGGCAGCGGCTTCTTGCGGTCCGCCGCGAACAGCCCCTCCGCCGCCAGCGTCCGCTTCAACCGCTCCAGCCGGGCCAGCAGTTCGCCGACGCCGACCGGTCGTATCTCCACCGCGCGCAACGACAACTGCCCGCGCGGCGCGTACCACTCGGGCTTGGCGTGCACCACCACCCGGGCGCCCTCGGTCACCGTGTCCGCGACCTCCTCGAAGACGCCGCGGAAGCACGTCACGGCGATCGAGATGTCGTACGACGGGTCGCGCAGCGTCAGGAAGACCACGCCCGCGCCCGGCCGCCGCGACAACTGGGTGATCTGCCCCTCGACCCAGACCGCGCCCAGCCGGTCGACCCACCCCCCGATCAGCCGCGAGACCTCGCCGACCGGGATCGGCGCTTGCGCCGACGTGCTGAGTGCCATACCGGGAGGTTAGCCGCCGCCACCGACAGCGCGGCGCCCCGCCGGCATCGCCTCCCGCCCCGCCGGCCGGGCCGCCCGCCCCGCCCGGCCCGGTCCCGCCGACCGGCCCGCTCGGCCCGGTCGGGCCGCCCGCTCGGCCCAACGGGGCGTGAAGGAGGGCGAAAGGGCGTGTCAGGCGCCGCCATCCGCCCCCCTCGTTGCCTACGTTGGTCCGGTGGAGCAACCCCGCACGCGCATTCCGCGCCCGTCCCCCGAAGAAGCGGGCGGGGGCGGTCCCCGGCTGTCGCGTTCCGCCTCCGACCGCCCGGCCGCCGGCCGTCCGCCCGGCAGGCCCGCCCGTCCGCCGTCCCGGCCCGGCGGCGTCCGTCCGCCGGGCCGCCCGGCCGCCCGGCTCACCGGCTTCGGCACCGGCGTCGTCCTGTGCGTCCTGACGCTGCTGGGCGGCGCCGCCAACCGGGTCTTCAGCGACGACCTCGGCGCCTTCTACGGCGTCGTCTTCGTACTGGCCAGCGTGGCCGCCGCCTGCTGGGTACGCCGCGCCGACCTGGCCGCCGCCCCGGTCGGCGCCCCGATCGCCTTCGCCCTGGGCGTGGCGGTCACCGGCGCGGACGGCGGAGGCGGCTTCCTGGGCTTCGTGGCCGCCACCGTCACCGGCCTGGCCACCCAGACGGGCTGGCTGTACACCGGCACCGTGCTGTCCGCCGCGATCGCCACCGCCCGCTGGTTCGGCGCCCGCCGAGCGGAGGCGAAGGGGAGACCGGCGTCGGGGTGAGGGTTGCCGACGTCGGCGGTGAGGGGGTTTCCGGCGGGGTGGGTGGCGCTGGGTGGTGGGCGGTGCGGCCGGTTTGCCGGTGCGGTGGGCGGTGCGGCCGGTTTGCCGGTGCGGTGGGCGGTGCGGCCGGTCACCGGTGCGGCTGGTCACCGGTGCGGTGGGTGGCGTTGGGCGGTGCGGCCGGTCACCGGTGCGGTGGGTGGGGCGGCGGCGGGGCCGGGGTGACGGTGCCCGGTGCGACCGGTTGCCGATGTCAACGGTGACCCGCGTATGCGGCCCGGGGTGAGCGGTACCGGCCCTGCGGGAGCGGAACGCTGCGTCCCCGGAGCCCTCGCGGCGGCGGGTCCCCGCGTGAGCGGTGCCTCCGCCCGGTCCGTACACCCGGAGCCCGCGTCCCCGGATTTCCCGCGGCGGCGGACCCCCGCGTGAGCGGTGACGGCGTTCTCAAGGAGCGCCGTCACCGCTCACCACCGGCGTGTCGGAGCCGGGAGCCCGGCCGAGCCGGAGCCGGAGGTCCCCGGAGCCGGGCCCGGCCGGCGGCCGGAGAAGCGGACAGAACCGGACGGAACCGGAACCGGAACCGGAACCGGAACCGGACGGGACCGGACAGAACCGGGACCGGACAGAACCGGAACTGGCGGACCGGAACCGGACGAAACCGGAACCGGGGCGGAACCGGAACCGGCGGAGCCGATAGGCGTCAGTGGGGGTCAGCGACGGACATCCCCCGCAACCCCCGGAGGGTCACCCTTTGGCGGCCATCGCCGCGCCGACGATCCCCGCGTTGTTCTGGAGCAGTGCCGGGACGACCTCGGCCCGGACGCCCTCGATGAGCGGCAGGAACTTCTCCGCCTTGCGGCTCACGCCGCCGCCGATGACGAACAGGTCGGGGGAGAAGAGCATCTCCACGTGCGCGAGGTACTTGCTGACCCGGTGCGCCCAGTGCTTCCAGCTCAGCTCCTCGACCTCCTTCGCCTTGGAGGACGCCTTGTGCTCCGCGTCGTGCCCGCGCAGCTCCAGGTGGCCGAGTTCGGTGTTCGGCAGCAGGCGGCCGTCGACGAAGACCGCGCTGCCGATGCCGGTGCCGAAGGTCAGCACGATCACCGTGCCGCCGTGGCCGCGCGCCGCGCCGAACGAGACCTCGGCCATGCCGGCCGCGTCGGCGTCGTTGATCACGGTGGCCGGCATGCCGAGGGCGTCGCCGAGCACCTTGCCGACGTTCAGCCCCACCCAGTCGGGGTGCATGTTCGCCGCGGTCCGGGTGACGCCGTCGGCCACCACGCCGGGGAAGGTCACGCCGACCGGCCCGGACCACTCGAAGTGCCCGACGACCTCCTTGACGGCCGCCAGCACCGAGTCCGGTTCGGCCGGGTGCGGGGTGAGCACCTTGTGCCGCTCCTGCGCCAGGTCACCGCGTTCCAGATCCACCGGGGCGCCCTTGATCCCCGATCCGCCGATGTCGATCCCAAAGACATTCATCCGTCCACGCTACGGCGGAACGCGTGCGGACACCCCTCGTACGCGCCTTTCACCCGCAGGGAAACGGCCGCGTACGGAGGGGGTTGGGACGGACGGCGTCAGAAGGGGCGTGCGGCCTCGGGAGGTGCGTACGGCCTCAGGAGGTGCGTACTGGGTGGGGAGGGACGTACGGCCTCAGGAGGTGCGCGGGGCCGCGGCGCCGGTGCCGGCGGCCTCGGCGCGCAGGTCGCGGCGCAGCTCCTTGGGCAGCGAGAACTGGATGCTCTCGCGGGCGGAGGTGACGATCTCCACGTCCTCGTAGCCGTGGCCGGCCAGCCATTCCAGGACGCCGTCGACCAGGACCTCCGGCACCGAGGCGCCCGAGGTGACGCCGACGGTGCTCACGCCCTCCAGCCACGCCTCGTCGATCTCGTCGGCGAAGTCGACCAGGTGCGCGTCGCGGGCGCCGGCCTGGAGGGCGACCTCGACCAGCCGCACCGAGTTGGAGGAGTTCTTCGACCCGACGACGATCACCAGGTCGGCGTCGGCGCCGATCTGCTTGACGGCCACCTGGCGGTTCTGCGTGGCGTAGCAGATGTCGTCGCTGGGCGGGCTGACCAGCGTGGGGAACCGCTCCTTGAGGGCGTCGACGGTCTCCATCGTCTCGTCCACCGACAGCGTGGTCTGCGACAGCCACACCAGCTTGTTCTCGTCGCGCACCCGCAGGCCGGGCACGTCCTGCGGGCCGTCCACCAGGTGGATGCGGTCCGGCGCCTCGCCCATGGTGCCGACGACCTCCTCGTGGCCCTCGTGGCCGATCAGCAGGATGTCGTAGTCCTCGCCGGCGAAGCGCTGGGCCTCCTTGTGGACCTTGGTCACCAGCGGGCAGGTGGCGTCGATCGACGCCAGGCTGCGGCCGGCGGCCTCCTCGTGCACGACGGGGGCGACGCCGTGCGCCGAGAAGATCACGATGGCGCCCTCGGGCACCTCCTGCGTCTCGTCGACGAAGATCGCGCCCTTCTTCTCCAGCGTCTGCACGACGTACTTGTTGTGGACGATCTGCTTGCGCACGTAGATCGGCGACCCGTACTGCTCCAGGGCCTTCTCGACGGTGATGACGGCGCGGTCCACACCGGCGCAGTACCCACGGGGGGCGGCGAGCAGGACCCGGCGTGATGTCTCAGCGGTCATGCCCCCATCGTACGGGCGCTCGCGGCGGCGGCGTCGGGGGCCGGGCGCGGCGGCTTAGACTGGGGCGCCGTACCCGCCCCCTCAACGCCTCGCACCGGGAAGTCGTCACGTGTCGCTCACGATCGGAATCGTCGGCCTGCCGAATGTCGGCAAGTCGACCCTGTTCAACGCCCTGACCAAGAACGACGTCCTGGCGGCCAACTACCCGTTCGCCACGATCGAGCCCAACGTCGGCGTGGTCGGCGTTCCCGATCCGCGGCTGGACGAGCTCGCGGCGATCTTCTCCTCGCAGCGCCGGCTGCCCGCGACGGTGGACTTCGTCGACATCGCCGGCATCGTGCGCGGCGCCAGCGAGGGCGAGGGCCTGGGCAACAAGTTCCTGGCCAACATCCGCGAGTCCGACGCGATCTGCCAGGTCATCCGCGCGTTCAAGGACGAGAACGTCGTGCACGTCGACGGCAAGGTCTCGCCCAAGGACGACATCGAGACGATCAACACCGAGCTGATCCTGGCCGACCTCCAGACGGTCGAGAAGGTGCTGCCCCGGCTCCAGAAGGAGTCCCGGCTCCAGAAGGACAGGGTCGCCGTGGTCGCCGCGGTCGAGGCCGCGAAGGCGCTGCTGGAGGAGGGCCGCACGCTCTTCTCCGCCGGGATCACCGCCGCCAGCGAGCAGGGCAAGCTGCTGCACGAGCTGCACCTGCTGACCACGAAGCCGTTCCTGTACGTCTTCAACGTCGACGAGGACGAACTCGTCGACGAGGACTTCAAGAACGACCAGCGCGCCCTGGTCGCCCCCGCCGAGGCGATCTTCCTCAACGCGAAGATCGAGTCCGAGCTGATCGAGCTGGACGATGACGAGGCGCTGGAACTCCTCCAGTCCATGGGCCAGGAGGAGCCGGGCCTGGCCACCCTCGCCCGGGTCGGCTTCGCCATCCTCGGCCTCCAGACGTACCTGACCGCCGGTCCCAAGGAAGCCCGCGCCTGGACCATCAAGAAGGGCGCCACCGCCCCCGAGGCCGCCGGAGTCATCCACACCGACTTCCAGAAGGGCTTCATCAAGGCGGAGATCGTCTCCTACGAAGACCTCCTCACCTGCGGCTCCATCCCCGAAGCCCGCGCGAAGGGCAAGGCCCGCATGGAGGGCAAGGACTACGTCATGCAGGACGGCGACGTGGTGGAGTTCCGTTTCAACGTGTGATTCGACCGTGCGCGAGGCCGTCCGACTCGCGGTGCAGCGGGCCGGGCGGCCTTGATGGTTCGTACCGGGGCCGTTCCGCGTAGGCGGACCACAGGTGGGTTTGGATGTTCGGCGTCCTGGCCACGGCGGTGTGGTCGCGGCACTCGGAGTCGGGCTTCCCGCAGAGCGCCGGTCCCGTCGACCACGCGGGGCCGGCGCCCTCGGCTCAGCGATGAGGTGCCCCCTGCGGTCGGACGCTCCCGCCGCCAGGAACGCCGACGCACCGGATCAGGGGCGCCGTGGCCATAACGGTGGATTCGATCCACGTAGGAACCGATCCACGTAGGAACCGGTCTACGTAAGAAGCCGGCTCCGTTGATCGTCCCCAGCGGCGCGGTTCGCTTACGCCGTGCCGGAGGCGATCCGGCGCCGTTCTCCGGGGCCGGACCGTAACGGTTACTTCGCGCCCAGGAGTTCGAGGACCTTGTTGATGGCCTCGACGACCGGTACGCCGACCGTGCCGATGGTCGCGGCGACGCCGGCGACGGCCAGCAGGGCGCGGTGCCGCTCCTGCGGCTGGACGTTCGCCTCGGCACGCAGCGCCGGCAGGGAGTCGTCGAGCGCGGTGGCGCCGGCCGGTGTCACCTGGGTGCGCAGGGCCAGGACCAGGACGAACAGTTCACGCAGAGCCTCCTGGACGGGTTGGGGGAGCTCCGGGGCCGGGGTGACCCGCTTGTCGATGCCCGTGTTGCCCGAGCCGCCGTGCATGGTGACGTGGTCGCCGCTGCCGAAGTAGTAGTGCTGGCTCGCGTCACTCATCAGCTCGCCATCCCGGTGTTGCCGGTGCCGCCGTACATGTTGACGTTGTCCCCGAAGTAGTAATGCGTGGGGCTGATCATGACGGAGTTCACCCGCACCTCGAACTCCGCCGCCGGATTCTCGATCGCGTCGGCGATCCGGTGGGCCAACTGCCGCAGGTGATCCGGGTAGGGGCTGGTCACCACGGCGCTGGAGAGGCTGGAGGTCTCGACGGACAGGACGAAGTGCGACGGCGCGCCGAGTACCTGCACCATCTCCACGAGGGAGTAGACCGCGGCCGCGGCGGCGGCGAGCAGGACGAGGATGCTGAGCGCCGACGAACCCCCGCCCCCGCCGTCGTCGGAGGCGCTGAAGGCCTCGATCGCGGCGGCGAGCAGACTGAGGAACGTCGTCACCGCCCCGATGAGCAGCAGCCGCTTCGTGAAAAGCAGGACCGCGCCTTTGCGCCGCGGGTGAATGGTGAGCGTGTGCACCCGGACGATGTTCTGGAGCGGGTAGTAGGCCTCGCCGACCCAGAGCAGTCGTTTGCCGACCCGCAGGTTGACCGTGCCGGGCGGCGGCGTCATGGCCGGCGGGGCCGTACCGCTGTACGGATTCTCGGCGGGGGCCGTACCGGTGTACGGATTTCCGGCGGGCGGCGGGCCGGCCGGCGGTGGTGGGACGGTGGGCGGCGGCGGTGCTCCGATCGTGGGCGGAGCCCCGGGCGATGCGTTCTGTGCGTTTCCCTCCGCGTCCTCCGACGTCATGCGAACCCCCCTGGTCGGTCCTGCCGGGCGCAGTCGGCCCACCCCGTCACGTCATGCGGACGCGGCTGCGCCAGGTTCCAAAAGCCTTACGACAGACGGTATATGACACACCATCACCTGCGCATCGCGATTGATTGCCGGCCGACGGCGCCGCGAGGTGCCGCGCCGATCACGCGAGCCGGCGAGGACCGGCCGCGTTCGCGCCGGCGCCGCGCGGGCCGTGCCAGGCTGGACGGATGGAACACGTCGGGGCAACCCCGGGCATGGCCGCGGTGTACGCCGTTCGGCATGGGCAGAGTGTGGCCAACGTGCTGTTCGCCGAGGCGGTCCGCGCCGGAGACGGTGCCGGGGGCGGTGGGCCGGTTGTGGCTGGTGGGGACGCGGCCGTGCCGTTGTCCGGGGCGGGGCGGGAGCAGGCGGCCGGGCTGCGGGCGTGGGTGCGGGGTGCCGGGATCGACCTCGTCGTCACCAGTCCTTACGCGCGGGCGCGGCAGACCTGGGAGCTGATGGCGGGGGAGTCCACCGCGCCGGTCGTGGTGGACGAACGCCTGCGGGACCGGGAGACCGGCGTCTTCGAACTGATGACCCCCGCCGCCGTCGCCGCCCGCGCGCCGCAGGAGTCCGCGCGGCGCGAACTTCTCGGCGACTGGTACTACCGGCCACCGGGCGGTGAGTCGCTCGCCGACGTCGTCCTGCGGGTACGGGACTTCGTGCGCGACGCGTCCACGGCCGCCGCCGGCCACCGCGTCCTGGTGGTGGCGCACGACGCCGTCGTGCTGTCGCTGCGCCACGTCTTCGACGGCTTCGGCGCACCGCTGCCCGACCCGGCCCTCGCCGTGCCGAACGCGTCGGTGTCGCACTGGGTACCCGACGGGTCCGGCGGAATGCGGCTGGCGTCCTTCGGCGTCACACGGCCGTAGGGCACCGCGCGCGGAGGGCGGTTCGGCGGGCGGACGGTTCGGCGTCCGTCCGCGCGGCGTTTGTACGTGCGCTGTTCGTACGGTCCGGAGTCCGGGCGGTTACGCGTACCGACGCTCACGCGTTCAGCCGCGCCAGTAACCGGGACGCCTGGTGCCGGGCGCAGCGTGCCGACCGCGGCGGCGAGAGCGGCGGTGCGGCGGCCGTCGACCCGGGTGCCGCGCAGCGGTGCGCCCGGTACGCGGGTCATGCGCAACGGCGGCGGGCAGCGGCCGGACGAGGTCGTGCCGGGGCCGTCCGGGGGCGGCGCGGCGGTCCATGCGGCGGCGGAACGGGGTGCGTGGGCGGGGCGGGCGGCGTCCGGGAGCGGGCGCGGCGCGAGGCCGGGGGCGTGTTCGGCCAGCAGGGTGAGCGCCCGCAGTTCGCGCTCGTAGCCGTCGCACTCCCCGGGACCGAAGTGCTTGACGACGTGGTCCGGGCCGAAGTCGATGGCGTGGGGCACGACTCAGGTACGTTCCAGCCGCCGCAGGCGTTCCCCGTCGGTGACGCGGGGGCAGGTCAGGCAGGGTTCGTCCGGCGTGATGGCGTAGTACAGGCAGCAGCCGAGCCGGGTGCGGGTGGGGTGCGGCGTGCCGGACGGGCCGCGCAGCACGCGGAAGGCGGCGGCGCCGGGGAACGGTGCCGTGCCGCCGGGCAGCAGCGCGGTCGCGGTCCGGATGCCGCGTTCCTCCTCGCCGCGCGCCCGGCCCAGGAACCACAGCCCGGACGCGAGGTCGTCGGTCGCCATCCCCCACAACGCGCGCGGCCCGCGCCGCACCCGCGGTCCGAACGCCTCCAGCACCGGCCCGACGTGTTCGGCCACCGCGTCCCGCACCACTTCCGGTCCGTTACCGCCCGGTCCGTCGCCGCCCGGCCCGTCACCGTTCGGTCCGCACTCCAGCCCCCGGGCGTCCAGCGTGAACGCGCCGGTCGCCGGATCGGCGGTGAGCCGGTCGAGCGGTACCCGCGGCACGCGGCCGGCGAGGTACCAGGGCCCGGTGAACAGCAGGCCGACCGACCACAGGTAGTGGTGCAGGAACCGCGACGCCGCCACGTCCCGCCGGGGCCGCCGCCCGTACGCCGCCGCGACGCGCTCCGACTCGCCGTCGATCAGCGCATCCAGCGCGCCGGACCCGTTCACGGTGAGGTCACTGACGCGGACCACGCCGCTTGCGAGCGGCGCCCCGACCGCGCGGGTCGGTCCGTCCGCACCGGTCACGCGGTCTGCACCGGTCACGCGATCCGCCCCGGTCGCCCCGCTCGCACCGGGCACCCCAACCGCGTCAGGCGCCCCGCCGCCCCCCTCGGCGTCAACGCCATGCCCGTCCACTTCCGCCCGGCGGGTGAAGTTCTCGTCGGTGATGCTGACGGCGAGCGGTGGGCACAGGTGGGTCAGCAGGCGGTACGTGGCGGCCAGGGCCGCGGGGCCGGCGGACATCGGTCTCCGTAGGGGGATCGAGGGGGCTGCGGGGATCGGACGGTTCGGCGACCGGCGAAGGCGCGGGAGGCCGGGGGCGGCGGGACCGGGAGGCGGGAACGGACGCGGGGACGGGGAAGCCGGTGATGGCGGGGCAGGGCGGCGGAGGCGCCGACGGGGAGGGGGACGGAGGCGGGGTCGGCGTGGGAGACGGCTGGCGGGCGGGGAGAGGTCGGCGGCGGGACGGGAAACCGGTGATGGGGAATCTGCGGACCGGCTCACCGTAGCTTGACATGTTTAGGTATAGCTAACCTAAGTTGATTCATCGTCAGCGGCGACACGGCCGAAGGCGGGGCCGGAGCCCTCGGACATACGGATGATCGGACGAACGGAAGCGCATGCGGCTCTACCTGCTCGCCCTCAACCCCACCGACTCGGTCACCGAGGGCTTCCTGCCGGCCGCCGCCCGCCTGGGCCTGACGGTGACCGTGCTGACCGAGCCGGGCTACGTCGCCGCCCACCGGGAGGCGTACCGCGCGGCCGTGGCGCCGGCCGGGCTCGGCGCGGTGCCGGAGATCAGCGGCTGCGCGGTGCGCGACTTCCGCGAGGTCGTCGGGGAGATCTCCCGGCGCCGTGCGGCGGACGGTCCGTTCGCCGTCTTCAGCAACAGCGACCACCTCCAGACGCAGGCCGCCCTGGCCGCCGCGTACTTCGGCCTGCCCGGCAAGGACTGGCGCGCCACCCTGCGCGCCAAGGACAAGGCCGAGACCCGCCGCCACCTGGCCGCCGCCGGCCTGGGCGCCGTCCGGAGCGCCGAACTCGCCCCTGAAGCCGAGGCCGACGCCGACGTCACCTTCGTCCCCGTCCCCGGCGCCGCTTCCGTTTCCGCCGCCGTCCCCGTCCCCCGGGCTTCCGTCTCCCTCCCCGGCCCCGCCCCGTACTCCGCTCCCGCCTCCAAAGCCGGGTCCGCCCCGCAAGCCCGCCCCACCTTCGATCCGGCCGCGTTCGGGGTGGGCTACCCCTGCGTCGTCAAGCCGAGGGAGGGGGTCGCCAGTGAGGACGTCGTGCTGGTCGGCGACGCGGCCGAACTGCGCCAGCGGGTGGCGGCGATCCGCGCCCGGCGGCCCGGACAGGCCCTGGTCGTCGAGGAGTTCCTGCCCGGCGAGCTGCGCACCCTGGAGACCCTGGGCGACGCGGCCGGCACCCGGCACGTGCTGGGCGGGTTCCGCACCCGGTTGTCGCCGCCGCCGTACTTCATCGAGGAACGGCTGTACTTCGAACCGGAGTCGCCGGGCTTCCGGCGGCCGGGCGCCGACCAGGTACTGGCCCAACTCGACGCGCTGGGCGTGGGGTTCGGGGTCTGCCACACCGAGTACGTGACCGGGCCGGACGGCCGCGCCCGGATCATCGAGGTCAACTACCGGGCCATCGGCGACCAGTGCGACCTGATGCTCGCCGACCTGCTCGGCATCCCGCTCTTCGAGCACATCCTCCGCACCCACCTGGGCGAACCGCTGCCCCGCTCGCTGAACGCCCGCACCGACGGCCGCGCCCGTCAGGACGCCCCGCTCGCCGACCGTTCCGGCACGCTCACCGCCGCCCCTGGGCCGGCCGAACTCACCGTCGACGAAACGCGTTTGACGTACCGTCCGCTGCGGGCCGTCGGCGAGTACCGCGAGCTGACCCACACCAACCGGGACTACCTCGGCATCCTGCGCGTCACCGGCACCGACGAGGCCGCCGTCGACCGCGTCGCCACCGGCTTCCTCGCCGCCCAGCGCTGGGAGATCACCCCGTGACCCCGGACCGCGCCCACCCCGCCCCCTC
>NZ_JAAGKO020000002.1 GCF_027947535.2 Streptantibioticus silvisoli
CCCCCGCCATCCGCCCTGCGCCGGGGTACCCCGGACACGCCCCCGCCATCACCCCCCGGGCACGACCCCGCCCCCCGCCCGGCCGTGGGACTATGGAGGGCAACGTAGCGACCGAGACCGAACGCCCGAGTCGAACCGAGTCGGAAAACCGAGTCGAGAACCCGAGTCGAGAATCAGGACCCCGCGTGCCCGCGACCCCATCCCATGTGCCGCAGCCCAGCCGTACCGACCCGGCGCTGATCCGTAACTTCTGCATCATCGCGCACATCGACCACGGCAAGTCGACACTCGCCGACCGGATGCTCCAGCTGACCGGGGTGGTCGACCAGCGGCAGATGCGCGCCCAGTACCTCGACCGGATGGACATCGAGCGCGAGCGCGGTATCACCATCAAGTCCCAGGCGGTGCGGCTGCCGTGGGCGCCGACCGACGGTGACGGGCCGGGCACGACCCACGTGCTCAACATGATCGACACGCCCGGCCACGTCGACTTCACCTACGAGGTCTCCCGGTCGCTCGCCGCCTGCGAGGGCACCGTCCTGCTGGTGGACGCCGCCCAGGGCATCGAGGCGCAGACCCTCGCCAACCTCTACCTGGCGCTGGAGAACGACCTCACGATCATCCCGGTGCTCAACAAGATCGACCTGCCGGCCGCCCAGCCGGAGAAGTACGCGGCCGAACTCGCGCACATCATCGGCTGCGACGCCTCCGACGTGCTCAAGGTCAGCGCGAAGACCGGCGTCGGCGTGCCGGAGCTGCTGAACGAGGTCGTGCGGCAGGTCCCGCCGCCGGTCGGCGACGCCGACGCGCCCGCCCGCGCGATGATCTTCGACTCGGTCTACGACTCGTACCGCGGTGTCGTCACCTACGTGAAGGTCGTCGACGGGCACCTGTCGAAGCGCGAGCGCATCCAGATGATGTCCACCGGCGCCGCCCACGAGCTGCTGGAGATCGGCGTCTCCTCACCGGAGATGACCGTCTCCGACGGCCTGGGCGTCGGCGAGGTGGGTTATCTGATCACCGGCGTCAAGGACGTGCGGCAGTCCAAGGTCGGCGACACCGTCACCCGGCTCCACAAGGGCGCCACCGATCCGCTGAGCGGCTACAAGGAGCCGCTGCCCATGGTGTTCTCCGGGCTGTACCCGCTGGACGGCTCGGACTACCCGGAGCTGCGCGAGGCGCTGGACAAGCTCCAGCTCAACGACGCCGCGCTGGTCTACGAGCCGGAGACGTCCGCCGCGCTCGGCTTCGGCTTCCGCGTCGGCTTCCTCGGCCTGCTGCACCTGGACGTGGTCCGCGAGCGCCTGGAGCGGGAGTTCGGCCTCGACCTGATCGCCACCGCGCCCAACGTGGTCTACCGGGTGATCATGGAGGACGGCAGCGAGCACGTCGTCACCAACCCCAGCGAGTTCCCCACCGGCAAGATCTCCGAGGTCTACGAGCCGATGGTGCGTTCCACCGTGCTGGCTCCCAGCGAGTTCGTCGGCGCGATCATGGAGCTGTGCCAGAACCGGCGCGGCACCCTGCTCGGCATGGACTACCTGTCCGAGGACCGGGTCGAACTGCGCTACACCCTGCCGCTCGCCGAGATCGTCTTCGACTTCTTCGACCAGCTGAAGTCCAAGACCCGCGGCTACGCCTCGCTGGACTACGAGCCCACCGGCGAGCAGACCAGCGAGCTGGTCAAGGTCGACATCCTGCTGCACGGCGACAAGGTCGACGCGTTCTCCGCGATCCTGCACAAGGACAAGGCGTACGCGTACGGCGTCCGGATGGCCGGGAAGCTGCGCGAACTCATCCCGCGCCAGCAGTTCGAGGTGCCCATCCAGGCCGCCATCGGCAGCCGCGTCATCGCCCGCGAGACGGTCCGCGCCATCCGCAAGGACGTGCTGGCCAAGTGCTACGGCGGCGACATCTCCCGCAAGCGCAAGCTGCTGGAGAAGCAGAAGGAGGGCAAGAAGCGCATGAAGATGGTGGGCAACGTCGAGGTCCCCCAGGAGGCGTTCATCGCCGCGCTGTCCACCGACGACTCCGACGCCAAGGCCAAGAAGTAGGCCCGGTGGCAGGGCCGGCCGCAGGCCGGTAGCACCTGGGAAGCAGGACGGGAAGCGGGACGGGCCGGGGCCGGCGGGCAGCACGCGAGCGGGGGCGCCGGTCCCGGTGAGCGGGCGGTCGGCGCCGGGACGCGGGGTGAACGGCGGCCGGGTGGTCCGCTCCACTGCGTAACGGCCGGGGGCCGCGGCCGTTACGCACGGTGGCAGCGGCGCGAGGGCGCGGCGCCAGGAAGGGATTCCACCGTGACCGACATCTCCACCGCCGGACGGGCTCTGCTCGCCGCGGCCGGTTCCGCGCTCCTGCTGGGCGCGGCCGGCGCTCCGGCGCTCGCCGACGATTTCGACGGCCGCCACCTCAGCGTCAACCAGGGCGCCGAGTGCGCGGTCCGCGACGTGGGCCTGACGGGTGAACACGTGCTGGCCACCGGTGCGCTGCCCAAGGCGTTCAACGGGGTGCACGCCGGCCCCGGCAGCGACGGCGTCCGCGCGCTGTGCCACGCGGTGGACCCGGACGCCGCACCGCGGCCCGCCCACGCCGAACGCCCGGCGGCGAAGGCCCCGGCGGCGAAGGCCCCGGCCCGCCACGCCGCCCAGCCCGCCGCCGCCCACACCGCTGAGCACGCCACCGGTCATACCGCCGCCCACGCCCCCGGGCACGCCGCCAAGCACACCGCCGCCCACGCCACGGGCCGTACCGCCGAGCACGCCACCGGTCACACCGCCGCGCATGCCAGCGGTCATACCGCTGAACACGCCGCCCGGCCCGCCGGTCGGCACGCCCGGCCGCGGCAGGCGGGCCCCGCGCGGCCGGCGCACGTCGTTCAGGGCGCGCGGCAGGCTCCGCCGAAGCCCGCGGGGCTGCTGGGTGGCGGGGCGCTCGGCCAGGTCAGCGGGCTGCTGGGTGGACTTCCGGCCGGCGGGGGGCGGGTGCCGCTCGGTGGCTGACGGGCGGTGCCGGACGCCGGGGCGGGAGCGGCGCCGTCCCGGGCCGCCGCGCCGGGCCGCGCCGCCGCCGGCGGTCCGCCGCGGGGCGGGCGATGACCGGAACCAACCGTCCACAGGCCCTTACATGCCGCGAGGAGGGCGTCTAACCTGGTGCTCTGTTCAAGGTTACTCGTGAGTCACTAAGCAGCGACGCGATGATGCGGGCCCCGTGGCCCCGGAGGTTTTCGTGACCGACACACAACCACTGATCGAGAACCGGCCGCCCTCCGTGGCCAACCTGTTCCTGGAACGGGTCGAGGCCACGCCGGACGCCGAGGCGTACCGCTACCCGGTACCCGACCCGGCCGGCGGACCCGATCAGTGGCGGTCGTTGACCTGGGGCGACGCGTCCCGCCGGGTGTCGGCCATCGCGGCCGGCCTGATGGACCTGGGCGTGCGGCCCGAGGAGCGGGTGGCCATCGCCGCCAACACCCGCGTGGAATGGATCCTGGCCGACCTCGGGGTCTCCTGCGCGGGCGCCGCGACCACCACGATCTACCCGAGCACCAACGCCGAGGAGTCCGCGTTCATCCTCGCCGACTCCGGCAGCACGGTGCTGATCGCCGAGAACGCCGCCCAGCTCGCCAAGGCCGTGGAGCGCCGCGCCGAACTCCCGGCGCTGAAGTACGTCGTGGTGATCGACGCGGCCACCGGCGCGGACGGCACCGGGTCCGACGACTGGGTGATCAGCCTGGCGGAGCTGGAGCGGCGCGGCGCGGCGTACCTGGAGCAGCACCCGCAGAGCGTCAAGGACACGGTCGCCGGGATCACCCCCGACCAGCTGGCGACGCTGATCTACACCTCCGGCACCACCGGCCGCCCCAAGGGGGTGCGGCTGGCGCACGACGCGTGGGCGTACATGGCCAAGGCCATCAGTGCGACCGGCCTGGTCACCACCGAGGACCTCCAGTACTTGTGGCTGCCGCTGGCCCACGTCTTCGGCAAGGTGCTCACCGCCGGGCACATCGAGGTCGGCCACGTCCTCGCGGTCGACGGCCGGGTCGACAAGATCATCGAGAACCTGCCGGTCGTGCAGCCCACCTACATGGCCGCGGTGCCGCGCATCTTCGAGAAGGTCTACAACGGCGTCGCGGCCAAGGCCCGCGAGGGCGGGCCGGCCAAGTACAAGATCTTCCTGTGGGCCGCCGGGATCGCCCGCGACTATGCCAAGGTCTCCCAGGAGAACCGCCGGGCCAGCGGCAGCGCGGCGGTGCCGATGGGCCTGCGGGCCCAGCACGCGATCGCCGACCGGCTGGTGTTCGCCAAGCTGCGGGAGGCGTTCGGCGGCCGGCTGCGGGCGTGCGTGTCGGGTTCGGCCGCGCTCGCCCCGGAGATCGGCTACTTCTTCTCCGGTGCCGGCATCCACATCCTGGAGGGCTACGGCCTCACCGAGTCCAGCGCCGCCAGCTTCGTCAACCCCGGCGAGGCGTACCGCACCGGCACGGTCGGCAAGCCGCTGCCCGGCACCGAGGTGCGGATCGCGGAGGACGGCGAGATCCTGCTGCGCGGCCCCGGCATCATGCAGGGCTACCACGGCCTGCCGGAGAAGACGACGGAGGTGCTGGAGGCGGACGGCTGGTTCCACACCGGCGACATCGGCGAACTGTCCGACGACGGCTTCCTGCGGATCACCGACCGCAAGAAGGACCTGATCAAGACCTCCGGCGGCAAGTACATCTCGCCGGCCGAGGTCGAGGGCCAGTTCAAGGCCACCTGCCCGTTCGTCAGCAACGTGCTGGTGATCGGCGCCAACCGCAACTACTGCACGGCGCTGATCTCGCTGGACGAGCCGACCATCCTGACCTGGGCCGCGGAGCACGGGCTGGGGGACCAGCCCTACGACCGTATTGTCGCCGACCAGCGCACCACGACCCTCATCGAGGAGTACGTGCGCCGGGTCAACGAGGGCCTCCAGCGCTGGCAGACGATCAAGAAGTTCCGGCTCCTGCCGCGCGACCTCACCGTCGAGGACGGCGACCTCACACCCAGCCTGAAGCTCAAGCGCCCGGTGGTGGAGAAGGAGTTCAAGAGCCTCATCGACGACATGTACGCGGGCTCGCGCGAGGCCTGACCCCGGACGGCGGCGGGGCCGTTTGCCGTACGGCGGCGGGGCCTCCCTCATGCGGCGGCGGGGCCTCCCTCTCGCGGCGGCGGGGCTTTCGGGCGCACCGCACGAGAACCCCGCCGCCGGGCCCGGGCCGGGCTTCGCCGCGGATGCCGGACAATGGCGTCATGCCTTCCGTACTGCCCGACGGCGAGCCGGTGCCCGACGACGGGGCGCTGCCCGGTCACGCCCTCGCCGGGGCGGCCGGCCGCCCGCTCGGCTTCTACCTGCACGTGCCGTACTGCGCGACCCGCTGCGGCTACTGCGACTTCAACACCTACACCGCCTCCGAGCTGCGCGGTTCCGGTGGCGTGCTCGCCTCCCGGGACAACTACGCCGACACCCTCGCGCAGGAGATCCGGCTCGCCCGCAAGGCGCTGGGCGACGATCCGCGTCCGGTGGAGACCGTCTTCGTCGGCGGCGGCACGCCGACCCTGCTGGCGGCGGCCGACCTGACCCGGGTGCTCGGCGTGATCCGCGCGGAGTTCGGGCTCGCCCCGGACGCGGAGGTCACCACCGAGGCGAACCCGGAGACCGTCGACCCGCGCTACCTGGCCGACCTACGGGCCGGCGGCTTCAACCGGGTCTCGTTCGGCATGCAGAGCGCCCGGCCGCACGTGCTGCGCGTCCTGGACCGCACCCACACCCCCGGCCGGCCGCAGGCGTGCGTGGCCGAGGCGCACGCCGCCGGGTTCGAGCACGTCAATCTCGACCTGATCTACGGCACCCCCGGCGAGTCCGACGACGACTGGCGGGCCTCGCTGGAGGCGGCCGTCGGCGCGGGGCCCGACCACGTGTCCGCGTACGCGCTCATCGTCGAGGAGGGCACCCAGCTGGCCCGGCGCGTGCGGCGCGGCGAGATCCCGCCCACCGACGACGACGTGCACGCCGACCGCTACCTGCTGGCGGAGCAGGCGCTGACGGCGGCCGGGTACGGCTGGTACGAGGTGTCGAACTGGGCCACCGCACCGGCCGCGCGCTGCCGGCACAACGAGCTGTACTGGCGCGGCGCCGACTGGTGGGGTGCCGGGCCCGGCGCGCACAGCCACGTCGGCGGCGTGCGGTGGTGGAACGTCAAGCACCCGGGCGCCTACGCGCAGGCCCTCGCCGAGTCCCGTTCGCCCGGCGCCGGCCGCGAACTGCTCACCGACGAGGACCGCCGGGTCGAACGCGTGCTGCTCGAACTGCGCCTGTCCGACGGCCTGCCCCTCGACCTCCTGCGGCCGCCCGGCGCCCGTGCCGCGGCCCGCGCCGCCGCCGACGGCCTCCTCGACCCGGCCGCCCACGCCGCCGGCCGCGCGGTCCTGACCCTCCGCGGCCGCCTGCTCGCCGACGCGGTCGTCAGGGACCTGGTGGACTGATCACCTGATGGGGTGATTCCGCCCGCGAAGGCGAAGCGCTGGCCCGCGGGTCACCGTAAGCTGCTGGAGATCGACACGGTCCGCCCGCCGCCCCGCCACGAGCCACCCGTGCCGTGCCGTGCCTGCGCGAGCCCGTCCCCGCACCGGCGCGAGCCCGTACCGCCCCGGCGCCAGCCCCCGCATCGCCCCAGCGCGAGCCGTCCCGCCCCGGCGCGAGCCGCCCCCGTCCCCGCAGTCGTGGTCAGCCCTCCTCCGGGGCCGTCACGAAGTCGATCAAGTGCTCGACGGAGCCCAGCAGTTGGGGTTCCAGGTCGCGGTAGGAGCGGACGCACGACAGGATGCGCTGCCAGGCGGCGCCGGTGTTGGCGGGCCAGCCCAGCGCCTGGCAGACGCCGGTCTTCCAGTCCTGGCCGCGCGGGACGGCCGGCCAGCCGGGGATGCCGGCCGACGACGGCTTGACCGCCTGCCAGATGTCGATGAAGGGGTGGCCGACCACCAGCACGTGGTCGCCGGTGACGCGGGCCGCGATCCGGGACTCCTTGGAGCCGGGCACCAGGTGGTCGACGAGCACCCCCAGGCGGGCGTCCGGGCCGGGCACGAAGCCGTCCACCACCGCCGGCAGGTCGTCGACGCCCTCCAGGTACTCCACGACGACGCCCTCGACGCGCAGGTCGTCGCCCCACACGCGTTCCACCAGCTCCGCGTCGTGCCGCCCCTCGACGTAGATCCGCCCGGCCCGCGCCACCCGGGCCCGGGCGCCGGGCACCGCCAGCGAGCCGGAGGCGGTCAGCCGGGGCGCGGCCGGACCGGACGCGGCGGCCGGCCGGACCAGGGTGACGACCTTGCCGTCGAGCAGGAAGCCGCGCGGGTCCATCGGGAAGACCCGCCGCTTGCCGAACCGGTCCTCCAGCGTGACGGTGAGGCCCTGCGCCGACTTCTCGCAGCCCAGCACCGCGCCGCAGAAGCCGGTGGTGACCTCCTCGACCACCAGGTCGCGGTCGGCGGCCACCTCGGGGGCGGGCGCCGACTTCTTCCACGGCGGCGTCAGATCGGGGTCGTAACTCCTGCTGCGCATGCGCGAGATGGTAGCCGCCGCCGGTCCGTCAGGCCCGGGCGGCGCGGGCCGCCAGCGCGTCGCGCTGCGCGCGCACGAAGCCGGCGTCGACCACCGCGCCGTGGCCGGGCACGTACCGGGCGCGCTCGCCGCCCAGCGCCAGCAGCCGGTCCAGCGCGGCCGGCCAGGCCGCCGGCACCGCGTCCGGGCCGGCCTGCGGGTCGCCGGACTCCTCGACCAGGTCGCCGCAGAAGACGACCGGCGGCGAACCGGGCACCAGCACCGCCAGATCGTGCCCGGTGTGCCCGGGGCCGGCCGTGAGCAGCGTCACGGCACGCCCGCCGAGGTCCAGCTCGCGGCGGCCGTCGACCGGCTCGTCCGGTACCGCCAGCGCGGCGACCGCCCGCGCCGCCCCGGCCGGGTCCACGCCGTGCCGGACGGCGTCGGCCCGCAGCGCGTCGCGGTCGTGCTCGCGGGCCAGCAGTTCGGCCAGCCCGGCGGCCGCATACACCCGTGGCGAGCCGCCGAACGCGGCGGTGCCCAGGACGTGGTCGAAGTGGCCGTGGGTGAGCACCACGTCGGTGACCCGCAGGCCGGTCAGGTCGCGCAGGCCGGCGGCGATCGCGGCGCCCTCACCCAGCGTGGAACCGCTGTCGACCACCAGCAGGCGCCCGGCGCCGGCGACCGCGCCGACGGTCACGTCCAGGAACGGCAGCCTGCGGCGCGCCACGCCGGGCGCGAGATGTTCCCAGCCGTCCCGCTCGGCGGACTCCTGGTGGTTTCCCATGGGCCGACGCTACCCCGGGGTCCTGTGGCGGTGGGCGCGGTACGGTGGCACGCGCGGCGGGCACCCGCCGGCGGCGGCGTATGCGCTCCGGCTCTTGCCCTGCCCCGGCTACCGGGCCGTACACTTGACGAGATCTGGCACTCGCGACGTTTGAGTGCCAGCGCCCGGACGGTCGGCCCCCCCGGGGCCGGACGCACGAGAAGACGGTGGGAGGTGCACGCGCGAATGCTCAGCGAACGCAGGTTGGAAGTGCTGCGCGCCATCGTCCAGGACTATGTCGGCACCGAGGAGCCGGTCGGCTCCAAGGCGCTGACCGAGCGGCACCGGCTCGGTGTCTCGCCGGCCACGGTCCGTAACGACATGGCGGTGCTGGAGGACGAGGGCTTCATCCACCAGCCGCACACCAGCGCGGGCCGTATCCCGACCGACAAGGGCTACCGGCTGTTCGTCGACCGGCTGGCCGGCGTCAAGCCGCTGACCGTCGCGGAGCGGCGCGCCATCCAGAACTTCCTGGACTGCGCGGTCGACCTCGACGACGTGGTGGCCCGCACGGTGCGGCTGCTGGCGCAGCTGACCCGGCAGGTCGCGGTGGTGCAGTACCCGTCGCTGACGCGTTCGACGGTGCGGCACGTGGAGTTGCTGTCGCTGGCCCCGGCGCGGGTGATGCTGGTGCTGATCACCGACACCGGCCGGGTCGAGCAGCGCCTGGTGGACTGCCCGGCGCCGGTCGGCGAGACGTTGCTGGCGGACCTGCGGGCCCGGCTCAACAGCCGGGTGGTGGGCCGCCGGTTCTCCGACGTGCCGCCGCTGGTGCAGGACCTGCCGGACTCCTTCGAGCACGAGGACCGCCCGTCGGTCGCCGTGATGCTCTCCACGTTGCTGGAGACGCTGGTGGAGGAGACCGAGGAACGCATCATGCTGGGCGGCACCGCGAACCTCACCCGGTTCAACCACGACTTCCCGTTGACCATCCGTCCGGTACTGGAGGCGTTGGAGGAGCAGGTCGTCCTGCTCAAACTGCTCGGCGAGGTCAAGGACGCCGGTGTGACGGTCAGAATCGGTCATGAGAACGCCCACGAGGGTCTCAACTCCACGTCGGTCGTGGCGGTGGGTTACGGTTCTGGCGACGAGGCGGTGGCCCGGCTCGGCGTGGTCGGACCGACCCGCATGGACTACCCGGGAACGATGGGAGCGGTACGCGCAGTGGCGAGGTACGTCGGACAGATCCTGGCGGAGTCGTAAGTGGCCACGGACTATTACGCGGTCCTGGGAGTACGGCGCGACGCCGGCCAGGACGAGATCAAGAAGGCGTTCCGCCGACTCGCTCGCGAGCTGCACCCGGACGTCAACCCCGATCCGAAGACCCAGGAGCGGTTCAAGGAGATCAACGCCGCCTACGAGGTGTTGTCGGACCCGCAGAAGAAGCAGGTCTACGACCTCGGCGGCGATCCGCTCTCGGCGAACGGCGGCGGTGGCGCGGGCGGCTTCGGCAACGCCGGATTCGGCAATTTCAGCGACATCATGGACGCGTTCTTCGGCCAGTCGCAGCAGCGCGGGCCCAGGTCGCGCACCCGCCGCGGCCAGGACGCGATGATCCGGCTGGAGATCGACCTGGACGAGGCCGCGTTCGGCACGACCAAGGACATCCAGGTCGACACCGCGGTCACCTGCGGCAGTTGCAGCGGTGAGGGCGCGGCGCCCGGCACCTCGGCGCAGACCTGCGACATGTGCCGCGGTCGCGGTGAGGTCTCGCAGGTCACCCGGTCCTTCCTGGGCCAGGTCATGACCTCGCGGCCCTGCCCGCAGTGCCAGGGGTTCGGCACGGTCGTGCCCACCCCGTGCCCGGAGTGCGCCGGTGACGGGCGGGTGCGTTCGCGCCGCACGCTGACGGTGAAGATCCCGGCCGGTGTGGACAACGGCACCCGCATCCAGCTGGCCGGCGAGGGCGAGGTCGGCCCCGGCGGCGGTCCGGCCGGCGACCTGTACGTGGAGATCCGGGAGACCTCGCACGCGGTCTTCCAGCGCCGCGGTGACGACCTGCACTGCACGGTCACCATCCCGATGACCGCCGCGGCGCTGGGCACCCAGGTGCCGCTGGAGACGCTGGACGGCCTGGACGAGGTGGACATCCGCCCCGGCACCCAGTCCGGCCAGTCGATCCCGCTGCACCAGCGCGGCATCACGCACCTGCGCGGCGGCGGCCGGGGCGACCTGATCGTGCACGTCGAGGTGCAGACGCCCGGCAAGCTCGACCCGGAGCAGGAGGACCTGCTGCGGCGGCTGGCGGTGCTGCGCGGCGAGGAGCGGCCCTCCGGCCACTTCCAGCCGGGCCAGCAGGGACTGTTCTCCCGGCTGAAGGACGCGTTCAACGGCCGTTAGGCGCAAGGACGTTGAGTGCGGCGGGCGGTGTGGCACACCGCCCGCCGCACTCTTTTCGCGTCCCGGCCCCGTGGCCGGTGCCCGGCACGGAACGTGACACCATGTGTGCATGCCAGCGCTGACCGATCTGTTCACCGTCCCCGTCGTCCAGGCCCCGATGGCGGGGGGCGCGTCGTGCCCGTCGCTGGCGGCCGAGGTGAGTGAAGCCGGGGGACTGGGCTTCCTCGCGGCCGGCTACAAGAGCGCCGCGGCCATGACCGAGGAGATCGAGCGGCTGCGGACCCTGACGTCCCGGCCGTTCGGCGTGAACCTCTTCATGCCGCAGACCGGCACGCCGGACCGCCAGGCCGTGGAGGCCTACCGGGGTCGGCTGACCGGTGAGGCCGAGTGGTACGGCGTCGAGCTCGGCGATCCCTACGGCCCGGCCGACGACGCCTTCGACGCCAAGGTCGCGGCGCTGACCGCGGACCCGGTGCCGGTCGTCAGCTTCACCTTCGGCTGCCCGGACCGCGCGGTGCTCGAGGCGTTCGGCCGCGCCGGTACGTACACCGTGGTCACCGTCACCTCGGTCGCCGAGGCGCGGGCGGCGCGCACGGCCGGCGCCGACGCGGTGTGCGTGCAGGGCCTGGAGGCCGGCGGCCACCAGGGCACCCACGTCGACGACCCGGAACGCGACGGCGCCGGCGCGGGGCTGCTGACGCTGGTCACCGCCGTACGGGAGTGCGTCGGGCTGCCGGTGGTGGCGGCGGGCGGCATCATGCGCGGCGGGCAGGTCGCGGCGGTGCTGGCGGCCGGCGCCAGCGCGGCCCAGCTGGGCACCGCGTTCCTGGTCTGTCCGGAGTCCGGCGCGAACGCGCTGCACAAGCGGGCGATGACCGATCCGGCGTTCAGCCACACGGAGTTGACCCGGGCGTTCTCCGGCCGGCCGGCCCGCGGACTGGTCAACCGGTTCCTGCGCGAGCACGGCGGGTTCGCGCCGGCCGCCTACCCGGCGCTGCACTTCCTGACGTCCGGGCTGCGCAAGGCGGCGGCCGCCAAGGGCGACCCGCAGGGCATGGCGCTGTGGGCCGGCCAGGGCCACCGGCTGGCCCGGGAGCTGCCCGCCGCCCGGCTGGTGCACACGCTGGCCGCCGAGCTGGACGCGGCCCGTTCCGGTGCGGCCGGCCGGTGACCGCGCCGGTCTTCGTCGTACCGGCCGCCGACCTGGCCGCCGACCACGTCACCGTCGCCGGAGCGGAGGGCCGGCACGCGGTGTCGGTGCGCCGGCTGCGGGTGGGCGAGGCCGTGGTGCTGACCGACGGTGCGGGCGGCGGCGCGGCCGGCACCGTCACCGCGGTCGAGGGCAAGGACCGCCTCCAGGTCGCCGTCACCGGCCGGCGCACCGAGGCCGCGCCGGTGCCGCGGCTGACCGTCGTGCAGGCGCTGCCCAAGGGCGACCGGGGCGAGCTGGCGGTGGAGACGATGACGGAGGCCGGGGTGGACGCGGTCGTGCCGTGGGCGGCCTCGCGGTGCGTCACGCAGTGGAAGGGCGAGCGGGGGGAGAAGGCGCTCGCGAAGTGGCGGGCCACCGCGCGGGAGGCCGGCAAGCAGTCGCGCCGGCTGCGGTTCCCCGACGTCACCGGCCCGATGACCACCCGGCAGGTCTGCGATCTGCTGTCCGGCGCGTCCTTCGCCGCCGTCCTGCACGAGGAGGGCGCGCTGCCGCTGGCCCGGGCGGTGCTGCCCGACCACGGTGACCTGGTGCTCGTCGTCGGCCCCGAGGGCGGCGTCGCCCCGGAGGAACTCGCCGCGTTCGCCGCCGTCGGCGCCGCCCCGCACCGGCTCGGTCCCACCGTCCTGCGCACCTCCACCGCCGGCGTGGCCGCCGCCGCCGTCCTGCTGACCCGCACCGGCCGCTGGAACTGACGGCACCGGGTCCGTGCGGACGGCGTGCGGGGGGAGGCTTTCGTGCGGAGGGTGTGCGGGGACGCGTTCGGGCGGAACGCATGAGGGGACGCGCCGTGGCCCGCCCGGCGGCCGACCCCGTCGGCGCGGTGCCGTCCGGCATGATGGAAGCACCACCGCCGTGCCGACGGGAGGAGCCCCCATGACCGAACGCAAGCCGCCCGGACTGGACTTCGAGTCCTGGGTCGACCGGCAGATCCGCGAGGCCGAGGAACGCGGCGCCTTCAAGGACCTGCCGGGCGCCGGGAAGCCGCTGGAGAGCCTGGACCGGCCCTACGACGAGACGTGGTGGCTCAAGCAGAAGATGGCCAGTGAGGGGCTGTCCTTCCTGCCGCCGGCCCTCGCGCTGCGCAAGGAGGCCGAGGACACCCTGGAACAGGCGTCCCGGGCCCCCTCCGAGGCCGCGGTCCGGCGCCTGCTGGAACCGCTGAACGACAGGATCGCCGCAGCGGTCCGCCGCCCCCCGCCCGGCCCCCCGCTCGGCCTGAGGCCGATCGACGTCGAGGACTTCCTGCGCGAGTGGCGCACCCGCCGCTCGGCCTGACGGGGGCGCCGTGCGGATGCCACGGCTCGGCGCGCGGGCTCTTCCCCCGGTGCGGTTGCCGATGGGGGTGCCCACGGGTCCGATGCCGACGGTGCGGGGTACCCCCGGGGCAGTTGCTGACGGTGCGCGGTGCCTCGTGGGTACGTTGCCGACGGTGCGGTTGCCGATGGCGGTGCCCCCGGGGCCGTTGCCGACGGTGCGGTTGCCCACGGGTCCGTCGCTGACGGTGGGGCGCCCCCGGGGCCGTCGCCGACGCCAAGGGTGCCCCGGCGAGGCACCGCGGCCCGCCGCCCGGCCCGGCTGCCGCCCGGCCGCCGCCCGGGCGCCCCCTGCGACCGCCGCGCGGGCGCCCCCGCCGGGACCGGCCTCGCCCGGGCACCCTCGTCGTGAAGCGTTCGCGTGGTTAATGTGGCGTTCGTGACGCAGCCTTCGTATCTCCGATACCCGCACCTGCACGGTGACTTGATCACCTTCACCGCCGAGGACGACGTCTGGGCGGCGTCGCTGACCGGCGCCGGGCGTGCCTGGCGGGTCAGCTCCGACAACATGCCGGTGCGCCGGCCCCGGATCTCGCCGGACGGCCGGCACATCGCGTACACCACCACGCGGGACGGCGCGCCGGAGAACGTCGTGGTCCCGGTGGACGGCGGCGCGGCGCGGCGGCTGACGCACTGGGGCGTCGGGCGCAACGCGGTCTCGACCTGGACGCCGGACGGCGACGTCGTCGTGGTCAGTTCCCGGGGCGAGGCGTCGGCGCAGCGCTCCTGGGCCTACGCGCTGCCGGTCGGCGGCGGGCCGGCCCTGCGGTTGCCGTACGGCTGGGTCGGCGACGTGGCGTACGGGCCGGGCGGCGCGGTGCTGACCTGCTCGGTGCCCGGCATCCGGGAGGCCGCCGCGTGGAAGCGCTACCGGGGCGGCGGGGCCGGCAAGCTGTGGCTGGACCCGGACGGCGGTGGCGAGTTCCACCGGGTGCTCGCCGGGCTGGACGGCAACCTGGAGTGCCCGATGTGGGTGGGGGAGCGGCTGGCGTTCCTGTCCGACCACGAGGGCACCGGAGCGCTCTACTCCTGCCTGCCCGACGGCGACGACCTGCGCCGGCACAGCGCGCTCGGCGGCTTCTACGCCCGGCACGCGGCCACCGACGGCGAACGCGTCGTCTTCACCGCGGCCGGCCGGCTGCACCTGGTCGAGTCGCTGGACGCCGGGCCGGACGCCGCCCGGGTGCTGGAGATCCGGCTGGGCGGGCAGGTCACCGACCGGCAGCCGTACCCGGTGCGCGCCGCCGCGCACTTCGGCGACGCCTCGCCGGACCACACCGGCCGCGGCAGCGCGGTGGAGGTCCGCGGCACCATCCACTGGGTCACCCACCGCGACGGCCCGGCCCGCGCGCTGGCCGTCACCCCCGGCGTCCGCACCCGGCTGCCGCGGGTCTTCCGCAAGGGCGGCACCGGCGAGACGCAGGTGGTGTGGGTCACCGACGCCGAGGGCGACGACGCCCTGGAGATCGGCGCGTCCACCGGCGTCACCGCCCCCGCCGCGCCGCGCCGGATGGCCGCCGGACAGCTGGGCCGGGTGCACGCGATGACCGTCTCGCCGGACGGCCGCCGGGTCGCGGTCGCCGCGCACGACGGACGCGTCCTGCTGGTCGACACCGACAGCGGCGAGGTGCGGACGGTGTGCGCCGACGGCGACGACGGCGACGCCTCCGGCCTGGTCTTCTCGCCCGACTCCGGCTGGCTGGCCTGGTCCCAGCCCGGCCCCGGCGGGCTGCGCAACCTGCGGATCGCCAACGTCGCCACCCTCGCGGTCGCCGACGCCACCCCGCTGCGGTTCACCGACCACTCCCCGGCGTTCACCGCCGACGGCAAGCACCTGGCGTTCCTGTCGGAACGGGCCTTCGACCCGGTCTACGACGCGCACGTGTTCGACCTGTCGTTCCCCAACGCCTGCCGCCCGCACCTGATCACGCTGGCTGCCGACACCCCCTCGCCGTTCGGGCCGCAGCGGGCCGGCCGGTCGCTGGGCCGCGGTGACGACGACGGCCACGACGGCGACAAGCAGCCGAAGGCCTCCGGCGCCGACGGCGAGGGCGACGACAAGCGCACCCCGGTCACCCGGGTCGACGTCGAGGGGCTGGCCGACCGCATCGTGCCGTTCCCGGTGGAGGCCGGGCGGTACTCCACGCTGCGTACCGCCGGCACCGGCGTGCTGTGGCTGCGCCACCCGCTGACCGGCGTGCTCGGCGACTCGCTGGCCTCACCGCAGGACCGCGCCCCGGTCTCGGTCCTCCAGCGCTACGACCTGGCCCGGCTGCGGTCGGAGGAGCTCGCCGAGGACGTGGCGGACTTCCGGGTCACCGGCGACGGCGAACGCCTGGCGCTGCTGTACGACGCGCGGCTGCGGATCGTGCCGTCCGACAGCAAGTCCTCCGACGACGACGACGGCGACGGCAGCGTCACCGTCGACCTGTCGCGGGTGCGGCTCACCGTCGATCCGGCCGCCGAATGGCGCCAGATGTACGAGGAGACCGGCCGCCTGATGCGCGACAACTTCTGGCGTGCCGACATGAACGGCGTCGACTGGGACGGTGTCCTGGACCGCTACCGCCCGGTGCTGGACGGCGTCGCCACCCACGACGACCTGGTCGACCTGCTGTGGGAGGTGCACGGCGAGCTGGGCACCTCGCACGCCTACGTCCTGCCGCCCGGTGCCTACCACGACGTCGCCCGCCGCCAGGGGCTGCTGGGCGCCGACATCGCCCGTGACCCCGACGGCCTGTGGCGGGTGGAGCGCGTGCTGCCGTCGGAGACCTCCGACCCGCACGCCCGCTCGCCGCTGGCCGCCCCCGGGGTGGCCGTGCGCTCCGGCGACGCGATCACCGCGGTCGACGGCCGCCCGGTGGAGGAGCTGACCGGGCCGGCGCCGCTGCTGGTCGGCACCGCGGGCAAGCCGGTGGAGCTGACGGTGCTGCCCTCCTCCGGCGAGCCGCGCGCCGTCGTCGTGGTGCCGCTGGCCAGCGAGGAGGCGCTGCGCTACCACGACTGGGTGGCCGGCCGCCGCGCCCACGTCCGCCAGGCCTCCGGCGGCCGGCTGGGCTACCTGCACGTGCCCGACATGATGGGCGCCGGCTGGGCGCAGCTGCACCGCGACCTGCGGGTGGAGCTGGGCCGCGAGGGCGTGGTCCTCGACGTCCGGGAGAACCGCGGCGGCCACACCTCGCAGCTGGTCGTCGAAAAGCTGGCCCGCCGCCTGATCAGCTGGGACTACCCGCGCGACGGGACCCCGACGGCCTACCCGGCGGACGCCCCGCGCGGCCCGGTCGTCGCGGTGGCCGACGAGTTCGCCGGCTCGGACGGCGACATCGTCAACGGCGCGTTCCAGGCGCTCGGCATCGGCCCGGTGGTCGGCACCCGCACCTGGGGCGGCGTCATCGGCATCGACTCGCGGTACGCGCTGGTCGACGGCACGCTGATCACCCAGCCGAAGTTCGCCACCTGGATGGAGGGTTGCGGCTGGGGCATGGAGAACCACGGCATCGACCCGGACGTCGAGGTCGTCATCACCCCGCAGGACCGGGTGCACGGCCGCGACCCGCAGCTGGACACCGCGATCCGGCTGGCCCTGGAGGCGCTGGAGGCCACCCCGGCCAGGACCCCGCCGCCGCTGCCGCCGGTCCCGGGCGGTGACCGAACGCAGGACTGACCCCGGCCGGGCGGTGCGGGACGCTGCGCTGTGCGGTGCGGGATGGCCGGCGGTGCGGTGGGTGCGGTGCGGGACGCCGTCCCACCCCCACCACCCGGCTCGGCCATCCCGGCCACACCGGTGCCGTCCGGCCGGTAGGCTGCGGCGCGTAACGACCCGGAGCTGATGAAGGAGACGTGGCCGTGGCGGGAGAACCGCAGGCGGACTGCCTGTTCTGCAAGATCGTCGCGGGGGACATCCCGGCGACCATCGTCCGTGAGTCGCCGAACACCATCTCGTTCCGCGACATCAACCCGCAGGCCCCCACCCACGTTCTGGTCATCCCGCGCGTGCACTACGCCAACGCCGCCGAACTGGCCGACAACGAGCCGCAGTTGTGCGGGGAGCTGCTGAGCGAGGCCGGCGCGGTCGCCGAGCAGGAGAAGGTGGACGTCACCGGCTACCGCATCGTGTTCAACACCGGCGCCGGCGCCGGCCAGACCGTCTTCCACACCCACGCCCACGTCCTGGGCGGCCGTGACCTGCAACGCCTCGTCTGACAGCGGCGGTTGACCGACGCCATGCGTGAACTCGTCGTGCTGGGCACCGCCAGCCAGGTGCCCACCCGGCACCGCAACCACAACGGCTACCTGCTGCGCTGGGACGGCGAAGGCATCCTGTTCGACCCCGGCGAGGGCACCCAGCGCCAGATGCTGCACGCCGGGGTCGCCGCCCACGACCTCACCCGGATCTGCGTCACGCACTTCCACGGCGACCACAGCCTGGGCCTGGCCGGCGTGGTGCAGCGGATCAACCTCGACCGCGTCCCGCACCCCGTCACCGCCCACTACCCGGCCTCCGGCGAGCACTTCTTCGACCGGCTGTGCCACGCCACCGCCTACCGCGAGACCGTCGCCCCGGTCCGGGCACCGGTGGCCGGCGACGGGGTGATCGCCGAGACCGCCGGCTTCACCCTGTCCGCCCGGCGGCTGTCGCACCCCGTCGAGGCGTTCGGCTACCGCCTGGCCGAACCGGACGGCCGCCGCATCCTGCCCGACCGGCTCGCCGCCCACGGCATCACCGGACCAGACGTCGGCCTGCTCCAGCGCGACGGCGAACTGCGCGGCGTCACCCTGGACCAGGTCAGCGTGCCGCGCCCGGGGCAGAAGTTCGCGTTCGTGATGGACACCCGGATGTGCGACGCCGTCGGTGAACTCGCCGACGGCTGCGACCTGCTGGTCATCGAGTCCACCTTCCTCGACGCCGACGAGGACCTGGCCCGCGAGCACGGCCACCTCACCGCCGCCCAGGCCGCCCGCACCGCGGCCGCCGCCGGGGTGCGGCACCTGGTGCTCACCCACTTCTCCCAGCGCTACCGCGACCCCGACGCGTTCGAGCGGGAGGCCCGCGACGCCGGGTTCCAGGGCGCGCTGACCATCGCCCGCGACCTGGACCGGGTGCCGGTCCCCAAGCGCCGCTGATCTTGCGCCGTTTCGCCCACCGGGCATCTTTCCCCTGGTGGGCGCCGTGTGCGTACAGTGCACGCGTACCCCGCGCGCGTTCCGCCGGGCCGTGTCGGCCGGCCGGTACGCACGCGCGGGGGAGCACGCCGAAAGGAGCCACCACGTGTCCGAGCTTCCCGTTCCCGAGCTGCCGATCCTCGATCCGCTGGCCGCGCTGCGCCGCGCCGGGGACCCCGGGACCGACGTCTACCTGACCGGGACCGTCTTCCTGGACATCATCTTCACCGGCATGCGCAGCGCACCGGTACGCGGCACCGAGACCTGGGCCCGCGGCATGGGCTCCAGCCCCGGCGGCATCGCCAACATGGCCACCGCCCTGGCCCGGCTGGGCCTGCGCACCTCGCTGGCCGCCGCGTTCGGCGACGACGTCTACGGCGACTTCTGCTGGGAGTGCCTGGAACGCGACGAGGGCATCGACCTGACGCACTCGCGCCGGGTCCGCGGCTGGCACTCGCCGGTGACGGTCTCCATGGCGTACGAGGACGAGCGCACCATGGTCAGCCACGGCCACGAGGCCCCGCCGCCGGAGGAACCCGCCCCCAGCTGCCCGCCGGCCTCCCGCGCGTCGATCGCCTCGCTGGCCCAGGGCCGCCGCGAGGAGTGGATCGAGCACGCCGCCCGGCACGGCAGCCGGATCTTCGCCGACGTCGGCTGGGACGAGACCGGCCGCTGGGACCCCGCCGACCTCGCCGACCTCGAACACTGCGACGCCTTCCTGCCCAACGCCGACGAGGCGATGCGCTACACCCGTACCGACGACCCGCGCATGGCGGCCCGCAAGCTCGCCGAACGCGTGCCGGTCGCCGTCGTCACCATGGGCTCGCGCGGCGCGTGCGCGGTCGACTCCGCCACCGGGGAGTCCGCCGAGGTGCCCGCCCTGCTGGTCGACGCCCTCGACCCCACCGGCGCCGGCGACGTCTTCGTCGCCGGGTTCGTCACCGGCTCACTGGCCGGCTGGCCGCTGGCCGACCGGCTCGCCTTCGCCAGCCTGACCGCCGCGCTGTCCGTCCAGGAGTTCGGCGGCTCGCTGTCCGCGCCCGGCTGGGTGGAGATCGCCGCCTGGTGGCAGCACGCGAAGTCCTACGACGACCAGGACCGCGCCGCGCTGCGCCGCTACGCCTTCCTCGACGACCTGCTGCCCTGCGGCTCGCGCCGCTGGCCGCTGCGCCGCGCGGTGCCCACCATCGGCTTCCGCACCGGATGATCGGCCGAAGCACCGGGTGACCGGCCAACGTACCGGGTGACCGGCCGGCGCACGCGGTGCGCGGGGCCCGCGGGCCGGGCCGGCGGCGGAACCGGACGGCAAATGCCCTCGGTACGTGGCGCCCCGGCGTCGTACCCTGGACACCCAAGGCCTCACGCGGGCCCCATCGCACCGGAAAGCGGGACAGGTAGGCCCTAGAGCCGGCCCATGACACAGACACCGACCCAGCACCAGAAGCAGGCACGCGCCCACTTCGTCGTTCCGGCCAAGCACCCCATGGTCACCGTTCTGGGATCGGGTGACTCCCTGCTGCGCGTGATCGAGTCGTCCTTCCCCGAGGTCGACATCCACGTGCGCGGCAACGAGGTCAGCGCCACCGGCGACGCCGCCGAAGTGGCCCTGGTCCAGCGGCTGTTCGACGAGATGATGATCGTGCTGCGCGCCGGTCAGCCGATGACCGAGGACGCGGTGGAACGCTCCGTCGCGATGCTCCGCAAGAGCGGCACCCCCGGCGCCGACCCCGAGACCCCGGCCCAGGTGCTGACGCAGAACATCCTGTCCAGCCGCGGCCGCACCATCCGGCCCAAGACGCTCAACCAGAAGCGCTACGTCGACGCCATCGACACCCACACCATCGTCTTCGGCATCGGCCCGGCCGGCACCGGCAAGACCTACCTGGCGATGGCCAAGGCCGTGCAGGCCCTTCAGTCCAAGCAGGTCAACCGGATCATCCTCACCCGCCCCGCGGTCGAGGCCGGCGAACGCCTCGGCTTCCTGCCCGGCACCCTGTACGAGAAGATCGACCCCTACCTGCGCCCGCTCTACGACGCGCTGCACGACATGGTCGACCCCGACTCCATCCCGCGCCTGATGGCGGCCGGCACCATCGAGGTCGCCCCGCTCGCCTACATGCGCGGCCGCACGCTCAACGACGCGTTCATCATCCTCGACGAGGCGCAGAACACCTCCGCCGAGCAGATGAAGATGTTCCTCACCCGGCTCGGCTTCGACTCCAAGATCGTGGTCACCGGCGACGTCACCCAGATCGACCTGCCCGGCGGCGGCACCAAGAGCGGCCTGCGCCAGGTCCAGGAGATCCTCGACGGCGTCGACGACGTGCACTTCGCCCGCCTGAACAGCACCGACGTGGTCCGCCACAAGCTCGTCGGCCGGATCGTGGACGCCTACGAGGCGTTCGACAGCCGCACCGGGCAGCCCCCGGCCGCCGGCTCCCGCAGCGACAGAAAGTAACAGACACCGCACCATGTCGATCGACGTCAACAACGAGTCCGGGTGGGAGTTCGACGAGCAGTCGGTGCTCGACGCCGCCCGCCACGCTCTTCAGTCCCTGCGCATCCACCCGCTGTCCGAACTGTCCGTCATCGCGGTGGACGCCGCGGCCATGGAGCAGCTGCACCTGCAGTGGATGGACCTGGCCGGCCCCACCGACGTGATGTCCTTCCCGATGGACGAACTGCGCCCGCCCGGCAAGGACGACGACGAGCCGCCGCAGGGCCTGCTCGGCGACATCGTGCTGTGCCCGGAGGTCGCCAAGCGCCAGGGCGAGGCCGCCGAGAGCCGGCACACCATGGACGAGGAGCTGCAACTGCTCACCGTGCACGGGGTGTTGCACCTGCTGGGCTACGACCACGAGGAACCGGCGGAACGCACCGAGATGTTCGGCCTGCAGAAGACCATCCTGGACGAATGGCGTGCCGCGCGCGGCGCCACCGGGCCCTCACCGGCCCCGACCACCCACTGACGCCGTGATCGTCGCCAGTGTCCTGCTGATCGTCGTCGCCTGGCTCGCCGCGTGCGCCGAGGCCGGCCTCGCCCGGGTCACCCCGTTCCGGGCCGAGGAGGCGGTGCGCGGCGGCCGGCGCGGCAGCGCCAAACTGCTGGCCATCGCCTCCGACCCGGTCCGCTACCTCAACGTCGCCCTGCTGGTCCGGGTCGCCTGCGAGACCTCCGCCGCGGTCCTCATCACCGTCTACGCCGACCGGCACTTCGACCGCCTGTGGGAAGTCCTGCTGGTCGCCATCGGCGTGATGGTGCTGGTCAGCTACGTGGCCGTCGGCGTCTCCCCGCGCACCATCGGCCGCCAGCACCCGCTCAACACCGCGACCGCCGCCGCCTACGTCCTGCTGCCGCTGGCCCGCGTCATGGGCCCGGTGCCCAAGCTGCTGATCCTCATCGGCAACGCGCTCACCCCCGGAAAGGGCTTCCGCCAGGGCCCGTTCGCCTCCGAGGCCGAACTGCGCGCCCTGGTCGACCTCGCCGAGCAGGACAGCCTCATCGAGGACGACGAACGCCGCATGGTGCACTCGGTCTTCGAACTCGGCGACACCCTGGTGCGCGAGGTCATGGTGCCGCGCACCGACCTGGTGATGATCGAACGCGGCAAGACCATCCGGCAGGCCCTCACCCTCGCGCTGCGCAGCGGCTTCTCCCGCATCCCGGTCACCGGGGAGAACGAGGACGACATCGTCGGCATCGTCTACCTCAAGGACCTCGCCCGCCGGGTGCACATCAACCGCGAGACCGAGGCCGACCAGGTCTCCACGCTGATCCGGCCCGCCAGCTTCGTGCCCGACACCAAGAACGCCGGCGACCTGCTGCGCGAGATGCAGAGCGTGCGCAACCACGTCGCCATCGTCGTCGACGAGTACGGCGGCACCGCCGGCCTGGTGACCATCGAGGACATCCTGGAGGAGATCGTCGGCGAGATCACCGACGAGTACGACCGCGAACTCCCGCCGGTCGAAGACCTCGGCGACGGCCGGTTCCGCGTCACCAGCCGCCTCGACATCGGCGACCTCGGCGAGCTGTACGGGGTCGAACTCGACGACGAGGACGTCGAGACCGTCGGCGGGCTGCTCGCCAAGTCCCTCGGCCGGGTGCCCATCCCGGGCGCCAGCGCGGTCGTCGTCCTGCCCGCCGACGCCTCGGCGCCCTCCGTCCACGCCCCCGCCGCACTGCGCCTGACCGCGGAGTCCCCGGCCGGCCGCCGCAACCGCATCGGCACGGTCCTGGTCACCCCGGTCGAGGACGAGCAGGCGGCGGACTCCTGAGGGCGGGTTCCCGGGGGCAGCAGACCGGCGGATTCCTGAAGATCCTCCGGCTATGCTCGCTCGTATGAGCGACTCCCTGGGCCCCGAGGACCGCAAGATCATCACACTGGCGCGTTCCGCCCGCGCCCGCAACGGCGTACCGGAGGGCGCGTCGGTCCGCGACGAGACCGGCCGCACCTACGTGGCGGTCACCGTGGACCTGCCGTCGCTGCCGCTGAGCGCGCTGCGCACCGCGGTCGCGATGGCCGCCGCCGGCGGTGCCACCTCGCTGGAGGCCGCCGCCGTGGTCAGCGAGGCCACCGAGGTCACCGCCGAGGACGCCGCCGCCGTGCGGGACCTCGGAGGCCCGGGCACCCCGATCCTGCTGGCCGGCCCGGACGGCACGCTGGCCGCCACCACGACCACCTGAGCGCGGCCGGGGCGGCCGGCGGTCGGGACAGCGCCGCGGATCGGGGACAATGGGCGCCATGAGCGCTCGCACCCCCATCGAAGAGACCTCGCACCGCGCCGGATTCGCCTGCTTCGTCGGCCGTCCCAACGCGGGCAAGTCCACCCTCACGAACGCTCTGGTCGGTCAGAAGGTGGCGATCACCTCCAACCGCCCGCAGACCACCCGGCACAGCGTGCGCGGCATCGTGCACCGCCCGGACGCCCAGCTCGTGCTGGTCGACACCCCCGGGCTGCACAAGCCCCGCACCCTGCTCGGCGAACGTCTCAACGACGTGGTGCGCACCACCTGGGCCGAGGTCGACGTCATCGGCTTCTGCCTGCCGGCCGACCAGAAGCTCGGCCCCGGCGACCGCTTCATCGTCAAGGAACTCGCCGGCATCAAGAAGACCCCCAAGGTCGCCGTCGTCACCAAGACCGACCTGGTCGACAACGAGCGCCTCGCCGACCAGCTCATCGCCGTCGACCAGCTCGCCATCGAACTCGGCTTCGAGTGGGCCGAGATCGTCCCGGTCTCCGCCGTCGGCGACAGCCAGGTCGGCCTGCTCGCCGACCTGCTGGTGCCGCTGATGCCGACCGGGCCCGCGCTCTACCCGGAGGGCGACCTCACCGACGAGCCCGAGCAGATCATGGTCGCCGAACTCATCCGCGAGGCCGCGCTCGAAGGCGTCCGCGACGAGCTGCCGCACTCCATCGCGGTCGTCGTCGAGGAGATGATCCCCCGCGAGGACCGCCCGCAGAACAAGCCGCTGCTCGACGTGCACGCCAACATCTACATCGAGCGCCCCAGCCAGAAGGGCATCGTCATCGGCCCCAAGGGCGCCCGGCTGAAGGAGGTCGGCACCAAGTCCCGCCAGCACATCGAGGCACTCCTGGGCACCCCGGTCTTCCTCGACCTGCACGTCAAGGTGGCCAAGGACTGGCAGCGCGACCCCAAGCAGCTGCGCAAACTCGGCTTCTGAGCGAGCTGCCGCCGGCGCCGCCGGCGGTCGCGCCCGCACCTCCGTCCCCGCCCCGCACCGCTGACCCGGTGCTGCCGGCGCCGCCGGCGGTCGCGCCCCGGGGTGCCGGGTTCGGGCGCCGGTCATGTGCGGGCTGCCGACCTGATCCCGGCCCGCACCGGTGCCGGTGCCACCGGCGGTCAGAGGCGCACCTCCGCTCCCCGGCCCGCTCCCGCCCCGCTGACGCCGGTCGGACGCTGACCTCCGCCCCGCTCCCACCGCTGACGCCGGTCAGCCGCCCACCCCCCGTCCCCGCCCGCCCCGCTGACGCCGATACCGCCGGCGGTCGGGCCCGCTGGCGTCGGTCGGACGTGCGCCTCCTCCGTCCCCGCCCGCACCGCTGACCCGGTGCCGCCGGCGGTCGGGCCCGCTGGCGTCGGTCGGGCGCGCACCTCCCCGGACCCCGCCCGCGCCGCGCCCCCGCCCCCGCCGTCAGGTGCCCCGCTCCAGCACCAGCCGGATCAGTTCGCGCTGGGCCGCGGTCAGCCGGGGGTCGGCGCAGCGGGCGGTGCGGCCGTCCGCGGTGATCTCGTACCGGTAGCCGTCCGGCACGCCCCCGGCGCGGGCGCCGGCGCCGCCGCCGCGGGCGTCCGTACCGGGGGTGAGGGCCGCACGGGCCAGGGAGTGCAGGCGGTCCGCGTCGGGGTGGCCTTCGGTGTCGAGGGCGGCGCTGACGGTGCGGCCGGTCAGGCCGCCGGTCCTGGTGACGGTTATCCGCATGATCACCTCCGCTCCGGCTGGCGGGCCGCCTCGGCGGCCTGGCGGGGCAGCGTGCTGTCCGAGCGGCTGGTGGGGACGCCGACACCGGCCCAGGCGGCCGTCACCGCGCGGTGCTCCTCCCCGTCACCGTAGCGCCCGAGCGCGGTGGCGGCGGTGGCGGCGGCGAAGCCGATGAAGTCGACGTCGGGGCGCAGTTGTCCGCCGGTGAGGGTGTCGTACCAGATCTGCCCGGCGCGTTCCCACGCGTGGCCGCCGAGCGCGGTGGCCACCAGGTAGAAGGCGTGGTTGGGGATGCCGGAGTTGATGTGGACGCCGCCGTCGTCCGCGGTGGTGGCGTCGTAGTGGATCATGGTGCCCGGCTGCGGGTCCTTGCCCAGGACCGGGTCGTCGTAGGCGGTGCCGGGGGCCTTCATGGAGCGCAGCGCGACGCCGTTGACGTGCGGGGCCAGCAGGCCGGCGCCGATCAGCCAGTCCGCCTCGTCCGCGCTCTGCCCCAGGGAGTGCTGTTTGACCAGCGAGCCGAAGACGTCGGAGATCGACTCGTTGAGCGCGCCGGACTGCCCGTGGTACGTCAGGTTGGCGCTGTACTGCGTGACGCCGTGGGTCAGTTCGTGGCCGATGACGTCGACCGCGACGGTGAAGTCGTTGAAGACCCGGCCGTCGCCGTCGCCGAAGACCATCTGGGTGCCGTCCCAGAAGGCGTTGTCGTACTGCTCGCCGTAGTGCACCGTGCCGATGAGCGGCAGGCCGGCGCCGTCGACGGAGTGCCGGTGGTAGACGTCGAGGTAGAGGTCGAAGGTGGCGCCGAGGCCGTCGTAGGCGCGGTTGACGGGGGCGTCCTTGACCGGCTTGCCGCCCTCGGAGCGGACCTTGCGGCCGGGGAGTCGTTCACTGTGCCGGGCGTCGTGGATGGTGCGCTCGGCGGTGTCGGCGGGCGCGGCGCCGGCGGCCGGGGGTGCGGCGGTGCGGGCGGTGGTGTGCCGGCGGACCCGGTGCGCGGCGTCCAGCTCCAGGGAGCGCCGGGCGGGCAGGTGGATGTCCGGGTCGGGGTGCGCGGCGAGCCGTTCGAGCATGTGCGGCGGCACGACCGCACAGGGGACGGGCGTTCGTGGCCCGTGCGGTGCGACGCTTTCCGTGAGGCGTTCCATGGCGTGCTCCCAGTGCTGCTCCAGGCGGGGTTTCTCCTGTGGGTAAATGTGGCACTGCGTAGCGCTGTTGTAACTCATCGTGGTCGAAGTTGCCTGGAAAGAGTGGAAGATGGTGCTGTGGGGTTTGACGACGTCTTGCATGGTGAGAGGGATCGGGTGCCGGCTGGGCCTGGCGCCGCCGCTCGGTTAGGCTTCCCGCATCATGCGTTTCGGGCTGCTTCTCCTTAGCTGCCGCGGCGAGGGCCTGTAAGTCGAGGCCGACCCCCTCCCCGCGGAGTTGTGTGGTGCGATCCCGCAGCCGTCGGTCGTCTCCGGACCAGTGACCCAGGAGCCACTCCGCATGAGCAGTCCCCTCTCCGCAGGCCGTCCCACGCCGATCACCGCCGCCACCGTGCGGCAGCGGCCCTCGGGCATGCCGGTCCACCGCTACGGCCGCTACGAGGCCGTCGACATCGCGGACCGCACCTGGCCCGGCAACCGGATCACCGCCGCGCCCCGCTGGCTGTCCACCGACCTGCGCGACGGCAACCAGGCGCTGATCGACCCGATGTCCCCGGCCCGCAAGCGGGCGATGTTCGACCTGCTGGTCCGCATGGGGTACAAGGAGATCGAGGTCGGCTTCCCGTCCTCCGGCGCCACCGACTTCGACTTCGTACGCTCGATCATCGACGAGGGCGCCATCCCCGACGACGTGACGATCTCGGTGCTGACCCAGGCCCGCGAGGAGCTCATCGAGCGCACCGTCGAGGCGCTGGCCGGCGCGCCGCGGGCCACCGTGCACCTGTACAACGCCACCGCGCCGCTGTTCCGCCGGGTCGTCTTCCGCGGCGGGCGCGAGGAGACCAAGCGGATCGCCACCGACGGCACCCGCCTGGTGATGGAGTACGCCGACAAGCTGCTGGGCGAGGAGACCGTCTTCGGCTACCAGTACAGCCCGGAGATCTTCACCGACACCGAGCTGGACTTCGCGCTGGAGGTCTGCGAGGCGGTGATGGACGTCTGGCAGCCCGAGGAGGGCCGCGAGATCATCCTCAACCTGCCGGCCACCGTGGAGCGTTCGACGCCCTCCACGCACGCGGACCGCTTCGAGTGGATGTCGCGCAACATCAGCCGCCGCGAGCACGTCTGCCTGTCGGCGCACCCGCACAACGACCGCGGTACCGCGGTGGCCGCCGCCGAGCTGGCCGTCATGGCCGGCGCCGACCGCATCGAGGGCTGCCTGTTCGGCCAGGGCGAGCGCACCGGCAACGTCGACCTGGTCACCCTGGGCATGAACCTGTTCTCCCAGGGCGTCGACCCGATGATCGACTTCTCGCAGATCGACGAGATCCGCCGCACCGCGGAGTACTGCAACCAGATGGAGGTCCACCCGCGCCACCCCTACGCGGGCGACCTGGTCTACACCTCCTTCTCCGGCTCCCACCAGGACGCCATCAAGAAGGGCTTCGAGGCGCTGGAGGCCGACGCCGCCGCGCAGGGCAAGCCGGTGCGGGACATCGCCTGGGCGGTGCCGTACCTGCCGATCGACCCCAAGGACGTCGGCCGCTCCTACGAGGCGGTCATCCGGGTCAACTCCCAGTCCGGCAAGGGCGGGGTGGCCTACGTGCTGAAGAACGAGCACAAGCTCGACCTGCCGCGCCGCATGCAGATCGAGTTCTCCCGCATCATCCAGGCCAAGACGCACAGCGAGGGCGGCGAGGTCACCCCGGCGCAGATCTGGTCGGCCTTCCGCGACGAGTACCTGCCGACCGACGACGCGCCGTGGGGCCGCATCGACCTGGGCGCCACCCGTACCTCCACCGACGCCGACGGGCACGACGTGCTCACCGCCGAGGCCGTGGTGGACGGCGGCCGGACCACGCTGACCGGCACCGGCAACGGCCCGATCTCGGCGTTCTTCGACGCGCTGGCCGCGGTCGGCGTCGACGCGCGGCTGCTGGACTACCAGGAGCACACGCTGAGCGAGGGCGCCAGCGCCCGGGCGGCCTCCTACATCGAGTGCGCCATCGACGGCCAGGTGCTGTGGGGCATCGGCATCGACCCGAACACCACCCGTGCCTCGATCAAGGCGGTCGTCTCGGCCGTCAACCGGGCGTTCCGCGGCTGACCCGGCCGGCCGCCGGGTGCGCCCGGGTATCGACCACCCTGCCCCGGCCCGTTCCGTACGGGCCGGGGCAGGCCGTTTTCCCGCGGTTTTCGGGCGGACCGCGCACACGCTACTGACGTCGCCGCGCACTGTGGTTAACATCACTCCAACACGGCGCCGTTGCCGGAGCGTTATGTCACTCTGCGCGCGCGTGCCGTGACTCGTTCCTGGACGCACCGCCGGGAGGACGCGACGTGGACCTGCCAACGCTGGAGCTGCACTGCGGCGGACTGTTCATCATGGGTGTGCGCACCACCTGGCACACCGAGTCGGACGGCGAGTTCTACTGCGCCGCCTGCGGGGGAGACCGCAACTACCTGCGCCGCAGCGGCGTCCGGCGACTGACGGTCCTCAACGTCCCGCTGCTGCACCGCGGCACGGTCGCCGCCGTGGCCGAGTGCGGCACCTGCCACGAACGCTATGACCTGGACGCCCTCGAACTGCCGACCTCGGGGCGGTTTTCGGCCATGCTGCGGGAGGCGGCGCACGCCGTCGCGCTCGCGGTGCTCAGCGCCGGCGGGGCCGCCGCCCGGCCGGTGCGGGAGGCGGCGCTGGAGACGGTGCGCGAGGCCGGTGGCGCGGACTGCGCCGACGACCGGCTGGCCGGACTGCTGGCCGCGCTCGACGCCGACGGGGACCGTCCGCCGGACGCGGGGCCGGGCGGAGGCGAGGACGGCCCGGCCGGCCCGGACGACCTCGACGCCGTTTGCGAGGCCCGGCTGGCCATCGAGCTGCACGAGGCGCTGGAGCCGCTGACCTGCCACCTCGCCCCGCAGGGCCGCGAGCACATCCTGCTCCAGGGCGCCCGCATCGCCCTCGCAGACGGCCCCTACCTGCCGGCCGAACGCGAGGTGCTCGCCGCCGTCGGCCACTGCCTCGGGCTGCCCCGCGAGGACACCGCCCGCCTGCTGGAGGCCGCCACCGGCACCCCGTCGTGACCCGGCCCGCCCCGGCGGCCCACGGGCGGCCGGCGGGGCCGGCGCAGGGTGTCGGGGCGGGTGGGGCGTGCGCGGCGGTACGCGACAATGAACGCATGACCCTGTTCCGCGACGACGGCGTGGTGCTGCGCACCCAGAAGCTCGGTGAGGCCGACCGCATCATCACCGTGCTCACCCGCCACTCCGGCCGGATCCGGGCGGTCGCGCGCGGGGTACGGCGCACCAAGTCGAAGTTCGGCGCGCGGCTGGAACCGTTCTCCCACGTGGACGTGCAGTTCTTCGCCCGCGGCAGCGAACTCGTCGGCCGCGGGCTGCCGTTGTGCGACCAGGTCGAGTCGATCGCGGCGTACGGCAGCGGCATCGTCGCCGACTACACCCGCTACACCGCCGGCACCGCGATGCTGGAGACGGCCGAACGCTTCACCGACCACGAGGGCGAGCCGGCGCTCCAGCAGTACCTGCTGCTGGTCGGCGGCCTGCGCACCCTCGCCTCCGGCGCTCACGAACCGCGCCTGGTGCTCGACGCCTTCCTGCTGCGCTCGCTGGCCGTCAACGGCTACGCGCCCAGCTTCGACGCCTGCGCCAAGTGCGGCATGCCCGGACCGAACCGGTTCTTTTCGGTCGCATCCGGAGGAGTGGTGTGCGCGGAATGCCGGGTGCCCGGCAGCGTCGTACCCTCAACGGAGTCACTGGAGCTGCTGGGGGCGCTGCTCACCGGCGACTGGCAGACCGCGGACGGCTGCCAGGACCGGCACGCCCGCGAGGGCAGCGGGATCGTCGCCGCGTACCTCCAGTGGCACCTGGAGCGGGGACTGCGCTCCTTGCGGTTCGTCGAGAAATAGGAGAATCACGCGCATGGCACGTCGTGGGCTGCTCAGCCGCAACCGCCGCGAGTACCGGGTCCCCGACCCGCACCCCTCCGGTGCCCGGCCGCCCAAGATCCCCGCCGAGCTGGTGCCGGGCCACGTGGCCATCGTCATGGACGGCAACGGCCGCTGGGCCAAGGAACGCGGCCTGCCCCGCACCGAGGGCCACAAGGTCGGCGAGGGCGTCGTCATGGACGTGCTCAAGGGCTGCATCGAGATGGGCGTCAAGAACCTGTCGCTGTACGCCTTCTCCACCGAGAACTGGAAGCGCTCGCCCGAAGAGGTCCGCTTCCTGATGAACTTCAACCGCGACGTCATCCGCCGCCGCCGCGACGAGATGGACGAGCTGGGCATCCGCATCCGCTGGACCGGCCGCATGCCCAAGCTGTGGAAGTCCGTGGTGGAGGAGCTCCAGATCGCGCAGGAGCAGACCGTCGACAACGACGCGATGACCCTGTACTTCTGCGTCAACTACGGCGGCCGCGCCGAGATCGCCGACGCCGCCGCCGCGATGGCCGCCGACGTCAAGGCCGGCCGGCTCGACCCGGCCAAGGTCAACGAGAAGACGCTCGCGAAGTACCTGTACTACCCGGACATGCCCGACGTCGACCTGTTCGTGCGGCCGTCCGGCGAGCAGCGCACGTCCAACTACCTCATCTGGCAGTCCGCCTACGCGGAGATGGTCTTCCAGGACGTTCTGTGGCCGGATTTCGACCGTCGCGACCTGTGGCGGGCCTGCCTGGAGTACGCCTCCCGTGATCGCCGCTTCGGCGGCGCGCTGCCCAACGAGATGCGGGCCCTGGACAAGAACGCCGACCCGAGCGACTGACCGCACCGGTCCCGCGCCGGTTCCGGCGGCGCGGTCTCAGCCGGACGTGCCGCAGCCGGCGGCGCAGTCGGCGCAGGTGCCGGTGATCTCGATGGTGTGGTCGACCTCGACGTAGCCGTGTTCGGCGGCGACGGAGTCGGCCCACTTCTCCACCGCGGGCCCCTCCACCTCCACCGCCTTGCCGCACGAGCGGCACACCAGGTGGTGGTGGTGACCGCTGCTGCACCGCCGGTAGACCGCCTCGCCCTCGCTGGTGCGCAGCACGTCGACCTCGCCGGCGTCGGCCAGCGACTGCAGGGTGCGGTAGACCGTGGTCAGGCCGACCGAGTCGCCCCGGTGCCGCAGCATGTCGTGCAGTTCCTGCGCGCTGCGGAACTCGTCGACCTGGGCGAGCGCGGCGGACACCGCGGCCCGCTGCCTGGTCGCACGGCCCCGCACGGGCGGGTTGACGGTGGCCACGATCGTCCTCCTCGGGGTCCCCGGACCGGATGGCGGGCTGGCGGGGTGCCGGTGCCCTCCCATTGTGCCAGCGACGGATGATCACCGGGCCGGCGAACCCCTCCGGCCACGCCCCGCGGCCCGCCGGATCGGGCCCCGGAAGGCCACCGATTTGATCCGGGGGGTGCGGACGCCGGTAACCTGAAGTATTCGCTGGGCCGCGACGGGCCGCATCACCACTCGACACGCGGAAGCCTGCGGACCCCACATGACCGCTTCGTCGTACTGAAGAGAGCACCGTGGCCGCCGACAAGATCGACACCATCGTCAGCCTGAGCAAGCGCCGTGGCTTTGTCTACCCCTGTAGCGAGATCTACGGCGGTTCGAAGGCCGCCTGGGACTACGGGCCGCTCGGCGTGGAGCTCAAGGAGAACATCAAGCGCCAGTGGTGGCGCTCCATGGTCACCTCGCGCGACGACGTCGTCGGTCTCGACTCGTCCGTGATCCTGGCCCCCGAGGTGTGGGAGGCATCCGGTCACGTCGCCACCTTCAGCGACCCGCTGACCGAGTGCACCTCCTGCCACAAGCGCTACCGGGCCGACCACCTGGAGGAGGCGTACGAGGCCAAGCACGGCCACCTGCCCGCCAACGGCCTGGCCGACATCAACTGCGCCAACTGCGGCACCAAGGGCGCCTTCACCGAGCCCAAGCAGTTCTCCGGCATGCTGGCCACCCACCTCGGCCCGACCCAGGACAGCGGCTCGGTCGCCTACCTGCGTCCGGAGACCGCGCAGGGCATCTTCACCAACTTCGCCCAGGTGCAGCAGACCTCGCGCAAGAAGCCGCCGTTCGGCATCGCCCAGATGGGCAAGTCGTTCCGCAACGAGATCACCCCGGGCAACTTCATCTTCCGCACCCGTGAGTTCGAGCAGATGGAGATGGAGTTCTTCGTCAAGCCGGGTGAGGACGAGAAGTGGCAGGAGTACTGGATGGAGCAGCGGTGGAACTGGTACCGCGACCTCGGCATCCGCGAGGAGAACATCCGCTGGTACGAGCACCCCGCGGAGAAGCTGTCGCACTACTCCAAGCGCACGGCTGACATCGAGTACCGCTTCAACTTCGGCGGCAGCGAGTTCTCCGAGCTGGAGGGGGTGGCCAACCGCACCGACTACGACCTCGGCGCGCACTCCAAGGCGTCCGGCCAGGACCTGTCGTACTTCGACCAGGAGGCCGGCGAGCGCTGGTTCCCGTACGTCATCGAGCCGGCGGCGGGCGTCAACCGCGCCATGCTGGCCTTCATGCTCGACGCGTACAACGAGGACGAGGCGCCCAATGCCAAGGGCGTCCTGGAAAAGCGCACCGTGATGCGCCTCGACCCGCGGCTGGCCCCGGTCAAGGTCGCGGTGCTCCCGCTGTCGCGCAACCCGGAGCTGTCGCCCAAGGCCAAGGGTCTGGCCGCCGACCTGCGCCGCAACTGGAACATCGACTTCGACGACGCCGGCGCCATCGGCCGCCGCTACCGCCGCCAGGACGAGATCGGCACCCCGTTCTGCGTGACCGTCGACTTCGACACCCTTGAGGACAACGCGGTGACCGTGCGCGAGCGCGACACCATGAAGCAGGAGCGCATCTCCCTCGACCAGGTCCAGGGCTACCTGGCCGGCCGCCTGCTGGGCTGCTGAGCCGCTGACGCACCCGAGGGGCCCCGCACGTCCGCACCGGACGCGCGGGGCCCCTCGGCGCGTTCCCGCCGGCCCTGACGGGCACCCGCCCCGGGCACGTCAGCCCAGCAGTTCGGCCACGATGCGGTCGAGTGCCGCCAGGTCCCGCGGGGCGAGCGTGCGCAGGGCCGGCGGCGGGGTGTCCATGATCCGGTCGGCCTCCCGCGCCGCCGCCCGCCCGGCAGCCGTGACGCGGACCACCTTGCAGCGCCGGTCGTCCGGGTGCGGGGTGCGGTCGGCCAGGCCGCGCCGCACGAGGTCGTCGACGATGACCGTGGTGTAGGGCGCGTCGACCACCAGGAACTCGGCCAGCGCGCGCAGCGTCAGCGGTTCGGCGGCCACCCGCCGCAGCGCCTTGACCCGGTTGAAGCTCATGCCGAGGGCGTCGGCCACCTCCTTGCGGCGGTCGTGCCGCTCCAGCAGCAGCGTCCGCAGCCCCCGCCAGGCGTGCAGCGCGGTGCGGTCCGGGTCCGTGCCGGGATCGGGGGCGGGATCGGGGGCGGCCGGGGCTTCGGCGGCGGCCGGGAGCTCGGGGGCGGCCGGGGCTTCGGGGTCGGGATCGGGGGAGGCCGGGGCGGCCGTCATCCCACGTTCACCGGCGTCCTGGCCTCTTCCGTTTGCAGCCGTTCCGCGGTGCGGGCGGCGGTGGAGCGGGCCCAGCGGCCGGAGGTGACGGCGCCGACCACCAGCACCGCGCCGCCGCAGCCGGCGATGATCCACCAGGCGGTGCGCCCCGCGTCGGTGAACGCCTGGCCGTAGCCGCCGTTGACGCCGGCGGCCATGACCGCGCCGATGACGGCGACGCCGAGCGAGCTGCCGATCTGGCGGCTGGTGGAGGCGACCGCGGCGGCCACTCCGGCCTGGGCGCGCGGCATGCCGGACACCGCGGTGTTGGTGATCGGCGCGTTGACCAGGCCGAAGCCGATGCCGAAGACGACGTACCCGGCGAACAGCAGCGTGGTCGAGGTGTGCGCGGAGTACTTCAGCGCCTGGAAGACCCCGCTGGCGCACAGCGCGGTGCCGGCCAGCAGCAGCGGCGTGCGCGGCCCGCGGCTGGCGACGATCCGCCCCGACAGCGGCGCGAAGACCAGCGCCATCGCGGCCATCGGCAGCATGTACAGCCCGGCGTGCAGCGCGTCCAGGTGCCGGACGTTCTGCAGGTAGAGGGTGTTGAGGAACAGGAAGCCGCCGAGCGCGGCGAAGCCGGACACCGCGATCACGGTGGCCCCGGAGAACGGCGCGCTGCGGAAGAACCGCAGGTCGATCAGCGGTTCGCGGCGCCGGGGTTCGTAGATCAGCAGCGAGACCAGCGAGACCACCGCGAGTGCCACGCAGCCGAGGATCAACGGCGAGGACCAGCCGCGGTCCGGCGACTCGATGATCGCGTACGTCACCGAGGCCAGCAGCGCGATCATCAGCGCCTGGCCGACCGGGTCGACCCGGCGGGCCTTGGGCGCCCGGGACTCCGGGACGAACAGCCGGGTCAGCACCAGGGCGGCCAGGCCGATGGGCACGTTGATCCAGAAGATCGCCCGCCAGCTGGTCGTCTGCACCAGCAGGCCGCCGACGATCGGGCCGATCGACATGCTGATGCCGACCACGCCGCCCCACACGCCGATCGCCCGGGCCCGTTCCTTGGGGTCGGTGAAGACGTTGGTGATGATCGACATCGCGACCGGGTTGAGCATCGAGCCGCCGATCGCCTGGAGCATGCGGGCCGCGATCAGCCACGGCAGGCTCGGCGCGAGGCTGCACAGCAGCGAGGCGACGGTGAAGACGGTCAGGCCGACCTGGAAGGTGCGGCGCCGGCCGATCCGGTCGGCGGTGGAGCCCGACAGCATCAGCAGGCTGGCCAGCACCAGGGTGTAGGCGTCGATCGTCCACTGGAGCCCGGAGACGCTGGTGTGCAGCTGGCGCTGCATCGACGGCAGGGCGACGTTGAGAACGGTGTTGTCCAGGCTGACGATCAGCAGGCTCATGCAGCAGATCGCCAGCACCAGCAGACGCCGCCGGCGGGTCAACTCGGGCACGGGGCTTCTCCGGTACGTGCGGGTGCGGGCGCGGGCGTGGTGGGGCGCGCGGTGCGGTGCGCGGTGGTCGGGGGTACGGGTGCGGTAGTTGGTTGTGCGGTCATAACTATTTTTACAATACAACTATTCCCCGCCGACCCGGCTTCTCCCGCTCCCCGGCCCCGCGGCGCACGGGCCCCAGCGCCCTCCGGAGCCCCACGGGCGTCCGCGGGCACCCGCGCGCACGCGGCCACCCGCGGAACGCGCCGCCTACCGAGCCGACAGCCCCCGCAGGACCAGCGCCACCACCGCGTCGTGCGCCTCCTCGATGCCGGCGGCCGACCAGTGGGCGGCGTGGACCGGGTCGTGGAAGCGGACGGTGGCGTCGAAGACGGCCTGGGCGGCGGTGGCCGGGTCGGCGGCGGGGCCGTCGGCGGCGAACTCCCCGCGGGCGGCGCCGTCCTCGATGATCACCCTCAACTGGCCGCACAGATCCGCCAGATGGGACCGTACGACCGCGCTGTGCTCGCCGAACAGCGACCGGTAGGTGGCGAACAGCTCCGGATCGCCCAGTGCCTTGCGGCGTTTGGCGGCGAACAGCGCCCCCAGCCACGCCGCCAGCCGCTCCGGCGCCGGCCCGGCGGCGGACGCGATGCCGGCCAGTTCGCCGTGCGCGCGCTCCAGCCAGCGGCCGGTGACCGCCTCGCGCAACGCCACCTTGCTGGGGAAGTGCCGGTAGACGCTGCCGTGGCTGACCCCCAGCGCGCGGGCCACGTCCACCACGGTGGCCTTCGCGGGGCCGAAGCGGCGCAGCACGTCCTCGGTGGCTTCCAGGATGCGCTCGGGGGTCAGGACGTCCGGCGGCATGGGGGTCCGGCCTTTCTGCGGGGGCTACTTCTTCTCGCTGTCCAAGTGGTGCATCTGGGCCGCAGGGTAGCGCTCGCCCGCCGCGGCGCCCGGCGGAACGGCCCGCTCGATGGCGGCCAGGTCCTGCGGCTCCAGCGTGACGTCCAGGGCGCCGAGCGCCTCGTCGAGCCGGGTGCGGCTGCGCGCGCCGATGAGCGGCACGATGTCCTCGCCCCGCGACAGCACCCAGGCGATGGCGGTCTGCGCGACCGAGGCGCCTTTGGCGTCGGCGACCTCGCGCAGCGCGTCGACCAGGCCGAGGTTGCGCTCCAGGTTGTCGCCCGTGAAACGCGGGCTCATCCCGCGGAAGTCGCCCGGGGTCAGGTCGCGGTCGCGGGTCCAGTGGCCGCTGAGCAGGCCGCGGGCCAGCACGCCGTACGCGGTGACGCCGACGCCGAGTTCGCGGGCGGTGGGCAGGATGTCGTCCTCGATGCCGCGGGAGAACAGCGAGTACTCGATCTGCAGGTCGCTGATCGGCGCGACCGACGCCGCCCGCCGCAGGGTGTCGGCCGACACCTCCGACAGCCCGATGTGCCGCACCCAGCCCGCCTCGACGGCCTCCGCGATCGCGCCGACGGTCTCCTCGATCGGCACGGCGGGGTCGACGCGGGCGATGCGGTAGACGTCGAGGTGGTCGGTGCCGAGGCGGTTGAGCGAGTAGGCCAGGAAGTTGCGGACCGCCTGCGGGCGGCCGTCGTAGCCGGACCAGCCGCCGGCCGCGTCGCGCAGCGCGCCGAACTTGACGCTCAGCTGGACGCTGTCGCGGTCCTGTCCGGCCGCCGCCAGTGCCTCGCCGATGAGCATCTCGTTGTGGCCCATGCCGTAGAAGTCGCCGGTGTCCAGCAGCGTGACGCCGGCGTCCAGGGCCGCGTGGATGGTGGCGATCGACTCCTTGCGGTCCGCCGTGCCGTACAGGGCCGACATCCCCATGCAGCCCAGTCCGATCGCCGAGGTCTGCGGTCCGGTGCTTCCGAGGTGGCGCGTGCGCATGGTTTCGCTCCTTCGTTGGATTCCCGACTCAAGAGTGACATGTGTGATGACAGATTTCAATATCTGTCATCCATCACCGGCTCGCGTACCCCGGACCCGCCGGACCCTCGCCCGACGCCCCCGCCCGCCGACCTCCTCGCCCGAGGCCCCCGCCCGCCGAACCCCTCGACCGCCGGTCCCGTCCCCCGGGACTCCGTCGTCCCCGTCTCCCTCCCGTCCCCTCGCCCCGCGATACGCGGTCCGTCGGGTACCCCGTCCGGCGGCGCCCATCGCGCCGCCCTCGCGCCGCCCGACGCGGCGCCCCTCACGCCGCCCTCGCGCCGCCCGACGCGGCACCCCTCGCGCCGCCTTGGCGCGGCAGGCGCACGCCGCCGGACGCGCCCCCTCATGCCACCTGGCGCGGCAGGCGCACGCTCAGCGCGATCGCGGTGACCACCACCGCCAGCTGGACCAGCAGCGTCACCGCGAGGGCGTCCAGCGTGCCGTGCGCGGCCGACAGCGACAGGAACAGCGTGCCGAGCGTCGCGACCCCCAGCGCCAGCGAGGACTGCTGGGTGGTGGTCAGGACGCCGCCGCCCACCCCGGCGCGGTCGGCCGGGACCTCCGACAGCACCACGCGGAACAGCGGGCCCATCACCAGCCCCTGGCCGAAGCCCAGCACGAGCATCGCCGGCACCAGGTCCAGCGCCCCCAGCCGCGGCCAGGCCGCGAACGCCGTGCCGATCACCGCCACCAGGCCCAGCCCCTGCGTCACCAGGCCGCCGGTCACCACGTGCCGCCCGAACCGGTTCACCAGGCGCGGCGCCAGCAGCGACGCGGCGAAGTAGGCCGCCGCCATCGGCGCCAGCGCGGTCCCGGCGATCACCGGACCCAGGCCCATGCCCTGCTGGAGCGCCACCGCCATCACGAACATGAAGCCGCCGAAGCCGGTGAAGTACGGCAGCGCCACCAGCAGCCCGCCGCGCATCCCGTCGTTGGCCAGCAGCGACGGCGGCAGCAGCGGGTCGCCGCCGGAACGCTCCGCCGACCGCTCCACCCGCCAGAACGCCGCGCCGAACACCGGGGAGAGCGCCAGCAGCAGCCAGGTCCACCACGGCCAGCCGACCGCGTGGCCCTCCATCAGCGGGACCAGCAGCGTCAGGAGCGTCGCCGCCAGCAGCGCCGTGCCCCGCACGTCCACCCGGGCCGGGCGCGGCGACCGGGTCTCCGGCACCGTCCGCAGGCTCAGCACGATCGCGGCCGCCGCCACCGGCACGTTGACCAGGAAGATCGACCGCCAGCCGCTGCCGGCGATGTCCGCCGCCACCAGCCAGCCGCCGGCCACCTGTCCCAGCACCGCCGCTATGCCGCCGGTGGCGCCGTACAGCCCGAGCGCCCGGCCGCGCCGCTGCCCGGTGGTGGTCGACTGGATCGTCGCCAGCACCTGCGGGAGCATCAGCGCGGAGGCGGCGCCCTGCACCACGCGGGCGACCACCAGCGTCCAGGCGTCCGGCGCCAGGCCGCACGCCAGCGAGGTCAGCGCGAACAGCGCGGTGCCGATCAGGAACAGCCTGCGCCGCCCGACGGTGTCGCCGAGCCGTCCGCCCAGGACCAGCAGCACGGCGTAGGCGACGCCGTAACCGGCCGCCACCATCTCCAGCATCGCCGGCCCGGCGTCGAGGTCCTTGTCGATGGTGGGCAGCGCGACGTTGACGATGAAGAAGTCGATCATCGGCAGCGCCGCGCCCAGCAGCAGCGTCAGCAGCCCCAGCGGGCTCAGCGCCCCGGGGGCGGACGGCGTGCCGGACGGGTCCAGGGGCGGGCGGGAGCCGGGGTCCGGCCGGCGCGGCCGGCCGAGGTGCCGCACGCGCGGTACGACGGAGGCGGGGGAGGGCAGGGGCGGGGTCGTCGTGGTCGATGCATTCACACCCCAGAGCATCCGGGCATTCCCAGAGGGGTACCAGAGTCTGCTTATCCAGGTATCCGGCGAACCTGGCAACCGGCTGCGCCATCGGGCATCCTGGCAGCATGACCGCCACGCCATCACCCGCCCCGGCCGCCGGCGAACTGATCCGGCGCCGTGAACTCGCCGATTTCCTGCGCAGCCGGCGGGAGCGGATCACCCCGGACCAGGTCGGCCTGCCCCCCGGACGCCGCCGGCGCACCCCGGGGCTGCGCCGCGAGGAGGTCGCCCAGCTCTCGGCGGTCGGGGTCACCTGGTACACGTGGCTGGAGCAGGCCCGCGACATCCAGGTGTCCGCCCAGGTCCTCGACGCGGTCGCGCGGGCGCTGCTGCTCGACCGGAACGAGCGCGCCCACCTGTTCGTGCTCGCCGGGGTCCCGGACCCCTCGCCCAGCAAGGACTGCCCGTACGTCACGCCGTCGCTGCTGGCGATGATGCGGCAGCTGGAACCGCTGCCCGCCTGTGTGATGAACAGCCGGTACGACATTCTCGCGTACAACCGCACGTACGCCCATCTGGTCAGCGACCTCGACCAGGTCCCGGACGCCGACCGCAACCTGCTGTGGCTGGTCTTCACCCACCCCGACTGGCGCGAGGCGGTGGTGGACCGCGACGAGTTCACCCGCCGCTGCACCGCCCAGTTGCGCGCCGCGATGGCCGAGCACGTCGCGGAACCGGCGTGGAAGACGCTGGTCAAGCGGTTGCGCCAGACGTCGCAGGAGTTCGAGCAGCTGTGGGCGCGGCACGAGGTGGTCCGGCCCTCCAGCACGCCCAAGCGGTTCCTCAACGCCCGCGTCGGCCTGCTCAACCTCCAGCACAGCAGCATGTGGCTGGGCCCGGGCAACGGCAGCCGCATGGTGGTCTACACCCCGCTCGACGACGAGGCCCGCACCCGCCTGGAGATCCTGCTGGCCGCCGTGCGGGCCGAACCGCCGCGGCTGACCGTCGCCGTGTGACCCCGCCGTCCGGACCGCCGCGGCTGACCGCCGCCGTCCGAACCGCCGCCGTCCGAACCCCGCTGTCCGAACCGCCGCCGTCCCCTGGGGGACAATGGGGTCGCCAGCGCCGACCGTCGTCCCGAGGGAACACCACCGCCATGCCGCACCTGCAGATCGGCCCGCACACCGTGACGCCGCCCGTCGTGCTCGCGCCGATGGCCGGGATCACCAACGCGCCGTTCCGCACCCTGTGCCGGGAGTTCGCCGGCGGCCGGGGGCTGTTCGTCTGCGAGATGATCACCACACGGGCGCTGGTGGAGCGCAACGACAAGACGATGCAGCTCATCCGGTTCGGCCCCGGCGAGCAGCCGCGCTCCATCCAGCTGTACGGCGTCGACCCCGGCACCGTCGGCAAGGCGGTGCGGATGATCGCCGACGAGGACCTCGCCGACCACATCGACCTCAACTTCGGCTGCCCGGTGCCCAAGGTCACCCGCAAGGGCGGCGGCTCGGCCCTGCCGTACAAGCGCCACCTGCTGCGCTCCATCCTGCGCGAGGCGGTCGGCAACGCCGACGGCCTGCCGGTGACCATCAAGATGCGCAAGGGCATCGACGACGACCACCTCACCTACCTCGACGCCGGCCGCATCGCCGTCGAGGAGGGCGTCACCGCGGTCGCCCTGCACGGCCGCACCGCCTCCCAGCACTACGGCGGCACCGCGGACTGGGAGGCGATCGCCCGGCTGAAGGAGGCGGTGCCGGAGATCCCGGTGCTGGGCAACGGCGACATCTGGAGCGCCGACGACGCGGTCCGCATGATGCGCGAGACCGGCTGCGACGGGGTGGTGGTCGGCCGCGGCTGCCTGGGCCGCCCCTGGCTCTTCGGCGACCTGGTCAACGTCTTCGCCGGCTCGCCCGAGCGCACCCGCCCGACGCTGCGCCAGGTCGCGGTGGTCATGCGCCGGCACGCCGAACTGCTGGGGGAGTGGCTGGAGGACGAGGCGCGCGGCGTCATCGACTTCCGCAAGCACGTCGCCTGGTACACCAAGGGCTTCGCCATCGGCTCGCAGGCCCGCCGCGACCTGGCGATGGCCTCCTCGCTGGCCGCGCTGGACGAGCTGCTCGCCGGCCTCGACCTCGACCAGCCGTGGCCGGCCGGCGCCGAGGGCCCGCGCGGCCGCACCGCCGGCGCCAAGCGCGTCGTGCTGCCCGACAACTGGCTGGCCGACCCGTGGGACGTCACCGCCGCCGTCACCGCCGAGGCCGAGTCCGACACCTCGGGCGGCTGATGCCCGCCGTCCGCCAGGTGAGACGGACCGGTCCGGCGGCCGGGTGATTCATGCCACGTTTGAATGACGCCGCGCTCATCCGAGCGGTGGTGTCCGCCGCGCTGCGCCTGCACTGCGTGCCGTCATCTCTCCAATGCGTGGCACTCGGTGTCGGCCCGCTGGGTTCACGGTCTCAAGAATGCGTCACGTTGGGTAGCCGAAATGGCCGCTCGGTTGTCCTGGTATCCGCTCATGTGTTGAAGACTTGAAGGTGGACCGCCGCCGCCCGCCCGGCCCGCGACGCGTCCGCCGACGGCGCGAGACGCTGCCGGCCCCCGGGCAGACGAGTGGTTGCGGCCACCTGACGTGCGGTGGGAGGTTCTGCGACCCCTCGCGGCTGGGTACGCTCCCGGCCAGCAAGTCACTTCCCGGTCGCGAGGAGTTCGCCCCGTGTCGGATCAGGAAACACCGCAGAAATTCGTCTACGACTTCACTGAGGGCAACAAGGACCTCAAGGACCTCCTGGGGGGCAAGGGCGCCAACCTCGCGGAGATGACCAACCTCGGTCTGCCCGTCCCGCCCGGCTTCACCATCACGACGGACGCCTGCAAGGTCTATCTGCGGTCCGGCGCGGAACCGGCGGCGCTGCGCGAGCAGGTCGGCGCGCACCTGGACGCCCTCCAGGAGCGGATGGGCAAGCGGCTCGGCCAGCCCGGCGACCCGCTGCTGGTCTCGGTCCGCTCCGGCGCGAAGTTCTCCATGCCCGGGATGATGGACACCGTCCTGAACGTCGGCCTGTCCGACGCCTGCGTCGAGGGACTGGCCGCGCAGGCCGGCGACGAGCGCTTCGCCTGGGACTCCTACCGCCGGCTGATCCAGATGTTCGGCGCGACCGTGCTGGGCGTGGCCGCCGAACGGTTCGACGACGCGCTGGAGCAGGCCAAGGCCGAGGCCGGCGCGGTCAACGACGTCGACCTCGACGCCGGGCACCTGCGCGACCTGGTCGCCGTCTACCACGACATCGTGCGCCTCGACGCCGGGCGCGACTTCCCGCAGGACCCGCGCGAGCAGCTGGACCTGGCGGTCCGCGCGGTCTTCGACTCGTGGAACACCGAGCGCGCCAAGCTCTACCGCCGCCAGGAACGCATCCCCGGCGACCTGGGCACCGCCGTCAACATCTGCTCGATGGTCTTCGGCAACCTCGGCCCGGACTCCGGCACCGGCGTGGCGTTCACCCGCGACCCGGCCAGCGGCCAGCAGGGCGTCTACGGCGACTACCTGCAGAACGCGCAGGGCGAGGACGTGGTGGCCGGCATCCGCAACACCGTGCCGCTCGCCGACCTGGCCGGCCTCGACCAGAAGTCATACGACGAGCTGATGAGCATCATGGAAACCCTGGAGACCCACTACCGGGACCTGTGCGACATCGAGTTCACCATCGAGCGCGGCACCTTGTGGATGCTGCAGACCCGGGTCGGCAAGCGCACCGCGGCCGCCGCGTTCCGCATCGCCACCCAGCTCGTCGACCAGGGCCTGATCGACGAGGCCGAGGCGCTCCAGCGGGTCAACGGCGCGCAGCTGGCGCAGCTGATGTTCCCGCGGTTCGCCGACAAGGTCACCGCCGACCGCCTCGGCCGCGGCATCGCCGCCTCGCCGGGCGCCGCGGTCGGCAAGGCGGTCTTCGACTCCTACACCGCGGTGAAGTGGTCGCGCTCGGGCGAGAAGGTCATCCTCATCCGCCGTGAGACCAACCCCGACGACCTCAACGGCATGATCGCCGCCGAAGGCATCCTCACCAGCCGCGGCGGCAAGACCTCGCACGCCGCCGTGGTGGCCCGCGGCATGGGCAAGACCTGCGTGTGCGGCGCCGAGGAGCTGGAGGTCGACACCAAGCGGCGCCGGATGACCGCGCCGGGCGGCGTGGTCGTCGAGGAGGGCGACACCGTCTCCATCGACGGCTCCACCGGCAAGGTCTACCTCGGTGAGGTACCGGTCGTGCCGTCACCGGTCGTGGAGTACTTCGAGGGCCGCACGCACGCCGGCGCCGACGACGCCGGCGAACTGGTCAAGGCGGTGCACCGGATGATGGCCTACGCCGACCGGATGCGCCGGCTGCGGGTGCGGGCCAACGCCGACAACGCCGAGGACGCCGCGCGGGCCCGCCGGTTCGGCGCCCAGGGCATCGGGCTGTGCCGCACCGAGCACATGTTCCTCGGCGAGCGCCGCGAACTGGTCGAACGCCTCATCCTCGCCGACACCGACGAGGAGCGGACCGCCTCGCTGGAGGCCCTGCTGCCGCAGCAGCGCGACGACTTCGTCGACCTGTTCGAGGCGATGGACGGCCTGCCGGTCACCGTGCGGCTGCTCGACCCGCCGCTGCACGAGTTCCTGCCGGACATCACCGAGCTGTCGGTGCGGGTGGCGCTCGCCGAGTCGCGCGAGGACTCCAACGAGAACGATCTGCGGCTGCTCCAGGCCGTGCACCGGCTGCACGAGCAGAACCCGATGCTGGGGCTGCGCGGCGTGCGGCTCGGGCTGGTGATCCCGGGACTGTTCACCATGCAGGTGCGGGCCATCGCCGAGGCCGCCGCAGCGCGCCGGGCGGCCGGCGGGGACCCGCGCGCGGAAATCATGATCCCGCTGGTGGGCACCGTGCAGGAGCTGGAACTCGTCCGCGACGAGGCCGAACAGGTCATCGCCCAGGTGCAGAAGCGCCACGACGTCGACCTGCACCTGGCACTCGGCACCATGATCGAACTGCCGCGCGCCGCGCTGACCGCCGGTCAGATCGCCGAGGCCGCCGAGTTCTTCTCGTTCGGCACCAACGACCTGACCCAGACGGTGTGGGGCTTCTCCCGCGACGACGTGGAGGCCAGCTTCTTCACCGCCTACCTGGAGAAGGGCATCTTCGGCGTCAGCCCGTTCGAGACCATCGACCGCGACGGGGTCGGCGCCCTGGTGGAACGCGCCTGCCGCGAGGGCCGCGCCACCCGCCCCGACCTCAAGCTCGGCGTCTGCGGCGAGCACGGCGGCGACCCGGAGTCCGTGCACTTCTTCCACGCGGTCGGCCTGGACTACGTCTCCTGCTCGCCGTTCCGCATCCCCGTCGCCCGCCTCGAAGCCGGCCGGGCCGCGGCGGCGGGCACCTGATCCACCACCGGTAACACCCTCACCGGGAGCGGCGCTTCGTGCGGGAGCCGCCGCCCCCACCCCGCGCGGGGCCCGCCGGAAGCCACCGGCGTGCCCCCCGCGGCCGTGTCACCGCTCAGCCCGCCGCCAGGCCCTCGAAGCCGACGCCGGTCATGGTCTGCGACGCGGTCCACAGCCGTTCGGCGGCGGCGTCGTCCCGGGTCCAGGGGGCCCGCCAGGAGCGCGCCGGGGCGCCGCGCCAGCCCTGCAGGCGGGGTCCGACGAAGTCGTCGGGGCGCACCCCGGCAGCGGTGGCGGCGTACAGCGTCGGCAGGGCGCCGGCGGCGGCCGGCTGGGCGACCAGGCGGTTGCTGATCCGGCCCAGCCGCACCAGCAGCGCGCGGTTCTCCGGGGCGGCGCCGGCCGCGATCAGGTTGGTGTCGGCGTAGCCGGGGTGCGCGGCGGCCGCGACCACCGTGGAGCCGGCCGCGGCCAGCCGCCGCGACAGCTCGTGGGTGAACAGCAGGTTCGCCGTCTTCGACCGGCCGTAGGCGATCCACCGCCGGTAGCCGTGCTCGCTGTTGAGGTCGCCGGGGTCGATGTCGGCCAGCGCGTGCAGCGCGCTGGAGACGGTCACCACCCGGGCGCCCGCGGTCGCCAGCAGCTTCGGCAGCAGCAGCCCGGTCAGCGCGAAGTGCCCGAGGTGGTTGACGCCGAACTGCGTCTCGAAACCGTCGGCGGTCCTGCCGTACGGCACGCCCATGACACCGGCGTTGTTGACCAGCAGGTCGAGCCGGTCGCCCTCGAAGTCGCCGGCGAAGTCCCGCACCGACGTCAGGTCCGACAGGTCCAGGTGCCGGTACGCCGTCCGGGCGCCGGGCACCTCGGCGCGCAGCCGCTCCGCCGCCGCCTGGCCGCGCCGCTCACTGCGGCAGGCCAGCAGCACGCGGGCACCGCGCCGGGCCAGGCCGCGCGCCGCGCAGTAGCCGATACCGCTGTTGGCGCCGGTGACCACGGCCGTGCGGCCGCTCTGGTCCGGGATATCGGTCTCGTTCCAGCCCATCAGGCCTGCCGTCCCTCACGTCGTGGACGCGGCGTCGCGCGCCGCGCCGTCCCGGACCGCCCGCCCGGCGGACGGAACGGCACAGCATAGGCGCCGTCCGCTCAGTCGTCGATGCCGGAACGCTCCACCCCGGCGACCAGGTGCCGTTGCAGCACCACGAAGACGATCACCAGGGGCAGGATCGACACCGCGGCGGCGACGAACAGTTCGTGCAGGTTGACCGCCTGCGCGTCGGTGAAGGTCGACAGGGCCACCTGCACCGTCCACGCCGACTCGTCCTGACCGATGACCAGCGGCCACAGGAAGGAGTTCCACGAGCCGATGAAGACGATCGCGCCGACCGCGGCGAACACCGCCCGGGAGTTGGGCACCACGATCCGCCAGTAGGTACGCCAGTACCCCAGCCCGTCCACCCGCGCCGCGTCCTCCAGCTCGGGCGGGAAGCCCAGGAAGTACTGCCGGAACAAGAACGCGGCGAACGCGCTGAACAGCGTGGGGATCACCAGGCCGCGCAGCGTGGAGACCCAGCCCAGCGAGGAGACCAGCACGAAGCTGGGCACGAAGGTGACCGCCGAGGGGATCATCAGCGACCCGAGGATCGCGTAGAAGACATGATTGGCGTACTTGTACGGGATGCGGGCCAGCCCGTACCCGGCCAGCGACGCCAGGAACAGCGTGCCGACGGTGGTGAGCACCGCGATCCGCGCCGAGTTCCACAGCGAGTGCAGCATCGGCACCGACGGGTCGTCGAACAGCTCCCGCACGTTGCCCCAGTGCAGGCTGTGCGGGAAGAACGACCAGCCCGGCGCGGTGATGTCGGCCTCGGTCGACAGGCCGTCGCGCACCAGCAGGTAGAACGGGACGAGGAAGAGCACCGCCAGCGCCACCAGCACCACGGCACGCAGTGCGCGGCCGAACCTGGCCAGACCCGGTTCCATCACGCCTCCTTCCGGCCGAGGCCGAACCAGCGGGCCTGCGCCACGGTCACGATGGCGATGATCAGCGCCAGCACCACCGCGCCCGCGCTCCCCACCCCCAGCTGCTGCCCCTGGCCCAGCGCCACGTAGTACAGGTACACCAGCGGCGGCCGGGCGTACGGCGGATAGCCGTTGGCCGTCGACAGCAGGTTGTAGAACTCGTCGAACGCCTGGAAGGCGTTGATCACCAGCAGCAGCACCACCGCCACCGACGTCGCCCGCAGCTGCGGGAACGTGATGTACCGGAAGGTCTGCCAGCCCGGCCGGGCCCCGTCGACCGCGGCCGCCTCGTACAGCGCCCGCGGGATGCGCTGGAGCCCGGCGAGCAGCAGCACCATGTAGAAACCGGCCTGGAGCCACAGCCGTACGGTGACGATGACCAGCCAGTACCACGGCGGATGCGTGGTCGACAGCCACGCCACCGGGTCGGCGCCGAACCAGCGCAGCACGGTGTTGGCCAGCCCGAACCGCACCCCGTTGAAGATCGACATCTTCCAGATCAGCGACGCCACCACGTAGCTGCACGCGGTCGGCAGGAAGAACACCGAGCGGAAGAACGCCCGGGCGAACCGCAGCCGGTGCACCATCAGCGCCAGCCCCAGCGACAGCGCGTAGGTGGCCGGCACGATGAACAGCGAGAAGACGGCGAACGTCAGCAGGCTGGAGGTGAACGCCGAATCCCCCAGCACCGTCGCGTAGTTCGACAGCCCCACGAAGTGCGTGGGGGTGACCGTGTTGCGGGCGTCGAAGAAGCTGAGGGTGATGCTCCACAGCAGCGGTACGTAGGTGAAGACGATCAGCCCGAGGACGAACGGGCCGGTGAAGATCCAGAACCACAGGTTGCGCTTCTGCGGTCCGAGCAGCCGTGCGAGCACCCGTCAGCTCTGCTTCTGGACGCGCTTGAGCTCCGCCGCCGCCGTCGCGGCCGCCGCCTTGACCTGGGCGGCCGGCGAGGCGCCGTCCTTGATGATCCGGTTGGTGGCGTCCATCAGCGCCGACGTCGACGCGCTCGTCCACAGCAGCGGGTTGGCGTGCCCGTACTCGGTGGTCAGCCGCACCGCTTCGGCCGCAGCGCCGGTGCGCAGCTTCGCCGCCCGCTTGGCCAGCGAGATCCGCGCCGGGATGTGGAACCCGTAGGAGGTGGAGAAGTCCTCCTGGAAGTCGGTGCGGTCCACCCACAGCCACTTCACGAACGCCTTGCCGGCCGCGACGTGCTTGCTGCGCGCGCTGACCGCCGAGCCGTACGCGCCCACCGGCACCGCCGGCCGGCCGCTCGCGCCGTCCCGGGGGAAGGGCAGCACCCCGAAGTCGTCGCCGAGCGCCTTCTGCACCTGCGGCACCGCCCACAGGCCGCACCACTGCATGGCGGTCAGGCCCTGGGTGAACGCCGACGGGTCGGACCAGTCGGCGGGCGCGCCCAGCAGCAGCGACTTGTTCTTGTACAGGGTGTGCAGCTTGCCCAGCGCGGTGGCCGCCGCCGGGTCGTCGAAGCCCACCGTGCCCTGCGCGGTGACGAGTTCCAGGCCGGCCGCGAACAGCGGGGTGCCGCCCATCACCCCGGCGCCGCCGTCGTTGCCCAGGAACAGGCCCTTGACGTCCTTGGTGGTCAGCCGGCCGGCCGCGTCGACGAGTTCGTCCAGGGTCTGCGGCGGGTTGACGCCGGCCTTCTTCAGCAGGCTCTTGCGGTAGAAGAGCATCTGCATGTCGATGACCTGCGGGACGGCCCAGACCTTGCCGTCGAAGATCTTCGGCGCCAGCACGGCCTGGTTGAAGTCGGACCGCACGGCCTCGATCTCGGCGGTCAGGTCGACGACCTGGCCGCCCTGGATCTGGTCCAGGGTGGGCCCGTTGACCTCGAAGACGTCCGGGCCGTTGGAGGTCAGCAGCGCGGCGGCGGTCTGCTGGTCGTAGTTGCCGGGCCGCCACTGCACGGTGACGTCGGCGGGCTTGTAGGCGGCGGCGTACCGCTTGACGGCCTGCTCGGTGCCGGCCTCGCCGTACTGGTGGTACCACTGCGACAGCGCCGGACCGCTGCCCGCGCCACCGCTTCCCCGGCCGGTGTTGGAACCGCAGGCGGTCAGCAGCCCGGCCGCGGCGAGACCACCGCCGGCGGCGAGCAGACCGCGGCGGCCGAGGTGGGGCAGGGGCAGCGAAGCGCGGTCGGACCGCGTGGACTCGGACATGGTCATGAAGTATCGCGGTGGCGTGTGTAAAAAGCATCACGGATACGTGAAGCTTCGCCCTGCCGCCGCCGCCCGTCGCGGCCTGTCCCACCAGGTATTGCCGTGCCGGTGGGCCAACTGCCCGCCGGCGAGGGGGAGATGCCCCGGCGCGGCGCGGCGTTCGCGGTTCCGCGCAACGGTGACGACCCCGGTCAACCCGGCGTGCGCGCGTTCATCACTGTCAGTCGGTGGTGTCCACCGCCGGCGACCACACGCTGCGGATGCCCTCCAGCTCGGCCAGCTCCGCCACGAGCTGGTGCACGCTCCCGGTGCCCTGGATGGTCAGTTCGACGTCGGAGGTGCCCGGGTCCGCCGGCCTGGGCTCCTCGTCCCGCTCCAGCCACGGCGCCCGTTCCACCCGCACGTCCAGCACCCGGAACCCCGCCCGGGTGCACCGCTCCAGCACCCGGGGCAGCACGCCGCCCCCGATGTCGTACGCCACCTGGATCTGGGCCTGCGCGGCGGTGGAGATCGCCGGCACCAGCCGGGTCAGCAGCGGGTAGCCCCGCACCACCAGGAAGTGCGTCGCGGTCGCCGCCAGCGCCAGCAGCGGCAGCCCGCCACCGCACGCCATGCCGATCGCACACGTCAGCCACACCGTCGCCGCCGTCGTCAGCCCGCGCACCGCGTCGCGCCGCACGAAGATGATGCCGCCGCCGATGAACCCGATGCCCGACACGATCTGCGCCGCCACCCGCGAGGGGTCGAACGAGATGTGCTGGAGGGCCAGCACGCTGTTGAACCCGTGCTGCGACACCTCCATGAACAGCGCGCTGCCCACGCCGACCAGCGTGTGCGTCCGCAGCCCCGCGCTCTTCTGCTGGACGGCCCGCTCCACCCCGATCACCGTCGACAGCACCAGCGCGAGCCCCAGCTCCGCCAGCTGCCGGAACCCCTGCCCCGCGGCCGGGTCCCACAACGGCAGCGCGATCTCCCGCACTTCGAATACGCCTCCACCCCATGTCGCCACCCCCGGCACGCTCTCCGTCCGAAGGCCCGACCGCGAGCCTAGATGACCGCTTTACGTCCCTCGTCCCCCACCGCCGCGACGCGGCCCGTGTCGCGGTGCGGCCCGTCCAGCGGTGCGGGCCCGCCTCGCGGTGCGGCTCATCCCGCGGTGCGGCCGGGGGACAACGGGTGCCGCCGTCGCCGCAGGACAGCAGGCGGCCGACGGTGCGGCCGTGATCTTCCGCACCGCATGCCGAAGGCCCGTTCACCCGGTGAAGGGGGTGAACGGGCCTTCGGGCTATTCGGCGATCAATCCGCCGGGCCGGTTTATTCCGGTCGCCGGACGAGGAACGTCTCCGTGAGAGGAAGGCGTTTCTTCATACCGTACGGAATTCGCCTGGAGGACGGGCTGCGCCGTCGCTGGATTCCCGTGCGGGAATTCAGCTGTTGGCGCCGTTGCCGGACAGCACCGGGATGTTGCTGAGGATGTGCGACAGCGGGTCGTCGCCCTTGACCTGGCTGGAGTTCTCGGTGCACTGCTGGATCTGCGGCTGGGTCAGGATGTCCTGGACACCGATCGGCACCAGGCCGACCAGCGACGTGAGGTTCGCCTTGGCCGGCAGGCCGATGCAGGGCTTGTTCAGCGAGCCCTGGACCAGACCGATCTGCGGGCTCATGTACCCGCCGGTGGTGGTGTTGCCGTAGGCCTGCTCGGCGCCGTCTCCGTTGGTGGAGCTGGGGCCGTGGTTGTTGCCGATGGCCATCGCGGGAGCGGCGGTGACGCCGACCGCGGAAATGACGACCGCCGCGGTAGCGAGAACCTTCTTGATCACGAGAATTTCCTTCCGATCCTGGAGCGCCCCACTAGCCGGAGCAGACTGAACAACTGTCACGGAACAGGATTGGTTCTCTTCGTTCACTCTCCCGGACCAATTCCGCCGGCCGCCGGTCCCGGCCGGCGGCCTGACGCGTTATCACTGTCCGTTCTCGCGCCCCGCCGGTAGCATTCCCCCACAGCCGGGGGGCTGTGGGGGACGGACGGGGGGAGCGGCATGTCCGCGGACGGTTCCGAGGAACTTCTGGTCACCATTCAGCCGCTGGCGGCGACCGCCGCCGCCGAGGGGGAGTACCGCCCGTGGCTCGGCCTGATGGTGGTCTTCGGCTGCCCGGTCCTGCTGGCGATCCTGGTATTCGTCGCCCTGATCATGCGCTGATCACACCGGCCCCACGTCGGCTCCATGTCAGGTCCCGCGTCGGCCCTACGTCAGGTCCCGCGCCGAGGGCCGCACCGCGCCGACGCCCGCACCAGGCCGACGCCTACGCCGCGCCGAGGCCCGCACCGGGTCCACCCCTGCACCGGGCCCCTCAGCGAACCTCTGCGCCGGCTTCCTCACCGAACCCCGCACCGGTGCACTCACCGGGCCGCCCGCAGGGCCGCCGTCACGGTGTGCTCGCGCGGGCCGAGCAGGTCCGGGGCCGGGTCGGCGGCGGAGTCCAGCGCCGCCTTGCCGGAGGCGAGGACCTCCCGCACGCCGCCGTAGTACCAGGTCGCGTCGTGCCGTTCGTCGACACCGACGCCGTACGCCGTGATGCCCGCCGCCGCGCACAGCGCGAGCGCCCGGCGGATGTGGAAGCCCTGCGAGACCAGCACCGCGTGCGTCACGCCGAAGATCCGCCGGGCCCGCGCGCACGAGTCCCAGGTGTCGAACCCGGCGTAGTCCGGCACCACGCGCGAGCGCGGCACCCCGTGGCCGACCAGCCATCCGCTCATCGCGTCCGGCTCGTCGTAGTCGGTCCGGCTGTTGTCGCCGGTCACCAGAATCACCTCGACCTTGTGCTCGCGGTACAGCGCGGCCGCCGCCCCCAGCCGGTGCGCCAGGTACGGGGACGGCACGCCGTGGTCCAGCCCGGCGCCGAACACCACGGCCACCGGCTCGGCCGGCACGTCCGCCAGGTCCCGCACCCGCTGCGAGGCGCTGACGTACAGCCAGGTCATGGGCAGCAGCGCCGCCACGCACACCGCGGCCGCCCACCGCACCACCCGCCGCCGCCCGCGCGTCGTCGCGGGCCACCTCGGTCTCCTCATGTCCGGCGTCCCCTCCCCGGGCCGGGCCGGCCCCCTGTGAACCCCGGACGCCCCGGTCCGCCCGGCGGTTCCGCATCATGGCCGGGTGAGCACCCCACCCGCGCCGCCCGTCCCGCCCGACCGCCCGCCGGTCTTCGTATACGGCACGCTGCGCCCCGGCAACGCCAACCACGACCGCCTGCTGCGCGGCCGGACCGCCTGGACCGCCCCCGCCGTCCTGCCCGGCGCCGCGCTCCACGCCGGACCGGGCTACCCCTGGGCGGTCGACGGCACCGCGGCCGACCGTGTCCGCGGCGACCTCGTGCAGCCGCTGCCCGCCGCCTACGACCGCGTGCTCGCCGCCCTCGACCGGCTGGAGGAGTACGTGCCCGGCGACCCCGGCAGCCTCTACGTACGCGTGCGGCGCGACGTCCTCGGCCCGGACGGTACGGCGGTCGGCGCCTGGGTCTACCTGGCCGGCCCCGCCGCCCGCCGCCGGCTCGCCGCTCACGGCCGCAGGATCGCCGACGGCGAGTGGCACCCGGACCGCTGACCTTCCCCGGCACACCGGGTCCCCCGCACGGGTGGATGCCGGTGGGCCGGTTGCGGCTGACGGGTGGACGCCGGCACGCGCCGGGTACGTTTGTGCAACGAACGGGCAATCCGGTCGCCGCACACTACGTACATGACCGACGACATCAGCCACTTCCGCGCACCGGACCCGCTGTCCGTCCCCGTCTCCTGCTGGTCCGGCGGACCGGAGGCGCTGCCCCGCCCGGCCCCGCCCGCCGAGGACGTCTTCGGCAGCGCGGAGACCCTCATGACCCGCTTCACCGCGCAGCTGACCGTCCAGCTCGCCCACCTGCGCCCCTTCCCGCAGCCCACCGGAGCCGACGCCGGCCCCCCGTTACGCCGACGCGCCCCCCGGGCCGGTACGGCTGACGCCACGCCGCCCCCGTACGGCTGACGCGACCCCGGAGCCCCCGCGCCGCTGACGTGCCCCCGCCCGCGTACCGCTGACGCCACGCCGGGCCCGTACCACCGGACCGGCCCCCCGCCCCGCCGGACGCGCATGACCTCGGCCAGGCCGGTTACGGTCGTCGTATGAACGGGAACCCGCCGGTGACGGCCGCGCACGCCACCGCCTCCGACGCGCCGTACGAAGAGGCGGCCACCGAGCGCTGGGTCCCGGAGCCGGACAAGCGCGCCGGGCGCACCGCGTTCCAGCGCGACCGCGCCCGGGTGCTGCACTCCGCCGCGCTGCGCCGGCTGGCCGGCAAGACCCAGGTCGTCGACCCCGGTGCGGGCTCGCCGGAGATCAACACCTCACCGCGCACCCGGCTGACCCACTCCCTCGAATGCGCCCAGGTGGGACGGGAGTTGGGCGCCGCGCTCGGCTGCGACCCGGACCTGGTGGAGACCGCCTGCCTCGCGCACGACCTGGGCCACCCGCCGTTCGGGCACAACGGCGAACAGGCGCTGGCCGACGTGGCCCGCGACATCGGCGGCTTCGAGGGCAACGCCCAGTCGCTGCGGCTGCTCACCCGGATCGAGCCCAAGCGGTTCACCACCGACGCGTCCGGCACCACGGTCGGCGTCGGCCTCAACCTCACCCGGGCCGCGCTGGACGCCGCCACCAAGTACCCCTGGCCGCGCGGCGAACGCCCCGGCGACCCCGGATCGCCGAAGTTCGGCGTCTACGAGGACGACGAACCCGTCTTCCGCTGGCTGCGCGACGGAGCCCCGGCCGGGACGCGCTGCTTCGAGGCGGAGGTCATGGACTGGTCCGACGACGTCGCCTACTCGGTGCACGACGTCGAGGACGGCCTGCACGCCGGCCACCTCGACCCCAACATGCTGCACGCCGAGCCGGAACGCCGGGAGATCAGCGCGGTGGCCGCCGCCCGGTACGCGCCCGGCGCCGACCCGGCCGAGCTGACCGCGGCCCTCGACCGGCTGCTCGACCAGGAGTGGTGGCCGCACGGCTACGACGGCTCCGCGATCGCCCAGGCCCGGCTGAAGGACGCCACCTCCCAGCTCATCGGCCGCTTCTGCCTGGCCGCCGAACGCGCCACCCGCGACGCCTACGGCCCCGGCCGGCTGACCCGCTACGCCGCCCGGCTGGTCGTGCCGCGCGACGTCGTCCTGGAGTGCGCGATGCTCAAGGCGGTCGCCGACCGCTACGTCATGCAGCGCGCCGACCAGGCCCGCCGCCGCGCCGACCAGCGCGTCGTCATCGCCGAACTCGCCGAGTCGATCGCCGAGCGGGCCCCGGAGGGACTGACGCCGGAGTTCCGCGGCGCCTGGCACACCGCCGCCGATGACCGCGCCCGCGCCCGGGTCGTGGTCGACCAGATCGCCTCCCTCACCGACGCCGCCGCCATCACCCTGCACGCCCGCCTCACCGCCCGCACCCGCCCCTGACGCCCTGCCACCCCTGGGGGACGGCTACCGCCCCTGGCATCCGCACCCGCCCCTGACGCCCCGGCACCCCCGGGGAGCGACCCCCGCCTCTGGCATCCACTCCCGCCCCTGATGTCCCGTCACCCCCGAGGAACGCCCCCGCCCCCGGCGCCCCGCGGCGGCGCGGTCCTTTCCACCATTTCGTGGCCGATCGGTGAAGACCCCGCGAAGCAGGACCGTTCCTGCCGAACCGATCCGGCCTCCTGCGGTGCGGCGCTCTTCCCGCGAGCCGTGCGGTGAGGGACGCTCCGGTGAGAAGGATTCGCCGGGGGAATCCGCGCGAGGAGGCGCACAGTGGTCGACGCAGATCTGACGTATCTCATCGTGGGAGCGGGACTGGCCGGGGCGAAGGCGGCCGAGACGCTGCGCGCGGAGGGGTTCACCGGCCGGGTGATCCTCATCGGCGACGAACGCGACCATCCCTACGAACGGCCACCGCTGTCCAAGGGGTACCTGCTGGGCCAGGACGACCGCGACTCCGTCTTCGTGCACGAGACCGCCTGGTACGCCGAGCACGACGTCGAACTCCACCTCGGCCAGCCGGTCACCACCTTGGACCGCGCCGCGAAGACCGTCACCCTCGGCGACGGCACGCCCCTGTCGTACGACAAGCTGCTGCTGGCCACCGGCGCCGAACCGCGCCGCCTCGACATCCCCGGCACCGACCTGGTCGGCGTCCACCACCTGCGCCGCCTCGCGCACGCCGAACGGCTGCGCGCCGTGCTGGCCTCGCTGGGCCGCGAGAACGGCCACCTGGTGGTCGCCGGCGCCGGCTGGATCGGCCTGGAGGTGGCCGCCGCCGCCCGCTCCTACGGCGCCGAGGTCACCGTCGTCGAGCCCGCGCCCACCCCGCTGCACGCCGCCCTGGGCCCCGAACTCGGCGCGGTCTTCGCCGACCTGCACCGCGAGCACGGCGTCCGCTTCGCCTTCGGCACCCGGCTGACCGCCATCGAGGGGCAGGACGGCCTGGTGCTGGCCGCCCGCACCGACGACGGCGACGAACACCCCTGCCACGACGTGCTCGCCGCCATCGGCGCCGCCCCGCGCGTCGCGCTCGCCGAGTCGGCCGGCCTCGCCCTCGTCCCGGCGGCCGAGGGCGGCGGCATCGCGGTCGACGCCGGCCTGCGCACCAGCGACCCCGACATCTTCGCCGCCGGCGACTGCGCCGCCGCCCGGCACCCGCTGCTCGGCATCCGGCTGCGCGTCGAGCACTGGTCCAACGCCCTGGACGGGGGCGCGGCCGCCGCCCGCGCCATGCTCGGCCGGGACGTCTCGTACGACAAGGTGCCGTACTTCTTCACCGATCAGTACGACCTCGGCATGGAGTTCTGCGGCCACGCGGCGCCCGGCAGCTACGACCAGGTCGTGGTGCGCGGCGACATCGGCAAGCGGGAGTTCGTCGCGTTCTGGCTCGGCGGCGGCCAGGACGGGCGCGGGCCCCGGCTGCGGGCCGCGATGAACGTCAACGTCTGGGACGTCACCGACACCCTCCAGGCCGTCATCCGCGCCGGCCGCCCGGTCGATCCCGGCCGCCTCGCCGACCCCGGCGTGCCGCTGGAGTCCTTCCTCGGCTGACCCGCCGCGGCCGGGCTCCCCCGAACCCGGCCGCGCGCGACCGGGCCGGCCGGTGCCCGTAGGATTCCCGTGTGGCGGGACGGATCAGGGACGAGGACGTGAAGACGGTACGGGACGCGGTCCCGATCGACTCCGTCGTCGCGCAGTACCTCCAGCTGCGCCCGGCCGGCGGCGGCAACCTCAAGGGCCTGTGCCCGTTCCACGACGAGAAGTCCCCGTCGTTCCAGGTCAGCGCCAGCAAGGGGCTCTTCTACTGCTTCGGCTGCCAGGAGGGCGGCGACACCCTCGACTTCGTCATGAAGCTCGACCACCTCACGTTCTCCGAGGCGGTCGAACGGCTCGCCGCGCAGGCCGGCATCACCCTGCGCTACGAGGACGGCGGCTACAACCCGGCCCGCCAGCAGGGCGAGCGCACCCGGCTGATCGAGGCGCACAAGGCCGCCGCCCGGTTCTACACCGAGCAGCTCGACAGCGCCGAGGCGGAGATCGGCCGCGCCTTCCTGGCCGCCCGCGGCTTCGGGCAGGACGCCGCCGCCCACTTCGGCGTCGGCTACGCCCCGGCCGGCTGGGACCACCTGGTGCGCTACCTGCGCGGCCAGGGCTTCACCGACAAGGAACTGCTCACCGGCGGCCTGGCCAGCGACGGCCGCCGCGGCCCCATCGACCGGTTCCGCGGCCGCCTGGTCTGGCCGATCCGCGACATCACCGGCGAGGTCATCGGCTTCGGCGCCCGCAAGCTGCGCGACGACGACAACGGGCCGAAGTACCTCAACACCCCCGAGACCCCGCTCTACAAGAAGTCCCACGTCCTGTACGGCATCGACCTGGCCAAGAAGGAGATCGGCCGCACCGGCCGGGCCGTCGTCGTCGAGGGCTACACCGACGTCATGGCCTGCCACCTCGCCGGCGTCACCACCGCCATCGCCACCTGCGGCACCGCCTTCGCCGGCGACCACGTCAAGATCCTGCGCCGGGTGCTGATGGACTCCTCGCGCAACAAGGTCATCTTCACCTTCGACGGCGACGCGGCCGGCCAGCGCGCGGCGCTGCGGGCGTTCGAGGACGACCAGAAGTTCGCCGCCGCCACGAACATCGCGATCAGCCCGGGCGGCATGGACCCGTGCGAACTGCGGCTGGCCAAGGGCGACGAGGCCGTGCGCCAGCTCGTCGACGAGAGCACGCCGCTCTTCGAGTTCGCCATCCGCTCGGCGACCGACCAGCACGACATCGACACCCCCGAGGGCCAGGCCGCGGCCCTGGAGGCGGCGGCCCCGATCGTCGCCCGGATCAAGGACACCGCCATCCGGCACCGGTACGCGGTGATGCTCTCCGGGCTGCTCGGGTACGTCATCGAGAACCAGGTCGCCGTCCGCCGGGTCAGCCAGCTGGCCACCTGGCAGCGGGACCGCAAGCAGCAGCCCGAGGCCCGGCACACCCGTGGCCAGGCCGCTGCGGAGGCCCCCCCGCAGGCCGCGCGCGGCCTGACCGGCCCCCCGCTGAACCTGCGCGCCCCGCACCACCGCGTCGAACGCGAACTGCTCAAACTCGCCCTGCAATACCCGCAGTTGGTCGCCCCGGCGTTCGACGCCTACGGCGAGGACGAGTTCACCGGCCCGCCCTACGCGGCCGTGCGCCGGGCCATCGCCGAGGCGGGCGGCACCGAGGGCGCCGACGCCGACTACCTCCGGCGCGTCAGCGACGCGGCCCCGGACAACATGACCCGTTCGATGATCACCGAACTGGCCGTCGAGGCCGTTCAGAGCAAGTCCCCCGACGTCTACGCGGGCCGCATCCTGGTGGACGTCAGGCTCCAGGCGGTCAAGCGCCGCGAGGCCGAACTGCGGTCCGAGGCCGCCCGGTTGGGCATGAGCCCGGACCCCGAGCGGCACACCGCCGTGCACGGTGAACTGTGGGCGCTCCAGCAGTACGGCAAACGCCTGCGCGACCAGGGCGTCGAAGCACTCTGACGGCTGCCCGCCGGCCGGCCGCGCGACGAAAACCGCCCGCACACCCCTCGTCACGCGCAGTGCCGCGGCGCACACTGGAACCCTGAGGACCGCGCCGCCGGTCCCGGTGGCCCGTGCGGCCGCCGGGCCCTGGCGGGGCGCCCCGCCCTCCGAGTCGGCGACCGCGCTCAACGGGAGGCGTCGTGCAGATCAAGGCTCCGGAACCCCAACTCACCACCCCCGACGCCCCACCGGTCCAGGTCCAGGGACCGGTCCAGGTCCAGGTACCGGTCCAGCGCCGTGCCGCCGCCCGGCCGGACCGCCCCGACGCCGGCCCCTCCTCCGACCTGCTGCGCGTCTACCTGCGCGAGATAGGCCGCGTTCCGCTGCTGACCGGCGACGACGAGGTGGAACTCGCCCGCGCCGTCGAGGCCGGGCTGTTCGCGCAGGAGCGGCTGGCCGCCGGGTCCGTCCCCCTCGACCCCGCCGACCCCGCCGACCCGCGGCTCGCCGACGACCTCGACCGGCTGGTGGTCCGCGGCCGGCTCGCCAAACGCCGGCTGATCGAGGCCAACCTGCGGCTGGTGGTCTCCATCGCCAAACGCCACGCCGGCCGCGGCCTGACCCTGCTCGACCTGGTCCAGGAGGGCAACCTCGGCCTGATCCGCGCGGTGGAGAAGTTCGACCACACCCGCGGCTACAAGTTCTCCACCTACGCGACCTGGTGGATCCGGCAGTCCATCAGCCGCGCGCTGGCCGACCAGGCCCGCACCATCCGCGTCCCGGCACACGTCGTCGACCAGATGAACCGGGTCCTGCGGCTGCGCCGGACGCTGCACCAGGAACGCGGCCTGCCGCCCGGCAACGCCGAAGTCGCCGTCCTGGTCGGCCAGTCCGCCGAACGCGTCGCCGAACTGCTGCGGCTGGCCCAGGAACCGGTCTCCCTGCACACCCCCGTCGGCGAGCGCGACAGCCTCCAGCTCGCCGACCTCATCGAGGACACCGAGGCCGCCTCGCCGCCGGACTCCGCCGCGTTCCTGCTGCTGCGCGAGCACCTGGCCGCGGTGCTGTCCACCCTCGGCCCGCGCGAACGCGAGGTCGTCCAGCTGCGCTACGGCCTGCGCGACGGCCGCCCCCGCACCCTGGAGGAGATCGGCCGGATCTTCGGCGTCACCCGCGAACGCGTCCGGCAGATCGAGTCCCGCACCCTGCGCAAACTCCGCGAGCACGCCTGCGTCGAACAGCTGCGGGGGTATCTGGACTGAGGGGGGTTGCCGCCGGGCGTGGCGGGGGCCGCCGTCGGGCGTGGCGGGGGCCGCCGCCGGGCGTGGCGAGGTCCGCCGTCGGGCGTGGCGGGGCCGCCGTCGGCCGTGGTCGGGGGTGCTGAGGGGTGCCGCCAGCGGTGGCGGGGGTGCCGACCGGTGGGGGCGGGGCTGCGGGCGGTGAGGGGAGCCGCAGGCGGGTGTGGCGGGGAGCCGTGTGCAGCCGCTGCCAGTGGTGCTGAAGGCTGCCGCCGGCCGTGGCGAGGGCCGCCGCCAGCGTGCGCAGGCCCGCCCGCCGGTCGTGCCGGGGAGCGGATGGTGCCCTGACGGGGGAGCGGGTGGAGGCTCCGGTGGTGGCCGACGGGCACCCGAGAGCGCCTGACCGGAAGCCGGTGATGCCTGCCGGAGCGCCGGTGGTGATCCGTTTCTGCGACAGTCTTACCGTCGGGCGGTCACATCGGCGGCAGGGCACCCGGATGGGTCTGCTCGCGCACCGCGGCGTACTGCTGCCGTACCGCGTTGCCCAGCACCAGGTCGTCCCCGGGTTCCGTCACCCGGCTGCCGGACAGCACCGCGGACTCCCAGTGCGGCGGCTCCTGCGGCGAGGCGGTGCCCTCCTGCACGCCCAGCGCCCAGGCCGCCTGCCGGGCCGCGCCCAGCGCCGTGTAGTCGGCCGGCGGCGGCACCACCACCGGCACGCCGAACAGCAGCGGCGCCATCGCCTGCACCGCTGGCAGCTCGCCGGACGGGCCCAGCAGGAAGACCCGGCGCACCTGAACGCCCCGGCCACGCAGCAGGTCCAGCGCGTCGGCCAGGCCGCACAGCATGCCCTCGAAGGCGGCGCGGGCCAGGTGCTCGCGCTTCATGCTCTCGCGCCGCAGGCCGGCCAGCGTGCCGGCGGTGTGCGGCAGGTCGGGAACGCGTTCGCCCTCCAGGTACGGCAGCATCACCAGCCCGTGCGCCCCCGGCGTGGACCGCAGCGCCAGTTCGGACAGGCCCGCCAGGTCGGTGCCCAGCAGCTCCGCGGTGCCGCGCAGCACCCGCACCGCGTTGCGCAGCCGCACCACCGGCAGATGGCGGCCGGTGGCGTCGGCGAACGAGGTGATGGCACCGGTGGGGTCGGTCAGCGCCTGCTCGTGCACGGCGAACACGGTGCCGGAGGCGCCCAGCGAGACCGCGGCGTCGCCCGGACCCAGGCCCAGGCCCAGGGCGGCGGCCATGTTGTCGCCGGTGCCGGCCGAGATCAGCAGGCCCTCCGGGGTCCGGCCGGCCGGCTCGGCGGGGCTGAGCACCTCCGGCAGCCGGACCCGGTGGCCCAGCGCCATTTCGATCAGTTCCTCGCGGTACCCGCCGGTCGCCGCCGACCAGTAGCCGGTGCCGGAGGCGTCACCGCGGTCGGTGACGCGGCGGGCGGGCCGGTCCAGCAGCTGCCACACCAGCCAGTCGTGCGGCTGGAGCACCTCGGCGATCCGGTGCGCGGAGGCCGGTTCGTGCTGCGCCAGCCAGCGCAGCTTGGCGATCGGGTAGGCGGCCTGCGGCACCGAGCCGACCGCCTCGGCCCAGCCGGCCGGGCCGCCGAGCGACTCGGTGAGGTCGGCGGCCGCCAGCTGGGCCCGTTTGTCGTTCCACAGCATGGCCGGGCGCACCAGCACCCCGCCCGCGTCCAGCGCGATCAGGCCGTGCTGCTGGCCGGAGACGCCGATGGCCCGCACGCCCTCCAGCACGCCGCCCTTGGCCGCCTCGCCCAGCGACAGCAGCCAGGACTGCGGGTCGGCCTCGGTGCGGCGCCGGGTCGACTCGCCGCCCTCGTCGCCGTCGGCGGGGTGCGGTGCGTACCCCTGCTTGAGCACGGCACCACTGTCCGTGTCGCACACGATGACGGTGGTGCCTTCGGCTGAGCTGTCGATTCCGGCCACGATCCCCATGGGGCCGCATCATGCCGTACGAAACGGGTCAGCGGCTGCTGGTGCCCCAGTCGTCCTCGGCCCCGCCGGTCCGCTCGCGCAGGTACTTCACCCGTCCGGTGACCGATTCCGGCAGCTTGTCGCCGAACCGCGTGGTCACCCGGTCCGCCGCCTTCGACGCCAGCGCCAGCCCGTTCTGCCCCGCGGACTCCACGGTGTTGCGTACCGCCGGGTTCTGCGCGATCCCCCGGGCGGCCTTACGCAGCTGCTCGTACCGCTCCCGTCCGGCCCGTGCGCCCAGCACGTAGCCGACGGCTGCTCCGGTGATGAACGTCAGCCGGTAGCGCATGGCTCCACCCTTTCTTCGCTCGTCGTGATGCTTGGCGCCTACCCGCGGTGACCGGCGGACAACCCCGGCGATACGGGTTGGCGGAGCACCCCCCACCTTGCGCTAATGTATGTGGCGCAGCGACCACACGCCGCCCGGGAGACCGGCGGTGGGTGCATTCGAGGCATCCGATGCGTTCCCCTGTAGCTCAATTGGCAGAGCAGCCGGCTGTTAACCGGCAGGTTACTGGTTCGAGTCCAGTCGGGGGAGCTTCGGTCCCCTGTAGCTCAATTGGCAGAGCAGCCGGCTGTTAACCGGCAGGTTACTGGTTCGAGTCCAGTCGGGGGAGCACGACGCCAGGACCCCACCCGGGGTCCTTTTTCATGCCCGCGCCCCACCCGCCCCGGGCCGCTCGAACACCCTCCCCGCGGGGGTGAACCTCGTCACCGCACGCATGCGTGACCCCTGAGGGCGACAGATCGTATGAGCGGCTATGCTGCCGCTCAGTGCACGACACGCCAGTACGGGGCGGTAGCTCAGCCGGTTAGAGCAGCGGACTCATAATCCGTCGGTCGTGGGTTCGAGTCCCACCCGCCCCACCGCACACTGCGTCAGCTGAGACGTTATGACCTGCGCAGGCGTCAGGATCGGACGCCACGCCGAAGGCCGCCCCTGATGGCCGACAGGCTCGCGTGACCGACGGTGAGCCCGAGGTGAGCCCGGTGGTTCCCAGCGCCCTCGGCACGATACGTGCGGCCCGTTCCGCTACCTCGCGGTCGATGTTCGGAAGCAGGTTTGTGTACGTGTCCGACGTGAGCTGGATGGTGGTGTGACGCAGGACCTCCTTGATCGTGTGGAGGTCGGCGCCGCCCGCGTGCATGAGCGTGGCCGCCACATGGCGGAGATCTCGGAAGCCGATCGGAGGCAGGCCGGCGGCGCGTACGATGCGACGGAAGGCGGCTGACACCCCGTCCGGCTTCAGCCAGGCCCGTCCTCCTGCGTGAACACCTTGCCAGTGTTCTTCCAGGCGTCGCCGCACGTCAGCCGCAGCTCGTTCTGTCGGGTTCGGTTCCGGACTCCACACCATGATCGGGCTCGGAACTTCGCCGGTCTCCCGCCAGCGCCGGACGCGCTCCGGTGTCCACAGGACGCCCTTTGGGCGCTTGCCGTCACCGATGTGCGGCTTCCTGGCGGCGGGTTGTTGGTCAGGAACACCTCCAGCCACTCCGCCACGGTCATGTCCGACCGCAGGTCGACGCCGCCGTTGAGCTCGCGTCGTACCTCGTCCGCAGGCGGGATGTCCAGCTTCTTCGAGGTGACCTGCTCCAGGAGGTCGCCGATGCGGGCGCGGTCGTAGTCGCCGTCCTCCCCCTTGGGCGGAATCGCGAGGAGCGCGCGCACCTTGTCCACATCCGCCTGAGCGTCACCGGCGGAGTCGTAGCCGCTCCGCCGGAACGTCCGCCGGACCTCCTTGCCGTCCTCGACCTTCGGAGGCAGCTCCTGGCGCAGCCCCCAGGTGCCGTGGCGCTTCTGTTTGAACTAGGGGCATGATCGGCCGTACTGCTTCCCTGATTCGGGGTTCCGGCAGGCACACCGCCGGAACGTCGAGCCCTTCATGTCTTGTCCGCTTCTCTTTGACGTGATCTGTGGTTGGTCCGTCCGGCCACCGGCCTCGTCGGCGAGGTATCGGGGCAAGGGCGCGTAAAGGGTTGGCCTTCCCGAAGAGACCGGCTCGTCGGCGCAGCCGTGGGCCACCTCCGCCATGGTGAGGTCGGCGGCCCGTCGTGCTTCGCGGATCCCCTGGGCGATGCGGGCCGTGAGGGCGGTCGGCCATTGATCAGGTGTCATGGAAACACTTTGCGATCCGAAAAAGCGCTGCCGCAATGAGGTGATACACCTCTGGCGTCACTGTGATACCTACTGATCACCAGGGGGGCATCATGGCGGCATCTGCATTGTCCCGAGGGGCACGCGCGGGCCGGGAGCGAGCGCGGGTCTTCGCCCTCCTCGGATCGCGGCCGGAGAACCGTCGACCGCACCGGTTTCGCCATCGGTGATGGCGAGTCACCTACGGCCGCGACGGAGCGTCAAGCGTTCGCCGGGACCGCAGCGGCAACACGTGTGGCCTGCAGATGCCGGTCGCCGGCGCAGTGGGAACCGCGGGTCCCGGTCACCGGGCACCGGCCGCAGCGCGCCGGGTACGGGAGCACGGGGACCGGGTGTCGGAGCAACCTCCCCGGCACGGCGCCGGTTTGTAGGACGGCCGGGTCGTCCAGCAGACTGGGCCCCCTCCCGCGGCCGGTGGAGCGCGGGCGGATGACGGCCCGGGCGGTGGCGCGTGCACCACGCGAGCCGGCCGCCGGGGCGGGAGACGGGGTGCGGTGACCAGGATACGGATGTCGGACCGGGTGTTCCTCGCGCTGGAGTCCGCGGCCACCCCGCAGCACGTGGGGCTGCTGATGACGCTTGCCCCGCCGGCCGGCGCCGATCCGGGTCCGTACGCCCGGCGGCTGTTCGAGCGGCTGGTGGGCGCGCCCGTCGCGGCGCCCTTCTCCTACCGGCTGCGCCCGGCCGGTGCCGGCCGGTTCAGCCGCAGCTGGCAGGTGCTCGCCGACGAGGACGTGGATCGCTCGCACCACGTGCGCCGCCACCTGCTGCTCGCGCCGGGCGGTGAGCGCGAACTGCTCGACCACGTGGCGCTGGTGCACGCCCGCCCGCTCGAACCCGGCCGGCCGCTGTGGGAGTGCGAGGTGATCGAGGGGCTGGCCGGTGGCAGGCTGGCGTTCTACTTCAAAGTGCACCATGCGCTCACCGACGGGCTCGGCCTCCAGCGGAGCATGCGGCGGATGATCGGCGTCGACCCGCTGGACGAGGGCACCGACGCGCCGTGGGGCGCGGAGTGCGGAGCGGGCACGCCGGAGCCGGCCGGGGGCGAGCCGACCGGTGCGGGGGGCAGCGCCGCCGGGCTGGGCCGGGCCGCGTTGACGATGCTGGCCGGGCTGCGCGCGGCGGGCGACCCGGCGCGCGCCGTGCCGTTCGTGGTGCCGCGCTCCCCGGTCAACGGCGCGGTCGGAACCACGCGGTCGGTGGTGACCAGGACGTACGGCCTGGACCGGTTCCGGGTGACGGCCAAGGCGGCCGGCGTGACGGTCAACGACGTGCTGCTGTCGGTGTGCGGCGGCGCGCTGCGGCGCTCCCTGCTGGAGCTGGGGCGGCTGCCGGAGCGCTCGCTCACCGCCGGCACCCCCGTCTCGACCCGCCGGCCGGGTGATACGACGACGGCCAACGCCTTCGCCCTGACGGTGATGAGTCTGGGCACCGCAGTCGCGGACCCGCTGGAGCGGCTGCGGACCGTGGCGCGCTCCAGCGCGATCGCCAAGCGGGAGCTGGGTGGCCTGCCGCAGGGGTCGGCGGGCCTGTACGGCGCGCTGTTCACCTGGCCGTTCGTCGCGCAGAACCTGCTCGGGGCGGGTGGCGCGACCCGGCCGCCGTACAACGTCGTGGTCTCGAACGTGCCCGGTCCCGCGGTGCAGGAGTACGTGGCGGGCTGCCGGGTCGAGGGGCTGCATCCGCTGGGCAGCGTCTGCCACGGGGTGCGGTTGTTCGTGGTGGCCCGCTCCGGCGCCGGGCGCTTCGACCTCTCCTTCCTCGGGGACGGCGCGCTGCCGGTGCCGCTGGACGAGGTGGGCGACCTGGTCGGCGACGAACTGCGGTGTCTGGAGCGGGCGGTGGGGCGCACGGGTGCCGTATGCCGGTAGCTCACCCCGGCGTCGACGCCCCGTCATCGATGCTGCCCAGGAATGTCGGACGGTGCGTCAAGTGCCGCTGGCATCAGCTGGATTGCCTGGCTCGCAGGAGCATGATCAGCCTAGTATGACGGGTGGTCATGTCATGTGGACACGAGGCGACGGGGGTTCTGGGCTGATGCACGGCGGCACCGGAGAAGCGGGGGACCCGACGGAGCCGTTGCAGAACCGGGTGGAGACCCCGGCCTATCTCTACGATCTGGCCGCCGTGCGCGGCGCGTACGGGCAACTGCGTGGTTGTCTTCCGGAATCCTCCGGGCTGCTCTTCTCCCTGAAGGCCAATCCGCACCCGGCGGTACTGCGGCAACTGGCCGCGCTCGGCTGCCGGGCCGAGGTCAGTTCGCCCGGTGAGATGGAATCCGCCGTGGCGGCCGGATTCCGCGCCGACGGCATTCTCTACACCGGTCCGGGTAAACGCGACCGCGACGTCGTGCGGGCCCTGGAAGCCGGTGTCCGGCAGTTTTCCGTCGACTCCCCTTACGCGCTGGACCAGTTGGACCGGCTGGGCCGCGCCGCGGCGACGGAGGTCACCGCGCTGCTGCGGGTCAACCCGCCCGTCCCGCCGGTGGGCGCCGGGCTCGCCATGACCGGCGGGCCCTCGCAGTTCGGCGCCGACCTGTCGTGGGTCGAGGAGGAGCCGCAGTTCTTCAAGAGCCGTCGCCACGCGCGGGTGGCCGGGATCCACCTCTACATGGGCAGCAACCTCACCAGCGAGGAGACGCTGCTCGCCACCTTCCGGTACGCGCTGGAGGTGGTCCGCCAGGTCGAGGCGGCGCTGGACGTGCGGCTGCCGGTGGTGGACCTCGGCGGCGGCTTCGGCGCGCCCTACGCCGTCGAGGGCGCCCTGCCACGGTTCACGACGCTGCGCGGGCGGCTGGAGGAGCTGCTCGCCGCGGAGCTGCCCGGGTACGGGGCGGGAGAGCGGCAGGTGGTGTTCGAGTCCGGCCGCTACCTGACGGCCGGCTGCGGACGGCTGCTGACCCGGGTGCTGGACGTGAAGCGCTCGCACGGCCGCCGCATCGTCGTGCTGGACGCCGGGGTCAACGACCTGGGCGGCATGTCGGGCCTGCGCAAGGAGCACCGGGTCGACCCGCAGCTGCTCCCCGGCCCCACGCCGCACCGGCCGGCCGGGCAGGAGCCGTCCGGCGCGACGATCGTCGCCGGCCCGCTGTGCCACCCGCTCGACGTGTGGACCCGGGACGGCGCCCTGCCCGGCGCGGCGGTCGGCGACCTGGTCACCGTGCCCAACGTCGGCGCCTACGGGCTGCACTCGGCGCTGGCGCTCTTCCACTGCCACGCCATGCCGCTGGAAGTGGTGGTCGACGGCGAGCGGGAGGTCGAGCGCGGCCGGGCCTTCCTGGGCCGCGAACGGATCACCCCGTGATCACCCGGGCCGCCGACCACCACCTCGTGCGGCCCGACCCGGCGGCCGAGGCCCCGGCCGTGGTCGAGGTGGCGGCCGGCGGCCCGTTCGTGGTCGTCATGCGGGACGATACCGCGCTCTGCGTGCGGGAGTTCGGCCACCGCCTGGGGATCCGCGGCACGGCGGCGGCGTCCGGGCTCGCGGAGGCGTACCACGGCTTCCAGCACGACACGAGGGACGCCCTGCGGGCCGTGGCGCGGTACCCCGGCGGGCTGGTCTTCCACGTCGTCGACCCGCTGTGCCTGGAGGAGGCCGTCCGCCGCCGGGCCGGGGACGGGCCGCTGATCAGCCTCGACCCACTGGTCGAGCGGGGGGTGGCGCCCCTGCGGGTCTCCCGCGGCTTCCTGCTCGGCGGGCGCGAGGCCATCGGCCTGGTGCCGCGCCCCGGTGCCGCCCCGGTGGCCGAGCAGATCGCGGCGCTGCCCCGGGACCCGGCCGGGGCGGGCTGCACCCTCGTCGAGGACGACATCTGCACCGGCGAGACCGTCGCCGCCGTTGTCCGCCTGCTCGGGGCGGCGGGCCGCCGGGTACACCGGGTCGTCCCGGGCGTCCGGCTGGACGCGGCGGCGTGCCCCGCCGTGCCGGGCGCCGTCCTCGACCCGGTCCTGGAGTACCGCACCACCGGCGGCGCGCCGGGCGCGCGGGCGGTGGAGCTGGCCGATCCGCGCAACTTCCTGCTGGGGCTGTCCGGGCTGGTGGTCCGGCTCCCGGACGGGACGTGGGGCCGGGCCCCGTACTGGCTGCCCTTCGTGCGGACCTCGGCGCGCGCCGGCGTCCCCGCGGACCGCGACGAGGAGTTCGCCCTGCGCGTGCTGGGGGCCAACGTGCGGTTCTTCGAGCGGGCCGAGCGGCTGGCCGGCCGCCCGGTGCTGGTCGGTGACCTGCACCCCGCGGTCCGCCGGCTGCTGGAGTCCCTGCGGCTGGCGGACGCCGGCCGCCCGGTCCGCCCGCTGATCGGCGACCTCGCGTCGGGGCTCGGCGCCTGGACCGAGCGGATCGCGGCGCACGCCACCGGCACGCTGACGGCGTCGGCGGTCCGGTGACCGCGCCCGGACTTTTCGACACCGTGCTGCTCGACGTCAACGGCACGCTGGTGCCCTCGGTGGCCCGCCCGCCCGAGCAGGGGCCGGCGCTGCGCCGGTTCCGCGCCCTGGTGCGGCGGCTGACCGCGGCAGGGGTGCGGGTCGGGCTGTGCTCGGACTCGCCGCTGGAGCAGCTGCGGGAGCTGGGGACCGGCATCGGGCTGGAGGCGGCGCCGGGGTTCCCGGTGATCGCCGAGAACGGGAACGTGGTGGCCGACGGCGCCGCGGTGCGGGTCGTCACCCCCTTCCCGGCGCTGCCGCAGGTGCGCGCCGAGGTGGAGCGGGCCGCCGTCGCGCACGGCCTGCGCCGGGCCGCGGACGTGACGGCGCCCGAGTTCGGCGGCGGTCCGCCGGCGCCGGGCACGTGGGCGTTCGGGGCGAACCGGCGCGCGTCCGCCGGGGTGTTCGGCCCGCCGGACTTCGTGCGCGACGCCGCCCGGTGCGTGGCGCTGCGGTGCGGGGACGACGGCGTCGAGGTCTCGGTGGGCCTGAGCCCCGACGGGTCGTGCGCGGGGATCCACCCCTACGCGCCGGCCGAGCTGGGCAAGCGCACGACCCTGGCCCGGCTGGCCGGGGAGCGGGGCCGGCGGGTCCTGATGGTGGGGAACTCACCGGCCGACTGGATCCCCGGCGTGCCGGGCGTCGCCTGCGCGTTCGTGGCCGACGACTCGGTGCCGGACGACGTGCGGGACGCGGCGTGGTACGTCTCGCCCGGGGAGGACCTGGAGGGTGTCGTGGACATCCTGGGCCGGGTGGTACGACGGGCCGTGCCGCGGGGCGCGGCCCGGTCCTGAAGGAGGGGAACGGATGCGACGGGTCCGAGTGGGCGTGGTGGGCTGCGGGATGATCGCGCAGCTGGTGCACCTGCCGCACCTCACCGCGCTGCACGAGCGGTTCGAGGTGGCGGCGGTCTGCGACCGGGAGGAGGACCTGGCGCGCACGGTGGCCGGGCGGTTCGGGGTGCCGCGGACGTACCCCGGGGTCGAGGAGATGCTGGCGGGGACGCCGGACCTGGACGCCGTGGTGGTCCTGACCCTGGACCACGTGGCCGCGGTGCTGGCCGCCCTGGAGCGGGGCAAGCACGTGTTCACCGAGAAGCCCCTCGGCTACACGCTGGCCGAGATCGAGCAGGTCGTCGCCGCCTCCGAGCGGACCGGGGCCTCGGTCATGGTCGGGTACATGAAGCGGTACGACAGCGGGGTGCGCCGGGGGCTGGAGGAGATCGCCCGGATCACCCGGCCCGTCATGGCGCGGGTCCACCTCGTGGTGGGCCCGCGGTACGGCAACTGGATCATCCCGGAGCTGGCCGACGTCACGCGCTCCCCGGCCGCCGCCGACCCGGGGCCGGACCCGCGGCGCGCCCGGGTCGTCGAGGAGTTCGGGGCCGCGCCGCAGCGGATCCTGGAGGTCTACATGGACATGTTCGGGGTCTGGAGCCACGACGTGAACCTCTACCGGGCCGCCTTCCCGGCCGAGCCGGTCTCCGTCAAGGCGCACTGCTCGCCGGACGGGACGGCGCTGACCGCGACGCTCCAGTACGCCGACGGGTTCCAGTGCGTCTTCCAGGGCGCGTCCACCGGGGTGCACCGCTTCGAGGAGAGCCTGACCGTCTGGGGCGAGGACCGCACGGTGACGGTGGACGTCACCAACCCGTTCCTGCCGAACGCCCCCTCCACCGTGCGGATCTGGCGCGACGAGCCGGCCACCGGGACGGACGCGCGGGGCGCGGCCCGCGAGGAGGTCGTCACCGGGTCCTACGAGGAGGCGTTCAGGGCGCAGCTGGTGCACTTCCACGAGTGCGTCACGACACCGGGGGCCCGGCCTCTGACGGACGCGCGGGAGAGCCTGCTCGACACCCGTCTGATGATCGGCATGGTGCGGGCGGCGGCGGACTGACGACCGGTCGGCCAGGTCGGGTGGGGCCGGGCGGGGGACTCCCCACTCGCCCCCGACCGCCCCCGACCGCCCCCGACCGCCCCCGACCGCCCCCGACCGCCCCCGACCGGGCCGAGACCCTGCTGGCCTGGCTGCGGCTGATCGACGAGGCCGGGCTGGACGTCCCGGTGTGGTGCGTCACCAGCCGGGCTGTCGCCACCGGCCCGCACGACACGGACGTCGACGCGGCGACGGCCGGCGTGTGGGGCCTGGGCCGGGTCGCCGCCCTTGAACGCCCCGCCACGTGGGCCGGTCTGATCGACCTGCCCCCGTCCCCCGACGAGACCACCCGGCGGCGGCTGGCTGCTGTGCTCACCGGAGCCGCCGGGCCGGAGGACCAGATCGCGGTACGCGGCAACAGCCTGCTCGGCCGACGGCTGGCCAGGACCGTCCTGGCGCCCGCCGCGACCTCGCCACTGAGCGGCACGGTACTCATCACCGGGGGCACCGGCGCCCTCGGCGGCCATGTGGCACGCCGTATCGCCGCGCGCGGTACAGCGGTCCTGGTACTGGTCTCCCGGCACGGCATGGAGGCACCCGGCGCGGCCGAATTGGTCTGCGAACTCGAAACCCTCGGTGCCGACGTGCGCGTGGTGGCCGCCGACGCCGCCGACCGGCCGGCGATGGCATTCACCGAGTTCACCGACTACCGGCACCGAGTCTTTTCGGTCCACGACGGCATGATCTATTCGATGCCGATCAACCTGGGCATCATATGCAGCTATTTCGGAAGAGCGCTGTCGCCGACCGAGGCCCGCGCGCTGATCCGTACACAGGCGCCGGAGGGGCTGGATACCGGCACCCTGGAGGGGAAGGCCGTCTCCTCGATCGGCCGTCCGCTCTACGAAGCGTTCATCCGGAACTACACCGCCAAACAATGGCAGACCGACCCGCTCGAATTACCGGGCGAGACGATCGGGCGGCTTCCGGTCCGTTACACCTTCGACAGCCGGTTTTCTCGGATACCTACGAAGGACTTCCGCTCGACGGCTACACGGCTTGGATGACGCGCATGTCCGGGCACCCGAACATCGAGGTCCGTCCCGGCACGGACTTCTTCGACGAGCGCCCCCTGAAGGACGTGCCGATCGTCTGCACGGGACCGATAGACCGGTATTTCGACTTCCGCGAGGGACGCCTTGGCTGGCGCACTCTCCGATTCGAGACCGAGGTTCTCCCGGTCGGGGACCACCAGGGGACGTCGGTGATGAACTACGCGGATGCGGACGTCGACTTCACCCGGATACACGAGTTCCGTCATCTGCACCCCGAGCGGGACTGTCCGGCGGACCGGACCGTGATCATGCGTGAGTTCTCCAGGTTCGCGGAGGAGGGCGACGAACCCTACTACCCCATCAACGCGCCGGCCGACCGCAGGGCGCTCGCGCGTTATCGCAAGCTGGCGCAGGCGGAGCCAGGCGTCTTCTTCGGCCCGTCCACCGTCACGCCGGCGTGAAGTGGACCACGATGCGGCCCGGGTTGGCCGGGTCCGTCTCCAGGCGGTCGTAGAGCTTGCGGATGTGCTTCTGGCCGAGGAAGGCGAGGACGCGTTTGCGGAGCTGGCCGGTGCCCTTGCCGGGGATGATCTCCAGGGCCGGTTCACCGGTGCGGGCCGCGCGGAACAGGGCCTCGCGCAGGGCGAGTTCGATGTCGCGGTTGTTGCGGAAGATCGGGTGCAGGTCCAGGGAGATCAACGCGTTCGCCTCCAGGCGGGACGCCCGGACCGGGGTCGGTCGGGGCGGCACAACGGGATCGTAGGCCCCGATCCGCCTCGTCCGCCCCGGCGACCGGAACACCACCGGCCGGCTGTTCCCCTGCCTGATGTCCTTCGGCGCCCTCGTACGCCGGAGCGCCCCGGCACCCGGCACTCCGTGCCTCGGTCCGGCCCCGCCGTGCGGCCCCGCGCGGCCCCCGCCGCCTACTCCGCCGCCCCCTCAGCCCCGCGCGCGGGCCCCGCCGACGCTCCCCGCACCACGAGGTCGTCCAGCAGCTCACGCGTCGCGTCGGCCACGGCGGTCACCGCGCGGTCGAACGCCTCGCGGTTGTGCGCGGCGGGGGAGCGGAAACCGGAGACCTTGCGGACGTACTGCAACGCGGCGGCGGTGATGTCGTCATCGGTGGCCTGCGGCGTCGCCGGCGGGCGGAGGGTCTTGATACTGCGGCACATGCCCCCAGTGTGCGACCCCCGCGCCACGAACCGAAAACGCCCCCCGCACCCCGCCACCGGAACACCGCCTCCGGAGCACCCGCCCGGCCCCCGTAGCGCCGGCCCCGGAGCGCCGCCCCCGCCCCCAGCCGCCCCCCTCAGGCCCCGGCCGAACCCACGCCGAACCCCCTCAGACGCACGCCACACCCCCGCCCGGCCCCGACCAAACCCCCCTCACCCGTGCAAACGCACCGGCAGGCGCTTGTGGCCGTTGGAGATGAAGCCGCCGACCGGTTCCAGCTGGTCGGCCGGGACGGCGAGCTTCATGTCGGGGAAGCGGTCGAAGAGCGCGGGCAGGGCGATCGCCGCCTCCAGCCGGGCCAGCGGGGCGCCCAGGCAGAAGTGGACGCCGTGGCCGAAGGCCAGGTGTTCCTTCTCGGCCCGCAGGACGTCGAACTCGCCGGCCGTCTCGCCGTGGAAGCCGCGGTCCAGGCCGGCGCCGGCGTAGTTGGCGAGGATCGCGTCGCCCCGGGGGATGGTCACCCCGTCCAGCTCGATGTCCTCCACCGCGTACCGCAGCGGCAGGTGGGCGATCGGCGCGCGGTAGCGCAGCGCCTCCTCGATGACGTCGTTCCACGACGCCTGCCCGGAGCGGACCAGGGCGAGCTGGCCGGGGTGGGTGAGCAGGGCGTGGATGGCGTTGTCGATGAGGTTGACGGTCGTCTCGTGCCCCGCGCCGATGACCAGCAGCAGGGTGTCGATCAGCTCGTCCTCCTGGAGCCCGGTGCCGTCGTCCTCGTCGCGGGTGCTGATCAGCAGGCTGGTCATGTCGTCGCCGGGCTCGGCGCGCTTGAGGGTCAGCAGGTCGGCCAGGCAGGCGTACATCTCGTGGAAGTTGGCCAGCGCCTCCTGCGGGGTGAGCGAGGTGTCGAAGACCCCGTCCACGATCCGGCGCAGCCGGTGGCGCAGCTCTCCCTCCGGCACGCCGAACAGGTCGCAGATGACCTGGATCGGCAGCGGGTAGGCGAAGCCCTCCCGCACGTCGGCGGTCGCGCCGGCCGGTGTCGCGGCCAGCCCGTCCACCAGGGCCCGGGTGAACTCCTCGACGCGCGGCTGGAGCGCGGCGATCCGCCGGGCGGTGAACGCCTGCGACACCAGCCGGCGCAGCCGCCGGTGGTCGTTGCCGTAGGCGGTGAACATGTTGTTCACCCCCACCCAGCTGAACAGCGGCCAGTCCTGCTTGACCTCACCGGCGGCGAAGGCCCGCCAGTGCTGCCGCGGGTCCTTGGAGACCCGCGGGTCCACCAGCAGCTTCTTCAGCAGGTCGAGGCGGCCTACCGACCACGCCACCACCTGGCCAGGAAGCTCCACGGGCGTCGCGGGCGCCCGCTCGGCGATCCGGACGGCCTCGCCGGAGACGTCGGCTCCTGCGGTGTCGAGGACGTGCGGGGTGCGGTGGCCGGGCTGGAGGATGCTGTCCATCTGCTGTCTCCGGAATGCTCGGGGGAAGTCTCGGGGGGCAGTACGGGACGGACCGGGGCGACCGGCGGGAACCGTACCGGCAGGGCGGTCAGCGACCGGTGGAACGGTCCCTCCCGCCAGGTCAGCGCGCCGACGGGAACGGCCAGTTCGACGTCGGGCAGCCGGTCGAGCAGCCGCTCGATGGCGACCGAGGCGATGATGCGCGCCTCACGCTGGGCGGGGCAGCCGTGCGGTCCGGCGCTCCACGACAGGTGGGCCCGGTTGCCGGCCCGCTTGTCGTTGATCAGGGTCGGGTCGGTGGTGGCGGCGGCGAAGCTGATGATGATCGGGGTGCCGGCGGCCAGGACGTGCCCGTCGATCTCCACGTCCTGGAACGCGTAGTGCGGGGCGAAGTTGGCCAGCGGCGGGTCGGTCCACAGCACCTCGTCGAGCGCGTCCTCGACCGGCAGGCTGCCGCCGTTGAGGCTGCCGCCGAACCGGTCGTCGGCCAGCAGCAGCCGCAGCGCGTTGGTGATCAGGTTCTGCTGCGGCTCGGTGCTGGCGCCGATCATCACGACCAGCTGGTCGATGAGTTCGGCCTCGGTCAGCTTCGACTCGTGCTGCGTCAGCCAGGTGACGATGTCGTTGCCCGGCTCGGCGCGGCGCAGCGCGATCAGGTCCATCACCGCCTGGCCCACCATGGCGTTGGCGGCCTCCGGCTCGATGCCGTCGTACATGTTGCGGATACCGGTGTAGAGCCGGTCGCCGATGTCCGGGGTGGAGCCGAACAGCTGGGTGACGACGCGCAGCGGCAGTTCCTTGGCGTAGTCGCCGAGCAGGTCGGCCTCGCCCTTGTCGGCGAACCGGTCGATGATCGCGTCCGCGCTGCGCTCGATCGCGGCGCGCAGCGCGCCCGGGTCGATGTTGCGCAGGCTGTCGTCGATGGCGCCGCGCAGCCGCCGGTGCTCGTCGCCCTCGGCGAAGAAGGCGTTGGGGCGGTGGATCATCATCGGCAGGATCGGGCTGTCGGCCGGGATCCTGCCCTCGTTCAGCGCCTTCCAGCGCCGGGCGTCCTTGCCGAAGGCGTCGGTGCCGCGCAGCACCCGCAGCGCCGCCTCGTAGCCGGTGACCAGGGTCGCCTCGACGCCCGGTGCCAGCTCCACCGGTGCGAACGGGCCGTTGGCGCGCAGCCGTTCGTACGTCGCGGCCGGGTCCTGGGCGAACTGCGGCCCGTAGAGCTTGGCCGCGCCGGCGTGCGCGGGGCAGCCGGGCGGCGGGACGGGGCCGTCGGGGGTGGCGGGGTGGGTCACGCGTGCTCCTGGGTGTTGCGGGTGTACAGGTACTGGACGAGCGAGATGAGGGCCTGGGTGGACGAGCGGGTGTCGCGCGCGTCGCAGGTGACCAGCGGGATCTCGGGCAGCAGGTCGAGGACCTCGCGCAGGTCCTCCTCGGCGAACACCGGTGCGCCGTCGAAGTGGTTGACGGCGACCGCGTAGGGCAGCCCGTGCTCCTCCAGCAGCCCCATCACGTCGTAGGAGTGCTCCAGGCGCCGGGTGTCGGCGAGCACGAGGGCGCCGAGCGCCCCCTGGGTCATGTCCCGCCACAGCTGGGTGAAGCGCTGCTGGCCGGGGGCGCCGAACAGGTAGAGCACCAGGTGCTCGTTGAGGGTGAGCCGGCCGAAGTCCAGCGCGACCGTGGTGGTCGTCTTGTGCGGCACACCGCCCAGGTCGTCGGTGTGCGCCCCGGCCTGCGACATGGTCTCTTCGGTGCGCAGCGGCCGGATCTCCGACAGGGTGCCCACGAACGTGGTCTTGCCCACGGCGAAGTGCCCGACGACCAGCAGCTTGACGGCCGTCTGCACGGTGTCGGGCAGATACACGTCTTCAGAGGCGAGCGCGGAGCCCATCGAGGACCTCCTGAAGGATCTTGATGTCGGGTAGTTCGGCGGACGGTATGGGCGAACGGGTCAGGATGTGGCCGCTGTCGACCAGGTCGCCCAGCAGGACCTTGGTGACGCTGACCGGGATCTGGAGGTGGCCGACGACCTCGGCGACGGACAGCGAGCCGCCCCGGCACAAGGCCATCACCCGGCGTTTCTCCGGGCTGAGGCCGGCCAGGTCGCCGCCCTGGGCGGCGCTGACCAGCGTCACCAGGTCGAAGGTGTTGCGGGTCGGGTGGGCGCGGCCGTCGGTGATCACGTACGGCCGGACCAGCCCGCGCTTCGCGGACCGCGGCGTCACGCAGGCCTGCCGGCGTCCTGACGCGGGGGACTGGTCAGCTCCTTGCCGAGCCGGTCGACCAGCTTGTGCATCCGGAAGGTGACGGCCTCCATGTCGACGTCGGCCGAGGCGGACACGGCGAGGTAGGCGCCGGGTCCGGCGGCGACCAGGAAGACGAAGCCGTCGGCGAACTCGATCAGCGTCTGGCGCCAGGTGGTGGACGGCCGGTCGGTGAACTCCGCGGTGCTGCGGCTGATCGACTGAAGGCCGGAGAGCGCGGCGGCCTGACGTTCGGCCTCGTCGCGGCTGATGCCCTTGGAGTGGGCGCGCAGCATGCCGTCGGCGGACAGCAGGATCGCGTGCCGTGCCTCCGGTACCGACAGGGCGTCGTCGAGCATCCATCCCAACTGGTCGTTGAGGGTGCCGCCGTTCGCCCGTGCGGACACGTTCGCGTTCATGCCTGGGAGTTCCCTTCGAGGTCCGTTGAGTCCGTGGAATCCGTGGAGTCCGTGGCGTCCGATGCGCAGGAGCGGCCGGACCGGGTGCCGCGGGCGAACGCGCCCATGATGGCGGCGGCCTCCGACGCCGAACGCCCTTGCGGCGCGGCGGGTTCGGCGGGCTCGGGGGCCGGGTTGACGTTCTCGGCCAGCGGCTGACGCCGGCGGCGCTTGGGCAGGCCCAGCGCGGTGGCGGTCATCGGCTCGGCTGCCGGCCCGGAGGCCGGATCGGGCTGCGTCCCGGGCTGTGCCGCGGGCTGCGGGGCCGGGGCGGGCGGCTGCGCGGCCGCGGGCTCCGGTGCGGGGGCGGACGCCTGCGCGGGCTCGGGGGCCGGGGCCGCAGCCGGGGCGGTGCGGCGGGTGAGGGGCGGGCGTATCGGGGCCGGCGGCGCCGGGACGGGCCGGGCCGCCGGGACCGAACGGGGGGTGTCGTCCTGGACGCGGGTCAGCAGCGCGGTGGGCAGGAAGACCACCGCGCGCACCCCGCCGTAGGGCGACTGGGTGTCCACCGAGACGCGGAAGCCGTAACGGTCGGCGAGGATGCCGATGACGGCGAAGCCGAACTGCGGCGGGTCGCCCAGCTTCTGGATGTCCACCGACTGCTGGCCGGCCAGCAGCTGCTCGGCCCGGTGGATCTCCTGCTCCAGCAGGCCGACGCCCGCGTCGTCGATGACGATGGCGACGCCGTTGTGCGCATGCTGGAGGTTGACCTGCACCGAGGTGTTGGGCTGCGAGTGGCGGGCGGCGTTGTCCAGCAGCTCCGCGACGGCCAGCACGATCGGCTCGACGGCCCGGCTGGTGACGGCGACGTCGACCTGCGAGTGGACCTGGACCCGGCGGTAGTCACGGATGCGCGAGGTCGCGCCGCGCACCACGTCGACCAGCGGGGAGGCGGCCCGCTGGCGGCCGGGCCAGGAGCCGCACAGCACCGAGATGGCCTGCGCGCGGCGGCCGAACTGGGAGTTGGTGTGGTCGATCTCCAGCAGGTCGGCCAGGACGTAGGGGTCGTCGTGCCGCTCCTGCATCTCGGAGATGGCGAGCTGCTGTTCGTTGGCCAGGCCCTGAAGGGCGCGCATCGAGGACTTCAGCGCGCTCTTGGCCGAGACGTCGGCGCGTTCGCGGGCGGTCTCGGTGCTGCGGGCGAACAGGTCGAGCACGGTGTGCAGACCGGTCGCGAACGCGGAGCCGGCGAGGCGGCCGTGCAGCAGTCCGGGGACCACCGGGCGGCCGGTGAGGCTCTCCATCAGGGCCGGCAGCCGCACGGCGGCCAGATGACGTACCTCAGCGTCCCGCGCGCGCACGTCGTCCTCGAGCACCTTGACCTTGCCGCGCAGCCGTGCGGTGATGCGCCGTTCGCGTATCAGCAGGACCACGACGGCCAGTGCGACGGCCAGGAGGCACCAGAACACCGCCTCCGGAATGTCTCGTGTCATCAGATCCTCGTTGGCGCAGATTCTGTTTTGTGGAAGCTCAACGGCATTCGCGCATCTTCGCCACGTTTCGTGGGGTTTCGCGGTGCGGAGATCGTTTCCATGCCAGCAGGGGAGCCTACGGGGCCTAGACGTGTTCACGCCAGATCCACCGGATACCAACCGGGTCCACATGAACGGAATTTGCCGGAAGGAAGCGCTGATCGCCGCCGCGACGCCGACATATCCGCGCAACGGACGGCCGGGACCGGATACCGGGCGGCAGGTATTTCGGACACCGATGTATTCTGGGTACGAACTATCGGGAGCGGCGGGCTGCCTGTCCGACGACGTGAGCCGTCGCCGGGGCCGTGGGCCGCTGTCTGTCCGAAGGCGTGACTTGTCGTCCGGGGAGGCGGGTGCCGTCCGTGGGGCCGACAGCTGCTGCCCGGATCGGATCGCGGGCCGCCGTCCGGGGGCCGTGACCTGCCGCCCGAAGGCCCCTGGCCCTACCGACCTGTGGCGCCTGGCCGCCGTCCGGCCCCTGGCCCGCGCGAAGACCATGAGCGACCGCTTGAAGGAGGACCGTGTGAGCGCACTGCCGCGGGCGCTGCTGCGCGAACGGGCCCGGCCGGACCGGATACGCGAGCAGCCGGGTGCCTGGCGGCCGGCGGTGCTGACCGTCTGCTTCGGCGCCTTCATGGGCCAGCTGGACGCCAGCGTCGTCACCCTCACCTACGGCGGGCTGCGCACCGGGTTCCACGCCTCGCTGGCCGCCGTCGAATGGGTGTCGCTGTCCTACCTGCTGGCCCTGGTCGCGCTGCTCGTCCCGGTCGGCCGGCTCTCCGACACCCACGGCCGCAAGCTGTTCTACCTGCACGGATTCGCCGTCTTCAGCCTCGCCTCCGCCGCCTGCGGACTCGCCCCGGCGCTGGGCGCGCTGATCGCCTTCCGGGTCGTGCAGGCGGTCGGCGCGGCCATGATGCAGGCCAACAGCGTCGCCCTGGTCGCCACCTGCGCGCCGCCCGGCCGGCTGCGCGGCGCCCTCGGCGTCCAGGCCGCCGCCCAGGCCCTCGGCCTCGCCCTGGGCCCCACCGTCGGCGGCCTGCTGGTCTCCACCCTCGGCTGGCGCTGGGTCTTCCTGGTCAACGTGCCGGTGGGCGCCGTCGCCTGGATCGCCGGCCGCTACCTGCTGCCCCGCACCCGCGCGCGTGGCCGGGGCGGTCCCCTTGACACCCCCGGCATCCTCCTGCTGTCGGCGGCCACCGGCGCCGCGCTGCTCGCGCTGTCCGCCGCCTCCGGTCTGCCGGTGCCCGGCTGGGGCGTCGCCGCGCTCGCGGCGGCCGCCGTCGCCGCCGGCCGCGGGTTCGCCGTGCGGCAGCGCCGCGCCGCGCACCCGCTGCTCGACCTCACCCTGCTGCGGCTGCCGCCGGTCGGCCTCGGCCTGCTCGGGGCGCTGTGCGGCTACCTGGTGCTGTTCGGCCCGCTGGTCCTGGTCCCGCAGGCGGTCACCGCCGCCGGCGGTTCCGCGCTGACCGCCGGGACCGTGCTGACGGCGCTGCCGGCCGGCTTCGCGCTGGCGGCCACCTGCGCCGACCACGTCCTGCCGCGCCGGCTGTCCGACCGGGCCCGCTGCCTGCTGGGGGCCGTGGTGATGACGGCCGGCTGCGCGGCGCTGACGGCGGTGCTGCTGACGGTGCTGACGGGGCTGCCGGGCGGCGGGCTGCCGGGAGCGGGCGGGGCCGGTGCGGCGGGGGCCGCGGGGGCCGGCGCGGTGGGGGCCGGTGCGGCCGGTGCGGCCGGTGCCGCCGGGGGCGCGGGGGTCTCCGGCATCGCGATCGGACTGCTCGCCGGGGCGCTCGGGCTGCTGGGGTCGGGGCTGGGGGTGTTCACGCCGGCCAACAACACCCTCGTCATGGCGGCCTTCCCGGTCGGCCGCTCCGGCACCGGCGGCGGCCTGGTCAACATGGCCCGCGGCCTCGGTACCGCGCTCGGCGTGGCGCTGGTGGCCCTCGCCCTGCACCTGGCCTCCCCGGCCGGCGCGGCCGCGGCGCTGCTGGCGGTGGCGGTGGCCGCGCTCGCACCGGCCGTCCGGGCGGGGGCACTAAAGTCGTGACATGCCGACGCCCGCATCCCCCGACCGGCCGGCCACCGTGCCGAACGCCGACCGCGGCACCCCGGACGCCCGCCGGCTGACCGACGCGGTCACCCGGTTGCGCCGCGCCCTGCGTGCCTCGATCCGCAGCGACTACCCCTGGGAGACCCTGCCGATGGCGCAGGTCGAACTCCTCCAGGTCCTCGCCGAGCACTCCCCGGCCCGCATCGGCGACCTCGCCACCCGGCAGCGCCTGGCCACCAGCACCGTCAGCGGCCTGGTCGGCCAGATGATCACCTCCGGCCTGGTCGCCCGCGCCACCGACCCCGGCGACCGCCGCGTCTCCGCCGTCACCCTCACCGACGCCGGCCACGCCCAGCTCGCCGCCTGGACCCGGGCCCACGAACGCCGCCTCGACACCGCCCTCACCCGCCTCGACACCGCCGACCGGGCCGCCGTCCGCGCCGCCCTCCCCGCGCTCTTCCGCCTCGCCGAACACCTGGACGACAGCGAGCACTGACGATGCGTCAGGAACGATGGGGTGACGTGGACGCCGTCAACGGCCCTCGGCGGCCGAGCCGTTCGGCGCCCGCACGGCGATGAAGGCGGCAACGGGGCCCGGGGGTGGCCGCCTTCAACGGCCGTCGGGAACCGTCGGCGCCAACGTCCGTCCCCGGCAACCTTTTTCAACGGCCGCCCCGAGCCGTCGGCGTCAACGTCCGCTTGCGACAACCCCGTTCAACGGCCACCTTGCGCTTTCGGGGTCAACGCCTGGCCCGGGTGACCCCGTTCGACGGCGGACTCGCGCCGCCAGCGTCAACGGCGGCCCCCGGCAACCCCGTTCAACGGCCGCCCTGCGCTTTCGGAGTCAACGCCTGCCCCGGGTGACCCCGTTCGGCGGCCGCCCCACGCCCTCAGCGTCAACGTCCGTCCCTGGCAACCCCCTTCAACGGCAACCCCCGCATCCCCACCGCCATTGCCCCCGCCACCGCCACCCTCACCCCGTACCGGCGCCGACGCCCGCCTCCCCCTCGCCCTGGGACAGCCTCGGCATGCGGGCGGTCGTCAGCAGGCCGCCGGAGCCCGCGTTGGCCAGGGTGATGCGGGGAAGTTCGGTGGCGCGTTCGTAGAGCAGGAAGCGCGGCTGCCATCCCGGGGCGAACGCGGAGGTCGCCCGGTCCGTCGCCACCGCGCGCCGCCGGTGCGCCGGCAGCCGGGACAGCGTCCGGTGCAGCCGGAAGACCCAGCCGGTGCCCGGGCCGTGGCCGCCGTAGGGGGCGGAGTGCCGGACGGCGACGCCGAGCGCCACCCGTTCCACCCCGGCGACCGGCGCGGCGTCCGCGCGGGCCCGCAGCAGCAGTTCCGCCAGCAGGTACCCGTACATGCCGCCGGGGGACCCGGTGTCGCGCCGCACCAGGTCCAGGGACAGGCCGGTGCCGTCCCAGGGCACCAGCGACAGCAGCGCGCAGGTGCGGTCGTTGGGGTCGCGGCACTCGACCAGCACGCACCGCGGGTCGTCCCGGTCGCCCAGCCGGGCCAGCGACACCGCCGGGCCCCGGTCGACCGCGCCGCGCCGCCAGGCGTCCGCCAGCCGGGCCAGCCGGTCCGCCTCGGCGCGCGGGATGTCGCGCTGCCGGCGCACCACCGCCCGGTACCCCGCCCCGCGCAGCGCGTCGCGGGCCTCGCGCACCGGGCGCATCGCGTCGCCCTCCAGCCGGAAGCCCGCGGTGCGCACGACCGCCTCGTCGCCGAACGCCAGCGTCCGCAGCCCGAGCCGTTCGTAGACGCCGGCCGCGTGCGGGCCCGCGCAGGTCACCGCGGGCACCCAGGCGTGCGCGCGGGCGGTGCGCAGCCAGCCGCTGATCGCCCGGGGCCAGGCCGCCGGGTCGCCGACCGGGTCGCCGCAGGCCAGCGCGACCCCGTTGACCACCCGGAACAGCACCGCCGCGGCCCGGTCCGGCGCCCAGGCGACCGAGGTGTCCCGGCGCAGTGCGAAGTAGCCCAGCGAGTCCTGCCGGCCGAACTCCCGCAGCAGTGAACGCAGTTGGTGCTCGTCGTCCGGCGACAGCCGGGTCAGGCCGCGCGGGGAGCGGAAGAACGCCCGCAGCACCTGGAGCAGCAGCGCCACGCTGAGCACGTTGACGATCAGGTCGACCCAGCCCGGCACCGCGATGTCCGGCAGCCCGACCAGCGTCGACAGCGTCAGCACCCGCAGCAGCGCGTACCGCAGGCAGTCCGGCCAGGGCGCGGTCGGCACGGTGTCCGCCTCGTGCACCAGCACGGTCCCGAGCCCGACCGCCACCACGCCGCCGAACAGCAGCCAGGCCAGCCCCAGCGGCACGTTGCCGTGCTCGCCGCGCACCCGGCAGAGCGGGCCGGCCACCCACAGCGCCACCGCCACCAGCGTCGTCAGCGCGGCCGACAGCCAGTTGACCGGCTGCGGCCGGTAGCCGGGCGCCGTCAGCAGGGTCAGCCAGTACACCGCCGCGTTGACCGCCGCCAGCGCGAAGGCCACGAGCCACGCCGCGCGCTTGCGCCGCCGCACCATCACCGCCAGCAGTGCCGCCACGGCGGCGGCGGTGAAGCCGGCGGTCACCAGGAACGGCGTCAGCACCTCCTGCGTACCGCCGCCGCGCAACCGGGCGCGGAACGGCTCCACCAGGCCGGCCGCCACGTCCGCCAGCGCGGCCAGCCGCAGGTACCACACCACCGCGACGGCGGCCGGCTCCCGCAGCGGCCGCAGCAGGCGGTCGGCGCGCGACGGCCCCAGACCGGCGGTCGACGGCCGGCGCGGGCCCTTCGCGGGCGCCGGCCTCCCGCGCGGCACCGGGCTGTCGAGGTACGGTGCGCCGGCCACCGCGTTGTAGACGGCGCTGCGGGTGATCCGCAGCCGGCCGCGGATGCGCGCCTCCCGGCGTTCGGCGCGGGCCAGGCGGCGCGGCCGCGAGTAGTAGCGCCAGCGGGCCCACGGGCTGTTGGGGCGGGCCAGCCGGACCGCGCCGATCAGCGGCAGGAAGACCAGGAAGAGCCCGAAGAACCCGGTCCACACCTTGCCCTTCAGCAGGCTGACGACCACCAGCGCCAGCAGCACCGCCGCGGTGACCGCCCGGCTGAGCACCGAACCGCCGCTCAGGTTGCCCAGCGGCGTGATCCCCAGCAGCAGCAGGCCGATCACCGCCACCGCGAGGATCACCGCGTCGACCGACTGGCGGCCCTCCTCGGACCAGTAGACGTCCTTCAGGTGCAGCACCAGCGCGAACTCGTCCAGCACCAGGCCGCACCCGATGCCGAACAGCAGCCCCAGCAGGTCCCGCCCGGCCGAGCTGTCACCGCGCAGCGCGAACGCCCCGATGCCGCCGATCAGCATCATCGCCTGGCCGAAGACCACGTGGTGGATGTGCAGGCCGCCGGAGGAGGAGACGTTCCCCGGCCACCAGCTCGTGCCGCGCCGGATCATCCGCACGCTGAACCGGATGAACAGGAACGAGCCCAGCAGCCCGACCAGCAGCAGGAACAGCGGCTGCCGTCCGGACTCCACGATCCGGGTGTGGTACCCGTCCGTCAGCCAGTCCCACATCGCTCACGCGCTCGGCTTCGCGGCTGTCGCCGGGTACGGGACGGGCACCGCCGCCGGGGCCGTGGCCGGCGGCGACCCGGGCGGCACGCCCGGCCCGGGGACGCCGGACGAGCCGGGCGCGGCGGCGGGCGGGGCGGCCGGTACGGCGGCGGGCGGTACGGCGCTGGGCGCGGCGGCCGGGGCGGAGGCCCGTACGAAGGCGGTCGGGGACGTGGCAGGGGCGGTGGCCGGGGCGGTGGCCGCGGACGCGGCGGGGGAGCCCGACGAGGAGCCGGACGCGGTGGCCGACGCCGTCCGCGTCGCGGTCAGCTTCGCGTAGACCACCACGTTGCCCAGGTAGCTGTGGGTGGTCTTGGAGAAGCCGCCGCCGCAGGTGATGACCCGGATCTCCGGGGTCGGCGTGTCGTCGTAGACCTTGTCACTGGGGAAGTCGGACTTGGAGTAGACCTCGACGCCGTAGACGGCGAAGACGGCGACCTTGTGGTCGGCGCGGGTGACCTCGATGAGGTTGCCCTTGTGCAGCGAGCCGATGGCGTAGAAGACGGCCGGGCCCTTCATGGTGTCGACGTGGCCGAGCAGCACCGCCGCCCCCCGCGCGCCGGGCGTGGCGCCGTACTCGTACCAGCCGGCCATGTTGCGGTTGTCGTCCGGCGGGACCTGGATCTCGTTCTTGCTGTCGACGCCCAGTTTCATCACCGGCGCGTCCACCGCGATCGACGGGATGCGCACCCGGGTCGGCAGCGACGGGGGCAGGGCGGCCGCGCCGGGCGCCGGGACCGAGGCCGCCCCGGGCCCGCCGGCGTTGCGCCCGCCGAGCGCGTCGGCCGCGCTGGGCGACGGCGGCTCGTGCGTCTCGGTGCCGGCCCGCATCAGCCAGACACCGCTGACCAGCGCGAGCACCGCCGCGCCGACCGCGAGCTTCGACGGCCCGCGCCGCCGCTCCGGCCCGCCGGGAGGACCCGGCGGCATCGGGGGGAACGGGGGATGCTGACTGCGCGGCATGAACACCTCCGGGGACAGCTGCCCCTGTCGGCCAGTGGCGGGTCGGACGCTGACAGGGGATCACAAAAGCCGTTAAAAGGACGTATTGCCCGGCGGGAAGGCCCCGGCGACGGCCCCGTACGGAGCACAGCGGGCCCCTTGTTAGCGTGCGGTGTGCCACCGATACGCAGCCGGGCCGACGACCCGGACAGACCCGCGCCCCCGCCGGCCCCCGACGCCGGCCCGCCCGCCGACGGCGTGACGCCCCCGCCGCAGCCCAGTGCCCCGGCGGCCGAGCCGGCCGGGGCACCCGTCACCACCCCCGTCGCGCCACCCGCCGGGCCGCTGCCCCGCGGCGGCCTGGGAACCCGGTTGCGCCGGGTGTTCGCCGACCTGACGCCGCTGCGCTCCTCGGCCGACTACCGCCGCCTGTGGTTCGGCAACACCGTGTCCTGGATGGGCTCGCAGATGACCGCCCTCGCGGTCTCCCTCCAGGTCTTCGCCATCACGCACTCCAGCTTCATGGTCGGCCTGGTCGGCCTGTGCTCGCTGGTCCCGCTGGTCTCCTTCGGCCTCTACGGCGGCGCGGTCGCCGACACCTTCGACCGCCGCAAGCTCGGCCTGTTCAGCGCCAGCGGTGCCGCCGTGCTGTCGGTGGTGCTGGCCGCCGCCGCGTTCGCCCACTTCCACCACGTGTGGCTGCTCTACGCGATCGTGGCCTTCCAGTCGGTCTGCTTCGCGATGAACTCCACCGCCCGCAGCTCGATGGTCCCGCGCCTGCTGCCCGCCGCCCAGCTGCCGGCGGCCAACGCCCTCAACTCGCTGACCAGCAACCTCGGCCTGATGGTCGGCCCCAGCCTCGGCGGTCTGATCGTCGGCTGGTGGGGTTATCAGGCCGCGTACGTGGTCGACGTCGTCGCGTTCAGCGCGTCGCTCTACGCCATGCTGCGGCTGCCCGCGATGCTCCCGCAGCGCTCCGCCGACGCCGCCGGCCCCCGCAAGCGCGCCTCCGTGCTGGAGGGCCTGCGGTTCCTGGCGACCCGGCCCAACCTGCGCATGACCTTCTTCGCCGACCTGTCCGCCATGGTGCTGGCCCAGCCCCGCGCGCTGTTCCCCGCGGTGGCCGCGCTGTGGTTCGGCGGCGGCGCCCGCACCGTCGGCATGCTGCTGGCCGCCACCGCCGTCGGCGCGGTGATCGGCGGCACCTTCTCCGGCTGGCTCGGCCGGGTGCGGCGGCACGGCGTGGCGATCCTGGTCGCGGTGGCCGCCTGGGGCGCCGCGGTCGCCTCCTTCGGCCTCACCCGCGAGCTGTGGATCGGCCTGTTCTTCCTGGCGGTGGCCGGCGCGGCCGACAGCGTCTCGATGGTCTTCCGCTCCACCATGCTCCAGGCCGCCGTCCCCGACGACATGCGCGGCCGCCTCCAGGGCGTGTTCATCGTCGTGGTGGCCGGCGGTCCCCGGCTCGGCGACTTCCTCAGCGGTTCGGCGGCCGACCTCACCTCGCCCGCCTTCACCATCCCGGCCGGCGGCCTGGCCTGCGTCGTCGTGGTGACCCTGCTGGCCCTGCGCTGGCCCGGCTTCGCCCGCTACGACGCCCTCGACCCCAAGCCGTGAGGCGGACCGCCGGCGGGGGCGCCTTGGCTCTGACGGTGGCGGGGGCGGGGCGCCGATGCGCTGACGGGCGCTGACGGTGGCGGGGGCGTGGCCGGCGCGGCGACGGGCGCGGGAGTGGCCGCCGATGCGCTGACGGTGGCGGGGCGGTCGGCGCAGTGCCGACGGACGCCTAGGTGGCCGCCGAGGCGCCGAGGGCGCCGACCGTGACGTGCGTGGCCGCCGAAGCGGGGCCGGGGTGAGGACGCCGGCCGGAGCAGGTGTGGCCGACGGCGCGGGGACGCCGGCCGGAGCGAGGCACCGGCGAGGCACCGGCGAAGCATCGGCGAGGGCCCCGGTGGGGGAGGGAGCGCGTTCCGTTGATACGCCCGCACGCCCCCGACAGATCCCTGACGTGTCCCTGAGCCACCCCTGAAGACGGAAACTCGGCGGCATCAAGTGCCGCAGCCAGGGAAGAGCACCATCAACTCAGACGTTGCCGCCCGGCGATGTGGCACCATCGCGGGCGCAACGAGAGAGATCATTCAGCGCGCCCGGGGGACGAGACCCGGGTCTCGAAAGGCAGGGCTGTCACGTGGGCATCATCGGTTGGATCATTCTCGGGCTGCTGGCCGGGACGATAGCCAAGGTCCTGCTGCCGGGCCGCGACCCGGGCGGCGTGTTCGGCACCACGATCATCGGTGTCATAGGCGCCTTCCTCGGCGGCTGGCTGTCGGAGCACTTCCTGCACCGCCCGGTCCAGCACACCTTCTTCGACGCCCGCAGCTGGATATCGGCGATCGTCGGCTCGCTGGTGCTGCTGATCCTCTACCGCGTCGTCTTCGGCAACTCGCGCTCCCGACGCTGAGGCGGCACCCGCTCGCGGGTCCGCGGCGCAGGCCCGTACCCGCCGGACGGCCGTCGTACGCCATCCGGCGGGGTGACACCCGCAACGCGCCGCACGGGAAGAAGCGGCCGGACCGTGGTGTTGTCGCCGGGGAAAGGAGTTGATCTTCCCGTGTCAGCACCCGCAACCCCGGCTGCCGCCCGCACCTGGCAGCTGACGGCCAGGCCGGACGGCCTGCCCACCCATGACCTCTTCGCCCTGCGCGAGACACCGCTCCCGGAGCTCGGCCCCGGACAGATCCTGGTCCGCAACGAGTACCTGTCGGTCGACCCCTACATGCGCGGCCGGATGAACGACACGAAGTCGTACGTTCCGCCGTTCGCACTCGACCAGCCGCTGGAGGGCGGCGCGGTCGGCGTGGTCGTCGACTCACGGGCCGACGACGTCGAGCCCGGGACGCACGTCCTGCACAACCTCGGCTGGCGCGACCACGCCGTCCTCGACGCCGCGCACGCCGCCGTCGTGGACGCCGACGTCGCACCGCTGTCGGCCTACCTCGGCGTCCTCGGCATGCCCGGCCTGACCGCGTACGGCGGCCTGCTGCGGGCCGGCGCCTTCCGCGAGGGCGACACCGTCTTCGTCTCCGGCGCCTCCGGGGCGGTCGGCAGCCAGGTCGGCCAGATCGCCCGGCTCAAGGGCGCCGCCCGGGTCGTCGGCTCGGCCGGCTCGGCGGAGAAGGTCCGGCTGCTCACCGAGAAGTACGGCTTCGACGCCGCGTTCAACTACAAGGACGCGCCGGTCGCCGAGCAGTTGAAGGCCGCCGCCCCCAAGGGTATCGACGTCTACTTCGACAACGTCGGCGGCGACCACCTCGAAGCCGCCATCAGCTCGATGCGGGTCCACGGCCGCATCGCGGTCTGCGGCATGATCGGCGCCTACAACTCCACCGAGGCGCCCGCCGCCCCGCGCAACCTCGCCATGGTCATCGGCAAGCGCCTGCGCATCCAGGGCCTGCTCGTCATGGACTTCGCGGACATGAAGAAGGACTTCGTCACCGACGTCGGCGGCTGGCTGCGCGACGGGTCGCTCACGTACGAGGAGACCGTCGTCGACGGTCTCGACCACACCGTTGACGGCTTCCTCGGCCTGTTCAGCGGTGCGAACACCGGCAAGATGATCATCAAGCTCAACGCCTGACCGGGAAGGGAACCCCACCATGGCCATCACCCCCATCGACGTCCTCTACACCGCCGTCGCCACCGCCGAGAACGGCCGCGACGGCCGCGTCGCCTCCGACGACGGCAAGCTCGACGTCGTCGTCAACCCGCCCAAGGAGCTGGGCGGTTCCGGCGCCGGCACCAACCCCGAGCAGCTGTTCGCGGCCGGCTACAGCGCCTGCTTCCAGGGCGCCCTGGGCGTCGTCGCCCGGCAGGCCAAGGCCGACATCTCCGGCTCCACCGTCACCGCCAAGGTCGGCTTCGGCAAGACCCCCGAGGGCGGCTTCGGCCTCACCGTGGAGCTGTCCGCGCACATCCCGGCCGTGGACGCCGCCACCGCCAAGGAGCTGCTGGAGAAGGCCCACCAGGTCTGCCCGTACTCCAACGCCACCCGGGGCAACATCGAGGTCACCCTCAGCGTCGTCTGACCCCGCCGGCCGCCGGAACTCCCGGCGGCCCCGGCCCACCACCCCGGTACGCGCCAACCCGCGTACCGGGGTGGTGCCGTGTCACGGCCCGGCGGCATCCCTCTCGGAGGGCGGGGTGGGTGTCGCCGTCCGGCCGGGAACGGGCCCTGTCGCTGTCGACGTCCGGCCGTCCGGAAAGCGGTGCGTCCGTCAACGTCCGGCCGTTCGGGGGCCGTTCGGGTGGTGGATGACGCGCGTAGACGATCCGCGTAGACGATTCGCGTAGACCTGGCTTGACCGGTACGGGTCAGCCCACTTAGGTTGCGCGCAATCGAACACCCTCGAGGGCCGCCACCCCGAAGGAGCTTTCATGCCCCGTTCCCGCATCATGCCCCGTTCCAGGAGCGCCCGGGTCGCCGTCACCGTGACCGCCGCCCTGGTCGCCGGAGCCGCGGTCTTCGCCACCGGAGTCGCCACCGCCGACAACACGACGCCGCGCTCCGACAAGGAGATCCCCAACCTGGGGCTGGTGGAGAACCAGATCGAGGCGTACTACGGCGACACCGTCGTCAACGGTGAGCACTACGCGTCGCCCACCAGCAACTACGCCCACCAGCTGTACGGCATCGAGGCCGGCGCCAAGGCGTGGATCGCGCACGCCGACCGCCACACCCACGGCAAGCCCGCCATCGTGCTCGACGTCGACGACACCACGCTGTCGACGTACAACTACGAGCAGGAGCAGGGCTTCGGCTACACCCCGGCCAGCAACGGCGCCTACATCGACAGCAAGACGATGCCGGCCGTGTTCGGCATGCCCGGCCTGGTCGACTGGGCGGCCGACCACGGCGTCACGGTCTTCTACCTGACCGGCCGCCCCGAGGCCCAGCGCGCCGCCAGCGCGGCCAACCTGTCCGCCGTCGGCTACCAGCCGGCCGCCGACACCGACCACTTCTTCCTGAAGAACTCCGCGACCCCGCCGGCCTACCTGTCCTGCGGCGCGACCTGCACCACCGAGCAGTACAAGTCCGGCACCCGCGCGCACATCGAGTCCGAGGGCTACGACATCGTCGCCAACTTCGGCGACCAGTACAGCGACCTGTCGGGCGGCCACGCCGAAAAGGGCTTCAAGCTGCCCAACCCGATGTACTACCTGCCCTGATCCGCCGGCTCCGGGCCCGTCGCGCCGCCGGACGGCACGACGGGCCCACCGGCCCTGTCCTACCCGCCCGTTAGGCTGCCTGGCATGCGGGGTTTGCGAGATCTCTGGACGGGCCTGCGGTTCGCCGCCGAGGGCCAGCGCTGGATCGCGCGGCACGGCCGGCTGTGGGCGTGGAGCGCGATCCCGGCGCTCATCACGCTGGCCGGCTACGTGGTGGCGCTGACCGCCCTGCTGCTGTGGGGCGGCCACCTCATCGGCTGGCTCACCCCGTTCGCCTCGACCTGGCCGGGCTTCTGGCGCGAACTGCTGCGCTGGACGCTGCGGGTGCTGCTGTTCGGCGGCGTCCTGCTGCTGGCCGTCGTCAGCTTCACCGCGGTCACCCTGGTGGTCGGCCAGCCGTTCTACGAGACGCTCTCCGGCCGGGTGGAAACCTCCGAGTCCGGCACCCCGCCGCCGCGGTCCGGCCTGCCGATGTGGCGTGAACTCCTGCTCGGCGTACGGGAGTCGGCGGCCCTGCTGCTGCGGATGGCGGCCTTCGGCGTGCCGCTGTTCCTGCTCGGCTTCGTGCCGCTGCTGGGCCAGACCGCCGTGCCGGTGGCCGGCTTCTGCGTCTCCGGCTTCTTCCTCACCCACGAGCTGACCATGGTCGCCTTCCAGCGCCGCCGCATACCCCTACGGGACCGGCTGCGCCTGCTGCGCTCCCGCCTCGGCCTCGCGCTGGGCTTCGGCGTTCCGCTGGTCCTGCTCTTCCTCGTGCCGTTCGTCGCCGTCGTCGCCATGCCGGGCGCCGTGGCCGGCGCGACCCTGCTCGCCCGCGACCTGCTGGAGCAGTCCCCGTTCACCCCGGACCCGGACGCCGACCCCGACCGGCGCCCCGGCCCCGGTGACGCCCCGGCCCCCGGCGGCGACCGGACCCCGCAGGACGGTCCCACGGCCTGAGGAGCGCCCGGGTCCGTTCCGGCGCCGGGGTTCTGGTTCGGTGCGTCGGTCCATCCTGCGTCGGCGGGTCCGCTCCGGTGCGTCGCTCCGGTGCGTCGGTCCGTCCTGCGTTGGCGCCCTCGCTCCGGTGCGTTGGTCGGTCCTACGTTGGCAGAGTTGCCCGGGTGCGTTGGTCCGTCCTACGCCGGCAGAGCCGTCCCGGTGCGTCGGTCCGTTCGACGCCGGCGGGCCTCCGCCGGGCATGGCCGACATCGTCACTCGCGTGTCCTTGCCGCCATCGCCGGCGCCCGCGCACGATGAACGGGTGACCCCGCATCGCGTTGTCCTCGTCGTCTTTCCCGGCTTCCAGCAGCTCGACCTCACCGGTCCGCACGAGGTCTTCAGCCAGGCCGGCCACACCGTGCGGACCGTGGCCGCCGACCCCGGGCCGGTGTCCGCCTCCTCCGGGCTCACGGTGCTGGCCTCCGCGCTGCCGGACCCCGGGGACGTCGAGACCGTGCTGGTGGTCGGCGGGCCGGGGGTGCGGGACGCGGAGCGGGACGAACGGCTGATGGCGTGGCTGGTGGAGGCCGCGGCGCGGGCCGGCCGGGTGGCGTCGGTGTGCACGGGCGCGTTCCTGCTGGCCCGGGCCGGACTGCTGGACGGGCGGCGGGCGGTGACGCACTGGGCGAGCTGTGCGGCGCTGGCCCGGGAGTATCCGCTGGTCACCGTCACCCCGGACCCGGTCTTCGTTGCCGACGGCCCGGTGTGGACGTCGGCCGGGGTCACCGCGGGGATGGACATGGCGCTGGCCATGGTCGAGGAGGACCGGGGCGTCGCGGAGGCGCGCGACATCGCCAGAAACCTGGTGATGTTCCTTCAACGACCGGGCGGACAGCGGCAGTTCAGCACCCAGCTCGCCGCGCAGCGCCCGGAGCGCGAACCGCTGCGCCGGGTCCAGGACTGGATCGCCGACCACCTCGGCGCCGACCTGACCGTGCCGGCGCTGGCCGCCCGGGCCGGGATGAGCGAACGGCACTTCACCCGCGCCTTCCGGGCCGGCACCGGCGCCACCCCGGCCGCCTACGTGGAGACCGCCCGCGTCGAGGCGGCCCGCAACCTGCTGGAGACCACCGGCGCCACCGTCGACTCCATCGCCCGCAGCTGCGGCTTCGGCGCCGCCGAGACCCTGCACCGCCGCTTCCGCCACCACCTCGGCGTCACCCCCGGCGCGTACCGGGCCCGCTTCACCCGCTGACCCGCCGGCCCGCACGGCGACCCGCGGTGGCCCGCCCGCGTCCACTCCCGTCCCACCGGTCCCACCCGTTCACCGGGCCGACTCCCGTCCACCCGAGTGCACTTCCCACCCCCTCCCGTAAGGAGTAGTTCCCCATGCGTGTCGTCATCCCGGTCTTCGAAGGTCTCACCGTCCTGGACGCCATCGGTCCCTACGAGGTGCTGCGGATGGTGCCGGGCGCCGAGGTGGTGTTCGCCGCCGACGCCGCCGGCCCGGTCCGCGCGCACAGCGGCACCCCGGTCCTGCTGCCGGACGCCCTGCTGGCCGACGTCGACGCCTGCGACGTGCTGGTGGTCCCCGGCGGTCCCGGGGCCCGGAGCCGGACGCGGGACGCCGCGCTGTCGGCCACCCTGCGCCGGCTGTCGGCCGGCGCCGAGTGGACCACCTCGGTCTGCACCGGCGCGCTGCTGCTGGGGGCGGCCGGTCTGCTGACCGGCCTGCGGGCCACCACGCACTGGAGCGCGGTGGACCAGTTGGAGGCGTACGGCGCCACCTACACCCCCGAGCGGGTGGTTTTCCAGGGCCGTACGGTCACCGCCGCCGGGGTCTCGGCGGGCATCGACATGGCGCTCGCGCTCGTCGGCCGCATCGCCGGCCGCACCCGTGCCGAGGCGATCCAGCTGGCCATCGAGTACGACCCCCAGCCGCCGTTCGACGCGGGCTCGCCGGCCAAGGCCCCGCAGGCGGCGAAGGACCTGCTGGCCTGAGCCGGCACCGCGCGGGCCGGGCCGGCGCCGGGGCGCACCGGAAACGACTCCATCGCCGCGGTGAACCCGGTCCGGCCCGCCGCGCACCGCCCGGCCGGCCCCGCCGGACGGCTCCCAAACCCGTTTCGGCGGTCGCGGTATCCGCCGACCGGGTGGGATTCGCGGCCTTCTCCAGCCGTGCGGACCGGCCGGGTTGAGCCGATCGCCCGCCTCCGGGCCCACCGGTACGTCGTCCCGCCGGGCACCGCGCACGGTAGCTTTGCCCTGACAGGTGTGCCCACCACGGACACCGGCGCGGGCCTGTTTCGACCCGCCGTCAGGGGACAGGAGGTGATCGGACGAAGGTTGCCAACGAACGATCAGATCTTGTCCCGTTTGGTAAAAATGGTGCAGAATGAGCGACGTCCCGGATCGCCGAGAGGGGACGCGAGGCCGCTGGGGAAGGCGAACCTCGTCCCACACTGGAGGTCCCGGTGACGACACGTGGAGTTCTGTTCGTGCACTCCGCACCACGCGCGCTGTGCCCGCACGTCGAGTGGGCGGTGGCGGGCGTACTGGGTGTGCGCGTCAGCCTCGACTGGATCAGGCAACCCGCCGCGCCCGGAACCTGGCGTGCGGAGGTGTCCTGGCACGGTGAGGCCGGCACGGCGTCCAAACTGGCGTCCGCGCTGCGCGGCTGGAACATGCTGCGGTTCGAGGTGACCTCGGAACCCACCGCCAACGCCGAGGGCGAGCGCTACAGCAGCACCCCCGAACTCGGTATCTTCCACGCCGTCACCGGCCTGCACGGCGACATCCTCATCCCCGAGGACCGCCTGCGCGCCGCCCTCGCGAGAGCCCGCGGCGGCGAGGCCGACCTGGAGGCCGAAGTCGCCAAGCTCCTGGGCAAGCCCTGGGACGACGAACTGGAGTCCTTCCGCTATGCGGGCGAGGGCGCACCGGTGAGATGGCTGCACCAAGTGGTCTGACGCACGAGCGGGCGCAGTGGCCGCCGGAGCGCAGCGAGGGCGTCCGCGGAGTCCGTGAGCAGGAAGATCACGCGTTGAGGGGTGTGGTCTGACGCACGAGCGGGCGCAGTGGCCGCCGGAGCGCAGCGAGGGCGTCCGCGGAGTCCGTGAGCAGGAAGATCACGTGTTCAGGGGTGTGGTCTGACGCACGAGCGGGCGCAGTGGCCGCCGGAGCGCAGCGAGGGTGTCCGCGGAGTCCGTGAGCAGGAAGATCACGTGTTCAGGGGTGTGGTCTGACGCACGAGCGGATGGCTTGGCCGCCGGAGCCGCCGAAGTCCACGGAGTGCGCGGTGGCCTGACGCACAGACGGACGACACGCGGACGCGACGGACGCCGGAGCGCGCCGCAGGCGCGGGGCGGTTCCGCCGCCCGGGCCGTACGCGCCCGCGCTACCGGTGTCCGACCGGATCGGTACGCCTCCGCGCGACCGGCCTCTCACCCCGGGTGCCGTCGGACGCTCCGGCACCACGGCACGTAGCGTGAGCGCATGACGCAGAAGATCACCGTAGCGGTCCTCGGGACCGGAGTCATGGGTGCCGCGATGGCCCGCAACCTCCTCAAGGCCGGTCACCACGTCACCGTCTGGAACCGCACCCGGGCGCGGGCCGAGCCGCTCGTCGCCGACGGGGCCCGGATCGCCGAGGACCCGGCGGACGCGGTCCGGGACGCGGATGCCGTCCTCACGATGATGCTGGACGGTCCCGCCGTGCTGGAGGCGGTCCGGTCCGCCGCGCCCCAGCTGCGGCCGGGCGCGGTCTGGGTGCAGTCGAGCACGGTCGGCCCGGAGGGCCTGGCGCCGCTGGCCGCGCTCGCCACCGAGGCCGGCGTCCACCTGGTCGACGCGCCGGTGCTGGGCACCAGGGCGCCGGCCGAGCAGGGGCAGTTGCAGGTGCTGGCGGCCGGGCCGCGGGAGGCCAGGCCGGTCGCCGAGCTGGTCTTCGACGCGATCGGGCAGCGCACGGTGTGGCTGGGCGACGACCCGGCCGAGGCCGCCGCCAGCCGGCTGAAGCTGGTCGTCAACAGCTGGGTGCTGTCCATCATCAACGGCACCGCGGAGGCGCTCGCGCTGGCCCGGGGGCTCGGCGTGGATCCCGGGGAGTTCCTTGGGCTGCTGGAGGGCGGCAGCCTGGACTCGCCGTACCTGCGGATGAAGGCGAAGGCGGTGCTGGCCGAGGACTGGACCGCCAGTTTCCCGCTGTCCGGCGCGGCGAAGGACGCCCGGCTGATCGCCGGGGCGGCGGAGCGCTGCGGGGTGCGGCTGGACGTGGCCGAGGCGTCCGCCCGGCGGTTCGCCCGGGCCGTGGAGCAGGGGCACGGCGACAAGGACGCCGTCGCCACGTATCTCGCCAGCTTCGACGACTGACACCGCGACCGCCCGGGGCCGGCACCGCGAAGCCCGAGGCCCCGGCCGCGTGACGGCGGCCGGGGCCTCGGGGACGTGTGGGCGGATCAGATCGTGCGGAAGGCGAGCACGACGTTGTGGCCGCCGAAGCCGAACGAGTTGTTCAGCGCCGCGATCGGGCCGGCGGGCAGTTCGCGCGGCTTGTCGAGGACGACGTCGGCGTCGATGGCCGGGTCGAGGTTGTCGACGTTGATGGTCGGCGGTGCGACGCGGTGGTACAGCGCGAGGACGCTCGCAACCGTCTCGATGCCGCCGGCGCCGCCCAGCAGGTGGCCGGTCATCGACTTGGTCGCCGAGATGGCCATGTGGTCGACGTCGTCACCGAACACCCCGCGCAGCGCCTTGACCTCCGCCACGTCACCCTGCGGGGTCGAGGTGGCGTGCGCGTTGACGTGGACGACCTCGGCGGGCTTGAGGTCGGTCAGCGCCAGCAGGTTGGTCAGCGCGGCGGAGATGCCCCGGCCGGTCGGCTCGGGCTGCACGATGTGGTGGGCGTCGGCCGACAGGCCCTGGCCGACCGCCTCGCAGTACACCCGGGCCCCGCGCGCGGCGGCGTGCTCGGCCGACTCCAGCACGACGATGCCGGCGCCCTCGCCCAGCACGAAGCCGTTGCGGTCGACGTCGAACGGCCGTGAGGCGCCCTGCGGGTCGTCGTTGTTCTTCGACATCGCCATCATGTTGGCGAACGCGGCGATCGGCAGCGGGTGGATCGCCGCCTCGGTGCCGCCGGCCACCACGACGTCGGCCCGGCCGGTGCGGATCATCTCGACCGCGTAGCCGATGGCCTCGTTGCCGGAGGCGCAGGCGCTCACCGGGGTGTGCACGCCGGCCCGGGCGTTGAACTCGATCCCGACGTTGGCCGACGGGCTGTTGGGCATCAGCATCGGCACGGTGTGCGGCGAGACCTTGCGGACGCCCTGGTCGCGCAGGACGTCGTACTGGCCCAGCAGTGTGGTCACGCCGCCGATGCCGGAGGCCACGACGGTGCCCAGCCGTTCGGGGGCCACCGAGCCCTCCTCGCCGGCCTTGCCGGTGAAGCCGGCGTCGGCCCACGCCTCCAGGGCCGCGATCAGCGCGAACTGCGCCGAGCGGTCCATCTTGCGGGCCCGCGGCCGCGGAATGACCTCTTCGGGTTCGACGGCGACGCGCGCCGCGATCCGGACCGGCAGCTGGGCCGCCCAGTCCTCCGTGAGGTGTCCCACGCCGGAGCGGCCCGCGAGCAGGCCCTCCCAGGTCGATGCGCTGTCGCCACCCAGGGGTGTGGTTGCGCCGATACCGGTGACGACCACGGTGTGATTGGTCGCGTTCACAGGAATTCTTGTCTCCACGTATCGAGGGTGAAGGCAACGCGGGCCACGCTCACTGGGTGGCGACGACGCGTCGACCTGAGGTCACCGAGGGATGGCGGTCCCTCAGTCCTCCTGGTGCTCCAGGATGTAGCTGACCGCGTCGCCGACGGTCTTGAGGTTCTTGACGTCGTCGTCCGGGATCTTCACGCTGAAGCGCTCCTCGGCCGCGACGACGACCTCGACCATGGACAGCGAGTCGACGTCCAGGTCGTCGGTGAAGGACTTGTCCAGCTCGACGTCCTCGGTCGGGATGCCCGCGATTTCGTTGACGATCTCGGCGAGACCGGTGAGGATCTCTTCCTTGGTGTTGGCGGCCATGACGGCGCTCCTTCGGTGATGGTGCGGTGTGTTGCGTTGGCGGTAACGGCCGGTCCGCGTAAGGGCGGCGCGGCCGTTGGTATCAGGGGAGGGTGACGACGGAGGCCGCGTAGACCAGGCCCGCGCCGAACCCGATGACCAGGGCGGTGTCGCCGCTCTTGGCCTGGCCGGAGGCGAGCAGCTGCTCCATGGCCAGCGGGATGGACGCCGACGAGGTGTTGCCGGCGGTGGCGATGTCCCGGGCCACCGCGACGTGCTCCGGCAGGCCGAGCGCCTTGATCATGGAGTCGATGATCCGCATGTTGGCCTGGTGCGGGATGAACGCGTCGAGCTGGTCGGCGGTGACGCCGGCCGCGTCCAGCGCCTGCTGGGCGACCTTGGCCATCTCGTAGACGGCCCAGCGGAAGACCGCCTGGCCCTCCTGGGTGATGGCCGGGAAGCGCACGTCGGTGGCGGCGCCGCGCTCGCGGTAGGCCTCCCACGAGACGGTCTGGGTGATGATGTCGGCCTTGTCGCCCTCCGAGCCCCACACGGTGGGGCCGATGGCCGGCTCGTCGGACGGGCCGACCACGACCGCCCCGGCGCCGTCGCCGAACAGGAACGCGGTCGCCCGGTCCTCCAGGTCGGTCAGGTCGCTGAGCCGCTCGACGCCGATGACCACGACGTAGCGGGCCGAACCCTCGGTGATCATGCCCTTGGCCAGCGTCAGGCCGTAGGTGAAGCCCGCGCAGCCGGCCGAGATGTCGAACGCGGCGGGCTTGCCGGCGCCGATCCGGTGGGCGATCTCGGTGGCGATGGCCGGGGTCTGCTTGAAGTGCGAGACGGTCGCGATGATGACGCCGCCGACCTCGGCGGCGTCGATGCCCGCGTTGGCGATCGCCTTGCCGGCCGCGGCGACCGACATCTCGGCGACCGTCTCGTCCTCGTTCGCCCAGTGCCGGGTGGCGATGCCGGAACGCGACCGGATCCACTCGTCGGAGGAGTCGATGTGCTGGAGGATCTCCTCGTTCGGCACCACGCGGGTCGGGCGGTAGCCGCCGACACCGAGGATCCGCGCGTACGCGGCGCCCTGGCCCGGCTTGATCTTCGCGGTCATTGCGGTGGGACTCCTCAGGTTATTCGGCCGGAACGGGCTGCGACGGACCGGGCGCGACCGGGCCGTCCCCGGAACCGGTGAGGTCACCACCGTGCTCCGCGACGATCTCGCGGGCCGTTTCGATGTCGGCCGGCGTCTTGAGCGCGAGCGTCCTGACACCCTTCAGGGCGCGCTTGGCCAGTCCCACCAGGGTACCCGCCGGCGAAACCTCGATCATCGCGGTGACGCCCAGCTCGGCGAACGTCTCCATGCACAGGTCCCAGCGCACCGGGTTGGCGACCTGGTCGACCAGCCGCCGCACGATCTCCTTGCCGCCGCCGACCACCTGGCCGTCGGCGTTGGAGATGTAGCGCAGCGCCGGCTCGGCCACCGGGACGGCCGGCACGAGCGCCTGGAGGGCGGCGACCGCCGGGGTCATGTGCTCGGTGTGGAACGCGCCGGCCACCTTCAAGGCGATCACCCGGGCGCCGCCGGGCCGCGCGGCGGCCAGCGCCGCCAGCTGCTCGGTGGTGCCGGCCGCCACGATCTGGCCGGCGCCGTTGGTGTTGGCCGGGGTCAGGCCCAGCTCGGCCAGTCCGGCGAGCACCTCCTCGGGGTCCCCGCCGAGCACCGCGGACATGCCGGTCTCGGTCACCGCGGCGGCCTCGGCCATCGCCTGGCCGCGCCGGCGCACCAGCGCCATCGCCGACTCGGCGCTGAGCACGCCGGCGACCACGGCGGCGGTGATCTCACCGACACTGTGGCCGGCCACCGCGCCGATCGCGCCGCGCGCCTGTCCGTCGTCGGGGAAGAGCACGCCGGAGCTGACCAGTCCCGCGGCCACCAGCAGCGGCTGGGCGACCGCGGTGTCGCGGATCTCCTCCGCCGTCGCCTCGGTGCCGTAGTGGACCAGGTCCAGGCCGGCGACCGCCGACCACCAGTGCAACCGGTCGGCCACGCCCGGGAGTTCGAGCCAGGGGTTGAGGAAGCCAGGAGCCTGGGCACCCTGGCCGGGAGCTACGAGTACGAGCACCTTCCAACTCTCTCTCGCGCGAGGTGCTCACCGCCCCCGGGGACAGGGACCAAGAAAGGTCGGGTGCTTTGTCGGTGTCCCACAAAGCGCGCGGTGAACGGTCAGCGCGGGGAGGTGCCCGGGGAGAGCCGTCCGAGGATCAGGGCGATCCGCAGGGTGAAGGCGGAGCGCACGTCGGAGGGCGACCATCCGGTGACGTCGGTCACACGTCGCAGCCGGTAGCGCACGGTGTTGGGGTGGACGAAGAGCATCCGCGCGGCGCCCTCCAGCGAGGACGCCTGCTCCAGATAGACGCTCAGCGTCTCCAGCAGCGCCGACCCGGCCTCTTCCAGCGGTCTGTAGATCTCCTCCACCAACTGCTCGCGGGCCGCCGGATCTCCCGCCATCGCCCGTTCGGGCAGCAGGTCGTCCGCCAGCACCGGGCGCGGCGCGTCCGGCCAGGCCGCGCAGGCCCGCAGTCCGGCCGCCGCGGCCTGCGCGGACCGGCCGGCCGCCAGCAGGTCGCCGACCACCGGGCCGGCCACCACCGGGCCGGCCGCGAACGGTCCGATGAGGTCCTTCGCGGCCCGCAGCGGGTCGCCGGAGCCGCCGGCCACCACGACCAGCCGGGTACCGAGCACCCCGGTCAGCACCTGGAGCCTGGCGTGCCGGGCGGCCCGGCGGATCGCCTCCACCGTCAGCTCGCTGTCGCCGTCCGGCGCGGTGCCGAGCACCACGGCCACCTGGTCGGGCGACCGCCAGCCGAGCGCGGCGGCCCGGGACAGCACGCCCTCGTCCGCCTCGCCGGACAGCACCGCGTTGACCACCAGCGACTCCAGCCGGGCGTCCCAGGCGCCGCGTGCCTCGGCGGCCTGCGCGTAGACCTGCGCGGTGGCGAACGCGATCTCCCGGGCGTAGACCAGCAGGGCCTCGCGCAGTATCGACTCGTCGCCGGGGGCCGCGACCTCGTCGATGGCCGCCTCGACGACCTCGATGGTGGTGCGCACCATCTCCACCGTCTGGCGCAGCGAGATCGCCCGGGTCAGCTCGCGCGGCGCGGTGCCGAAGACGTCGGTGCTGATCGCCTGCGGCGCCTCCGGGTGGCGGAACCACTCGGTGAACGCCGCGATGCCCGCCTGGGCCACCAGGCCGATCCACGACCGGTTCTCCGGCGGCATGGCCCGGTACCAGGACAGCTGCTCGTCCATCCGGGCGATCGCCGCCGCCGACAGCCGGCCGGAGGACTTCTCCAGCCTGCGCAGCGTCGCGCTGTGCGGATGCCCCTTCAGTGCGGCGGCGTCCGCCATCGGTGTGGGTGGCGTTGGCTTGGACGGAGTCGATTCGGGCACAGGACAAGCCTGCCTCATCGCCGGTGCGGCGCGCCGCCCGGCCCAGTGACTGGACACCGGATCGCCGTGCGCTACGGCCGGGCCGCGGCGGGCAGCGACCACAGCAGGTAGGCGGTGTCCGGCGCGTCCGGCTCGGCCGTCAGCTCCTCGGCGCCGGTCAGCCGGGCGGCGTCGCCGGGTTCGAGCCGGGGGCCGTCGGGGAGGGTGCCGTCCGGCCCGGTGCCGCCCAGCCGGACGGCGCCGCCCAGCACGTGCAGGTAGCCGAACGGGGCCGCCGGCACCGCGAGCCGCTCGCGGGCGACGGTGAGCGTGGCGCCGGGCAGCCGCGGCGGGCGGACCGGCGGGCCGTCCGGGCCGAAGGTGCCGTGCGCGGCCGGGCCGCCGGTGCGGGCGGGCTCCAGCCACATCTGCACGAAGCGGCACGGCCGGCCGGCGTCGGCGTTGGCCTCGGTGTGCCGTACCGCGGCGCCGGCGCTCAGCCACTGGCCGCTGCCGGCCGGGACGACCGTGTGGTGGCCGGCGTCGTCACGGTGTTCCAGGGCGCCCTCCAGGACCCAGGTGACGATCTCGACCTCGCGGTGGGTGTGCTCGGCGAACCCGGCGCCCGGCGCGAGCCACTCCTCGTTGCAGGCGGTCAGCGGGCCGTGCCGCAGGTTGCCGGGGTCGTAGTGGCCGCCGAAGGAGAACGCGTGGCGGGTGGTGATCCCGGCCGGCGGGTCGCCGCCGTGGTGGCGCCGGCCGGCGCGGGTGACGTCGATCACGGCTACCGCAGTTCCGCGAGCACCGCGTCGGTCAGCTTCGGCCACAGCGGCAGCGCCCAGGGGCCGAAGTCGCGGTCGGTCAGGCAGACGCAGGCGGCGCCGGCGACCGGGTCGGCCCACAGGAAGGTGCCGGACTGGCCGAAGTGGCCGAAGGTCGCCGGGGAGGACGAACCGCCGGTCCAGTGCGGGGACTTGGAGTCGCGGATCTCGAAGCCCAGCCCCCAGTCGTTGGTGGGCTGGTTGCCGTAGCCGGGCAGTACGCCGCGCAGGCCGGGGAAGGCCACCGAGGTCGCCTCGGCGTGGGTGGCCGGCGCGATCAGCCGGGGGGCGAGCAGTTCGGCGGCGAACCGGGTCAGGTCGGCGACGGTGGAGACCGCGCCGGAGGCCGGCGAGCCGGCCAGCTCGCTGTCGCGCATCCCCAGCGGTTCGAGCACCGCCTCGCGCAGGTAGGCGGTGAACGGTATCTCGGTGGCCCGCTCCACGTGGTCGGCCAGCACCTCGAACCCGGTGTTGGAGTACAGCCGCCGGTCGGCGGGCTTGGCCATCACCCGGTCGTCGTCGAAGGACAGCCCGCTGGCGTGCGCCAGCAGGTGCCGCACCGTCGAGCCCTCCGGGCCGGCCGGCTCGTCGAGCTCGACGGCGCCCTCCTCGACGGCCACCAGCACCGCGTAGGCGGTCAGCGGCTTGGTGACCGACGCCAGGGCGAAGCGGTGGGTGACCGGGCCGTGCGATCCGGCCACCGTCCCGTCGGCCCGCACCACCGCCGCCGCGGTGGTGGTGACCGGCCACTCCTGCATCAGGCGCAAGCTCTCCATGACCGCCGAGCGTATCGGCACCGGCCGGGCCGCAGGTCGCCGCCCGGCCACGGCGGCGGGGCCGGCTTGCCTAGAGTGCGCTCAAGGTATTTAGCGTGGAGACGCCGGCTGGACGGCAGGGAAGGCGGTAGCGCATGACGGTCACCGACACACCGGGCGCCACGGGCCGCGCCCGCACGGTCCCCAAGCCGGTGCGGGCGACCATCGGCCGGCCCCGGCCGCAGGCGCGGGACCAATACACCATCAGTGAAGTCGTCGCCTACACCGGCCTGAGCGCGCACACTCTGCGCTGGTACGAGCGGATCGGCCTGATGCCGCACATCGACCGCACGCACACCGGCCAGCGCCGCTACAGCGACCAGGACCTGGACTGGCTGGACTTCGTCGCCAAGCTGCGGCTGACCGGCATGCCGGTGGCCGACATGGTCCGGTACGCCGAACTCGTCCGCGAGGGCGGGCACACCTACCGCGAGCGGCTCGAACTGCTCGTCGCGCACCGCGAGGACGTCCGGCGCCGGGTCGCCGAACTGCGTGACACCCTGGGCGTCCTCGACTTCAAGATCGATTTCTACGCTGGTGCCGAACCGGCGCCGGAGAGGCACTGATCACTTCATGACCACCGAGAAGATCGCCACCGTCCCGCTCGGCACCGACGGCCCGCCGGTCGGCGTGCAGGGCCTGGGCTGCATGGGCATCAGCGAGTTCTACGGGGACACCGACGAGGCCGCCGCGCGCGACACCCTCGAAGCGGCGCTGGAGGCCGGCGTCACGCTGTTCGACACCGCCGACATCTACGGCAGCGGCGCCAACGAGGAGTTCCTGGCGCCGTTCGTCGCCGCGCACCGCGACGCGATCACGCTGGCCACCAAGTTCGGCATCAAGCGCAAGGCCGACGACCCGCACTACCGCGGCATCGGCAACGACCCGGCGTACATCCGCCAGGCCGTCGACGCCAGCCTGAAGCGGCTGGGCACCGACGTCATCGACCTGTACTACATGCACCGCCGCGACCCCTCGGTGCCGCTGGCCGACGCGGTCGGCGCGATGGCGGAGCTGGTGGCGGCCGGCAAGGTGCGCCACCTGGGCCTGTCGGAGGTCACCGGCGAGGAACTGCGCGAGGCGCACGCCGTGCACCCGATCGCCGCGCTCCAGTCGGAGTGGTCGGTCTTCAGCCGGGACGTGGAGATCTCCGCGGTCGGCGCCGCCGCCGAGCTGGGCGTCGCCCTGGTGCCGTACTCCCCGCTCGGCCGCGGCTTCCTGACCGGGTCGTTCGCCGATGCCGGCTCCGAACTCGCCGCGAACGACTTCCGCCGCTTCCAGCCGCGGTTCACCGGTGAGAACGCCAAGGCCAACGGCGCGCTGCTCCAGCCGCTGCGCGACATCGCCGCCGCGCACGACGCCACCGCGGCGCAGATCGCGCTGGCCTGGGTGCACAGCCGCGGCCGGGTCCACGGCCTGAGCGCGGTCGTGCCGATCCCGGGCACCCGCAAGCGCTCGCGGCTGCTGGAGAACACCGCGGCGAGCCGGATCACCCTGACCGCCGCCGAACTGGCGCTGCTGGAGCCGCTGGCCGGCCAGGTGGCGGGCGACCGCTACCCGGACATGTCCAGCACCTCGGCGGCCCGCGAGAAGAGCTGACCGCACGCCGGGCGGGCGCCGCTCAGCCCCGCCCGGCGTCCTTCGGCCCGGCGGCGTCGAAGGCACGGACCAGCCGTTTGGGCGCGGTGGAGCGCCAGGCCTCGGTCAGCAGCTCGCGCAGCTCGTCGGGGCCGATCCGCTCCAGCGCGACGCGCACCCAGCCGAACCGGCCGACGTAGGGCGCCACGGAGAACGTCAGGGGGTCGGCGGCCAGGAGTTCGGCCTGCTCCTCCTTGGCCGCCTTCACCGTCACGTGCGCCGAGCCGGGCGAGCCGACCGCGAACATCTTGTCGTTGACCCGCAGGGTGTGGTCGCTGCCCCAGGTGACGCGTTCCTCGGCCGACGGCAGCGCCAGGCCCGCCGCCAGGAACTCCTCGTAGCTCACCACTGGTCGCTGCCTCCAACGCTCCGTCAGGCCGTGCTCGTGCCCGCCGCGCAGTCCGCGTCGTCGGACGCGCACCGCACCGCGGCGTACCGGCCCAGCGCTATCCGGGTGAAGTTGCGCAGGCTCTCGGTGCCGGCGGCGAAGTAGCCGGTGTGCTGCTGGGCGCCGGCCGCCGAGATGATCCGGGCGCCGAAGGCGGGGGAGACCGGGTCGGCGCCGTGGCCGACGCCGGCCACCTCCACGTACGGCACGTCCTGGATCCAGTCGGTGGCGTCGCGGGCGGCCCACACCCGGGCGCTGGTGTGCAGCGCGGCGACGTCGCGGGCCCGCATGCCGGGGCTGCCGTAGACCGCGATGTCGGTGACCTTCCGCTGCGGCAGCCGGGCGGCGCCCACCCCGCACAGCACCGAGCCGTAGGAGTGGCAGAACAGCTGGACGCTGGTGCGGGCCGGCAGCGAGCGCACCAGGGTGTTGAGCCGGACCGCGCCGGCCTCGGCCATCGTGCCGATGGAGGCGTCCAGGCCGATGCCCACCGGCGCGGTGTAGTCCGCCCAGGCGATGGTGGCGTACCCGCCGTGCGGGGCGGCGTCGTGCTCGGAGGCGTACAGCGCCCGGGCCATGCCGTCCGGGGTGGAGTACGGCTTGACGCTCTTTTCGAACGTCATGACGTCGGTGTCCACCCCCGGCACCACGATCGCGGTGCGGCGGGCGGTGTCGAGGTCGCCGAAGACCTCGGCGACCCGGCCCTGGCCGCTGGGGTCGAAGGCCAGGATCTGCCGTCCGGGGGCGGCCAGGTCGGCGTACCGGTCGGCGAGCTTCAGCGCGCTGACCCGGCCGTCCTGGGTGAGGTCGACCGCGTGCGAGCGGTGCAGCTCGTCGGTCCGCGCCTGCCGCAGGGCGGTGCGGTTGGCCCGGTAGCGCAGGGTCACCGGGGCGCCGGCCAGGTTGCCGACCACCAGCGGGTAGCGGTCGGCGAGCCGGCGGCGCTGGGTGGCGGTCAGCCCGGCGAAGAACCTGCCCACGGCGCCGGCCGTGCTGTGGTCGGGGTTGGGCAGCCGGCGGCCGGCCACCGATCCGTGCAGCCAGGCGGAGACCGCGGCGGCCCGCGGGTCCTGGGGAGGTCTTTGGTGGCGCATGGCCGTCCAGCCGCTCGTGGCGAGCAGGACGAAGACCACCATCACGGCCAGCGCGGCTCGCCCCGGCGAGGTCAGGTCCTGCGCTATGACGCGCAGCCAGTACCAGCCGAGGGAACGCGGGGAGGGGGGAGCGCCAACGCGCTCGTCGAAGAGATTCACCGCTGGCCACGATAGGAGACTTTCGTGGGAGGTCGTGAATCCGGTGACGTACGTCACGTTTGCTCGCTCGTGAACGGTGCCTGGCTGGCGCGAAATCACCGCTCGCTGTCCAATTTTGACAACATGTGGGGTAATTTACCCCGCTGTCAAGGCCGCGTCACGAAGCCCGCCAGCCGCCGAGCAGTTCGGGTCCGAAAACCGCGAGATGCCGCTCCAGACTGCGGCGCATCGTCTCCGGACTGACGTCCGCGTGCTGCCCCCAGGCCTGCGAGGCGGTGCGCACCACCCCGCTGAAGGCGGCCACCAGCACCTGCGGGCGCAGGTCGGTGCGCGGGTCGAGGCCCTCCCGGCGGGCGACCACCTCGGTGATGCGCTGCTCCAACTGGGCCTGGCGGCGCAGCCGGACGGCCAGCAGCGCCGGGGTGGACTCCACCACCTGGTACATCCGCATGTGCAGTTCGGCCGGTACGAGTTCGTGGACGGCCGCGAACAACTCCTGCCAGGTCTCGCGGATCGCGCCGCGCAGCGCCTCCATCGGCGCCTCGTGCGCCGGGCGGTCCCGCACCGCCGCCACGTAGTGCTCCTCGACGATCTCGTCCACCACGAAGGCCGCGTCCTCCTTGCCGGCGAAGTACCGGAAGAACGTGCGCTGCGAGACGTCGACCCGGTCCGCGATGGCGTCGACGGTGGTGGCCTCGTACCCCTGGGTGGTGAACAGCTCCATCGCGGCGCGGGCCAGTGCGCCCCGGGTGCGCTGCTTCTTGCGTTCGCGCAGGCCGGTGACGCAGGACGGAGCGCGTCTCCCGGCGCCTGGAACGGTGTTGGTCATGGCCTCTCTTCTCCCTGTGCGCCACCCGCTGTGTGTGACACATCTGTCAGTGACCGGCAAGTGAACATGTTAGTCAATTGTCAGCGACTGACATAAACTCCCCGCATGACCCAAGCCTCCACCATCGCCGACCGCGCCCCGGACGGGACCAAGCCCCGCTCCCCGCTGCGCGGCCACCCCTGGCTCACTCTCTTCTCGGTAGCGATCGGCGTGATGATGGTGGCGCTGGACGCCACCATCGTCGCGGTCGCGAACCCGGCCATCCAGGAACACCTGCACGCCTCGCTCGCCGACGTGCAGTGGATCACGAACGGCTACCTGCTCGCGCTCGCCGTCACCCTGATAACCGCCGGCAAGCTCGGCGACCTGTTCGGCCACCGCCAGACGTTCCTGATCGGCATCGCCGGCTTCGCGCTCACCTCCGGCCTGATCGGACTGTCCCACGGCGTCACCGCCGTCATCGCGCTGCGCGTCTTCCAGGGCCTGTTCGGCGCCCTGCTGCAACCCGCCGCCCTCGGCCTGCTGCGCGCCACCTTCCCGGCGGAGAAGCTCAACACCGCCATCGGCATCTGGGGCGCGGTCATCGGCGCCTCCACCGCGGCCGGCCCGATCATCGGCGGCCTGCTGGTCGAGCACGCCAACTGGCAGTCGGTCTTCTACATCAACGTCCCCGTCGGCGCGATCGCCCTGGTCTTCGGCCTGCTGGTGCTGAAGGACCAGCGCGCCGCGAACGCGCCGCGCTCCTTCGACATCCCCGGCATCGTCCTGCTGTCCAGCGCGATGTTCTGCCTGATCTGGGGCCTGATCAAGGCCCCCGCGTGGGGCTGGGGCGACGCCGGCACCCTGATGTTCCTCATCGGCGCGGTCGTGCTCTTCGCGGCCTTCGGCTTCTGGGAGACCCGGTCGGCCGAACCGCTCATCCCGCTGGGCCTGTTCCGCTCCGTGCCGCTGACCGCCGGCACCGTGCTGATGGTGCTGATGGCCTTCGCCTTCATGGGCGGGCTGTTCTTCGTCACCTTCTACCTGCAGAACGTGCACGGCTTCAGCCCGGTCTCCAGCGGCGTCCACCTGCTGCCGCTCACCGGCATGATGATCGTCGGATCGCCGGTCGCCGGCATGCTCATCACCCGGTGGGGCCCGCGCATCCCGCTGGTCGGCGGCATGCTGTTCACCACCGTCGCCATGATCGGCATGTCCCAGCTCACCCCGGACACCGGCAGCGGCGTCACCTGCCTGTGGTTCGCGCTGCTCGGCCTCGGCCTCGCCCCGGTCATGGTGGGCGCCACCGAGGTCATCGTCGGCAACGCCCCGCTGGAACTGGCCGGAGTGGCCGGCGGACTCCAGCAGTCCGCCATGCAGGTCGGCGGCAGCCTGGGCACCGCCGTCCTCGGCGCGATCATGGCCGCCCGGGTCGACCACCTCCTGCCGCACAACTGGGCCGCCGCCCACCTGCCCGCGATGTCCGCCGCCCAGCAGGCCCAGGCCTCCGGCGCGGTCTCCGTCGGTGTCGCCCCGGTGCCGCCGAACACCACCCCGGCCGCCGCCCGGCTCATCACCGGCGTCGCCCACCACACCTTCGTCTCCGGCATGACGCTGTCCTTCGGCGTCGCCGCCGCGGTCGCCGCCGTCGCCGCGGTCGTCGCCGTCTTCACCAAGCGCGGCGCCAACGCCGACGCGGCCCCCGGCGGCGCGCACATCTGACGCCACCCGGCGGGCTGATCGTCCGACATATCACCGCCGTGCGGGGGTAGACGCCGCGTCGAGGCCGTTGGACGACCTTATGGAGGCAGACATGGCGGGCTTTGGACACAGCGGACGCGGGACGGGCGGCAACCCGGTCGACCGGATCGACCCGGACACGCTGGGCATCATCGGGATCATCTGCGCGGTCGCCGGCTTCTTCACCTTTGGCATCCTGCTGGGCCCGGTCGCCATGGTGGCCGGCTGGTTCGCCATGGGCCGGCGGTGGACCGGGTCGCGCCACGTGGCCGCCCTGGTGGCGGTCGTGCTGGGCGCCCTCGACCTGCTGCTGTCCTTGGTGGCCCTCGCCGGAGCCGGCCGCACCGGGCTGCTGTAGGCCGCGGGCGCCGGACTTCTGCGGCGACCCCCCGCAGAACCGACGCGGCCCCCGCCCGGGAGAACCCGGGACGGGGGCCGCTTCGTACGGGCGCCTGGCCCGTCACACTGTCAGACGGTCATACCGCAGGACACCGTCAGACGGTCACACCGCAGGCGGTACGCGTCACGCGTCGCCGCCCGCCGCGCCCGGGTCGGCCGCGGTGACGTCGAGCAGCTGGTAGCGGTCGATCGCCTGCTTGAGCACCGACCGGTCCACCTTGCCCTCCTTGGACAGCTCGGTCAGCACCGCCAGCACCACCGACTGCGCGTCGATGTGGAAGAACCGGCGCGCGCCACCGCGGGTGTCGGCGAAACCGAACCCGTCGGCGCCCAGCGACTGCCAGGTGCCCGGCACCCAGCGCGCGATCTGGTCCGGTACCGACCGCATCCAGTCCGAGACCGCCACGAACGGCCCCTCGCTGCCCTGGAGCTTCGTCGTCACGTACGGCACGCGCTGCTCCTCCTCCGGGTGCAGCAGGTTGTGCCGCTCGACGTCGACCGCCTCGCGGCGCAGCTCGTTCCAGGAGGTCGCCGACCACACGTCGGCCCGCACGTTCCACTCCTCGGCGAGCAGGCGCTGCGCCTCCAGCGCCCACGGCACCGCGACACCGGACGCCAGGATCTGCGCCGGGATCGCCCCCGCACGGCCCTCCTGGTAGCGGTACAGGCCCTTGAGGATGCCTTCGGCGTCCACCGCCTCCGGCTCGGCCGGGTGCTGGATCGGCTCGTTGTAGACGGTGAGGTAGTAGAAGACGTCCTCACTGTCCTCGCCGTACATCCGGCGCAGGCCGTCCTGCACGATGTGCGCGATCTCGAACCCGAACGCCGGGTCGTAGGCCACGCACGCCGGGTTGGTCGACGCCAGCAGCTGCGAGTGGCCGTCCGCGTGCTGCAGGCCCTCACCGGTCAGCGTGGTGCGGCCCGCGGTGGCGCCCAGCACGAAGCCGCGCGCCAGCTGGTCACCCATCTGCCAGAACTGGTCACCGGTGCGCTGGAACCCGAACATCGAGTAGAAGACGTAGACCGGGATCAGCGGCTCACCGTGCGTGGCGTACGACGAGCCCGCCGCGATCAGCGACGCGGTGCAGCCGGCCTCGGAGATGCCGTCGTGCAGCATCTGCCCGTTCGGCGACTCCTTGTACGCCAGCAGCAGCTCGCGGTCGACCGACTCGTACGTCTGGCCCAGCGGGTTGTAGATCTTCGCCGACGGGAAGAGCGAGTCCATGCCGAACGTGCGGTACTCGTCCGGCGCGATCGGCACGAAGCGCTTGCCGATCTCCTTGTCCCGCATCAGGTCCTTCAGCAACCGCACGAACGCCATCGTGGTGGCGATCGACTGGTGCCCGGAGCCCTTCTTCACCGACGCGTAGGCCTTCTCGTCCGGCAGCGCCAGCGGCTTGGCCCGCACGATCCGGCTCGGCACGTAGCCGTGGTGCTCCTTGCGCCGGTCGTGCATGTACTGGATCTCCTCCGAGTCGCGGCCCGGGTGGAAGTACGGCGGCGAGCCGCCCTCCAGCTCCTTGTCCGCGATCGGCAGGTGCAGGCGGTCGCGGAACCTCTTGAGGTCCTCGACCGTGAGCTTCTTCATCTGGTGGGTCGCGTTGCGGCCCTCGAAGTTCGGCCCGAGGGTCCAGCCCTTGACCGTCTGCGCCAGGATGACCGTCGGCTGGCCCTTGTGCTCCTTGGCCGCCTTGTACGCCGCGAAGATCTTGCGGTGGTCGTGGCCGCCGCGGCCCAGGTGCAGCACCTGGTCGTCGGACATCCCCTCGACCATGGCGCGCAGCCGGTGGTCGCCGCCGAAGAAGTGCTCGCGGATGTACGAGCCGGTCTCGGTGGCGTACGTCTGGAACTGCCCGTCCGGGGTGGCGTTGAGCTTGTTGACCAGCACGCCGTCGCGGTCCTGGGCCAGCAGCGGGTCCCAGCTGCGGTCCCACACCAGCTTGATCACGTTCCAGCCGGCGCCGCGGAACTGCGACTCCAGCTCCTGGATGATCTTGCCGTTGCCGCGCACCGGGCCGTCGAGCCGCTGGAGGTTGCAGTTGACGACGAACGTCAGGTTGTCCAGGCCCTCGCGGGAGGCCAGCGACAGCTGGCCGAGCGACTCCGGCTCGTCCATCTCGCCGTCGCCCAGGAACGCCCACACGTGGCTGTCCTCGGTGTCGGCGATGCCGCGCGCGGTCAGGTAGCGGTTCATCCGCGCCTGGTAGATCGCGCCGAGCGGGCCGAGGCCCATGGAGACGGTCGGGAACTCCCAGAAGTCCGGCATCAGCCGCGGGTGCGGGTAGCTGGACAGGCCGTAGGGCGCCTTCGACTTCTCCTGGCGGAACGCGTCCAGCTGCTGCTCGCTGAGCCGGTCCAGCAGGTAGGCGCGGGCGTAGATGCCCGGGGAGGCGTGACCCTGGAAGAAGATCTGGTCACCGCCCTTGCCGTCGTCCTTGCCGCGGAAGAAGTGGTTGAAGCCCACGTCGTACAGCGAGGCCGAGGAGGCGAAGGTGGCGATGTGGCCGCCGACCCCGATGCCGGGACGCTGGGCGCGGGAGACCATGACCGCCGCGTTCCACCGGGTCGCGTTGAGGATCTTGCGCTCGATCTCCTCGTTGCCGGGGAAGAACGGCTCGTCCTTGGTGGCGATGGTGTTGACGTAGTCCGTGCTGCGCATTTCGGGGACCGCGACGCGCTTCTCGCGGGCCCGCTCGATGAGGCGGAGCATCAGGTAGCGGGCGCGCTCGCGGCCGCGCTCGTCGATGGCCGCGTCGAGCGAGTCGAGCCATTCCGCCGTTTCCTCGGGATCAAAGTCCGGGACCTGGCTGGGAAGGCCGCCAATGATGATCGGGTTGCGATCTGATCCGGAAGCCACGCTGTTCCTTCGCTGATAGGTCTTGCTCTTTTGTGTCGCGCCGCCTCCATCGTGTACCGCCGGTCCGAGATCCGTCATCTCTACCGTGCGGTAACCACCACTGCGTGATACACGTCGGGCCGGGGACGGGGTGGGCCACCTGGCAACTTTACGCCCCTGTGGGGCGGCTCCCGAGGGAGCCCGGCACGGTCGGCCCAACCCGGGATACCCTCGGTAGGGTCAGCGCGCGGCAAATGGGTAAAATTGCCCGTGACCCAGGTCACAGGCTGTCGGGTCCGTTGGGGCGGCAGCGCCCCAATAGTCATCGTTTCGGCGATCTCGGCAGCCCGGTACTTGCGCGATCCGCCCGGTCCGTGTGGACTACGGCCACGGTCCCGCGTCACGCGGGGCCGAAGAAGACACCCCAAGACAGGAGGCAATCCGTGAGCGCGACCGCGGACCACGCGGAGGAGCGGACCAACCCGGCGAGCCGGTTGGGATTCCAGCCCGGACAGGTGGTCCAGGAGATCGGTTACGACGACGACGCCGACGAGGAACTGCGTGAGGCCATTGAGGAGCTCACCGGTACCGAACTCGTCGACGAGGACTACGACGACGTGGCCGACGCGGTACTGCTGTGGTTCCGTGACGAGGACGGCGACCTGACCGACGCGCTGGTGGACGCCACCACGATGATCGACGACGGTGCCTTCGTCTGGCTGATGACGCCGAAGACCGGCCGTGACGGCTATGTCGAACCGAGTGACATCGGTGAGGCGTCGGCCACCTCCGGCCTGGCCCAGACCAGCAGCATCAGCGCTGCGAAGGACTGGTCGGGCACCCGCCTCGTCACCCCGAAGACCGCCAAGTCCGGCAAGCGCTGAGACGCGGCAACCCCCCACATCCGATATCTCCGGCGTACCCCCGGCGGGCCCTGTGCCCGGCGGGGGTCTGCCGCGCCCGGGGCCGTGTACCCGGCGCCAAGGGGTGGTGACACACTGGCACCGACCTGACCGCCCCCGTCGAAGGGACACCCCCGCATGGCCATCGAGGTCGGCACCAAGGCCCCGGAATTCGAGCTGAAGAGCCAGCACGGCGAGACCGTCAAGCTCTCCGACTTCCGCGGCGAGAAGCACGTCGTCCTGCTCTTCTACCCCTTCGCCTTCACCGGGGTGTGCACCGGCGAGCTGTGCGCCCTGCGCGACGAGCTGCCGAAGTTCGTCAACGACGACGTCCAGCTGCTGGCCGTCTCCAACGACTCCCCGTTCGCGCTGCGCGTATTCGCCGAGCGCGAGGGCCTGGACTACCCGCTGCTCTCCGACTTCTGGCCGCACGGTGCGGCCTCCCGCGCCTTCGGCGTCTTCGACGAGGACAAGGGCTGCGCGGTGCGCGGCACCTTCGTCATCGACAAGGAGGGCGTGGTCCGCTGGAGCGTCGTCAACGCCATCCCGGACGCCCGCGACCTCAACGACTACGTCAAGGCGCTCGGCGACCTCTGAGCCGCCCCGGCCGTTCCCCGCGGCGCGAGGCATCGCTGCCGCGTTCGCGGGGAAGCGGTCATTAGGATCGTGGCGTCGGCGTCACGAGACGTCATACGTACCGCGGGGGCGCACCGGTGACGTTCCCCGAGACCGTGGGAGGAACCGTGGGAGTCAGCCTCAGCAAGGGTGGCAACGTCTCGCTGACGAAGGAGGCGCCGAATCTCACCGAGGTCCACGTGGGCCTGGGCTGGGACGCGCGCACCACCACCGGCAGCGACTTCGACCTGGACGCCAGCGCCCTGCTGACCGGCGAGGACGGCAAGGTCCTGTCCGACCAGCACTTCGTGTTCTTCAACAACCTCACCAGCCCCGACGGCTCCGTCGAGCACACCGGTGACAACCTCACCGGTGAGGGTGAGGGCGACGACGAGGTGATCAACGTCAACCTCACCTCGGTCCCCGGCGAGATCGCCAAGATCGTCTTCCCGGTCTCGATCTACGAGGCCGAGACCCGCCAGCAGAGCTTCGGCCAGATCCGCAACGCCTACATCCGGGTCGTCAACCGCGCCGACGGCAACGAGCTGGCCCGCTACGACCTGACCGAGGACGCCTCCACCGAGACCGCCATGGTCTTCGGCGAGCTGTACCGGCACGGCGCCGAGTGGAAGTTCCGCGCCATCGGCCAGGGCTACGCCTCGGGCCTGCGCGGCATCGCCCAGGACTTCGGCGTCAACGTCTGAGTCGGCCGGCGCCCGGCCCCGCCCGACGCCTTCTCCGCCCCCGCGGCGCCGCGTAACGTCTCTGGCGTGCGGCGCCGCAGGCGTAGGCGGACGTGGCGCCGGGCACGAGCACGTTCCACGCACCACCGGGGAGGAAGCAGTCATGGGTGTCACGCTCGCCAAGGGGGGCAACGTCTCCCTCAGCAAGGCAGCGCCGAATCTGACGCACGTCATGATCGGCCTGGGCTGGGAGGCCCGCTCCACCACCGGCGCCGAGTTCGACCTGGACGCCAGCGCCATGCTGTGCGCCGCCGGGCGGGTGCTGGGGGATGAGTACTTCATCTTCTACAACAACCTCAAGAGCCCGGAGGGCTCGGTCGAGCACACCGGCGACGAGCTGGTCGGCGGCACCGGCGGCGACGACGAGACGGTCATCGTCGACCTCACCGCGGTCCCCGAGCGGGTCGACAAGATCGTCTTCCCGGTCTCCATCTACGACGCCGAGACCCGCGCCCAGACCTTCGGCCAGGTCAGCAACGCCTACATCCGGGTCGTCAACCAGGCCGACGAGTCCGAACTCGCCCGCTACGACCTGTCCGAGGACGCCTCCACCGAGACCGCGATGATCTTCGGCGAGCTGTACCGCTACAACGGCGAGTGGAAGTTCCGTGCGGTGGGCCAGGGGTACGCCTCCGGACTGCGCGGCATAGCCCTCGACTTCGGCGTCAACGTCTCCTGACGGCGCGCGGTCGCTGCGGGGTGCGCCCCTGAGGTTTCCCAGGGGTCATGGGAACGTAATCAGGGGACCTTCAGGGTAGCCATCCGGGCAGGTGGGCCTAGACTTCGGGTCAACGGTTAGCAAAACTGCGCGGAAAGCACCGCGGGGGAACCTCAAGGATTGGATCGACTGTGCTGTTCCGTACATTCGGCTGGTCGTTGGCCATCACGGTGGTCGGCCTGGTCTTCGCCGGACTGGTCTGGGGGTGGACCGGGCTCGCGGTGGTGGCGATCCTGTCCGTGCTCGAAGTCTCCCTGTCCTTCGACAACGCGGTGATCAACGCGGGCATCCTGCGCAAGCTGAACGCCTTCTGGCAGCGCATCTTCCTCACCGTCGGCGTGCTCATCGCGGTCTTCGGCATGCGGCTGCTCTTCCCGATCGTCATCGTGGCGATCACCGCGAAGATCAGCCCGGTCGAGGCGGTGCGGGTCGCCATCGACCAGCCGGACCGCTACCAGCACCTGGTCACCAACGCGCACCCGGCGATCGCCGCGTTCGGCGGGATCTTCCTGCTGATGATCTTCCTCGACTTCATATTCGAGGACCGCGACATCCGCTGGCTCGGCTGGCTGGAGAAGCCGCTGGCCAAGCTCGGCAAGCTCGACATGCTCTCGGTGGTCGTCGCCCTGATCGCCCTGCTGGTCGCCGCCGTCACCGTGGCCACCGCCGTCCCGCTGGACGGCGCCCACGGCACCGTGGACAAGACCGCGACGGTGCTGCTGGCCGGCGTCGGCGGCATGATCGCGTACCTGATCGTCGGCGGCATCTCCGGTTACTTCGAGGACCAGTTGGAGGACGAGGAGGACGACGGGGACGACGGCGAGCAGCCGGCCGGGCAGGACGGGCCGCAAGCGGCGGCGGGCGCCGACGGCGGCCGCAAGAACGGCAAGTCGATGGTCGGCCTGGCCGGCAAGGCGGCGTTCTTCGTTTTCCTCTACCTGGAGGTCATCGACGCCTCGTTCTCCTTCGACGGCGTCATCGGCGCGTTCGCCATCACCAACCAGATCTTCCAGATGGCGCTCGGCCTGGGCATCGGCGCGCTCTACATCCGGTCCCTGACGGTCTACCTGGTCCGCAAGGGCACCCTGGACGACTACGTCTACCTCGAACACGGCGCGCACTACGCGATCGGCGCGCTGGCTGTCATCCTGCTGGTCACCATCAAGTACGAGGTCAACGAGGTCGTCACCGGCCTGGTCGGCGTCGTGCTGATCGCGGCCGCTTACTTCTCGTCGGTGGTGAGAAACCGCCGTCACGGGGAAAACTCCGGAGAGCCGGGGGAGCGGACCGAGGTCACGTCGGGGGTCTGATCCGCCGGCGGCGCAGTGACGACAGGGCGACGGCATCGGCCCGGCCGGACCCCCGCGAGCGGAACGACCGCTCGCGGGGGTTCCGCCGTGCCAAGGGGAGGACCACGGCATGGCATCGGTGTGGGAATTCATGCGGAGCGGCAACTCGCCGACGCAGTTCGACGTCGGGACCGCGGGCACGGTCACGCTGACCAAACGCCGTCAGGCGGTCTCGCTCGGCGGACAGGGCTCGGCCGGCGGCAGCCTGCGGGTCAACCTCAGCTGGCAGATGCGCACCTCCGACTTCGACGACCGGCGCGGCGGTCCGCTGCTCAGCCGGCCGCTGTCGTTAAACCTGTTCAAGCCCCAACTGGTCCAGGCGCAGGGGCCGGCGATGGTCAACGTCGACCTCGACCTGGCCTGCATGTACGAGCTGACGAACGGCACCAAGGGTGTCGTGCAGCCGCTGGGCGACTTCCTGGGCAGCTTCAACGAGGCGCCGTACATCCAGCTCAGCGGGGACGACCGGTTCGGCTCGGCGTCCGGCGAGACCATGCACATCAACATGGACAAGAAGGAGGAGTTCCGCCGCCTGCTGCTGTTCGTCTACATCTACGACGGCACGCCCGCCTTCGACCGCACCCACGCCGTCGTCACGCTCTACCCCAGCAGCGGCCCCAGCATCGAGATCCCGCTCAACGAGCGCGCCCCGCAAGCGCGTTCGTGCGCGGTCGTGCTGATCGAGAACCGCAAGGGCGAGCTGTTCGTGCGCCGCGAGGTGCGCTACGTCTACGGTTTCCAGTCCGAGCTGGACCGGCTCTACGGCTGGGGCCTGAACTGGGGCCGCGGCTACAAGCCGAAGACCTGACCGGCCCGCCGGACGGCCGCGGCACCGCCCGCCGCGGCCGTGCTCACTGCGCCCGGCGCTGGAACTGCGGCCCCTGCGGCGGCAGCGCGAACGCCGGCGCCTGCGGGGCCTGTTGCGGCTGCTGCTGGGGCACCGGCTGCGTGGTCTGCGGGTAGCCGTAGGCGGGGTGCGGGGGGTACCCGTAACCGTCCTGCGGCGGCGCCGGCTGCGGTGCCTGGAGCGGTGCCTGCTGCGGCGCCTGGAGCGGGTAGCCGTACCCGCCGGGAGCCTGCTGGGGGTACCCGTAGCCGCCCGGGGCCGGCGGCGGATAGCCGTAACCGCCGTAGGCCGGCGCGGACCCCGGCACGGCGGCCGGCGGCGCGGTCGGCGAGGCGGTCGGAGGGGCGGTCGGCGGTGCGGTCTGCGGCGTGGCGGAGGCCGCCGCCGCGGCCGGTGCGGTCGACGGCATCGGCGGGACGACGGGTGCCCGCGGCGGCACCGGGGAGGCCGGCTCGCCGGCGCCGGGCGCACCGGAGTCCGGCACCGGTACCGGTTCGGACGCGCGCGCCGACAGCCCGGTCCCGGAGGACGCCCAGCCGCTGTCCCCGCCGGCCCCGGAGGCGTGGTCCGCCGCACCGGACGCGGGCCGGCCGTCCGCGGCGTCGCCCGCGTCGTCGTCCTCGATCAGGATGCCGAACTCGGTCGCCAGGCCCACCAGGCCGTCGGCGTACCCCTGGCCCAGGGCGCGGAACTTCCAGCCGTCGGCGCGGCGGTACAGCTCGCCGCAGATGAGGGCGGCCTCCTCGCCGGTGTCCGGCACCACGTCGAAGGCGGCCAGCGGTTCGGGGCCGGCGCCCGGGGTGCCGTCGAGCAGCAACACCCGCAGGCCCACGACCTGCCCGAACGTGCCGCCGTCCGCGGAGGCGGCCAGCACCACCCGGTCCACCGACGCCTCCAGGCCGGCCAGGTCCACCTCGATGCTGTCGGTCAGCCCGTCCTCGCCCTGCTGCTTCGGGCGGTGCCGTACCCGGCCGGAGGGATGCCGGGGCTGGTTGTAGAAGACGAAGTCGGCGTCGGAGCGCACCCGCCCGTCGGCGCCGAGCAGCAGTGCCGAGGCGTCGACGTCCGGCACGGCGGCGCCGGAGGACCAGCTCAGCACCGCCCGCACCGCGCCGGCGTCCACCGCGACGTTGGACCCCTTCACCATCTCGTGCGTCATGCCTGTCATCCTGCCTGTTGACCGTGGTCGGGAACAACGCGGGGACCGGATCGCCGAACGGAACCGGACCGGCGCACGGATGCGGAAACCTGTGCCGAAGAGGTTACGAGAAATTCATATGTGATGGTAAAGAGTGCATCACACGCGTGCGTACGATGACCGCCACGCGTCGTACCGCGTGCCCCGCCCGGCCACCGGCGCCACGACGCACGTCGTCGCACGGTCCGGCCGGACGGGAGCCGCGGCCGCGAACCCGGACCGGCCCCAACCGGCCCGCACCGTCGGTCGGACCCGTCCGCGAGGTCCGCGTCCCACCCACACCTCCGGGGAGCCGTATGCGCCATTTCGGACACCTCGCGCCCGGTGAGCGCGACGTGTTGTTCCACCGGGAGCCCGCCGAGTTCGGCGCCGACTCCCCGGTCCAGCTGCTGTCCATGGCACTGGGCGCGACCCTCTACAGTCCGGCCACCCGTCCCCGGCTCGCCGACGACGTGCGCAAACAGGCCGGGTCCGGCGTGGTGTCCATGGTGCTGTGCCTGGAGGACGCCATCGACGACACCGAGGTCGAGGCCGCCGAGGCCAACCTCGTCGTCCAGCTCACCGAACTGGCCCGGTACGGCACCGACCGGCTGCCCCTGCTGTTCGTCCGGGTCCGCAACCCCGGACAGATCGGCTCGCTCACCGGCCGGCTCGGTCCGGCGGTCGGCACGCTGACCGGATTCGTGCTGCCGAAGTTCACCGAGGACAGCGGCGTGCCCTTCATGGAGGCCATCGCCGCCGCGGAACGGGCCTGCGGCCACCGGCTGCTGGCCATGCCGGTGCTGGAGTCGCCCGGCCTGGCCCACCTGGAGAGCCGCACCGGGACGCTGCGCGGCATCGCGCGCACCCTGGAGAGGTACCGCGACCGGGTGCTGGCCGTCCGGCTCGGCGTCACCGACCTGTGCTCCGCCTACGCCCTGCGCCGCGCCCCCGACATGACCGCCTACGACGTCGGCGTGATCGCCTCCGTCATCGGCGACGTCGTCAACGTGCTGGGCCGCGCCGACGGCACCGGCTACACCATCACCGGCCCGGTGTGGGAGTACTTCCCGCAGCAGGAACGGATGTTCGCCACCCGGCTGCGGCACAGCCCGTTCGAACCGGACGCCGAGGAGTTGCGCACCACGCTGCTGGAGCACGACCTCGACGGCCTGCTGCGCGAGGTCGCCCTCGACCGGGCCAACGGCCTGCTGGGCAAGACCTGCATCCACCCCTCGCACGTCGCCACCGTGCACGCCGTCTCCGTCGTCACGCACGAGGAGTACTGCGACGCGGCCGACATCCTGCGCGAGGAACACGGCGGCGGAGGCGTGCTGCGGTCCGCCTACACCAACAAGATGAACGAGGTGAAGCCGCACCGCGCCTGGGCGCTGCGCACCATGCGCCGCGCCGAGGTGTTCGGGGTGGCCCGGCCGGACATCACCTTCGTGGAACTGCTGGCCGCCTGCGGCCGTGCCGCCTCGGCGATCGCGGTGACCGCGTGACGACCCCGCCGGCGCAGGTGTGGACCGGCTCGTGGGTCGGTGACCGGCTCGGCGTGCGGCTGACCGGATCGCCGCGGCTGACCGGCATGCTCGGCCTGGCCGTGCGCGACAACCCCAAACGCGCCCACCTGCTGGTCTCCGGCGTGCTCGGCAAGCACGTGCCGGCCGCCCCGGCCGCCGTGCACGGCGCCGGACTCGCCCTCGGGCGCACCACCCGGACGCTGCTCGGCCCGGCCGCCGCCGCCCGCGCCGTGGTGCTCGGCTACGCCGAGACCGCCACCGCGCTGGGCCACTCGGTGGCCGACGGCATCGGCACCGCGCCCTACCTGCACTCCACCCGCCGCGCGGTGCCCGGGGTGGCCGACGCCGGGCGCTTCGAGGAGGCGCACAGCCACGCCACCTCCCACCTGCTGCTGCCCGAGGACCCCGGGCTGCTGTCCGGCAGCGGCCCGCTGGTGCTGGTCGACGACGAGTTCTCCACCGGCAACACCGTGCTGAACACCGTCGCCGCGCTGCACGCCCGCGCCCCGCGCGACCACTACGTCGTCGTGGCGCTGGTCGACATGCGCACCGGTGCCGACCGCACGCGGCTGGAGAAGTACGCCGCCGAACTGGGCGCCCGCGTCGACGTGGTGGCCCTGGCGACCGGCCAGGTCACGCTGCCCGACGGCGTGCTGGAACGCGGCCTGGCCCTGGTCGCCCGGCACCGCACCCCGCCGCCCGCCCCGGCCGCCGGACACCACGCCGTGCGGATCGACCTCGGCTGGCCCGCCGCACTGCCCGACGGCGGCCGGCACGGCTTCACCCCGGCCCACCGCGCCCGGCTGGAGGCGGCGCTGCCCGGCATGGCCGACCGGATCCGCGCCGCGCTGCCGCCCACCGCCCGTCGCGTGCTGGTGCTGGGCTGCGAGGAGCTGATGTACGCCCCGCTGCGGCTGGCCGGCGCGCTGGAGGCGGCCGGCGGGCTTGAGGTGCGGTTCTCCACCACCACCCGGTCCCCGGTGCTGGCGGTCGACGAACCCGGCTACGCCATCCGCACCCGGCTGGTCTTCCCCGCCCACGACGACCCCGGCGACGGCCCCGGCGAGCGCTACGCCTACAACGTCGCCCCCGGCCGCGATCCGGCCCGCCGGTTCGACGCGATCGTCGCCGTGCTGGACTCCACCGCCGACACCCCTCAACTGCACGCGCCCGGCGGCCTGTTGAGCCACCTGGCCGCACACACCGACCGGCTCGCGCTGGCCGTCGTACCCAGCCACACCCCCGACCGGCCGGCCGCTGGACGGCCGACCACCGAACGGCAGGTCCGATAACCCATGCTGTCCGAACCGCTGCGCGGCCCCGCCTTCTCCAGCTACCCCGCCGACGAGGTGGGCTGGCTGCTGAAGGACCTCAGCGACGTGCCGCTGGAGGCGCCGGTCGAGGAACGCGAGGAGGCCGTCCAGCACGGCGGCGCGCACTACGCCGAGTCGCTGCCGGTGGAGTACCGGCCCACCGAGGAGTACCTCGCGCTCTTCCACGCGGCGCTGGCCGCCTCCGCCGACCGGGTGGCCCGCGCGGTCGGCGCCGTCACCGGCCTGCTGCTCGCCGAACGCGCCCGCCCCGGCCACCCCCCGGTGCTGGTCTCGCTGGCCCGGGCCGGCACCCCGGTCGGCGTCCTGATGCGCCGCTGGGCCCGCCGCGCCCACGGCCTGGACCTGCCGCACTACGCGGTCTCCATCGTCCGCGGCCGCGGCATCGACACCAACGCGCTGCGCTGGCTGGCCGCCCACCACGACCCGCGCGACGTGGTGTTCGTCGACGGCTGGACCGGCAAGGGCGCCATCACCCGCGAACTGACCGCCGCCGTCGAGGAGTTCGGCCGCCACGGCGGACCGGCCGGCTTCGACCCGCGGCTGGCGGTGCTCGCCGACCCCGGCCGCTGCGTCACCGAGTACGGCACCCGCGACGACTTCCTCATCCCCTCCGCGTGCCTGAACTCCACCGTCTCCGGCCTGGTCTCGCGCACCGTGCTGCGCGCCGACCTCACCGGACCGCGCGACTTCCACGGCGCCAAGTTCTACCGCGACCTGGCCGCCGACGACGTCTCCGGGCACTTCACCGACACCGTCGCCGGCCGGTTCGGCGCCACCGACGACGCCGCCGCGAACGACACCGCCCGGCTGCTCGGCGCCACCGCCGAGCGCGCCCCCGACTGGGCCGGCTGGCAGGCGGTCACCCGGATCAGCGACGAGTACGGCATCCACGACGTCAACCTCGTCAAGCCCGGCGTCGGCGAGACCACCCGGGTCATGCTGCGCCGGGTGCCGTGGCGGGTGCTGGCCCGGCGCGGCACCGGCGCCGACCTCGACCACGTCCGGCTGCTCGCCGCCCAGCGCGGCGTACCGGTCGAGGAGGTCGACGAACTGCCGTACTCCTGTGTCGGGTTGATCCACCCGCACTACACCCGCGGCGCCACCGGTGCCGACGGCAGGCTGGCGGCCACCCGGTGACCGTCCGCCCGGCGCCGGCCCACCGCGCCACACTCGTCGCCACCGACCTCGACCGCACCCTCATCTACTCCAACGCCGCCCTCGCCCTGACCATGCCGGACGACCAGGCGCCCCGGCTGCTGTGCGTCGAGGTCCACAACGGCCGCCCGCTGTCCTTCGTCACCGAGCGGGCCGCCGCCCTCATCGAGGAACTCGCGGCGGCCACCGACTTCGTGCCGGTCACCACCCGCACCCGCGACCAGTACCGCCGCGTCCACCTGCCCGGACCGCCGCCGCGTTACGCGGTCTGCGCCAACGGCGGCCACCTGCTGGTCGACGGCCGCACCGACCGCGACTGGCACGACCGGGTGCGCCGGACCGTCGCCGCCGGCTGCGCGCCGCTCGCGCAGGTGCTGGACCACCTGGTGCGCCACGCCGACCCCGGCTGGCTGCGCAAGGCCCGGGTGGCGGAGGACCTGTTCGTCTACCTGGTGGTCGAACGCGACCTGGTGCCGCAGGAGTGGATCAAGGAGATCAGCGGCTGGGCGGCCGACCGCGGCTGGACCGTCTCCCTCCAGGGCCGCAAGCTCTACGCGGTCCCGGTCCCGCTGACGAAGTCCGCCGCCCTCGCCGAGGTGGTCCGCCGCACCGGCGCCGACCGGGTGCTGGCGGCCGGCGACTCCCTGCTCGACGCCGACCTGCTGCTCGCCGCGGACCACGCCTGGCGCCCCGGCCACGGCGAACTCGCCGACACCGGCTGGACCGCGCCGCACCTGACCGCCCTCACCACCCGGGGCGTCGCGGCCGGCGAACTCATCGTGACCCGCATGGCCGCCTGGCTCAAGGAGAACTGACGCGCCGTCAGAAGCGGCCGGAGGTGGGCCGCACCGCCGGCCGGCGGCCCCGGGGTACGGCGCCGTCGTACCGCCGCTCCGGTGGGGGCGCTCCGGGGGGAGGCCCGCGCCGGTCCGGGGCCGCTGCAAGCGAATCGCGCCGCTGGCCGGCGGCCCCCGGTGCGCGGCGCCGTCGAACGGCCGCTCCGGTGGGGGCGCTCCGGGGGAGGCCCGCACCGGTCCGGTGCCGCTCCAAGCGAATCGCGCCGCTGGCCGGCGGCCCCCGGTGCGCGGCGCCGTCGAACGGCCGCTCCGGTGGGGGCGCTCCGGGGGAGGCCCGCACCGGTCCGGTGCCGCTCCAAGCGAACCGCGCCGCCGGTGCGTACCCTCACCGGTCCGCCGCCTCAACGGCGGATGACGCGCGAGCAGTTGGCCTTCCCCTTCGCCACCCGGTCGGCGTTCGGGCGCTCGCTGGACGCGATGAACTTCAGCGCCTCGCCCCGGCTGCGGCCGCCGCGCACGTGCCGGCGCAGCAGCCTGGCCTCGCGCACCGGCCAGGGGACCTCCACGTACCACAGCGCCGCCAGCAGCCCCCGCACCTCGCGCCAGCCCTCGCCGTCGTCGGCCAGGTAGTTGCCCTCCGTTATCACCAGCCGCGCCGACGGCGGCACCACCAGGCCCGCCGCCACCGGCTCCTCGATCGCGCGGTCGAAGTCGGGGACGTAGACCGGCCGCGCCGTCTCCTCGCGCAGCCGGCGCAGCAGGTGCACGTACCCCCACACGTCGAAGGTCTCCGGCGCGCCCTTGCGGTCCCGCAGCCCCAGCGCGTCCAGCCGCGCGGTCGACAGGTGGAAGCCGTCCATCGGCACCCGGGCCGCGGTGCCGGGCCCCAGACGTTCCTCGACGCCGCGCGCCAGGCGCCTGGCCAGCGTCGACTTGCCGGCCGCCGGCGCGCCCGCCAGGCCCAGCAGCGCCCGGCCGCCCGGCGCGCCGTCCGCCAGCTCCGCCGCTTCGTCGATCAAGGCGCTCAGCATGCGCGTACCCTATGCACCCGCGACGTGCCCGTGAATCCCCCGTGGAGGCTTTGGTGACCGACAGCAAGAATCCGCCGCTCACCCCCGAGCTGTACGACTACCTGCTCGCCAACAATCCGCTCTCCGCCGCCCAGCGCGACCTGATCGCGGTAACGGAGGAACGTTTCGGCTCGGTGGCCGGCCTGCAGACCGCGCCGGAGCAGGGACCGCTGCTGGCCTTCCTGGTGCGGCTCACCGGTGCCCGGCGGATCGTCGAGGTCGGCACCTTCACCGGTTACTCCACGCTGTCGATGGCGCAGGCGCTGCCGGACGACGGCACGCTCATCGCCTGCGACGTCAACGAGGAGTGGACGGCGCTGGGCCAGCAGGCCTGGCAGGCGGCCGGTGTCGGCGACCGGATCGACCTGCGCATCGCGCCGGCCCTGGAGACCCTGCGCTCGCTGCCGGCCGACCCGTGGATCGACCTGTCCTTCCTCGACGCCGACAAGGCCGGCTACCCGTCGTACTGGCAGGAGCTGGTCCCCCGCACCCGGCCCGGCGGGCTGCTGGTGGTCGACAACACCTACTTCCACGGCGGCGCCGCCGACCCCGCCGCCACCGGCAGCGCCGCCGCCATCCGGGCGTTCAACGAACTGGTGCTGGCCGACGACCGCGTCGAGTCGGTCCAGCTCAACGTCGCGGACGGTCTGACCCTCGCCCGTCGCTCGGGCTGAGCGGCCGGCTGCCGCCCGGCGGGGCACCGGGCGGCGGCCGCAGCGGCCGGCCGTGCGCGGTCACCGCCTCCGGCTGCCTCCCGGTGCCGTCGTCCTGCGCCAGCCGCTCGCGCTCCGCCTGCTCGGGGTGGCGCTGCTGCCAGTACGGGTTGTCGTGCGGCAGATGGCTGTGCACCCGCCCGTACATCCCGAACGTCATCAGGATCAGCCCGAAGACGAAGCTGAACAGCACGTTGGAGATCTTGAACGCGAGGAAGTTCGCACCGGTGTCCAGCAGCGCCAGGTTGACGAAGCCGCTCAGCACGAACACCACGCCCAGCACCATGTTCACGGTGGACGCGACGTTCCCGCCGATGATCATGCCGCCCAGCAGCAGCGGACCGACCACCACCGACAGCAGGCTCAGCGCGCCGTTCGAGCTGAGCCCCGCCACCTGGTCGCCGTTGGTGGAGAAGAACCCGACCTGGCCGAAGAAGCCCAGGATGCCGAAGGTCAGCAGGACCAGACCCATCAGCCCGGCCCCGGCCCGGTAGACCCGGCTGAGCGGGTGGTCCGTCGGCAGGTGTTCGTCGAGTCTCAGCATCGGCCGGCCTCCCTGGTACGGACGCGGCACCGCAGCAGGCGTCCGCCGCCACCGCGTCCCTCCAGCATCCGCCGCGATCGGCGGACAGGCCACTCGCCCGGCTCAGCCGCAGGCCACGGCCCCGCCGGCCCGGCGCACCCGGCCCGCCGACGCCGGGGTCAGCCGCAGCACCCGCCCCCGCAGCACCCGCCGCCCCCGCCCCCGCCGGCCCGCGGCGCGGCCGACTGCGAGGCGGCACCGGTCACGGCCACCGTCGACAGCAGCTTCACCGTGTCCTCGTGCCCGTCCGGGCAACTGGCCGGCGCGGCGGACTCGGCCATCGGCCGGTTCTTTTCGAACGTGGCGCCACAGGCGCGGCAGCGGTACTCGTAACGAGGCATGCCACGCAGGATAACCGCGGGTCACCGTTTCGGATACGGGCCACGGGTGGGCCGGGTGGGCGCCGCCTTGCGGTGGGCGGTGAGGGTGCTGGGGTGCGGGGGAGGCGGGCCGGCGGCGGTGAGGGCGCCCGGGGGTGGCGTGGGTGGCGGTGAGGCGGCCGGTGCCGGGGAGGTGGCGGCCACCGGTGAAGGCGGCGCCTTGCGGTGAAGGCGGCCGGCGGCGGTGAAAGCGGCCCCCGGTGAACGCGGTCGGCGGCGCCGAGAGCCGCGGTGCCCGGCGAGGACGGCGCCGTCGGCGGGGGTCAGCGCTGGGTGGCGCGTTCCTCGCGGATGTTGAGCACCACGCGCTCGGCGGTCTGGCGGATGGCCGCGGTCTCGGTGAGGAACGCCCAGTAGTCCGGGTGCCGCCCGGTGAGCGCGGCGACGGCCGCGTCCAGCCGGGTGACGCCCTCGTCGAGCGGGCGGGCGTGCTTCGGCTCCGGGGTGGCCCGGCCCTGCATGGCCAGCCGCTGGGCGTCCCGCAGGGCGAACCGCGTCTTGTCGATCTCCGCCTGCTGGTCCTTGCTGACCTCGTTGAGCCGGCGCAGCCGGTCGCCGGCCGCGGCCACCGCCGCGTCGGTGCCGCTGAGCAGGTCGCGGACCGCGGCGATCGCGTCGCCCGCCTCCTGCCAGCGCTGCCCGTCGCGGGCGGCCGCCGCCTCGTCCAGCTTGCGGTGCGCCTGGGCGGCGGCGGTACGGGCCTGGTCCGGCACCTGCTGGAGGTCCTGCCAGCACGCGGCGCTGAACCGGCGCCGCAGCTCGCTCAGCGTGGGGCCGACCTGTTCGGCGCGGGTGGTCAGCGCCTCGACCCGGGTACGCAGGCTGACCAGCCGCTTGTCGATCTCCGCGGCCCGCTCCGGCAGCCGTTCGGCCTCGGTGCGGATCTCCTCCGCCCGGCGCCGCACGTCGTCGGCGCGGCGGATGGTCTCCTGGACGCCGTGCGCGCTCGCGCCCTGGTTCAGCTTGGTCAGCTCCGGCGCCAGCGCCGCCAGCCGCGCGGCCAGGTCGTCCGCCTTCAGCCGGCCGGCCCGCACGGTGTCCAGCGCCCGGGTGGCCGCCAGCAGCGACTGCTTGGCGCGTTCCACCGACGGTGCCAGCCGGGCGAGTTCGGTCTCCGCGCGGGTGAGCAGCGGTCCGAGGCTGTCGGCGAACCGTCCCAGGTCCGCGCGCACCTTGCCGATCTCGTCCTTCGCCAGGGTGAAGGCGTTGCGCGCCCGGGTCGCGGTGGCCAGGTCCAGCTCGACCGCGTCGAGGTCGTGCGCGTCGACGGTGTCGATGTAGGCGGCGCTGACCTGGTCGATCCGCCGGCCCAGCGTCTCGAAGTCGGCGGCGGCCTTGCGGCCGGCGGGGGAGCTGTCGACGGCCGTGATCGCCTCGATCGAGATCGTCAGGTCCCGCTGGGCGGTGTCCAGCTCGTAGAACGCCTCCGCCGCGGCGTCCTTCGCGGCCTGCGCGCCCGCACGGTGGTCGTCCCCCCGCCCGCGCCACCACGATCGTGCCGTCGTCACATCCCTCTCCCGCTGCTCCACCCGTCCGCGTCACTCCCCGTCCATCCTCGCACCCCCGCACCCCCCGACGCGCCCCCCGTCCTCCCGCACCCCTCCCAGGATTTGTCCCCGCCGCCCTCCAGCACGGTAGGGTGACCTCTCCCGTGCGTGCCCCCGCACGCACCCGGGCGCATAGCTCAGCGGTAGAGCGCCGCTCTTACAAAGCGGATGTCGCTGGTTCGAACCCAGCTGTGCCCACCGGAAACGCCCTGGTGAACAGGGCGAAGGCCCAGGTCGAACGCTGTTTTGACCTGGGCCGTTCCTCTGCCCGGCGAGCCGGGCGGTGGGCGCCGCGAGAGCCCGTGCGCATGCCGCAGTGAACGACGGCGTTGCCCGGCCGGTCGCCGGTCTCGATCGTGGACGGCAGGCTCCACGGCACGTCCGCCCGGAGGGCCAACCCGGCCTGTGTGCGACCGCGTTGCGCGCGGAGCGCGGCGATGCGGGCGCCGATGTGTCCCGCGGCAGGCTGGGCTCCCGTTCTGCCTCGACACCAGAGCGGTACCGCCGCAAAACGGCGAACGGCCCTCCGTCGCGGGGCCGTTGCCGTTGCGGGGAACGACGAACGCCCCCGCCCGGCCCGAAGGCCGGCCGGGGGCGCGAGTGGTTCGGCGGCGGCGCGTCCCGGTCGGCTCGTTCTCCACGGCTCCGTCCGGGAGGCCGTAGGAAGGGGCCCGGGAGCCGGCGACGATCAGTCGTCGTTGCTGCTCCAGCCACCGTCCTTGTCCTGCGTGTACTCGATTCCCGTACTGCCCACGTCGAGCTGTGAACTGAAGTGCTGGAAGTCCGACTCGTCGTCCGCATGGGCCGACGTGACGGCGATTCCACTGAGCAGGAGGGATCCGAGGAGTACAGCGGCGATACGGCGCATTGAGCGTCCTCCACGTGGTTCGATTACTGCCTGTATGAACCTATATTTACCGAATAATGTGTGAGGAAGCGCCCGACGCGCCCGAGTGGGCCCGAGGCGAGTGCCGGCCGGGACCGGGTGCGGCAGCTGGCGAAACGCCCCGCCCGGCCCGAAGGTCGGACGGGGACAGGCGGTTCAGTGATGGCTCCGCGGGTCGAGCGCGGCGGCCGAAGCCGTCGGAGACGGGGATGCGGGCGCGAACGGGGTGGATCGGGGACGCATGTGTGGGCGACCCCTGTGGCGCCCTTGCGTCCTGTTCGGAGGACGCCGGGCCGGTGCCGCACGGCGCATCGGCAGGGCGGCGGCCTGATATGGCAGTTGTTATCCAGATAGGATTAATTATGTAATTAATCCATGCGCATGAGATTGCGATAGGTGGGAGAAAATGCTTCCGGAGGGAATCTATTCGCCAATGACTCGTTCGAGTGGAACGCGATCTGCTCTGTTCCGTTGGGCGGATTTGGCAATTTACGATGGCCGGACAGGACTCGATCCGACGGTCCCGTGAATAGTGGAGGTATCAACGATGGCTCTTCGTCGCCTCATGGCTGTGTCGGTAATCGCTGCGGCATTCCTCGCGCCGATGATGTCGGCTCAGGCTGACGAACCCAGCGGTCGAAACGATCTCTGCCCGCAGGGCTATGTGTGCTTCTGGAAGACCTCGGACCCCTCCGGCCCCCCCGACAACATGTATTACAACCCCACGGAGCACACGTGTGACAACGTTCCGGGAGGCTACGCCCGGGTTGTCGCGAACAACTCGTCAAAGGCGTGGGACTTCTACAACGAGCCGAACTGCGGGGGAACTTACACGACCCTCAATCCTGGGCACCGGGAAAACCTTGGCACTGTGAACTCCTGGAGGTAAGGGAAGGCGGCGCCGGACACGCCCATCGTCCTTGCCCGGTCCCGGGGGCCGGGCAAGGACGAGGTGTTCAGTGGCGACGCCGCAGATCGAGCGCGGCGGCCGAAGTTGTCGGGGACGGTGAGGTCGGCTCGGTCGGGCTGGTGTCGGGAGCGCGTGTGTAGTGGGTGCTGCCGTCCGCGTCCGCACTGCGCGTACAGGTGGTCCCCGTAGGTTCGCAAATGTCCGTCCGGCTGGCGTCCGCCCCGGTTCGCCGCGGTCTCCCTTGTCGCCGTGTCGCCCCCCGCTCCGTGCTCACCTTGGGGGCCTGTCGGGTAGGCCGGCCCTGGGCGCCGTCCGTGCCGGGGGAACCTGTGGCGCCCGCAGCGCCCGCTGCGCCGGACGGCCCGACCGCGCCGGCGGGGTCGCTGGGGCCCGATTTCCCGACCACCGGTCCCGTGGCGCCGCCTCGTCCCGGCGAGCCGGACGCTCCGGGCAGCCGGGGAGGCATCGGCTGCCGGGCGGCCCGGCGACGGGGGTGTGGCCCAGTCCCTCGACTTGCCGGGCGAGAGCGTCGCGTGCCGCGTTGGCGGTGTGTACCCGGGTGGACGGGCTCTGCGGGGTGATGGCGATCCACGCGAACGCGGCGAGGCCGAGCAGGACGGCGACCGCGAACAGCACGTCTTTGCGTCGGTTCACGAGTGCACCCCCGGGACGCGAGGTGGATCGTCAGCACGAGGGCGAGGGCGAGCACGAGGGCGAGGACCGGTGCGATCAGCGCGGTGAAGATCGACCGCCGATCGGCCGCCTGCTGCTCGGCCGCTTTCTCCCGCTCGCGCTCGGCGCCCTCGAACTCCTTGCGCATCGTAGCCATGTCGCGGTCGCCCGGCGGCCCCGCGGGCGTCATAGACGTCCCGGCGGACGAGCTGGTCGAGGCGGACGGTCAGGTTGCCGCGAGCGTGTCCGTGATGAGCCGCCACAGCTCGGAGTTGGACGGCTCATCAGCCACGGGTCACTTCCGGATGAGGCGGTTTGCGGAACGATCTGCCCGCCGTGGACGACGAACACGGCGCCCTCGACGGCCCGGCCGACGCGGTGACGGGCTCCGGCGCGGGCACGGCGGCCGGGGTCGGCCCGGTGTCGGCTGCGGTGTTGGTGCTGGGCTCGGCCATCGGCGCGGCCGGGGCGCCGAGTTGTGCCACCACGCCGTCGGGGAACGCCTTGGCGTCGTCGCTCAGCTCGGCCTCGACCTTGCGGACGACCGGGCTGACGCCGGTCGCCGCGCCGGTCGCCGGCGCCTTCCGTGCGGCGGGTTCGATCGCTGGCAGCCGGCCGAGCCCCTTGTTGATCTGCACCGTGTGGCTGATGGGCCGTCCGATGATGGCGATCCCGGCGGTGAGGAAGCCGGTGGCAGTGTCGGGCGTGATGCGTGTCCGGATACTGAACTTGAACGCGCGATGTCGATCGGCTCGTGGTGGCGGTGTCGGGGGCTGAGACCGCCGGATGCTGCCGGCCCGGGTTCAGGACGGTGTCTGCACCCGGCGCCAGGCCGCAGCGAGATTCACCTCGACGTTCATCGCTCCGGGAGCAGACCTCCAGCCATGAGAGGCAGCCGCCCTGCGCGAAGACCAGGACCTCGCCTGGGCACTCACCGGTTTCGGTGAGTGGCTGTACGTCGGCAGCCACGACAGTGCCGGGGCCTGTTGGCGCCGGCTCCACCGCGTCGGTGTCGAGTTCGAAGTAGGCAGTACCGCAACCGCATTTGCGACGGGATCGCACCCTGAGGGGACACCTGCCGTCGGAGGGCGAGGTGAGCGGGCTCGTCCGGGTTCAGGACGAGGCCAAGCACGTCGGTTACGTCCTCGGGCAGACTGTCAGTCATGCCGTCACCGTAGCTGACCAGCGGCTTTTGGCCGCGACCACGTCGGGTCCACTGACCCGGCGCTCACAGGTTCAGGGGAAGGTCGGTGCTGGCGAGGCAGCCGTTGATGACCTCCGGTCGGTACTGCAAGCATCTTCAGTTTGCGCTTCACAGCGCGGGTGATTTTGCCGAGGTCGGCCGCAGCCAGATTGCCGATGTCTCGCTCGACCAGTGACCGGACGCCCTCGGTCGGATTGAGGTCCGGAGCATAAGTGGGCAGCAGCCACTCGGCGTTCGCGTCGATGAATTCGCGCATGCCAACCGTCGGGTGGAGGCGGACGTTGTCCCAGATCAGCACGATCGGCCCGCCGAGCCGGATGCGGGCGCGGACGATCAGGTTGTGGAAGTCGCGCCGGCCGAAGCCCTTCGGCTCGTCCTTCCGACCCCGGTACTCCTGGATCGCGTAGATCAGTCGGAAGCGCTCGCCGGGCCTTCAGCAGGTCATGCCTGCCATCGACACTCGTCCGGAGCCCCGGCCTCTGATTTTCACGACCGGGGTCCGGCCGATCCGGCCCCAGGTCCTGGCTCGCGGCGGAGTCATCTACTGCGCGGCCTCGTCCTCGGAGACGATCCGGGCCCCACGCTCCGCCACCGTGGTCCTACCCGCGGCCAGGTCTCCTTCTTCCAGACCTCGACCGCGTCGTCATCGCGCTCGATCGCGCGTCTGGTGGGCTGCTGCCGGCTCGAGCCGTGTCGCTTCGGCAGCCGCCAAGTGCCTCGACCGTGCAGGAGACAGGGAAGAGTCGGCCGATCAGCCTTTTGATCCGCGCCAGCGTCCACCGCTGGTCCGCCCACCCGTGAGTCAACGGGCCGCACTCCAACTCCCGCTCCAGCCTGGCGATCTGGGCTTCGCTGAGCCGAGGTCTTCCCGGCGGCCCTTTCGACAGGACTCCAGCCTCTCCGCTCTCGGGCCGGGCCCGGCGCCACCGCTCGACCGACCGCACGCTGATCCGCAGGACAGAGGCGATCTCCGCGTTCTTCTGCCCAACCTCGACCCGCTCCACAGCCTGAAGCCGGTAACCGCTCCCGCGTGGCTCTCTCGGCGTCGGTCAACCCGCCGCCCTGTGCGTACCTCACGCTTCAGGGCTACCGGTGCCGACACACAACTGGGCGCCGCGGACAGTTGTGGAGACCCGGGCGCCGACCCGCCGATGCGGTATCGCGGCAGGCGCTTCACCCATATGGGTGACTGCGCCATATCAACTGACGGGTCATCATGTTGCAAAAGCGCGTGGCGCCGAGGGAGAAGTATGAAGAATTTGCAGTCATTGAGGGGCGTGGGTGCGGTCATTACCGCAGCCCTGTTGGTCGCCGGATTGGGTTCCGATCCGGCGCAGGCTGCCGAATCCCACAGCAGGGTTTTTGACGAGCCGGGCTACTTCGAGTTCAAGCTGCCTGATGGCGTGGAGACGTTCAAGGTCGCGCTGATCGGCGGTGGCGGCGGCGGAGGTGGCGGCGGCCATGAAGGTCACGATGTCGGTGGTGGCGGCGGTGGTGGTGGAGCCGGCGGAGTCGCCACGTGCACCGTGTCGCTCCTGGACGACGGGTTCGCCATGATCGGAGTGCGTGTCGGGGGCGGCGGAGGCGGCGGGCAGAAGGGGGAACTGCGCGGCGGTGGCAAGGGCGGCCAGGGCGCGGGCGGCGGTGGTGACGGCATTCCGGGTAACCGGAACGACGGTGGCGGAGGCGGTGGTGGCGGAGGCGGCGGCGATTCGAAGATGTTCCTCGTCAATTTCCGTGGCCCGAACAGAGACGTCACCGATGCGGCCGTCGCGAGTGGGGGCGGTGGCGGTGGCGGTGGCACCGGCTTCGCCGCGCAGCAGGGCATGGTGCCTGGTGGCAGGGGCGGCTCCGGCGGAGGTTCGTCCGGTGGTCACGCCGGCGCCCGGGGAAGCGATCTCAGGAAGGGCCCGCACAACGGCGGCGGGGGCGGGGGCGCCAGGTACCTGTGCGGGGGCGGTATCTGGAAGGTGCAATCGCGTGGGCACGGGGCGCAGGGTGGGACGGGAGGCGAGGCCAAGGCCGGAGGCACGGCCGGCCACCGCGGCACCCTCGACGGCCTGCCCGCCGGCATTCCGGCAACGGCGGGCCAGGGCGCGGCAGGCGGCTCCAGCAGCAGCGACAACAGCACCGGCGGCGCGACCGGGCACACCGGATACGTGGTCGTGAGCTGGTAACCGGCTCCACTGCGGAGAGGGAAATCCGCTCAGGTGCGTGAATTCATCGATCCGATTGGCGAACCATCATTTTCCTCATGAGGAAAATGCGCACCGCGACGGCCACAGCTGTTGCTTCCAGCCGACCCCTCCTGGCCGTGACCTGTGCCTTGTCCGGCCGGGCAAGGCACAGGTTCAGCCGTGGCCGGTTCGTCCCGGGCACGAAAGCCCCGAGCAGGTGATCCCGGATTCGCTGCCGCCCTCGGAATGCGGTGCCGCTGGCGGACTGCGGTGGACGGTGCCGTGATGCCGACGGGGCGCAAAGCCCGCGCGCGAGTGGCGGGTTCGGCGCGAGCGACGTCGGCGAGGGTGAACAACTGCCCCCGGCGATCGGTGAGGCCGGTGGCCTTCAGGCGTCCGCGCTCTCCCCACCTGCGGATCGTGAGCGGTCGTACGCCGGCGAGCCCGGTGCTGATGGCACGGCGCCGCGACTGTCGGCGCGCTGGGCGGCCTCGGCAGCGGATGAACGGCGTCAGCCCCGCTGCGGACGGGGGTGGGTGAGTGGGCACATCAACGGCCGATGGGGGGAATGTGGCGGGAGGCCGCCCGGCATCGTCGTCACTCTACGTAAGAAATAGGTATTTTCTGCGCAAAGAGACGGGACTCGGGAAGGTGGCGTCGATGAAGGTGATCACGGGTGCGCGGGTGTCGCGTGCGGTGGGTGTGCTGGTGATGGCGGGTGGTGCGGTGGTTCCGATGGGGCTGGCGGCGTCTGCCCAGGCGGCGTTGCCGACGTGCGCGAAGGTCATCACCGTGACGACCGCGAAGCGGATCGAGTGCTCGCCGCCGGCCGGTACCGGGCGGGTGCGCGTCCGCCTCGTCGGAGCCGGCGGTGGCGGTGGCGGGACCAGCTCGTTTCTCAGCGAGATCTCGCCCGGCGGAGGTGGTGGCGGAGGGGGCGCCCTGATCGAGTGCACCTACACCCCAACGTCCGAAGACCTGGTCTTCACCCTGTCCGTCGGCGCCGGCGGCAAGCCCGGCACGGACCGCACGGCGGGCGGGAAGGGCAGCACGACCTTCTCGTCCCTGGGCGGCAGGGTCGAGGCCGACGGCGGCAGTGGCGGCAAACCGGGCGTCATCCTCGCCAAGAAGCCCGCGGCCGGCAAGGGCGGCGCAGGCGGCAGCGGCACCTATCCCCGGACCTTCTGCTACGACCGCACCACCGGAACCAGGACCGCCGGAAGCCCCGGCACCTCCAACAGCAACGGCGGAACCGGCGGAGCCGCCGCCCGCCCGCTGCCCGCCGGATGCCCCACCGACGCCGGCCGCGGCGGCAAGGGCTCCGTGGGCTACACCCCCGCCAAACCAGGCCGCCCCGGCTGCGCCCGCGTCGAATTCCTCACCGGAAGCGCCTGACCCTCGCCCCCACCGTGGCCTCCGATGGCCACGGTGGGGCCGTACGGTGCGCGCCTGGGCGTGAGGCTCGCCCCTGACAGGAGTGGCTCGGGTGAGCGGGTGGCCGCAGAGCTGCCGGATGATGTACCACTCGCCGTCGGTCTCGGTCGGGCCGAACGCGGTGCGGCGGTGCGGCTGGCGCCGGTGCGGATGCCACCGGTGCGGTGGTGCGCCTCGGCGGCCGCGTCGGCGTCGTCATCGTGTGCCCCCGTGGACGACGCGGCCGTTGCGCGCGACCGTGAGGCGGTACGGGCCGGCCTCCGTCCAGGCGGTGATCCGCGAGTTGTCGCCCGGTCCGGCGAACGCGCCGACCATCCGAACCGCCCGGGCAACGGGCCCGCGAAACCCGCCCCGCGCGACACCGCCCGGCACCAGGTCCGTCCGGACCTCGTCCCGACCGCACTCGATCCGTCGCCCTGGAAGCCCACGCCCACCCTGTCCGGCCGGACACGGCTTTCGGGCCAGACGCGCCTGTCGGGCCGACCCGTCCGCCCCCGCCGGAGAACGGCCCAATGGGTGCGGTGGAACCCGGCGTTCACCCGCGACGGCACCCGGGCCCGGGCTCCGAACCTGCCCGACCACCACCACTCACCACCGATGGAGCCACCGCATCCCATCGACGTCCGCCGCGAAATATTGTGACGTTTGTGGCTGATCTGTGGCTGAAAGGTCACCCACTCATCCGGCCAAACTAAATACGCAACTTTATTGAAGGGTTGACCGGCCTGTTCGCCGCCCGTACAAAGTGGTCTTGACCAATCGGTTCGAGTGGTCAAGACCACTCCGTTCGCCCACGTGCAAAGTGGTCACCCTGCCGGTCCACCGGCCCGGTGCGGTGCCGCGATCGCAACACTCCTCTCACCCTTGGAGGGTCCATGCGAGTTGGAAGACGGATTCTGCGCAAAGCTCTCATCGCCGGCTCGGTGCTCGGGCTGACGGTCGGCGGCTCGGCCTTCGCGGCGGCCGCGACGCCAGCCGCGCAGCCGGCCACCACCTGCGCCGCGGCCTGGAGTTCCACCACCGCCTACACCGCCAGCCAGCAGGCGAGTGAGAACGGGACCAACTACACCGCCAACTACTGGACCCAGGGCAACAACCCGGCGACCAGCAGCGGCGGAAGCGGTTCCGGGCAGCCGTGGACGTCCAACGGCGCGTGTACCGGCGGATCATCGGGGGGAGGGGGCGGGACCGGCACCGGGACCGGAACGGGTTCCGTGAGCGGCCTGCTCTTCAGCCCGTACAAAGACGTCACGATCAACATGAACTGGAACACCTACCAGATGCAGTCGGCCGCGAGCGGGGCCGTCCTGCCGGTGGTGGGCTCCGGCAGCCTGGTGTCGCAGGACCTGCCGAAGCTGCCCGCGCTCACGGTCGCGTTCGCCACCGGGGCCTGCGGCAGTGAGAACTGGGGTGGTGTCTCGGGCGCCAACTGGGCCGCCGAGAACGTGCCGCAGCTCCAGGCCGCCAACCTGAACTACGTCATATCGACCGGCGGTGCGGCCGGCACCTTCACCTGCGGCTCGACGGCCGGCATGGAATCGTTCATCGCCCGCTACGCCAGCCCGCACCTGGTCGGCATCGACTTCGACATCGAGGGCGGCCAGTCCCAGTCGGACATCCAGAACCTGGTCGCCGCGGCGGCGGGAGCGCAGGCGCAGTACCCGAACCTGCAGTTCTCGTTCACCCTCGCCACGCTGGGAGCGTCCGACGGCAGCTACGGCGGCGTGAACTCGCTCGGCGCCGGGGTCGTCCAGGCGGTGCTCGGCTCCAGCCTGAAGAACTACGTCATCAACCTGATGACCATGGACTACGGCAACGCGTCCAGCAGCGTGTGCGTCGTCGCCTCCGGCAGCTGCGAGATGGCGCAGTCGGCGATCCAGGCGGTGACGAACCTCGAGCACACCTACAAGGTCCCGGCGAGCAAGATCGCCGTCACGCCGATGATCGGCATGAACGACGCCACCACCGAGACCTTCACCGCCGGTGACGTGGACACGCTGGCGTCGTACGCGAAGAGCAACGGCCTGGCCGGGCTGCACTACTGGTCGCTGGACCGGGACACCCCCTGCTCCGACGACTACGCGTCCCCCACCTGCAACTCGATCTCCAGCACGACACCGCTGGAGTACACCAAGAAGTTCATGAGCGACCTCGGGGACTGACACAGCACCCGGGGCGGGCCGCGCACGGACCACCGTGCGCGGCCCGCCCATTTTTCGGCCCGCCCATTGTGCGCGGACGCTCAATGAAGTCATGCATTCGAGCGTCAGCGCCTATTTCCCTGTTCCGGAAGGCCCGCGGCTTCCAGGCCGGTATCCGCTCGCCGTCCCGTACGAGCTGGCGTCCTTTCCGGAGACGGTCGAAAACCCGGCTTGCCGTTCAGCGCGATCGCCGTGGGGCGGTGATGCGGCCGGCCGGGACGTGTACGCCATGGCGCCGGTGGGCCGGATCGGGTCACCGGCCGGGCTGGCGGCGGACTTCGGGAGAGGGCTGCCTCAATCGTTGACGCACTGCCCCCGCTTGGCGGACAGAGCGCTGAAGCCGAAGTCGTACACGGTCTCGCCCCGGTTGACCTCGCGCGTCCGCCCCCGGTTGTCGAAGAACGGCCGGTCGTAGAAGCACCACGTCTGGAAGTCCTGGTTCACCGCGCTCCGCACGGGCGGTTGGAGCGCGGCCTCCTCGTCGAAGAGGAGACGCGAGTCACCCTCGAAGTTCGGCTCCGTCCAGGTGCAGACCGCGATGACCTGCGGACAGATCGGCTGGGCGGCCTGCGCTGGGGCGGCGGGGAGGACGGCCGTGCCGAGGCTCACCGTGGCCGTCGCGGAAAGCAGTCCCATTTTCTTCAGCAAAGTCTTCATGCGCACCCCTTCGATTCCGTGAATTCTGCGTGCTCTTCGACTGATGGATATCACGTGAGCAACGCGACGAAACCAGGGCTCGATAAGAGGCGTTATCTGCAAATAGCAATTTATTTTTCGGCTGTCGCTTCTCGGTAGCGCTTTGGTGAGCCGTTTGTCGATCTCGTGCGTCGGCTGCGGAGTGAAGCCCCGGGGCGCGGTGCCACCGGTGGACTCCGTTGGACGTTGCCGTGCGTTCACCTCCGGTGAGGTCCGTTGCCGGTACGTCCGTTGCCGGGGAGGTCCACCTCCCGCCGCCTCCAGCAGGTCGAGCAGCTCACCGGCGATGCCGCTCTTGCCGGAGCTGGACGTGCCGTTGCGCGGGATGACCGGCCGGGCGGGTGCTCGGTGTCGCGCATGCCGTCAGCGTGCCGGATACGGCCCCGGACGCGCCCGGCGTTCCGCGGTCGGCGGACGCCGTTCAGTCGGGCACGGTTGAGCCGGGCACCGTTGAGCCGGACGCCGTTCAGCCTGGCACCGTTCAGCCGATGGCAATCACCGGGTGGTCGGACGGGTCGATCCACCGCAGGACGCGCGTCAGCACCGGCGCGGGTACCGCGACGCAGCCGGCGGTGGGGCCGCCCCGGGGGCCGAGGTCGTGCAGGAAGATCCCGGCGCCGCGGCCCCTGACGGCGGGGGCGGTGTTGAAGTCGACGACCAGGGCGTTGTGGTACTGGACGGGGTACTCCGCCAGGTGCTCGCTGCCGTTGTCGCCGGTCTCGGTGAGGTGGAAGCCGCCGAGGACCGAACTGCGCATCGTGTTGTAGTAGGCGGACGTGGGGTCCTCCACCCACCAGTCGGTGCCGGTCACCCGGTGGTACGGCATCCGCGTGCCGGGGTCGGCGCCCACCCCGAAGGCGCGGCTGAGGGAGTACGTGCCGGCGGGCGTGGTGCCGGTGCCCTGCCGCCGGGTGGCGCCGGGGGTGAGGCCGTGGGCGCCGACGCGGGCGCCGTCGGTGCTGACGACCGGCTCCCAGCCGCCGCCGGTGCGCTGCCAGGCGGTGACGGTGGCGTGCGTGCCGCGGGCCACGACCGTGATGACCTGCGTGGTGGCCGGCCCGGCGGCGACCGCTACCGGGAGGACGGGGCTCGGGAGAACGGGCCCCGGCACGCCGGCCGCACCGGCCGCGTCGGCGCCGCCGCCGAGCAGCAGGGCGGCGGCGAGCACCGGGACGGCGCTGCGGCGCAGGACGCCGGTGCGGCGGGGGGAGTTGGAGGAGCCGAAAGAGGGGGGCATGCGGTGCGCTTCCGGTGGGGTGACGGTGGCGGTTCGACGCTGCCCGGTCCATCGGGGCCGACGGAAATCGGACGTTACGTCAGCGATTGTCCCGCGCGCACCGCCACGGACGCTCCTTGACGGTCGTACGGCGTGCCGTGTGCCGTGCCCGCGCAGGGGCCGGCTGACGTACACGTGCTGCGTGCCGTGCGCCCGCGCGGACGCCGGCTGACGTGTACGTACCGCATGCCGCGCCGCGGCGGACACCTTCCCCTGCGGCGCACCGCCACCGCCTTTTCGACGATCGTGCGGTGTACTGCGTCCTGCCTTGTCGACGGTCGTGCCGTGTACTGCGTGTTCTTCGGCAATCGTGCGGTGTACCGCGTGCTGCCTCGTCCACGGTCGTGCGGTGTGCCGCGTGCTGCCTCGTCCACGGTCGTGCCGTATACCGCGTGCCGTCTCTTCACCAGCCGAGCCGCGTACCGCCTCCCCAGCAGCCGCGCCGCGCACCGCATACCGCCCCCACACCCGCACCGCCCCCCAACCCCCGCCCCCAACCGCCGCGCAGCGTACCCGTACCGCCCGGACGGTCGGGTCTGCCGGGTGGGACGACGGGGGCGCGGGGGCTGTGAGCTGGCGGGGCGGCGGGATGGGAGCGGGGCGACATCGTGGTGACAGGCGGGCGTTGGGGGCGCGTTAGGACGCCGGTGGACTCTTCGTCCGGGCAGTCCGCCGGCGGTCGTCGCCGAGGGAGGCCCCTTAACGAAGGGACCGATGATGAAGAAGATCGAGGTTCGCAAGACCGGCGACGTCCGCCTGACCAGCCACGCCAACCCGCTGTACGGCGCGGTGAACGCGGGCGTGCACGCCAACCTGACGATCATCACCTGCGGCTGAGCCGTTGACGCCGGCTGCCCGCGGGACCGCGCCCGGCGCGGCCCCGCGGGCAGCCGCCACACCCCGCTGACCCGATCAGGACGAAGGTGGAGCGTTGGCAACCGTGGCCGACGAAGGACAACAGGCCGGACCGGCCGTCTTCGACCCCTCGCGGCCGGTTCCCGTGCACCCGCTGACCTACCTCGACGAGGGGGACGAGGTCACGGTGGGCCGCCGGGAGGCCGGCACGTACGTGGTGCTGCCCGCGGACGGCGCCGCGCTGCTGCGCAGACTGGAGGCAGGGGCCACGCCGGCCGAGGCGGCCGCCTGGTACCGGGAGACCTACGGCGAGCCGGTCGACATGGCCGACTTCTGCGACACCCTCGGCGAGCTGGGCTTCCTGCGGGCGGCTGGCGAGGACGCGGTCGCGGACGAGGGTCCGGTGCGCTGGCAGCGGCTGGGCCGGGCGCTGTTCTCGCTGCCCGGGGCGCTGCTCGCCGTCGCCCTGCTGGCGTTCGCGGTCGTGGAGATGCTCCGGGTGCCGGGCCTGGCACCGCGCTACACCTACGTCTTCTTCAGCCGCTCGATGGTGCTCAACGGCGTGGTGCTGGCGTTCGGCCAGATCCCGCTGGTGCTGCTGCACGAGGCCGCGCACGCGCTGGCCGGCCGGCGGCTGGGTCTGCGCTCGCACCTGTCGATCGGCCGGCGGCTGTACTACCTGGTGTTCCTCACTGAGCTGAACGGCCTCGTCACCGTCGAGCGGCGCAAACGCTACCTGCCGATGCTCGCCGGGATGATCACCGACGTGCTGGTGGCCGCGGCGCTCGTGCTGGCCGCCGACGCCATCCGGCAGGACGGCCACCTGACGATGGCCGGCCGGATGCTGCTGGCCGTCGCCTACTTCACCCTCGTCCGCATCCTGTGGCAGTTCCTGTTCTATCTGGAGACGGACCTGTACTACGTGGCCGTCACCGTGCTGGGCTGCGTGGACCTCCAGACGACGGCCCGGCGGGTCGCGTACAACAACCTGGCGCGGCTGGCCGGGCGGCGCACCCCCAGGTACGACGAGTCGGTCTTCCATCCGCGCGACCGCGAGGTGGCCCGCTGGTACTCCTGGCTGGTCGTCGTGGGGTACGCGGTGTCCATCGGCATGCTGCTGATGACGACCGTGCCCATGATCACCATGATCCGCCTGGTCTTCGGCCGCTTCCTGCACCCGGCGCAGGCCAGTACCGGCGGGCTGGTCGACAGCGGCACGTTCGTCCTGATCATCCTGGCCCAGGTCTTCCTGCTGCTGCGGCCCACCCTCCAGGCCCGCCGCGCCGCCCGGGCGGCCACCGCCGACCGCGTCCTGCTGAACGGAGAGTCATGACCACCGCCCCCGCACACCGCTGGCTCGTCACCGCGGACGGCACCCGGGCCGCCGCCGCCCCCGGCCCGGACGCGCCGGCGCTGCTGCCGACGGTCAGCGCCCACCGGCGGCTGCGCGGTCCGTACACCGCGGCCGGCACGATCCTGCGGGCCGTGGTGCCGCAGGCGCTGGAGCGCTTCCCCGACCTGGTCGAGGCCCACCTCATCGAACTGCTGTCCGCCGCACCGGAGTTGCGCAACTCGGTACCCGCTCCGGAGGGCACGCTGACCTCGCTGGCCATCCCGAAGGAACGCACCCGGTTCTACTCCCGGCTGCGCACCCAGCGCATCGCGCACGGCATCACCGACTTCCTCCGTGATCTGATGCTCCGTCAACCAAGCGGTCCCGCAACGCTGGTGATTGAACGCGCCGAGGAAGCCGACGCCACCGACGCCGAGTTCACCGCGATCCTGCTGCGCCGGATGCCCGCCGAACTGCTGGCCGTCACGGTGGTGACCGCCGCCGGCGCCACGCCGCAGCCCGGACTGGTGACCGCGCTGGAGCGGTACGCGACCCGCACCGACCTGCCCCCGGCCCCGCCGGCCCCCGCCGAGGAGACCGCCAACCCGTTTGACGCCGCCCGCCGTTGGGTCGACAGCGAGTGCCTGGCCACCGATCCGGCCGGCCGGGCCGCCTACCGGGCGCTGGATGCGGCCGACCGCGCCGCGCTGCACGACGCCCGCGCCGAGGCGCTGGAGAACGGCGGCCAGGGTTCGCGGCGCCTCGGCGCGATCCCGTTCCACCGCGAACACGGCGCGGACCCGTCCGGCGCCGGCGTCGAGGCGCTCTACCTCGCCTCCGACTGGTGCATCGCGCTCGGCTTCTACGACATCACCATCGAACTGGCCCGGCGCGGGATCGCGTTGACCCCCGAGGGCGAGGAACAGGACTTCGGCAGCGGGCCGGTGCCGCGCTGGTGGCCGCTGACCACCAAGGTCACCATGTCGCTGTCCGCGCTCGACCGGGCCGAGGAGGCGCTCGCCGTCTACGACGCCACCCGGGCCCGCACCACCTCGCCGCGCGTCCACATGCACGCCGCCTACGCCACCGCCATGCTCTACACCCGCCACCTGCCGCCCGAACGCCGCGACCACCGCATGGCCCTGGGCTGGGCCAACATCGCCATCGCGTTCGCCGCCGGCATCGACGAGAGCGAGGACCGGGCGTTCTCCACCGTCTTCCAGCAGAACGGCCGCGCCCTGGTCGAGGGCCACCTGGGCAACGCCGAGGAGGCGCTCGCCCTGGTCACTGACGGGATCGCCCGGCTGGACGCCGAACTGGGCGAGAACGACCACGCGCTGCACCGCTCGGTACTGCGCCACAACCGCGCCCTGGTCCTGAAGGGCCTCGGCCGGCTCCAGGAGGCACGCGAGGACTACGAGACGGTCATCGCCCTCGACCCGAACTACGCCGAGTACCACTTCGAGTACGCCGGCCTGCTGCGGGGCCTCGGCGAGGAGGAACGGGCGCTCGCCGAGTACGACGTCGCCGCCCGGCTGACCCCGCCGTTCGTCGAGCTGTTCTACAACCGCGGGGACCTGCGGGCCGTGCGCGGCGACGTGGCCGGCGCGCTCGCCGACTTCGACTACGTGCTCGAACTCGACCCGGAGTACGTCGACGCCTACGTCAACCGGGCGGCGCTGCTGCTGCGCGAGGGCGACCTCGACGGCGCCGCACGCGACGTCGAGGCCGGCCTGCGGCTGCGCCCCGGCGACCCGCACCTGCGCAGCCAGCGGGCCCGCGTGGCCTGGGAACGCGGCGCGCTGCGGGAGGCGATCGAGGTACTCGACGGTGTGCTGCGCGACGCGCCCGACATGGCCGAGGCGTGGGCGCTGCGGGCCGCCGTGCGGTTCGACGACGCGGACCCGGCCGGCGCGCTCGCCGACCTGACCGCGTCGCTGGACCGCGAGGAGTCGGCCGCCGTCCGGTTCAACCGGGGTGCGGTGCACGAGGAGTTGGGCCGGTTCGCCGAGGCCGCCGAGGACTTCGGCCTCGCGATCGGCCAGGACCCCGGCGACCCCGACGGCTGGCTGCGGCACGCCGTCTGCGCCGCCCGCCTCGGCGACCACGCCACCGCCCGCGCCGACCTCGCCCACTGCGCCGCCCTCGCGCCGGACCGCGCGGCGCAGGCGACGGCGGAGGTGGAGGAGGCGCTGGCGGGGGATGCGGTGAGGGGCGGTGCGGTGGCTGGGGGTGCCGCGGTTGACGGTGCGGTGGTCGACGGTGCCGTGGCCGGTGGGGCGGTGGCCGCCCGGTGAGCGACGGGGCCGCGGCGGGTCGTCCCCGTCGCGGCCCCGGACGTCGCGGCCCCGGATGTCGTTGGCCCCGGATGTCGCCGGCCCCGGACATCGCGGCTTGGAGATCGTGGCTCCGGCTCCGGCACCGGAGGTCCGGGGCGCGGGGCCCCGGACATCGCAGCCCCCGGCCCCGGCACCGGCGTGCCTCCCGCGCGGCCCGCCGTCAGGCGTACGTACCGGGGGCGAACGACTCGCCGGACAGGACGCGTTGGTGCGCCTGGCGCAGTTCGAAGCCGGGTTCGATGCCCAACTCGCTGTTGAGCAGCCGGCGGGCGTCCTGGTAGACGGCCAGCGCCTCGGCCTGCCGGCCGGTCCGGCACAGCACGGTCATCAACTGGCAGTGGAAGCGCTCACGCAGCGGGTGGGCGCCGACCAGCTGGCGTAATTCGCCGACCAGCAGCGGGTCGTGGCCGGACCGCAGGTCCGACTCGATGCGCCACTCGACCAGTTGGAGCCACCGTTCGGTCAGCGCCGGCACCCACGCGCCGCGCAGCGGTTCGCACGGCACGTCGCCCAGCGGGGTGCCGCGCCACAGGTTCAGCGCGGCGCGCAACGGCGCCCCGGTCCGTTCCCAGGCGCCGGCCACGACGGCGGCCTGCGCGGCGCGGGAGAGCGTCTCGAAGGCCATCAGGTCCGACTCCGCGTCGTGGACCTCCAGTTGGTAGCCCGGGAAGCTCGTCACGAGTCGCGCGCCGGCCGGGCCGATCGTCCGTCTGAGCCGGTTGACGTGGTTGTGCAGCGCCGCGCGCCACGACGGGGGCGGCGTGCCGTCCCAGACCAGGTCGGCCAGGTGGTCGACGGAGACGGGGTGGTTGGCGCTCAGGATCAGGGTGGCGAGCAGGACCCGCTGTTTGGGGGCGGGGACCAGACGGCGGACGGTCCCGTCGTGGACCAGGAGTTGTCCCAGAACGCCGAATTTCATACTTATCCCCCTGATGAGCATTCATCTCAGCTAATGGGATCCTCAATGTAGGACCCGTCGAGAGAAAACAACAGAGCTCGCGCACACGGATGATCGGGGCGGGCATGAGGCCCGGGGGACGTCGGCACGGCATCCGCGAGGGACGTGCGTGACCTCGGCCGCAGGAGGCGCGTTCCCTGCTGTTGTACGGCCGGACGCCCCCGAACGGCGAAGTCATTGCCCAGCTTTTGCGCGACGTTGGCCGCCGGTCCGGCCACCGCGTCCGGCGGTGCGCCCAGAGGGGCCGGCGGTGCGGCCGGGAGGCGTGGGGCGCGGCCTCCGTCGGGCGGCAGGGTGGGGCCGGACCCGCCACAGGCCCGGCCCCGATGTCCGCGGCGAGCGCCAGCAGCCTGGACGCGGTCCACGCTAGACGGTGCCACTGACAACGCGGCCGGCGTCAGGGGTTGGACGGCGCGGCCCGGTGTCCGACGTCACCGGAGGCGGAGCCGGCGCCTTCGCCCACCGTGACCGGAGCCGACCGCCAGAGCCTTCGCGGCCGGGAGCGAGGGCCACATCAGGTCGTCGCCGCCGGCGACCAGCAGCAGGTCCGCGGCGGCGTCCTCCACCCGTAGTCGCGCGGCGACCGCGCGGTCGGCGTAGGCGAGCAGGCTGCGTTCGTACCAGCCGAGGATCGACACCGGTCCGTCCTGCGGCTCGTCCGGTGTCCAGCCGTCGACCGGCGGCACGAACGGCAGGGGTACGCCCCGCCAGGTCCAGCACGAGCGGTACGGCCGGGACGCGCCGTCGGTGCCGGGGCCGACGTTGCCCCACACCGTGCCGGTGGGCGACAGCGCCACCACCGCGTCCACCGAGGGGTCGCGGACCGCCAGGGCGAGCGCGGCCTCGGCGCCCTTGGAGACGCCGAGCACGCCGACCCGGCCGGCGCCGTGCGCGCGCAGCGTCGCCAGGCCGGCGGCGAACGTCTCCAGCGGGATCTCGCAGATCCCCGGTGACTGCCCCGGGCCGCCGAACCAGCGGATCGCCAGCGCGACGAGGCCGGCCCGGGCCAGCAGCCGGGCCCGCTCGCGTTCCAGCCGGCCGCTGGACCCGGACAGCACCAGCACCCCGGCCGCGGCGCCGCCCGCCGGTCGCACGAGCAGTCCGGGCCAGGGGGCGGTCGTCTCGCGCTCGACGGGGTCCGGCACAGCCGCCGGGCCGCCGATCAGTGGTGGTGGTAGTGGTGGACGATGACGTGGTGGTGCACCACCGTGTGGTGGACCACGGTGTGGTGCGTGACGGTGTGGTGGGTGCACGCGCTGGAGAACAGGGCGACGGCGAGAAGTCCGGTGGTGGCGGCGAGCGTCCGCATCTTCGACATGATCATGTACACGCGACTACCCGCACAGTGGTTGCACAGACTTCAGTGAGATCTACCTCTCACACCCCTCCCGTTGCGCCCAAGTCCCGTTTGTTCAATAGGAGTTGGTCTCACTCGTGGTAAACCCCCACCCGGATGCCGATCCGACGCTATTGCGAACCACTTGCAAGTAGGAAGAAACGGCTACTACGCTCATTGTGCTGCGCCGACGAGGCGTGCGCCGACGAGTAGGGAGAGGCCCGCATGGCCGTCACAACGACCGCCGCCGCGCCCGAGGCGCCGGCGTCCGGCTGGAGCCGGTTCCGTAACTCGATGACCCGGCGTGAGTGGGCGCGGATGAGCGGGATGGCCGGCTTCGTCGTGCTGCTGCACGTGGTCGGCTGGGTGACGCTGCTGGTGATCGTCGCGCCGCAGCACCTGAGTGTGGGCGCCAAGTCGTTCGGCATGGGCATCGGCGTGACCGCCTACACCCTCGGTATGCGGCACGCGTTCGACGCCGACCACATCGCGGCCATCGACAACACCACGCGGAAACTGATGCATCAGGGCCAGCGGCCGCTGTCGGTCGGCTTCTGGTTCTCCCTCGGCCACTCCAGCATCGTCTTCGGGCTGGCGTTCCTGCTGTCGATGGGCGTCAAGGCGCTGGCCGGCCCGGTGGAGGACGACGGCTCCCAGCTGCACAACGTCACCGGGCTGGTCGGCACCACGGTCTCCGGCGCGTTCCTCTACGTCATCGCGATCATCAACATCGTGATCCTGCTGGGGATCTGGAAGGTCTTCCGCTCGATGCGCTCCGGCGAGTTCGACGAGGCGGCGCTGGAGGAGCACCTCAACAACCGCGGCCTGATGAACCGGTTGCTGGGCCGGGTGATGAAGTCCATCAGCAAGCCCTGGCAGATGTATCCGGTCGGCCTGCTGTTCGGCCTCGGCTTCGACACCGCCACCGAGATCGCCCTGCTGGTGCTGGCCGGTTCCGGCGCCGCCTCCGGCCTGCCCTGGTACGCGATCCTGTGCCTGCCGGTGCTGTTCGCGGCCGGCATGTCGCTGCTGGACACCATCGACGGCTCGTTCATGAACTTCGCCTACGACTGGGCGTTCTCCAAGCCGGTCCGCAAGGTCTACTACAACCTCACCATCACCGGCCTGTCGGTCGCGGTCGCCCTGATCATCGGCACCGTGGAACTGCTCGGCCTGCTCGTCCAGCAGCTGCACCTGCGCGGCGCGTTCTGGAACTGGGTCGGCGGCATCGACCTCAACGCCATCGGCTTCGTGATCGTCGGACTGTTCTTCGTCACCTGGCTGGCGGCGCTCGCGGTGTGGAAGTTCGGCCGCATCGAGGAGAAGTGGTCGGCCGGACTGCGCCCCGCCCCCGAACCCGCCGACTGAACACCCTTCGGCGGCCCGCCCGTTGGCCCACCGCCGCGCCGCCCGGGCCTTCTCCGGGCCGCGGATCGCCTCGCGCCCAAGTCTGCTCCCGGCCGCGGATCGCCTCCGCCACGGCCTCCGTTGGCCTCTCGCCCCGGCTACCGCCCGGCCGCCGTTGGCCTCCCGCCCCGGCTTCGGTGGGCCCCCGCCCCGGCTTCCTCCCGGCCGCCGTTCGCCTCCCGCCGTGTCAACGCGGGGGCTCGCGGCGGTCGTTGACGTTCCGCGTCGAGCTGGTGACCGATCGGAATGGGACATCCTTTGGTGCGAAATCTCACAGGTTCCACTCAACTCCGAACGCACCGTCACACCCACCACCGGCTCATATGACGCTGTCATCAGGCAAGTTGACCGTTCCTGTGGCGTAAAACCGACTGGCCGAGGCGGATTGCCGACGGTCACCTGATGACGAAACGATCACAGAATCCGCCTACCATCCCTCCATGCGTGACGCGTTGGAGATAACCGACGAACTCATCCGGTTGCAGCGGGCCGTCGACGCGGCGTTCGCCGCCTTGGGGGAGTGGGACGTTCCCCCGGCGCAGTGGTCGGCGGAACGGCGGCAGGAGTGGGAGGAGCGCTGGGAGACCTACCGCGTCTCGGTCCGGACCCTGGCCGCCCACCCCGTGATGCGCCGCGCCGCCGAGGAACGCTCCTACGGCCGCATCCAGACCGCCCTGCGCCGCGCCGCCCGCGCGGTGACGGAGGCCTGAGCCGGCGGCGACGCCCGTGAACCGTCCCCGCGGCGGGCCGCCCCCGGCGCCGTCCGGCGCTCCACCGCTCCCCGCCATCGGGCCGTTTACGCAGGTCATGGGAGAATCCGCCGGGAGGTGACCCGGCCGATGCGCACCCTGCTGATCGACAACTACGACTCGTTCACCCACAACCTGGCCCACCAGATCACCGCCGTGACCGGCCGTGAGCCGGTCGTGGTGCGCAACGACGACCCCGGCTGGCGACTGGGCCGGCTGGCCGGCTTCGACGCGGTGGTGCTCTCGCCCGGCCCCGGCACCCCCGAGCGGGCCGCCGACTTCGGCGTCTGCCGCGAGGTGATCGACCGCTGCGGACTGCCGCTGCTCGGCGTCTGCCTGGGCCACCAGGGCATCGCCGCCCGGTACGGCGCCACGGTCGCCCCCGCCCCGGAGCCCGTGCACGGCAGGACCTCGCCGGTGCTGCACGACGGCACCGGACTGTTCGCCGGCCTCCCCTCCCCGTTCGACGCCGTCCGCTACCACTCGCTGACCGTCACCGGCCTCCCCGCCGAACTGGCCGCCCTCGCCCGCACCCCGGACGGCGTCCTGATGGCGCTGCGCCACCGCACCCGGCCGCAGTGGGGCGTCCAGTTCCACCCCGAGTCCATAGCCACCCGCCACGGCGACCGCCTGCTGGCGAACTTCGTTGCCCTGGCGGCGGCGGAACGCGTCCCGCGCGAACGGATCGGGACGGCGGGGGAGTGGAGGACAGCGGGGGAATCCGGGTGGGCGGGCGCGTCGGAAGCGGACCTGGAGCCGGGGTTGGGCCTGATGCCGGGGGCGGGCCTTGGACCGGAGCCGGCACCGGAACCAGGACCGCAATCAGGACCGCCACCGGGACCGGACGTGTGGCCGCGGTCGCCGGGGGACGTCGTGCCGCCGCGGGTGACGCGGTCGTACGAGCTGATGGTCGAACGGGTCGGCGGGCCGGTGGACGCCGAAGCCGCCTTCGACGCGCTGTTCCGCCGCGGACCGTACGCGTACTGGCTCGACAGCTCCCGAGCGGGCGGCGGGCCGCAGCGCGGGCGGTTCTCGGTGCTGGGCGACGCGAGCGGCCCGCTGGCCCGGGTGGCGACCGCGGACGTCGCTGCCCGCACGGTGACCGTACGGTCCGCGGCGGGCGAGGAGACGGTCGCCGGCGCCTTCCTGGACTGGCTCGACCGCGACCTGCGCGCGACCCGCCTCACCACTCCGGCGCCGCCCGTGCCGCCGTGCGACTTCGCGCTCGGCTGGGTGGGCTACCTCGGCTACGAGCTGAAGGCGCAGTGCGGCGGCCGGAACGCGCACCGGTCGCCCGACCCGGACGCGGTGATGGTGTTCGCCGACCGCGCGCTCGTCATCGACCACCTCGCTGGGGAAACGTATCTGTTGGCGCTGGCCCGGACCCCGCCGGCCGATGATCCGGCGGCCGACGATCCGGTGACGGTGGCCGATGACCCGGCGGCCGACGATCCGGCGACGGTGGCCGAGGGCCCGTCGGCCGACGGTGCCGCGGCCGAGGGTCCCGCCGCTGACGGCCCGGCGGCCGACATCCACCCCGCCCCCGCAGACCGCCCCGTAGACCGCCCCGCAGACCGCCTCGCCGCCGCGTGCTGGCTGCGGGAGACGGCCGACCGGCTGCGGTCCCTGGCCGCGCTCGCGCCGCCCGCCGCCGGGCCCGCGCTGGAACTCGCCGGACCGCTCGCCCTGCGGCACGACCGGGCGCGTTACCTGGAGCTGATAGCCGACGCGCAGCGCCAGATCGCGGCCGGCGAGACGTACGAGGTCTGCGTGACCAACGAGATCGTGGCGCCGCTCGCCGGGTACCGGCCGGACACCGCCTGGCGGGCGTACCGCGCCATGCGGCGTGCCGCGCCCGCGCCGTTCGGGGCGCTGCTGTGCTTCGGCGGTCTCGCGGTGCTCAGCACCTCGCCGGAACGTTTCCTGCGGGTCGCCGCCGACGGCCGCGCCGAGTCCCGCCCGATCAAGGGCACCCGGCCGCGCGGCGCCACCCCGCAGCAGGACGCCGCGCTGCGCGACGAGCTGGCCACCTCGGAGAAGGACCGGTCGGAGAATCTGATGATCGTCGACCTGGTCCGCAACGACCTCGGGCGCAGCGCGGTCCCCGGATCGGTCGAGGTGCCGGGGTTGTTCGAGGTCGAGACGTACGACACCGTGCACCAGCTCGTCAGCACGGTGCGCGCCACCCTGCGGCCGCGGGCGTCGGCGGTGGACTGCGTGCGGGCCGCCTTCCCGCCCGGTTCGATGACCGGCGCCCCCAAGATCCGCACCCTGAGCGTGCTGGACCGCCTGGAGGCCGGACCGCGCGGTGTCTACTCCGGCGCCGTCGGCTACTTCTCGCTCACCGGCGCCGCCGATCTCAGCGTCGTCATCCGCACCGCCGTCCTCAGCCCCGGAACGCCGGGTGAGTCCGGCGCCCCCGGAATCCCCGCCACCCCCGGAACGCCCGGCGCCCAGGCAATCCCCGGTGAGCCCGGCACCCCCGGCACCCACGCAATCCCCGGCACCCCCGGCCCCCCGGCAACGCCCCCCACCCCCGCGCGGGTGCGCTACGGCACCGGCGGCGCCGTCGTCGCGCTGTCCGACCCCGGGGCCGAGTTCACCGAGACCGTCGTCAAGGCAGCCCCGCTGCTCGCCCTGACCGGAGGCGTCTTCCCCGGCGCCGGGCGGGCCGGTGCCGGTCACGGTCCCGGCGCCGGAGCCCGGGTGATCCCGCGCGACACCGGGGGCGGGCGCGGTGCGAACGCGGCGATATCCGGTACAACCGGACGGTGACCGTCCTGCGGACGGCACCCGCCGCCCGCAGGACGCCCCCGACCGCGAGGAGCCCCCCGGTGCCCACCCCCAGCGTCGCCGACCAGTTCGTGCAGGTCCTCGTGCAGACCGGCGTCCAGCGTGTCTACGGTGTCGTCGGCGACAGCCTGAACCCGCTGGTCGACGCCATCCGCCGCACGCCGGGCATCGACTGGGCGCACGTGCGCAACGAGGAGGCCGGCGCGTTCGCCGCCGCGGCCGAGGCCCAGATCACCGGGCGGCTCGCGGTGTGCGCCGGATCGTGCGGACCGGGCAACACCCACCTCGTCCAGGGCCTGTACGACGCCCAGCGCTCCGCCGCCCCGGTGCTGGCGATCGCCTCGCACATCCCCTCGACGCAGATCGGCACCGGGTTCTTCCAGGAGACCCACCCGGAGCAGCTGTTCGCGGAGGCCGCCGGCTACTGCGAACTCGTCTCGCAGCCCGAGCAGATGCCGCGCATCCTGCGCATCGCCGTCCAGCACGCCGTCGGCGCCCCCGGCGTCTCGGTGCTGGTGCTGCCCGGCGACATCGCGGCCCGCCCGGCCGCCCACCCCACCGGCGCCCCCTCGGCGGTCGCCGCGCCGGGCGCCGTCCACCCCGACCCGGACGCGGTGCGCGCGCTGGCCGCCGCGCTGAACGCCGCCCGCCGCGTCACGCTCTTCTGCGGCGCCGGGGCGCGGCAGGCGCACGCCGAGGTCATGCGGCTGGCCGGCACGCTGCACGCCCCGGTCGGGCACACGCTGCGCGGCAAGGAGTGGATCCAGTTCGACAACCCCTACGACGTCGGGATGATCGGCCTGCTCGGCTACGGCGCGTGCTACGAGGCGCTGCACGAGGCCGACCTCGCGGTGCTGCTGGGCGCCGACTTCCCGTACGACGACTTCCTGCCCGGCGAGCACACGGTCCAGGTCGACCACGACGCCACCCGGCTCGGCCGCCGCACCCCGCTGGAGGTGGCCGTGCACGGCGACGTCGGTGCCACCCTGCGCGCGGTGCAGCCGCTGCTGACCGCTCGCGAGGACCGCCGGTTCCTCGACGACATGCTGCGCAAGCACGAACGCGCCCTGACCAAGGTCGTCGGCGCCTACACCCGCGACGTCGAGAGCCACCTGCCGATCCACCCCGAGTACGCCGCCAGCCTGCTGGACCGACTGGCCGCCGACGACGCGGTGTTCACCGTCGACACCGGCATGAACAACGTGTGGGCCGCCCGCTACCTCACCCCCAACGGCCGCCGCCGGGTGATCGGTTCGTTCACCCACGGCACGATGGCCAACGCGCTGCCGCACGCCGTGGGCGCCGCGTTCGCCGAGCCGGGACGCCAGGTCGTCGCGCTGTGCGGCGACGGCGGACTGAGCATGCTGATGGGCGAGTTGATCACCGTCGTCCAGCACGGGCTCGACGTGAAGGTCATCGTCTTCAACAACTCCTCGCTCGGCATGGTCAAGCTGGAGATGATGGTCGACGGGCTGCCCGCCTTCGAGACCGACCACCCGGCCGTCAACTACACCGCTGTCGCTGAGGGGTTGGGCATCCCGGCGGTCCGGGTCGAGAAGCCCGGCGCGATCCGCGAGGCGTTCCAGCACGCGCTGGAACGGCCCGGGCCCGCGCTGGTCGAACTGGTCACCGACCCCAACGCGTTGTCCATCCCGTCGCACATCACCGCCGGCCAGGTGCGCGGCTTCGCCCTCGCCGCCGGCCGCACGGTCCTCGACGGCGGCGTCGGCTCGATGCTCGACCTGGCCCGCTCCAACCTCCGCAACCTGCCCCGCCCTTGAGCCCCCGCGCGGGAGGTGTGAGCGTCGCGGCCGGGGGCACGCGTCGCGGCGTCAGTAGTGCGAAAGGCGGAGAAACTCTCCGTAAGTCTTCGCAAGTGCGGACACGCACGGCACCGGCACCGCTACCTTGAGTGGGCGAAACGCGGTCGTGGGAGGGCAGGATGGACAGCCACAACGACAACAGGCCCACGGGCGGCGACCCCTCGCCCGTCGGGGACGAGGACAGCGGACGGTTCCTGGAGCGGCTGCTGGACCGCGACGAGGCGGCCGGCGACGGCGTGGCCCACGCGCTGCCCCGGCTGCGCACCGCGCTCATGCACTGCACCGAACTGCACGCCATGCGCCGCCGCAAGGGCACCGACGGGCCGGTCGGCCACCGGGTGGTCAAGCACGTCTTCCTGCTCGCCGACGGCACCGGCGAGGTGCTGTGGGAGGTCGAGCACAACACCCACCCCGACGGCCGCACCCGGCACCGCCTGCTGCCCGACCGGGGCAGCGCCGAGGCGTACGCGCGCGAACGGTTCGGCGAACCCCCGCTGCTCGACCTGTGGCCCCGGCTCGCCGCCGAGGACGGCCTCCCCGTCGACCCGGTCCCCGGCCACGGACTCGCCGGGCCCGCGCTGGACGGGGTCTTCGGCTTCACCGCCGGCTCCGGCCCGCGCCCCGACCCCGACTTCGTGGCCGGTACCGCCGGCGCGCTCGACCCGCCGGCCGACCCCGCCTCCGAACTCGGCCGGATGATCGCGGAGATCTTCTTCACCGCCCGCCGCGCCGAACACCGCACCCGCCGCTCGCGCGCCGACCGGACCACCGAACGCGGCCAGTCCGCCGACCACGCCTGGCGGGTGCTGCGCCGCGCGGAGAACGCCGACCGGCCCGGCGAGGCGGTGCGCCGCCGGCTGCGGGCCGCCGTCGGCCACGAGACCGTCCTGATCACCCGCCGCCACGACGCCACGCCCGGCCACGTCCTGGAATGGGCCCTGTACCAGCACGCGTTCCTGCTCGCCGACGGCGCGGAGATCAGCCTGTGGGAACTGGAGCACACCCGGTCGCCCGGCGCGCTCGCCCCGGTGTGCGAGGTCTACCTCGACGAGTCCACCGCCCGCGACCGCGCCGACCACTACCGCGCGGGGGAGTGACCCCGGGCCGCGGCCGGCAGGTGCCCGACCGGTGTCAGCCGGCCTCGGCCGGGGTGACCGTCACGCCCGCCGCGCCGGCCAGCGAGGCGGCCGCGGCGGCGGCCTCCTCCAGGCGGCGTTCCCGCTTGAAGACCCAACTGGCCACCGCGCCGGCGCCGACCAGCGAGACCAGCGACATCGCGGTGCCCAGCCAGCCGGCGCCCAGCCACTTGCCGCCCAGCCAGCCCACCACCACGCCGTACGTCGCCCACGCCACCCCGGCCACCGCGGACCACGGCAGGAACTCCGCCGGCCTGCGGTGCGCGGCGCCCGCGCCCAGGCTCATCACCGACCGGCCGGCCGGCGCGAACCGGGCCAGCACCACCAGACCGCCGCCGCCGTGCGACAGCACCGCGCCCAACCGTTCCTGCGCCGTCGCCAGCCGCCGCGAACCGGCCAGCCGCCGGTCCAGCCACGCGCCGCCGTGGTATGCCAGCCGGTACGCCGCCAGGTCGCCCAGGCACGAGGCCGCCGCCGCGCACACCAGCAGCGCGACGACGTCCCGTATGTCCTGGGCGCCGTTGCCCCCGGCGGCCACCGCGGTCACCGCGGAGATCAGCAGGATGCCGGAGGGCAGCACCGGTACGAAGACGTCCAGCAAAACGGACAGCCCGACGAGGACGAACACCCAAGGGGTGCCGACTAGCGAATTCACGTCTGCGGACACGGTCGCGCTCTCCTGGTCCCCGTCTATGCGTCACTGCTCAGCGAGGCGGAAGTAACGCTCCACCCAGCCGTACAGCGTACGCGTGCACCTGTTTTCTTCCCGTGCAGGGGCACGATGTGAACTCTTTCTCACCAACTTCTCAACAGCCTGTGGATATCTCGCCGTCCGACCTGCGGCTCGTCCGTCAGAACAGTCCGTCGGGCGGCGGTTCGGGCGCCGCGGGAAGCGGACGCGACGGGGCCGTCACGGCGCTGTCCGGGGCCGCCGCGGTCAGGGGCCAGCCGGCCAGCAGGCGCAGGTCGACCAGCAGCGGGCCACCGGGGCGGTCGAGGTGCGCGTACGGTCCGACGACGGCGGTCAGCGTGCCGGCGACCACCGCGCCGGGCGCCAGCGCGGTGACGTGCGCGCGGGGGCGTGGCGGGCCGGCGGGGTCCACCCGGTAGGCGGGGGCGTGGTCGGCGACGGACAGCGCGCGCGGCGTGACGGTGTCGGGCCAGGACGGTGAGGCGGTGGCGCGGGCGTGCGCGGCGGACAGGTCGGCCGCCGCCCGCGCCTGGTCCCAGCCGGCCGCCAGCGCGGCGTGCTTCACCCGGGCGCTGATCCGGTCCGGGACGTCGAGCGCGGCGCCGAGCGCGGACTCCGCCCGGCGGACCGCGGCCAGCGGGCCCTCGCCGAGCCAGCTGTGCGCCAGCGCGCCCTGCTCCAGCAGCCGGGCCGGCCCCCGCACGTGGGCGGTGATGCCGAGCTTGACCAGCCGGGGGCCGAACCAGGCGAGGTAGAGCGCGAACAGCCGCGGGTCGTCGAGGGCGGTGTCGGCCGCGACGGAGGAGGAACGGTCCAGCGCGGCGCACGACGGGCAGCGTGCCATGGTCCGGCCGGCCGGGATCTCGGCGTCGTGCGGGCACCAGGTGCGCCGCCCTGCCCGCCGCACCCCGGCGCACCGCCGCTCACCGGTCGCGCGGAACGCCAGCGGTCCGCCGAAGGCCAGCGGCCGCACGCGGTCGCCGCCGGTGCGGGACGCCCACGCCAGCGCGGGGCGGCCGTCGCGCCAGGCGGGCCCTTCGCAACGCCAGGGGTTCACACCCCGATTCTGCCCGCGGGCGCCGACAGCACCGCGTTCTCCCGGGAGGCACGCGCCGACGGGATCGCCGCGGCGGCGCCGGCCGGCCGGCCGAGGGTGCCCAGGATCGCGCGGGCCACCGCGTCGGTGTCGGACAGCGTGACGGAGTCGACGCCGGGGCGGGCGCCGGCCGCGGTGACCCAGTGGACCCCTTCGGTGGGCACCCCGAGGGCGAACCGCCGTGCGTGCGGGCGCCCCTGACGGTCGATCAGGTGGTAGGGGCGGCCGGTGACGTCGAGGCCACCGGTCTCGTAGGCGCCGTTGCGGTGCGGGCGACAGCCGCCGTCGGCCAGCAGTGCGGCCAGCAGCGGGTCGGCGGTGCGGCGCAGGTCGGGCTCCGGCAGCCGGGCCTCGACCAGGGTGCGGACCGCCACCGGCGCGCCGGGAACCACCGGGGAGTCGGCGAGGAAGGCGGGCCCGTCCGGTGCGGCGCCGGTGCGCACCCGCAGGCCGGGGCCCAGCAGTTCGACGACGCCGGCCCGCATCAGCGCCGCCAGCTCCTCGATGCGGCGGCGCGGCGGCCCGATGGACAAGAAGGCGTTGAGCGGGGTGTACCAGCGGTCGAGGTGGTCGCGGCGCGAGACGCCGTCCAGTCCGCCGTGGTCGACGATCTGCCGCAGTTCGTTGCGCAGGTCGCGCAGCACGTCCAGGGCCGCCTTGACCGGTCCGGCGACGTTGCCCAGCCGGGCCTGCGCGACGTCCTCGCCCAGCACGCCGAGCAGCCAGTCGCGAAAGTCGGCCCGGCCGGTGAAGGCGCGCTCGCCGTACGGGCGGGCGACGCGTTCCCAGTCCCAGCGCCGGCCCGGGCCGAAGCCGGCCGCGGTCAGCAGCGCGTCCTCCGCGGGGCCGCCGTGCGCGGTGCGGGTGAAGGCGTCGCGGAACGCGCCGACCACCGCGCGCCGCGCGCCGCCGGCCGCGAGGGCGGCGGTGTAGTGCACCGCCTCGACCTCCTTGGCGACCAGCGGCCACACCTCGGCGCGGAAGTCCGGCGGGTCGCCGGCCGCCGCCCGGGCCCGGAAGGCCGCGATGACGGGCGGGGTCAGCAGCAGCGGGAGGTGGCGGCCGTGCGCGCCCTTGGCGTTGTCGCCGCGCGCCTGGTAGGGCACACCGCGGCGCGATCCGGCGTACAGCCGCGGTTCGCGGCCGCTGGGCAGGTAGACCAGGCCGGTGCCGTCGGCGTCCGGGGCGAAGCGGCCGCCGCGGCCGGACGTCAGCAGGGCGAGGTGGTCGAAGAAGTTCAGGCCCAGGCCGCGCAGTAGCACCGGTTCGTCCGGCGCGATGCGGTCCAACTGCTCCTGCACGTCGGCCGGGTTGGCGGGCGGCAGGTAGCGCAGCCCGCCGACCGCCGCGAACGCCGCCGTCGACTCCTGGTCGGGGCGCGGGCGTTCGGGCAGATGGCCCTGGACCAGCGCGACCGCGTCCAGCGGCGCCACCGTAGTGCCGTCCTCCAGCTCCAACGCCTGTGCTCCGCCCGGCAGTTCGCGCAGCCGCACCGCGCGGCAGGCGTGCGTGACGAAGGTGGCCCGGCCCGGGGCGCCGGCCACGACCCGGGCGTAGACCCACTCCAGGTACCGCCCGTACAGCGCCCGGCGCGGATACTCGTCCGGCCCCAGCGGGATCGACCGCGCGGCGGCCCACTCGTACAGGCTGGGGCCGGGCAGCACCGGGCCCTCGCAGCTGACGCTGGCGTCGGTGAACAAGGTGACCTGTGAGGCGACGGTGTTCATCAGCAGCTCGGCGGACTGCGCGGTGCGCCACACCTGGCCGGCGCCCGGCGGGTAGGGGTCGACCACGTGCACCGTCAGCCGGGCGTCCGCGGCGAGTTCCGGGAGGTTCGCGCACAGCCGTTCCAGCAGGCTGGTGCCCCGGGGACCGGCGCCGACGACGGCTATGTTGTGGTGCTGACCGGTCAAGGTGCGTACTCCCGGGGACGGATGTGATGACCGCTGCGTGGTTTACGCACAATCATGCCGGGCCACCGGAACGCTTAACGTGATACATCCGTTATGCGAACCGCTGGTGTGGCGCACATCACTCCCGTCGGGGGGCGCCGGTCACCGCGTCGACTATCCTTGGCCCCGCAGAAGGGGAGTAGCTCTTCGCCGGACCGTCGACATACTGCCGGGGACCCGCTCGCGGGGGCCTGGCCGGCGCCCGGAGGCCGTGCGGCGGGACGCCGCGCGTGCCAGCGAGACCTTCGGCCGCAGTGTTGATGACCGACGCTGCCGTGCCGAGGCGACCCCTGAGCCCCCTCAGGTCCGACCGGTGCGGCGAGCCCGACCCGACAGGAACCACCCGACGTGTTCAGCATCACCGTCGCCGCCATCGTCTTCGGCGTCGTCTTCCTCGCGGAACTGCCCGACAAGACCGCGCTGGCCAGCCTCATGCTCGGCGCCCGCTACCGCTCCTCCTACGTCTTCTGCGGCATCGCCGCCGCCTTCCTGGTGCACGTCTGCGTCGCCATCGCGGCGGGCAGCCTGCTCGGTCTGCTGCCGCACCGCTGGGTGCAGGGCGTGGTCGGCCTGCTCTTCCTCGCGGGGGCGGCGATGCTGCTGCTGCACAAGGAGGACGAGGAGGAGGACGGCCCGAAGGAGCCGAAGAACGAGAGCTTCTGGAAGGTGGCCGGCGCCGGCTTCACGCTCATCCTGGTCGCCGAGTTCGGCGACCTGACGCAGATCATGACCGCCAACCTGGCCGCCCGCTACGACTCCCCGTTCTCCGTCGGCGTCGGCGCGGTCCTGGCCCTGTGGGCGGTCGCCGCCCTCGGCATCCTCGGCGGCAAGGCGCTGATGAAGCGCGTCCCGCTGTCGCTGATCACCAAGGTCGCGGCGGCCGTCATGGTCGTCATGGCCGGCATCAGCCTCTACGAGGCCGTCGCGGGCTGAGCCGGCCGGCGCGCGCCGCCGCCCGGCGGGTCACGCCCCGCCGGGCCGCTCGTACGCCGGGGCCGGATGGGGCGCGGTCCCGCCGGTCCAGCTGGCCAGCAGGTCGAGCGCCGCCTCCGACGCGGAGGCGGGCTCGGCGGTGTAGACCGTCAGCGTCTGGTCCTGGTCGCCCATGACGGCCAGCGTCTCGTACGACAGCGTCATCCGGCCGACCACCGGGTGGTGGAACTGCTTGGTGCCGTGCGTGTGCTGGTGCACGTTGTGGTCCGCCCACCAGGTGCGGAACTCCGGGCTGCGCAGCGACAGTTCGCCGATCAGCTCGGCCAGTTGCGGATCGCAGGCGTGACGGCCGCTGTAGAGGTGCAGGACCGCCACCACGTCCGCCGCGTTGCGCCGCCAGTCGGTGAACAGGCTGCGCGCGTTCTCGTCGAGGAAGACGAAGCGGGCGAAGTTGCGCTCGCGGTGCGGCAGCGCGTCGAAGTCGGTGTACATCGCCCGGGCGGTGCGGTTCGCGGCCAGCACGTCCATCCGGCGGCCGGTGATCATGGCCGGTTTGGGTTCCAGCGCCTCCAGCACCCGGTACATCGCCGGCCGTACCCGTTGCGGCGGCAGCGGGCGCGGCCGGCCGCTGCCGCGGAACGGTTTGGGGCGGGCCAGGGTGAACAGGTGGGCGCGTTCGGTCGCGTCGAGCCGCAGCGCGCGGGCCACCGCGTCGAGCACCGCCTCGGAGGCGTTCAGGTTCCGGCCGCGTTCCAGCCGGACGTAGTAGTCGACGTTGATGCCGGCCAGCCGCGCGACTTCCTCACGGCGCAGCCCCGGCACCCGGCGCACTCCGGGGCCGGCGCCGACCCCGGCCTCCTCGGGAGTGATCCGGGCCCGCCGCGAGCGCAGGAACTCGCTCAGTTCCTCGGTACGGTCCATGCCTCCACGGTATGCGGCGGCCGGCCCGCGCGGCCCGGCCCAAAGGGGGCCTGCCGCACCCCCGGGACCGGCCGCCGCGCGGTCCGTCAGCCGAAGCGCAGCGTCAGCGCGCCGCCGTCGGTCGGCTCCACGCGCAGCCCCTCCAGGGTGGGGACGTGCACCGTCGGGTGGTGGGCGAGCGCCCGCGGGCCGACGCCGACGACGCGCATGCCGGCCGCCAGGCCCGCGGCGATGCCCGCCTCGGAGTCCTCGAAGACCACGCAGTCGCGGGGGGCGAAGCCCAGTTCGGCGGCGGCCTTCAAGAAGCCCTCGGGGTCGGGCTTGCTGGCGCTGACGCTCTCGGCGGTCACCCGCACCGCGGGCAGCGGCAGTCCGGCGGCGGCCATCCGCGCGGCGGACAGCGCGGCGTCGGCCGACGTCACCAGCGCGTGCGGCCGGCCGGTCAGCGAGGCGAGGAACCCGGCGGCGCCGCCCACCTGCGTCACCCCGTCCATGTCGGCGGTCTCCTCGGCGAGCATCAGCACGTTCTCCGCCAGGTTGTCCGCCGCCGGGCGGTCCGGCAGCAGCGCCGCCATCGTGGCGTGGCCCTGGCGGCCGTGCACGACCTTCAGCACCGCGTCACCGTCCAGCCCGTGGCGGTCCGCCCAGCGCCGCCAGACCCGCGAGACCACGGCGTCCGAGTCGACGAGCGTGCCGTCCATGTCCAGCAGGACGGCCTGGAAGGTACCGAGGGGCTGGGGGGTGGTCATCAGGCGGGCCGTCCTTCGGGTGGCGAGAGGGTGCGCCTCTCGGCGAGCGGTCGGGGGTCGTGCGGTTCTGCGGTCGTGCGGTTCTGTGGTCGTGCGGTGGTGCGGTTCAACGGCCCTTCGGTCCTGAGCCGGCCCGCGGTGGTGCTGCGGGTGGTCCGGGTGGTCCGGGGCCGGTCGGGGCGTACGGTTCCGCGGTTCCGCGGGGTCCGGGGAGCTAGGTCCGGGCGGCCGGGCGGGCGCGCGGTCCGGCAGATGGTCCAACGATCAATCTCTTGAGTCACCCAGGCTACAAAGGCCGCCCGGTGCCGGGCCACGGATTCGGCGGTGACATGGCGCATATCGTATGAATATGGACCCCCTCCAGCGCATCGTCCGCACCGTCGCCGGCTCGCTGCTGCTGGCGCTGGGGGTCGTGCTCCTGGTGCTGCCCGGTCCCGGTCTGCTGCTGGTGCTCGCCGGTCTGGTGGTCCTGTCCCCCGTCTTCCCCCGGCTGGAGCGCCATCTCGCGCCGGTGCGGCGCCGGGCGCTGCGGGCCGCGCGGGAGAGCGTCTCCTCGCCGTCGCGCATCGCCGGCTCGGTCGCCGTCGGTGCCGCGCTCGTCGCGGGCGGTGTGGTCTGGACGGTCGATCCCGGTCTCCCGCTCGGCGGCTGGCCGACCGGCTCCGGGCTGATCCTGTCCGGCGTCGTGCTGTTGGGCCTGCTGGTCCACAGCCGCCGCCAGGTCCGGGCGGCGGACGGCCGTACCGGAGAAGACTGACGCAGCGGCCCCCGCCCGCCGGTCAGGGTAAACGGGCGGGAGCCACTTTGTTCCTCCACGATACAAAGAGAAGTGCCCTCCGCGCCAGTGACTGTCCGGTAGCAAAGCGCGGACCCCCGCCGCGGCCACCGCTCCCGCCCGCCCCGAACCCGCCCGCGCACGGTCCGCGGCCGGCCGTCTCAGGCGCCGACCGAGCCGTCGACCGCCTCGCGCAGCAGGTCGGCGTGGCCGTTGTGGCGGGCGTAGTCGTGGATGAGGTGCAGCATGACCAGCCGCAGCGAGACGTCCTCACCCCACCGTTCGGCGTGCCGGACGATGTCCAGCGACTCCGCGTCGCGTTCGATGCGCCGGGCGTGCTCGACCTCCGCCCGCCAGGCGGCGAACGCTTGCGAGCGGGTCGCGCCGGCCGCGTCGTAGGCGGCCTGGAAGTCGTGCTCGTCGGACCACACGTGCGGCAGCGTCTCGCCGTTGACCACCCGGCGGAACCACTGCCGCTCGACCTCGGCCATGTGCCGCACCAGCCCCAGCAGGGTCAGCGTCGACGGCGGCACCGACCGGGTCCGCAACTGCTCGTCGCTGAGCCCGTCGCACTTCATCGCCAGCGTCGCCCGGTGGAAGTCCAGGAACGCCCGCAGCATCTCGCGTTCCCCGCCCACCAGCGGCGGGTCGATCCGTTCGGTGGCCACGGCCGCCTCCCTCACCCCGGCGCGCTCGCCGCCCCGGACCGGGTCACCCTGCCACGCGTCCCGGGCGGCGGCCCAGCGGGTTCGGTCCGCCGACGGCTCGACGGGGTGGGCGGGTCCGTGGTTCGGCGGGGTCAGCCGGCCGGCGGCTCGACGGGCGGGCCGGCCGGGGGCTCGACGTACTGGAGCAGGCCGTAGGTGAAGTGGCCGGTCTCGCCGCCGGGGAAGACCAGCCGCCAGCGGGTCGGCGCGTCACCCTCGCGCGGGCGGGCCGGGGGGAAGGCGCGGGCGGCCTCCTCGACGGTGTGCGACCAGGGGGCGAGGGCGGCCGGGGTGGCGGGGGCCGGGGGAGCGGCGGCGCCGGGGGCGCGTACCAGCCACTCGTTCCACACCCGGCCGTCCGGTCCGACCAGGGCCTCGAACCGCAGGCCGGGCCACAGCGGCACCGGCCACCGCAGCGCCCGGCAGGTCACGTCGCCCAGCCGCTGGTCCGCCTGCTGCGACGGCGCTCCCAGCAGCATCCACAGCCGCCGCTCGCCCTGCGGGAAGCCGCGGGCCCGCAAGGTGGCCTGCCAGTGCCGGTTGGCCCGGCGCATCGCGTCCCGGTCGGTGCCCAGCTCGCGCAGCGCGTCCCGCACCAGGTCGGCCTGGTGGTCGGCCATCCTGCGCAGCAGGACCAGTTGCAGACCCGCCGGGCCGAAGTCGCCGCTCATCACACCGATGCTACTGAGCCGCCGATGCCGCGGAGCCGCTGACGTGGCGGGGAGGCCGTGCCGCGCAGGCGCTGACGTCACCGGGCCGACGGCGCTACTGGGCGCGGCGCTCCGGGGCGTCCCAGCCGGTCGCGCGGACCTTGGTCAGGCCCCGCTTGAGGAAGCCGGCCAGCGGACGTTCGACGAACCGGTGCACCAGCCAGGCCGCGTACAGGAAGAACGTGATGGTCGCGACCAGCAGGACCCAGGACGGGACGAAGCCGTGCAGGTGGTCGATGACGATCCAGCCGAGGTGCTCGTGCAGCAGGTACAGCGGGTACGTCATCGCGCCCGCCGTGGTCAGCCAGCGCCACTGGATGAAGTCCAGCTTGTGGTTGGCGGCCAGCAGCAGCACCGCGAAGCACGCGGTGACGACGGCCGCGGCGCACCACCACTGGAGCGGGTGGCCGACGTCGGTGCTCTCCCCGGGCAGCTGGCGCGAGACCTGGTGCAGCGCCAGCAGCCAGCACAGGCCGGTCATCCCGACGGTGATCATGTCCGGGCCGAACCGGTACATCAGGTACATCATCAGACCGGCGGAGAAGTACATGGCCTCGCCGGGCATGGTGATGGTGCCCAGCAGCGAGATACCGGCGTTCTCCGCGACCACCGAGGCGATCAGCCAGATCCCGGCGAAGGCGACGACCCGCTTGTAGGACAGGCCGCGGTGCACCAGGAAGAGGAAGAGCAGGTAGAAGACCATCTCGCACCACAGCGTCCAGTACACGCCGTCGGTCTCGGCGACGTGCAGCGGGCTTTGGAGCATCGTCAGGTTGGTGACCGTCTGCTGCGCGGTGATGTTGTCGCCGAGCCAGCCGTCGCCGAACGCCAGCGTCAGCAAGGTGGTGGCCAGCACCGCGAACCAGTACGCCGGGAACAGCCGGGTCACCCGGGAGACCAGGAACTGCTTCGGCGAACGGCCCCACGCGGTGAGGCAGATGACGAATCCGCTGATGAGGAAGAACAGCGGCACGCCCAGGTAGCCGTAGGCGGTGAACTTCCCCACGAACGGGAAGACCTGCTGGACCGGCCGGCCCCAGGGGTGGCTGCCGTGGATCGTCAGTGCCGTGTAGTGGAAGGCGACCACGAACAGGGCCGCGCACAAGCGGAGTCCGTCCAGCACGTACAACCGGGGGCGGCGTCCGCCGGGTCTCGGCGCCTGCGCGGCGCCGGCCTGCGGATTCGGCCGGTCCTGGGGTTGGGTGGCGGATATGACGGCTGCCATGCGGAACTCCGTATCGGCTGTGCGGACGAGGCTTTTACGGGTCCTTGGACGTTAGCAGACCAACCTGTTGGCATTTCTCCGGTGAATGCCCCCAAGTCGGACAGCCGGTGACGAATGTCTCCCGTCGGTCCTGGACCGGCGTTGCGTTGTCATGGCACTCCTGCCCCGGAACGCGGCGGCCAGACGCAACCGGCCGGGCCCCGGCGTCGCACGCGGTGACGGGTCCGCGCCGTCGGCCCCGGTGGCGCGAGGGCGGCCGCGGGGTGCGGTCACCCGGGGTGACGCCGAGTCAACTGCCGGTAAAAATCCTGGGATTGGCGATGCCGGGTGAGGTGCCTGAGCCCGGACCGGCCCGCTTTGTCGCCGACGCGACACGGGCCGCTCCGCCCGGGAACCGCCGCCGGGCCGCCCACCTCACCGGTGCGACCTCGCTGGTGCGACCTCGCTGGTGCGACCTCGCCGGTGCGACCTCACCGGTGCCGCCGCGATGGGGCTGCCGGCCGCCCCGGTTGCTCGCCGGTGCCACCTCACCGGTGCCGCCCCTGCGTGGCGCACCGCTCCCGTCCGTGCGGCGCCGGTCCCGCCCACGCACCGGCCCCCGGCCGGGGCTCGTCCCCTTACCCCGGCGGTGCGAACTCGCCCTCCGCGCCGAACGCCGCCCGGCGGGTCGCCCGGCGCAGCGCCTTCAGGATCGGGGTGCCCAGGGCGAACGTCAGCACCGCGGTCACCGCCGCGCGCGGCAGGTCGAAGCCCAGCGACGTGGTCAGGCAGTACGCGGCGAACCGCGCCAGGTTGGCCGGCACCGCCGCGCCCGGCACGTAGGACACCCCGGAGGTCGGGCCCGCGAGGTACGGCCACCCCTGGAGGTTCATCACCGTGCCGTACAGCACCGACGACACCACGCCGTACCCCGCCAGCAGCGCCAGTTCCCGCCGTCCGCGCAGCGCCCGTGCCCCCGGCAGCAGTCCGGCGCCGAAGGAGACCCAGCCCATCGCCAGCATCTGGAACGGCATCCACGGCCCCACCCCGCCGGTCAGCAGCGCCGAGGCGAACATCGACACTGCGCCCAGCGTGAAGCCGAACCCGGGCCCGAGCACCCGGCCGGCCAGCACCATCAGGAAGAACATCGGCTCGATCCCGGCCGTGCCGGCCCCCAGTGGCCGCAACGCGGCGCCGGCCGCCGCCAGCACCCCCAGCATCGCGACCGCCTTGGCGTCCAGCCCGGTGTCGGCGATGGTGGCGACCACCACCGCCAGCAGCATCGGCAGCAGCGCGGCGAACAGCCACGGCGCGTCCGAGCTGTGCGCCAGCCCCGAACCGGGGTCCGCCAGCAGCGGCCAGCCGAACGCCACCACCCCGACCGCCGAGACCAGCGCCAGCGCCACCAGCGACCGCACGCCCAGCCGCACCGGCGCCCCGGCGGTCCGCCGGCTCACCGTCCGCCGTCCAGCGCCGCCGCGACCTGACCGACCGTCAGCCACTCCTGCGGTTGCAGGACCTTGGCGACCTGCGGGGCGAACGCCGGTGAGGAGACGACGACTTCAGCGGTCGGACCGTCGGCCACCACCTCGCCGTCGGCCAGGATCACCACCCGGTCGGCCAGTTCGGCGGCCAGCTCCACGTCATGGGTGGCCAGCACGATGGCGTGGCCGGCGTCGGCCAGTGACCGCAGGTGCGCGGTCAGCCGGGCCTTCGCCGCGTAGTCCAGCCCCCGGGTCGGCTCGTCCAGCAGCAGCAGTGGCGGCCGCGCGGTCAGCACCACCGCCAGCGCCAGCGTCAGGCGCTGCCCCTCCGACAGGTCGCGCGGGTGCGTCGCGTCCGGCACCCCGGACAGCAGTTCGCCGACCAGCGCCCGGCAACTGCCCGGCGCCGCGCCCGCGTCCGTGTCGGCCGCCGCGCACTCCCCGGCCACCGTGTCCGCGTACAGCAGGTCGCGCGGCTCCTGCGGAACGAGCCCGACCCGGCGCACCAGCTCGCGCGGCGCCGTGCGGTGCGGCACCGCGCCGCCCACCTGCACGCTGCCCCCGGTCGGCGCGTGCAGCCCGGTCAGGCAGCCCAGCAGCGTCGACTTGCCGGCGCCGTTGCGGCCCATCAGCGCGATCGCCTCGCCGGGCCGCACCGTCAGGTCGACACCGCGCAGCGCCTCGACCCGGCCGCGCCGCACCGCGAGCCGCCGGACGACGGCGACCGGCTCGGCGTCGGCCACCTGCCGCGGCGGCGCGGGGGAGCACCCCGCCAGCCGTTCGCGCAGCGGTCCGGCCCGGCGGCGCGCGTCGCGCACCGACAGCGGCGGCGGACTCCAGCCGGCCAGCCGGGCCAGGTCCACCACCGGCGGCCGGACCGGCGAGACCGCCATCACCTCGGCCGGTCCGCCGACCACCGCGGCGGCGCCGGGGGCGGGCAGCAGCACCACCAGGTCGGCGTACTGCACGACGCGTTCCAGCCGGTGCTCGGCCAGCAGCACGGTGGTGCCCAGGTCGTGCACCAGGCGTTGCAGCACCGCCAGCACCTCCTCGGCGGCGCCGGGGTCGAGCGCGGAGGTCGGCTCGTCGAGCACCAGCACCCGGGGGTGGGCGGTCAGCACCGAACCGATCGCGACCCGCTGCCGCTGCCCGCCGGACAGCGTGGCGATCGGCCGCTCCCGCAGTTCCGCCAGCCCCAGCAGGTCGAGCGTCTCCTCCACCCGGCGCCGCATGACGTCCGGCGCGATGCCCAACGACTCCATGCCGTAGGCGAGTTCGTCCTCCACGACATCGGTGACGAAGTGCGCCGCCGGGTCCTGGCCCACCGTGCCGACCACGTCGGCAAGCTCCCGCGGCCGGTGTGTGCGGGTGTCGCGCCCGGCCACGGTGACCCGGCCGGTCAGCCGGCCCCCGGTGAAGTGCGGCACCAGACCGCTCACCGCGTTCAGCAGGGTCGACTTGCCGACCCCGGACGGACCCGCCAGCAGGCACAACTCGCCCTCCGGAACGGTCAGTTCGATACCGGCCAGCGCCGGCGCCGCGGTGTCGGCGTACCGCACGCCCACGTTCTCGAACCGGATCACCCGCTCGTCCCCTTCTTCTCCCACTCCGCCACGACGGCCGCCGCCGCGCCGCGCCCGTCCAGCCCGTTCCGTGCGTCCGGGCCGGGCCGCCCATCCGGCCCGTCCAGCCAGGCCGGCTCACTCCGCCCGTCCGGCTCACCCCGTCCGGTGCGCGGCCGGGCGGCCGGTGCCGGGGCGGCCGCCGCCGGGACCAGTCCGACCAGCACCGCAAGCGCCGGCCACACCGGCAGCACCGGCGCGGCCAGCGGTACCGCCGGCGGCGTCAGGGCGCCCGGGTCCGAGGTGGCGGCCCGGATCATCAGGACGGCCACCGCGATCCCGGCGCCGCTCACCAGCCAGGCCCGCGTCCCCCAGCGGTCCGGCCGGTACCGGGTGCGCACCGTGCGCCGCCCGCCCAGCCACAGCCCGGCCAGCGCCACCAGCAGCCCCAGCACCAGCACCCCGGTGCCCAGTCCGCCGCCGGCCTCCGCCAGCAGTCCGTAGGACCCGGCGCACACCCCGATCAGCCCGCCCAGCGTCAGCGCGGCCGTCAACCGCCGCACCCGGCGCGGGACGTCGGCGGTGCGGCCGTAGCCGCGCGCGTCCATCGCCGCCGCCAGCGCCACCGACCGTTCCAGCGCGCCCTCCAGCACCGGCAGCCCCACCTGGGCCAGCGCCCGCCACCCCCGGTCGGCCCGGCCCCGCATCCGGCGGGCCGCGCGCAGCCGGGAGACGTCGGCGACCAGGTTCGGCGCGAACGTCATCGCCACCACCACCGCCACCCCGGCCTCGTACAGCGCGCCGGGCAGCGACTTCAGCAGCCGCGCCGGGTTGGCCAGCGCGTTGGCGGCGCCGACGCAGACCAGCAGGGTGGCCAGCCGCAGCCCGTCGCAGCCGGCGAACGCCAGCCCCTCCGCGGTGACCCGGCCGCCCAGCCGCACCCCCTGCGCCCAGTGCGGCAACGGCACCTGCGGCAGGGTGAACAGCACGTGGGTGCCCGGCACCGGTGAGCCCAGCACGATCGCGAAGACCAGCCGGATCACCAGCACCACGAGCCCGAGCTTGAGGAACGCCCCGTAGGAGCGGGCCCACGGCGCGTCGGTGCGGCGTACCGCCACCACGTATCCGGCGACCGCCACCACCAGGGACAGCAGCAGCGGGTTCGTGGTGCGGGAGGCGGCGGTGGCCAGTCCCAGCGCCCACAGCCACCAGGCGCCGGCGTGCAGCGCGTGCGACCGGCCGCTCACCGCTCGCGCCGCCTGCGCACCTGCCACCCGGCAGCCGCGCCCAGCACCACCACGACGCCGATCCCCGCGTACAGCCCCACCGACGGTGAACCGCCGTGCCGGCCGGCCGCGGCGGCGGCCGTCGTGCCGTGGCCGGAGACCTGCTCGCCGCAACCGGCCGCCGGGTAGCCGGAGATGGCGCACACCAGGCCGCTGCTGTCGTACCGCAGCGGTTTCGCGACCGCCGCGAGCGCGTCGGCGGCGGACGCGTCCGGCGCCAGCGAGGCACAGCCGGTGCGCTCGCGCGGCGGTGCGGTCCCGCCGTCCGCGTCGGCCGCGGTGCCGTAGTCGACCACCAGCGCGACCCGCTTGCGTCCCCGGGCCGCCGGGGTGCCGGCGCAGATCGCGGCGAACGCCGCGGTGCCGCGCGGGGTGACCGCGGCCGAGGAGTCGGCGCTGACCGCGAACCGCCAGCCCTCCACCGCGCCGTCGGCCGGGGTGGCGGAGGCCGGGCCGGTCTGCGCGAACGTCCAGCCGGTGCCGCCGTGTTCCCAGAACGACCAGTAGCGGTAGCCGGTCGCCTGCGCGGGACACGCCACCGCGACGACGGCGGCCACCGACGCCAGCAGCGCGCCGGCCGCCGCTGCCGCCCGGCGCCGGACCGCGGCGCGCGCGTCCCGCCGCACGGTCAGGCCCGCTTCTTGTTGCGGGTGCTCATCGCGATGCCCACCCCGATGCCGGCCAGCAGGCAGACCCCGATGATCCACCAGACGGTGAGCGACGAACTGCTCCTGTGGTCCGGCACGTTGACCGTGGCCTTCGTGGTGCCGGAGCTATTGGCCGGGCCGAGCCGGCTGAGCAGGGAGACCAGGTCGGCGCTGCCGAACAGGTGCGGGTTCGCGCCGACCGCGTGCGCGGCCAGCACGAGCGCGCCGAGCGCGGCCGGGCTGGAGGCGGCCCAGGCGGTGCCGTCGGACTCCAGCCACCGGTACGCGGCGCGGGCGTCGGTCAGCTGACCGTCGCCGGCCAGCGCGATGACCGCGTAGGCCGTGGTGCCCGGGTCGGCGGCCGGCTTGGCGGCGCCGGGGCGGGCGGCGACCAGGTGGTCGCCGTTGCCCGCGAGGTCGGCCGCCAGGTACGCGGCGGCGGCCGAGGCGGCGGAGTTCGCGTCACCGGGCCGGCCGGCCGCCGCGGACGGGCAGTTCATCGCCTTCGGACGGCTGTCGGCGGCGGGCTTGCGCACCAGGTAGCCCTCGTCGTGCAGGGCCAGGATGCCGTCGGTGGTGGCCTTGTCGTTGGCGGCCAGCTTGCCGTTCTTGTCCGGCTGGTAGGCGAACGCGCCGCGCTGGGCGGCCTTGGCACCGCAGCCCAGCTGGAGCTTGAGCAGCGACTGGAGCGGGCCCTGGCCGGCCTTGACCAGGCTGTCGGGGTTCACCCCGGCGGCCTGGAGCGCGCCGGCCACCACGGCGGTGGAGTCCGGGTCGCTGCCGGCGCCGGCCTGGTAGCCCCAGCCGCCGTCCTTGTTCTGCGCCGACTTCAGCCAGCCGACCGCCTTGGTGACGGTCCTGGGGTCGCCGCCGAAGCTGGACAGCGCCTGCACGGCCATGGCGGTGGAGTTGGTGTCCTCACCGCCGCGGGCGCACGGCTTGGCCGTCGAGGCGCGGAACGCCCCGAAGCCGCCGTCGGCGCACTGCTGGCCGGTCAGCCAGTTCACCGCCGCGGTGGCCGGGGTCACGCCGGCCGCCGAGAGCGCCAGCAGTGCGGTGGACTGCCGGAAGACCCCGTCGTACGTCGGGTCGGCGGTGCCGAACAGGCCGGCCGGCAGCTTGGTCGCCGGGGCGGTGCTGGTCGCGCCGCCGGCGGCGGTGGCGGCCGGCGCGGCTATCACGGTCAGCAGGACGGCGGCGGCCAGCGCGCCGAGCGGGCGCACGGCGGCCCGCCGGGTGGGCAGGGAGGGTGGCATGGCGGTGGGGGTGCCTTTCGGTGAGCGGGGCGCAGCCGGGCGCTCCGTCACCGGGGCCGCGGGCTGTCCGGGCTCGGCACCGGGCTCCGGCTCCGTATACCTCGACGGTGTCCGGTGCGCGGCGCTGACGCGTCGTCCACCGGGAGCCGCTCGCGCGTCGCGGGCACTCCGGCTTCCCGGCCGCCGGGCGGCCGCCGGGTCACGGTTGCGGGTCAGCGCCGGATTCGCACCGGCTTCCCCCGCGCTACGCGGATGAAATTGTCCCGCACACCTTACGTCCCGGTGCGCTCCGGCGGCGCCGGACGATTCCGGTCAACCGGCGGGCGGCGGTGCGGCGGGTGCGGCGATGAGCCGGCTGGCGGTGGTGATGTCCAGCGTGACCTGGGCGATCGAGGCCCGGCCCGACAGCCGGTCCACCAGCGCCGACAGCCAGGTGTGTTCGATGACACGGATCGCCGACAGCTGCTGCGCGGTCGGCGGTTCCGGGCACCGCATGGCGTCCAGGATGATCGCGGTGGTCAGCCGGGAGACGGTGGCGACCTCGGCGCTGGCGGAGCGGTCGGCGAAGGTCAGCGCCCGCACCATGGCGTCGGCCAGCAGCGGTTCGCGGCGCATGGCGCGAAAGGCGCGCAGCAGGGTCTCCGCGACGCGTTCGTCGGGTGCCGCGGCGGTCGGCGGGCGTTTGCCCAAGGTGGCGTGCAGCTGCCGCAGCTGGTCGTTGAGGGTGGCGACCAGCAGGTGGATCTTGGACGGGAAGTAGCGGTACAGGGTGCCGAGCGCGACCTGCGAGCCCTCGGCGACCTCCCGCATCTGCACCGCCTCGAAGCCGCCGCGCGCGGCCAGCAGCGCGGTCGCGCGCAGGATGCGCTGACGCCGTTCTTCCTGACGGGCCGTCAGCAAAGGGGCCGGCGGGCGGGCCGCCGGGCGCGGTCGAGTGGGCATCGTCCCCATCCGTGATCCGTGGGGGCCGCCCGGCGCGAAACGGGCGGCGAAGGAGGTGGCGCGGGGTGCCGACCGGTCCGGCCGGTGGCGCGAATCACCCGCCGGGGCCCCGCCGAGCGGAGTTACTGCCGGTAGATTCGAACCACGGCACCGGTCGTCCTTGAAACTTGTTCCAGATTAGCGCCGACGGTTACGCTCCGGCGCATTACAGCAGAAAGGGGCCGGGCACGTGACAGCTGACGCCGCCGCGGCGGTCGGACGGCCCGTGACCTCACCCGGCGCCGGGCCCGCGGCCGACGGCGAACGCCCGCTGCGCATCGCGCTGCTGAGCTACAAGGGCAACCCGTTCTGCGGCGGCCAGGGCGTCTACGTCCGCCACCTGTCGCGCGAGCTGGCCGCCCTCGGCCACCGCGTCGAGGTCATCGGCGCCCAGCCCTACCCGGTGCTCGACGACGGCGTCACCCTCACCGAGCTGCCCAGCCTCGACCTGTACCGCCAGCCCGACCCGTTCCGCACCCCCCGCCGCGCGGAGTACCGCGACTGGGTCGACGCCCTCGAAGTGGCCACCATGTGGACCGGCGGCTTCCCCGAACCGCTGACCTTCTCGCTGCGCGCCCGCCGCCACCTGGCCGCCCGCCGCGGCGAGTTCGACGTCATCCACGACAACCAGACCCTCGGCTACGGGCTGCTGGGCGGCGGCGACCGGCTCGGCGCCCCGCTGGTCACCACCATCCACCACCCCATCACCGTCGACCGCCGCCTGGAGCTGGCCGCCGCCGCCACCTGGCAGCGCCGCCTGTCGGTGCGCCGCTGGTACGGCTTCATCGCCATGCAGCGCCGGGTCGCCCGCCTGCTGCCGACGGTGCTCACCGTCTCCGGCTCCTCGCGCCGCGAGATCGTCGAGGACCTCGGGGTACGGCCCGAACGGCTGCACGTGGTGCCCATCGGCGCCGACACCCGGGTCTTCCACCCCGACCCCTCGGTGCCCGTCGTCCCCGGCCGGATCGTCACCACCTCCAGCGCCGACGTGCCGCTCAAGGGCCTGGTCCACCTGGTCGACGCCCTCGCCAAGATCCGCGCCGACCACCCCGGCGCCCACCTCGTCGTGGTCGGCAAACGCCCCGACAAGGGCCCGGTCGCCGACGCGGTGGAACGCCACGGGCTGGCCGGCGCCGTCGAGTTCGTCAAGGGCATCAGCGACGCCGAACTCGGCGACCTGGTACGCGGCGCCCAGGTGGCCTGCGTCCCCTCCCTCTACGAGGGCTTCTCGCTGCCCGCCGCCGAGGCCATGGCCACCGGCACCCCGCTGGTGGCCACCACCGGCGGTGCCATACCGGAGGTCGCCGGACCCGACGGCGAGACCTGCCTGGCGGTGCCGCCCGGCGACGCCGACGCGCTGGCCTGCGCCATCGGCAGGCTGCTGGCCGACGACGCGCTGCGCGCCCGGATCGGCGCGGCCGGCCGCCGCCGGGTGCTGGAACGCTTCACCTGGGAGCAGGCCGCCCGGCAGACCGTGGAACGCTACCGCGCGGCCATCGGCGACCGCACCGGCCGCACCCCGGCCGGCCCCCGTCATCCCGCGAAGGCAGGAGCCCCGTGCTGACCGTCGACTTCTCCCGCTTCCCGCTCGCCCCCGGCGACCGGGTGCTCGACCTCGGCTGCGGCGCCGGACGGCACGCCTTCGAGTGCTACCGGCGCGGCGCCCGGGTCGTCGCCCTGGACCGCAACGGCGAGGAGATCCGCGAGGTCGCCAGGTGGTTCGCCGCCATGAAGGAGGCCGGCGAGGCCCCGGCCGGCGCCACCGCCACCGCCATGCAGGGCGACGCGCTGGCTCTGCCGTTCCCCGACGACAGCTTCGACGTCGTCATCATCTCCGAGGTCATGGAGCACATCCCCGACGACAAGGGGGTGCTCGCCGAGATGGTCCGGGTGCTGCGCCCCGGCGGCCGGATCGCGGTCACCGTGCCGCGCTGGCTGCCGGAGAAGATCTGCTGGGCGCTGTCCGACGCCTACCACGAGGTCGAGGGCGGCCACATCCGCATCTACCGCGGCGACGAACTGCTCGGCAGGATGCGCGAGGCCGGCCTGGAGCCGTACGGCACCCACCACGCGCACGGGCTGCACGCGCCGTACTGGTGGATCAAGTGCGCGGTCGGCGTCGACAACGACCAGGCGCTGCCGGTGAAGGCGTACCACCAGCTGCTGGTGTGGGACATCATGAAGAAACCGCTGGTCACCCGGCTCGCCGAGCAGGCGCTCAACCCGGTGATCGGCAAGAGCTTCGTCGCCTACGCCACCAAGCCCCGGCACGACGAGCGGGTGCGGGCGTGAACGTCCCCCGCGGCCCCGGACGCACCGAACACCTCGTGCTGCCGGGCGTGCTCACCGCCGAGCAGGCCGCCCGCACGGTGGCCGGCATCACCGGCATCCAGCGGCCCGACGGCTCCATACCCTGGTTCACCGGCGGCCACCTCGACCCGTGGGACCACGTCGAGGCCGCCATGGCGCTCGACGCGGCCGGCGAGCACCGGCGCGCCGCGGCGGCCTACCACTGGCTGGCCCGCGAGCAGAATCCGGACGGCTCGTGGTACGCCGCCTACACCGACGGGGTGCCCACCGACCGGGACCGTGAGACCAACTTCGTCGCCTACGTGGCGGCCGGCGTGTGGCACCACTACCTGTCGACCGGGGACGAGACGTTCCTGGAGACGCTGTGGCCGACGGTGTACGCCGCGGTGGAGTTCGTCCTGGAACTCCAACTGCCCGGCGGGGAGATCGGCTGGAAGCGCGCGCAGGACGGCAGCTGGCCGCGGGAGGCGCTGCTGACCGGCAGCAGTTCGGTGCACCACGCGCTGCGCTGCGCGCTGGCCATCGCCGAGGAACGCGAGGACCCGCAGCCCGACTGGGAGCTGGCCACCGGCCGGCTGCGGCACGCGATCACCGGCCACCCCGAGCGGTTCCTCGACAAGTCCCGCTACTCCATGGACTGGTACTACCCGATACTGGGCACCGCGCTGCGCGGCGAGGCCGCCCGGCAGCGCATCGACGAGGGCTGGGACCGTTTCGTGGTGCCGGACCTGGGCGTGCGGTGCGTCCTGCCCAACCCGTGGGTGACCGGCGGGGAGAGCGCCGAACTCGCCCTGGCCCTGTGGGCGATGGGCGAGTCCGACCGCGCGGTGGAGATCCTGCGGTCCATCCAGCACCTGCGCGCCGACGACGGGCTGTACTGGACCGGGTACGTCTTCGCCGACCAGGCCGTCTGGCCGCAGGAACGTACCGCCTGGACCGCCGGCGCCCTGCTGCTGGCCGTCTCCGCGCTCGGCGGCGACGAGGCGACCACCGCCGTCTTCGGCGGCGAGCGCCTGCCCACCGGCCTGCTGGAACCGGCCGGCGACCCCTGCTGCTGACCCCGCACCCGGCGGCGCCGCCGGCCCGCGGGCCGGCGGCGGCCACCGCCAGGAGTGCTGACGCGGCGTCAGGAACCGGTCAGGCGCGGCGTATCCGGCCTGCCAGCAGGTTGCCGATGAACAGGTACACCGCCGCTGCGATGCCGTAGTTCAGCAGCACCCTCAGCCACTTGGAGTTCGGGGTGAAGATGTCGTGGGACCAGCCGGACAACCAGTCGGCCGTGCTGTGCACCCAGCCGACCACCTCGTTGCCCGTGTTGGCCTTGAGTATGTACAGGACGATCCATCCGATGAGGATCAGGGCCGCTACATCCGCGATGACGGCGATGATTCGCGCCACGCCATCGCCACCGTATCTAGACATGCTCAACGCCTTGCCCCCACCGCCGGATTGAAACAACTCCGGCGCGACGCGTTCGAAAGTGTGCGCGAACGATCTTCGCCACCCCGGAGCCGCCCCGGAGCCACTCCGAGCCCGGCCGTCAGCCGTTGAGCTCCGCCAGCACCCGCAGCGCCGCCGGGTCGGTGGTCAGCGCCAGCAGGTCGGTCACCGCACTGGAACGCCACAACTCCAACCGTTCCGCGATGCGTTCGCGCGGTCCGACCAGCGAGACCTCGTCGGCGAACGCGTCCGGCACCGCCGCCACCGCCTCGTCGCGCCGGCCGGCCTGGAACAGCTCGCGCACCCGCCCGGCCGCCTCCTCGTACCCCATGCGGGCCATCAGGTCGGCATGGAAATTGCGCGACGCCGCCCCCATGCCACCGATGTACAGCGCCACCGCCGCCTTCACCGGTGCCAGGCCCCGCGCCAGGTCGTCGCACAGCTGGACGTGCACGATCGGCGCCACCATGAACCCCGGCGGCGCGGCGGCCAGCGCCTCGCGGTGCAGCCCGGCGGACAGCGGGGAGAAGTACAGCGGCAGCCAGCCGTCCGCGATCCGCGCGGTCTGCGCCACGTTGCGCGGCCCCTCGGCGCCCAGCAGCACCGGCAGCGCGGACCGCAGCGGATGGGTGATCGACCGCAGCGGCCGGCCCAGACCGGTGGCGTCCGGACCGCGGTAGGGCAGCGCGTGGTAGTCGCCGTCCAGCTCCACCGGGCCCTGCCGGTGCAGTACCTGGCGCACCACGTCGACGTACTCGCGCGTCGCGGTCAGCGGGCTGCGGGGGAACGGCCGCCCGTACCAGCCCTCGACGACCTGCGGCCCGGACAGCCCCAGGCCCAGCAGCACCCGCCCGCCCGACAGGTGGTCCAGGGTCATCGCCTGCATCGCCGTCGCGGTCGGGGTGCGCGCCGCCATCTGCGCGACCGCGGTACCCAGCCGGATGCGGGAGGTGTGCGCCGCGATCCAGGTCAGCGGGGTGAAGACGTCCGACCCCCACGCCTCCGCGGTCCACACCGAGTCGAACCCGAGCCGCTCCGCCTCCACCGCCAGCGCCGTGTGCGCCGCCCCGGGACCGCGCCCCCAGTAGCCCAGCGCCAGCCCGAGCCGCATGCCTGCCTCCGTGGTCCGCCCGAATTCCCGGACTGTACGGGGGAGCCGAAGCCGCCCGCAATGCCGCCGCAAGCCGCAGTGCCGCACTCCACCGGTGACGCATCAGCCGCCGCACCACACCGCCTCCGCTGCCGCACCCCGCCGCCGCCGCACCCCGCCGTCGCACACCCCCGCCTCCGCCCCGCGCCCCCGCCGCCCCGCGCCGCCCGTCCGCCTCGGCCGCGTCCGTCAACCCCCGCTCCCGTGCCCCGCGACGCCGAAGGCCCCCTCCGTGCCGGGAGGGGGCCTTCGGGGGAGGAGCGGCGGGCGTCAGCCGCGCTGGATACCGGTGGTGTCCTGGAGCACGCCGCGGCGGCCGTCCTGCGTCTGCGCCACCAGTGCGGGGCCGCGCTGGTCGACGGCCAGGTACCAGGTGCCGGGGGTGAGGTCGGCGACCGGGCCGGCCGAGCCGTCCTCGGGGTACAGCGGGCGGGCCACCGGGACCGCGAACCAGAACGGCGCGAACTCCGGCGCGTCGGCCGGCGCACCGTACGGCGCGGCCGGCTCCGGGGTCATGCCGCCGGTCGGCGAACCGGGCTGCTGCGGACGGCCGCCGAACGACGGGTTCTGGTCCGCGCCCGGGTAGCCGTAGCCGCCGCCGGGCTGACCCGGTCCGTACGGCTGCGGGTAGCCCTGCCCCCGGGGCGGCTTGGGGGCGCCGAGCAGCGGGGCCTTCAGGGCCGGGTGGCGGTCGGACAGCACCGCCGCCGCCGCCAGCACCAGCGCGAACAGCAGCGACAGCCAGGCACCGGCCGCGTGGGTCTCGTACTGGCCGCCGGCGAACATCGCCCAGATCGTCGCCCAGACCGTGAAGACCGCCAGCGCCGTGCCCCACTGCCGCAGCCCCAGGCCCAGCAGCGCGGTGCCCTCACCGCGCAGCCGGGCCACGGCGAACAGCGCGGCCACGATCAGGCCGGCCAGCGTCACCGAGCCCAGTATGTCCAGGTAGCCCTCGTGCCACAGGCTGTTCGAAACGGGCGCGATGCCGGGGCCCGACCCGACGAGGTCCGGGACCTTGATCGTTTCGAACGGCAGGAACGACGCGATCAGCAGCAGCACCGCTGCGCCGATCACCGCGCCGTCTCCTCGGGTGAAGGAACGGAAGTTCACGTGAGGTCCTTTTTCCATCGGTCTCGTCGTCGCACGTCGCCGGCGGTCCCGGCACGGCTGGTGAACAGTGCGGAGGGCAAGAGCACCCATCGTACGGGTGAGCGCCACCGCGGCTCGGCCCGGCCGCCGTCCGCCGGGCGCCGCCCGCGCCGCCGCCCGGCCCCGGGCTACCGCCCGGCGCCCTCCAGGTACGCGGAGATCCCGTCCGCCACCCCGCGCGCCGCCCGCTGCCGCCAGGCCGCGTCGGTCAGCAGTGCCGCGTCCCGCGCGTTGCGCATGTTGCCGCATTCGATGAAGACCTTGGGCACGGTCGACAGGTTCAGCCCGCCGAGATCACCGCGTACGTCCAAACCGCTCCCGTGTCCCACGTAATCGGAGTACGAGGTTCCGGTGTCGTGCGCGAACCGGTCGCGCAGATCGGTCCCCAGCACCCGCGAGGGCCCGGTGATCCGGCGGGTGTCGGCGATGCCCTGGTGCACGGTGGCGGGCAGGATGACGCTGAAGCCGCGGTCGTCCGCCCCGGCGCCGTCGGCGTGCACCGACACCGCCGCGTCGGCGTGCGCCTCGTTGCCGATCCGGGCCCGCTCGTTGACGCACGGCCCGTACGCCGGACCGTGGTCGCGGGTCAGCTTCACCGTCGCGCCCAGCGCCCGCAGCAGCGCCGCCGCCCGCCGGGAGACGTCCAGCGTGAACGACGCCTCCGGGTAGCCGGCGTCGGTCTCGGTGCCGGTGGTGTCGCAGTCGGTGTGCCCGTTGCCGATGTCGACGCTGCGGCCGATCGCGGCGGTGTGGAACTGGTTGTCGATGTTGTGGCCGGGATCGAGTACCACGACCTTCCCGGCCAGCGGTTTCGCCGCGGAGGCCCCCGCGGACGCCGGGGCCGTCGGGGTCGCGGCGCCGGAGGCCGTCGCCGGCCGGCCGGAGGCGGCGGACATGGTGGCCGAACCGCCGTGCCGCGCGGCGGGGTCGGTCCCGGCCGGGGTGGTGGCGGGGTGCGCGGCGCACCCGGCGGCCGGCAGCGCGCACAGCAGCAGACCGGCCGCCGCACCGCGCACCCGGAGCCTGAAGGGGGCCGTCACCGTCAGATCCCCTCCCCGGTCCGCCGCAGCACCCGCAGCGACCGCGTCACCGACACCTCGGTGAACGCGCCGCCGCGCAGGGCCCGTTGATGAATCCGGTACGGAGCCTGCCCGCCGTCGGCCGGGTCGGGGAAGACGTCGTGGATGACCAGCAGGCCGCCCGGCGCCACGTGCGGCGCCCAGCCCTCGTAGTCACCGGCGGCGTGCTCGTCGGTGTGCCCGCCGTCGACGAAGACCAGCCCCAGCGGCCGCCCCCACAGCGCCGCCACCCGCGGCGACCGGCCGACCACCGCGACCACGTGCTCCTCGAGACCGGCCGCGTGCAGCGTGCGGCGGAACTCCGGCAGCGTCTCCATCCGCCCGCCGACCCGCGGGTCGTGGTCGGTCAGCTCCGCGTCGTGGTACTCCCACCCCGGCTGCTGCTCCTCGCTGCCCCGGTGGTGGTCCACGGTCACCGCGGTCACCCCGGCCGCCCGCCCCGCCGCCGCCAGCAGCAGCGTGGACCGCCCGCAGTAGCTGCCGACCTCCAGCAGCGGCAGCCCGAGCCGCGCGGCATCCACCGCCGCCCGGTACAGCGCCATGCCCTCGTCCTCGGGCATGAACCCCTTCGCGGTCCGGAACGCCTCCAGCACCGCGTCGTCGGGCGTCGGCATCGCTGGGCCGCCGGTCGCCGCCGTCGCGGCCGCGGCTGTCGTGTCGTTCATACGGTTATCGTGCCGCACGTCGACCGACCGCCGGGCCGCCGGGGGCGGACGCGCCGGCCGAGGGGGCCGGCGGGGGCGCGGGGTCCTACGACGCCGGTGCCGGTCCGACGCCGGTACGCGCCCCGGTACGCGGCCCCCGGCACCGGCACCGGTCCCGCGCCGGTGCGCGCGAGCGCGACGCCGGTGCCTGACGCCGCCCCCGTGACGGCGTCGCACCGGTGCCGGCCCCACGACACCGGTGCCGCTGACCCCGTTGCGCAGCCCGACCCCGTTGCGCCGCCCGCGCCCCCGTCACAGCCAGCCGTTGGCGCGGGCCGTGGTGGCCGCCTCCATGCGGTTGCGGGTGCCGGTCTTGCCGATGGCGGAGGACAGGTAGTTGCGGACGGTGGACTCCGACAGGTGCAGCCGCGCCGCGATGTCCGCGATGGTCGCGCCGTCGACCGCGGCGGCCAGCGCGTCGCGTTCCCGCCCGGTGAGCGGGCTGGGGCCGGCCGACAGCGCGGCCGCCGCCAGCACCGGGTCGATCACCCGCTCCCCGGCCAGCACCCGGCGGATCGCGACCGCCAGCTCCTCCACCGGACCGTCCTTGACCAGGAAGCCCCACGCGCCGGCCTCCATCGCCCGCCGCAGGTACCCCGGCCGCCCGAACGTCGTCAGGATGATCACCCGGCAGCCGGGCAGCGCGGTACGCAGCTGCGCCGCCGCGTCCAGCCCGCTGCACCCGGGCAGTTCGATGTCCAGCAGCGCGACGTCGGGCCGCGCCGCCCGCGCGGCCGGCACGATCGCGGTGCCCTCGCCGACCTGGGCGACCACCTCGATGTCGTCCTCCAGGTCCAGCAGCAGCGCCAGCGCGCCGCGCATCATGCCCTGGTCCTCCGCCAGCAGCACCCGCGTGGCCCGCACCGCGCCCGCGTCACCCGTCACGTCCCGCTCCCCGTCGTCGCCCGCCGCGTCCACGCCGCCCGTGTCGCCGGCACCCCGCACGTCGTCCCCCATGATTCACCCACCGGCCGTGCCCGCCGTACCGTCACGCCACCGGTTCGTCGTCCAGGGCCGGCAGCTCCGCCGCCAGCCGGAAACCGCCGCGCGGCGACGGCCCCCGGGTCAGCTCGCCGCCGGCCATCGCGAGCCGTTCGCTCAGCCCGGTCAGCCCGGTCCCGCCGCCCCCGGAAGCTCCGCGGGAACCGGCACCGGCGCCGCCGTCCGAACCCGTGCCGCCTCCGGAAGCTCCACCGGAACCCGTACCGCCTCCGCTCCCGCTCCCCTTCCCGTCGCCGTCGTCGGTGATCTCCAGCCGGGCGCGGCCGTTCGCGCTGACCAGTTCGATGCGGCAGGTCGCGGCCCCGCTGTGCCGGACGACGTTGGTCACCCCCTCGCGCACCACCCAGCCCAGCAGCGCCTCGGTGCGCGGCGGCAGCGGGGGACCGGTCCGGGTGACCGACAGCGTGATGCCGGAGGCGTCCAGCGCCGAGCGGGCCCGGTCGAGCTCGGCGGGCAGGCTGCCCTCCCGGTACCCGGTGACCGCCTCGCGGATCTCGGTGAGCGCCTGCCGGGCCACCGCCTCGATGTCGGCCGCCTGCCCGAGCGCCGCGTCCAGGTTCCGCGGCGCCAGCCGCCGTACCGCCTCCGCCTTCACCACCACCACCGACATGGTGTGCCCCAGCAGGTCGTGCAGGTCCCGCGAGAAGCGCAACCGTTCCTGGCTCACCGCGTTACGCGCCAACTCCTGCCGTGTGGACCGCAGTTGGCGGATCACCTCGTGCAGCGACAGCACGGCCGCGGTCACCAGGCCGGACAGGACCGTGCCGTACGCGGTGCTGATCGACAGCCACTGGTCGTGCGTGCCGCGGCCCGCGATCGCCCCGTCGCAGGCGGCCAGCACCCCCAGCACCACCGCCAGCCGCCGGCCGCGCAGCACCGTGCCGCACGCCAGCGCCAGCAGGATGAACGTCAGCACCCAGTTGTGCCCGAACGCGATCGCCGTGCCGTACGCCAGCACGGCCATCGCGACCAGCAGCACCTTCGGCCGCGGCCCGTACCGCACCGGCTCGCGCGCCGCAGCCAGCACGGTCGCCGCGTACAGCGCGCAGAACACCGCCAGCGCCCCGTAACCCAGCCAGGCCGGCGTCACCCGGCCGTGCGCCACGTCGGCGCCCGGCCCGACGGCTATCAACAGCCACGGCAGCATCGGGCGGCCGTCCGGCGGCTTGATCCGCTCGACGTACGCGTCCAGTTCCGCGCCGCGCAGCCGTTCGAGGTCGTGCACCTCCAGCAGGCCGGTGCTCCGCTCGTGCGCCCGCCGCCGCGCCGCCACCAGCCCCAGCGCGGCCTGCCGCGTCCGCCGCCACACCGCGCCGGCCCACCCGTTCCCGCCGTGCGCGTCCCCGGCGTGCCCGTCCCCGCCGCTGCCTGCCACGTCGTGTCCGTCCCGTCGTGCTCGCCCCGGCCCGGTCGCCCCCGGGCCCCGCCGTACCGGTCCATCATGCGGTGCGATGCGTTATACATGGCCCTGCCCGTACCTGGCGGCCGCCGACGTCACGCGTCCTCGGGCGCCCGGCACCGCACCCGTCCCGGGGAGGTCCTCACCATGCCCATCGACGTCGCCGCCGCCGTCGGCGCTCCGCCCGCGGAGACCTCGATCAGCTGGCAGCACAAGGACGTCCAGCTCTACCACCTCGGCCTCGGCGCCGGCACCGACCCCCTCGACCCCGCCGAGCTGCGCTACACGCTGGAGGACCGGCTGACGGTCCTGCCGTCGTTCGCCACGGTGGCCGGCGGAGGGATGGCGATGATGGACGGTCTGTCGGCGCCCGGCGTCGACGTGGACCTGATGGCGGTCCTGCACGCCGGCCAGCGCGTCGAGGTGCACCGCCCGATCCCGTCCGGCGGCACCGCCACCCAGACCTCCCGGGTCGTCGCGGTCCACGACAAGGGCAAGGCCGCCGTCCTGGTGCTGCGCGTCGAGGCCGCCGACGCCGACGGCCCGCTGTGGACCTGCGACAGCGAGCTCTACCTGCGCGGCGAGGGCGGCTTCGGCGGCGACCGCGGTCCGTCCGGCCGGCTCGAACGGCCCGACCGCGCCCCGGACCTGACCGCCGACCGCCCGACCACCCCCGGCCAGGCGCTGCTGTACCGGCTCTCCGGCGACTGGAACCCGTTGCACTCCCCCCCGGAGTTCGCCGCCCTGGCCGGCTTCGACCGGCCCATCCTCCAGGGGCTGTGCACCTACGGCATCGCGCTGAAGACGGTCGTCGACCGCGTCCTGGACGGCGCGACCGACCGCGTGCGCTCCTGCGCCACCCGCTTCTCCGGCGTCGTCGTCCCCGGCGAGACGCTCCGGGTGCGGATGTGGACCTCGCCCGGCCGGGTCCAGCTCACCGTGACGGCGGTGGAACGCGACGACGCGGACGTCCTCACGGACACGGTCGTGGAACACGACTGACGGGCGATGCCGGGGTCTGTGCTGACGGCGCGTCAGGCGGTGCGGTACGCGGACCGCCACTGACGGTTCGTCACTTCCGACACCGGTCACTGAGATGGCGTCAGGCAGCAAACGTGTGAAGGCCGGTGAGGAAGCGATTCCTCACCGGCCTTCACACGCGCGGTTGTTCAGGCCTCGTTGTGCTCAGTACGGCGGTGCCTGCCGTGGGCCGGCGTCTGAGGTTCCTCAACGGGTGATGAGGTGCCTCGGTGCTTGCCGCCCTCTGCTCCCATGGCGGCCGCCAGCAGTGCGCGGTCGTCGGTGGCGTTGTTCCGGGCTTCGGACATCAGAGTTCTCCGTCGGGCTCGCTTACGGGATGACGAGTCGGGTGCGCGAGACCGCACGCGCCGTGCCGCAGCCGCCGGTCGAACGCCTCTGGTGGCCGGGCCGTCAGGCTGTACGGCTCCTGTCCCGAGTCTAGCCACGTCCAAGATCCGGATACCAGGTACCTGACGGCCGCGTCGCGCACGGAGTACCGACATCGTCCGCACGGTACGGACGCGTCCTGGGCCGCCGCGGTTGCGTCCCCGCGGTCACGCTCCCACCGCCAGCGGCGCCTGCTGCAACGGCACCACCCGCCCCAACCGCCCCTTGGGCACCGCCGGTTCGGCCTGTTCCGGCGCCGGCGCGGGCGCCGGTCGCGGCGTTTCCCGTGGCGCCTCCCGCGTCGCCCCGGGTCCGGCGGCCGGGGCCGGCGGCGGAACGGTTGCGGCGCGGGCCGGGGCGGGAGGAGACAACAGTGGTGTCACGTCGATGAGTTGACGTGACGTCATATCGATTTGCGCGGTCGCCGCCGTCCCCGCAGCGCTGCCCCGCGCCGGCCCGTCCGCCGCCACCGGGCGCACGTACGGCAGGAACTCCTCCGCCGCGACGTCCCGCACCCCGTACGGTTCCGGCCCCCACGGCTCGCGTCCCCACGGCTCCCGTCCCCCGTACGGTTCCCCCGCGCGGGCGAACGGCAGGCGCAGCGTGTCGCGCCGGGACCACCAGGCGCTGCCCGCCAGCCACCCGGGCGGGGTCGGCAGTGACGCCAGCCGCCGCGCCGCCGGCCGCCACAGCGCCGACCGGGTCCCGATCCGCAGCAGCACCGCGCACGACTCCGGCGCCAGCGGCCGCCCCGGCTGCACTGCCACCGGCTCCACCCGCCCGCCGTCCGGCCCCGGCACGTCGCGCAGGCAGGCCGGGAACCGCACCGGCCGGCCGCCGCCCAGCACGCCCCACCCCAGCCGCTCGGTCCCCGGCGCGTCGCTGCGTACCAGCAGCAGTCCGCTGTCCGGGTCCGCCATCAGCAGTCGGTCGTCGCTGTCCGCGGTGAGCTGGAGCAACGCGCTGACCCCACCGGTGGCCAGGTCCACCGCCACCGTCTTGACCCGGCCGTCCACCTCCCGGTCCAGCGCCAGCGTCCGCCCGCCCCGGTCCAGCCACACCCCGCCGGTGCACCGCCCCTCCACCCGGGCCAGCCGCTCCAGCCCCTGGCCGCCGTGCACCAGCCACACCGTGCTCGTCCCGTCCGCGTAACCGACCGCGTACGCCGACCCGGTGGCCAGCGGCGGCAGCAGCCGCACCTCCTCGCCGTGCAGGAACCCCACCGGCACCTCGCCGGTGCCCGGCCCGGTCGGGTACAGCAGCGCGATGTCGTGCCGCCCCGGCGACCCGCGGCGTATCAGCACCCGCCCGTCCGGCAGCGGCAGCACCTGCGTGTCCGCCTCCTCCGGCTGATTGCCCGGCAGCGCGACGGTGTACGGCTCCGGCCCGCCCAGCGTCCACCGCTCCGGGTACCAGGCGCCCGCCCCGGCGTCCGCCAGGCACGCGGCGTACGAGCCGTCCGCCGCCACGCTGAACCCGGTACGCCGCACGGGTTCGGCACGGAACGCCGGCGTGAGCACGGCGCCCGCCGGGCCGGGGAACGCGGTCGGCGCGGCCGGGGCGGTCGGCGTGACCGGTGCGACCGGTGCGACCGGTGCGGTCGGTGCGGCCGGGGCGATCGCACCGGGGGCCAGCAGCACCAGGCGGTCGGGGCCGTGGGTGGGGGCGGCGCGGTGGTCGGGGTCGGAGTCGGGCCCGGCGGGGGCATCGGCGAGGGTGACGCCGGAGGCGGGCAGGGCGCCGGGGACGTGGGCGCCGGCTTCCGGGACGTGAGGGTCGGCCTCCGAGGGGAGAGGGTCGGCCTCCGGGGCCGGGGGTTCGGCTTCGAGGGCGGGGTTTTCGGCGTTGTCGACTGCGAGAGCGGTGTCGACGGTGAGAGCGGTGTCGGCTTCGAGAGTGCAGGCGGTCATGGTCGGTGGCACCTCCGGTCACAGAAGCTACTTTTCGTACTTGTAGACGATCAGTGCATCTGCGGGATGCTTCACCCGTAAGAGTGGTGAAGGGGCGAATCCACCCCGGAACGCACCCCCGGCTGCGCCGCCCGTCGTATCCGGCCCACCGCACCGCCCGCCGGCCGGCCACCACCCCGGGGCCGCCGGGGGCTCACGCCCCGGCGCGGTGCCCCGGCCGGGAGGTAACCTTCCCCCGTGCCCACACTGTCCGACGTCATCGACGCCCTGGAAGCCCTCTGGCCCGCCGGACGGGCCGAACCGTGGGACGCCGTCGGCCTGGTCTGCGGCGACCCGCAGGCCCAGGTCAGCCGGGTGCTCCTCGCGGTCGACCCGGTCCACGAGGTGGCCGCCGAGGCCATCCGGCTCGGCGCCGACCTGCTCGTCACCCACCACCCGCTCTACCTGCGCGGCACCACCACCGTCGCCGCCACCGGCTTCAAGGGCCGCGTCGTGCACGACCTCATCAAGCACGATGTCGCGCTGCACGTCGCCCACACCAACGCCGACCGCGCCGACCCCGGTGTCTCCGACGCCCTCGCCGCCGTCGTCGGCCTGCGCGTCACCGGCCCGCTGGTGCCCGACGCCGACGACCCGGCCGGCCGCCGGGGGCTGGGCCGCGTCGGCGAACTGCCCGCCCCGCTGCGGCTGGCCGACTTCGCCGCCCAGGCGGCCCGCGGCCTGCCCGGCACCGCCGCCGGCCTGCGCGTCGCCGGCGACCCCGACCGCGAGATCCGCACCGTCGCGGTCTGCGGCGGCTCCGGCGACAGCCTCTTCGACGCGGTCCGCGCGGCCGGCGTCGACGCCTACCTCACCGCCGACCTGCGCCACCACCCCGCGTCCGAGGCCGTCCAGCACGGTGGCCCCGCCCTGCTCGACGCCGCCCACTGGGCCACCGAATGGCCCTGGTGCGAGCAGGCCGCCGCCCAGCTCGACGAGATCTCCGACCGGCACGGCTGGCAGCTGCGCACCCACGTCTCCCGGGTGGTCACCGACCCGTGGACCCTGCACGCCGCCGCGCCGCACCCCGTCCCGTAACACCCGTTCCCGCAACCCCGCCAGCAGCCCAGGAGCCCCGAACTGAACGCCGAGCCCGCCGACCAGATCCGACTTCTCGAAGTCCAGGCCCTCGACTCCCGTCTGAGCCGGCTCGACCACCAGCGGGCGACCCTGCCCGAGCTGGCCGAGGTCGACCGGCTCACCGCCGACGCCACCGGCCTGCGCGACCTGCTGGTCGCCGCCCAGACCGAGGAGAGCGACACCGCCCGCGAGCAGACCAAGGCCGAGCAGGACGTCGACCAGGTCCGCCAGCGCTCCACCCGCGACCAGCAGCGGCTGGACTCCGGCGCGGTCAGCTCGCCCAGGGACCTGGAGAACCTCCAGCGCGAGATCACCTCGCTCGCCAAGCGCCAGGGTGACCTGGAGGACGTCGTCCTGGAGGTCATGGAACGCCGCGAGGCCGCCCAGGAGCGCGTCACCGAACTCACCGGCCGGCTGGAGGCCGTCCAGGCCAAGATCGCCGAGGCCGAGGCCCGCAAGTCCGCGCTGATGGAGGAGATCGACGCCGAGGGCTTCAAGGCCGCCAAGGAGCGCGAGGTGGTCGCCGGCTCCGTCCCGGCCGACCTGTTCAAGCTCTACGAGAAGCTGCGCGCCCAGTCCGGCGGCATCGGCGCCGCCAAGCTCTACCAGAAGCGCTGCGAAGGCTGCCGCCTGGAGCTGAACATCACCGAGCTGAACGACGTGCGCGCCGCACCGCGCAACGAGGTGGTCCGCTGCGAGAACTGCCGCCGCATCCTGGTCCGCGTGCCGGACTCCGGCCTGTGACGGGACGCCTCCTCGTCGAGGCGGACGGCGGGTCCCGGGGCAACCCGGGGCCCGCGGGCTACGGTGCCGTCGTCAAGGACGCGGCCACCGGTGAAACCCTCCTGGAGGAGGCCGGGTTCATCGGCACCGCCACCAACAACGTCGCCGAGTACCGCGGCCTGATCGCCGGCCTGCGCGCCGCCCGCCGGCTGGACCCCGGCGCCGAGGTGCTGGTGCGGATGGACTCCAAGCTCGTCGTCGAGCAGATGTCGGACCGCTGGAAGATCAAGCACCCCGGCATGCGCCCGCTCGCCGCCGAGGCCCGGGCCGTCTTCCCGCCCGGGCAGGTCACGTACGAGTGGATGCCGCGCGAGCGCAACAAGCACGCCGACCGCCTGGCCAACGAGGCGATGGACGCGGGACAGCGCGGCGAACGCTGGCAACCGGCCGACTCCACCGCGCAGTTCGCCTCCGGCGGCGAGGCGGCTGACGGTGCCGGAGCTTTCTCCGGTGAGGCGGCTGACGTTGCCGGTGCCGTGGCTGACGGTGCGTCGGCTTCCGGTGAGGTGTCCGGCGTCGCCGGCGCGGTGGCTGACGCTCCCGGTGCCGGTGTGACGACCACGTTCGTCCTGCTGCGGCACGGCGAGACCGCGCTGACCCCGGAGCGGCGGTTCTCCGGCAGCGGGGGAGCGGAGGACCCCGAACTGTCCGACAAGGGGCGGTGGCAGGCGCGCCGTGCCGCCGAGGCGCTGGCCGCCCGCGGCACGATCGAGGCGGTGGTCTGCTCGCCGCTGGCCCGCTGCCGTGCCACCGCCGCAATCGTCGCCGACCGGCTCGGTCTCCCCGTCGAGGTCGAACCGGAGCTGCGCGAGGCCGACTTCGGGGCGTGGGAGGGGTTGTCGTTCGCGGAGGTGAGGGAGCGTCACCCGGCCGACCTGGCGGCCTGGTTGGCCTCACCGGACGTCCGGCCCACCGGCGGTGGTGAGAGCCTGACCATGGTGGCGTCCCGGATCGCCGCGGCTCAGGAGGAATTGACGGCCCGTCAGGCCGGACGCACCGTGCTGCTGGTCACCCACCTCACCCCGGTGAAGACGCTGGTGCGCCTCGCCCTCGGTGCCCCGGCGGAGGCGTTGTTCCGGATGGACCTGTCGGCGGCCTCGCTGTCGGTCGTCGCCCGCCGCCCGGACGGCACCATGACGCTGCGGCTGTTCAACGACACGTCGTACCTTCGCGGTTGACGCCTGCCCGGACCGGGGTCAGTGCACGTCGCGCACCAGGACGTCCAGCCGCCCGGCGCCGGCCTCCTCCACGGTGAAGCCCGACTCCCGCCAGTGGGCGGCCAGTTGATCCGCGTCACGGGGATCGGCTCCGGACTCCAGCAGGGCCCGGAGCAGGCGGCCCTTGGTCGCCTTGTTGAAGTGGCTGACCACGGTGCGCTTCTCGACGCCGCCGACCGTCCGGACCTGGAGCACCCGCACGCACACCGTGCGGGCCGCCACGTCGCCGGTGGGTTTCCAGGCCGCCGCGTACGCGCCCGACCGCAGGTCCAGCACGAGGCCGCCGTCCGCCACCGCCGGCATCACCTGCGCCAGCGCGCCGCGCCAGAACGCCGCCAGCCCGCCCAGCCCCGGCAGCCGCACCCCGATCGGACAGCGGTACGACGGGATCGCGTCGTCCACCGTGACCGCGCCCCACAGCCCGGAGAACACCAGCAGGCGTTCCCCGGCCCGCCGCCGCGCCGTCGCGTCCAGCGAGGCCAGGCCCAGCGCGTCGTACAGCACCCCGGTGTAGACCTCACCGGCCGGCCCGGCGGGGGCGTCGGGCAGGGCGGCGTTCCTGCGGATCTCACCGCGCTGCGTCGGGCCCAGGCCCAGCACGTCCAGCGCCTTGTCCTCGTCGCCCCGGCACAGCTCCACCAGCTCCGCCAGCACCCGTTCGCGCGCCGGCCGCAACCCCGGCAGCGACAGCCCCGCCACGTCCACGGCGGCCCCCTTCGCCGGTGCGGCCTTGCCCTCGGACGGCGGCAACAGGACGAGCACGGCAGGTCTCCTTCGTACGGCGGTGGCGCAGGCAGCCTATGCCGCCGCGTCCACTACGATGGCGGCACGGCAGACGAGTCGTGCGGGCGGTCGCGTCAGGACCTTCAGGGGTCCTGCCGAGGAACGTCCGGGCTCCACAGGGCAAGGTGGTGGGTAACGCCCACCCGGGGTGACCCGCGGGAAAGTGCCACAGAAAACAGACCGCCGGGGGCTCAGGCCCCCGGTAAGGGTGAAACGGTGGTGTAAGAGACCACCAGTGCCCAGGGTGACCTGGGCAGCTAGGTAAACCCCACCTGGAGCAAGGTCAAGAAGGGTCGCCGCGAGGCGGCCCACGCGGACGTTCGAGGGCTGCCCGCCCGAGTCCGCGGGTAGACCGCACGAGGCCGGCGGCAACGCCGGCCCTAGATGGATGACCGCCTCCCGGCGAGCCGCGAGGCTCCCCGGAGACAGAACCCGGCGTACAGCACGACTCGTCTGTCGCTCCCAGCGACTTTGGCTCGCATCGCCCATCCGAGCTGCGGCGATGCACGTTTCCGTGGTGTCCGGGGCGTACTGCTTCGCACCACGAAAGTCCCTGAAAAGTCCCTCGGACGACGTGGAAAGTGCCAGAAAACCCCCACAGATCCGGCTGGTCCTCCAAGGTCACAGCCCCTGCGGGCAGCTTCGCTTCCGCGTGAGGACTCCCAGACGTGGGACATCGGAGCAGGCCCACCCTGTCGTTACGATCCGTAGCGCCACCGCGCAGACGAGGGGTGTGCTTCGCGTCGGCGGTGTGACCGCTCGTTCGAGGAGTCGGCGGGAGGGGCTGGCACGATCGGGGCAGCGGGCGACTCCACGGTGCATCTGACGAGAACCGGGCGCGTTGCAAGGCGGTGGCCGGTACTGAGGACCCTGAAGCGTGCCCGCGACGCTGGGGCTACGAGCACATCGGCGACCAGAAGCCGTTCCCCGACTCGCCCCTGTAGGCCACGACGGTGTGCGAGTTGTCGGAGCGGGAGGCCACGCAGTCGCACAAGCCGGCGTGTTCGTCCCCGGGCCGCGGAGCGCCGCGATGCCGGCAGTCGTCACCGGTCCTCACAGCCCCTGGCCGGACTGCTGCCCGGCCAACGGAGGGTTTCCCCGGCCTGCGTGGACCTCGACCGGGTCGAGGCCGATGCGAAGGGCCTGATGACCTCGAACGTGCGGCCTCGCCGGCGAAGGGGCCAGGCCGCACGTCGGGTCGCGGTGACGGGGTTCGGCCCACCGAGGGGAGCCGTCGGCCGCGAAGGTTCTGCGGGGGTTATCGGGTCCTGAAGCGGCGGAAGAGGTTTCGGGCCACGTATACCCCCGGGCCGCCGAAGCCGACGATGTCGACGCGGCCGTCGCCGGTGATGTCGGCCAGGAAGCGGGGGTGCCGGTCGACCCGCCAGCCGCCCGCGTTCTCGTTGTACCCGAAGCCGCGGCACACCAGTTGGGCCTGGTCGAACCGGCCGTCGCCGCGGTTGTGCGACACCCAGACTCCCTCGTTGCCGAAGCCGACGATGTCGGGGTTGCCGTCGCCGGTGACGTCGGCGAGGAACCGGGGGTGTTTCTTGCTCGTCCACCCCTGGGCGGTCCCGAAGTCGTTCAGGACGAGCTTCGGGGGCCCGAATGTGCCGTCGCCGCGCCCGCGTGACACGACGACGCCGAGCGGCCCGAACCCGACGAGGTCCGGCCCTTCGGCACCGGTGGTCGGGAGCAGGAAGCGGGGGTGTTCCTCGACCGAGCTCCACCCTTGCCCGGTCCCGAAGTCGTCGAGGATGTACAGGGGTTCGGCGAACCCACCTTCCTCGTCCTGGTGGGATACCCACACGCCGTCGTCGTGGCAGCCGACCAGGTCCAGCCTGCCGTCTCCGGTGGTGTCGGCGAGGAAGCGCGGGTGCTTGTCGGCGAGCCAGCCGCCCGCCTGCTCGCCGTGTCCGAACGCCTTCAGGACCGGTTCGTCGCCGAGCGGCGCGAACTTTCCTTCCTCGTCCTGGTGGGATACCCACACGCCGTCGTCGTGGCAGCCGACCAGGTCCAGCCTGCCGTCACCGGTGGTGTCGGCGAGGAAGCGCGGATGCTTGCCGGCGAGCCAGCCGCCCGCCTGCTCGCCGTGCCCGAACGCCTTCAGGACCGGTTCGCCACTCGCGGGGGCGAACGTGCCGTCCTCGTTCTGGAGCGTTACCCGGACGCCGTCGGCGGCGAGGACGACGACGTCGGGTTTGCCGTTGCCCGTCGTGTCCGCGAGGGTCCACAGGTCCTCGGGGCTCGCGGAGGTTAGGGGCGGGTGCAGTTCGCGCTCTTCGTCGTCGAACGTGCCGTCGCCCCTGCTGGCCGACGTCACGGCGCCCTGCTCGGGTTTGAGTCCGACGATGTCCTCGCGCCCCGCTCCCGTGGTGTCGGCGAGGAACCGTGCGCCGGTCCCGGCCCACCAGTTCGGCTGCCCGCCGGGAGAGCGGGTGGCCCCTTCGTTCTTCCATTCCCCGGCGTCCTCGTCGCTCCCGAACTGCTGCGCGACCAGCAGCATGTTGCTGAAGGACGGCGTCGCGCCGGGTGCCGGCCGCAGCGCGGTCGAGGGCGTCAGCCGCCAGGACCGGCGGCCGTTCCAGTGCGACAGAGCTGCCCAGTCCAGCACGAGGTCGCTGGTGCGCTCGGGCTCGGCCGGCACGAACCGCCACCGCTGGCTCTCCGCGCTGTCGTCGTGCTCGCGCAGGACGATCCGGGTGCCGTCCGCGCGGGGCGCGTCGAGATCGGGGTCGGGGTCGGGGTCGATATCGGGGTCGAGGTCGAGGACGCTGCCGTCGGTCGCGCCCTCGATGAAGTACAGGCCCGCTTCGCCCTCGACGGGGACGACGTGCCATTGCTGGCTCTGACTGCCGGTGGCGGCGTCCGACTGGCGGACACCACGGCCGGTGGCGGCGGGGTTGTCGAGTACCTGGCCGCTGTCCGCGTTGCGGATCACGTAGGCCGGGTGCTCCGCTGCTTCCTCGCTGTCCCCGCCGCCCGCGTCCTGTACGGGGGCGAGCTGCCACTGCTCCGGGCTCGGGCCGTCCTCGGGGAAGTCGCGGACGACGAGCGCCCCCTCCGCGCTCGGCGCGGCCTCGGTGCCGAGAGGCGTCCCCGTGGCGGCGTTGACGATCTGCAGCTTCAGTTCTTCGACGGGCACGGGCATCGTGGTGCCCCCTCCAGGTGGCGCGGGCGTTGGCTCGGGACGGCTTCGGTGCGGCGGCGGCCGCGCATCACGTGAAGACGTGGTGGTAGGGGACGTTCCACTCGCTGGGCAGCCGCGGGTAGAACGTGTTGATGACCGTCCCCGTGAAGTCGCCGCCCCAGTTGTAGGTGACGCGCACCTCGCTGTCGGCCGTCACCGCGTGGTCCTTGAACCCGAGGATGACGTCGGGGTGGGTGATCGGCACGAAGGTGATCCCGCCCCACGGCGTCACCGTGACGACCCACAACTGGGTGTCCTCGGGCGCGCCGTTCCTCCCGCGCCACTTGTCGCCGACCTTGTCGGGCAGACCCACCTGGACGGTGTCGGCCGTGCTCTTGGGGGCGTCCTGGTGGACGGTGACGCGCCGGCGCTGCGGCTTCGGCGCGCCGTCGTCGCCGCGCCCGGCGTCGGCTTCGCCCGCACCGGCGGGGGCGGGGGTCACCTGGCCCGCGGCGCTCTCGATGAAGTACAGCGGCCGCTGGCCGAAGAAGCCGGCGGGGGTGATGTACCACAGGTGGCCCTGGGCCTCCTTGGTGTCCGGGTCCAGCGCGGTGGCCAGTTTGACCCCCTTGTCATGGCTCTCCTCCTTCAGTTCGGCGGGCCGCAAATAGCCGCCGTTGAAGGCGTGGACGAGCATGACCGGCCGGTTTTCCAGCAGCGCCGCCACGATCGCGTTGTCGTAGCTGTTCACCGCCACCGGCCCGCCAACCACCAAATTCGACATGGCCGTGCGCTCTTGGGTGTACATAGCGGAAACCTCACCTGTTCCGATGTGGAGAAATGCACGTCGCTCGCTCGGCTCATTGCTTCATCGCGCGTAATCCCGCAGGCTCAACCGCTCTCGTCCCATGAGGCTGCGGAATTGATGAGATGGCCGAACCGGATACTTTCACCTGCGTCGACGGTGACGTCGCGGCATCGGCGGGCAGGACAGCTGGAAAGCATGGACGGTGCTGGGTGGCGCTTCAACGTACTTGCGCACAGTGCGAGTTGAGAACCCTCGCCGATCACGGTCACCCGATTGGATGAACGCGCAGAGCCACCGTTTGGGCGGTGGAGTCCGCGGCAATTGTCACTGACGGGACACGCGCAGATTCCTGTTGCCGATCTGTCGTTCGCGAGCCCATTTCGACCGGATCAGTCGAGGACGGGAAATGCCTTCCAACGCGTACAATCTGGAACGGGCCAAGCGCCAGCCGCTGACGAAGAGGAACCTGCGGGAACTCAATATCGAGCAGACCTGGCAGTCTGTCCTGGACCACCCCAACCTGGTCTACGTCGACGATTACGGGACGCGGCACAAGCCGGTCGGGTTCTCCTTGAACAAGTCGAGCTTCGGCGCGTTCCCCGGATCCGCGTTCAAGCTGGGCTGGCTCGCCTACCTGAACCTCGGCGAGCCGCTGATCGAGGAGCGGCGGAACGTCAGCCAGCCGCCGCCCGAGACGTTCTCCTCGCGCACCTACGTCAACCGCAGCGAGACCGCCACGATGAAGTTCACCGACTCGGTCCAGTTCACCGTGTCGAACGAGGTGACCTGGACGCTCCAGGGCGAAACCCAGCTCACCTTCGGCGGCAGCGTCGGCGCGGAACTCCAGCTCCAGCTCCAGAACCACCTCCAGCTCGACCTCCAGGCGCAGCTCGGGACGCAGCTGGAGAACGCCATGGAGAACAAGGTCACAAACCTCGTGACCAACGAGAACAGCAAGGACGACACCGGGTCCGACACCGAGAACGGCACCGAGAACGGGGTGACGAACTCGGTGGCGAACTCCGCGTCGAGCTCGGTGACGGGCTCGACGGCCTTCACGACCACCGGCAGCGCCACCGGCAAAGCGGAGGTCAACGCCCAGTTGATGCAGGGCATCCTGGCCTCCGTCGGCGGCACCCTCACCACCAGCTGGGCGTCGAACTCCCAGATCGAGGGTGAGGTCCCGCCGGGATCGCGTGTGGAGACCATCGTCACGCAACGGCGCACCCGCAAGCAGTACACCTACGAGATCCCGGTGACGTTCTCCGGGTTGCTCGCGGTGAAGTACGACGTACCGGTGGCGGTCCTGGCTCCCCCGCAGTCCAGGGAGTACCCCGGCCTCGAATACGTGGTCGCCCGGGACCTCGGCGACATCGACCTGGCGGGCGGCAACGGCTTCCGCATGACGGGGCTGGCCGAAGTCGTCTCCGCCCTGGAGGCCCACCACACGATGTTCGACGGCGAGAGCCTGACCGGCAGCGAACGAGAGCTGCACAAGACGCCCTGAGCAGTCGGGCTGGACAACCTGAGGTGACGACCATGGTGTTCGACAACATTTTCGGCTTCGCGGGCCAGGGCGCGGGACTGTTCTCCGTGACCACCGACGGAGCCAAACCGCAGCCCGGCGCGGGCGTCGACTTCGAGGACGCCGACGACGACACCTACGACGACACGAGCACGAGCCTGTTCACCAGCTCGATCCACGGGGCCAACTCCCGCGCCAAGACCGTCCAGGAGACATCGCCCGAAGCGCGGGCCATCCTCGGCTTCCTCGGCTCCTTCGTCCGGACCACCCAGGCGTCGGCCGGCGCGCAGGCCCAGTACGCCCAGAACCCCGGCTCGGTCTCCGGCGCGGCATCCGCCGGCATGCGGGAGTCGAGCGCGACGGTGACCGAGCACAGCGGCCTGAAGAAGAACGAGGACCTGGAGAACATGCCGAAGAAGAGCGACTTCTCCAAGCCCCCCGAGGCAGCCAAGCCGACCGCCGAGGACCCGACCGCCCCCGACGACAACCACGCGTAGCAGCCCGGTCAGCGAACGGTGAAGGGATGACCATGAGCACTGCCCACCAGACAGCCACCACCGGCGCGGCCTCCGCCCCGCCGATCAGCACGGCCGCGGGCAACGGGGTCGCGGGGTTCGCAGGAGACAACGGGCCGGCCGCCAGGGCCCAGTTGAGGAACCCGTACGAGGTCGAGGTGGACACCACTGGAGCGCTGTACGTCTGCGACTACGGCAACCACCGGGTTCGGAAGATCACGGCCGACGGGAAGATCTGCACGATCGCGGGCACGGGTGCCAAGGGTTTCAGCGGTGACTGCGGACCTGCCGTCTCGGCCCAGATGAGCATCCCGCGCGGGATGGCGGTGGACAGCATGGGAGCCGTCTACATCGCCGATTCCGAGAACCACCGCGTCCGGAAGATCACGGCCGACGGGAAGATCCACACGGTCGCCGGCACCGGTACCAAGGGCTTCAGCGGTGACGGCGGCCTCGCCACCGCCGCGCAGTTGAACACTCCGTACGGGGTTGCGGTGGACAGCACCGGCATCCTCCACGTCGCCGATTACGGCAACCGCCGAGTTCGGAAGATCGCGACTGACGGAAAGATCATCACCGTCGCCGGCACCGGCACCGATGGGTCCGGCGGAGACGGCGGGCAGGCGGTTGCGGCCCAGCTGAGCCACCCGCGCGACGTGGAGCTGGGCCGCGCGGGCGAGCTCTACGTCGCCGATTCCGGAAGCCACACGGTCCGCAAGATCACGGCCGACGGGAAGATCCACACGGTCGCCGGCACCGGTACCAAGGGCTTCGGCGGTGACGGCGGCCCCGCCACCGCCGCCCAGCTGGACCACCCGTTCGGGCTGGTGGTGGACCGCATCGGCACCCTCTACATCGCCGAATGGGGCAACAACAGGGTCCGGAAGGTCACGACTGACGGGAAGATCAGCACGGTCGCCGGCAATGGCACCAAGGGCTTCGGCGGAGACGGCGACCCGGCCGCTTCGGCTCAGCTGAACAACCCGATCGGCCTCGCTCTGGATCGCGCCGGCACCCTCTACATCGCCGACCACGTCAACCACCGGGTCCGGAAGCTCACGTTGCCGAAGAGGGCCGGGCTGCCCGAGTCCGGCACGGTGGTCTCCTGGGCCAACGTCCGCAGCAGGCTGCGAATGGCGGTCCACCGTGAGTCCACCAAGGACGGGGCCGAGATCCACCAGGCCCTGGCCACCCCCAGGGAACACCAGCAATGGCGGCTCGTCGCGGCAGGCCAGGAAGACGGCGAAACCCTCTACACCATCGAGAACGTGCGCAGCGGCAAGGTCCTGGAGATCGCCGACGCGCACGGGGCGGCCGGTGCGGTGGCCGCGCAACGCGCCTACGAAGGCGACGACGCACACCACCAGCAGTGGAAACTGATCCCGGTCAGCTCCGCGACCGACACCCCGCCGGTGTACGAGATCGAGAACCGGAACAGCGGTCTGCTCCTGCGGGTCGACACCAACGCCCGCACCGCGATCAAGCAGCACAGGGCGGAGGGCGACCACCGGGAACGGCAGTGGCAACTGCTCCCCGTGTGACCGGGGTTGAGGGACCGTGCGGAACGCGTACCGGCACTGGGCCTCCGGCGCCGCTGGTGAGCGGGCTGCGGGGTCCCGGCCGCCTGGCGGGTCGGTGCCATGCGGTGGAGTGCGGAATGAACAGACCCAAGCGCCATCAGGCCGTGGTCACACGTAATGACAAGTTCGCGGTCTGAGCTGAACCGGCTTTTGTAGCGGCCCTGAAGCCGGGCAGGATCGCCTCGGCAGATGGGAGAACACAGGTCCGATGCCTGCACCACGCAAGTACCCCGACGAGCTGCGTGAGCGAGCCGTCCGAGAAGTCCAGACCTCCGGTCGTCCGGTGGCCCATGTGGCGAAGGACTTGGGTATCCACAAGTGGGGAGCGGAGAATGGCGACAGACGGCCGTGGAGCGAATGTGGCGGCGGCGAACAGCTGCTGGGACGGCGTCGGCGGGCAAAAGCCTTACGGCCGGGCGAGTTGGGGCGGGTCGGCGGCGCCACGGTCGCCGGAACCGCTGATGGTCGCAGGAGCGCACGCAGTCCGAACGAGGTGGGACCGATGCCAGCGCGAATGCGTGGTCGGCGTCTCTCGGTCCTGCGAGGGTCATTCCCGGGCGGAGGCGGGGAGGCGGCCGCGGCGTGGAGCGGGGGGTGGGGCTTCGCCGTCGGCGGCGGGCCACAGGTCGATCGTCCACTCCTCGAGCACGTCCTCGGGGCCGAAGTCGCCGTATTCGGTGGCTTCTTCCGGTTGGCCGCGGCGGGCGGTGCGGATCCAGTATCCGCCGTCGGTGGGGAGGGAGAGTGGTTCGGAGTCGTCCCACTCCAGCAGGTTCCTGACCTTCAGGCGTCCGCTGGACAGCCGTATGGCGTGCGGGCCGGACACGTCCCACTCGCCGTCCGGCGCGGGGACGGCCTGGGGCCAGGAGTTCAGCACGACCGAGGGGCGGAAGTCGTTGCCGTGCGAGTGCAGCAGGAGTCCTTCGTCCCAGAGCTTTACCAGACCGGTTCCATCGGGTTGCCGGGCGGACGCGGCGCGTGAGTAGTCCGCGTCGTGGTCGATGAGGACGAAGGTCGTGTAGGAGACGAGTGGCCGCACGTGCACGGTCCGGACGGGGGAGCGGTTCACGGGTGACCTTCCGTGCCGACCCGTCTCCGGGGGCGAACTGCTGGCCCCCGGAGACGGGTTGAGTCAGCTGATGTCCGTCATATCTTGCCATCCGCCGCTTCCGACGATCACGGAAGCGTCGTCGGGTTTCCCGAGCCGTCGTAGTTGCCAGGGTAGAAACGGAGGTGCCGTCGTTGTCGGTGGCCCACAGGTCGGGTACGCCGTTGCAGTCGGCGTCGTTGCCGGACGCGAGCAGCGGGCGGTCCGTGACCGACCAGACGGAGGTTCCCCATGTGGTGCGGGCGGCCAGTGAGTGGTTCGTCGCCCCGCGGTAGAGGTGGACGGTGTTGGTGGTGACGTTGCGGGCGAGCAGGTCTTCACGACCGTCGTAGTCCGCGTCCCCCGGATTGGCCAGGGTGTACGGCTCCCAGCGGCTGGAGCCCAGTGTGGTGAACGAACTGGCCATCGCGGGGGCGTGGGTCGGGTCGCCCGGGCCGAGTAGGAGCAAGCCGGTGCCGGCGACCACATGGTCGTCGTAGACGTCCGGGTACCCGTCGCCGGTGAAGTCGCCGGTGCTGAGGAAGTCGTAGGTGACTCCGTCGTCGCCGGCCTGGGTCTGGTAGATCCTGATCCGGGCTCCGAGGTGGCGGGAGCGCCTGGCGCCATCGCTGGCGCCGGGGGCGCCGTCGTTCCACCATGGTTCCAGCGTGTTGGCCCCCTTTTATCAGGGCCGCGCAGGACCGCGCTGCGGATGGTGGGGGCCGGTCCTGCCGTGGAGGTCGCAGGCGGTCTCCTCGGGATGTCCGGTGCCGATCGCCGTCCCCCACTGCTTTTGCGGAACGGACGCCATGCGTTCGTGGCGGGTGTCCGACGACCGCTCGTTCACGCCGAAGGCTCCTCGCGGCCGGGGAGCAGCACGACCTTGCCGTGCGGATTTCCGGACAGACTGAGCCGGACGGCGTCGCGCCACTGCTCGAACGGGTAGGTCTTCGCGATCGGAAGACGGAACGTTCCCCGTGCGGCGAGGGACGCGTACTCCGCCAGCAGTACGGTCAGCGGGGTGCGGCCGGGTCGTAGCTCATCGATGTTGACGCGGGCACCGAGGGCCCTGGCCTCGGCGTGGTTGCTGATCGTCACGACCCGCCGCGGGTCACCCCCGGCCAGGGCGATGAGGTCGGGCAGCGTTCCCGGGCTGGGGCGGGGTGTGTCGAGCACCAGGTCGACATCCGCGCCCTTGGTCAGGGCACGTACCCGGTCGACCATGCCGTCGCCGTAGCCGGTGACGCGGGCGCCGAACCCCTCCAGGTCGGCGGTGAAGGTGGGGCCGGCGGTGGCGACCACCCGCACGCCGCGCTTCAGCGCGATCTGTACGGCGGCGTACCCGACCATGCCGCCGGCCCCGTGGACCAGGAGCGTCGCGCCCGGCTTGAGCTCCATGACCTCCAGCGTCCACGCGGCCGTCTGCACGACCATCGGCAAGGTGGCCGCGCGTACCGGGTCGAGTCCCGCGGGCACGTGGGACCAGTTGTTCACCAGGACGACGTCGGCAGCGCCCGCGCTGGGCTGCCTGAGGAAGTCGGCCGTGCCGAACACGACATCGTCGATCCGCACGGCTTCGGGGTCGACGCCGTCACCGACCGCCTCGACGACCCCGGCCACGTCGTAGCCGATCCCACGCGGCAGCGCTCCGGGCATGAACCCGCGGCAGAGCTCCCAGTCCGCGGGGTTCAGCCCCGTGGCGACGGCCCTCACCCGGACGGTGCCGCCGGGCGGATCCGCGATCTCGATGCGCTCCTCGCGCAGGACCTCCAACGGTTCTCCGGTCTCGTGGAAGCGGAGGACGCGTGACGGCACAGTGGACATGGGCTCATCTCCGGGCGTGGCTCTCGACGTAGTGACAGTCACTGACGCTACGATGTGACAGTCACTGACGTCAACTACCCTGTGCGTATGCCGAGAAGTGGTGCCGAGGCGCGGGCCAGACTGCGCGAAGCCGCTCTGGAGCTGTACGAGGAGCGCGGCTACGACGCCACGACCACCGCGCAGATCGCCGAGCGGGCGGGAGTGACCGAACGGACCTACTTCCGGCACTTCGCCGACAAGCGCGAGGTGCTCTTCGACGGCGAGACGCGGCTGCGGGACGTCATGACCTCCGCGATCGCCTCGGCGCAGGGCGAACCGTCACCGTTGGCACTCGTCATGCGCGGGTACCGCGCGGCGATGCCGCTCTTCGTCGCCGGCCGCCCCGTGGCCGAACGACGGGAACGGATCATCGCGTCGTCCACCGTGCTGCAGGAGAGAGCCCTTGCCAAGTCGGCCGCACTCGCACAGGCCCTGATCGGCGCACTGGTGGAACGCGGAATCCCCGAGCCCACCGCCCGCCTGAGCACACGAGCCGGTGCCGCCACCTTCGAGCGTGCGAGCCGCGCCTGGAACGGCACCTCGGCCGCGGAGCTCGAGACGCTTCTCCGGCAGGCCGCGGACGAGCTGCGCGCTCTGGACTGGTAGCCACCCGTTCGGGCGACCCGCACCGGACGGGGCCCGGCAGCGCGGCGACGCACCTTTCGGTGGTGTCCGGGCGTGCGCGACGCCGCTGAACTCCGGCGGCCGGCGGATGGCGGATGGTGCTATGAGTCTCCTTTTGGCACTTGCGTCGCTCGTGCCTATTGCCGCCTTGCATCACTTCTTGATGAGCCGTCAGGATCGGTGCGAGCCCTTGAGACCCAGGGCGGACACGAGCCTTGAGACCCGAGGCAGACAGGGGAGGCACGCTATGAGTGAACCCGACAACGAGCCGGACGAGGGGAACGGGGACCTGCTTCCCGGGCAGCCGTGGACCCCGCCGGCGGAACCGTCGCCCGACGGAGGTATGCCCGAAGGGGATGGGGACCACCGCAAGTGAGCGATGAACATCCAACGGGCGGTGTCGGCCCTGCCGAGGGGCTGACACGGTCTCTGCTGGAGGCGGGTGCCCTGACCGGCGACTGGAGCGCGGCGTGGGCGGCGGTCCCGCGCGGTGCGTTCCTTCCCGATCTGATGTGGCCCTACGACATGGACACCGGCGCGAGTCGGCCGGTGGACCGGCGCGCGGACCCCGCGGACTGGGAACGGCAGGCGTACGCCAACGTCCCCGTCACGATCCAGTGGGACGACGGGCAGCACGCCGGCCCCGGACCGGGGCGGGTCGCGACGAGTTCGGCGAGCATGCCGTCGGTCGTGGCCCGCATGCTGGCGGATCTCGACGTCTTCGCCGGTGCGCGCGTGCTGGAGATCGGCACCGGGACCGGCTGGAACGCCGCGCTGCTGGCCGCCCGGCTGGGGGAGGGGCACGTCGTCACGGTCGAGGTCGATCCCGCTGTCGCGGCGGCGGCGCGCGAGGCCCTCGACCGCGCCGGGCTGTCTCCCGAGGCGGTGTGCGGCGACGGCCGGGACGGCTGGCCGGCCGGCGCGCCCTACGATCGGGTGATCGTCACCGCCGGGGTGCGGCAGGTGCCGTCGGCGTGGCGGGAGCAGACCCGTCCCGGCGGGCTGATCCTGGCCCCCTGGGGCACGCACTACTCGCCCGAGGACGCGCTGGTGCGGCTGACCGTTTCGGGGGACGGGAGTGCGAGCGGGCCGTTCCTGCGCCCCCTGGAGTTCATGAAGCTCCGGTCCCAGCGCCTGGACTGGGGGCGCTTCGGCAGGCATGTGGACCGCTACCCCGGGGACGCCGACCGGTCGGCGACAACGGTGGGACTGCCGGACCTGGGCGGGCGCGGGCGGTTCCAGGCCGCGACGTTCGTCCTGGGACTGTGCGTGCCGGACTGCGCCCACGTGCTGAACGCCGGAGGGGACGAGTCGACGGCCTGGTTCTTCGACATGTCCGGGACACGCTCGTGGGCCTCGGTCGTCTTCCGTCCGCAGGAGACGGACGCCACGGTCCACCAGTCCGGGCCGCGCAGGCTGTGGGACGAGGTGTCCGCCGCGCTGGACTGGTGGCGGGGACAGGGCTCGCCCCCAGTCGAATCCTTCGGCCTCACCGTGACCTCGCGAGGGGCGCACCGACCGTGGCTGGGTACCCCGTCCCGGCCCGTCCCCTCCTTCGCCACGTAGGGCGGCTGCGCCCGGGCCGCGACGTACCCGGGGGCACGCGGCCGAATGCGTGACGCGGCTGACGGGGTGGCCCGGCTCGGACTGCGACGCGGATCGGCTTGCTGCGGCCACATGACGGCACCGCGGTCCGGGGCCTCCGGTCGTCCTCACACCTCCGCGGTGAACACCTCGTCGTAGTAGCGGACTTCCATGTCCTCGGTCAGCAGCTCCCGGAACATCGCGGTGTCGCCCGTTCCCTCCCGCCACGTGAGGTAGGACTCGTAGTCGCCGCGGGTGGTCCAGCGGGTGATGGACACGACCCGGTCCTCGTCGTCCTGGTCGCGCCACAGCCGGATCTCCTCGCAGCCTCCGTGCGTGAGCGTGTCGGGCAGGACTCGCCGCAGGGTGGAGATGAGTTCCCCGGCGCGGCCGGGCTTGGTGTGAAAGGTGTTCGTGGCCTGAACGCTCACGATCGCTTGCCTCCGTGGTCGGGGAAGGGCCTGACGGTGGGGAAAGGGCTCGCCGGCCGTGCGGTGCCGGCGACCGCGACGGCTGGTCGCCGCGGACAGGCGCCCGGCCCCGCCCGTCGTCTCCTACCCCCTACCCCCTGCCGCCCGAAAAGGTTCCCGGTGTTTCCGACGGGACCGCTGCGACGGCGCCGGAGGGTCGCGTTCGCACGGGTGTCGGAGGAGGCCGCGATCGCACCGGTGCTGGCCGACACTACGTTCGCAACCCGCGCCGGAGGAGGCCGCGTTCGCACCGGTGCCGGCGCTGGCGGAGGCCGCGATCGCACCGGCGCCGGCCGACATCACGTTCGCAACCCGCGCCGGCGCCGCCGTAAAACCCGTTTGCGGGCCATGGCGGCCGCTGCTACTTTTCCGGAAGCCGTGCGAGAGAACGAGGAGGTGGTACCCGTGAACGCAGTATCGACATGGGTGCTCCCCTCCGGGGTCACGGTCGGGCGATAGGTCGTCCGGGAGCGCCATCACGAGCACTCCCGAAAGGCACGACCATGCGATTCACTTCTGAGCAACGCCTCGACGACGGCGTCCTCGAACGCGAATTCACCCTCGGCGAGATCCCCGGCATCCTGTGGACGCCCGGATCCGCCCCCGCCCCGCTGATCCTGATGGCCCACAACGGCGGCCTGCACAAGCGGGAACCGCGCCTGGTGGCCCGGGCCCGGCACTCCGCGGCCGAGTACGGCTACGCGGTGGCCGCCATCGACCACCCCGGGCACGGCGACCGGCCCCGTTCCGCCGCCGACGAGCAGGCCCGCGCCGAGATGCGCCGGGCGATGGCGGCCGGTGAGCCGGTCGACGAGATCTTCGAATCCTTCGTCGGCCCGCTGGTCGACAACGCGGTCCCGGAATGGCGGACCACCCTGGACGCCCTGCTCGCGCTGCCCGAGATCGCCGGCCCGGTCGGGTACACGGGGATGACCGCCATCGGCATTCGGCTGGCGGTGGTCGAACCACGCGTCGCGGCCGCCGGTTTCTTCGCCGGCGGTTACGTGCCCCGCGCCCAGCGTGAGGAGGCCCGGCGGATCACCATTCCGCTGCAGTTCCTGTTGCAGTGGGACGACAAGGGGAACCCCCGGCAACGGGCCCTGGACCTGTTCGACGCCTTCGGCACCAAGGAGAAGACGCTGCACGCCAACGCGGGCGGGCACGCCGACACCCCGTGGTTCGAGGTGGACAACGGGAACCGGTTCTTCGACCGGCACCTGAAGTAACGCCGGGCCGCCGCGCCGGCGGCAGCCGCTGGGCGCTGTCGGCCAGGACGCCGCTCATCGAGGACGGGCTACCGGCCCCCTCGATGGCGGTGGCCGGCCGACGCCGACCGCCCCGATCGCGCCCCTCCCGGCCCTCGGCCGTGCCGCGGCCGGTCGGGGCGGCGCGGCGGCGCTCGGCCCCCGGCCCCCGCCGACTCCCGCGGCGCCGGCACCGCGCCCGACGTGGCAGCGGCACCGCAACTCCCGCAACTCCCACGGTGCCGGCACCGCGTCCGGCGCGGCAGCGGCACCGCGACTCCCGCAACTCCCGCAATTCCCACGGTGCCGGCACCGCATCGAGCGGAACCGGCCCGCCCTCGCCGAACGCCGCGTCCTGCCGCGTCCCGCCTGGGTCGGAGCCGCCGGAGCCGCTGAAGCTGACGGGCTGACGGAGCCGCCGGAGCCGACAAGGCCGACCGAGCCGCCGAAGCCCACCGCACCCGATCAGAGCCCCCGACCCAACAGCCCGACCAGCCCCCTCCAGCCGCCCCAAAAGCCCGCTCCAAAAGCCCGCCCCAAACCATTCCGCATACAAAGCATCTGACGCCGCGTCCCTGTCCGCCGAAGCGTCATGCCCGTGGATTCCCGCCGACCCCTTCCGGGCGGACCTCGCCCCAACCGCTCCCGCGTCAGAGGGATTCCGGCCCTCCCGGATCAGACGGATTCCGGTCCCCGGACCGTCGGATTCCCGCCGTCCGCGGTACACGGATTCCCGCCACCCGCCGATCGCCCGGCTCCCGACCGCCCCCCGCGCGCGTCCGGACCCGCCCCCGCGCCCGCCCCCGGAACCGGCCGCCCCGGCGCCGGGGTGACCGAAGAAGCCGTCCCCGGCCGGCCGGTGCCGGCCCGCGCGCAGCGGAGATATCCGGCCACGCGGAGCCGGCGCACCCGGCGGCGACGGCGGAGACGGTGCCGGGGTCGGCGAAGTCGCCGGGTGCTGACGGCGCGTCGTCCGCCGGGCGGTGCGGAACGCCGCGCGGGGCGGCCGGCGGGAGCGCCGGCCCGGCGCCGGGGGCGGCGGCGGGTGCCGCGATCACGCACCGTGACATGGCAGTTGGCCGTGCCCCGACCGTGCGCCGAGGTCGGGCACCGCCGCCGGCGCGCCGTCCGGGTTTCGGTCCGTCAGCGGGCCGCCGGGGCCGGATTCGGCCGCCCGGCCGCCGCGACGGACCGGCTCCGGCGCGCGTGATACCCGGCGGGATCACGCGTCAACCCTCGTTCGGCAGGCGGTTCGTGGTGGCTGAAAAACTGGCGGATTGCCAACTCCGGCGATGGTTTGATCTACGAAGCCGCAGACCTGATGAACCATGAAGGTGCCGCCTTCCGCACGGTGCAGTCCTCGGCTCGGTTGTCGTCTCGGCGTGGCCACCGCCAACGCCGTAGCAGACCTGCTCGCGATCCTCCACAGGAGACGGTCGGGCAGGCGCTGTTTCAGCCGTGCCTTCGGGGGGCGAAGAGTGTGCCCCGCGGTCTGGATGCCCTCCTGGACAAGAGGAAACGCATGAGAATCGCAATTGTCTTCCCCCATGTGGGTTACTGCACGGGTTGGCGACCGCATCTCGCGACCGAGGTGAAGAACGGCTCCACTTACCACATCGCGCAGGCGCTGACGTACCTGTACACCACGGCCCGGCACTACACGCCGGACGTACGGGTGTTCGACTTCAACTTCGGCACGTTCGAGGAGAACATGGCCGAGGTCATCACGTTCGCTCCGGACAAACTGATGATCTCGTCGACCGTGAACTCCTTCGACAGCACGAAGGACATCGCCGCCGCGGCGCACACCCGCATCCCGCAGGCCGAACTCCACGTGGGCGGCCCGGCCGTCAGCTCGAACTACTACCTGCGCCCCCGGCTGGTGCAGGTGGGCGTACCGGTCCGCTACGACGTCACCAACCGGGACATCTTCCAGTGGACGAAGGCGGTCCTGGGCCAGGACGACGGGCTGAAGTTCCGCACGTTGCAGCCGGACAACAGCTGGATCGCGCAGACCTACACCGCCGAGCAGCGTGAACAGATCCGCTACACCGTGGTGAGCAGCATCGGCTGCACGTTCAAGTGCAGTTTCTGCCTGAACCCGAAGGTCTACGACATCAACTACAAGGCGCCGCACGTGCTGCGCGCCGAGATCGACGACCTGCGGACCACCTACGGCGCCGACGCCATCTCCTTCGCGGACCCGTTCTTCTACATGCGCGAGAAGCACGCGCAGGACATGATCACCGAGGTGTCGAAGCAGGGCCTGCGCTGGTCCCAGCAGACCACGCTGTCCACGCTGACCCCCGAGCACCTGGAGCAGATGGCGGCGACCAACTGCACGTCGGTGCTGTGCGGGATCGAGAACTTCTCCACCAGCGAGATCGACAAGCCCGTCGACACCGTGGTGTTCGAGGACCGGCTGAAGATAGCCAAGAGCCTGGGCATCAAGATCAAGCCCAGCTTCATCTCCGGCCTGCTGGACATGTCCTACGAAGCGGACGTCGCCCAGATCCACTACATCGAGAGCCTCATCGAGGCCGGCCTGGTGGAGAACCACAACATCCAGAGCAACATCTACACGCCCTACATCCCGGACAAGCGAGACCGCCTGCTGGACATCCCGTTCCGCTTCTGGGGCGTGATGCCCGTCACCGCGGACGACGAGGACGACTGGAAGCGCAACCTGAAGCTGTGCGACCTGATCTACGACCGGATCTTCCCGGAGACGCGGGACCGGTACCAGGAGGTCAGGGCCGAATACCTGGAGATCCTGTCGTCGAAGGACGACATGTGGCTCCAGCACGAAGAGGTCCCGGACCTCTCGGTGAAGCAGATGACCCGAGGGTTGACCAACGGCAAGGTGCGGGTCGAGCTGTCCCTGACCCCGGTCACCGGCTGAAAGCCAACGACGGCCGTTTTCCCATCGAGAAGGATGAGGTTTCGCGATATGACCACGTCGCACACGCAGGAGAGCCGGACGGGGCGGCTGGCGCCACCACGATCCTGGAAGCAGCCGTCCCGGCACTTCCTGGACGCGGTGAACCACCCCTGGTACCGGACGCTGCTGGAGACCCAGGACGTCATCACCACCGCCACCACCGGTTTCTGGAGCAGCCGGGGTGTCAAGTCGCTGCTGCTGCCGGTGACCACCACGGCGGTGTCGAGCCCGATGGGCCTCGGCAGCGACTCGCTGCCGGTGGAGGTGGAGCTGGGCGGTGAACGCACCTACCTCGCCGACTCCATGCAGTTCCTCCTGGAGTACGGCTGCCGGTTCGTCGACAACGGCTGCTACTACGTGATGCCCTCGTTCCGCGGCGAGGAGACCGACCGCACCCACATGAGCGAGTTCTTCCACAGCGAGGCGGAACTCCCGCTGGGCCTGGACGACACCCTCACCGCGGTCGACGACTACGTGCGGGCGCTGTGCACGGCGCTGATGACCAACTGCCCGCAGGGCGTGGAGTCCGTCGCCGGCAGCACGCAGCACCTGGAGTCGCTGGCCGGCGGCCGGACCATCGAGCGGATCACCTTCGACGAGGCGGAGAAGCTCCTGCCGCGGCTGGGCAGCGGCGTGCGGGTGGACCCGGTGCACGGCTTCCGCAACGTCGACCGCGCGGCCGAGAAGGCGCTCATCGACCACGTCGGCGGCCCGGTGTGGCTGACCCACTGGGACCCGCTGGCGGTGCCCTTCTACCAGGCGCTCGACGAAACCGGCGAACGCACCCTCAACGCCGACCTGCTGATGGGTGAGGGCGAGGCCGCCGGAGCGGGCGAACGCCACGTCACCGGCGACGCGGCCCGCGCGGCGCTCCAGCGCCACAGCGTGCCCGAGGCGGAGTACGAGTGGTACATCGCGATGAAGGACGAGGCGCCGCTGCGCACCTCCGGATTCGGGATCGGCATCGAGCGCTTCCTGCTGTGGGTGCTCAACCACGACGACGTGCGCGACCTGCAACTGCTGCCGCGGATGCGCGGAAGCGGAATGGTGCCCTAATGAGGCCGTCGTACGCCGGGGCGCTCCCGGCGGCGCCGGAGCCGGTCGCGGTCGTTCGACCGCGACCGCTCCGGCGGGGCGACACCGTGGCGGTCGTCGCCCCCTCGGCCGGGCTGGCCGGCCGGTTCCCGCGGCGCACCGAGCGCGGCATCACCGCGTTGCGCGCCCTGGGCTACCAGGTGCGGGTGATGCCGCACGCGCGGGAGAGCCGGTCGTGGGTGTCGGCCGGGGTCGAGGAGCGCCGGGCCGACCTGGAGCAGGCGTTCCTGGACCCGGGCGTCGCGGCGGTGCTGCCCACCATCGGCGGCAACCACAGCGCGCAACTGCTGGCCGGCCTCGACATGGAGCTGATCGCCGCCCACCCGAAGGTGCTGTGCGGCTACTCCGACATCACCAGCCTCCTCAACGGCATCCACGTCGCGACCGGGCTGGTCACCTTCTACGGCCCGGCCCTGCTGCCGCAGTTCGGCGAGTACCCCGAACCGCTCGCCGAGACGGTCACCGCGTTCCAGCGGGCGGTGACCCGGCCCCGGCCGCTCGGGCAGGTGCCGGAGTGGGACCACGTGGTCGACGAGTTCTGCGACTGGGGCGACGACGTCCGCCGGCCCCGGCACGTCGGCCGCACCGCCGGCCGGCGCCTGCTGCGGGCCGGTTCGGCCACCGGCCGGCTGCTCTGCGGCTGCCTGCCCACCCTGCGCCACCTGATCGGCACGCCGTGGCAGCCCGACTTCACGGACGCGATCCTGGTATTGGACCTGCCCGACGACGGGTACGACGTCCGTGAACTGGACGCGGACCTGTGGCACCTGCGCAACGCGGGGCTGCTGGGTCAGGTGGCCGCGCTCCTGGTCGGCAGGATGGCCCGGGTGACGGACGAGGAACGCACCCGGATGGACGCGGTGATCCGCGAGGTCTGCGCGCCGTTCGACTTCCCCGTCGTGTCCAACTTCGAATGCGGGCATGCCGACCCCTGTCTGACATTGCCCATCGGATGCCGGGCCGCGCTGTGCGACTCGGTCCTGACCGTTCTCGAACCGGGGGTGTCCTGACATGGCGGACCCACGCACCACGAGCGCCGGCGGTGCCGGCCTGATCCTCACCGGGCCGCGCGGCGCGGGCAAGACCACTCTCGCGCGCGAGCTGATGACCGCGCACCCGGACCGGTTCGCCCAGCCGGTCGGCGTCACGACCCGGGCGCCGCGGGCCGGCGACGGCGCCGAGTACCGGTACCTCACCGAGGCGCACTTCCTCGGCATGCGCGACGCCGGACAGCTCTTCGTGCACTCCGGCTACGCCGGCTCGTACTACGGGTTCGCGTACGACGACATCGCGGCGGTGCACGACGAGGGCCGCACCCCGATCCTGACGCTCACCCCGCGAGCGGCCCTGGAGCAACTGGCCTCCCCCGACTGGCGGGTGGTCTGGGTCGACGCCGCGGACGGCGAACTGGACCAGCGCCTCGCCCAGCGGCCGGGCGATCCCCGGATCGCCGAGGAACAGGCCCGGCGCACGGAGGACCGCGTGATCACCGAGCGGTTCCCGCGCCGGCTGGACAACACCGGCCGGCTCACCGATTCCGTCGACTACCTGGTGGGACTGTGCTGACCCGCCCGGCCGGCCGGCGCGACGCCCTCCCGGCCCGGCCGCCCCGGCACGACGCGGTCGGCGGAGCAACGAAAAGGTGGCGATCGACATGACCCCGCTCGACATCCTGCTGGTGGCCGTGGCGGCCGCCGTCTTCCTCGCCGCCGCGGCGGGGGGCGGCGCCCTGGCGCGCGGGCTGCGCCAGGACGCCGTGATCGGGGAGATCCTGGCCGGCCTGCTGGTGGGCCCGGTGGTGCTGTGGCTGGCCGGCCCCGGATTCCTGCACGGCACGGTGCCCAGCCACGTCCTGCTGGGTCTGAAGTGGCTGGGCGAGGTCGGGCTGACGCTGTTCCTGGTCGGCGTGGCGCACGAGATGCGGTTCGACCGCAGCGGGCCGCAGCGGCGGGCCGTCGGCTGGCTCACCGCCGGCTCGTTCGTCCCGCCGCTGCTGCTGGGCGGCCTGTACGGCGAGTGGCTGCTGCACCACGGCCCGGCCAACGCCCGCGGCAGCGCACCGGGCCTGGCGTTCGTGCTGTTCGTCGCGGTGGCCACCTCGATCACCGCGGTACCGGTGCTCGCCCGGCTGCTGAGCGACCGGCGGATGAGCCACTCCCCGGTCGGCCGGCAGGCGCTGGCCGCCGCCATCTTCCAGGACTCCGCCGGCTGGCTGGTGCTGTCGATCGCCCTCGGCGTCAACAGCGGCAGCGTGGCCGGCTTCGTCCAGGACATGCTGGTGCTGGTCGGCGGGGTGGCCGTCGCCTTCGCGCTGCGCTGGCTGCTGAAGGTCGAGCGGCTGGCGGCCTGGGGCGTGCGCAACACCACCGTGACGGCCGTGGTCATCGCGGTGATCGCCGTCGTGGTCGCGTTCACCGTGCAGCAGTTCGGGCTGACCTCGATCTTCGGCGGCGCCCTGGTCGGGCTCGCCGTCCCCCGCGGCGAACGGTCGCCGTGGACCCGGCCGGTCGAAGCGGTCAGCGGCGTCGGACGGCGGATGGTCCCGCTGTTCTTCGTGGTCTCCGGCATCACCGTGTTCGCCTCGTCGACCTCCGCGGTCTCCTGGCCGCTGGTCCTGGCCCTGCTCCTGCTGGGCGTGCTGGGCAAGGCCGGCGGCGGTTACCTGGGCGCCCGGCTCGGCCGGGCCGACCGCTGGGACAGCGCGCGCAGCGGCGTGCTGATGAACACCCGCGGGCTCACCGAGTTCGTCGTCCTCCAGATCGGCTTCACCAACGGCATCCTGACCGGGACGTTCTTCCTCGCCTTCGCGATCATGGCCCTGGTGACGACCGCGTCCACCGGCCCGGCCCTGAGCCTGATAACCCGGTTGCAGACCCGGAGGGGACCGGTCGGCCTGCTGCACCCGGCCGACCTGCCCGGAAAGCCGTAGCGGGACGCGCCCCCGGCCGTCGGCACCGCCACCTGGACGCCACAGGAGAACGAGATGCTTGTCAGCAGCGCCACCGCGCGCGCCACGATGTCCGCGCTGGAATCCCGCGGGTTCCAGCAACTGCTCGCGCTGCCGGCGGTCCCGGTCAACAACGCCCGGCAGATCCGCTACCCGGTGACGGTCACCACCAAGCCGGACGGCGGCCGGTGGTACCTGCGCTCCTACGGCACCACGTTCGACCTGGTCGACCCGGACCGCCGCGGCGGCCGGGGCCGCTGGTACTCGCTCGGCTGGGGACTGGTCGACCGTCGCCAGGTGGCCGAACTGCTGCTGCTGCACGTCGGAACGGCCGACGCGGCCGAACTGGACGACATCGAGGCCGAGTTGGCGAGCGGGTTCGACGAGGTCGACGGGTTCGACGCCGCGTCGCGGACCAGCGAGCGGCGCCCGGGACGGTGGGGCGCGGAACTGCGCGCCTGCGCCGTGCTGGACCGAATGCCCGGCGGGGGGTGCTGACCGGCCATGGCCGTACCGTCCTACCTCCGCGTCCTGCAAGGAGCCGGCTTCCTCGCGGGAGCGCCGGTCATCAAGGGCATCCCGATCTGGCAGGGCCCCGGCATCCAGGCCGTGCGGCTGATCCTCGAACGCTACGTCGACCTGGTCGCGGCCCGCGACGAACCCACCGTCGTCACGCACCCCTTCCTGTCCTCCGCCACCGTCAACCGCAGCGTCTTCGGCGCGTACGACAACGTCTACGAGGTGCTCGACGCCCCGGGGCACCCGGACGCGCAGTTCCGGTCGGACAACATCGCCACCGTCGTCCCCCGGCTGCTGGAGGAGCGCTCCTCCTCACCGGTGGTGTCGGTCGGCGAGGTCATCCGCGACGCCCCGGGCAAGACCCCGCCGATGTTCCGCGACCGCAACGTGTGGCCGGTGGTGGAACTCAACCAGCTCGCCGGCGACACCGACGGCCGGGAACTGCTCGACTTCTACGCGCAGGTGGTCACCGAACTGCTCCGCTCGATGGGCATCCCCTGCCTGACCGTCGAGACCCCCGCGATGGCCGAGTACGGCAAGACCTCCTACGTCACGGTCGGCGTACTGCCCAGCCGGCGCCCCACCGTGCTGGCCACGCTGTACATCCTCAACGACCGTCTGCGGCTGGCGCTCGGCGCCGACCAGGACGTGATCGACATCGGGTTCACCGGCAAGATGCTCGCCATGACCGCCATGCTGCACGCGGACTCGCGCGGCCTGGTGCTGCCCAGCGCGATCGCCCCGGTGCAGGTGGGCGTCACCGTCGGCCCGAAGGCACCGCCCGAGCGGTACGACCGCTGGCTGGCGGACCTGCGGCGGGCCGGACTGCGCTGCGCGACCCGGGTGGCCCGCACCCCGGGCGCCCGCACCCGGGCCGAACACGCCTGGCACCGCGCCGGCGTACCGCTGGTGATCGGCCTGGACCGCGAACCCGGATCGGTCGTGGCGTGCACCCGGCTGCCGCTGACCCGCGAGGCGCTGCCCGACCTGCCCGGCCCCGCCCGGCTGCGCGCGCTGCTGGCCGCCGGCGACGGGCGGCTGGCCGGCCGCGCCCAGCGGGTCTTCGACACCGGCATGGCCCGGGGCGAACACCTGCGGTCGATGTGCCGGCCGTGCGCCGACGCCCTCGGCCTGGCCGTCTTCGGCACCCTCGCCCCGCAGGCCGCGGTACCGTGCGAGCGGTGCGGCGACCCGCTGGGGGAGCGGCTCTTCATCAGCGAGGAAGGACGTTTCTACTGATGAACGCCACCGGGCCCGCCCCCGCCCGCCCCGCTCGGACCCGATCGGCGCGACGTCCCGCGACCAGACCCTGACCGGGCTTCGCGAGGCCGACGTGCGCACCGCCGGGGGCCAATCGCCGTGCGGTCCCCGCTACCCGGCGCCGTACGGCCTCCCTCCGCACCCGTACCACCCGAAAGACTCAGGAGTACCGCGTGGCCAGCACGAACACCGACACCGGCCCGGCAGCGCCCGGCCGGCTCCCGGCCGCCGGGAACCGTACCCCGGACCTCTCCGGTGTCGCCGGCCCGGCCGACGGGCCGCACCTGCCGCCGGCCGGCCGCCCCGGTCCCGGGCCGATCGCGCACGCCGCCCGGTTCGCCGGAGCGGCTGCGCTGTGACGGCGTCGACCACCGCGGCGTGCCCGGGCGCCCCGGCCGCCGGGCCGGGGGAGCGGCCGTGACGTCCGAGGCGGTGGCCGGCACCCAACCCCCCGGCGCGGACGGCCCGGCGGGTCCGCCGACGGCCGAGCGGGCCGGCCGGGGGCCGCTGCTCGTCACCCTGGTCGCGGACGGCATCGGGTCGGGTATGTTCCTGCCGTTCGCCGTGGTGTATTTCCAGCACACCACGACGATCCCGCTCGCCACGATCGGCTTCGCCCTGACCACGGCCGGCCTGCTGTCGCTGACCCCGCTGCCGCTGGTCGGCCCGCTCATCGACCGGTTCGGGCCGCGCGCCGTGGCGGTGGTGGCCAACCTGGTGTGCGCGCTGGCCTTCGCCGGCTACCTGGTGGCGGACTCGCCGTGGCTGCTCGTCGTCGCGGCGTTCCTGGCCGGCGTCGGGCAGGGCACCGGCTGGACGACGATGCTCGGTCTCGTCGGCCTGGTCAGCACCCCCGAGGAGCGGGGGCACTGGTTCGCCGTGCAGAGCGCCACCCGCAACATGGGCTACGGACTCGGCGGCATCGCCGGCGCGGTGGCGGTGGGGACCGGCGCGCACTGGGCCTACCCGCTGCTGGCCGTGGTCAACGCGGTCAGCTACCTGGTCGTGGCCGTGCTGCTGCTGCGCTGGCGGCTGCCGGCACGTCCCCGGCCGGCCGCCTCGGCGCAGCAGTCGCCGCCCGGCCGCTACGGCACCGTCCTGCGGGACCGCTCGCTTCAGGTCGTGTGGTCGACCAACCTGCTGCTCGTGCTGTGCATGAGCGTGCTGTCGGTGCTGCTCACGGTCTACGTGGTCGAGGTGCTGGGGCTGCCGGCCTGGCTGGGCGGCGCGCTGTTCAGCCTGAACACCGCGCTGGTGGTGCTGACGCAGACCACGGTGACCCGGTGGGTCGCCGACGTGCCGCGCCCCCGGGTGGTGCAGGTGGCCGCGCTGCTGTGGGCGGTGTCCTTCGTCATCCTGTGGTCGCTGTCCGCCGCCCCCCGGTGGCTGCTGCTGCCCGGCGCCGTCGTGGCGGTCACCGTGTACACCGTGGCGGAGATGCTGCACGCCCCCTCGATCAGCACCCTCGCCACCGAGATCGCGCCCCCGGGGTCGCCGGGCCGGCATTTCGCGGTCTTCCAGTTGTCGTGGTCGCTCGGCACCACCTTGGCCCCGGCCCTGCTCATCTGGCTGCTGTCGCGGGGAACGCAGTGGCCGTGGTCCGTCCTGCTGGTGATGTGCGCGGTCGCCGCCGTGACGGTCGGACGTCTCAGACGGCTCCCGGTGCCCCGGTAGGAAGCCCGGCGATCACGGACGCCCGTTCGGCGCGGTATTGTTGACGCTGCGTCAGGGGTTGGTTTCCGTCCGGTGATGCGTAATCCGCGTTCACCGGTGCGGGGCAGCTTGATGTGCGGAAGGCGACTGCCACCGCACACGAAAATGCCAAGGATGGTCTCACCCCCTTCGCGGGGAAATTCATTACCGCTCATCCGGCGGATCGTCGTCGCGGCGAGAAGGCGGTGGGGGCGAAAACGGCATGACGCGGCGTGCGGCTGCGGCATCGTCGGCCCCCAGTCCGGTAGGACCCCACGGTCGGCGCCGGGCCATTGACGCCACTTCTTCCGAGTCGTACGCCACCGGGCCCGTTCCGGCCGCCCCGGCCAGGGGTTTCCTGCGGGCGGCGGACCATATTCCGAACCGGCTCGGCACGCTTGCCGATTTCGGACCGATTTGGAGCACACGTGTACGACTTGGACGCGGCACCCTCGGAACTCAATCGTCCAAAAGGCCCGGACCCGCAGAGAGCATGCGTGAACTGTCAGAATCCCGCTTCACCGTCCGACCAGACCGTTCTTCGCCCCCGGACGCTGAGTGAGACCGATGCGGCGATTTTGCAATTACTTGCCGCAGGTTCGTCCAGCGTGAAGATCGCCACGCATCTGCACATGAGCCGGCAGGCCGTTGATTACCACATTCATGCGATGTTGCGGTCGCTCAAGGCGGTGAACCGCCCGGGGCTGGTGTCCAAGGCGTACACGCTGGGCATCATGGTCGTCGATTCCTGGCCGCCGCGGGTGTGGCCTGACTGCGTGGGCTGATCCGCGGGGCGGGGCGGGAGGGTCCGGGGCGCGCGGATCGCTCCGCGGCGGTCTGCGGGTCCGCCGGTGCGGCGGTGCGCCCGTGCGGCGATGCGCCCGTGCGCCGGTGAGGTGGTGCCCCGGGGTGCCGGTGCGGCGGTGCGCCCGTGAGGTGGTCCGCCCGCGAGGCGGTGCCCCGGGGCCGCCGGTGAGACTGCGCCGGCTTCCGCCAACCGTTCGCTGACGCCGGTTCCCCGGGGCGCCGGAGCGAGTGCCCGGCCCCCGGGCGCCGGTGCGTCAGATCGTGGTGACGCGGTTGACCAGGGCGCTCGCCAGCAGGGAGAGTTCGCCGCGTTGCGCGTCGGTGAGGTCCGCGGTCAGGGCGTGGACGCGCCGGCCGGCGTCCTCGGTGATCTCGCGGGCGACTTCGTGTCCCCGGTCGGTCAGCGAGACCAGCACGGAGCGCTTGTCGTGCGGCGCGGGGGCCCGGCGGACCAGCTCGCGGCGTTCGGCCCGGTCGACCAGGCCGGTCAGGCTCGACTTGTCCAGCCCCAGGTGCCGGGCGAGTTCCTGCATGCCGGGCTCGCGGTCGCGCAGCACGCCCAGCAGCCGCAGCTGGATGATCGACAGCCCGTGCTCGGCGGCGACCTTCCCCAGCGTGCCCTGTACCAGGAACGACAGCTGGGCCAGGCTGTCCACGATCCCCAGGTCCGCCGTCCGCGCCTGCGGCGGTCCGCCGCCCGCACCGGCCGGCGCCGGTGATGTCCCCCCGGCGGGCTCGTCCGGGCGCGGTCGTACGGAGTGCGGGGCGGGCGTGGCGTCGTTCGGCATGACCTCATCGTAATTGACGTAGTACGTGGCACCAATTAATTTGATTGGTGCCACGTACTAATCCTGGATGGCGGTCCCGGGCACCGGCCCGCTCCGCGCCGGGGACGAATGGAGTCACCATGCACGCCGCCGTCGTCCGCTCGTTCGACCGCCCGCCGCGCTACGAGGAGTTCGCCACCCCCGACCCCGCCGAGGGCCGGGTCCTGGTGGACGTGCTGGCGGCCGGCCTGCACCCCCGCGTCCGCTCCGGCGCCAACGGCACCCACTACACCAGCGACGGGCACCTGCCCCTGGTCCCCGGCGTCGACGGGGTCGGCCGGCTGCCCGACGGGCGGCGGGTGTACTTCGTGGCCGACGACGACGCGCCCGGCACGATGGCCGAACGCACGCTCCTGGACCCGCGCCGCGCCGTTCCGTTGCCGCCGGACGCCGACCCGGTGATCGTCGCCGCCGCCATGAACCCCGCCATGTCCTCGTGGGTGGCGCTGCGCCGCCGGGTCTCCTTCCAGCCGGGGCAGAGCGTGCTGGTGCTGGGCGCCACCGGCAACGCCGGGCGGATGGCCGTGCAGATCGCCCGCCACCTCGGCGCGGCCGACGTCGTCGCCGCCGGCCGCGACCCGCGGCGGCTGGACCTGCTCCCCGGCCTCGGCGCCACCCGGGTGGTGTCGCTGGCCGGCGACCCGGACCTGGCGGCGGAACGGGTCGGCGAGGCGGCCGCGGACGTCGACGTGGTGATCGACTACACCTGGGGCCACCCCACCCAACTGGCCATCCCCGCCGTGCTCACCCGCCGCACCGAACGCAGCGCCCCGCTGGACTGGATCCAGATCGGCTCCATGGCCGGGCCGGACATCACCCTGCCCTCCTTCGTGCTGCGCGCCGCCAACCTGCGGATCATGGGCAGCGGCCAGGGCTCCCTCACCGCCGCCGGCATCGTCGCCGAACTGCCGTCCCTGGTACGCGAACTCACCGCCGGCACCCTCACCGCCGCCGCGCTGCCGCTGCCGCTGTCCCAGGTCGAACGGGCCTGGACCGCCCCCACCGAACCGGGTAGCCGCGTCGTCTTCACCACTTCTGCCTAGGCGGCGGCTGCTGGGGGTGCCGGCCCTCGCTCGGGGTGCCGGCTTCCGCTTGAGGCGGTGGACTCTGCTCGGGGTGCCGGGTTCCGCCCGGGGGGCCGACTCCACTGGGGTGCCGGCTTCGGTCACCCCGTCGGGCGCCGCACCGCGAACTGCCGGTTGGCCAAGGCAGGGAAGGAACGGGCCGATGCCGTCCGTTCCGGAGCAGCACCCGTTCAGCAGGTAACTTGGTTAAGTTACTTGTCCATCTGCTAGGTTTCCGCCATGCCTCGGAAGCCTCCTGCCGCGCGGCAGCCGTCCGGCGCGGTCGCCCGCCGGCTCGGCGTGGCGGTCAAGCGTCTGCGGTCCCGGCTGCGGGAGGAGGCGGGGCTGCACGCGACGGGCCTGTCGATCTCCCAACTGGGCGTACTGGCCACCGTGGTACGTGAGGGGCCGGTGACGGCGGCCCGGCTGGCCCAGCTGGAACACGTCAGCCCGCAGTCGATCGCGCAGAACCTGGCGGTGCTCAAGGCGGCCGGGCTGGTACGCGGTGAGCGCGATCCGGACGACGGCCGCAAGGTCCTGGTCCACGCGCGGGAGCCGGCGGCCCTGCTCCTGGCCTCGTTGGACACCCAGGGGCAGTCGTTCCTGGCGCGTGCGATCGAGCAGCTCGTGCCGGACGCGGAACGCGCGGATCTGGAACGGGCCATCGAGCTGCTGGAGCGCCTGGCCGCGGCCGACCTCCGCCCGCCCGGCGACAGCGCCGACCGGTAACACCGTCAGCCGATCGCACCGCCGCACCGCCAACCCGGCCGTACCGTCCGCACATCACACCGCCGCACCGCCGCACCGCCAACCCGGCCGCCCCGCCGGCGAATCACCCCGCCGCCCCGCCGACCGCCCACCCTTCCGTAACACCGCTGAACCCAGGGAGAACCCGTGAGCACCCCCGCCCCCGCCCCCGCCTTCGACCCCAGCCGCACCGCGTTGCTGGTGATGGACTTCCAGCCCGCGATCCTCGCCGCGCTGCCCGGTCTCGACGACCCCGGTGCGCTGGTCGGCCGGGTCGCGGGTGCGATCGAGGACATACGCGCCCACGGTGGCACCGTCGCCTACGTCCGGGTCGCCTTCACCGAGAAGGACTGGGACGCCGTTCCGGAGACCAACGCCATGTTCGCCACCGTCGCCCGGTACCGGGCCATGCACGACGAGGCGCCGGAGACGGCCGTTCTGGACGGTCTCGCGCCGCGCGAGGGCGACATCGTGGTGCGCAAGACCCGTTTCGGCGCGCTGTCCACCACCGATCTCGACGCGCGGCTGCGGGAGCGCGGCATCGACACGCTGGTCCTGGCGGGCATCAGTACCAGCGGGGTGGTGCTGTCCACCGTCATCGACGCCGCCGACCGCGACTACCGCCTGTACGTGCTGTCCGACGCCGTGGCCGACCCGGACGCCGAGGCGCACCGCGTCCTGCTGGCCAGCGTCTTCCCCTCGCGCGCCCAGGTCACCGACACCGCCGGGCTGCGCGGCCTCCTGACCGGCAACTGACGTCGACCGCCGCACGCGTGCCCGCGCGTGCGGCGCCCGGGAACCCGCCGGTGCCTACCGCGCGAGGGTCGTCGTCCACTCCTCGACGGTCGTGACCCGGGCCTGGCGGGGGAAGACCTTCTCCGTCAGGACGCGGTGCACTTCGGGGTCGTCGTCGAGGCAGGCGTCGGCCAGGACCGTGAGGTCGAAGTCGAGGTCGGCGGCCTGGCGGAGGGTGGACAGCACGACGCCGCTGGTCGCGATGCCGGTGAGGACGAGCCCGTGGATACCGCCCGCGCGCAGCACGACGTCGAGGTCGCTGCCGGCGAACGCGCTGACCCGGCGCTTGGTCACCACGACGTCCTCCGGCCGGGGCGCGACGTCCGGGTGGATCGCGGCACCGGGGTCGCCCTCCGCGAAGGCGCCGCTCGTCGCGATCCGGCCGAACGAGGCGTTGCGCGCGCTGACCTCGGGGTGGCCGGTCCGGAAGCCGACGGCCACGTGGATCACCGGCAGCCCGGCGGCGCGGGCCGCGTCGATCGCGCCGCGCAGCCGCGGCAGGTAGTCGCCGTCCCGGTCGAACCGTTCCACGATGGACCGCTGTACGTCCATCACCAGCAGGGCGCTCGTCGCCATGGCGGAGTTTCCTTTCCCGTTCACCGCGGCGCCCCGGAGCGCGCCGCGCAGTTCTCGTTCGTCATACCGGTCCCGCTCCCGACAACGGTCCCGTTCCCCACGCGGGTCCCGTTCCCCACGACGGCCCCGCGGCGACGGACGTCCCGCCGACCGCGAGCACCCCGCCCGTCGTGGACCCCCTCACCCCGGCGCGTCCGCGCCGGACCCCTTCGGGTCGTCGGCCGGATCGTCCGCCAGGCCGTCCCCCGGCCGGTGCTTGCCGCGCAGTACCGACGCGACGGCGGAGACCACCGCCATGCCGGCGGCCACCCCGAAGACGATCACCAGGCCGTGGTGGAACGGGCCGGCGACCAGGCGGGAGAAGAAGCCGGCGCCGGTGAGCGTCCGGTGTTGCGCCGCCGACAGGTGGGCGAGCACACCGCTGGGGGTGAGCAGGTGCTCGATGGGGTTGTTGCCGAGGAACGTGGCGAACAGCGTGCTCACCGGTGGCAGCGACGCGACCTGGTGCGCGGTGCCGGCGGGCACACCGTGCGCCTGGAGTCCGCGGCTGAGGGTGCCCGGCAGGGAGGTCGCCAGCCCGGAGACCATCAGGGAGAAGAACACGCCGATGGACAGGGCGGTGCCGGAGTTCTGGAACGTGGAGCGCATCCCGGACGCCACGCCCCGGTACCGCGGCGGCACGCTGCCCATGATCGAGGACGTGTTGGGCGCGGAGAACATGCCCTGGCCGAGTCCGTTGAGCAGGAGCAGCAGGGCGAAGAGCGGATAGTCGAAGTCCACCGGGAGCAGCAGCAGCCCGATGAACGAGCAGGCCACCACGATCAGTCCGGCCGTGGAGAACAGCCGGGCGCCGAACCGGTCGGACAGGAAGCCCGATATCGGCCCCGCGATCAGGAAGCCGCAGGTCAACGGGAGCATGAAGATGCCGGCCCACAACGGTGTGTCCTCGAAGCGGTAGCCGTGCAGGGGCAGCCAGATGCCCTGGAGCCAGATGATCAGCATGAACTGGAGGCCGCCGCGCGCGATGGCGGTCAGCAGGGCCGCCAGGTTGCCCGCCGCGAACGCCCGCACCTTGAACAGCGCGAGCTCGAACATCGGCTCCTTGACGCGCGTTTCGGTGACGCAGAAGACCACCAGCAGCAGCACGCCGCCGAACAGGCCGCCCAGCACCTTGGGGTTGCCCCAGCCGGTGGCGCTGCCGCCGTACGGCTGGATGCCGTAGGTGATGGCGGCCAGCAGGATGCCCGCGCCCGCCGCGAACGTGATGTTGCCGACCCAGTCGATCCGGCCGCGCCGCCCGATCGAGGTCTCCCGCAGGCTCAGGTAGGACCAGACCGTGCCCACGACGCTGATCGGCACGCTCACCCAGAACACCGCGCGCCAGTCGATGGCGGCGAGCAGGCCGCCCGCCAGCAGCCCGAGGAACTGCCCGGCGAGCGCGGTGATCTGGTTGATGCCCAGCGCCGTGCCGCGCTGCCGGGAGGGGAAGGCGTCGGTGAGGATCGCCGCCGAGTTGGCGGTGAGCATCGAACCGCCGAAGGCCTGCACTATGCGCCAGACGATGAGCCAGAGCGCGCCGTGGCCGCCGTGGAACGGGTCCAGGGAGAGGGCCACCGAGGCGACGGCGAACACCAGGAAGCCCCGGTTGTAGATCTTGACCCGGCCGAACATGTCGCCGAGCCGGCCCAGCACCACCACCAGGACGGCCGACACCAGCAGGTAGCCCAGGATCATCCACAGCAGGTAGCCGATGTTGCCGGGCGCGAGCGGGTCGAGGCCGATGCCCCGGAAGATCGCGGGCAGCGAGATGATCACGATGGAGGCGTCCATCGTGGCGATCAGCACGCCGAGCGTGGTGTTGGACAGCGCGATCCACTTGTAGTTCGGTCCGACCGGTGAGCTGCGCAGCCGCTCGGCCCGGCTGAGCCGACCACCGCCGCCCCTGCCCCCGGCTCCGGTGCCGTTTCCCGTGCCGCCGCTGCCGTTTCCGGTGCCGCCGCCGGTGCCGTTTCCCGTGCCGCCGCTGCCGTTTCCGGTGCCGCCGCCGGTGCCGTTTCCCGTGCCGCCGCTGCCGCCGCTGCCCGTGGGGCGCTCGCCGCTCACAGCCGTTCCGCCAGCCGGTGCAGCAGGGGCAGCACGGATGCCAGTACGTCCCGTTCGGCCGGGGTGAACTCCCCGCCCAGCACGTCCGTGAGCCGCTGTACGGACTCCGATCTGCGCTCCACCAGCACCTTCCGTCCCTCCTCGGTGATCGTGATGACGGCCCGCCGCCCGTCCGCCGCGTCCTGGCCGCGCCGGACGAGCCCGCGCTCCTCCAGCGCGGCCAGGGTGGCGGCCATGGCCTGCGGCCGTACGTGCTCCAGCTCGGCCAGCGAGCCGGGTGAGTCCGGGCCGTCGCCGCCGAGGCGGGCCAGCACGGAGACACCGGACAGCGACACGTCGCCCACGGCGTGCGTCTGCCGCAGCCGCCGGGTGATGCGGGAGACGGCGAGCCGCAGACCGGAGGCGAGCGTCGCGGCGTCGCCGGACGGCTGGTCGGGGAGAGGATCGGAAGTCACGATTACTAACAATAGGCTTATCAGTTGAACGTAACTACCTCCGCCACGCGCCACCCCGCCGAGCCGCGCCCTCTGCGCCCTCTGCCGACCCCCGCCGCGCCCCGCACGAAAAAACGCCCCGGCCCCCACCGGCTTCGAAAAGCCGGTGGGGGCCGGGGCGGCGGGTCGCGCCGGTCAGCCGGTGGAGGGGCCGGGCCGGTGCGGGCCCGCGAAGGGCTGGTCGGCGGGGCCGGGACCGCGGCTGACGTCGTGGTGCGTCAGCCGCGGGACCTGGCCGGCGCCGCCGGTGGAACCGGTGGGACTCAGCTGCCGGCCTTCTCGTACGCGGCGAACCAGTCCACGCTCATCGCGGCACCGGACGTCGTGTCGGCCGACGGCGAGGTGCAGCCGCAGACCTTGTTCGGGTACGAGCCGCCGATCGCCAGGTCGAAGATGGCGTAGAAGCCGTGGTCGATCGCCGCCGCCCACACGGAGGCGGACACCTGGCTCTGGTCGACCGTGTAGGTCAGCGCGCCGTCGAGGTAGAACCGCAGCTGCTCGTCGGAGGCGTTGGTGCGGTCGATGATCGCCGAGTAGGTGTGGTACCCGGTCTGGCAGCCGGAGCAGGCCTGGAGACCGCTGCTGATCCCGTCGGGGTCGTTGCACTCGCCGGCCCACACGTCGCAGTGGAACGTGGTGGAGTGCTCGCTCAGCGCGTTGACGTCCTCCATGATGTCGTACTCGCCGATGCTCGGCCAGTTCGTCGCCGCGACGGGACGGGCCGCCGCGCCGAGGGCCCAGAACGCCGGCCAGTACCCCAGGCCCGAGGCCGGGTTGGGCTGCTCGATCGAGGCGCTCATCTCCAGCTCCCCGCCGGCCGGGGCGGCGAAGTCGGTGCGCTGCGTCTCCACGCGCCCGGACGTCCAGTTGCCCGATCCGTCGCGTATCGCCTTGATCACCAGGTGGCCGCTGCCGTCCTGGTAGACGTTGGCGGTGGAGGTGGTGTCGGTCTCGACCTCACCGGTGCCCCAGGCGGCCGCGCCGCCGGCGTACCCGGTGCCGGTGTCGTAGAGCCAGTCGCTGGTGTTCAGGCCGGTGTTGGCCGCGCCGTTGAAGTCGTCGCTGAACGCGGTCGTCCAGCCGGTCGGCGGGGCGGGCACGTCGGACGGGGCGGTCACCCCCGCCGCTCCCGCGGAGCTGGCGGGCATCGCCAGCCCCAGCAGGGCGGCGACGGGAAGCAGAAGAGCGGAGAACAAGGCTGTGCGGCGACGCTTGACGAGTGTGCGCATGGGGGGAACGGCCCTTCTGGCGGCAGCGGACTACTCCGGCACGTACTTTGCGGACCTGGGGTCGCGCTCGTGGCCCGTGGGGGGCGGGGCTCGCGGACCCTGGGGAGTGCCGGCGCCAGAGCACCGGCGTTCCGTATTGCAGTCTGGGGTCGTGTCAATTACGGCGTCAAGAAGTGTGCAGTGCCTGCCGCTCACCGCTCTCCCGGCCCCGGCCCGCCGCGATCCGGCCGCCGGCCCGCGCCAACCGGTCCCGCCCCGCGAGCCGTCGATGCGAAAGCGCAGGTCCGCGTCCCGTCACCGCACCCTTGCCGCCGGCCGCGACGACGGTGTCCGGCGCGGCCCGGCCACGCTGCCGGACATATCGGGCCGTGCCACCCCCTCACCGCTCGCCCCACTAGCGTTCACTCCCTGAACACACCCGGCCGGCCGGCACCGGCCCGCGATCGGATGGTGGAACGTCGCCTGCTCCGCCGGGCCGTCCGTCGCTCCGCGGCGATGGCGCGATCGTGCTGCCGCGTACGTGGTGCACGCGGCGCATACGGCGGGCGGTGGGGGGCTCGGGGGACGCGGCGGGCGCCGGGGTATCGGCCAGGAGAGTGATTCCCGGTGTGTCGCGGACCGCTTCGCGGCGTGTCACCCGGACGGGCTGACTATCTGTGGGGCATGAGCATCACGTACGAACCGTTGCGCTTTCAGGACATTGTGGCGGAGCGGTTGTCGCAGTACTACGGCGAACGCTGGCCGGCCGTCGTCGCCGCCTCGGTGCAGACGCTGCTGGGCGTCAGCCGCTACCTCGACCGCCGGGACTTCGGCCGCCTGCTGGACGGCGCGGCGGAGGCGCTCAACGAACCGGACCGGTTCCGGCTGCGCGGCGACTGGTTCCAGGCGCGGCTGGAACAGGGCGTCTACGGCCGGATGGAGGGCGCGTACACGCCGGTGACCCGGCTGGCGGTGCGGTCGCTGGCGAACGTGGAGGCCGCGCTCGGCGAGGACTTCAGGGTCTTCCTGCACTTCGCCGCCGAGGCGTATCGCGGCCACGGCACCGCCACGATGGCCGAGACGGCAACGGCCGCGACGGTGACGGCCGCCGCGGGCTGACCCGACGCGTGGGCCGACCCGGGGCATGCGCTGTCCCGGGCCGGGGGCCGCCCCGGGGCGTGGCCGGCCCGGCGGAAAACCGGTCGCGCCCGCATCCGCGCACCCGGCACGCTGACGGCTCACCGAAGGCCGACGGCGTACCGAAGGGGCGGGTATGAACGTGCTGCTGTCCGGGGTCGTGGGCTCCGTCGCCCACGGTCTCGCGCACGAGGGGTCGGACGTCGACCGGCTGGGGATGTTCGCCGTGCCGACCGAGCGGCTGCACGGCCTGCACCGGCCCAGGGAGTCCCACGTCAGCACCGGGCCCGACGTCACGCTGCACGAGGCCGGCAAGGCGGTGCGGCTGATCCTGGCGTGCAACCCCACCGCGGGCGAACTGCTGTGGCTGGCGCGGTACGAGACCCGTACCCCGCTCGGTGACGAACTCGTCGCGATGCGCGGCCGGTTGCTGTCGGAGCGTGCGGTCCGCGACGCCTACCTCGGTTACGCGCGCCAGCAGTTCCGCAAGCTGCTCGCCCGTGACCCGGCCACCGATCCGGCGAAGGCCGCCAAGCACGCCAGGCATCTGGTGCGGCTGGTCCGCCAGGCCGAGCAGCTGCACCGCACAGGACACCTCACCCTCCGCGTCGAGGACCCGGACGCGGTACGGGAGTTGGGGGAGTCCTTCGCCGCCGCACCCCTGCGCGCCGAGACCTTCCTCGCCCGCGCCGCCGACCGGCTGGACGCCCCCGGCGTGCTGCCCGAAGCCCCGGACGAGGCCGCCGCCGACGCCTGGCTGCGCCGGGTACGCGCCGCGTTCTACCGGCCGGGGGAGTGAACGGGGGTCGGCGGGACGGGGGTTGATGCGCCGGGACCGGGGCGGGGGGCCGGGTCGGCGGGGGCGGGCAGACGGGGGCGGGCCGGGGGAGAGCGTGTGCCGGACCGGGGGAGCGTGCGGGGGAGCGGGGGAGCGGGGTGGTGGTGGGCGCTGCGGCGTTCACCCGGACGGCGCACGCCGGGCGGTTCGGATCGCGCCGCGGCGCTTGCGCCGGGTCCTACGGGGGCAACCCTTCCGTTATGCACGGAATCGACCTCGACCGGACCGCGGACGCCGCCATCGCCTGCGCCCTGCGCGAAGACGTGGACGGCCTCGTCACCCTCATCCGCCCGCTGGACGCCGCCGAACTGCGCCGCCTGGTCGGCCGGCTCGCGGTGCGGGCCGCCGAGGGCCTGGAGGGCTGGGCCGCCGACGCGGGCGCCGACCACGAACAAGCCGTCTCCATGTGGCAGGACGCGATCCTCCGCCTGGAGCGCGCCCGCGAGCACGACCCCGGCGACTGAGCCCGGCGCGGCGCGGGCCCCGAACGCCGCACGCCACGCGAGGTGACCGGCCCCCGCACGCCGCACCCCGCGCGAGGTGACCGGGCTCCACGCCCCGCACGCCACGCGTGGTTTCCGGCCGCGCGCGGCGCCGCGACGTAGCCAAAAGCACACCGTCGACCGGCTTATCGGCCGACGGCGGCGGGGGAAGCCTGGGAGGATGAAGTGGTCGAGACCACCTCATGGAGACCAGGAATGACGGAGCCCAGCCCCGCTGCGCCCACCGAAGACCGAATAGAGCGAACCGCTCCCCCGGCTCCCGATCCGCAAGGATCACCCTCCACGACCGAGCAGCGCCTCGCGGGACCCGTCTCCCGCCGGAGCGTCGGCATGCTCGTCACCCTCGCGATCGGCGCGCTCACCGCGCTGCCGTCGCTGTCCATCGACATGTACCTGCCGTCCCTGCCCGCCGTGACGAAGGCGTTGCACGCCCCGGCGGCCACCGTCCAGATCACCTTGACCGGCTGCCTGCTCGGCATGGCGCTCGGCCAGTTGGTGGTCGGCCCGATGAGCGACAAATGGGGCCGGCGCCGGCCGCTGCTGACCGGCATGGTCATCTACATCCTGGCCACCGCCGCCTGCGCGTTCGCCCCCGACGTCGAACTCCTCATCACCTACCGGCTGTTGCAGGGCCTGGCCGGCGCGGCCGCGGTGGTGATCGCCCGTGCCGTCGTCCGCGACCTGTACGACGGGGAGGCGATGGCCCGCTTCTTCTCCACCTTGATGCTCATCTCCGGGGTGGCGCCGATCGCCGCACCGGTGATCGGCGGACAGATCCTGCGGTTCACCGACTGGCGTGGGGTGTTCGTCGTCCTCACCGTGGTCGGCACCCTGCTGACCGTGCTGGTGGCCAAGGTGCTGCCGGAGACGCTGCCCGTCGAACGGCGGCACGCCGGCGGCCTCGGTGAGACGCTGCGCACGGTGCGGGCGCTGCTGATGGACGGCCCGTTCAGCGGCTACATGCTGGCCGGCAGCTTCGCCTTCGCCGCGCTGTTCGCCTACGTGTCGGGGTCCGCGTTCGTCGTGCAGGACATCTTCGGCGCGTCCCCGCAGACGTTCAGCCTGGTGTTCATGGCCAACTCCATCGGCCTGGTGGCCATCGGCCAGCTCAACGGCAAGGTGCTGATCGGCCGGGTGTCGCTGGACCGGGCCCTGGGGATCGGGCTCAGTGTCATCTTCGCCGCCGCGACCTACCTGCTCCTGCTGACCTGCGGCGTCTTCGGCAGGCCCAGCCTGTTCGCGGTGGTGGCCGGCTTCTTCGTGCTGATGTCGGCGATGGGCCTGGCGATGCCCAACACCAACGCGCTCGCCCTGATGCGCACGCCCAACGCCGCCGGGTCCGCCTCGGCGCTGCTGGGTACCAGCCAGTTCCTGATCGGCGCGATCGCCTCGCCGCTGGTGGGCGTGGCCGGCAGCCGTACGGCGGTGCCGATGGCGCTGGTGCAGGTGTGCTGCACCGGCGTCGCGGCGGCCGCGTTCCTCGGGCTGTGCCGCCCGTGGCGGTCGGCGGCGGGCCGCTGACCGGCGGCGGTCCGCGGCGGACGGCCGCCGGACGGCTACGGTCGCCCGGTGACCGTTGACGAACTGACCGCCCTGGTCCTCGCGGACCTGGCCGCCGCCTGCGAGCCCCCGGCGCCCGCGCATCCCTGGTGCGCGGGCGCCGTCGTGCTCGCCGGCGTCGGCGACGACATCGTGCTGCACGAGGCCGCCGGCCACGCCCTGCGGTACGCCGCGTGGGACGAACGCGCCGAGGAGCCCGTCGAACTGCCCCCGCACCGGTGGCTGCCCGCCCGGCGGGACACCGTCTTCGACCTCGCGTCGGTGACCAAGCTGTTCACCGCGATCGTCGCCGTCCAGCAGACCGAGCGCGGCGTCATCGACCTCGACACCGAAGTGGCGTACTACCTGCCGGAGTTCGGCGCCGCCGGCAAGCAGGAGGTGACGGTGCGTCAGTTGCTGACGCACACCTCGGGACTGCCGGCCGAACTGCCCTTCCACGCAAGCCCCGAGGGCCCGCAACGCCTGCGACTGCTGTGGGAGCAGCGGCCGTTGACCCCGCCCGGTGAGGTCTTCCGCTACTCCGACCCCAACCTGATCACCCTCGGCCTGCTGCTGGAACGCGTCACCGGCACCCGGCTCGACCGGCTGGTCGCGGACGGGGTCACCGGCCCGCTGGGCATGACGTCCACCCGCTTCAACCCGCCGGCCGGCTGGCGGCACCGGATCGCGGCCACCGAGGACCAGCGGCGGCCGTGGGGCCGGCTGGACCGCGGCATGGTGCACGGCGAGGTGCACGACGAGAACGCCCACGCCCTCGGCGGGATCGCCGGCCACGCCGGGCTCTTCGCCGACGCCGCCGACCTCGGCCGGCTGTGCCGGGCGCTGCTGTCCGGCGGCGCCGGGGTGCTGCGCCCGCAGTCGGTGGCCCTGATGACCGCGGACCACGGCACGCCCGGCCACCCGCGCGGCCTCGGATTCGACCTGGACCAGCCGTCGTTCATGGGCGCGCTGGCCGGTCCGCGCACCGTCGGCCACACCGGCTTCACCGGCACCGGCGTGGTGCTGGATCACGACAGTGGCGCCTGGGTGGTGCTGCTGGCCAACAGCGTTCACCCGGTCCGCACCCGCCGCTCCGGCCACGGCCCCCGCCCGTCGGTCGCCACGCACGTCGCGCGGTACGCCGCCGGATGACGTCCCCGTCGCACGCCGCCCGGTGCGGCCTGCCGCGGTACGCCGCCCGGTGCGTTTTCTGCGGCACGCCCGCGGCCTCCCGGCCTCCAGCAGTACGCCCGTGGGACGACGGGAGGCGCGACGCGCGGCGGGCGCGCGGGTACGTCAAGAGTTGGCAACGATTGTCATCTCACTGTCCGGTCGGGTGGTGGTGAAAATCGTTTCCAATTAATCTGATCGGGCAGTCAACCCGAGGAGATCCGCGCCATGCCCCCCGCCGCCGTCCGCGCCCGTATATCCCGCGCGGTCCTGCCCCTGCTCGCCGTCGCCGTCCTGGGCGGCGCGGCCACCGCCTGCGCGACCACCGCGCCCGGCGCGGCGGGCGGCGGCAGCGGCACCGGCGGCACCGGCCGCGTCATCCAGGTCGTCGCCGCGGAGAACTTCTGGGGCAGCATCGCCGGCCAACTCGGCGGCAGCCACGTCCACGTGACGAGCGTCATCACCAACCCGGCGACCGACCCGCACGACTACGAGCCCACCGCCGCCGACGCCCGCACCGTCTCCATGGCGCGCGTCGCCGTCGTCAACGGCATCGGCTACGACACCTGGGCCGACAAGCTGCTGGCCGCCAACCCCGGCGGCGACCGCACCGAGCTGACCGTCGGCGACGTCGTCGGCGTCAAGCCCGGCGGCAACCCGCACCGCTGGTACTCCCCGCCCGACGTGCGCGAGGTCGTCGCCGCCATCACCGCCGACTACCGCCGCGCCGACCCCGCCGACGCCGCCTACTTCACCGCCCGCCGGGCCGCGTTCGACACCACCGCCCTCGCGCCCTACGACCGGCTGATCGCCGACATCAGGGCCCGCTGGGCCGGCACCCCGATCGGCGCCTCGGAGTCCATCGTCACCCCGCTCGCCCAGGGCCTCGGCCTGAAGACGCTCACCCCGCAGTCGTTCCTCGACGCCATCAGCGAGGGCTCCGACCCCACCGCGCAGGACAAGGCGACGATCGACCGGCAGATCACGAAGAAGCAGATCAAGATCTACGTCTACAACAGCCAGAACTCCACCCCCGATGTCCAGCAGCAGGTCAGGGAGGCGAAGATGGCGGGTATCCCGGTGGCCACCGTGACCGAGACCCTCTCGCCGGCCGGCGACTCCTTCCAGCAGTGGCAGGTGCGCCAACTGCGCGACATCGAGCGGGCCCTGGCGAAGGCCACCGGAAAGTGACCCGGCCGCCGCCGCCCCACCGGCGCGCGGCCGACCGGCAGGGCCGGCCGACCGCCGGCCGGACCCACGACGGGCCGACGCGCCCCCGACAGACCGAAAGCGACCGTTAAGTGACGGTGAGTCAGATGATGGCACCCCCCATTCCCCCGCAGTCGCGCGGCGGTGAACCGGCCGCGCCCCCGGTACTGCGGCTGCGCGGCGCCGGTGTCCGCGTCGGCGGCCGCACCCTGTGGTCCGGCGTCGACCTGGCCGTGGCCCCCGGCGAGTTCACCGCCATCCTCGGACCCAACGGCGTCGGCAAGTCCACCCTGCTCAAGGCGGTACTCGGGCTGCGCCCGCTCGCGCTGGGCTCGGTCACCGTCCTGGGCGGCGCACCCGGCACCGCCGGCCGCCGCGTCGGCTACCTGCCGCAGCGCCGCAGCTTCGACCCCGGGCTGCGCATCCGGGGCCGCGACATCGTCCGCATGGGCCTGGACGGCGACCGCTGGGGCGTTCCGCTGCCGCTGCCGTCCCGGTTCGGCGCCCGCCGCCGCGCCGAGGCGGTCCGGGTCCAGGAGGTCATCGACCTGGTCGGCGCCACCGGCTACGCCGACCGGCCCATCGGCCAGTGCTCCGGCGGCGAGCAACAGCGCCTGCTGATCGCCCAGGCGCTGTGCCGCAAGCCCGAACTCCTCCTGCTCGACGAGCCGTTGGACAGCCTCGACCTGCCCAACCAGGCCGCCGTCGCCGCGCTCATCGGCCGCATCTGCCGCGAGGAGGGCGTCGCCGTCGTCATGGTCGCCCACGACGTCAACCCGATCCTCGGCCACCTCGACCGCGTCATCTACCTCGCCGAGGGCGGCGCCGCCACCGGCACCCCCGCCGAGGTCATCACCTCCGCCACCCTCACCCGGCTCTACGGCACCCCGGTGGAGGTGCTGCGCACCAGCGACGGCCGCCTGGTCGTCGTCGGCGGCCCCGAGGCCCCGGCCCTGCACTCCGACCGCCACGACACCGCCGCCGGGCCCAGGACGCCGGCCGGCGCACCGCGCGCGACCGGGACACCCGAGGCGCCCGCGCCGGAGCGGACCCGCCGTGCCGCTCGCTGACGCCGGCCTGACCGCCTGGTCGTGGAACCCGCTGACCGACATCCAGGTCATGTGGTCCTACCCGTTCATGGTCAACGCCTTCCGGGCCGGCGCGGTGATCGCCGTGCTGTCGGCGGCCGTCGGCTGGTTCGTGGTGCTGCGCCGCCAGACCTTCGCCGCGCACACCCTGGCCGTCGTCGGCTTCCCCGGCGCCTCCGGGGCGGTCCTGGTCGGGGTGGCCTCCGGCTACGGCTACTTCGCGTTCTGCCTGGCCGCCGCCGTGGTCATCGCGATGCTCCCCGGCGCCGGCCAGGGCCACGGTGAGGAGAGCGCGCTCATCGGCACCGTCCAGGCGTTCCTGCTGGCCTGCGGCTTCCTGTTCGTCGCGCTCTACAAGGGCTTCCTCGGCGGCGTCGACGCCCTGCTGTTCGGCAGCTTCCTGGGCATCGGCGACGGCCAGGTAGTGCTGCTCGCGGTGGTCGCCGTCGTCGTGCTGGCCGTGCTGGCCGCCGTCGGACGGCCGCTGCTGTTCGCCTCCGTCGACCCCTCGGTCGCCGCCGCCCGCGCCCTGCCGGTACGGGCGCTGTCGGTGGTCTTCCTGGTGCTGCTGGGCGCCGCCACCGCCGAGGCCAGCCAGATCACCGGCTCCCTGCTGGTCTTCGCCCTGCTGGTGATGCCGCCGGCCACCGCGCAACTGCTCAGCCCGCGCGCCGCGGTCAGCCTGCCGCTCGGCATGCTCATCGGCCTGGCCGTCACCTGGCTCGGCCTGACCGCCGCCTACTACTCGCCCTACCCGGTCGGCTTCTTCGTCACCACGTTCGCCTTCGCCGCCTACGTCCTGGCCCGCGCCGCCCGCACCGCCGCGACGGCCTTCGGCGCACGCGGCCCCCGCCCGGGCACCGGAGCGACGGGCGGTACGCCCCACGCCGTCGAGGAGGCCGCCGCGTGATCGCCGCGCTGTCCCACCCGTTCTTCCTGCACGCCGTCCTGGCCGGCACCGCGATCGCCGCCGCCGCCGGGCTGACCGGGTACTTCCTGGTGCTGCGCGCCCAGATCTTCACCGGCGACGCCCTCAGCCACACCGCGTTCACCGGCGCGCTGGCCGCGCTGGCGGTCGGCTGGGACCTGCGGATCGGGCTGTTCGCCGCCACCGTCGGCGTGGCCCTGCTGCTGGGGTTCCTCGGCAGCCGCAGCAAGGCCGACGACGTCGCGATCGGCAGCGCGTTCGCCTGGATCCTCGGCCTGGGCGTGTTCTTCCTGACGCTCTACACCACCCACCGCTCCACCTCCGACGGCAACGCGGGCGTCAGCGTGCTGTTCGGCTCCATCTTCGGCCTGTCCGCCTCGGCCGCCTGGATCGCGGTGGCCGTCGCCGCCGGGGTCTGCGTGGCGCTGCTGGTCCTGGCCCGCCCGCTGCTGTTCGCCTCGCTCGACGAAGCGGTGGCCGCCGCCCGCGGGGTGCCGGTCCGGCTGCTGGGCCTGGCGTTCCTCGTCCTGGTCGGCGCCTGTGCCGCGGAGGCCACCCAGGCGGTCGGCTCGCTGCTCCTGCTCGGCCTCCTCGCCGCCCCGGCCGGCGCCGCCCAGCGCCTCACCGACTCCCCGTTCCGCGCCCTCGCGCTGTCCGCGCTGCTGGCCGTCGGCGAGATGTGGACCGGCCTCGCCGTCGGCTACGCCGTCCCCGGCGTCCCGCCGAGCTTCGCCATCATGGCCGCCGCGACCCTGGTGTTCGCCGCCACGTTCCTGATCCGCCGCCCGGACACCGGTACGGCCGCGGTGACGGCGACGGCGTGAGGCAACGGACCACGGGCGCGGGCCGGCACCGTACCGGGCGTACCGCGGCGGACGGCGTACCGCGGCGGCCCCGCGCGCCGTCCGCCCACCGGCCCACCGGCCGGCCCGTCCTGGACCCGTGAACCCCTGACGACCCGTGCCCCCCGACGCCCCCCTACCGCCCCCCTACCGCCCGTCCCTCGGGCCGAACGCGTCGAGCGCCTCCTCCGCGGTCGCGGTGGCGCGGACGTACTCGCGGGCCCACGCGGCGGCCTGCGGGTAGCCGGAGCGCGCGGTGATCGTGGCGGCGGCGGCGTCGACGTCGTAGCGGGTGCGGCGCAGCTGGACCGTGTCGCCGGGGCCGAGCAGGGCCCAGTGGGCGCCGGGACGGCCGTAGGGCATGCCGACGCTGCCGGGGTTGACCACGAGGCGGCCGTGGGTCAGGCGGGCGAACGGCATGTGGGTGTGGCCGCAGACCACCGTGCCGATGCCGGGGTCGAGGCCGTCGAGCACCTCGGCCCAGCGCGCCGGGCGGGAGTCGACGAGCACGACCTCCTCGTCGTCGCGCGCGGTCGCGTGGCAGAACAGCACCCGCCCCACACCGTCCACCTCCAGCTCCACGCCGGTGGGCAGCGCCGCCAGCAACGCCACCTGGTCCTCGCGCAGTTGGGCCGCGGCCCAGGGCGCGACCGGGTCCGGGACCGCGCCGCCGGCACCGCGCCGCAGCTCGACGAGTTCGCGGTCGCCGTTGCCGCGCACCCACAGCGCCCGCTCGCCGAGCGACGCCAGCAGATCCAGCGTCGGCACCGGCATCGGCCCGGCCGCCAGGTCCCCGGCGAGCACGACACGGTCCGCGCCGCGCACGTCCGGCTCGGCCAGCACCGCCTCCAGCGCCGGCAGCACGCCGTGGATGTCACTGATCACGGCGACGGTGCGCACGTTCGACGTCATACGCCCCATCCCATCACCGCGTCCCCGCCCCGGCGCACCCCCACCGCGCCAACGCCCCTTTCCCGGCCGGATTCCGCCCCTCGCCCGACCGGAAGGACCGCCCGCGCGGCGCGGCCGAACGCCTCCGCCCGGACCGCTGTCGCCGCGCAACGCACCCCGCGATCAGCCGAGTTGCCGGCCGCGGGGGAGCGGGAGCCGCCGTCGTCCCGGTCGCTGTCGGGAGGAGCCGGGTAGCGGACAGGCGTACGAATCCGGCCAGTTCGCGGTCCGGACGAACGGGGGCGGTTGTGGACATCGTTGTCAGGGCAGATGACAGAGGTATTGACGGTCTGGAGCTTTGCGCGGAGTGTCGGCACCAGCAGTTGCACGAACCGCTCCACCTGTACCAGGGAAGACCCCCCACCACCCCCTGCACCAGGAGTACGCAATGCGCCTCATGGCCTCCCGTCCCAGACGCCGCGTCACGCTGGCGTTCGCCGCCGCCGCGACCGCGATCCTCACCGCCTTCGCGCCCTCCGCCGCCTCGGCCGCCGCCGCGGCCCCCGCGCTGACCGGCACCGAGCACGTCGTCGCGTACTACCAGACGCAGTACGACAACGGCACGTACGTCTCGCCCTCGCCGCTGAACGGCATCGCCACCGACGTCGAGGTGGCCGCGTTCCACCTCAACGGCGACGGGACGATCCACCTCAACGACGACCCGCCGTCGGACCCGAAGTTCAACCAGATGTGGACCGACCTCGCCGCGATGCAGAGCAGCGGCGTGCGGGTCGAGGCGATGCTCGGCGGCGCGGCGGCCGGCTCGTACGCCAACCTCCACAACGACTTCAACACCTACTACGCCCTGTTGAAGAACACCCTGCAGACCTACCACTTCAACGGCATCGACCTCGACATCGAGGAGTCGTTCTCGCTCGCCGACACCGAGCACCTGATCAGCCAGCTGCGCACCGACTTCGGCAGCTCGTTCGTCATCACGCTCGCACCGGTCGCCAGCGACCTGTCCGGCGGTTCGTCCTTCTCCGGCGGCTTCAGCTACAAGCAGCTGGAGAGCGACATGGGCTCGCAGATCAACTGGTACAACGCGCAGTTCTACTGCGGCTGGGGCGACCTGTCCTCCACCTCCGGCTACGACGCCGTGCTGGCCAACGGGTTCGCCGCCTCCCGCGTCGTCGCCGGCACCGTCACCAACCCCGGCACCTGCTCCGGCTACGTCGACCCCGGCACGCTGGCCGGCACCGTACGCTCCCTCGCCTCGGAGCACTCCGACTTCGGCGGCGTCGCCGGCTGGGAGTACTTCAACGCCGAGGGCGTCAACGGCGGCGGCCCCGCCAGCTGGTACGGCAACGTCCGCGACGCCATGGGCTGACCGACCCCCGGCACCCCCGGCACCCGCCGGCCCCGCACTCGCCGCCCGTCACCCGTTCCCCCGGCGGGCGGCGGGCGGCGACCGTCGCAGCGCCTGGGCTGTCCCGGTGGACGACCGGGCTGACCACCGTGTTCACGCCCACCGGTCCGCGGCGTGCCGCGTGAAGGCCGGCCCGGGTGTGCTCGCCCCCACCGGTTGCCGGGGCGCGGCGAGCGGCATCCGCCGGTACGTCGGCGGCAGGGGCGTCGGTGCCGCCCGGCGCACCCTGGCGACGCCCGGTCCGGCGCACAGTTCCGACCAGACGATCTTTCCGCGCCCCGGGAGGACGACGACCCCGAAGTCCCGGCTCAGGGCGGTGACGATGCCCAGTCCGCGCCCACCCTCGTCGGGGTCTCGATCGGCTTGCGCTTCGCGGTCCGTCGGCACGGTGTCGTTGTCCCAGACCTCGATGAAGAACTTGTCCCCGCTGATCCTCGTCCGCACGGCGATGACGGGCAGCGTCTCCGGGACGCAGCACGTCCGGTCCCGCTCGGGCCGTCCCGTCGCCTCGACGGCGTTCGTGACGAGTTCGGACACGATGAGCCGGGCGTCGTCCAACAGGTGCGGGACGGCCCAGGACAGCACCGTGTGGCGAACGTGGGCGCGGGCGCAGTGCGGTGCCGTCGGCGTCGCGGCGAGCTTGATGCGGTTGACGAGTGACTGCATGGCGAGACCCCCTCGGTGGGTCGGGCGGTGAGGACCGACAGCGCTGCTGTTCCGGACGCGGGATCAACCACGAGCAGGGAAGCGCCTTTCGGGCGCTGCCCCAGGACTGCGTCCCCTTGAGGAGACTGTGCGCTCGCAATCCCGAAGGTGTCAACAGTCCTAGGACTGTGTGGTTCACTCTCCCTGGTGAGAGGAGTGCTGCATGGCACCGAAGTGGCGCGAGCTGGCCGACAGGATGGCCGAACGGATCAGGACCGGTGAGTTCGCACCGGGACAGCGGTTGCCGCACATCAGGGACCTGGTCGACGCCGGGGAGGGCTCCAGGGCCACCGTGCACGCCGCCTACAAGGCGCTGGAGGCGGAAGGGCTGGTCACGTCATCCCGCGGCCACGGGACGGTCGTGCGCCCGCGGACCCCGCTCGAGCGCCTGGGTATGGAGCGTTATGACAAGGCCAAGTGGCGCGACGGTGACGAGGTCGCCTTCATCGCGGACCGGGTGGCATCCGGACGGCCCCACCGCCGCGGCGAACAGACCCAGACCGTCAGCCGGGTGGAGGCCACCGCGCCTGTCGCTGCCGCGTTCGGTCTGCCGGTGGGGGCCCCGGTCTACGCCCGCGCCCGGTTGGTCAAAGAGGGCGAGCGGCCGACCCACACCCTGACCAGCTACTACCGCCCGGAGCACGTGGAAGGAACCCGGATCGTCGATCCGAGTCCGGGTCCGGCGGGCCGCGGCGGCGGCTTCCGGGCGCTCTACGACGCCGGGTACGAGATCGACCACATGCGGGAGGAGCTCTTCGCCCGGGTGCCGACGCGCGAGGAGGTGAAGCTCCTGCTGCTCCCTGCCGGTGAACCCGTGGTGGAGTTGCGCCGGACCACGCGCATCGCCGACGGCACCGTGGTCGAATACGCGATCGGCGTGCACGCCGCCTCGCGCTTCGCGTGGTCCTACGACTTCAAGGTCCCCGACTCGGCTCGCACCCCGTAGCCGGCTCGCACCCCGCGGAAGGAGCAAAGGCATGGTGTTCTCACCGCAGACGTGGCAGGACGCCCAACGGGTCTGGGACTACCACCGGATGGACCACCGGGTGCGCCCGTGCTCGGTGGCCGTCGGCCTGGGCAGTCACGACGTGGGCGTGGCCGACGCCTCTGCCGGGCTGTACCACCGCGGGATGGTCCCGCTCCTCGTCTTCACCGGCGCCAACAGCCCCACGACGCGGGAGCGGATGCCCCAGGGCGAGGCGGTGCGCTACCGCGAGCGCGCCCTGGAACTGGGAGTGCCGGCGGACGCCGTGCTCGTCGAGCCCCGGGCGCGGAACACCGGCGAGAACATCGCCTTCTCCCGGGCCCTGCTCGAAGACCGCGGCGTCCCGGTCGGGTCGGTACTCCTGGTGAGCAAGCCCTATGAGGAACGGCGGGCCTACGCGACCGCCCGCAAGCTCTGGCCGCAGGTGGACGTGGTGAGCGCGTCGACCTCCGAGAACCTCGACGAGTACGTCGGGTCGATCGGCGACGCGCGGTTGGTCGTCGACATGCTCGTCGGCGCTCTGCAACGGCTGCTGATCTACCCGGCGGAAGGGTTCATGATCGAGCAGGAAGTGCCGGCGGACGTGCTGGACGCGTACGAGCGGCTGTGCCGGGCGGGCTTCACCGGCCGGCTGGCGCCCGTGGGCGCGCGCCGGGCGCTGGACGAGGACGGTCGCCCGCCGGGCCGCGGTTCCCGCGCCCCGGGCCACTGACCTGCGATCCCGGGTCGGACGGCCCGGGAGGCGAGCCGGCCCCCTCACCGGTGCACGGCGACCCGTTCCCCCGGCGGGCGGCGGGCGGCGACCGTCGCAGCGCCTAGGCTGTCCCGGTGGACGACCGGGCTGACCTCACCCTTGACGACGAACTGCGCGCGACGCTGGCCGCGCGGCTGGACGGTATCGCGCCCAAGCAGGCGGCCCGGGCCGTCGAGCGGCTGATCGCCAGCTACCGGGGGCGGACCCCGACCGACGCGCCGGTGCTGCGCGACGAGGCCGACGTGACCGCCTACGCGGCGTACCGGATGCCGGCGACGTTCCAGGCGGTGCGGGCGGCGCTGGCGGCGTTCCGGGCCCGGGCGGGGGAGTGGGCGCCGCGCAGCCACCTCGACGTCGGCGGCGGCACCGGTGCGGCGACCTGGGCGGTGGCGGACGCCTGGCCGCAGCCGTACACCGCGACCGTGCTGGACTGGGCGCAGCCCGCGCTGGACCTGGGGCAGGCGCTGGCCGCCGGCGCCTCGCACCTGGCGCTGCGCACGGCGCGCTGGCAGCGCCAGGCGATCGGCGCCGCGCTCACCCTGCCCGCCGCCGACCTGGTCACCGTCAGCTACGTACTGGGTGAACTCGCCGACGCCGACCGGGAGTCGGTGATCGCCGCGGCGGCCACCGCCGGCCGGGCGGTGCTGGTCGCCGAACCCGGCACGCCCGCCGGATACGCCCGGATCCTTGAGGCCCGGGCGCGGTTGACGCAGGCCGGCTTCACCGTGCTGGCCCCCTGCCCGCACGGCGACAGCTGCCCGCTGACCGGTGACGACTGGTGCCACTTCGCCGCCCGGGTCAGCAGGTCCGCGTTGCACCGGCAGGTCAAGGGCGGCCAACTGGCCTACGAGGACGAGAAGTTCTCCTACGTCGCCGCGATCCGCGACCTGCCCGGCGCCGGGCCCGCCGCCGGCCGCGTCGTGCGGCACCCGCAGATCCGCAAGGGCCAGGTCCTGCTGGACCTGTGCGAGGCCGACGGCGCCGTGCGCCGGACCACCGTCTCCAAGCGGCACGGCGACCTCTACCGGGCCGCCCGCGACACCGACTGGGGCGACCCGTGGCCGCCGCCCCAGCCGGACGCCGGGTAACGGCACCGCGTATGAGCAGTCGTGACGGCACGTCAGACATGACGCGTCGTTAACTGCCGTACCGCACGCGTCAGTCGGACTCCAGGACCGCCATCGCCGCGTTGTGCCCCGGCACCCCGCTGACGCCGCCGCCGCGCACCGCGCCCGCCCCGCACAGCAGCACGTTGCCGTGCGCGGTCTCCACGCCCCAGCGCCCGGTGCCGTCCTCGGCGTAGGGCCACGACAGGTCGCGGTGGAAGATGTGGCCGCCGGGCAGGCCGACCTCGCGTTCCAGGTCCAGCGGCGACTTCGCCTCCACGCAGGGGCGGCCGTCGGCGTCCCGCAGCAGGCAGTCCTCCAGCGGTTCGTCCAGCACCCCGTCGAGCTGGGCGACGGTCGCCCGCAGCAGCGCCTCCCGGGTGCCGTCCGGGTCCGCGTCGAACAGCCGGGCCGGCGCGTGCAGCCCGAACAGCGTCAGCGTCTGCGCGCCGGAGGCGACCAGCTCGGCCGACAGGATCGACGGGTCGGTCAGCGAGTGGCAGTAGATCTCCGACGGCGGTGCCGCCGGCACCTCGCCGGCCGCCGCCTGCCGGTACGCGGTCGCCAACTGGTCGTAGGACTCGGCCACATGGAACGTCCCGGCGAACGCCTCGCGCGGGTCGACGCCGCGGTCGCGCAGCCGCGGCAGCCGCGACAGCACCATGTTGACCTTCAGCTGGGCGCCCTCGGGCCGCTCCGGTTCCGGCTCGTCCAGCAGCGCGGCCAGCGCCCGCGGCGAGGCGTTCACCAGCACGTGCCGGGCGTCGACCGTACCGCCGGCCCAGCTGACCTCGGCCCGGGTGCCGTCGGTGCGCACCGCGGTGACCTCGGCGCCGGTGACGATCTCCGCGCCGGCCGAGCGCGCCGCGCCCGCCAGCGCGTCGGTGAAGGCGCCCATGCCGCCGATCGGCACGTCCCAGTCGCCGGTCCCGCCGCCGATGACGTGGTAGAGGAAGCAGCGGTTCTGCCGCAGGGACGGGTCGTGCGCGTGGCTGAACGTGCCGATGAGCGCGTCGGTCAGCACCACGCCGCGCACCACGTCGTCGTCGAAGGCGGCCTCCACGCTCTCCCCGATCGGCCGCTCGAACAGCGCCTGCCACGCCGCCGGTTCGTCCACCAGGCGTTCCAGCTCGGCGCGCGACGGCAGCGGCTCGGTCATGGTGGGGAAGACCCGGGCCGCGACCCGGCCGGTCATCGCGTAGAAGCGCTGCCAGGCGTCGAAGTCGTGGTCGGAGCCGGTCAGCCGCCGGAAGCTGTCGCGGGTGCGGGCCGCGTCCTCGACGTCGACCAGCAGGCCGCCGCCGTCCGGGGTCGGGGTGTAGGAGGAGATCCGCCGCCGCCGCACCGCGAACGACAGTCCCAGGTCGTCGACGATCTTGCGGGGCAGCAGGCTCACCAGGTAGGAGTAGCGCGACAGCCGCGCGTCCACCCCGCGGAACGCCCGGGTCGACACGGCCGCGCCGCCGGTGCCCGCCAGCCGTTCCAGCACCAGCGTCGAGCGGCCCGCCCGGGCCAGGTAGGCGGCCGCCACCAGCCCGTTGTGGCCACCGCCGACGATCACGGCGTCGTACGAGGTGCGCTCGGGCATGGACCCTCCGAAGTCGAAGATCGGTTACGGTCCCGCACGCTATCCGCGATCCGCACGCCGCGCACCACCCGCGGCGCCCGCCCGCGCGACGCCCCCCGTGCGGCGCACCACCGCGCGGTCCGCCGGCCGCCTCGGCGCCTGCCGCGAGCGGCCCGGCCGCCTCAGGGCCCGGGTGCGGTTCGTTGGCCACGGGCCTGCCCCGGGAGGAACAGGCCCGCCGCGCCGGGATCAGTCCCGCAGCTCCTGCGTGACGCACTTCACGCTGCCGCCGGCCTTGTGCAGCTCCGACATGTCGACCGGCACCGGTTCGAACCCGCGCTCGCGCAGCGGCTGCACCAGCCCGGTGGCCTGCACCGGCAGGATCACGTGCAGGCCGTCGCTGACCGCGTTGAGGCCGAACGCGCGGGCGTCGTCCTCGGTGGCCAGCAGGGCGTCGGGGAACATCCGGGCCAGTACCGCCCGGCTGCCGGCCGAGAACGCCTCCGGGTAGTACATGACCTCGTCGCCGTCGAGCACCGCCAGCGCGGTGTCGAGGTGGTAGTACCGCGGGTCGATCAGCTCCAGGCCGATCACCGGGCGGCCGAAGAACTCCTGCGCCTCGGCGCGCACCGCCGGACTGCTGCGGAAGCCCGCCCCGGCCAGCACCCACGACGCCGTCGGGGTGAAGTCGCCCTCACCCTCGTTGACGTGCTCCGGCTCGTGGATCTCGGTGTAGCCGTGCGCGCGGAACCACTCCAGGTGCGCCGGAGCCTCGTCCCACCGCTCGGCGTTGGCGAACCGGGCACCGAACACCTTGCCGTCGACCACGGTCGCGCCGTTGGCCGAGAAGACCATGTCGGGCAGCCCGGGCACCGGTTCGAGGATCTCGACCGTGTGCCCGAGCGCCCGGTAGCGGTCCCGCAGGTCCTCCCACTGGAGCAGGGCGACCGCGGTGTCCACCGGCTTGGCCGGGTCCATCCAGGGGTTGATGGAGTACGTCACCTGGAAGTGCGCGGGTGGACACATCAGGTAGCGCCGTGGTGCGGCGACGCGATTCGTGCGCAATGAGGGCTCCTCATGGTTGAGGCTCCGGTGGTACGCGGGTTACGTACGCGCACAAATGGTCCTCCCCCACGCGCCGAAATGCACGAGCCGGACGGGTGAAGATTGCGCGTCATGTGACGGCCGTGCAGCGTGTCGCCTTTACAACTTCCCCAGGGTGACGCGACTCACAGGCCGGCGGCCGCCTGGACGGCGTCCGCCGGGAAGGCGGTGGCGGGGAAGGAGGCGATCAGCTGGTCCAGCTCGTCACGCCAGTAGCGGTGGATGTTGAGCCGGGTCGCCTTGGCCTCGCCCGGGAACTGCACGTACATCGAGCTCCACAGCGTGGCCCGCTTGATCCGGCCGACCGGCATCGCGTGGCGCGGGAAGACGGCGACGATCTCGCCGGGGCGGTTGGTCCAGCGGCTGGCGCTGTTGACCACCACGGAGGTGTTGGTGAGGGTCAGGAAGTAGAACCGCCGGGTGAGGGCGACGATCAGGCCCACGAACGGGATGCGGTCGAAAAGCGTGTTGAGCCAGGGGCTCGGACCGGTCTCCGCGTGGACGCAGGCTATGAAGGTCTCGCCGGCCGGGGCCGCCTGGGAGAGCTTCTCGATGACCTGGGCCTTCTGGGTCGCCCGGAGAATCGCCATGAACTACCGTCCTGTGCAAGTGCTGTTGATCCGCCGAAGGGTGACGGGGAATCGCAGACAGTAGCAGTATGGGCAGACAATTCCGGCCGGGCGGCCCGTCACGGACCTCCCGGTGGTAATGCGGCGGCCCCGGGCAGCGTGACGTCGCACGATGCCGCGCGCTGCCGCGAGATGCCGCCGGGCCGTGATCCGGGTCCTCGCGCCGGAGCGTCCTTCGGGGCGTCAGGGCGTCGCCGCGGTGCGCCGGGAGGGGCGGTCCGGTCCCGCGCCGGAGGGGTCGTCGGGGCGTCAGGTCGCCGCCGGAACGCACCGGCCGGCCCGCCTCCCGCCCCTGCCCCGGAAGCGCCGTCAGCCGGCCTGCGCGTGGTGCGGGAAGAGCCCGCCGAGGTCGGCGAAGACCGCTGTGTTCAAGGTGAACGCCGTGCGGCACTCCTCGACCACCCGCTCGCGCTCCGCCTCGTCCGCCGCGAACGCGTCCAGCGCCTCGCGGTACTCCCGCTTGAACGCGGCCGGGCTGCCGAGTTCCTCGAAGACGTAGAACCGCACGCCGTCGCCCTTGTGCTCCAGGCCCCAGGTCCGCTCGGCGATGCCGCGCACGACCTGGCCGCCGGACAGGTCGCCGAGGTAGCGGGTGTAGTGGTGCGCGACGTAGCCGGCCGGCCAGTCGCTGGCCACCTCGGTGACGCGGGCCGCGTAGGCCGCGGTGGCCGGCAGCGGCCGGGCGGTCCGCCGCCACCCCGGCCCCGACAGGTGGTCCAGATCACGTTCCAGCGCGGGCAGCCGGGTCAGTTCCGGGCGCAGGAACGGGCCGGCCACCGGATCGCCGGCCAGCTTGGCCGCGCCGGCCTCCAGCGCCGCGTAGACGAAGTACAACTGCTCGGTGTAGCGCGCGTACGCCGCGACCCCGAGCCGGCCGCCCAGCAGGTCCGCCATGAACGGCGACGCCTCGGCCCGCGCGTGCTGTTCCTGCGTCGCCGCGCGGATCAGGGTCGAGAACGGGGTGGTGGTGGCGGTCACGAGGGGCCTCCGAGCGGATCGGGCCGGGGCCGGACGGCGCGCCGGTCACCCGGGACACTTCCCGACGCGGTGTCGGGAAAAACCGCTCGGCCGGAAAAACCACCCGTTCCGTACCCAACGCCCGCCACACCGGCCCCGACCGCCCCGGCCGGACCCGGCGGGCCGGCGGCCGTCCGGCGCCGCGCGCCCGCCTCGCCGCCGCACCCGACCACCCCGGCGCCGCGCGAGCGCTTCGGACGTAGCAGGATGGACCGTGGATTCCGGGCGGGACGAACCTGCCCGGACCACGTGGAAAGGGGCTCGATGGAACGCGGTAACAAGGTGTCGCGATGGCTGCGCAGGCGCCCCGGCGCGGCGGGGGCCGACACCCCGGCCGGTTCGGCCGAGCGCGACCGGCTCCTGCTGGCCGCCGTGGCCGCCGCGTTCCGGGTGGCGCCAGCCGCCCGTCCCAGCGGCTACGGCTGCTCGTGCGACCGCGTCGGGTGCCCGACGCCCGGCATGCACCCGGTCTCCTTCGCCTGGCAGACCGAGGCCAGCGCCGACCCCGAACGCGTCACCCGCTGGCTGCGCGCCGACCCGCGGTCGAACTTCATCAGCGCCACCGGCACCGGCCACGACGTGCTCGACGTGCCCGCCGAGGCCGGCCGGCTCGCGCTGGCCCGGCTGGACGCCCGGGGGACCGCCACCGGCCCGGTGGCCCGCTACGGCGAGGACCGCACGCTGTTCTTCACCGCCAGCCGCGGCACCCCGGACGACGAGGACGAGTGGTGGCCTTGCGAGCTGGACTGCCATCCGGAGACCCTGGAGGAGCACCCCGGCCTGCGCTGGCACTGCCGCGGCTCCTACGTGCTGCTGCCGCCGTCCCGCCTGCCGGACGGCACCGCGGTCGACTGGCTGCGCCCGCCCCTCCTGCCGCTGCCCGACCCGCTGACGCTGCTCGACGTGCTCACCGACGCCTGCGCCCGCGTCGCCGTCCCGGAGGCGGACGGCGCGGTGTGATTGTCGCGCCGCCGGTTGCGGCCCATCGTTGCCCGTGCGCGGCGCTGTCCCGGAGGCGGAGGGCGGCGTGCCTCCCGCCCCGCCCCGCCCCGCGCCGTCGGCCTCAGGCGCCGCGGGCGTCGATCAGCTGGGAGATCTGGGCCAGGAACCGCACGGCGGCACCGCCCCTGGCGCCGGCCGGCGGGACTTCGGCGCCCTCCTCGGTGAAGGTGTACTCGGTGATCGACTTGTGCACCGGGCTGGTCAGCTGCGCCGTGACGTTCTGGTCGGTCACCTTCAAGGTGCCGCTCGCGATGGTCTGCTCGCGCTGCGTTTGGCTGCTGAAGAACACCAGCGCGCCGCCGTCCGTCAGGCGCACCGCCACCGCCGGGTAGCGCTTGGGGTCGCCGGTCTCGTCGGCGAACTGGGTGGCGACGCCCTGCTGGGGCCGCAACTGCGCCCGCCGTTCGGCCCGGGCCCCGGTGGTGGCCGGTCCGGGGGCGAAGGCGGCGGCCCCGGTGCCGCTGTGCAGGTAGGCGGCGTACCGGGCGCCCAGCTCGCCGGGCTGCACCGCCAGCGAGGTCCCGGCCGACGGCACCGGCTCCGCGTACCCCTGGCGGTCGGTGGCGAAGTCCGGGTCGGCCCCGGCGCCGGTCGCCACCAGGTACGACACGGTCCACGGCCGGGCGGCGGCGCTGTGGGTGAAGACCAGGATCCACCGCCCGTTGTCGCGGTTCTCCCCGGTGTCGGCCACGAACCACTTGGGCCAGCCGACCTGGCGGGGTATCAGCAGGCGGGTGTCCGTCAGCACCAGCGGCTTGTACTGCGGGTTCCCGTTCGGGTGCAACGTGTGCTGCCCGCGGATGTAGCTCTCGTCGACGGTGTACATCGGGCCGCTCTCCACCTGGGAGTTGAGCGACGGATCGAGCTTGATGTTGGCCCGGTTGCCGACCGAGACGAACCGGGCCAGCGCCTTGCGGGCGTCCGCCTTCGACACCGACGGGATCAGCGCGGTGCGGCCGTGGACGGTCACGCAGCCGGTGGCCGCCGAGGACAGCAGCAGGACGGCGGCCAGCGCGGACAGCCGGCGGGAGTACCGCCGGGCTGCGGCCGGTCGGCGCGGGGACAGCGGCGGTCGCACGGCGCACGGCGCGGACATCGGGACGTCGGCTCCTTCACGGGGGCGGACCCCCAGGGGGACGGGGCGCCGGGCGGCGGGGCGGCACCGGGCGGGGAAACGCCGCCAGATTACCGGGCGTTGTCCGGCCCGCGTGCGCTCCCCGAGGTATCCGCGCCCCGCCGCGCACCGGTCACCGGCCCGGCGCGGGCGAACGTTCCCCGCGGCCCGTTGCGGAGGCACCCCCGCGGCCCGTTGCGGCGGCGCCCCGCGGTCCGTCAAGGCGGCGCCGACCCAATCCGTTACGGCAGCGTCAGCACCTCGGCGCCGGTGGCCGTCACGACCATGGTGTGCTCGAACTGGGCCGTGCGCCTGCGGTCCTTGGTGACCACCGTCCAGCCGTCCTCCCACACGTCGTAGTCGTAGCTGCCCAGCGTCAGCATCGGCTCGATGGTGAACGTCATGCCCGGCTGGATGACGGTGGTGGCGTGCGGGGAGTCGTAGTGCGGCACGACCAGCCCGGAGTGGAAGGAGGTGTTGATGCCGTGGCCGGTGAAGTCCCGCACCACGCCGTACCCGAAGCGCTTGGCGTAGGACTCGATGACCCGGCCGATGATGTTGATCTGCCGGCCCGGCTTGACCGCCTTGATCGCCCGGTCCAGCGACTCCCGGGTGCGTTCCACCAGCAGCCGCGACTCCTCGTCGACCTCGCCGCACAGGTAGGTGGCGTTGGTGTCGCCGTGCACGCCGTGGATGTACGCCGTCACGTCCAGGTTGACGATGTCGCCGTCGCGCAGTTCGGTGGAGTCGGGGATGCCGTGGCAGATGACCTCGTTGAGCGAGGTGCAGATCGACTTGGGGAAGCCGCGGTATCCCAGGTCGGACGGGTAGGCCCGGTGGTCGCACATGTACTCGTGCGCGATCCGGTCCAGTTCGTCGGTGGTCACCCCGGGCCGGATCGCCGCGGCGGCCTCCTGCATGGCCCGCGCCGCGATCCGCGAGGCGATCCGCATCCGGTCCACCGTCTCGGCGTCCTGCACCTCGGGGCCGGTGTACGGGGTGGGGCCGGGCCGGCCCACGTACTCGGGGCGCGGGATGGCGGACGGCACCCTGCGGGGCGGGGACAGCGTGCCGGGGGTGAGGAGCGACTGGCCAGACATGGCAGCGAGTGTATCGGCGCCATCCCGGGCACGATGGCGGGCAGGGGGCCGTGACGGCGGCCCACGGCTCCAGGAGGACGACATGGGACTGTTCAGCGGCAAGCCGACCGGCAAGGCCGGCGAGTGGTACTACTGCGTCAAGCACCACAAGGTCGAGGAGGGCCCCGAGTGCGCCGGCCGCGACCGGATGGGCCCGTACCCCAGCCGGGAGGCGGCCGCCAACGCGATGGCGACGGTCTCCGAGCGCAACGACGAGTGGGATGCCAAGGACTGACGGCGACCAGCGGGAACTGGCGGCTACCAGCGAGTAGGGTTCCGGTCATGACCAATGACGCGAACGCCCCCGCCCAGGACGCCGCGGCCTCCGCCGCCGACCCGAAGGGCCCCGCCAAGGCGCCGGCCAAGGACCCCTGGGACCTGCCGGACGTCTCCGGCCTCGCCATCGGTGTACTCGGCGGCACCGGTGACCAGGGCCGCGGCCTCGCGCTGCGCTTCGCCCTGGCCGGCCACCGGGTCGTCATCGGCTCCCGCGACGCCACCCGCGCCGGGACCGCCGCCGCCGAACTCGGCCACGGTGTCGAGGGCCTGGACAACGCCGGCTGCGCCCGCGCCTGCGACGTGGTGATCGTCGCCGTGCCCTGGGAGGGCCACGCCAAGACCCTGGAGGCGCTGCGCGAGGAACTGGCCGGCAAGCTGGTCGTCGACTGCGTCAACCCGCTCGGCTTCGACAAGCAGGGCGCCTACGCCCTCACCCCCGAGGAGGGCAGCGCCGCCGAGCAGGCCGCCGCCCTGCTGCCGGACTCCCGGGTAGCCGCCGCCTTCCACCACCTGTCGGCCGTCCTGCTCCAGGACCCCGCCGTGGAGACCATCGACACCGACGTCATGGTCCTCGCCGACCGCCGCGCCGACGCCGAGACCGTCCAGGCACTGGCCGGCCGCATCCCCGGCATGCGCGGCGTCTTCGCCGGCCGGCTGCGCAACGCCCACCAGGTCGAGTCGCTGGTCGCCAACCTGATCTCCGTCAACCGCCGCTACAAGGCGCACGCCGGGGTGCGGCTCACGGACGTGTGAGCCGGTGCGGCGCGGCGCGTGAGCGCGGGCCGGGTGCGGCTTGCCGACGGGTGCGTGGGCGCGGGGCCGGGATGTGATCCGGTGCGGGGCCGACGGGTGCGTGGGCGCGGGGCCGAGGTGTGAGCCGGTGCGGGCCTGAGCGTGGGCCGGGTGCTGGTCCGGCGCAGGAGTCGGCGCGGGGCCGGAGTCCGGGCGGGCGCGGGGCCGGGGGAGGCCGGCGGTCGGGGCGGAGGGCGCGGCGGGCATGAGGGACCATGGGGAAGAATGGCCGAGCAGCCCTACCGATCCTGGAGCGTCCCCCATGGCCCCCGCCGCCCCCTTCGGCCCGACCGGTCGACTCGCCTGGTTCGCCGCCGTCGTCTGCGTGCTGGCGGTGGCCGCCGCCGTCGTGTCGTTCGCCCGCGGCAGCCTCATCGGCATCGTGTGGGTGCTGCTGGCGGGCCTGTCCAGCAACATGGCCTGGTACTACCTGCGCAAGGCCCGCGCCTCCCGCTGACGGTCGCCTCGCGTCCGGCGGTGCTCCCGCTTGGCGGCGGGGGGCCGAACGGCGGTTCCTCGCGCCGACGAGCCCTCCCGCCGGACGGCGTCCGCCGCCGATGGTGCCTCGCGCCGACGGTGTCCGCCTCTGACGGGTCCACCGCCGGCGGTTCCTCCCGCCGGACGGTGTCCGCCTCCTGCGGTCCCTCGCCGGCGGTGTCCGCCGGGGCCGTCACAGAGTCGGCGCGCCGTGCCAGAACTGGAACCAGGCGTAGCCGTTCGCCGCGTAGTAGTCCGGCACGTTGAGCGTGTTCATGATCCCGTATATGAGGTCCCAGAAGCCGGCGTTGACCGTCGGGATGTACAGGCAGCCGAAGACCGCGATCATGCCGAACGGCGCGAACGGCTCGACCTGGCGGCGCACGCCGTGCGACAGCCACGGCTCGATCACGCCGTAGCCGTCCAGGCCCGGGACCGGCAGGAAGTTGAGGATCGCCGCGCTGATCTGGAGCAGCACCAGGAACGCCAGCGCCGAGCGGAACGGGGTCGGCAGGCCGTCCGCGGGGCCGCCGAGCGCGAACGCCACCACCAGCAGCAGCGCGAACAGCACGTTGGTCAGCGGACCGGCCGCCGAGACCAGGCTGTGCTTCCACCGCCCCCGGATCCGGCCGCGCTCGATGAACACCGCGCCGCCCGGCAGGCCGATGCCGCCCAGGATCACGAAGACCACCGGCAGCACGATGCTCAGCGCCGCGTGCGTGTACTTCAGCGGGTTCAGCGTCAGGTAGCCCTTGGCGCCCACCGAGATGTCGCCGCCGTGCAGCGCGGTCCTGGCGTGCGCGTACTCGTGCAGGCACAGCGAGACGACCCAGCCCGACACCACGAACAGGAAGACCCCGAAGCCGGTGTTGATCGAGTACCCGTCCCACACCGCCCAGCCCGACACGCCCATTATCAGGGCCAGGCCGATGAATACGGGACTGATCCGGCGCTCATGGCTGGCCGCTGCGGTCGTCATGCGCGGACGGTAGCACCCGCCCCGCCCCGCGCCCGCCCGCGCCCGTCGGCGCCCCGGTGACCCCGGTCACGGCGGCCTCCGGGGCCGGGCCGCGACGGCTTCCGGGGCCGGGGCGCGATGGCCTCCGGGTCCGGGGAGCGAGAGCCTCCGGGGCCGGGGCGCGAGGGCTTCCGGGGCGGGCCGTGACGGCCTCCGGGGCGGGCCCCGGGGGATTTCCCTCGCCGCCCGTGACGGTCCCCGGCCCCGGCGGCGGTGGCTCCCGTTCCCCGGCCGCTACGGCTTCCTCGCCGGCCGGGAAGCCCTCCGGCCCCCGCCCCGGCGCCCGGCGGCCTTCGGCGGCACCCGGCGGAACGTCCCGCGGAACGCCCCGCGGACCGGCGCACCGCCCCCGGCCGGAGGCTTCGCCGCCGCTCGCACCGCGCGTCCACCAGAATGGGGGGATGCGCATCAGCCTGTTCGGCCCGGCCCGGGCCCACCGTGACGACGGCACGTCCGTGTCCCTGGGCGGAGCACGGCTGCGGGCCCTGCTGGCGGCGCTCGCGCTGCGCCCCGGCCATACCACCGGCGCTGGCGCGCTGATCGCCGAGGTCTGGGACGACGACCCGCCCGCCGACGCGGCCGGTGCCCTTCAGGCGCTCGTCGCCCGGCTGCGCCGTGCCCTCGGTGCCGGCGCGGTCACCTCCGTCGACGGCGGCTACCGGCTGGCCGCCACCCGCGACGACGTCGACCTGTTCCGCTTCGAACGCCTGGTGGCCGACGGCGCCCGCGCGCTGGACGACGGCGACCCGGCGAAGGCGGCGGCGCTGCTGGACGACGCCCTCGCGCTGTGGACCGGCCCGCCGCTGGCCGACCTGCCCGCCCGCACCGGCGAGGCCGCCCGCTGCGGGGCGCTGCGCGACGACGCGATACGTCTGCGGCTGACCGCCGGCCTCGCTCTGGGCCGTGCCGAACGCGTGCTGCCGGAACTGGCCGCCCTGTGCGCCGAGCAGCCGCTCAACGAGGCGCTGCACACCCTGCACATCCGTGCCCTGCGCGACGCCGGCCGCACCGCCGACGCCCTCGACGCCTACGGCACCGTCCGGGCCGCCATCGCCGACCGCCTCGGCACCGACCCCGGCCCCGAACTGCGCGCCCTGCACGGGGAGTTGCTCCGCGGAACGAGCGAGCCGCCGCTGCGCGCCAAGGCGCCGGCCGGCCACCGCGGCGCGAGCCCGGCCGGCGCGAGCCCCTCCGAGGTCGACGGCCGCTCCGGCACGGGCCTCCCCGGCAGCGGCAACCACTCCGACGGGAGCCACTCCGACGGGAGCCTCTCCGGGGGCGGCAGCCACTCCGGCGGCAACCACTCCGTCGGCAGCCACCCCGGCTCCGGCACCGGCCGCCCCGGCCCCGCGCACCCCGATGCGTCCGCCGGCTCCGCGCACCCCGCCGCGCCCGCCGACCCCGGCTCCACCCACTCCGCCGCGTCCGCCGACCCCGGCCCCGCGCACGCGCCCCGCCCTGCGCCGACGTCCGGCCCCGCGCACGACCCCGGCTCCGTGCAAGCGCCCGGCTCCGCGCACGCGGCCCGCCCCGGTGCCGTCCCGCCGGAGGCGCCCGGGCGGCCCGGGGGCAATCTGCGGGCCCGGCTGACCAGCTTCGTCGGACGGGAGGCGGACCTGCGCGGCATCGGCGAGGACCTGGCGGCCGCCCGCCTGGTGACGCTCACCGGGCCCGGCGGCTCCGGCAAGACCCGGCTGTCGCAGGAGGCCGCCGACCGGTTCGGTGAGCGCTGGCCCGGCGAGGTCTGGCTGGCCGAGCTGGCCCCGGTCGCCGAGGGTGCCACCGTCGCGGAGGCGGTGCTCAACGCCCTCGGGCTGCGCGAGATCGCCCTGCACTCCACCGCCGACAAGGCGCTGGCCGCCGAACCCCGCGACCCCGACCCGGTCCGCACCCTGACCGAGTACTGCGCCGGCCGCCGCCTGCTGCTCGTGCTGGACAACTGCGAACACGTCATCGACGCCTGCGCCGCCCTCGCCGAACGCCTGCTGACGCACTGCCCCGGCGTCACGGTGCTCGCCACCAGCCGCGAACCCCTCGGTGTGCCGGGGGAGTTGACCCGCCCGGTCGACCCGCTGCCGGTGCCGACCGCGCTGCGCCTGCTGGCCGACCGGGGTGCCGCCGCCCGCCCCGGCTTCACCCCGGACGACGACCCGGGCGCCTGCGCCGAGATCTGCCGCCGCCTGGACGGCCTGCCGCTCGCCATCGAGCTGGCCGCCGCCCGGCTGCGCATCCTGACGCCACGTCAGATCGCGGAGCGGCTCGACGACCGCTTCCGCCTGCTGACCGCCGGCAGCCGTACCGTGCTGCCACGCCAGCAGACGCTGCGCGCGGTCGTCGACTGGAGCTGGGACCTGCTGGAACCGGCCGAACGCGCCCTGCTGCGACGGCTGTCGGTCTTCTCCGGCGGCTGCGACCTCACCGCCGCCGAAGCGGTCTGCGCCGGCGGCGGGGTCGAACCCCTCGACGTGGCGGCCCTGTTGGGCGCGCTGGTCGACAAGTCCCTGGTGGTGGCCGACTTCAGCGCCCCCGCCGCCCGTTACCGCACCCTGGAGACCATCGGGGAGTACGCCGCCGACCGGCTCACCGAGTCCGGCGAACGCGACGCGGTCGAGCGCCGGCACCTGTCCTACTTCCGCGAGTACGCCCGCACCGCCGACCCCTACCTGCGCGGCCCCGAACAGCTGCGCTGGCTGGAGCTGTTCGAGCGCGAGCACGACAACCTGCGGGCCGCGCTGCGCCGCGCGGTCGACGCCGCCGACGAGCCCGAGGCGCTGCAACTGGCCCTCGCCTGCGTCTGGTTCTGGATGATGCGCAACTACCGGACTGAGATCCGCAGTTGGCTGCCGGCCGTCGCCGCGCTGGGACCCGACCCGTTCGCCGTGCCCCGGCCGGCACTGCTGCCGCTCGACCTGACCCCGCTGGAGGTCGAACTGCCCTTCCCGCCAGGCCAGCTCGACGAGGCCCGCCGCTGGATCCGCACCGCCGGCATGGCGGTGTGGGAGGAGAGCCTGGACCACCTGGCGCGCGGCGACGACCGGGAGTTCGGCGCCGCCGTCATCGCCGCCTACCCGCCGCACCTGCCGCAGTCCGGCGCCCGCCCCGGCCTGGTCCGGCCGTTCGCCGCCTTCCTCACCGGCGACTTCGACCGGCTGATCGTGCTGCTGGACGAACTCGTCGACGCCTGCCGGGCCCACGGCCGGGTCTGGGAGCTGGCGTTCGCCCTCCAGCTGCGGGCCAAGGCGCTCGACGACCGGGCCGGCGAACGGGACTTCATGGGCGACGTGCGCGAGAGCCGTGAGCTGTTCGCCCGGGTCGGCGACCGCTGGGGGATGGCCGAGGCGCTGTCCGCGCAGGCCGAGTCGGTGAGCCGGCGCGGCGACTGGCAGGACACCGCCCGCTGCTGCCGCGAGGCGATGGCGCTCGCCCGCGAACTCGGCGCCCACCAGCAGGTTCCCGAGCTGACGGTCCGGCTCGGTGAGGCGGTGCTCAACGGCGGCGACCCGCAGGAGGGCGAGAGGCTGCTGCGGGCCGGCGTCGACGAGGGCCTGCGGATGGGCCAGAGCGCGATCGGCGCGGTCTTCCACGGCCGCATCAGCCTGGTCGCCTGCTTGTGCCACCAGGGCCGGCTGGCGGAGGCCGGCGAACTGGTCGACCTCATGCTGGAGCCGGCCACCACCCTGCCGCAGGAGCTGGTGCGCGGCGTCCTGCTGTGCGTCAAGGGCTGGCTGGCCGCCCGGGCCGACCACGGCGACCGCGGCCTGGAGCTGGCCCGCGCCGGACTGGACGACCTGTACGCGCACCCGCTGGCCGAGATCTTCGTGCCGCGCATCGGCATGGTGATCCTGCCGGTGGTCACCGCACTGCTCACCCGCGTCGCCGAACACGACCCGGCCGCCGCCGACCCGCGCACCCCGGTCCGCGCCCGGCACGCCACGATGCTGCTGGCCGTCAACCGCGGTGTCCGGCCCAACCAGACCGTTCCGCTGGAACGCGCGGAGATGGCCCTCGCCGAGACGGTGTGCCGCGCGGTGCTCGGCGACGACGCCTACACGGCCGCGTACGCCGAGGGCGGCGGCCTCACCCCGCAGGAGGCCGCCGCCCTGGTGCGCGACGCGTTGAACTGACGTGACGCCACGCGACTGACGCGACGTCACATCCCGGACCCGACTTCGGACGGCCGGCGCCATGTCGCCGACGCGACGCGACCCGCCTTCCGGGGCGGAGGGATATGACCCGCGTACCTGACGCGACGTCACATCCCGCTGCCTCACGCCTTCTTGCGGAACCGCATGACCGCCAGCGGCGCGGTGACCGCGGTGATGCCGATCGCCCAGGCCAGCGTCATCCACACCGAGTGCGCCACCGCGCCGCCGTTGACCAGCGCGCGGGAGGCGTCGGCCAGGTTGGACAGCGGGTTGACGTCGGTGAACGACTGGAGCCAGCCCGGCATCGTGGTGGTCGGCGCGAAGATCGAGCTGCCGAACTGGAGCGGCATCAGCACCAGCATCGCCACCCCTTGCACGGACTGGGCCGTCTTCATGGTCAGACCCAGCAGGATGAAGATCCACATCAAGGACGCGCCGAAGACCAGCGACAACACCACGGCGGCCAGCAGGTGCAGCACATCGGTGTGGACGGTCATGCCGAGCGCGAAGCCCATGCCCAGCAGGATCGCGGTGGCGACCAGCATCCGGCCGATCTCGACGACGATCTTCGCGATCAGGACCGAGGACCGGGCGATCGGCATGGTGCGGAACCGGTCCATCACCCCCTTCTTGAAGTCGTCGTTGATGCCGGTGCCGACCGCCTGCGCGATGTTCATCCCCATCATCGCCATCAGCCCGGGGACGACGTAGTTGACGTAGGCCGCCTGGTGGCCCTTGCCGGAGATCGCGCCGCCGAAGACGTAGACGAACAGCAGGGTGAAGATGATCGGCATCAGCAGGGCGTCGAACATCGACTCCGGGTCCTGCTTGATCTGGAGCGCGTTGCGCCGTACCAGCGCGCTGATGTGCCGCAGGTTGGCCCGCAGTCCGATGCGGCCCTCGCTGCGGGCGCCCCGCACGGCCGCCGGTGGTGTGATCGTCGCCGTGCTCATACGGCAGCCCCCTCGAGGTCGTCGCTGTTGTCGGCCGCCGGCCGCGGGTCCTGCGGTACGGACGCCTTCTGTCCGGTGACGGCCAGAAAGACCTCGTCCAGACTGGGCAGGCTGGTGCCGATCTCCGCGATGCCGAAACCGCGTTCGGCCAGCAGGCGTACCACGGCGGTCAGTTGGTCGTCGTCGACGATCGGCACGGTCACCGTGCCGTCCTCGACGTCCGCGGTCGCGCCGCCGACCCCGGTCACCGGGGAGGCGGCCAGTGCCTCGGCCATCTCGGCCGGCCGGTGGCCGTCGGTCGGGCGAATCCGCAGGGTGCGGCCGCCGATGCGGGCCTTCAGCTCGTCGACCCGGCCCTCGGCGATGACCCGGCCGCGGTCCACCACCGTCAGCTCGTCGGCGAGCTGTTCGGCCTCCTCCATGTACTGCGTGGTCAGCAGCACCGTGGAGCCGTCGCCCACCATGCGCCGCACCTCCCGCCACACCTCGTTGCGGGTGCGCGGGTCCAGTCCGGTGGTCGGCTCGTCCAGGTAGAGGACGGCCGGGTGGCCGACCATGCTGGCGGCCAGGTCCAGCCGACGCCGCATACCGCCGGAGTACTGCGCCGCGGGGCGCTTGGCGGCCTCGGTGAGCGAGAAGCGTTCCAGCATCTCCTCGGCCCGCCGCCGGGCGTCCTTGCGGGACAGGTCCAGCAACCGCCCGATCATGTAGAGGTTCTCCCGGCCGGACAACTTCTCGTCCACCGAGGCGTACTGCCCGGTCAGCCCGATCACCCGCCGCAGCTGCCGGGGCTGCGTCAACACGTCGTACCCGGCGACCATCGCGGTGCCGGCGTCCGGCTGGACCAGGGTCGACAGGACCCTGACCAGCGTTGTCTTCCCCGCGCCGTTCGGGCCGAGTACCCCCAGGACCGTGCCCTGCCGGACGTCCAGGTCCACCCCGTCGAGCGCCTTCGTGGAGCCGTAGTGCTTGACCAGGCCCCGAACTCGCACGGCCGATTCGCCGCCGCTGGTCGCCTTGATGCTTGTCATGCCTCTAGATTGCGCCATGCCACCGACACCGGGCCGACAGACCACTGACAGCCCCGCCCACCCGCTGACAGCCCACTGACGGCGGGCGCGCTCCGCGGGGTTACGGAGTCGGGCGCCGGTGCCGGTACGGGTACGGGCGCCGGTGCCGAAGTCGCCGCTCCGGGTGGGGAACGACGACGCCGGCGGCTCCCGGGGGACCCGCCGGCGTGGCCGGTGGAGCGGGCGGGCGCCGGACGGGCACCCGCGGATGTCGGTGAACGTGTCGGTGGACGCCACGAGACGCCGGCGGAGGTCAGTGGAAGCTGTGCTCCTCGGCCGGGTAGGCGCCGCCCACGACGTCGTCGGCGAACGCCTTCGCCGCGTCGCCCAGCGACTCGCGCAGCGCCGCGTACTGCCGGACGAACTTCGGCATCCGGCCGTCGGTCATGCCGGCCATGTCGGTCCACACCAGCACCTGCGCGTCGCAGCCGGAGCCGGCGCCGATGCCGACGGTCGGCACGTGCAGCGCGGTGGTGACCTCGGCGGCCAGCTCGGCCGGGACGAGTTCCAGCACGACGGCGAACGCGCCGGCGTCCTGCACCGCCTTGGCGTCCCGGCGCAGCTGCTGGGCCGCCTCCTCGCCGCGGCCCTGCACGGGGTAGCCGCCGAAGGCGTTGACCGACTGGGGGGTCAGGCCGATGTGCGCCATCACGGGGATGCCCGCCTGCACCAGCAGCTCGATCTGGTGGGCCGAGCGCTCACCGCCCTCCAGCTTCACGGCGGTCACCCCGGCCTCCTTGACCAGCCGGGTGGCGCTGCGCAGCGCCTGGGTCGGGCCCTCCTGGTAGGAGCCGAACGGCAGGTCGCCCACGATCAGCGAGCGGCTGGTACCGCGTACCACGGCCGACGAGAGCATGATCATCTCGTCCAGGGTGACCGGCACGGTGCTTTCGTAGCCCAGGTGGCAGTTGCCGGCCGAGTCGCCGACCAGCAGCACCGGGATGCCGGCCTGGTCGAAGACGGAGGCGGTCATCGCGTCGTAGGCGGTCAGCATGGGCCACTTCTCACCGCGCTCCTTGGCGGCGGCGATGTCCCTGACGGTGATGCGTCGTGTGCCCTTGCCCCCGTACAGCGCCTTGCTGCTGTCGGCCTGCGGGCGTGCCGGATTCTGCGCAGCCACGTGCGTCATGGCTCGGCTCCTGTTCATGTCTCGAGGCGCCCTTACGGCGTCCCCGGATCACTTCCATGCTGACACGTCGCGCCGGAGCCCGTAACCCCGCACGAGCGAGACGTGTGTCGCCCACGAGGGGCGTGGTCCGCACGGTCCGCACGGGGACGGCGGAACCCGTCGGGGGTGCCGGGCGTCCTGACCGGTGAGGGGCCCGCGGCGCCGGTGCCGCGCCGCGCCGCCGGGGGACCGGTGGGGCGGGCGGGGTCTAGGGTCGAAGGGCGGCCGGCCGCCGCGACACGGCATCCGGGTGAACGCCGGCGGCCCGCGTACCGGCGGATCGGCGGGGGCCGCGCGGGGGCCGGCGGGACCGGCGGGTGGCAGGCGACGGCGAGACGAGCGAGGACGGCGTATGGCGCAGGCACGGACGGCTGGCGGTGCGCGGGGCGGGCGTCCGGCACGTGCGGACCGCACCGGCGGCGGACGGCCGCGGGCGGCCTGGCGGGACGGCGGCGTCTGGCGGCGCGGCCGGGTGATCGCGGTGCTGGCGCTGCTGACCGGACTGCTGATGATCTTCCACCGGGCGGTGCCGAACCGCGTCGGCAACCTCGGCAGCCTGCTGGAGACCTTCCTGCCCTGGCTGGGCCTGGCCGTGCCGGTGCTGCTGGCCGCCGCGCTGCTGCGCCGCTCGGTCACCGCGCTGCTGGTGCTGCTGCTGCCCGCGCTGGTGTGGGCCGACCTGTTCGGCGGGCTGCTCGAACCGAAGACCGCCGCCGGCGGCGACCTGACCGTGCTGACCCACAACGTCGACGCCGCCAACCCCGACCCGGCCGGCACCGCCCGCGATGTGGCCCGCTCCGGCGCCGCGCTGATCGCGCTGGAGGAGCTGACCCCGAAGGCCCTGCCGGTCTACGAACACGTGCTGGCCGCCCGCTACCCCTACCGCGCGGTCGAGGGCACGGTGGCGCTGTTCAGCGCGTACCCGCTCAGCGCGACCCGGCCGGTCGACATCAAGCTGGGCTGGACCCGCGCGCTGCGCACCACCGCCGCCACGCCCTACGGCCCGGTCGCGGTCTACGTGGCGCACATGCCGTCGGTGCGGGTGCACTTCGACGGCGGGTTCACCGCCGACCAGCGCGACACCAGCGCCACCGCGCTGGGCAATGCGATCGCCGAGGAACGGCTGCACGACGTGATCCTCCTCGGCGACCTCAACGGCACGATGAACGACCGGGCGCTGTCGCCGATCACCGCCCAGATGCGGTCGGCACAGGGCGCGGCGGGCGACGGGTTCGGCTTCAGCTGGCCGGCCGCGTTCCCGATGGCCCGGATCGACCAGATCATGGTCAGGGGCATCGACCCCACCAGCTCCTGGGTACTGCCGGCCACCGGCAGCGACCACCGCCCGATCGCCGCCCGCCTGGAGATCCCGCACTGACGATCCCGCCGGGGGTCCCCGCCGGGGGTTGGGCGGTGCGGGGTGTCCGGGCCGGGGCCGCGGGGGTGCGGGGCTTCCCGGCGGGGTGGGGCGTTCCCCACGCGGGGCTTCCCGGCGGGGTCGGCTTCCCGGTGAGGGCGGGCGTTCCCCATGCGGGGCTTCCCGGTGAGGCGGGCGTCCCCTTCGAGGCCGCGGGCGTTCGCACCGAGGCATGGGCGTTCCCACCGAAGCCCGGACGTACCCGGCGAGGTCCGGGCGTTCGCACCGCGGTCCGGGCGTTCCCGCCGAGGTCCGGGCGTGAAATGCGTCTCCATCGGGAGGGCGCGCGCCCGCGGCGGGGGCGATTCGTAACGGAGTTCGGCGTTTTGTAGCCGTCCTGACGCACAGCGGTCACATGCGGGGAAGTGCCGTGCCGCATACTTTGTTCAGTAGAGGAACATACTCGCCGGCCCTTCGCCGGCGCCCCCGCCGACCGGAAAGGCACCACCCCCATGCCCCTCGCCCTGCTGGCCCTCGCGGTTGCGGCATTCGGCATCGGCACCACCGAGTTCGTCATGATGGGCCTGCTGCCCGAAGTGGCGACCGACCTGCACACCTCCGTCCCCGCGGCGGGATATCTCGTCTCCTCCTACGCCCTCGGCGTGGTCGTCGGCGCGCCGCTGCTGACCGCGGTGTGCGCGCGGCTGCCCCGCAAGCGGGTGCTGATCGGCCTGATGGCGCTGTTCACCGTCGGCAACCTCGCCTCCGCGCTCGCCCCCGGCTACGACTCGCTGCTGGCCGCTCGCTTCTTGGCCGGCCTGCCGCACGGCGCGTTCTTCGGCGTCGGCGCGGTGGTCGCCTTCCGGATCGGCGGCGAGGGCCGCGGCGCCCGCAACGTCGCGAAGATGTTCCTCGGACTGACCCTCGCCAACGTCCTCGGCGTCCCGGCGGCCACCCTGCTCGGCCAGCACCTCGGCTGGCGGGCGACCTTCGGCGTCGTCGCGGTGATCGGCCTGGTCGCGGTCGCCGCGCTGGCCGTCCTGGTCCCCGAACTGCCCGCGGCCGGCCCGGCCGCCGGACTGCGCCGCGAGGCCGGCGCGCTGCGCGACCGCCAGGTGTGGCTGGGGCTGCTCACCACCGTCTTCGGCTTCGCCGGCGTCTTCGCGGTCTACAGCTACCTGGCGTCGATGCTGACCCGGATCACCGGCGTCACCGACACCACGGTCACCGTGGTCCTCGCGCTGTTCGGCGTCGGCATGACCCTCGGCGCGCTCATCGCGGGACCGCTCACCGACCGCGCCCTGCGGCCCACCCTCTACACCTCGCTCGGTGCGCTGACCGTCGTGCTGGTGCTCTTCCCGTTCGCCGTCCGGCACACCGCGACCGCGCTGGTCGCCGTGGTCCTGCTCGGCCTGGTCGGCTTCGCGACCACCACGCCGCTCCAGATGATGGTCATGCGCAAGGCGTCCCACGCCCCCACGCTGGCCTCCGCCTCCAACCAGGCCGCCTTCAACCTGGCCAACGCCGGCGGCGCCTGGGCCGGCGGCGTGGCGATCGCCTCCGGCTGGGGCTGGACGTCCCCCGCCTTCGTCGGTGCGGCCCTCGCCCTCACCGGCCTCGCCGTCGCCGTCACCGCCGGCCGCCTCGACCGCACCGGCCCCCGCACCCCGATCCGCTCCCGCGTCGTCGCCTACGCCGTCCGGGAACGCGACCGCGAGACCGCGTAGGACGTCGGGGGACTGGCTCCGGCGGGGTGCGGTTTCCGGGGGCGGGGCGGGGTCCGGCGGCGGTGCGGGTTCTGGCGGTGCGGTTTCGGGCGGCGGGGCGGTTCTGGCGGTGCGGTATTGGCGGCGGTGCGGTTTCCGGCGCCGGGAGCAGTGGCGCAGCGGCGGCAGGGCCTGGCGCGGGTCGGAAATCCGGAACGCTGTGTCCACCGCCGACCCACGACCCCGCGGCTTCCTCTGCCCGACCGGCCCGACCGGCCCGACCGGCCCGACCGGCCCGATCCCGAACAGACCGTCCCCACCGGGCAGATGAGGGTCGGCCGGCATGAATGATCGGAAGAACCGGGGGATCGCCCAGCTGCGGGTTGCGCGCCCACCGGGCTCAGCACGACCGGTGGACGGTGGAAAAAGGCTGGCCACCGGCCCGATGGCCGGGTAGGAAGGACGCCATGAGCACCTCCGCCGCCCAGAACGACGCCGACCGGCGGAGCTTCGTCCGCACCACGCTCGACCTGGGCGATGTGCTGCTGCACCCGTGGGGCCGGGCGACCGCCGGGCCGGACACCGTGCTGGACGACCTGATCGCCGCGGCGGCGGACCCGCTGATCGCCCTGTGGAACCCTCTCGCGACAACCGACCGCGGCGACGCCCTGGCCTGGCTCGAAGCTCGCGACGAGGGCTGGGACCGCGGTGCCGTCGCCTCGTTCGCCGCGCGGAACGCCACCGACGGCGCCCTGCTGGGCAGCGTGATCCTGCGCTGGACCGACCGCGCGGACGGCGCGGCGGTGATCGGCTACTGGACGCTGCCGGCCGCCCGCGGTCGGGGCGTTGCCACCCGGATGACGAGGGCGGTCACCAGCTGGGCGTTCCGCACGGCCGGCGCCCGCCGGATCGAGCTCGCCCACGCGGCCGGCAACGAGGTGTCCTGCCGGGTGGCCCACCGCTGCGGCTACCTCCCCGAAGGCACCCGGCGCGCCTCGCACCGCTTCGGCGACGGGGCCCACCACGACGAGCACCTGCACGCCCGCCTGGCCACCGACCCGGAACCGGCCGCTCCCGCGGAGGGGCCGACGGGGTAGGACTCCGACCACCGGGCGGACGGGCGAGCGACACGGCACGGCACGCCAGGAGCGTGGGCCGGGCAACGGACCAGCGGCCTGCCGGCCGTGACCGGTGGGATCAGGCGTGGTCGGCCGGTTGCCGTCCGTCGGCCTCCTGGCGGAAGTCCAGCATGTAGAAGACCTTGTCGTAGCGGCGCGTGCCGACGGCGACGAAGTCGGGCAGCCGGCCGTATTCGCTGAAGCCCAGCGACCGGTAGAGGTGCAGGGCGTTGCTGTTGTCGGCACGGGCGTCCAGGGTGAGGACCTCGATCCCGGCCCGCCTGGCGTCGGCGATCACGGCGGCGGTCAGGGCCCGGCCGACGCCGCGGCCGTGGGCGGCGGCGTCCACCGCGAGCTTCTCCAGGTCGGCGTGCGGACGATGGGTCGGCCGCGCGTAACGCAGCCAGTACCCCAGCCCGACCAGCCCGCGGTCGACGTAAGCGGCACGCAGGCCCCCGTCGCCGGCGTGCACCGCGGAGACGACGTGGTCGAGGAGTTCCGCCACCTCGCCGGGCGAGGGCGGTTCGACCCAGCCGAGTGCCGCACCTCCGCAGACCAGGTCCGCCAGGATCCGATGGGCCGACTCAGCGAACCGGGCCCGCAGGTCCGGATCGGACGTCAGCTCCCGCACGTCGAGGATGACGGTCTCACCGCTCCCGCCGCTGGTCATGGCCGTCTCCATGACCGGCAGCCTAACCAGCCCTCATCCTGGCGAACGCCTTCCACTCCAGCGCCTTGCACTCCTACGCCCGCCAATCCCACGCCGGTCACGTCCCACGCGGGTCACGTGCTGATGGGACCGGTTGCTGGTGGAGTCCAGAGGTGGGCCCAAGTCCCGTCGCGCTCCCAGCGGGTGAACCACTCATAGGCGGTCTGCCATGGCCCGTGGCGTTCCGGCGGGTCGCGCCAGGGCGCGCCGGTTCGTCACCGCCATAACGCGCCGTTGATCACCCGCCGGTGGTCGCGCCGCGGACGGCCCGGTCCATCGGTAGCCGGGAGCAGGGGTTTCCCGGCCTCCCGTGCGGCGTCGGTCGGCTCGCCACGTCCTGTCACGGGATCGGCCACGAACGGGCCTCAGACAGCCATGGCCGTCTGCGTCCTGGCCCGGCGCACCCCGCGCAGGGCGCCGGACCAGGCGATCACCTGATCGAGCATGCCCGTCACGGCGGTCTCCAGGCCCTCCTGGGGGACGAAGGCCCCGGTGTGGAATGAGGGGTGTGTCGAGATGGTGGGCTGAGCGCGGACCGTGGCTATCTGAAGTTCGGCGAGGACGAGCCGCAGCGCTTCGGCGGCCCGGGCCCCGGCGACCCAGCCGCCGTAGCTGATGATCCCGGCGGCCTTGTCGTTCCACTCCCGGTAGACGTGGTCCAGGGCGTTCTTCAGGGCTCCGGGGTAGGAGTGGTTGTACTCGGGGACGAGGAATACGTAGCCGTCGAAGCCGTCGATGAGTGCGCCCCAGGCGCGGGTGTGGTCGTGCTGATACTGCTGGAGGTTCGGGTTGCCGGGCTCGTCGAGGTTGCCGAGGTTGTGGTCGGCGAGGTCGACGAGCTGGTAGTCGGCGCCGCCGTGCGCGCGGGCGGCCTCCAGCGCCCAGGCGGCGATCTGGTCGCCGCGGCGTCCGGGGCGGGTGCTTCCGAGAATGAGTGCGATGCGGAGCGGCATGGTCTTCCCTCCGGAGGAGTTGTCACGTCAACTCTAGGCGGAGGCGAGTTGATGTGACAACTCTCCTGGTGGCGGTATCCTCGGCGACATGAACGAGACCCGATCGCTGGAACCGGAGGAGTGGGAGTTCTGGGACGTCTGGATGCGCGCGCAGCGCCTGCTCACCAGGGAGCTGGAGCGTGGTCTGCAGCGTGACTGCGACATCTCGAAGCCCGAGTTCAGCGTGTTGGTGACGTTGTGGCAGGCCGCCGGCCCCGAGATGCGTGTCGGCGAGCTCTCCGAGTCGCTCGGCTGGGACAAGAGCCGTGTCTCGCATCAGCTGACGCGTATGGAGAAACGCGGCTTCGTCGAGCGCACCCAGTACGGGGCCGACGGCCGCCGCGCGGGGATCGGGCTGACGGCCGAGGGCCGCCGCGCCGCCCGGCATGCCGTCCTCGTGCACGGCGGCAACATCCGCCGCCACTTCTTCGAGTCACTGACCCCCGAGCAGGCATCAGTCATCCGGGCGTGGAGCGGGCGAACAGTCGACCGCTTCGAGCCGCCCCCCGGCGAGGCTGCCGGCGACGGCGCGTCCTAGACCGCGTCCCGCATCACCCCCTGGGCGCCGCCGATACGTCCCTGGGCACCGTCGACCGGTCCTACCCCAGCGGTCGACCGGTCCTACCCCAGTGTGGGTACGTCCCCGCCCGCGGCCCGGGTCACCGTCACCCCGGGCAGCCCCCGCGCCCAGCGGGCCGACAGTGCGGCGAGCCGTCCGGCGTCCGGTGGGGTCCGGCCCAGCCCGACGGCGTAACGCAGCCGGTCCGGCGTGCTGCTGAACGGGCGCGGCCAGACGTGCGCGTCCGGTACGCCGCCGTCCTCCAACGCCGCCGCCAGCGCCCGCACCCGCCCCCGGAACCGGCCCACCGTCACGCCGAACTCCTCACCGCCCACCGCGTCCACGGTCAGCACCGCCCACGCCGCGTGCCGCCGGTGCGGTGCCTCCGGCCCACCGAGACCGCCCCCGGCCGCCAGCAGCTCCCATGTCCGGTACAGCTCCGCCGTCAGCAACTCCCGCGTCCCCGAGCCGACTTGCGCCGTGCACGACCGCACCGGCGCGGTGGGCGTCAGCACGGTCAGCGCATCGCCCGGGCGGTCCGACTCCTGCGTGACGCACGCGGAACGGACCCCGGGGGAGCCCGACTCCGGTGCGACGGAACGGGATTCGGCGAAGTCCGCCGGCGACAGCGCCACCGGCTCCCGCCAGTCCCACGCCGCCCACGTGCCGAAGAAGCGCCGCAGCAATGCCTCCGCCGCGTCGTCGGTCACCCCGTGAGTCCCGGCGCCCTCGCACTCCCCGGCCGCCGCCGCGTCCAGCACGGTTCGGGCCGCCAGGACGCTCCACGCCAGCCCCGGCAGCCCGCCGAACGGCGCCGAGTCCAGGCCGCGGGAGGCCGCCCACGCCTTCACCGTGCGGGCCAGCCGGGCGAAGGCGGCGTGCCGGCCGGCGACCGCGGCCACGACGGCGTCGGCGTCGCTGACCGCGCTCAGCGCGACCGCCGCCGCGTCGCCCAGCTCCGTCCGCCGCGCGACCGCCCCCGCCGGCGCGACCTCACCGGTGCCGACCAGCACCAGGTCGACCGCCACCCCCTCCGCCCGCCAGCGCAGCCCCGGCACCCGGGCGCCGGTCACCTCCCGTACCGCGGTGCCCGGCGGCAGCACGGCGGCCACCTGCCGCCGGACCGCGCCGGTGTCCACCGCACCGGGCAGCGCGACGACCAGGTCCAGGTCGGCCCCGGCCCGCGCGCACCCCGTACGGCGCGACCCGACGACCCGCGCGACCCCGCCACCCCGCGCCGCGACATCCTCCAACCGGGCGACGAGGCCGGCCACGACCCGGTCGGCGGCCGTCGCGCGGTCCGTGATCCGGGTGTCGTCGGGCGTCGCGCGGTCCGAGATCCGGGTGTCGCCGGAGCCCGTCGCGCCGTCCCCGGTCCCGGCACCGTCGAAGTCCGTCGCGCAGGCCAGGATCCCGTTGCCGTCCGCGATCCCCGCCCCGCCCGCAGCCGTACCGCTGCCCCCGGCCCCGCCCTCCGCCTCCCCCTGCGGACGTGCCTCCCCCCGCGGACGCACCCCTGCCTGCGGATGCACCCCTGCCCACCGCACCTCACCCGTGCCCAGTGCCACCGTCGCCCGGATCGCGAACGGTTCGTCGCCGCGCCGGGACAGCACCGCCAACTCGCCCACGTATGACGTCAGTTCACCGATCCGGGGTGCGCACTCCGCCGCCAGCCGGGCGGGTTCGCGGGTCCGGCCCAGCGTCAGGTGCGGTGTCCAGCCCTCGGCCCGGCCGCGGCAGCGGGGGAAGCGTCGTTCCAGCGCCCGGCGCAGCGCTTGCCACGGTGCCGCGCCGCCGGCCGCCGGGTCCAGCCACACCGTCGCGTCGTCACGGTGGTCGAAGGAGCGCACCCCGGCCAACACCGCTTCGAACGGCGGGACTTCGGCGACGGCTGCCGCCAGCGGTCCGAGCGCCGCGTCGAAGTCCGCCTCCGGTACGAAGCCAAACAGCACGTTGACGTGCGGCGGCCAGCGGTCCACCTGCGGGTCGTGCCGCCGCCGGACCTCCTGCACGGCCGGCCACAGGCCACGCGGCGGTATCCACGCGACGGCGGTCCGCGCGGTCGGCGGTACGTCCAGCACCTCAGGCTCGCCCAGCACCTCAGGCTCGCCCAACGCCTCCGACCCGCCCAGCACCTCCGACCCGCCCGCCGCGTTCAGCCTGCCCGGCACCCCCGGCGCGACCCCCACGGACCACCCCGACATCGCCTCCGGCATCAGCTCCGCCACCACCCCGAAGTGGTCCGAGGCGAACCAGCCCTCGGCGTCCGGGAGTTCACCGATCAGCCGGACCCCTCGCGGGCGCAGCGCACCGCCCGGGCGCAGCAGCACCCGGTCCAGCCGCGCGGCCCGCCCGGTGAGTGACGAGACCGCCGCCAGCGGATTGACCGACGGGTCGAAGGTCGGCGTGCGGTCGCGTGCGCCGCGTACCGTCGACCAGACGTCCGACAGGCCCAGCGCCCGCGACGGCGTCGCACCGCCGTCGTTGAAGTCGCCGGCCAGCACCACCTCGCCGTCGATGCCGGCCAACCCCTCGGCGATCAGGCCGAGTTCGGACCGCCGCCGGTCCGCGCCGGCCGGGGAGTGGTCGCTCGACAGATGCGTGACCGCCACCACCACCGGTCCCGCCGCGGTCTCCACCGTGGCCGCCAGCAGGGCCTTGTGCGGCCCCAGCGGCCGGTCGCCCGCCTCCCGTACCGGCAACCGGCTCAGCAGCAGCAGACCGGTGTCCGCGACCGCCCGGCCGCCTGGATCGCCGGCCAGCAGGTAACGGGCTTGTACCCACGGGGAGTTCAGCACCGCCCGCAGCAGGGCGGCGTCGACCTCCTGCAACGCCACCACGTCGGCGTCGGCATGCTCCAGCGCCGCCAGCAGCATCGGCCGCCGCCGCGCGCTGTCGATCCGGTCGGCGTCGTAGCGGTCCCACAGCGTGTTCCAGGTCAGCACCCGCAACCGGCCGTCCCCCGGCGGGCGTTCGGCACCCTCGCCGGTCACCGGCGTCCAGCCGCCGGCCACCGCGTCCCAGCGGTGCGGGGTCCGCGCGGTGAAGTGCGGTGCCCGCAGCAGCCGGGCCCGCCGCACCCGGCCGGCCGCGCAACCGTCCAGCCGGTCCAGGCCCGACGCCCGGTCCCACACCGGCTCGCCGTCCGCCTCGACGAACTCCACCCGGTGCCACGGGATCTCCCCGCCCGGCACGAACGACGCCAACGGCACCCGCTTCGCCACCGCGCCCCGCTGCCGCACACCCAGCACGAACCGCGCCGGGTCGAACCGCGCGTCCCAGCGCACCCGGTGGTAGATCTCCTCACTGGTACGCATCAATCCCCGTCCCTGTCACCGTTGTTGTGCGATCCCGCGGTGTCGCGCACCGTCGCGTGCGTGTCGATGTGCCGGTGCGGTCCGGCTCGGCCCGGCGCCGGTACGCGGCGCATCAATCCCCGTCCCCGTCGGCGTCGTTGAGCGTTCCCGCGGTGTCGCGCACCGTCGCGTGCGCGTCGACGTACCAGGTGCGGTCCGCCTCGGCCGGGGACGGCGGCGCGAACCGGTCCAGCTGCCGGGCCAGCACCGCCGCCGGCACCGGATGGGCCCGGTCCGCGTTGCGCCGGGCGGTCTCCGCGTCGTCGACGACCAGCACCGCGTGCGTCAGCAACGCGTCCCGGCGGGCCGCGACCGCGTGCACCACGGACCGTTGCCGCCGGTTGAGCGACGTCGCGTCCCACACCACCGTGCCGCCGTCCGCCGCCGCCCGGGCCAGCGCCTCGTCCAGCCGCGCCAGGCCCTCCGCCAGCACCGCCGCGTTCGCCCGCTGGTCCGCCCGGTCGCCGCGCGCCGCCCGCAGGCCGTCCAGCGACACCACCGGTGCGCCGAGACCGGCCGCGAACGTGCTCTTGCCACTGCCCGCCGGGCCCACCAGCTGCACCAGCCGCGGGAACGCCCCCGACCGCCACCGCCAGGTCAGCGCCGCCGCCTGCCGCCCGGAGCCGATCCGGCCCAGCGCGTACGCCTGCCGGGCCACCGCCCAGCACCGGTCACCGGCCGCGGCGTCCGCCACGTCCAGCGCCTCGCGCACCTCGCGCCGCAGCGCCTCCAGCGGCTCCGGCCCCAGCAGCCCCGCCTCCCGCGCCCACAGCTCGGACCACTGCACCGCCTCCCGCTCCCGCGCCCCGCCCGGCAGCGCCGCCGCCACCGCGTGCAGCGCCCCGACATCCACCGCGGACGCCAGCCGTACCAGCCCGGCCCGCCGTTCCTCGTCCGGGAACGGCCGCCGCAGCACGTGGCACAGCCCCGCCAGGTCCGCCACCCGGCGCGCCAGCGGCACCCCCAGCGCGACCCCGCGCGGCCCCGCCAGCCGGCCCGCCACGACGCCGCGCCGCGCCGGGACCGCCAGCGCCGCCAGCACCCCGGCCAGCCGCGCGTCCCCGGTGCGCCCCAGCAGGTCCAGCCGCCCGGCCGCGTCGGCCGCCGCGCCCGCCGCCCGTTCCACCGCGGCCGGGCCGCCCAGATCGCCGGCCGTCAGACCGGTCGCCGCCAGCAGCGCCGCCGCGTCCGGTGCCGCACCCGAGCGCACGTCCCACAACACGGCCGCCGGACCGAGTCCGTTGGGCACCACCGGCGCCAGCATCCAGTGCGCGTCGGTCGTCACGTGCGAGGGCCGCACCCACTTCGCCACCCGCGACCCGAACCGCGCCCGGTCGAAACCCGCGACGGTCCGCACCACGTACCCCTCGACCCGGTCGGTCGCCAACTTCAGCCCGCGCAGCGCCCGTTCGTCGAACACACCGCGCCACAGCACCTTCGGCACCGGTATCCCCAGCCGCCGGGTGAACCGCACCGTCGCGTCCCAGTCCAGGCACCGCTCGCCGTCCCACACCGAGAACGCGTAGAACCAGCTGTCCAGCTCCCGGTAGCCCAGCGAGTGCCGGGCGAACATGTTCTCCCCGCAGATCCGCCGGCCCGGCGGGATCGCCCGGCCGACGCGGCCCTGCAACGCCTTCACCCATGCCCGGGACGGATGGTGCGCCGAGTCGGGCGACCGGGCGTGCAGCCCGTCCGCGTACAGCGTGGTGTTCTCGCCGTCGAGCTTCTCGGTGACGACGACCTCGCGCCCCGCCAGCCCCGACAGGTCCCCGGTGCGCACGTCGTCCGGCGACGCCCCCGGCGACCAGGGCAGGTGCGGCGTGCGCGGATATGGCGTACGCATGATGACGTTCCCCCGTGATGTGCCTGTGCCCCGCCGACGGTACGAGTCGGCGGGGCACGGCGGCCATCCGTTTTCCGGTACGGGGGAGCGCTTCTAACGGTGCGTCGGCTGCGCGGCCGTAGCTGACGTTGCGTCAGGAGCCCTCGCGCCAGCGGTTGGTGATCGGCAGCCGGCGGTCCTTGCCGAAGCCCTTCGAGGTGATCTTCGTGCCCGGCGGGTACTGCCGGCGCTTGTACTCGGCGGTGTCCACCATCCGCAGGATGCGGTTGACGGTCTCCGCGTCGAACCCGGCCGCCACGATCGCGTCCCGGCCCAGGTCCTGCTGGACGTACAGGTCCAGCACCCGGTCCAGCAGTTCGTAGTCCGGCAGCGAGTCGGAGTCCATCTGGCCCGGCCGCAGCTCCGCGCTCGGCGGCTTGGTGATGGAGTTCTCCGGGATCGGCGGCGTCTGCCCGCCCCGCAGGGCCGCCGCGTTCCGCCACCGCGCCAGGTCCCACACCTTGGTCTTCAGCACGTCCTTGATCGGCGCGAACCCGCCGACCGCGTCGCCGTACAGCGTCGAGTAACCGCAGGCCAGCTCCGACTTGTTGCCGGTCGCCAGCACCAGGTGGCCCTCCTGGTTGGAGATGCCCATCAGCGTCACACCCCGCAGCCGCGCCTGGAGGTTCTCCTCCGCCAGCCCGGTCAGCCGCAGTGCTTTCATATAGCTGTCGAACATCGAACCGATCGGCACCGCGCGGTAGTTGAGCCCGGTACGGCGGGCCATCTCGGCCGCGTCGTCCTTGGAGTGCCCGCTGGAGTACCGCGACGGCATCGACACCGCGTGCACGTTGCCCGCGCCGACCGCGTCGGCGGCGATCGCCGCCACCAGCGCCGAGTCGATCCCGCCGGACAGCCCCAGCAGCACGCTGCCGAACCCGTTCTTGCGCAGATACGCCCGCAGACCCACCACCAGCGCGGTGTAGATCTCCTCGTCGTCGTCCATCCGGGGCGCGTGCTCGCCGGGCACCTGCGGCTCGTAGGCCTCCAGCGGCTCCGCCGACACCACCCGGTGGTCGATCCGCAGCCCGTCGCCCGCCGTACCCGACGGCACCTCGCCGGCGGCCGGCAGCTCCAGGTCCACCAGCACGCAGCCCTCCTCGAACTGCGGCGCGCGGGTGATCACCTCGCCGTCACCGGACACCACGATCGAGTCGCCGTCGAAGACCAGCTCGTCCTGCCCGCCGATCATCGCCAGGTACGCCAGCGTGCAGCCGGCCTCCTTCGCCCGCCGCCGGACCAGGTCCAGCCGCGTGTCGTCCTTGGCCATCTCGTACGGTGACGCGTTGATCGACAGCAGCAGCCCGGCCCCGGCCTCGCGCGCGGCCGGCACCCGGCCGCCGTCCTGCCACAGGTCCTCGCAGATCGCCAGCGCCACGTCGACCCCGCGCACCCGCACCACCGGCAGCGTGGAACCCGGCACGAAGTACCGGAACTCGTCGAAGACGCCGTAGTTCGGCAGGTGGTGCTTGGCGAACGTCAGCACCACCCCGCCGGCGTGCAGCACCGCCGCCGCGTTGCTCGGCGCACCGGCCGGCTGGCCGTACCTCGGCTGCGCCTGCTCACTGCGGTCGAGATAGCCGACGACCACCGGGATGTCGCCCAGCCCCTCGTCGGCGAGCCGGGCCGCCAGCGCCGTCAGCGCGGACCGCGACGCCTCCACGAACGAGGACCGCAGCGCCAGGTCCTCCACCGGATAGCCGGTCAGCGCCATCTCCGGGAACGCGATCAGGTGCGCGCCCTGGTCAGCGGAATGCCGGGCCCAGCGCACGATCGTGTCGGAGTTGCCGGCGAGGTCCCCGACGGAGCTGTCGATCTGATTGAGAGCGAGACGTAGTTGAGGCACGGTTCCCAGCGTAATCGTCCAACCGACGCGATGTCCCCCGGGGTAGCACGACTCACAGGCTCCGCACCCCGGCCGGCCAAGCGCCCGGCGCCGGCCCGGCCGTCCCCCGGCAGGGCCGTGCGCGGCGCCCGGCAGGGCTCCGCGCGGGCGCCCGGCGGGGCCCCGCAACGTCCCCGGGAGGGCCTCGCGCCGTCCTCCGGCAGGGCCCCGTGCCGGCCCCGGTAGGCCCCCGTGCCACCCCGCAGGGCCCTCACCCCGTCCCCCGGCTGGGCCGCGCCCCGCCCCCGGTAGGGCCCCGCGCCCGCCGTGACCCGCCCGCTACGACCGGTAGCCGAGGACCGTCATCATGCCGCTCTCCGCGTGGTAGATGTTGTGGCAGTGCAGCATCCACAGCCCCGGGTTGTCGGCGTCCATCTCGACGTCCAGCGACCGCCGGGGCAGCACGATCACGGTGTCCTTCATCGGGCCGCCGTCCGGCAGCGCGAAGCTGTGGCCGTGCAGGTGGACCGGGTGCCACATCCGCGTCTCGTTGACGAACGACAACCGCACCCGCTGCCCCCGGCTCACCGGCATCCGCTCCGACGGGGAGTAGTCGCGCCGGTTGAAGCCCCAGTCGTACGCCGGCATGTTCCGGGTCAGCCGCAGCGGGACCGTGGTGTCGACCGGGCGCGGCTCCAGCGCCACCGACTCGTCCGCGGTCAGCCGGTGCGCGGACAGCGGCATGCCGTCCAGCTCCGACGGCCGGGTGCCCGCCGCCGGCACCGCCCCCGACGCCGAGGTCCGCAGCACCGCCATCGCCGTCGCGTCCTTGCCCTCCGCCAGCGCCACCAGCGGGAAGACCCCGTCGCCCACCGTCACCAGCACGTCGTACCGCTCGCCCATGCCCAGCAGCAGCGCGTCCGTGTCACGGTGCACGACCGGCTGCCCGTCGGTGTGCGTCACCGTCATCCGGTGCCCGCCCAGCGCCACCCGGAAGGCCGTGTCGCCGCCCGCGTTGATGATCCGCAGCCGCACCCGGTCCCCGGGCCGGGCGCGGAACGTCTCCGGCGCCGACGCCACCCGGCCGTTGATCAGGTAGTACGGATAAGCGACATCACCGGGATGGCCGCCCAGCAGGTCACTCCCGCCGCGGCCGAACCGCCGGTCCGGCCCCACCGACGGATCGGCGGTCGGCGCGCCCATGCCGCCCATGTCACCCATGCCGTCGTCCCGGTCCCCGTCCCTGCCCCCGTCCCGGCGGCCGCGGCGGGGACCGAACTCGTCGTCCTGCGCGAGCTGCGCCAGCACGATGTCCGGTGTCGAGCCCGCCACCCCGTCCACCCAGTCGTCCAGTACGACGATCCACTCGTGGTCGTACCGCAGCGGCTCCCGCGGGTCGTCCACGATCAGCGGCGCGTACAGTCCGCGGTCCAGCTGGACCCCGGTGTGCGGATGGAACCAGTACGTGCCCGGCCGCTCCAGCTTGAAGCGGTACATGAACTCCGAACCCGGCGTGATCGGGTCCTGCGTCAGCCCCGGCACGCCGTCCATGTCGTTGCGGATCACGCAGCCGTGCCAGTGCATCGTGGTCGGCTGCGGCAGGTGGTTGGTGAGGGTCAGCTCCAGGGTGCCGCCCGCCTTCACCCGTACACACCTGCCCGGCACCTGGCCGCCGTACGTCCAGGTCGGCACGGTCGGGCCGCCGAGGTCGGCCAGTGCCGCCAGCGCCGCCAGCTCCACCTTCGTCACCGGCCCGGTCCCGCCGCGTTCCCGCTCGGCAGCCAGCACCTGCGGGCCGTCCGGCCTGACGTATCCCGGCGGCGGCGGCGCGTTCCGCCCGCTCCCCAGCGCCGGCCCGCAGGCGCCCAGCAGCCCGCCCCCGGCCGCGGCCAGACCCGCGCTCAGTACGGAACGGCGTCGAAGACTACGCATGGGGTGCCCCTCGTGATGTCGGTGGTCAACGCGACGACGGCTACGGCGCACGCCGCACCCGCTATGCGCTCACCCGACAACCGACGGTCCACCGGACGCTCCCCACTACTGCCTGCGATCACCTGCGAATCACCCTACACACCGCATATGACAATCAATCGGCATCAACGCGTGAGTGCGTCGGGCGGGCGTTCTCGGCGGCGTCTGCGTCTGCGCGTGTGTCTGTATCTGCGTCGGTGCCTGCGTGTGCCGGTGCGGTGCCGGGTGGGGTGCCGGGCGGGGGCCGGGTGGGGCTGGGCGTGGACCGCGGTGACGGGGAGCCGTGACGTGCGGCCGTGACGGTGACCGGGGCCGGAATGCTGATCACATCACCGGCGGGCGACGGAATGTCACCCCGTGTCAGGGAATGCCGCCGCGCTTCGGGCTGTTGCCGCTTTCATGGGACGACTTGGACTGATCGGCAGCGGAAACATCGGAAGCACCGTCGCGCGGCTGGCGGTGGCCGCCGGGATCGACGTGGTGCTCAGCAACTCGCGCGGCCCGGAGACCCTCGCCGGGCTGGTGGCGGAGCTGGGACCGCGGGCGAGCGCGGCGACGGCCGCGGAGGCCGCCGCGGCGGGGGACTGGGTGCTGGTCTCCGTGCCGCTGAAGAACTACCGGCAGATCCCGGTGGCGCCGCTGGCCGGCAAGACCGTGCTGGACACCAACAACTACTACCCCGGCCGGGACGGCGCGTTCCCCGAGCTGGACTCCGGTGCCACGACCAGCGCTGAGCTGCTCCAGGCCCACCTCGCCGGGGCCCACGTGGTGAAGGTGTTCAACAACATCTTCTTCAAGCACCTGCTCGGCCTGGCCCGCCCCTCCGGCGCCCCCGACCGCAGCGCGCTGCCCATCGCCGGTGACGCCGCCGCCGCCAAGCGGCAGGCCACGGAACTGCTCGACGCCCTCGGCTACGACACCGTGGACGCCGGCCCGCTCGCCGAGGGATGGCGGTTCCAGCCGGACACCCCCGCGTACGGCGTCCCGTACCTGAAGGACCCGAGCCAGCCGTTCCCCGAGGACCCCGGTCAGCCCGGCGCGGCCCAGGTTGTCCGCGACGCCCTGGCGGCCGCGGAGCGTGCCAAGGGCTGAGCCCGCACCGACCACCGCCGGGGGCGGCCGCCGTCCGGCGGTCGCCCCCGGCGCATGCCGCCCCCGCAAGGAGAGCGGTAAACGGCCATCGGTGGGGTGGCGAGCGGCGGTAAGCAGTGGTGGACGTGGCGAGGACAGCCGTCCCCTGCGGCCGACAACGGGCCATACGGGGTGGAAGCGGGCCCTCGTCCGTTCCCGCCGCGGTGCCCGGGCGGGCCGGGGCGGGACGAGGGGGCCGGCCGCTGGCAGTATGGGGTTGGGCGGCAACGGAGCGGCCGTCAGGAGGAGGGCCCGCAGGGTCGTGGCCGCCTTGCGGCCGGGGTGGGGGAAACTTCGTGACGCCCCGGAAACACGCGGGCGTCATACTGTTGTGCACACGTGCCCTCAGGAGTGCCCACGTACGGCCCATGGGCCGCTGACCTGCAACGACTCTGCGAGGACTGGCGTTATGGACAAGCAGCAGGAGTTCGTGCTCCGGACGCTGGAGGAGCGGGACATCCGTTTCGTCCGGTTGTGGTTCACCGACGTGCTGGGCTTCCTGAAGTCCGTCGCGGTGGCGCCCGCCGAGCTGGAGCAGGCGTTCGACGAAGGCATCGGCTTCGACGGCTCGGCCATCGAGGGCTTCGCGCGGGTCTTCGAGTCCGACATGCTGGCCAAGCCCGACCCCGGCACGTTCCAGATCCTGCCGTGGCGCGCGGAGTCCCCCGGCACGGCCCGGATGTTCTGCGACATCCTGATGCCGGACGGCTCGCCGTCCTACGCCGACCCGCGCTACGTCCTCAAGCGCACCCTGTCGCGCACCTCCGACCTCGGGTTCACCTTCTACACCCACCCCGAGATCGAGTTCTTCCTGCTCAAGAACAAGCCGGTCGACGGCAGCCGCCCCACCCCGGGCGACTCCTCCGGCTACTTCGACCACACCCCGCAGCACGTCGGCCAGGACTTCCGCCGCCAGGCCATCACCATGCTGGAGTCGATGGGCATCTCGGTGGAGTACTCCCACCACGAGGGCGCCCCCGGCCAGCAGGAGATCGACCTGCGGTACGCCGACGCGCTGTCCACCGCCGACAACATCATGACGTTCCGGCTGGTGATGAAGCAGGTCGCGCTGGAGCAGGGCATCCAGGCCACCTTCATGCCGAAGCCGTTCAGCGAGTTCCCCGGCTCCGGCATGCACACCCACCTGTCGCTCTTCGAGGGCGACCGCAACGCCTTCCACGAGTCCGGCGCCGAGTACCAGCTGTCCAAGGTGGGCCGCTCGTTCATCGCGGGCCTGCTGCGGCACGCGGGGGAGATCTCCGCGGTCACCAACCAGTGGGTCAACTCCTACAAGCGCATCTGGGGCGGCTCCCAGCGCACCGCCGGCGCCGGCGGCGAGGCCCCGTCGTACATCTGCTGGGGCCACAACAACCGCTCGGCGCTGATCCGGGTGCCGATGTACAAGCCCGGCAAGACCGTCTCCACCCGCGTCGAGGTCCGCTCCATCGACTCCGGCGCCAACCCCTACCTCGCCTACGCGGTGCTGCTCTCCGCCGGCCTGAAGGGCGTCGAGGAGGGCTACGAACTCCCGGCCGGCGCCGACGACGACGTCTGGGCCCTCTCCGACGCCGAACGCCGCGCCATGGGCATCGAACCCCTCCCGCAGAACCTCGGCGAGGCGATCACCCTCATGGAACGCAGCGAACTGGTCGCCGAGACCCTCGGCGAGCACGTCTTCGACTTCTTCCTGCGCAACAAGAAGCAGGAGTGGGAGGAGTACCGCTCCGAGGTCACCCCGTTCGAACTGCGGAAGATGCTGCCGGTGCTGTAACCGCTGGTCGGCGGGGTCCTTGGGCCCTGCGCCGGTACGGGCCGACGGTCACCGACCGTCGGCCCTCGGGCTGTTCGCGACTGCTGGGCCGTCCGCGTCCGCGACCGCGACCGCGAGCCCGTCCCCGGGCCGTCCGGGACCCGGACGGCCGTTCCGTACGGGTGACGTGAGCGGTTGTCCGGATCAGTGGGGCAGCTTCGCGCACCAGGACGCGCTGCTCTGCGGGTCCCCGCAGATGGCCACCTGCGTGTTGACCCCTCCGTCGTCGGCGACCCGGCGGATCTCCACCTCTTTGTCCTCGGGGTACTGCAGGTTGCCGTCGGAGTAGTTGATCCGACCGCTGATGCCCAGGTACGACCTGTCCTCGCTGTCCTTCCCCGGCTGCCCGATCGCCGTGATCTCGCGCCACTCGGTGCCGGCGGAGACGGGAAGGGTCGCGCCGGACGCCAGGTAGGAGGCCGCCGTGATGGCGACCTGTGCCGCGTCGTAGGACAGTGCCGCGTGTCCGTCGGACGAACCCGGATTCGGGTGCTCGAAGGGGAAGAGGCCCTGGAGCGTGTTCGCGTAGCGATCCGCGGCAGTGGAAGCGGACTGCCTGCCCGGGGACTTCCCGCCGCTCCCGGTCGAGATCGAGGCGAAGGATACGTAGTAATAGGCCGGGTAACCGAGGTCTTTCCCGTCGGCCGCCACGAACCGGCTCACGTCGTCGCCGCCGACCACGACCACTTTACTGTTGCACTGTCGGGCCCCGTCCATGAAGGACCGGAAGTCCGGATCACCCCGGCCGGCGAAGAACACGTACTCCTTCGTGTCGCCGCAGGTGCTCATGCCCGCTTCCCGTGCGGAGAAGTCCAGCCCCTTCCCGCCACTGGGGGTGTAGGCGATTTTCGAGGTCTTCCCGAACTTCAGATCGCGGAACTGCGCTTCCGCGTCATCTGCCAGGTTCTTGCTGTAGGTGTCGGCCCGGTCGTTCGAGTAGAATATCTTCACTTTGTAGCCGGCCGGACCGGCCGGCCCGCCCTTGTTTTCGCCCTTCGTTTTCCCGCTCGCCGCGCTGCCCGTCCTATCCTTCGCTGTGTCCGCTGCGCTGCTCGTGCTGGCGTTCGCCCTGTTGTTCGTTTCCCCGGCCGAGGGCAGCAGGCTCTTGACGAAATTCGCCACCAGGGCGGCTTCCCGGATGTTGCGTGGGGAGACCTGGAAGTACAGTTTGCTGAGTGACGTGAGATCGTCCGCGGACAGGGTCGACGCGATCATCGGAATTCCCGAGTGGGTCAGTTCCTTGATGGTCCTCTCCGTGTTGCTGCTGCTCATGTCCAGCCCGACCACGGCGGCCACGCTCTTGTCCCGGCGCTCCTCGTCGGCGATCTTCTGCGCCGCCCGTACTCCGTCGCTCATGTCGGGACCGGCGTTGGCGAGCAGTATGCGCACGATCGGATCGGAGTCGGCGGATTTTCCCTCCTGCTGCTGCTGCGCCACCGCGAGGCCCTCGAGTGACTCCCGGTCGGCCGTCAGGCTGGCGGAGGTGTGGTCGGCCGAGGTCAGGGCCCACAGGGGTATCAGGGTGATGTACGGCCGGTCCGGGAAGTCGCGGTGCAGTTGGACGGCGCGCTGGTTCTGCTTTTCCACCGTGTTTTCCACCGACGTGGTGTCGGGGTCCGACGGATCGAAGAGATTGTGCCCGCTGGTGGTGACGCCGACGCACGTCCAGCGGGAGGCCACGGACGACCTGAGCCTGACGAGGTCCGGCTCGCGCGTCTGGCAGTGCTCCTGCAAGTACCGCCGGTGGTGACAGGCGGGAACGGCTGTCACCCCGCCCACCAGGAGCACGATGAGGCCGGTGTGGGTGACCCGGGACATCCACCTGCCCGGGCGCAGGGTCCGGCGCCGTGCTGACAGTTCGTCCATCTTGCGGATGGACGGCCATCTGGTCCTGTCCCCTGATTCCGGAAGGGTGAGGGGAAGGTACCAGGCGGTGTCCCGGCGGGCCCGGCGGTCCCTGAGCAGTTGCCCCTGCCACACTTCGTAGGCGTGCAGGGAGTTCGATGGCGGATACTTCGTCCGATTCTTGGCGTCAGGGGTTCCGTGCGGAGGGATCTCCGTTCCGGCGGTGATCATCAGCAGCGGGTCGAATTGACCCGTCTGGTTTCGCACCACGTTGATCAGTTCGAGAAGACGGAATCCGCCGTTCGTCGACGTGATGTTGTCCAGCAGAACCACCGGATATGTTCTCCGCCGGGGCTTCCCGCACTCCAGGGGCCGAATCTTGTACGCCGCGCGAAGATCTTCGAGAAAAGCATTGACGAGGAGCCGGGTGGCGTACTCCGGCGCCTCGTTCCCCAGTTCCTCCTTGGTGAGCCGCAGGGCGAAGTGGGAGAATTTCCCGGACAGTTCCGGTGCGAGGTGGGGCTGGTGCATGAACCACCAGTACTTCTGGGAGAGAAATTTCGATCTTCCTTGTGTCCTGGCCCAGAAGAGCAGGAACACGACGATTTGGCCCAGCAGGAGGAGCGCCTTCAGCGGGATCGACTCCACCGCTTTGGACCCGTTGGCCCATCCGCTGAGGATGTCCTTGGTCTTCTCATCCGCTCCGTTGCGGAAGAAGTTCGCCACGGCGGTGAGGGTGGGGGACTGCGTGACGTTGTACTTCCGTATTTCCGCCAGTACCTTTCGCTCCCGACGGGCCCCCGATATTTCTGGATGATCCACTGTCATGAGCCAGTGGACGAGCTTGAACCGGGTGAACTTCAGCTTGGGGTTCTTGGTCCTGGTGTCCTGGGTGAACGCGGCTTCGATTTGGGAGAGGACTTCTCCGACGCCCTTGATCGTCGAAGAAGACCAGACATCCGACTCCTTTTCCACGTTCTTCATGTTCTTCAGGAACACGTGCGCACTCTGGATGGATTTCGGCTTCGCCCTCTCCAACTTCTCCTGGACGGGTTTGAGTGCTTCGCGGCCCCTCGCGTGGTGGATCAGGCACACCATCGGCAGGCCCTTGCGTGCGGAACGCTCACTCCGGGGGTAGCTTTCCCCCCATCGGTGAGTTGCCGGGTTGAAGGACCTGGGATTGTCCCGGAAGGACGGGCGTTTGCAGAGGGCCTCTATGAGCTGCAGGAATTCCCGGGCTCCTTCGAAGTGTTCCAGTGAAGGAGGTCGGGGCGGGGTTGGGGGTGGTGGGATTCTGTGAAGCCTTTCCTTCGGGAGGCTTCTGGAGGCTTGGGTGCGCTGGAGGACAGTGCGGACTCGGCGGCGTCGTCCCCTGGAGTCGGTCATGGGCGTCACTGTCCCAGCGGAGGGACGGCCTGCCAAGACTTCGATTTTCGCTTGGCCAGAAAGAAGCTGCGCGGGAAGGCGGGCGAGCTCTTGGATGCCTCGGTGGGCGGGCGCAAGTATTGCGTGAAGCATCTTGCGCAATTCCTCCCCCGTGCATATGCCTTTCGCTCGATCCGGCCGTACGGTACGTCGGCCACAGGTGTCCTGACGTACCGTTGCCGAATCCGAGGCCGCGCCCCCGGCGGGCCGCGCCGCGTCTTCGCTCCTCCGTCGTCAGGGACGGCGTGGCATCCCGCCCTCGTCCCCGCCGCCGTGCGGCGGGGACGGCTCTCGCGCCGTGTGAGGGCATTGACAGGGGAATTCGCGACAGGTTGGGGGTCGACTTCCGGCCGACGGCTGGCCGATTACCGCTCCGGTGAGTGACAACGGCATGTCAGGGTGGCCGTACGACCGCCTGTTGCCGGGTATCTCCGTCCTGTCGGGGAGGGGTGGCGGGAGAGAAATATGCGAGCAGCAATTGACATGCCTGACGCGTGTCGCAAGACTTCTCCCGTGGACGACCGGTGAAGATCGTTGACTTCTTCGGGAGTCGTGAATTCCGGAAAGAATCAGGCATTCCGCTTTTCCGGTTGCCCGGCTCGTGGCCAGCCTTTTCCGCGGCGCCGCGTGCGCCCGGTCGTTCCGCAGTGGTCGGACGCAGCGTTTTCGTGCGTGACCACCGTGCCCGCTCTCCCTTCTTCGAATGAGGTCGCATGCGCACGAAAATATCCGCCTGTCTGCTCGCTGTGACGGCGTCGGTCTCCCTCGCACTGTTCGGCGCCCCGGTCGCCCAGGCCGCCTCGCCCGCCGCGTCGCAGTCCGTGGCCGGTGCCGCGGTCGTCACCGTCCCGGCCGGTCAGCGCAGCGCGACCTTGACCGTGGGCGGGACGACCGTGACCGTCGTCAAGCCGGCGCACCCCTCCGTCGCCGTGTTGACGTGCACCGTGGCCCCGGGCAATCCGTTCCACGGCACCGCCGGGGTGTCGAGCACGGTGTGGGCCCACTGCAACAGCAACGCGGCCAGCCTCTCGTTCGGCACGGCCCTGTACTACGACGGTGCGAGCGCCGCCCAGAACAACGCGCAGGTGACCAACTGCACGAACTGCTACGTGACGGTGACGGCCCCCTACCAGGCCGGGCAGTGGAAGGCCGGCGCCATCCTCGGGTACTTCGACAGCACGGGCAACGGGGAGTTCACCGCCGAGGCGTACAGCGCGACGGTGACCCTGTAGGGACGTGCCTGCCCGGCGGGCGAAGGGTGCCGGTGGCCGGACGGTGAGGGCCCCAGGGGCGACGGTGACGCGTCGTCAGGACGGGCGGCCGGGTGGCCCGCTCACACCCGCCCGCCCCACCCGGCGCCCGGGCCCCGCAGACCCGCCGCGGGGGCGACCGGCCCGCCGCCCCCGCCGCGTGCCCCTCAGTGGTCGTTGAGGAAATAGTGCGAGGTGCCGTCGTGTCCCGCGTCCGGGCCCAGCCAGATCTCGACGAGGATCTCCACGCCCTCCGGGAGGTCGTACACCCCGCCGTTCGAGGCGCTGTAGCCGGTGCAGGAGGCGAATCCGCCCGAGGCGGTGATGATGTAGCGGGCGTGGTAGAGGCCGTCGGTGCCTTCGGAGAAGACCTCCGCCCTGGGGGCGTACCCGTCGGCCGCCGTGTCGCAGAGCGAGACGGTGTCGCCGTGCTCCTCGACGTAGACCGTGCCGCCGTGGGCGGCGTCCGACGTGGTCCAGGTGTGGTCCCAGCTGCCCTGGGGAGGTGCCGGGGCGGCCGACGCCGGCGACGCGGTGGCGAGTACCCCGCCGGCGAGGAGAACAGCGGCGGCCAGGGCCGCGATCCTGGTACGCATCGTGTGGACCTTCCTGCTCGCCCGGACCGTCCGGGCGAGGCTCCGCACAGATGACGTCGGCGGGGGCCGTTGTGTGACTGCCGGCGCCGGGAGAGTCGGGAACGGGTCCCGGTGCTCCCCGCCGGTGACGCCGGAAGCCGAAAACCGCCCCCCTCAGGGGAACTTCGCGGTGTGGCGTCGAGGCGGCATACCGGACCGGTGGTCGGGGCGGTTACCCTCGGTCCGGCGATCAACGCCGGACCAGGAGGCGGTGGGCCCATGCGGGACGGTCGGCGCAGCAGTACGTTCACCCGGCTGCTGCGGCACGGGTTCACCGACCCCTCGGGGGCGGAGGCGCTCCTCGACGTGCCGGAGCTGTCGTCGGTGCGGACCGACCCCGTCCTGCTCGACGCGCTCGGCGTCACCGCCGACCCCGACCTGGCACTGCGGTCGCTGGTGCGGCTGGTCCAGAGCCAGGACGACGCCGACCGGCACACGTTGCTCGACACCCTGATCACCGCCAAACCGCTGCGCGACCGACTGCTCGGCGTCCTGGGCGCCTCCGAGGCGCTCGGCGAACACCTGTCGCGGCAGCCGCACGACTGGCACGCGCTGGTCACCTACGACTCCAGCGACCTGCACCCCGGCGTCGGCGACTTCGAGGCCGCGCTGCGCAAGGGCATGACGCACGCCCGCCCGGCCGCCCCCGGCACCATCACCCCGCAGAACGCGCTGCGCGTCGCGTACCGGCGCTGCCTGCTGGCCATCGCCGCCCGCGACGTCTGCGGCACCAGCGACCTGGCCGAGACCGCCGGCGAACTGGCCGACCTGGCCACCGCCACGCTGCGCGCGGCGCTCGCCATCGCCATGCGGGAGGCACCGGCCGACGCGGCCGCCGGCCGGCTCGCCGTGATCGCCATGGGCAAGACCGGCGGCCACGAACTCAACTACGTCTCCGACGTCGACGTCATCTTCGTCGCCGCCGCCCCCGAGGGCGTCGATGAGGGCGCGGCCGTGCAGGCCGCCACCCGGCTCGCCGCCCGCATGATGCGGGTCTGCTCGGAGACCACCGCCGAGGGCCGCATCTGGGAGGTCGACGCCAACCTGCGCCCCGAGGGCAAGAACGGGCCGCTGGTGCGCACCCTGGCCAGCCACGTCGCGTACTACCGGCGCTGGGCCAAGACCTGGGAGTTCCAGGCGCTGCTGAAGGCCCGCCCGGTGGCCGGCGACGACGAACTCGGCCACGCCTACCTCGACGCGCTCGCCCCGATGGTCTGGCAGGCCGCCGACCGGGAGAACTTCGTCACCGACGTGCAGGAGATGCGCCGCCGCGTCGTCGACAACATCCCCGCCGCCCAGGTGGAACGCGAACTCAAACTCGGCCCCGGCGGCCTGCGCGACGTCGAGTTCGCCGTCCAGCTGCTCCAGCTGGTGCACGGCCGCACCGACCCGGCGCTGCGCAGCCGCACCACGCTCACCGCCTTGACCCAGCTCGCCGAGGGCGGCTACGTCGGCCGGGCCGACGCCGCCGCGCTGGACGCCGCGTACCGCTTCCTGCGCTCGATGGAACACCGCATACAGCTGTACAAGCTGCGCCGCACCCACCTGGTGCCGGAGGAGGAGGCCGACCTGCGGCGGCTGGGCCGCTCGCTCGGGCTGCGCGCCGAGCCCGTCGCCGAACTCAACCGGGAGTGGCGCCGGCACGCCAAGGAGGTCCGGCGGCTGCACGAGAAGATCTTCTACCGGCCGCTGCTCGACGCGTTCGCCCAACTGGAGCCCGGCGAGACCCGGTTGAGTCCGAACGCCGCCCGGCAGCGGCTGGAGGCGCTCGGCTACCTCGACCCGGCCGCCGCGCTGCGCCACCTGGAGGCGCTGGCGTCCGGGGTGAGCCGCAAGGCCGCGATCCAGCGCACCCTGCTGCCGGTGCTGCTCGGCTGGTTCGCCGACTCGGCCGACCCCGACGCCGGGCTGCTGAACTTCCGCAAGGTCTCCGACGCGCTGGGCCGCACCCCGTGGTACCTGCGGCTGCTGCGCGACGAGGGCGCCGCCGCCGTCAACCTCGCCCGCGTGCTGTCGGCCGGCCGGTTCGCCCCCGACCTGCTGATGCGCGCCCCCGAGGCGGTCGCGCTGCTCGGCGACGCCGAGGGCCTGCGCCCGCACGGGTACGCCGCGCTGGCCCAGGAGGTGCACGCCGCGGTCAGCCGGGCCGGCAACGCGGAGACCGCCGTCACGGTGGTGCGCGGGGTGCGCCGCCGGGAGCTGTTCCGCACCGCGGCCGCCGACCTCACCGGTGCGCTGGGGACCGGGGACGACGCCGGTGCGGCGGTCGACGTGGTCGGCGCCGCGCTCAGCGACCTGACCCGGGCCACCATCGGCGGCGCGCTCCAGGCCGCGGTGGAGACGGTCGGCACCGGGGAGCCGCCGCTGACCCGGATCGCGGTGATCGGCATGGGCCGGTTCGGCGGCCGGGAGATGGGGTACGGCTCGGACGTCGACGTGCTGTTCGTGCACGAGCCGCTGGAGGGCGCCGACGAGACCGCGGCGGCCCGCGCCGCGCTCAAGGTCGCCGACGAGACCCGCCGGCTGCTCCAGATCCCCACCTCCGACCCGCCGCTGCTGATCGACGCCGACCTGCGCCCGGAGGGCAAGTCGGGGCCGCTGGCGCGCAGTCTCGCCTCGTACGCCGCGTACTACCGCCGCTGGTCGCTGGTGTGGGAGAGCCAGGCGCTGCTGCGGGCCGCGCCGGCCGCCGGTGACGCCGGGCTGACCGAGCGGTTCCTCGCGCTGGCCGATCCGCTGCGGTACCCGCGCGGCGGCCCGTCGGAGGAGGCGGTGGTGGAGATCCGCCGGCTGAAGGCCCGGATGGAGACCGAGCGGCTGCCGCGCGGCGCCGATCCGACGACGCACACCAAGCTGGGCCGCGGCGGGCTGTCCGACGTGGAGTGGACGGTCCAGCTGCTCCAGATGCGGCACGGCGCCGAACATGGGAGCCTGCGCACTCCGCACACCCGCACCGCGCTGGCCGCTCTGCGTGACGCCGGCCTGGCCGACGCCGAGGACACCGCGGTGCTCGACGACGCCTGGGTCCTGGCCACCCGGGTGCGCAACGCGGTCATGCTGGTCCGCGGCCGCTCCGGCGACACCTTCCCCAGCGACGGCCGCGAACTGGCCGCCGTCGGGCGCTACCTCGGCTACGGCCCCGGCCACGCGGGCGACCTCGTCGACGACTACCGCCGCATCACCCGCCGGGCCCGCGGCGTGGTCGAGCGGCTGTTCTACGAGTACGAGGACTGAGCGCGGGGACGTAACGGCGCCGAGGACGCCCGGAAGACGGTCCGGCCCCGGAGGACGTCTGCCGCCGAAGGCCCCACGATTCCCCGGCGGCCCGCAGACGTGACGTGGCGTGAACGGAGGCGGCCCGCGGACGTGACGTGAACGGGTGCCGCCCGCAGACGTGACGTTAACGCGGTTCCGCCCGCGGAAGTGACGCGCCCGGAGCCCGTTCCCCGCCTGACGTGCGGCCGTCGTCCGGCTCGGACGTGACGCGTCCGTGGCCCGTTCCGGCGTGGGGTGCTTACGCCGATTTCTTGCTGGACGCCTTCGTGGCGACCGGTGTGGCGACCGGTGTCGACGGCACGAGGCGTGGCAGGCGGTAGGTGAGGCGGCCGTAGACCAGGAAGGACACGCCGAGGCCGACCGCCAGGCAGACCACGCCGCCGACCGCGTCGAGCCAGAAGTGGTTGGCGGTCGAGATGATCACCAGCAGGGTGACGGCCGGGTAGAGCAGGCCGAGCACCTTGACCCAGACGTGCTTGGCGAGCATGGCCATGGTCAGACCGCACCACAGGGACCAGCCGATGTGCATCGAGGGCATCGCGGCGAACTGGTTGGAGACGTGCGACAGGTTGCCCGAGGCCATCGATCCCCAGGTGTGGTGCACGGTGACCGTGTCGACGAAGTCGCCGCCGCGCATCAGCCGGGGCGGCGCCAGCGGGAAGAAGTAGAAGCCGACCAGGGCGAACGCGGTGGTGGTGAAGATGGTCAGCCGCGCGGAGGCGTACCGCCCCGGATGCTTGCGGAACAGCCACACCAGCACGCCTATGGTCATGATGAAGTGCAGCGTGGCGTAGTAGTAGTTCATCCCGACGATCAGCCATGTCACCGAGTTCATGACGTGGTTGATGTGGTCCTCGACGTTGATACCGAGGGTCGACTCCAGCCGCCAGATCTGGTCGGCGTGGTGCATCGCGGCGGCCTCCTGCTCGGGGACCGCGTTGCGCACCAGGGAGTAGATCCAGTAACTGACGCCGATCAGCAGGACTTCGAACCACAGGCGCGGCCTGCGTGGCCGGCGGATCCAGCCGACGACGGTGTGCCCGCCCGGCGCCCGGCGTTCCTGCGGCCCGGTTCCATCGCTGTCGATGGAACCGGAGGAACGCGGAGGGGCGGGAGTGCGGCCTTCCGTGGTTTTCGTCGGTTCCCCCATAGGTCGATAGTCTGCCAGACGGCCCCGTACCGCCGATCATCCCCTGGTTGGTTCCAGGTCATCTCGTAGCCGCCCGCCGGCCCCACGGGCCGCACCCCACCCCATGGACAAGCCGTTGTGGGGACCTCGGAAGTTGCCGGTTGAACTAAAATTTCAACCGGGAAAATTCACCCCAAAGCGTCACGTAATGACTCCGCAGGCCGTGTCACCCGTCTGCGGTAACGGCTCCGGGCGATCGCGAACGGACCGGCGCCCCCGAACAGCCGACGCGCACGGGGGATTCGGCCGAACGAGTGACATCAGCGACGCGATGTTTGGGAACGTCCGCCCCCGGTACGAAGGCGGACGTACCCGGCCACTCCGCGACGGCCCCGGTCACCCCGTGACGGCGCGGGCCACCCCGCGACGGCCCCGGGCCACCCCGCGACTCCGCGGGGCGGACCGCGACGGCGCGGGTCGGACCGCGCGGGTCACACCGCCCACCACGCCCCGGTGTCGGCCGGCAGCGTCACCTCGGCCTCGTCGGGGTCCACCGCCAGCGGACCGCTGGCCAGCAGCAGCCGGCCGTACGACGGCAGCACGGCCGGCGTCCCACCCACGTTGACCGCGCAGACCACCGACCCGCCGTCCGCGTCGCGGCGGAAGGCCAGCACGCCCGCCGGGGCGTCCAGCCAGGTCACCGACTCGCCCGCGCCGAGCGCCGGCTCCGCGCGCCGCACCGCCAGCGCCGAGCGGTAGAACTCCAGCGTGGAATCCGGGTCCCCGGTCTGCGCCGCGACGCTGAGCTTGGCCCAGCTCTCCGGCTGCGGCAGCCAGCTCGGCCCGTCCCCGGCCGGCCCGAAGCCGTACGGCGCCCGCTCGCCCGACCACGGCAGCGGCACCCGGCAGCCGTCCCGCAGCCCGCTCTGGCCGTCGCCGCGGAAGAACGCCGGGTCCTGCCGCACCCCGGCCGGCAGCTCCGTCACCTCCGGCAGCCCCAGCTCCTCGCCCTGGTAGACGTACACCGACCCCGGCAGCCCCAGCATCAGCAGCGTCGCCGCCCGGGCCCGCGGCACCGCGACCGCCGCGTCCCCGCCGGACAGCCGCGTGCTGTGCCGCACCACGTCGTGGTTGGACAGCACCCACGTCGCCGGCGCGCCGACCGCGGCCATCGCCTCCAGCGAGTCGGTGATCACCGTGCGCAGCGCGTCCGCGTCCCAGTCGGTCGTCAGGTACGAGAAGTTGAACGCCTGGTGCAGCTCGCCGGGGCGCAGGTAACGGGCGCTGCGCGCCACCGTCGAGGTCCACGCCTCGGCCACCCCGATCCGTTCACCCGGGTAGGAGTCCAGGATCGCGCGCCAGTCGTGGTAGATCTCGTGCACGCCGTCCTGGTCGAAGAACGGCAGCTCGCGGTTGTCCAGCAACTGCACCTCGGTACGGCCGCCGACGTCGGGCAGGCCGGGCGCCTTGACCATGCCGTGGGCGACGTCGATGCGGAACCCGTCCACCCCGAGGTCGAGCCAGAAGCGCAGGACGGAGCGGAACTCCTCGCGGACCGTCTCGTGCTGCCAGTCGAAGTCCGGCTGCTGCGGCGCGAACAGGTGCAGGTACCACTCGCCCGGCGTGCCGTCCGGCTCGGTGACCCGGTCCCACGCCGAGCCGCCGAACACCGACTGCCAGTCGTTCGGCGGCAGTTCACCGTCGTCGCCCTGGCCCGGCCGGAAGTGGAACCGCTCGCGCATCGGCGACCCCGGCCCCTCGCGCAGCGCCTGCTGGAACCACTCGTGCTGGTCCGAGCAGTGGTTGGGCACCAGGTCGACGATCACCCGCAGGCCCAGACCGTGCGCCTCGTCGAGCAGCTCGCGGGCGTCGTCCAGCGTGCCGAACACCGGGTCGACCCGCCGGTAGTCCGCCACGTCGTAGCCGGCGTCGGCCTGCGGCGAGGCGTAGAACGGCGACAGCCACACCGCGTCCACCCCGAGCCGCCTCAGGTACGGCAGACGCTCACGGATGCCGGGCAGGTCGCCGATGCCGTCACCGTCGGAGTCGGCGAAACTGCGCGGGTAGACCTGGTAGATGACCGCGCCGCGCCACCACTCCTCACGTTGCGTCGCGGCGGCGGACCGGTCGGCCGATTGCGGGACAACGGCGGAGGTCTGGCTGGTCATGGCGTCCTAACGATCTTCGGAACAGGTGGTGCCGGCATACGTCGGATGCCGCGGCCGCCCGTCGCCAGGGGCGCACCCCCGCACGGACCGGTGCCGCCGCACCAGCTCGAAAGCCTACGGTCGCACCTCGCCCGAGGTCACCCCCCGCAGGGCCCGCACCCCTCCCGCAGCACCCGCCACCACCGCCTCACGACCGGTCAGGGCCCCCACATCACCGCTGTCACCTGCCGGTTGGCCCCCGCAGGCCGACCGCGGGGTCGTCCTGCGGCAACCGCTCCCGGGGGCTCGTACGCGGGCGCGTTCACCCCGTGGTCACGCACCGTGCACGCGCCCCCCACCGGCCGGGGCACATCGCGGGGAGGCGGGGTCGGCACCGCCGGTCGGCGGGCGGTCCGCCGGCGATCGGGCGCGGGCGGACCCGGCGGTGATCGCGTGGGGCGATCCCGCCGGCGCCGTTGGTCATTTCAGCGCGGCCGGGGGCGTTCCGGCGCCGAGCAGTGCGGCGCCGCCGAGCAGCGCGGCGGGGGAGCCGTCGGTCACTTCAGCGCTGCCAGGGCCGTCCCGTCCGTCAGGCGTGCGCTGAGCGTCGCCTTGCTGCCGGAAGCGGCCGGCACGATCGCGGTGCGGCCCGGTGCCGCGTACCGCAGGCCGCCGCTCACCGCCAGCGACGCCACCTCCGGGCTGCCGGCCGCCACCAGGAACCAGCGTCCGGCCGGCGACTTCCACAGCACCCCGGACAGCACGGCCGGCGTCATCGGGCCGCACGCGGCGGTGGACGTGGTCGCCGCGGAGACTGCGGCCGGCGCGGCGGGCGCCGAGCCCGGCGGCAGGAACTGCACCAGCACGTGGTCGTCGCCCGACCACAGATCCGCCCGCGTGCACAGCCACCGCGCGACCCCCGCGCCGTCCGGCAGCGTCTGCTGCGCGAAGTCCCAGGCCCCGGTGGTCCGCACCCCGGTACCGCGCAGCACCGCCAGCTCGCACGAGGAGTGCGCCCACGCCGCCAGCCCCGCCGCGCCGGACGCCTCACCCTGCCGGGCACCGGCGCCCGCCGCGTACGTCAGGTGGACCGGCGTCAGGTCGCCGAGGTCGGTCAGCACCATCGGGTGCCCGCCCGGCACGCCCGGCCGCGGGGCCAGGACGACGGCCGGCCAGCCGGCGGCCGGCGCCGAGGCGGCCTGGGCGCCGCACCCGGCGTCGGCGGCCGGGGTCGGCACCGGGTCGGTGACACCGTCGGACCCGGTACGCACCGGCTGCGCGGCGGTGCCGGGCGTCAGCAGGTTGCGCAGCGAGACGCCGGCCACCCAGGGCGCGGTCAAGTAGCGGGCGTTGCCGTCGGAACGGTCCAGCAGCACCGCGGAGGCCGACGCGCCGGTCGCCCCGTCGGCGCGCGCGAAGTCCAGCGCCACCGGGCCGGTGCCGGACAGCGGTTCGGCGTACCGCACCAGCCGCACGCCGTCGTAGAACAGCACGACGGCCGCGCCGTCCACGTCGCCGGCGAACAGCAGCCGCGGCGGCTCGGCCGGCGGTGTACGCACCGTTCCGACGCTCGCCGACACGCGTACCGCGCGGCCCGGCGCCCCCCAGGTAGTCAGCGCCCGCCCGAGCAGCGCGGCGTCCGACGTACGGGCGCCGCGGGCCGGCCAGGCGGCGAACCCCAGCCGGTCCGACCGCCGCCACGCCGTCGCCGAGCCGCGCAGCACCGACGCCGGGTCCAGCACGGATGCCGCCGGCGATCCCGGCGACCCCGCCGCGCCCGTACCCGCGCCGCCGCCTCCCGGCGCCGCGAGCAGCGTGACCGCCACCGCCAGCGCCGCCGCGGTGGCCACCGCGGCCCGGACGTGCTGCCGGCGCCGCAGCAGGTCCGGGGGGCCGGCGAGCAGGACGCACGGGTCGAACTCGCCGGACGCCAGCAGCCGCGCGTCCGTGCCGCGCGCCGCCTCGACGGCGTCGCGCACCGCCCGCCGCGGCGCCTCCACGCCGGCGTCCGCCAGCACTTCCGCCGCGACGTCCTGCGCCAGACGGTCGACCCCCAGCAGCGCGAAGGCCGCCCGCGCCGGTGCCGTCAGGTCCGACAGCGCCCGCTCCAGGGCGAGTTCCCCGGCGCCGCCGGACCGCGGGAACAGCCGCAGGCCCACCGCCAGCGGCGGCAGCGGTACCGCGTCGGCCACCCGCCCCGCCGGGCGGCGCCACCCGTCACGCGCCCGCCCGTGCTCCAGCGCGCCGCGCACCGCGGCGGTGCGCACCAGCGCGTACGCCGGCGGGGCACCGGCCGGGTTCGCCGGGCCCCGCGTACGGCGGCGCGGCAGCGCGCGCTGCACCACCCGGTGCGCCAGCATCACCCTGCGGTGGCGGCTCAGGGTCGCCGGAAGGGTGACGTAGGCGATCCTCACCAGGCGCGCGTAATGCTCGACGAGGGCCGCCTCGGCCTCGTCGACCTCGACCTGACCGGCTCGCCGGGTGCCGCCGTTCGCGCGCGGGGGCGTCTGCGTATCCACATCCCGCCCAACGAGCCGTCGGAGCGATGGTCACCGCGCCGGCGCCCGTTTCTCCCCGCGCCGGCACGCCGCGCCGGTCGCGGGCGCCCGCCGGGCCCTCGCCGTCGCCCGTCACGACACCGTGCCGTCAACCGCCGTTGACCCGGCGCACCATGCGCGCGCAGTACGGCACGCCGATGACCACCGTCACGCCCAGCAGCGCCAGCGTCGCCCAGCCGCTCGGGCCGCGCAGCGCGATCCACGCCCAGCCGGCCCACGCCGCGACCAGCGCCACCACCGGTACCAGGCCGCCGATCAGCACCATGGTGAGGGCACACGCCCCCAGCAGGAGTACCGCGGCGAGTTCCAGCGGGACGATCACCGGCACCCGCGCGTTCTGCTGCGCGACGCACAACGGGATCAGCGTCAGCAGCGGCAGGCACGCCAGCTCCTGTACGCCGGGCGGTACCGGGCGCAGCCCGAGCAGGGACGGCAGCAGGCCGGCGTGTTCGCCGGCCTCGCCCCACACCGCGCGCGGTCCGCGCCACCGGGCCAGCGCGTCGAGCACCGCCAGCGGTACGGCCACCAGCAGTGCCGCCGCCCACCACGGCATCATCGTGCCGTAATACGCACCGCGTTCGCCCTGTACACGGGAGAGCAGCACCACCGCGCCGACGCTCAGCACCACGACCAGCGCCGCCACGACGACCAGCGCCAGCCACGACAGCAGGCACCCGCGCAGGGCCGCCGACCCCGCCGGCGGGCGCCGGTACGACGCGATGGAGACCGGCGAAGGGGTCTCACGGAACGGCAGCAGCCCGGCCCGCGCCAGCGGCACCATCTCCGCCAGCCGCCGCGGCCCGTCCCGGCGGCGGGCGAACCTCGCCACGTAACGCGAGTCGTAGCCGAACTCCCCCAGGATCGCCGCCTCGTCGGCCGACAGGCCGGCGGACGTCGCGCCCTCGTCACGCGTCACCGCGGGTCCCCCTCCTCCTGCGGTCCGCCGCCGCCATGACGACCACGCTGAGCGGCGCGATCACCAGCAGGGCGCCGGCCGCCCCGGCCACGCTGCCGGTCTCGGCCAGGTTCAGGTCCGCCGCGGTACCCAGGTGCGGGGCGAACCACCCCGCCGGGTCGGTCATCACCGTCGTGCGGCTGCCCACGTCGTGCTGCGCGCATCCGGCGTCGTTGGTGGCGACCCGCCGCACCAACCCGTCGGCGTACCGCACCTGGCACACCGGTACGTCGCCGCCGCGTTCCCGGTAGTGCGCGGGCGGGACCACCGTCACGTGCTCCGGTACGCCGCGGACCGCCAGGTACCAGTCGCTGACGCTGAACGAGGCGACGACCATCAGCACCGAGAACGCCAGCGCCACCAGGCCGGCCGCCGGGCTCTGACCGCGGGTCTCCGGCACCTTGAGGAACAAGATCGTCAGTCCGAAGATCAGATAGATGATGCCGACGAGGAACGCGGCACCGCCGATCAGCGCGCTGATCCCCATGCACAGCGCCACCCCGGCGAGCGCCCCGGCCACCACCAGCAGCCACGCCGTCGCCACCCGCCGCCCGGTCGCCGGGGGCTGCGGCCGGTCCGGCAGCACCTCCGGGTACGCCACGAGCGCCGGGGGCGCCACCAGGGCGCGCACGAACGCCAGGCCCTCCGGAATCGCGCACATCCGCCGCAGTACGTCGAGGTCGAGATGACGGGCCGCGAGCGCCGCCCGGTTGTCCTCGCCCAGCGCGTCCAGCAGCTGATCCATCGCGGAGGCGTCCAGCGGCACCACGTCCAGCGGACCGGGCGCCGGGGCGGTCAGCAGGGCGCGTACCCGCCGCTCGCCCTCCTCGGTCGCCGCCAGCTCCCGCAGCTCGCGCGGGCTCAGCCCGGCGCCGCGCTCCAGCAGGACGGCACGCTCCGCCGGCATGGCCGCGATCAGCCGTCCGACCGGGCGGTCGCCCCGGCCGCTCCTCCCGCGCCGGCCATCGTTCCGCTCGCGCACGCTCAGGCTCCGCACTGTCGGTCGTTCCCTGTGTCCCCGGTCCGATCCTGGCAGGCGGCCCGCCACCCGCCCCCATGGGGTCCCACGGGAACGGTCCGGGCGGCCGGACAAGGCGGCCGCGGGGGGATGGCAGGGCCGGGGTCGGGGTCGGGGCTGCGGAGTGGCGGCGCTGCGGAGCCGGGGAGCCGGGAGCGGCCGGCCGGGCCGGGACGGCGTGCGTGGGGGAGCGCGGCCGGACCGTCGGCGGGTGGGCGAAATCGCCAGGTCGGGGGGCACGTCCCGGCGCGGGACCTGACGGTCGACCTCCGCCGCCGGCCAACGTCGCGGAGCCCGGCGCCGGTTGGCGTGGGTCCCGGCGGTCCGAGGCGCCGCACGGCGGGGGCCGGTCAGCGGGTGATCCGCGGACGGGGAACAGCTGGCAGCCTCGAACAGGTTATCGGACCTTTTTGGCGGGTATTTCCGTTATGGCAAGGAGAAGGCACAATGGACTGTGCGGTCCCTGTTGCCGCGTGAGGTCGGATCACGGCTGTGCGCGGTGGCGCCGGATCGCGCACGTCACGGAGCGCACAGCGAAGGAGATGAGACGTATGGGCGGCGATGTCTCGCACCACGCGAGCGATCTTTCCAGCCACCCCGACGCATCCGAGATGCGGGCGCGGTACGCCCGGGTGGAGGCGGGCCGGGGTGAAGTGGCTGTCGACGGGCTGGTGGTGATGGCCGGTCTGTACGCCGCCATCTCGCCGTGGGTCGTCCACTTCTCCGGGGCCCGCAACGACCTGATGATCAACAACCTGATCCTCGGGCTCGCGGTGGCGCTGATCGGCGTCGGGATGAGCATGGCACCGCAGCGCATGCGGGGCATGTCCCTCGCGGCGACCGGCGTGGGGATCTGGCTGATCGTCTCGCCCTGGGTGGTCACCCGCTTCCCGGACACCGGAATGATCTGGAACAACGTGATCATCGGCGCCGTCATATGCCTTCTGGGGCTCGCCGCGACGCTCGCCATCCGGCGCGGGAAGCACTCCACCCGCTAGCCGGTGCCGCACGGCGACAGGCCCCTGATGACGTGAACGACGCGACAGGGGCCTGCCGGTGTGCGGCCGCCGGTCTCGAGAGCCCGGGCCGGCGGACGGCCGGTGGCGTCGACGGCCGTGGCTACGGCAGGAGTTCGAGCCGCTTGACCAGCTTGCCGACCTTGTTGCGCGGTCCGACCACGCTGATGGCGCGCACCTGGAGGTCGGCGGCCCCGGTGCCGGCGAGCCCGGCGAGGTAGTCGTCGTAGACCAGGGTGCGCTGGGCGAGCACGGGCATGTCGGCGACCAGGACGCCGTCGCTGGCGGCGGCCTTCTCGCGGACCTCGGCGAGTTCGCCGGGGTCGGCGGCGAGGACGCTGCACCCCGCCCACGGCAGGCCGGGGTGCAGGTGGCCGGCGGCGTCGGGGCCGGCCGGGCCGATGAGGTTGGCCACGGCCTGCCCGGTGCTGGCGGCGACGCAGGCGACCGCGTTGGCCAGTTGGCCGGCCGGCACGGTCCGGTCGACCACGATGACCCACTTCAGCCGGGCGGACCGCGTCGGCTGGTCGGTGATCACCTCGTCGGGGGCGAATCCGACCCCGGGCGTCCGCGTCGTATCAGAGCTGGACGATTCCACTGCTGGCCTCTCGTTCGTACGGAATTACCGGCCAACGCTAGGCGGTCAGGTGGTGTTGCTGCTCGATTGCCGTACGAAATTCGGTACGTGACGTGCCGCCGGGTGACTCGTCGAACCCCGTGCGGCGATCCGCCCCGCCCGCCGCACGCCGCATGCGCCGGCGGGCGGGGCGGGGACGTCAGCCGGCCACCCGCAGGACCAGCTTGCCGCGGGTGCGGCCCTGCTCGCCGCGGCGGTGGGCCTCGGCGGCCTCGGCGAGCGGCAGCACGTCGTCGACGCCGACGACGGCCCTGCCGCCGTCGATCAGGCCGGCGATCGCGGTGAGCGCGGCGCCGTCCGGCTCGACCAGGAAGCCGGTGGCCCGCAGGCCGCGCGTCCTGGCCAGGTCGAGCAGGTCCCCGGAGACGCCGGAGGGCACCGCGACGAGCGTGCCGCCGGGCCGCAGCACGTCCAGCGAGCGGGTGCTGGTGCGGTCGTGGCCGTCGCCGACCAGGTCGATCACCACGTCGACGTCCTTGACGGCGTCCTCGAAACGGGTCGTGGTGTAGTCGATCACCTCCTCGGCGCCCAGTTCGCGCACCCAGTCGTGCTTGGCGGCCCGCGCGGTACCGGTGACGTGGGCGCCCAGGTGCCGGGCGAACTGCACGGCGAAGTGCCCGACGCCGCCGGCCGCCGCGTGCACCAGCACCCGCTGCCCCGGCTGGACCCGGGCGGCGTCGGTCAGCGCCTGCCAGGCGGTCAGCGCGGCCAGCGGCACCCCGGCGGCCCGCACGTGGTCGACGGAGGCCGGCTTGCGGGCGAACTGCCGCGACGGCGCGGTCACGAACTCGGCGTAGGCGCCGGCCTGCCGGGGGAACCACGGCATCCCGTACACCTCGTCGCCGACCGCCACGCCGGTCACCCCGAAGCCGACGCGCTCGACGACGCCGGAGACGTCCCAGCCGAGGATGAACGGCGGCTCGCCCAGCACGCCGGCCATGCCGCCGCCCTCCCGGGTCTTCCAGTCCACCGGGTTGACGCCGGCCGCGTGCACCCGGACCTCCACCTCGGTGGGCAGCGGGTCGGGACGCGGCACGTCGGCGAGCCGCAGCACCTCGGGGCCGCCGAGGGTGTCCTGGGTGATGGCGCGCATGGTGGGGGTGGTGGTCATGGCTCTCTCCTCGTCGCGGGGCCGTCGTGCCGACGGCACCGGGAAGGGGCACGCCGACGCACTGAAGCTACCCGTCTCGCCCTAGTAACCCGCAAGGTCTCCTAGTTCCCCATGGGAAGTAACGACGTCAGGGCGGGTTTCCGCGCGTCGTCGGGCGTTCCGCGTCAACCTGGAGGTCGGTCGATTACCTCTGGGGATGTCTTGACAGCGAGTGCGGGTACTGGATTACTTGATCTCGTCGCGGGTGACCGAATGATCGGTCGGTTCGCTGCCGCGGCTCGGCGTACGAGGTGGTGCGACATGGCAGGACCGGCGCAGGAGATGTTCGCCGCGGACCGTGCGTCCCGGGGGCTCGGGATCGAGCTGCTCGCGGCCGGCGACGGCGCCGCGACGGTCCGGATGACGGTGGCCGACACGATGGTCAACGGCCACGGCATCGCTCACGGCGGCTTCCTGTTCCTGCTCGCCGACTCCGCGTTCGCCTGCGCCTGCAACAGCCACGGACCCGTCACCGTCGCGGCCGGCGCCGCCATCGACTTCCTCACTCCCGCCCGGCTCGGCGACACCCTCACCGCCACCGCCGCCGAACGCGGCAGGTCCGGCCGCAGCGGCATCTACGACGTCACCGTCCGGCGCGGCGACGAGGTCGTCGCCGAGTTCCGCGGCCGCAGCCGCGCCCTGCGCCCGACCCCGCCGGCCGCCGGGACTTCCGGGGACGGGGTGGACGCCGGCTCTTCGGGGGACGAGGTGATCGCGGCCGGTGCCGTGCCCGAACCGCCCGGCGCGGAGTCCGCCGCCCCCGGCGCCGCACCCGAAGCCTCCGGTGCGGCGCCCCTCACCCCGGACAGCCCCGCGTCCGCCGAACCCGCCGATCCCGCCGGCTCGGACGGAGTCGCGTCGTGAGCGCCGGGCGCCGGCTGGGCGACGGGCCGCCGCGGGAACTGCTGGACGCGGGGGAGCGGCTGACCCGCGAGGAGCTGCTCGACCTCCAACTGCGCCGTTTGCAGGCCACGTTGCGGCACGCGTACGACCACTCGCCGATGTACCGCCGCAAGTTCGACGACGCCGGCGTCCGGCCCGAGGACTGCCGGAGCCTGGCCGACCTCGCGCACTTCCCGTTCACCACCAAGGCCGACCTGCGCGAGTACTACCCGTTCGGCGCGTTCGCCGTGCCGACGTCCCAGGTGCGGCGGGTGCACGCGTCGTCCGGCACCACCGGGCGCCCCACGGTGGTCGGTTACACCGAGGGCGACATCTCCCGCTGGTCCGACCTGGTGGCCCGCTCCATCCGCGCGGCCGGCGGCCGGGCCGGGCAGAGGGTGCACGTCGGTTACGGCTACGGGCTGTTCACCGGCGGCCTCGGCGCGCACTACGGCGCCGAACGGGCCGGCTGCCTGGTCGTCCCGGCCTCCGGCGGCATGACCGCCCGCCAGGTCCAGCTGATCCAGGACTTCGAGCCCGACATCATCATGGTCACCCCCTCGTACATGCTCACCCTGCTCGACGAGTTCGACCGGCAGGGCGTCGACCCGCGCACGTCCTCGCTGCGCACCGGGATCTTCGGCGCCGAGCCGTGGACCGAGGCGATGCGCCAGGAACTGGAGACCCGGGCCGGGCTGCACGCGGTCGACATCTACGGACTGTCGGAGGTCATGGGGCCCGGCGTCGCGTCGGAGTGCGTGGAGACCAAGGACGGACCGCACCTGTGGGAGGACCACTTCTACCCGGAGACCGTCGACCCGTTCAGCGGTGGGGCGGTGGCCGACGGGGACAGCGGCGAACTGGTCATCACCTCGCTGACCAAGGAGGCGATGCCGGTCGTCCGGTACCGCACCCGGGACCTGACGCGGCTGCTGCCCGGCACCGCCCGGCCGGCGTTCCGCCGCATCGAGAAGATCACCGGCCGCAGTGACGACATGATCATCCTGCGCGGGGTCAACCTCTTCCCCACCCAGATCGAGGAGATCGTGCTGCGCACCCCCGCCGTCGCGCCGCACTTCACGCTCCATCTCACCCGCCCGGCCCGGCTCGACCAGCTCGCGGTGCACGTCGAGGCCCGCCCCGGCGCCACCCCCGACGACCGCGACCGCGCCGCCACCGCCATCGCCGCCGAGATCAAGGACCGGATAGGCGTCTCCGCGGACGTCCTGGTCGTCGATCCCGAGACGCTGGAACGCTCCGTCGGCAAGATCCGCCGCGTCATCGACTCCCGCGAGGCGTAAGGGCGTTCCCGTCCCGGCACGTCAGAGCCGGTGGCTCCGCCGGCCACGCCACCGTCGGGCCACGCCACCGTCGGGCCACGTCACCGTCCGGCCGCGTCACCGCCGTCGACCACGCCCCCGTCCGTCAGTCGCGGTGCCGCCCAGCGACCGCACCGCCGCGTCGACCGGCCGCACCGGCCAGGCACCGCACCGTCGCGTCAACCTGCCGCGTCAGCCACGCCATCGTCCGCCAACCACGCCAACCCCCGTCAGCCACGGCGCCGTCCAGCCGCCGCACCCTGCCGTCGACCGGCCGCACCGTCCAGCCGCCGCACCGCCGACCGCACCCCACCAACCCCCACCGCCACTTGGTCAACACCTCTCCAAGCGCGGGTTAACGGCCGTTCAAGAGGAGTCGGCGAGAGGGAGGCGATGAGAGTGCGCCCAGCCTTTCAGAATTTCATATGATCATGATCAACCGCCAGCATGTCATGCAAAGTTGTTCGGATGGTTGCCTGGCTGATATCTACGCGCGTTTAGCTGTTCGCGGCCGATCCGCCGGACGGTCCCCGGGGGAAGGGAACGATGGGTTCCGCCCTCCAAGCGATCTGGGTCCGACAGCAGTTGAGCGTGGGGTGTCGAGAACGATGTCACAAGGAGCCGCTGCCGCGGCCACGTCGGGCCGGCCGGCCGAGGCGGACGGGACCGGCCCGGGCGGCCGCGTGCCCCGCACGGGCGGTCCGGCCCCGGGGCGCCGGATAGCGCGGCTCCGGCAGAGCCGGATGGGCTGGCTGTACACCGCGCCCGCGCTGATCATCTTCGCGGTGTTCACCATCGTGCCGACCGCGTACACCGTGTACGTCAGCTTCTTCCGGTGGAACAGCCTCAACACCTCGATGTCGCAGTTCATCGGGCTGGGCAACTACCGCAACCTGTTCGCCGGCGACTCGCCGTCGTTCCTGTCGAGCACCTGGCACTCGCTGTACTTCACCGGCGGCATGGTCATCGGCGGCACGGTGATCTCGCTGGCCCTGGCGCTGCTGGTGCAGGGCGGCGGACGGCTGATCACCGCCTCCCGGGTGGCCATCTTCGCGCCGTACGCGACACCGGTGGTGGCCACCTCGATCGCCTGGATCTTCATCTTCAACCCGCAGTTCGGCCTGATCGACACCGTGCTCAAGGCACTGCACCTGGGCAACCCGCAGTGGTTCCAGTCGCCTTCGCTGGCCATGCCGGCCATCATCATCTACAGCCTGTGGCACGAGGTGGGCTTCACGATGATGCTCTTCCTCGGCGGGCTGGCGGTCATCTCCCCCGAGATGGGCGAGGCGGCCCGGGTGGACGGCGCCAACGCCTGGCAGGAGTTCTGGCACATCACCTGGCCGCAGCTGCGCCCGGTGACGGTCTTCGTGGTGATCATCACCAGCATCATGTCGCTCCAGGCGTTCACCCAGTTCTACGAGATGACCCGCGGCGGACCGGTCTACGCGACCACCACGTTGAGCTACCTCGTCTACCAGGAGGGGTTCGCCGTCATCGGCCACACCGGCTACGGCGCCTCGCTGGCCCTGGTCCTGTTCCTGGTGATCGCCGCCTTCACCCTGCTGCAACGGCGTACGACCAGCAGCATCGCCGACACCACCTGACCGCCCGGCCCCCGCCCCGCCGCCGTTGCCCGCCCCGACGCCGCCTCCGCCACCCGCCCCCGCGCCGCCGAAGAGCACCTCCGCCCCCGCCACCCGCCCCGCCGCCGAAAAGCACCCC
>NZ_JAAGKO020000020.1 GCF_027947535.2 Streptantibioticus silvisoli
CTTCATGGGTGGGGGTGGCTGGGGGCGGGCGGTCGGCGTTTGGGGGTGAGCCGGCGGCGGCCAGATGGCGTAGTGGAAGGGACGGGGCCGGGGGTGGGGGCAGGCAGCTGGGTGGCCGTTCGTCGCGGGTCGGCAAGGCGATCCGCGGGGAAGGCGGACCGCGCCTCACCAGGCCGTCGACCGTGATCCCGGGCGTGATCGGACCGCCTCAGATCTTTGCTATGGTTTACCCCGTCGCCAGGCTTACGGCCCAGGTGGCACACCCCGTCCGGGTGGCGGAATGGCAGACGCGCTAGCTTGAGGTGCTAGTGCCCTTTATCGGGCGTGGGGGTTCAAGTCCCCCCTCGGACACGCACAGTACGCCCATAGGTGCTGGTCGACTCTCGACCAGCACCTTTTGCGTTTCGTGGTCGTAGGTCAGGGTCAGCCCGAGCTGCCGGTAGACCTCCGCCGAGTCCGCCGGGTCCGCCTTCGACAAGACGGACAGCAGTCCGCCCATCGCGTTGACGAGCCCGCTGATCTCATCGCGGGTGAGTCGTCGCGGGGTCTCGCCGTTCTCGCCAATCTGGGTGAGCCGGACCTGCGCGGTGATGCGTTCGGCTTGGACCTCACGGCTCCAGGAGGCGACGAGGGTCGGGTCGCCGCCGGCCTCGGCGACGGCACGGTGCTGGGCGAGCTTGCGATCGCATTCGGCGATCACGCGCCGCAGAGCCTGGGCCTCCATGTCCTCCCCCGGCTGAGAGTCCTCCATCGTGGTCAGCGCGTGCTCGATCAACGGTGCGGAGAAGGTCTGGGCGAGCCAGTGGTCGACCGAGTCCTTGAGGTTCGCCTCGCGCAGGTAGACGTTGAGCGGGTGGTCGACCTTGTTCGCGAGGGCGTACTCATTCGGGTACCGGCAGCGGTAGTACGCCTCGTCGTTGGCCCAATTCCCCTGCATACGCCGACCACAACTCTTGTGGAGCAGAAGGCTCTTGAACGCGTAGCTGTGGTGCGTACGGACGACCTGGCGGCCGGTCGAGGACGGGCCGCGTTTGCCCAGGCGTTCCTGAACACGCTTGAACCGCGCAGGTGAGGTCAGTTCCTTGTGGGTGGGCTTGTCGGACAGGACCCAGGCGTCCTTGGGGTTCCACTTCAACTTTGTCTCGTGTCCGAGGGCGACGTCCTCGACGTCGATCAGGACCTCGTCCTTGCGCTGTTTGTTCCACACCTCATGACCGGTGTAGCGGGGGTTAGTCAGGATGGTGCGCACCGCGCTCTTGGACCAGGCGGTCCCGGTGCGGTGGGGGTTGCGCTTGCGGTCGTAGGCCGAGGGGCAGGGGATGCCGTCGTCGGTGAGGCGCTGGGCGATGGCGAAGTAGCCGATACCCGAGTCGTACTCCTCGAAGATCCGCTCCACAACCGGGGCAGTGACCGGGTCTGGCTCCAGCCGATGCAGCCGCTTGCCGTCCGCCGCCTTCGCCGGGTTCGGGTGCGGGCCGGCGTCGACCAGCATGTAGCCGTACGGCGGGCGACCTCCGAGGAAGCGGCCCTCGATCTTCGCCTGCGCGGCCATCGCGGTGCGGACCCGGATCTTGATGCGGTTCCGCTCGCCCTTGCTGACCCCGCCGAAGACCGACATGACGAGGTCGTGCGCCTCGGACTCCGGGTCGACCGCGCCGCCGACCTCCGGCACCCACAACGGAACGCCGTAGTGGACGAAGACGGGAAAGGTGAGCCCGAACTGGTTGCCGTAGAAGGCGCGCTGCGGTTCGCCGATGACGACTGCGTCGAAGCCGCGGTTCGGGTTCTTCAGGGACTCCAGCAGCCGGGCCGCCTGCGGTCGGCGCTTCCAGGGGATGGAGCGGGACTGGCCGATGTCGAAGAACTCGGTGACGATCTCGCCGTGGGATTCGATGAGGGCGTTCGCCCGGGTGAATTGCCAGTTCCGTGAGGCGACGGGGTCCTGCTGATCCTCTGTGGAGCATCGGCCGGCGAAGGCGTATTTCACGCTCATGCCGCCTCCTTTCCTGGTGTTTCCTTTCCGCTCGGGGATGGAGTCGGCAAGGACTGCTGATCGTGGTGTTGTTGGTGAACGGTGCGGATCAGCCGCAGGAGCGCTCGTGCGGCGCCCGGGGTCAGGAAGGGTGGTTCCGTCGGCAAAACGACGGTGACCGGGACTTCTTCCTGTTGCTCATCCCGTGAGTACTCTCGACCGTCAGCCATGGCGGAACGCGGAACGTTCAGAAACGTTATGCGGGGCGGCGGCGTTTGAGAATGCTTTTCTGCTCAGCTGGCTGGGAGCGGCGTGGCGTTCGCCACACGGCGGGTGTGTCACGCCGCGCATGCGATCTCCCGCAACGTGGTTGCCGTCCTGGAAGGCGGCTTTGTGGAGCGAACACGGGGCAATCTCCGTGTTGCCGCCGACGCGAGAGGGCGGTCCGGAACGCGGAAGATCAGCACGTCGTGGAACTCGGCACCCAAAGATCCGGTCGAGGGTGACCGGAACTGGCGCGCCGGGGGTGGGATCAGGCGATCGCCGCGCAGTTGCCCAGCCAGTGCGATGCAGTGATCGACGAGGAGAAGCCCGGCGTCCTGCCCGGCCCTCGCGGCATCGTCGATCGGATCGGTGAAGTTCGGCCCGTCGTGGGTCGTCCGCAGGACGACGGCCGCGTGCGCGCCGGGGCGCAGCAGGGGCAGACAGTGCGCGAGCGTACGGCGCAGAGCGTCGGCGGGGGCGAGGGCTGGGGTGGGGCGGAGACCGGCGAGGAGGAGATCGACGGTGCCGGTCATGCCGGTCAGCTGTCCGGCGGCGCGGCGCGGGGTGCCGTCGAGGAGGAGGGCGTCGGTGTGAGCGTCGGTGCGGCGGCGGGTGGCGGTGATGTTGGCGCGGGCGACGGACCACCAGCGTCGGTCGTCGGTGATCCCGATGGCATTGCGGCCGGCGCGGAGGGCTTCGACGATGACGGTGCCGGCGCCGCAGCCCGGGTCGAGGACGGTGTCGCCAGCCGCGGTGAGGTGGTCGATGGCGAGGCGGGCGACGGCCGGGGGCACGCGGTCGGCGTCGTGCACAGTGGCGGAGATGTAGGGGCCCTGACGGAGTTGTCCGCGCGGGCTGGTCTGTCCAGTGGCCCAGACCGATCCGAGGGCGGTCATCGGCGTGCTCCCGTTTCGCGGGCTTCCCGGGCGCCGGGCATGGCGAAGAGGAACAGGTCCGCGTGTCGGCGTGGCCAGGGAGGTCCGTCGTGGTCCGCGAAGCCAGCGGGCCGCTCAGCCGCCAGGGCGTCGCGCCGGATAGGGACTTCGAGCAGCGGGACGCGGTCGATCTGAACGAGTCCGCCTGCGGCGGCCGATCGTCGAAGTGCCGTGCCGAGGTTCCCCACCCGGTTCCCGGATGCGTAACCGTGCGTGATGACGGCCAGAGTTCCGCCGGGACGCAGGAGATGACTCCACGTGACGCTCGGCACGGCGGCCGGAGCGGGTTTGTGGGCGATGAGGATCACCGTGTCGAAGCGATCCGCGTCCCACGCCACCGGGTCCGACGGTGTGGTGGTGACGCGGTCCGCGACGTCACCGAGGCCGGCTGCCAATAGTCCGGAGTCTGGACCGAGGTCGGCTTCGGGGGGCAGGGCCGTGCCGGGCGTCGGGACGGGGTGTGAGTCGCGGTCCGGTTCGGTGGGGAAGCCGGCGGGTCCGGACTTGGGTCCGTCGTGGAGGCGGACTTCGAGGTGGCGGCCCAGGCGCGCGCCGACGGCGGCGATCTCCATGAGCGGGATCATCTGGCGGCCTCGCCGCCGCGCCGCGTCATCGGCGTTCAGCACGCCCCGGGTTCCTGACCATTCCGAAACAGCCGCAGCGGCGAGAACCAGAACCCTGCCGCTGGCCGGGGAATAGTGCTCGACGAGCATTTCGGCCGCATTGAGCATCCAGGTCGGCGTCGTCCGCGATTCGGGGTGGTCCAGTGCGACGGCCCAGACCTGATTCCGCCCCCATGGCCCCTGGTGTTCTTTGGCGCCCAGGGTGGCGTTTACCTGGTGATGCGATGAATCGGGGAAAGCGTCGGCTGGACTGGTTGCTGGTTGGTGGGGCATTTGAGGTGTCCTCCTGGGAGCTGCCGATGTGCTGGCACTCCAAGAGGCGCGTTTCCGGGCCCTTTTTGGACAGGTCCAGTCGAGGAATCTTCCGGCCAGGATGGGACTGGGCGAGTCCCCGGCTGGGTGGAGGTGCTGGTCTGTCACCAAGGGCAGGGATTTAAGCGTTCAGGCGACGGGCACGCGGCACACATCAACGAGCAATTCTTCCTTGTCCCAGAGGGCGGGGCACCATGGTCAACCGCTGGGGCCCGGTCCGGGGGTTCCACAGCGTGCCGGTGCTCACGATCGACACCTAGATCACGACTAAACCTCCTGATCGGAGGCTATTAAAGACCCTATCCCCCTCCGTTCGGATGGCCCAGCCTGGTGGCGGCGCGGACCCGGTCGGAGTCGGTCGCGGTCTCTGTATTTAGTCGTTTCTTTTCGCCGGTCTCGGTGCTTCGGAACGGGACCTTGTCTCTTTCCTGTCCTTTTCTTGTCGGTGGACTGGCTTGCTGGTCGGCGTCACAACTCCTTCGTTCCGGAGAGGCGCCCAGCATGGCCACTCAACCCATCACTCCTCGCGGAAGCGCCGGGCGGGATCGGCAGTACCCGCTCGACGTGGCGCGAGATCCCTTCGCTGCTCTGACCGCCGGCCCATCTCCCGCAGCCGTGGACGGCCGCGATTTTCCCGGCCTTCCGAACCGGAATATACCCCTGGATGAATTGCGGGACCGACTGCTCAGCCGTCATTGCTCCCCGACAACCCGTGACGCGGTCTGGCGGTATCTCATCAGCCGTTCCCGAGAAGAGGGGGCAGCTTGGACGCTGGCATGTGCGGGAATGGCGCTGCCCGCGCTGGCCGGTGTGGCGCAGTGGCTTTCGGCGCGGTTTCCCGGCGAGGTGTACGACGTTCACGCGGAAGTGCTGGCGGGATTCCTGAACGCGCTGACGACGGTCGATCTGGACCGGCCGCGGGTGCTGGTGCGGCTGCGGTGGTCGGCCTACCGGCAGGGACTGGCAGCGCTGACCGAGGCGCTGGACGCGCCGGCCCCCACGAGTCCGGAGTTCCATTCGGCGCCGCCGCGGCCTCCGTGGGGGCATCCGGACCTGGTGCTGGACAAGGCGGTCGGTGCGGGAGTCCTGACCCGAACCGAGGCGGACCTGATCGGTGATACCCGGCTGGACGAGGTCTCGGTCACTGAGTGGGCCGACCGTAACCATACGACCGGGGCCGCCGCGTACAAGGCCCGCCGTCGGGCGGAACTGCGCCTGGTCGCCTACCTGCGCGATGAGGCGCGCGACACCGACGGTGACGATCCGGTCGCCACCGAAGCCATGGACACCTTGCTCGCGGACGCCGGGCGACGGCCCGTTTCATCACTCGATGTGACGGTGATCGGGCGCGGTGGGGGCGAAGAAGTCGCGCGGAGCGTGTCCAAAACGGGGGCGGATTCCGGTCTTTTGGGGTGCGGGGGCAGTGCGCCCGCTTCGACGCCGGAACCGGACTCGGAGGTGCGCCGATGCGCCTGATACCTCAATCCCACCGACTCGCCGGGACACTCGTCCCCCTCATGGTCATCCACTGCCGCACGGTCGCGCGGCTGATCCGCCGGTGGCGCCGCCCGCTGGCCCTCACCCTCCTCGCCGCCCTGGTCACCCTGGCCAGCGGCTCATCCGCCCACGCCGCCACCGGGCATGAAGTGCTGGCGATCGCCAGCTCGGTGGGCGCGATCCTGACGAACATCCGCAACTGGATCATGGGCATCCTCGCCGGCCTGGCCACCGTGTTCCTCACGATCGGCGGTGTCCGGTACCTGATGGCCAGCGGCGACCCGGGCGAGGTGGAGAAGGCCAAGACCGCGTTCCGCAGCGCCGGCTACGGCTACGCGCTCGCCGCCCTGGCCCCACTGGTCGTCCAGGTTCTCAAGGGCATCGTGGGTGCCTGATGCCACCGACCACGTTCCGTTCGAACCGGCGGTGTAAGGCGCTCGCCTTGGTCCTCACCACGACCGTGGCGGTAGTCGTGCTGGCGTTGCCCGCTCAGGCGGCGCCGCCTCAACCGGCCCCGCCCGCCGCACCCACGGCGACTGCGTCCCCCGCCTCCTCCCCGAGCCCCCGTTCGCCGGCTCCGGCATCCACCGCACCCACGACCCCGGCAGCCGAGCCGACCGGCGACACGTCCAGCGATTCCGGGGGCGGGATCTCCGGGTGGATCGCCGACTCGATCGTCGACGCGATCAACTCGTTCTTCAAGGCGTGGTCTCCGACGCGCTCAACCCGCTGCTCGACCTGCTCGGCCGCACCCTGCTGACCACGCCCACACCCGCCCAGCTGCCCAGGATCGGCGAGCTGTGGAACAACTCCTGGGACATCGTGGTCGCCAGCTACGCGCTACTGGTCACGATCGCCGGCGTCATCGTCATGGCCCACGAGACCGCCCAGACCCGCTACTCCATCAAGCAGCTGGCCACGCGCATCCCACTGGGGTTCATCGCCGCAGCCATGTCGCTGTTCGTCTGCGGCCAGGCCGTGGTCGTCGCCAACGCGCTGTCCCGCGCGGTAATGGGCCCCGGCGTCGACGAGAACACCGCGAGCCAGACCCTGCGCAACCTCATCCTGTCCCCAATCAACTTCCAGTCCGGCGGCCTGTACCTGGTGCTGCTCGGCGGGGTGCTGGCTGGCCTGTTGGTCGCGCTCCTGGTCGTCTACGCGGTCCGGGTCTCGCTGACGGTGATCCTGATCGCCGGGGCACCGGTGGCGTTGATGTGTCACGCGCTGCCGCAGACCGAGGGGATCGCGCGGTGGTGGTGGAAGGCGTTCGGCGGCCTGCTCGCGATCCAGGTGGTGCAGTCCCTGACGCTCATCACCGCGATGCGGGTCTTCCTCGGACCGGGCGGGTTCACGATGTTCGACACGACGCAGACCGGCCTGGTCAACCTGGTCGTCTCCCTGGGGCTGGTCTACATCCTGTTCAAGACGCCGTTCTGGATTCTCGGCAGCATCGGCCTGAGCAACAAGGGCAACTTCGCCAGCAGCCTGGCCAGGGACTACGTCGTGGCCAAGTCGATGGGCATGCTGAAGCCCGCCGCCCCCAAGAGCCGCCCGCAGAAGACCACGCGGTCCGCCTCAGCCAGTCCGGCAGCCGCGCAGCGCCGGGGACGGTCGACGTCCAGCAGCACCCTCGGTTCCGTGCCGGCGGCGGGCCGACCACGCCGGACACTGACCCCGCCCGGCCAACCGCTGTTCCTGTCCCCGGCGCCCACTCCGGACAGCGCCTCCCGCCCGGCGGAACGCCCCTCCGGGCCACCCCCGGCCCCGGTGTTCCAGGAACCGGGCAAACCACCGAGCGGCCCTGCTGACCGCACGCCGGTCCCCTCACCGCGGCCTGCACAACCACCGGGTCCACCGGCCTTCCGCCCGCCGGGCGGCACACCGCGCAGGCCACCTCGCACGGCTCCGCGTTCCGCACCTCCGGCCGCGACGTTCAGCTCGCCGAACCGGCCGCCCGCGCCGGCCCCGCGCCCGTCCGGCACGCCGCCCGCCGCCACGTTCTCGCCGCCGGCCACGGCGCCGTCCCCGTCCCCGGTACGGCGACCCTGGCCACCGGCCACCCCCACCTTCAGCTCCCCCCGCCCGGCTCAGCCCGCCAAGCCGCCGCGCGTCCTGCCGCCCCAGCGATCCCCCCGCCGCAACAGCCCAGGAGGTGAACCCCGATGAGCTATCCCGTTCGCATCCCCGCTGACGTCGACCGCGAGGACAAGGTGCTGGGCAACCTCACCGCCCGACAGCTCCTCATCCTCGTCGTCGCCGGAACCATCCTGTACGGCGGTTGGTCCGCCACCCGCGGCCTGGTTCCGCTGCCGGTCTTCGCCGCCGCCTCACTGCCCGTCGCCGTCGTCGCCGTGCTCCTGGCTGTCGGACAGCGCGACGGACTCCCGCTCGACCGTCTCGTTCTCGCCGCGCTGCGGCAACGGACGACGCCGCGCCAACGGGTCACCGCGCCGGAAGGCGTTCACCCGGCACCGGTCTGGCTGGCTGAGCGGGCCGTGGTCGAACCCGGAGCCGCCCCGGCCGCACCCGCGCCGCTCAGCCTGCCGGCCGAATCCGTGGGTGAGACCGGGGTGATCGACCTCGGCGACGACGGGTTGGCGGTGGTCGCGGTGTGCAGCACGGTGAACTTCGCCCTGCGCACCCAGGACGAACAAGACGCGCTCGTTGCCTGCTTCGGCCGCTACCTGCACTCCCTCACCGCACCGGTCCAGATCCTCATCCGCGCCGAACGCCTCGACCTGTCCCGGCAGATCGCCGACCTGCGCACCCAGGCACCCGGCATGCCGCACCCGGCGCTGGAAACCGCCGCACGCGAACACGCCGACTACCTCGCCCAGCTGTCCGGAGGCACGGATCTCCTGCGGCGCCAGGTGCTGCTGATCCTACGCGAACCCGTTCAGCCGGCCGGACCCGTGGACGGTCTCGGCGGGGCATCCCCGCTGCACCGGCGCCGGCGCCGGCCCACCGGCCGGAGCGAATCCCTGCGCCGAGCCGCCGAAGCCCGTCTCGCACAGCGGCTCGCCGAGGCGGTCGACCTGCTCGGCCCCGCCGACGTCACCGTGACACCGCTCGACCCCGGGCAGGCCACGGCCGTGCTGGCCTCCGCCTGCAACCCCGACAGCCTGGTGCCGCTCTCCTCTGCCATGGCCGGTACCGACGATGTGATCACCGCGCAGGGCGGCTCCGATGACTGGGGGCAGCCGTGAAGCGCAGGCCGACCCGCACCCCGCACAACCCGGCAGGCGCCTTCGCCCCCGATGCCCTCACCGTCGGCGCCAGGCACCTCGAAGTCGGTGCCGAACGAGTCGCCTCGTTCGCGGTGACCGGCTACCCCCGTGAGGTCAGCGCCGGGTGGTTGCAACCGCTGCTCACCTACCCGGGACGGGTGGACGTCGCCCTGCACGTCGAGCCGATCGACCCCGTCACGGCGGCCAATCGCCTGAAGCGGCAGCTGGCCAAGCTGGAGTCCGGGCGCCGGCACACCAGCGAGAAGGGCCGGCTGATCGACCCGCATGTAGAGGCCGCGACCGAGGACGCCTACGACCTGTCCGCCCGGGTCGCCCGCGGGGAGGGCAAGCTGTTCCGCGTCGGCCTCTACCTCACCGTCCACGCCACCAGCGCCGACGACCTCACCGACGAAGTCGCCGCCGTCCGCTCTCTGGCCGCCAGCCTGCTACTGGACGCCAAGCCCACCACCTACCGGGCGCTCCAGGGCTGGGTGACGTGCCTGCCCATGGGCCTGGACCAGGTCCGCATGCGCCGCACCTTCGACACCGCCGCGCTCTCGGCCGCGTTCCCCTTCACCAGCCCCGACCTTCCCCCGGCCGACCCGACCTCGGTGGCCGCGCCGGACGGGGTGCTCTACGGCTACAACATCGGCTCGCAAGGGCTGGTGCACTGGGACCGGTTCGCCCTGGACAACCACAACGCGGTCATCCTCGGCCGTTCCGGCGCCGGCAAGTCCTACCTCGTCAAGCTGGAACTTTTGCGGTCGCTGTATCGGGGCATCGAGAACTACGTCATCGACCCCGAGGACGAATACGCCCGCCTGGCTGGTGCGGTCGGCGGGACGTATGTCCGGCTCGGCGAACAGGGCGTGCGGCTCAACCCGTTCGACCTGCCGGTCCGTACCCGCCCGGACGGTCGGCGGACCGCACCGCCTGACGCCCTCGTTCGGCGTTCTCTTCATCTCCACACCGTGCTCGGCGTGCTGCTCGGTGAGCTGGCCCCGGGAGACCGGGCCGTGCTGGACGAGGCGATCACCGCCACGTACGCCGGGGCCGGAATCACCGAGGACCCGCGCACCTGGACGCGTCCGGCCCCCGTCCTCGAGGACCTCGCCACCGTCTTGCGGGCCTCGGCCAACAGGACGGCGAAGAACCTCGCCTCGCGGCTGCACCCGTTCGTCCGCGGTGCGTTCTCCGGCCTGTTCGACGGCCCGACTACCACCCGGCCGTCCGGCCACCTCGTCGTCTTCTCCCTGCGCGACCTGCCCGACGAACTCAAGCCCGTCGGCACCCTGCTGACCCTCGACGCGGTCTGGCAGCGCATCTCCGACACCGCCGACCGCAGGCCCCGCCTCGTCACCGTGGATGAGGCGTGGCTGCTGATGAAACAGCCGGCCGGCGCGGAGTTCCTGTTCCGCATGGCCAAGGCCAGCCGGAAACGCTGGGCCGGCCTGACCGTCGCCACCCAGGACACCCCCGACGTCCTCGCCACCGACTTGGGAAAAGCCGTCGTCGCGAACGCCGCGACGCAGATCCTCTTGCGCCAGGCCCCGCAGGCCATCGCCGACATCACCCGCGCGTTCAACCTCTCCGACGGCGAACGGCAATTCCTGCTGTCCGCCGAGCGCGGGCAGGGGCTGTTGTCCAGCGGGACGCACCGGGTGGCCTTTCAGGCGATCGCCTCGCCCACCGAACACCAGCTGGTCACGACGAATCCCGCCGAACTCGCGGCGCTCGGCGAAATCCCAAACGCCGGGTCCGACTCCTCGGCAGCTGAGCAGTACCCGCTGCCGGCCGAAGCACGGGAACTCCTCACCGACGACAACGGCGAATTCTTCCTCGACGCGGCCTGACGAGCCCGCTCGGCAACTCCCTCATCTCCTCCCGAAGGGTGAACCATGCCTTTTTCCGATCTGCCCCCGAACCGGCCCGCCCGGCTGCTCACTCAGAACCGTCGACTTCGCGCCATCGGTGTCTGGAATTGGACCCTGCCCGCATGGGCCGGCCGATTCGCCGACGGCCGCACGTACAACACCTGCCCGTCCGCCGGGGTGTGCCGGGACGCCTGTTACGCCCGGCACAGCACGTACCGGTGGCCGAACGTTCTCGCCCGGCATCAGGCGAATCTCCGGTTCGTGCTGGACGACCTGCCGGGCTGGGAACGTGCCATGAACACGGAACTCGACCTGCCGAAATTCCGGGGCCGATGGGTCCGCGTACACGATGCCGGTGACTTCTTCTCCGACGCGTACCTGGCTGCCTGGCTGCGGATCGTGCGGGATCACCCCGGTACGTCGTTCTACGCGTACACGAAAGAAGTCAGGCGTTTCCGCGAGCTGGTGGAGGGCCGCGCGCCGGAGAATTTCCGCTGGGTCTACAGCTTCGGCGGCACGCAGGACGCGGGACTCGACCCGGACCGCGACCGCGTCGCCGACGTCTTCCCCGACGAAGCCGCGGCCACTGCGGCCGGCTGGCACTCCCAGGCGGCCAGTGACCTCCTGTCCGTCCTCGGTCCCCGCCGGGTCGCCGTCCCGGCAAACCGCATCCCCGCCGCGCTCGCCCAGCTCGGCGACCGCACGTTCCGCCAGTGGCAGGCCGAAGCCGACGAACAGCGGCGCGCCCGCCGCACGGGCCATCCGGTGTTCGGCGAGACGGCCACGGTGGTGCAGCTGCCGACGCGGTCCCGCGCGGACGGCGGTTCAGCCGGCGAGCAGCGAGCGGCGGCCTGATGATCACACCCCTTCACCTCGCCTCCCTCACCGATCCCCGCTCACCCGTCAGCCGCTACCTGCGCGACCCGGGCGGCGCCGTGCACAGCCTGCTCGACGGTCTCGGCCACGCTGTGCTCGCATGGGGTCCGGTCGCCGGACCGTCGCTCGCCGCCGTCGTCACCGGGCTGTTCGCCGCGCGGGCGTGGTGGCGCTCACGCTGCCGCCGCACCCTGGCCTCCGGGGCGCGGCTGGTCGAGATCCTGCCGCCGCCAGCCGCCGACCCGAACGGCGCCGCCGCGCTGTGGTCGAACCTGGTCGGCGTGCTCCGCCCCGCCTGGCGCCGCCGCCTGACCGGCCAGCCGCATCTGGCGTGGGAGTACGTCTTCGACCGCGAGACCATCCGCATCCGCATCTGGGTCCCCGGCGTCATCCCGCCCGGCATGGTCGAACGCGCCATCGAAGCCGCCTGGCCCGGCGCCCACACCAAGACCACCGCCGCCCCACCCCTGACCGCCACACCCGACCCTGTTGCCGCAGGCGGCGAACTACGCCTCGCCCGCAGCGAGGCCCTTCCGATCCGCACCGACTTCCCCGCCGACCCGATCCGCGCGCTCCTCGGCGCGCCGGCCGGGCTCGGCGGCGGGGAGAAGGCGGTGGTCCAGGTGCTGGCCCGGCCCGTGACCGGGCGGCGCGTGACGTCGGCTCGCCGGGCAGCCCGGCACCTGCGCGTGGGCCATGCCGGTAGCCCCGCCGCCCGGCTGCTCGACCTGCTCGCCCCCGGCCACCACCGTTCCCCGCGCCGCCGCATCACCGCCACGGTGCTGGACCGCCAGACCACGTTGGAGAACGCCGCCGAGGACCGCGTGATCATCGCCAAGCAGCGCGGCACGCCGTTCGAGACCCGCGTCCGCTACGCCGTCTTCACCACCACGACCCTGGATGCCGCCGCCCGGCAGGCTACCGAGGACCACCTGCGCGGCCGGGCGCACGCGATCGCTTCGGCGTTCGCCGGGTTCACCGAGCACAACTACTACCGCCGCACCCGCCTGCGCCGCCCGCTGATCCATCTGGGGGAACGGCGGCTCGACAAGGGCGACTTGCTGTCCATCCCGGAACTGGCCGTGCTGGCTCATCTGCCGTGGGATGAGGCGATCCCCGCCCTGCAACGCGCTGGTGCCCGCGCCGTTCCGCCGCCGCCCGGCGTCGCCACCTGCGGCCCCGGTGTCCGGCCGATCGGCGTCACCGACACCGGCAACCCGCGTCCGGTGGGCCTGCGTATCCCCGACGCCCGGCACCACTTGCACATCCTCGGCGCCACCGGATCGGGCAAGTCCGAGCTGATGGCCCGGATGATCCTGGACGACGCCGAAGCCGGGCGTGGCGTCGTGGTGGTCGATCCCAAGTCACCGACATCCTCATGCGGCTGCCCGAGGAGCTGGCCGGGAAGGTGACCCTGTTCGACGCCGACGACCGCACCCGCCCGCCGATCCTCAACCCCCTCGAAGGCGACGACCCGGCCCGGACCGTCGACAACCTCGTCTCGATCTTCTCCCGCATCTACGCCTCGTCCTGGGGCCCACGTACCGACGACATCCTCCGCGCCGGCCTGCTCACCCTCCGCGCCATGCCCGGCACACCGGTGCTGACCGACCTGCCCAAGCTCCTGCTCAACCCCGCCTTCCGGCAACGCGCCCTCGAACACGTCCACGACGACGTCCTGCGCGGTTTCTGGACCTGGTACGAGCACCTGTCCGAACCCTCCCGCGCCCAGGCCACCGCCCCGCTGATGAACAAGATCCGCGGCCTGCTGCTGCGCCCGTTCGTCCGCTCCGCCATCGCGGGCGGCCCCTCCACCGTCGACATGGACGACGTCCTCAACGGCGGGATCTGCATGGTCCGCATCGCCAAGGACGCCCTCGGCGCGGAAACCGCGCATCTCATCGGATCGATCATCGTCGCCCGCACCTGGCAGGCCGCCACCCGCCGCGCCAGCCTCCCGCAGAGCGAGCGGCGCGACGCCAGCCTCTACATCGACGAGGCCCACAACTTCCTCAACCTCCCGTACGCCATGGAGGACATGCTCGCCGAGGCCCGCGGCTACCGCCTGTCCATGACCCTCGCGCACCAGTACCTGCGCCAGCTGCCGCGCGAACTCGAAGAGGGCATCAGCGCCAACGCCCGCACCAAGGTCTTCTTCAACGCCTCACCCGAAGACGCCCGCCACCTCGCCCGGCACACCGAACCTCGGCTGACAGCGCACGACCTGTCGAACCTCGACGCCTTCCACGTCGTCGTCCGCCCCGTCGTCAACGGTGCCGAAGCCCCGCCGTTCACCGCGCTGACCCAGCCCTTGCAGCCGGCCATCCCCGGCCGCGCCCGGCTGATCCGCACCGCGGCCCGCCAAAACGCCGCGCCCCGCACCGTCGGGGCGGTCCAGCTCGGCAAGGGCACCGGTTCCGCCGATCCCCGCCGCCGCCCCGCTACCCCCGACCTCGCGGAGGACGTCGCATGATCACCAACCCGACCCCGCAACGCGCCCTTCGCGGCCACCGCCCGGAACGCCCCCGCCCCCGGTTGGCCGCCAGCGGCGAGTACACCGCCCGCCTCGCGGCCCGGCTCACCGAACGCGACCGGTGGCTGGCCCACATGCTCCACGAACACAAGGTCCTGACCAGCAGCCAGATAGCCGCGCTGGCCTGGCCGTCCCTCCGCGCCGCGAACCTGCGGCTCCTTCAGCTCTACACCTGGCGGGTCATCGACCGCTTCCAACCGTTCGTCACCTACGGCACCGCCCCCATGCACTACGTCCTCGACGTAGCAGGCGCCACGATCCTCGCCCGCGAGGACGGCATCGAGCCGACCGCGCTGAACTACAAGCACGACCGCGCCATCGGACTGGCCCACTCCCTCCGCCTCGCCCACACCGTCGGCACCAACGCGTTCTTCGCAGCCCTCATCCACGACTCCCGCCGCCCGGACGCCGCCGGGCACCTGACCGCCTGGTGGTCCGAGGCCCGCTGCACCCGCCACTACGGCGACATCGTCCGTCCCGACGCCTACGGCCGCTGGCAACAGCACGACACCGGAGCCGAGTTCGAGTGGTTCCTCGAATTCGACTTCGGCACCGAACGCCCCGAACGCGTCGGCGCGAAACTCGGCGGCTACGCCAAACTCGCCGCCACCACCGGGATCATCACACCGGTGCTGGTGTGGGTGCCGACACCGGACCGGGAGGTCCGGGTCCGCCGCGCCCTGGCCGACGCGCTCGACCTGCTCGACGACCCGGGCTCCGTTCCCATCGCCACCACGAGCGGGGATCTCCAGGAGACCGTGCCAGCCCCGGGAACGTCACGGTGGCTGCCGCTCTTCCCGAACCGCACCGCGAACCGCCGCCCCCTCACCGACCTCCACCGCGCCTGGCCCCAACTGCCGCGCCTCACCCCGGCCGCCACCCCCGGACAGGACGCCTCGGGCAACACTCCGGCCGCCCCGAACCCCTGGCCACCCCGCCCGTCCGTGCGTCGTCCCGGTCGGTGAACGCGAATGGGAAAGATCGCCGCCGCGGTCGCCGGACTCGTGGCCCTCCTCGTCCTCCTGGCCGCCGCCGGAGCCGGAAGCCTCCTGTCCGGCTTCGGCGGCGGCACCCAGCAGCCCAACTCCAGCGCCCTGTCCGATATCCCGCCCGACTACCTGATCCTCTACCGCGAAGCCGCCGCCACCTGCCCCGGACTCCCGTGGTCCGTCCTCGCCGCGATCGGCAAGGTCGAGACGGACCACGGCCGCTCCACCCTCCCCGGCGTCCACAGCGGCACGAACTCAGCAGGCGCCGCCGGCCCCATGCAGTTCCTGCTGCCGACGTTCAACGCGGTCGTCCACCGCACCCCGCCACCGCCCGGCGGCGCGAACCCGCCGTCCCCGTACAACCCGCACGACGCCATCTACGCCGCCGCGGCCTACCTCTGCGAATCCGGCGCCCGGAACGGCAAGGACATCCCCGGCGCCATCAAGACCTACAACCACGCCGACTGGTACGTCGCCGAAGTCCTCACCCAGGCCCAGGCGTACGTCAGCGCCGCCGGCCTCGGCGCGGAGACCGCCCCGGGCCCGGCGGCACTCGAAGCGATCAACTACGCCGAGGGCCAACTCGGCCTCCCGTACGAATGGGGCGGCGACGGCCCCGCCGCCGGTGACGCCGGCTTCGACTGTTCCGGCCTCACGAAAGCCGCCTACGCCGCCGCCGGCATCACCCTGCCCCGCGTCGCCCAAGACCAGTACGACGCCGGGCCTCGCGTCCCCGTGGGACAAGCACTTGAACCGGGTGACCTGGTCTTCTACGGCACGCCGAAGGACATCCACCACGTCGGGCTCTACATCGGCGGCGGCCAGATGATCGACGCGCCGAGGCCCGGGAAAGCGGTGCGGATCGAGCCGCACCGGTACGCGGGGGACGGATATGTCGGTGCCACACGACCCGCCTGATCTACCTTGCGCCTGGACGGTACGACGATCTGCTTGTCGTAGAATTGCCGTCAGTTTCGTCGAAGGATGCTTCTATCTGCGGCGACGACTTTTGCGCGAGGAAGCGCCAGTGGCGGCAAGTCAGCTGTGCCCTGCTCCCTCGAAGAGGGGGGCGACATGCAGGTACAACGTGTGATCTTGGAGAACTTCCGTGGCGTGAAGAGCGGGACCGTTCTTCTGGATGGTCACTCCTTGCTGGTCGGCTCGAACAGCGTCGGCAAGTCGACTGTGTGTGAGGGGCTAGAGCTTGTACTCGGCCCTGAACGCATGTTCCGACGGCCCGTGGTCGACGAGTACGACTTCTACGGCGGGTGCTACCAGGAACGGGATGGCAAGCTGCCCGAAGTGAGGATCGAGGTCGTCCTCACCCACCTGTCCGACGCCGCCGAGCGGCGATTCGGCGGCCATCTGCGCCGCTGGTCGACGCGGACGAGCGAATTCCTCGACTTGGTCCCCGACGCGGTCGAAGATGCCGAGACCGGCGAATGGTGCCTGCCGGTGGTCTTCCTCGGCCGCTACGACCCCCAGGAAGACGACTTCATCGGGGGCACCTTCTTCGCACACCCCGAGAGCGTCCCGGATGGTCTTGGCGGGGAGGAGAGCGGGCTCGGTGCAGGGCTGAAGTCCTTCACCCGGGAGGACAAGCGGAACTGTGGATTCCTCTATCTGCGGCCCAACCGAACCGGCAGCAGGGCGCTCACATTCCAGCGCGGCTCGCTACTGGACACGATCGTGCGGCTCGAGGCGGAGTTGGCGGGCCCGCTGTGGGAGAAGGCACTTCGTGACCTGGAGCAAGTCGTCGTCACCGCAGCCGAATCCGGATTCGGGAAGATCCGTACCGAGATACGCGACCGTGTCGACCGCTTCGTCAGCCTAGGCGACACCGCCGACCCGGTCGATCTAAGGGTGTCTGAACTGACCCGTGAACACTTGCGTGAGGTACTGCGCCTGTTCATTGCTACCCAACCCGGACCGCACGCTGTCCCGTTCAACCGGCTAAGCACCGGATCGCTGAACCTGCTGGTGTTCGCCCTGCTCACGTACATCGCCGAACTCAAGGGCGATAAATCGGTGATCTTCGCGATGGAGGAGCCGGAGATCGCACTCCCGCCGCACGCGCAACGCCGTCTCATCGACTTCGTGGTCAAACGCATGGGCCAGGTGATCGTCACCTCCCATTCACCGTACGTGATCGAGAAGTTCGAGCCCTCCCGCATCGTCGTGATCAGCCGCGACCCAGAGGGCGTACTCAGCAGCAACCGTGTCATCCTGCCTGACGACTTCAAGCTGAAGAAGTACCGCGACAACCGCCGGCAGTTCGCCGAGGCTGTCCTGGGCCGTGCAGTACTTGTGGTGGAGGGCGCTGCGGAAGCGGCCCTGTTCCCGGCCGTCTCGGACGTGCTGGAAGCAGATCCTTCCGTCCCCGGCTACGTCCCCCTGGACCTTGCAGGCGTCACGATCTTCGACGCTCAGAACGACGTCTCTGTGCCCCTCTTCGCCCCCGTATTCAAGGGGCTGGGCAAGCCGGTCTATGGAATCCACGACCAGCCCGACAAGCCACTCGACGTGAAGACCGCCGCCAAGACCGCCGACTTCACGCACTACACAGTGCTGAACTATAAAAGCGTTGAGAAGCTGCTGGTCACTGAGGTACCGGTCGAGGCCCAGCGTCGCTTCCTGGCCGCTGCGGCCCAGCGCACGGACTACCCCTCCGGATGCGCCCGCCCCGACCCGTCTGCCACGGACCCGGCGGTGAACACCCTCACATATGACGTGTTGTGGGCCCGCAAGGGTGACGGCTATGCCGCGCTGCTCATCGCCGAATGCCAGGGCCGCAGCCAACTCCCTGACGTACTGGCCGATCTTCTTCTCCAGATCGACCGCGACCTGGGGACCTTCGCGAGCGGGAGCGAGACCAGCAGCACGGCTCACTCGGACGAGACCGATGAAAATTGACCCGGTCCGGCAAAAGATCCTCGATGCTCCCGGCCATCTCCTGATCGTCGGAGGCCCGGGCTGTGGCAAGACCACCATCGCTCTTCTCAAGGCCCAGGCGAGGCTGGGCGCCCTGGAAGCTGAACAGCGTGTACTTTTCATGAGCTTCTCGCGCGCCGCCGTACGCCAGATCACGGACCGGATGTCCGGAGTAATGGACCGGGCCAGCCACCAGCGCCTGGAAGTACGCACCTTTCACGCCTTCTTCCTCGACGTCGTACGCAGCCACGGACAACTGCTCACCGGTCGGCCGTCTTCTTTCATCCCGCCCGACCGCGAACGGCAGATCCAGGCCGACTTCGACGGCGACTGGCAGACCGAGCGTCGGCGCCTCGCGACCGAGGAGAGCCGCTACGTCTTCGACCTTCTCGCTGGCACAACGGCGAGCCTTTTGGAACGCAGCGCCGCCCTGCGGGCCCTTTACAGCAGCATTTACCCACTGATCGTCGTCGACGAGTTCCAGGACACCAACACCGACCAGTGGCGCGTGATCAAAGCTCTCAGCGGCGCATCCACCGTCATCTGCCTCGCCGACCCTGACCAACGAATATTCGACCACCTGGACGGTGTCGACGAGCACCGCCTCGATGATGCCGTGGCGTACCTCGCGCCCACGCCATTCGACTTGTCCAAGGACAACCACCGTAGCCCCGGCGGCGGACTACTCGACTACGCCAACGCCGTACTGAACAACACCCCCCATTCCGAGTCGGGCAACGTCCGCACCTGGACCTATACCCCGGGTTACGGTGTTCCCTGGCAGGCTCGTGTCCACAAGGGCGTCATCGCCATGCAGGATTACCTCACCACCCAATTGGGGCGCACACCGGCCATCGCCGTCCTCGCGAGTGTCAACTCTCTTCTGGGCTCGGTCTCCGAGACCCTGGCCTCTGACACCGTCACCGGCGGCATCACACTTCCTGCCGTCGACCACGCTCTGCAATGGGATCCCGAACTGACCGCAGCAGCCGGCTACGTCGTGGCGTCGATCATGGAATGGCCTGGGCTGGCTCGCGTGGAGGCCGTCGCCCGGACCGTGCACTCCCTTGCGGACTTCTACCGGGTCAAGCTGACCGGTGGCGCAGCCAGCGCACGCGGCAAAATCAAAGCCATGGAGAACGGGCTCGTCGCATTCACATCCGGCAAGACGATCCGTTCCACGACTGTCAAGGCCGTGATCGCTGTCTACGACGCTGGGATTTCCTACATCGGGCAACCGGTCGCCGACTGGCAGACCGCTCGTGACCGCCTCCATGGCTCCAGCGAACTCGGAGAAGTTCTCAAGCACGCGCGCCTGTTGCGTCTACTCAACGCTACTGATGCGCTGGCCTGGGGCCTGTCTGATGTCTGGGACGGCCAGTCCACCTACAGAGACGCGTCAGCCACGGTCCGCGCCGTCCTTGCCGCCGAATCCCTCAATGCAGCCCAGCAAGCAGCAGAACCCGTCTCCCTGATGAGCATGCACCGCTCCAAAGGCAAGGAATTTGACGGTGTCGTCGTCGTTGAAGGACCGTATACAGGTGCTCTGCTCGACCGCAGTTGGGATCCGGAACGTCTCCGCGCCCAGCGACGCCTCCTACGCGTGGCCATCACGCGAGCACGCTCTGTGGTTCTTTTCGTCCGCCCCCAAGGCAGCCAACGGCTCACAGGCTGATCCCTTCCTTCGACATTGCGCAGGACGATGCGGTCGCCGAAGCGAGCATTGACGACCACGGCAGAGCCCTTGGCTCAGCAAGAGGAAGTCCCGGACATGCCGTGACTCGTCGAACCGTCGTGTCTTTGCGGCCAGAAAGGGGGAGGCAAACCACACCACAGCGGGACCGCTCAATGAGCACGAGACGTCCGGCGCCAACCACGACTCGAATGCGACGCGCTATCCGGTCGCTGACGGACAGCCCCCATCGTTGTCGACCACCTCACGGCCACCGTGAACCAGAGCCACGTCCCGCTCAAGCTGAGTGCTACGCCAGCAAGCGGGAACAGACGATTGGCTCAGGCGTCCTCGGCGCCCGTTAGGAGCGCAAGCAGCGTTCTGCCAGGCATCGTCGCCCGCGCCTGCACCGGCACCTCGAAAACCTCCGGGTCGCCGAACACCGGCTCACCGTTCGGCCGGCGGCCGACCGGCACCAGGCCGTAGTCGACGCCGTCGCCCGCATCGTAGGTCATCCACGTGATGACCTCGTGCTCGCCCTGCCGCAGCGGGAGGTTCGAGACGGCGCGGGCGGCGACGCCCTCTTCCACGATGAGCCAGACCTGTGACACCGCGAAGGCGAACCGCTGGACGGCGATCCCGCGGGCCTGCTCGGCGGCGCGGTGCTCGAAGGCGGTGGCGGTCTCGTCGTCCCGGAGGTAGTCGTACTCCTCCATGACGACGGTGCGGTGCCCCTCCAGCGCGACGACGGCCGGGCAGTCCCGTTCACGGACGGCACGTTGCACCCTGCCGACGACGTCAAGAAGGAGTTCGCGGCACGCGTCATTCACGACGGGAGTCCCCGTCCTGCTCGACGTCCCGCATCTTGAAGTCGTGGTAGACGTCCATGGTCTGAACGGCGGCGCGGTCTCCGAGGTGCGACGCGCGGAGCAGCGTGCGCGTCAGCTCGCTCCGGTTTCGGACGCCGGCTCGCGTCGGGGTCTCGTCCACCTCGCGGCCGTCCAGCTTGGCCAGCTCCTCCGCGAGTTCCGCGACCGTCTGCCGGGCCGCGCTCAGGTCGATACGCACTCGGTCCTCCTGGATGGGGTGGGCGATCGCAACCCTAGCCTTGAGGTCGGTAGCGCGCAGTCAGCGACCCGAGGCGGCCGGGGCCTGACGCACTTACTGATCTGGCAGCGTGACGGGGAAACCGGCGACGTACTCGACGCCGTGCTCGGGCGGGATCGGCTCACCGGTTTCCGGGTCCGTGCAGTAGGCGGCGAACACCTGGGCCGCGGTGAGCGGGCGCAGCCGGCCCTCGCGGATGGTCCATCCGCGGACCACCTCGCTGGTCTCGCCCTCCGCGGCCGTTGTGCGGGCCACGACGCCGGCGATGCCTCCGGTCCGTAGCCCGGCCGCGACGTGAATGGTGAAAGCGAGGACGTCCTCCTCGGACAGGCGGTGGTCACTGCCGCCGTCGCTGCGTACCGCGTGGAGTTTGGCCAGCAGCGGCCCGGTCTCGTCAATGACATTGCACACGAGGTGGTGGGTACCGGTCCCGAGGCCGTGGAGCAGCCCTCCGACAGCGCTCCTGGCGCGGTCGAGGAATTCGTACGGAGGCACCCCATCGAGGGAGGATGAACCGATGATCTCGACGGCCCTCTTGAGGTGCAGTCGCTTCTCGACCGTCTCCACGAGGTCTTCGATCACATCGGTGACCTCGTCGCCGTCGTACGGAAGTCCGACATGGTGGACAGCGGCCCCTGCCGCGTACCGGGAACGGCTGGTCGGTGAGTCGGGCTCCAGTTCCTCGTGGGCGCAGAAGGCCGCGAAGCCGACCGGGTCGAACAGGGTGACGTACGCGCCGGAGGTCTCCATCAGCGAGTCCAGGAGGGCTTGCATCTGGATCAGGTAGGCGTCGTAGTCGGTGCCCCGGAACGAGCGGTACTGCTGGCGCATCGTCTCGAAGTCGCCCGGTGTGGCCAGCAGGGCGACCACATGGCCGACGTCCTTGCGGACGCGGCGCAGGTTCGCGGGCCTGGAGCGCGCCGTCTGGTCCGTGGCAGGAGCGTTCACGTCTCCTCCTGGCGGGTTCCGAAGTTCTCGGAGAAGAAGACAAAGGGTTCCTGCTCGGGGTACTCGACGGCAACGAGGCCCGGAGCAACGGCGACGCGATGACCCTCCGCCGCGTAGGTCCCGACCAGCTGCTGAACGAGCGCCGGGGTCGCGGCCTCCATGTAGCTCGCATAGTCGAAGGGCTTGAACCAGCAGAGGTCGCTCAGGGCCGCGCATGCCTGGGTGATCTCCTCGGCATCACTGTGACCCCAGTCGAGCACGAGGGGTATGAGCGTGGCGTAGGCCGTGCCCTTGGACATCAGCCGGAGCGGGGACGACAGGTCGTTCCGCTCCGCGTGGATCAGGCACCGCGTTGCCGCTTCCTCGTTCAGCAGCTGTATTCGGTACTTGGGGTCGTACGACTCGTCATGGTGCAGCAGGGCGAACCAGCGGCGGGTTTCCATGAACGCGGCTCCTTTCAGGGTGGGTGCGCCGGCTGAGCGGCGGGGAGTGGGATGCGGAGCGGCAGCGGTCCCGGCCGGGTGTGACCGCGCCCGTTGATGGGGCGGTCCGCGCGGGAGAGGGCTCCGGCTGTGGTTGCGGCGGGACTCGAACCCGCGACACGACGCTTATAAGTGCGCCTGCTCTGCCAACTGAGCTACGCAACCGGGTAGATGGGACGACGCTGTTCGATCAGCCGGGGCACGAACCACCGCGGTGGCCGTGTCCGGTCTCAGTTCTCGGCGTCGAAATGGAAGGTGTAGGAGAAGATCACTCGGCGGGGGTCGGCGTCGCTGAGGAAGTGCAGCGTGTCGCCCTCGACCCTGGCCAGCGGTGCCTTCGGCCAGTCAGCCCACCAGACGCCGTTGTCCTCAGCCCGCGTGGCGAGTCGGCGAGTCTGGACCTGGTCGACCGTGCGCTCTCCGGACAGCCGGGGATAGAGGTTGTTGACCACGGTGACCCGCTGACCGGCGGCAACGCGCCTTTTGAAGGCCGCCAGACTCACCGCGCCCTTCCCCCGTGGCCGGGTCGTGTCAGAGGCAGCGGGCTGTACCTCGGGCATGTTGCGTTTCATGGAACGGTTCCTTTTCAGCTGAGGGGCGGGGGCGGCCGGGGACGACCGGCCGCCCCCGCCGGTGCGGCTCACAGCAGCCGCTGTCCGGCGGCGGAAACGCCGTATCCGTGTTCCTGGTCGCCGGGGAAGTGGCCCTTGGCGTCCGGCCAGACGGCCTGCCACGCGGGCGGGTCGAACCCGTAGAGCGCGCCGACGATGCCCAGCGCGTCGGGGCCCTGGACCGGTCGGAGCTGGATGTCGTAGCCGGCGATGATCCCCGGGACCCGAAGGTCCGCGACCGGCTGCACCGCCTCGCGGCGCAGGTGCTCGGACAGACGCCGCAGGACCACCGCCGTGGCGCTGGCGTCGAGGCCGCAGACGGCGAGTTCGTAGCCGTCGCTCTCGTGCAGGCCCACGGTGTAGCCGTACGGCGCTGCCCCGGTGGCGGGGTCGCCGAACACGTACTGCGCGGCGTACCCGTCGCGTTCGATCCGCTCGCGGAGCATGAGGAGGTAGGTGTCGTACTTGTCGTTCACGCGGTGCCCTCTCAGCGCCGGGTCTGGAGCATGAGGCGACGGTGGGCGGTCGACTTCACGTCGTCGTCCGTGCCCTCGATCAGCCGCAGGCCGCGGGCGCCGAGCGGGTCGCCCTTCAGGCCGGACGCTGCGCTGGGCCGGATGGGCGCGAGGTGGTCGAGGTAGTCGGTGACGGCACGCTCAGCGGCGTAGGCCGTGCGCCCGACGCGTTCGCTCTCTTTCGCGAAGACCCCGCGCAGTTGCTCCTTGCGGGTGGCCGCGGTCTTCAGCACCCGTGCGGTGGCCGTCGGGTCGACCGGCCACAGGCCGTCCACGAGCTTGGTGAACTCGTCGACCGCCAGGTCCGTCCGGGCGAGCACGGTTTCTTCGCCGGCCCACTGGTCGAAGTACCGCACGGACAGCCCGAGCGTCCGCTGCGCCTCGCGCACCTTGTCCGTGGCGTTGCGGGTATGCCGCACCGACCAGCTGGTGACCGCGTCGCGCAGGGCGAACCGTTCCGTGTTCCCGCAGACCGGCCGCCACGGAGTGACCACGGCCCGGAACGACGAGGACCCGTCGTGCGAGTTCACGGCAACGATGAACGGCAGGATCTCGTCGTTGATCCCCGCCGCGTCCACCGTGACGTTCTCCGGCAGGCGCAGGGAGACGAAGGTCTTCTTGCCGTCCCGCAACGCGCCGGTCGACTCCCAGGTCACGTTGAAGTCGTTCACCAACTCCTGAAGGAACTCGAACGCCTCGCGGTTCTGGATCACCTGGTAGTTCTCGCCGACCACGCCCAGCGGGGCGCCGGTGTCGGAGCGGACGGTGTGCCGCTGGCCCGGGTGCACGCGGGTCCCGTCGCCCCAGGGGTACAGGGCGGGCACGGTCTCGACCTGGTAGTCGATGCCGCCGAGGTCCAGGACGGTGTCGATGTCCTGGACCCCGCCGGGTATCACTTGGCCGAGGCCGTGCCAGGCAGGCACGGCCGAGTACAGGGCCGCGCTGCCCAAAGACATGTCGAGACCGTGCTGCGGTTGGCCCGCGGCGGTCAGGATCTCCCCGGTGTCCCAGCCGCTCAGGACCCGGTACCGGCCGTCCGGCAGCCGCTCCACCGTGCCGTCGGTGATCCGCTGCTGGAGTTCGGCCGCCCAGTTCCGGGCGGCCTCGACCTGTCCGGCCCGCTCCCGGGCGAACGCGTCGTTCACGTCGATCATGTGGATTCCTCTCGTGGGTTTTTCGGCATGCCTGTGACCGCCGCGAGGCGTTGAGGGGGCGGTACCTAAATACGGAAGTCGAAGACGCCCGATTCCCGATCACCGGGGAAAGGGCAGGATTTCAGCTGTCGCCGGTGGTCGGCTTGGAGCCGCCGAAGACACGCACCGTGTGCTCCTGGTCTTCATCAGGGAGGTGAAACGGAAGTTCATCGATCCCGTCGCGCACGGCGCGGGCGAGCCGGTGCCAGCCGTCAATGAGGAGAACAAGTCCTCCGACATCGGCAATCCGAACGAGAATGAGAGGACGCCGGAGGTCGACGGAGTCAATGTGGCCGTCATCAAGTGCGATGATCCCGAGGTGCTTGGACCAGTCGCCGACGCCCAGTTTCCCGGCCGGGAGGTCGCGGGCGAATTCCTGAGCCTTGGTCACGTTCCATCGGTAGGACAGGAACTGGAAATATTCGCTGTTGTCGTTCATCTCCCCTTCCCCGGGTGTGTGGTGAGCGGGTCAGCTCAGCCGGAGGGAGTTCCCGAACACCGATGCCTTCTGCTCGGGTGTCCACCGGCGTGGGGCATCGGCGCTCTCCTCCCCGGCCCCAGCAGTCCGCGCCGTGGGGTCGGACGGGCACCGGGACTCATCCGGAAACCGGGTGATGCAGTCCGTGCCGGCGATCCGGAACTCCGCGTCGAGTCCGTCGCTCCGCACCACCCACGGGCGTGAGTCGTTATGCGACCGCGGCGCGTACCGCACCGGCAGGTTCGTCCGGGCTTCCCGGATCTCCGCCCCCACTTGTTGTGCCTTCAGCAATCGCTGTGTCCTGCTCCTGCTCCTGCTCATGGTCTTCTCCTTCCTGCGAGGTTGCGATGAGTTCATGTATTCGGGGCAGCGACGGCGCGCGCTCCCACGGTCCCGCGCCACTCCTGGAGAGCAGCGAGCGCATGATCCTCGAACTGAGTCGATAGGTTCTCGTCGTCGAGGGCCGCGCATCCTCCAACGCCTTCGCGGCTGACGGGAGGTGACAGCACCCTGGCACGCCCAGATCAGTCACCTCTTGAATCGTCGACATATCGCGCACTTCCTCTCCTTGGGAGCCCGCGCCCCCTCCAACGGGGGAGAAACGAGGGGGGCGCGGGAGCTGTCGGTCCGCCGCTACATCGGGCCGTGGGGGCATCCGGACGAGTGCCGGGAGTCTTCTGCGAACTCGGCGTGATATTCGCCGTCGTCTGACGGAAACAGGGAGGTTCCATTGACCAAATGTGCGCCAAGGTCGGCGAGTTGTTGAACCTCAACCATCGGAACCATGGCGCGACACTCGGGGCACGGCCCGAGGAGGTAGAACGGCTCGTCGCCGTACCTCGGGTCCAGACAGGAGAACGTGTACGAGGACGGATCGCCGCCCGGATCGTTCACGGTGAGCGTGAGCGGCCCGACAGGACCGAGGCCCCCGCCCCAACGCTGGTCAATACGCACGTCCCAGAAGCCGATGCCGAGAATCGCGGCGAGTCGCAGGGCCGCACGCTTCGCGTACCCGGCCAGATGTGCGGGGATCTGCGAGACGTCACAGCGCCTCTGTGCGAGCGTGTACGCCTCGCGCGCGTGATCCGCGATGCTCTCGGCGTGCCCGACCGCGTCCAGCGGGTCGGAATTGACCACGACCCACTTCCCGGCAGAGCTGGACCACTGGACGCGGCGCACCCACTCTCCGACATCCGGCGATCTCCGGATTCCCGGGGCGCACTCTGCGGATTGGTCCCGGTAGTCGCGCCACTCCTCAAGACGTGGGCACTCGTCCCGCGCATGAAGTTCGTTCAGCGCGGAGGCAACCGCGTGCCAAAGTTCTTCCGTCGACAGTTCACGTGTGGCGATCACGTCACTCCTCAGATGGGTTGATTGCTGCCCGGTGCAGCCGCAGGGGCGTTCGACCATTCGCCCCTGCGGCTGCGAAGCGTTGGAGCGGATCAGCGAGCGCCGACCAGCGCAAGGACGCTTTGGAGATTGCTGTTTCCGTACTCCGCGACCACCCAAGCGATGATCGCGGCAACCAGCGCACCAACCCCGGAAACGGCCAACCGCCGGAACGCGGACAGCATCCGGGCGCGGTCCGCGTAGAACGCGACGTCGATAACGACTGTGCAGCCGAACAGGGAAGGCGTGAACTCCCGGTGGATGCGACCGAGTTTGGGATGTGACCGGGTGCAGTGGATCTTGTGCCCGTCCTCGCACGGTGTGATCTTCTCGTAACGCCACGCCTTTCCGGCCGACGTTCCGGCCGACACGTGGATGGTGGTACCCGGATCTATGGTTCGCCCGGATTCGATGTGCATGAGCCTCTGCACGATCTCTCCCCTTATGGATCGCGTGCCTGTAACGGACGGGAGCCGCACCCCAATTGGAGTGCGGCTCCCATGCGACGCGGCAGGCTGATGTCGTTTCAGCGGGGCGAGCGGTACACGGAGAAATCCGTGTCACTCAAATACGGATCGCAGGAATGCCCAAATCCCGATCTTGAGTAGAATTTTTCCAAGATCCTTCAAGGCAGAATGTGCGATGCGTACGACCAACTCCCGGGTGCGCTCCAAGCGCGACCCGGGGTCCGTCATCTAAATACGGACGGCCAACCGCCCCGATTCCCGATCATGAAAGAAGTTTTTTCAGCGATCTTTCCGGAGGCTGGCAGGCGCACTGCCCGGCAGGCGCGAAAGGTGACACGCCTAAATACGGCCCACGTGGCATCCCAATTACCGATCTTGAATCGGGAAACGACTGTGCCCCGACGGTCCCTTCGGGGACCTCCGGGGCACAGAGTGAGTCAGGAGCCGTCGGCGGGGGTCGCTGCACCCCGGTACACCAGGTCATCCCGCACGGCGTCGAGGGACGCACTCAACGCCCGCCACTCCCGCTTCGCGGCATCCTTGGTCCGCTGAACCTTGGACGACGAGTTGCGCGGACCCCCGTGGATGCTCTGCGCCGTCTCGCCGATGACCCCTGCCCGCCCCAGGTCATCAGCGCGACCCGCAACGTCCAGCATCACCCGGAGCGTGGGGTACTCCGCCCCGTCCGCCCACGCGGACTTGAAGATCACTTCGCTGTTGCAGGACAGGTACGGCGCCACCGCGAGCGTGGGCAACTTGTCCGCGTGCGGAACGCCCCGCATCTGCTGGGCGCCCTGCGTGGCGTCCAACTCGTCGGGCTGGACGTCCAGTCGGTACCTGTTGCGGGCGGCGGCATCCCGAACCGCCCAATACTGGAGGGTCTTACGGCTCACGATGATCACGTCACCATCCCGGCGAACGTACTGCCATGCCGACGGCTCCCGGGTCGCCACGGTGAGGGCGGAGACGTCCGACGAACCGGAGACTTCCCGAAGACGCTTAGCGAACATGAGCACCGCGTCTTGCGTGACGTCGTCGCTGACGTCGTCCGTGCCGTACAGGGCAACGCCGCCCCGCACGGCGGTGGCGCTCCCGTTCATCCGCTTCCGCGACCGGGTGGAGTCGACCGCGCGGCAGTACCCGCGCGCTATCCGCTGAATCTCGGTGAAGTCCTGCGAGGTGATGAGTTTCATGTCGTCCGCCGTAACTTCCGTCCGGCGACTGGCGTTCTCGTTCACGCGCTTTTCCTTCTGATCTTGACGCGCACCTTGCTGTGCTGCGCCCCGATGCGTTCATCCTCTACGTCTCGTCATTCAATTCAACCCCCGATGCAATATCTTTTCCCAATCTTTATCAATGCCGGTCGATGCCCCGACGTCATGGGAATGGACGGCGGTGCGGCGGAATTTAGACATGCTGATCGAATTTCGCCGAGGATGAATTTTAGTTGCACGCGGCCGGCGAGGAGGAATGGGGAGAGTGGACCGTGGAGAGGCAAGCAATCGGGCGCAATTATTGCGGGGAGGCACCTCTCCCCACGGCCCGACCGTCTGACACACCTGCTCACGCAGTATCCAGTTGCGGGGCACAGCGGAAGGGCCCAAGCGACCGGCTACCTGCCCTTTTGCGATGCTGCGGGGCTACCGGCCTAGCAGGCAGGGGGTCTGGCAGCCCGTTCGGCAGGAGCAGCCGCAGCCGCAGCGGCCCCGACATCGCGAAGTTGCCGACTCACGAACGTGAGGTGACCATGGTCGGAGCGGAGGAGGTGGCGCGGCGTGTCCCAGAGCGATGAAATTGGGAGAAGTGCGAACCGCGATCCGCATCCGGAGGCAGGCGCCAACGAGTGCCGCTATTTGCAGAGCATTCATGACCTTCGCCATCTGCTCAACGGCGAGTGGGTGTGGGATGTCTTCGTCTCGCTGCGGTCGGGGCCTTTGCAATATACCGGAATCCTAGCCGCGATACGGGAACGGTCTCTGGAAAACGGCTGGCCTGGGCGGAACCACACCTATCTTCAGGACAGCACTCTGAATCGCACCCTTCGCCGCCTGGAAGAAGCCGAACTCGTGGATCGCTTGCGGGAGGATAGTTTCCCGTACCGAACCACGTACTGGCTGACGCCGCCGGCGGAACAGTTGCTGGCCGCTGCTATGCCCTTCGTCGAGTGGGCGGAGGAGCACTCGGGGCTGCTGGACCGTACACGGCGGCGGCGAGGCGGTGGCCGTACGGGACTCTGAGCGGACTCCAACCCTCACCGTTCCCAGACGTCCGGCCCGCCACCCCGCCAGTCGAACAGTTCGTCGTCGAACCGGAGGTCATCGAAGTCCAGGCCGGCCCGGCGGCAGAATTCGAGGACGTCCTCGGTGCTGGTTGCCAGGCCCAGAAACTCCCCGCCGACCCGGACTCGGCGCTCACCGCCCGCTGCCGGGGGCTCTATGACGACGCGGTGCTGTGCGTTCTCCATACCCTCAGCTTGATACGGACGGGGAAGAAACGCCTTCTGGGCGCGCGGCGCTGCCGGGTGGCGCCGGCATCGGACCACGCAAACTGAACCCGCCAGTGCCACTGGAGATCGCTATCGGCATGGGAGCGACCTATCCTCGGGGCCTCGATCCCGGCGACGTCGGCCGATTGCCAGCGCAGCAGCGCCTCCTACGCGGCGCTCTCCGCCTCGTCCGCAGAACCCAGCATCGGGTAGGCGCTGGCCGTCAGACAGCGGCCGGGTCGCCTCGAACCGGTCAACGTCCCTCGCCATCAAGATGGCCCAGGGCTAGTTCTTGAAGGGCGAGGTGATGTGAGTGATCGGTCCCTCCGGTGGATCTTGCGCCGTGTCGCAGTGACCGGCGTTCGACGCTGCCGCCGCGTACCGATAGGCGGTCGATACGTCTGCGTTCTCCTGGTCAATGTCCTGGTTGGCGAGGCGGACGTCCTGCCGTGCGGTCGAGATCGCGGCGGAGGCCGCGGTCCGTATGGCGCTGGGCGACGGCCCGCCTCTACCGCCGGCGTAGCCGGGCTCGATCCGGAGCAGCGTGGCCAGGTCCCCAGTCAGCGTCGAGGTGTCGTTGTGGAATGTGGCGAGGTCAGCCGTCAGGCCGGTCAGGTCGCCGGAGACACCAGAGGCGTCGCCCGAGATGCCGGACGCGTCCCCGCTCACCCCGGAGGCGTCGCCGCAGACCGTACCGTCGTCCGGGCTGCCGGGTGCCTCGGCGAGGACGTTGCGCTCGTCGGAGCGTTCGCCGGCCAGGTCGCTGCCCGTGCCAGCAAGGTCCGTCGAGAGGCTGGACAGATCGGTCGTCAGGCCCGAGCTATCGGTACCGAGCCGCTGGTAGTCGCCGGCGACCTGCTGCTCGGCGCTGGCCTGGCCGTTGGCCTGCTGCTGTTCGGAATTCGAACTGGCCACTGAGGCGTTGAGGGTGCGGAGAGCGCCGTTGTAGTCGCTGTCGGACGCCCGGTGGTAGACGACGGGCTGGATGCTCCCGTCCTGCTGGACGACGTTCAGGGTGAGGGCGGTGCCGGACAGGACACCCTGGTCCGTGTGGAAGCCGACGTCGATGCTGACGGTAGTTCCGTTGATGTGTCCGTCGAACTCGTTCCGCTTGACGGTCACCTGAGCGTCCGGAACGGTCCCCGACACGGTGGCGTCCAGTTCCGTGCCCTGGAACGTCCCGTCCGATTCCCGCTGCCATTGGAGATAGTCGACTTCGCTGGCACTGGAGATCAGATATCCGGCCGTGCCGGGGATGTTGACCGGGGACCCGGTGCTGGGGGAAGCCGCAGGAGCAACCCATATGTGTGGTGTGCTGGTTCCGCAGCTCGTGAGCCCGAGCAGGACAAGCGGATAGGCGATCGCTGCCCGTAGAGCTTGCTTCATGGGGGGCTTGAGTCTCTGCCGCATGACCACCGGCCGGTGATGTGGAACTCGACGTTCTCCGGTTCTGCGGGGGTGAGCCAGATATCCAACGTGCCGGACGTCAGGCTCGGGTTGATGGTCACCGTTCCGTCGCCGCCATCGTGGTCTTGAGGCGTGTAGTAGGTGAACTCGTCGCCATCGGCCGGGGATTCACCATTCGGCCCCTTGCTCGATCCGATGTCGATGCTCACGGCATGAGGCACACCGTTGCTGCCGCTGGCATTCGTCTCCCACACGGCGGGATCCCTGCCGGCCTTGGGGAGGCCGAAGTCCGGAGCAGCGATGGCGATCTCCCAGGCGACCTTGTTCAGCCGGAAACCGATGTTGGCCGTCCACGCGCCGTCATCGGTGGGGAAGACGCACTGGGTGGAGTAGTCCGGCGACGCGTAATCGTAGTGGGCGCCGGTCTTGAACGGCAGTACATCGCTCGCCTTGGAGACGTGGCCCTTGATGTCCCCGCTGAAGGTCAGGTCTATGACGGGATGGGCCGTGTGCCTCGCAGATGTCCCCGGGCCTGACGCCGGCCCCTCGGTCGCAGGTCCGCAAGCAGCCGCCGTGGAGGCGAGGAGACCTAACGCCACGAACACCCGTGACCGGCGAGTGAAAGCCATGGAGGAAGTGTGATCACCGGTCGTCTGGAGTGCAAATTGGAACGTCAGGCCGACTCCTTGGGTTCCGTCACCCGCCAGTTCCGACTTCGTTTCCCCAGGCCCTCGATGAGCGCAACCGTCTCCGGAGCTGGTTCGTCGTCCAGTTCCGCCAGAGCGCTGACCAGGAGGCCGTACGTCCTGGCGATCGCGTCTATCTGCCCCAACTCGTCCTGCACTTCAGCGATCTCGCAGTACACGGCCTCGTTGTACCGGTCCAGCGTGCGGGCATGTTCGAAGAGGACGAGCGCTCGGCCCGGCGACCCCTGTCGGAGAGCACGGGCGCGGTTGGTGACGGCGTCGAGGACTTCGCGGCGGAGGGCTTCGCGGGGGACGTCGAGCCATTCGACGGGGAGTTCGGGGGCGAGGTCGCCGCGGTAGGCGTCGAGGACGCGTTGGAGCACCGCGTCGTTCTGCTCTGGCCGGCCGGTGCGCAGGGCGTCTTCGATATCCCACAGGTCGACGGCCAGTTGCTCGGGGTCGAGGGCGTAGGTGCCGTCGTCCTGGCGGGTGAGGTCAGTGACGGCGTTCTCGGTGGCGACTCGGATAGCCTTGCGCATCTGGCTGAGGGTGGCGTGGAAGCTGTTGAACGGGCGGTCGCGCGGGGCGTCGGGCCAGATGGAGGCGGTCAGGGCTTCACGGCGGGCGCCGGTGCGGTTCAGGGCGAGGTAGGCCAGGATCTCGCGGTGCTTCGGGGCCAGGGCGGAGGTGACGTCCACCTCCGTCTCCGCTCCGTCGAGGTGGTGAAGGAGCTGGACCCGGCCCAGCACGTGGAGCGTCATCGCGCGTGCCGGGGCCGTGGCCACCGTGGTACTCGCGGTGGGCGGAGCTTCGGGGGCCTTCAGCGCGCCGAGCAACCGGTGAAGGTCTTCCGGCGGCGCGGTGGGGGAAGCGGGCCGGCGCGGGTCCGCAGTGGTTCGCACGGTCATCGTGGTCTTCGGGCGGCGCAGCAGGGCTTTGGGCGCGGGGCGCTGCTGCGTGCTCGGTTGCCGGCCGTCCGGCTCCCGGGGTGCCGGGTCGGCCGGTTCGGCGAACACCGGGGGCTCCTCTGCCTTGCGGCCGGCGGGCGTGCTGCTGGCCGCAGCCAGCAGTTCCAGCAGCTCCCGCGTGTCAGCCTCGGGGAGGGTGAACAGCCGGGCGCCGGCCAGTTCGCTGTTCGGGCGGACGACGGAGACCGTTCCGTCGGGGCGGACGTGCGCGGTCGTGCCGGCGCGCCACTGTCCGAGCAGGATGGCTGTGAGGCCGAAGGCGGCGCCGTTCTCCAGCAGGGCCTGCAACCGGCGGTCAGCCCATTCGATCGGTGTGGCCAGGAGGATCACCTGCCGACTGGTTTGCGGGCTCGCCGCGGCTTGTCGGGCTGCGCGGTCGAGGAGTTCCTGCTCCAGCACGTCCAGGGCATCGTTCAACGTGCCGGGCACCCACAGCCACGCGGGTCGGCTGGTGAAGTCGTCGCCCAGGAGCAGCCGGGCGTCGGGCTCCGGCAGGACGACGTCGACCTGAGTGCGGGACGGGTCCATGCGTTCGGCGAGCTGGGCGGTGAGCAGGGCGCGGGCGGCGTCGAGGGATCCGGGGCCGACGAGTCCGAGGCCGTGGGCGGTGGCGAGGTTCCAAGCGAGTGCGCGGCCGTCGCGTTCGCCGACGACAGGGCCGGACGGCGCCACCGGGGCTGGGACGGGCGGCACGGGCATCGGAGCGGCCACCGGGGGCGGGTACGCGTTGCCCGCGGGGGGTTCCGGTTCGGCCGACGCGGTGTTCAGCGTGGCGTCGTGGGCGATCCGGAGGGCGCGGACCACGGGGGCGATGGTGAGGCCGTCGCGGTCGCGGCTGCCGGGCCGGTACGCCCTGCGGCGGCGCAGCCGGACGGTGACGAGGGCAGCGGTGACCAGGGCCGCGAGGCCGATGCCGACGTAGCCGCCGGACGGCAGAGCGATGCCCGGCCGGTGGGCTGGAGCCGACGGTTCCTCGGGGGCCGCGGTGCTGCGGGGTTCAGGCCGGGCGGTGTGCGTCGCCGCTGGCGCGCTTGGTGCAGGTGACGGGGTACTGGCCGGGAATGTCGGTGGCGGGGAGGAGCGCTGTGTCGGCAGGGTGACGTGCGTCGGGCGGTGCTCGGGCCGGTGGGGCGGGGTGACGTCCTGTTGCTGGCCCGGCAGGCGGAAGATCCAGCCGGGGCGGATCAGGTTCGGGTTCGTCAACGACCTGCCGTCGGCCTGGGTGACGCCGTGGTTGAGTCGGTATATCTGGGGCCAGCGGTCGCCGTGGCCCAGGGAGCGCTGGGCAATGCGCCACATGCTGTCGTACACCCCGCCCTCGGGCGCCCGGACTTCCACCGTTCCCGGCGCGGCGTGGTGGTGGGCGGGGGTTTCCGGGAGGGCCATGGTCGCGGTGACGGCCGGGGGCATCGCCACAGCGCCAACAGCCGGCTGACCGGCCGTCGCAGGGGAAGCCGCACCGGGGCGCGACAGCAGCGAGACGACCGCGGCGGTCACGAGCGCGGCGGCCAGGGCGTGCACCGGCCCCACGTTGGGCCGCCGGACCCACGGGCCGCCGTGGACCAGGTCGGTGACACTGCGGGCGACGTGCCAGGCGAACAGCGCCCACGCCGGCCAGAGCAGGCAGGCCAGCAGGTGCAGGAGGAACAGCGTGGACATCGGGTCGAGCAGCGCCGTCTCGATGTCGGACCAGCCCGGCACGGCGTGCGGCAACGGCCAGCCGACGAACTGTACGAGTCCCCAGGGCAGGCCGACCAGCAGAAGGGCAAGCACGGCCAGGGCGAGCAGGCTACGCACGAGTGCGCCGGCGGTCTCGTCGATGCGGCGGCGCGGGGCCGGGTGGTGAGGCATGGGGTTCCCTCTCTCACGGGTCTGGGGTGTCGATGCCGCGCACGGGGTGGGCGGTACCGGTGCCGGTGACCGTCAGGGTGCTGAGGCCGAGCAGGCGAAGGAGTTGTGTGTGCTGGTGGGCGGTGACCGTCACCGTGACCGCGTTCGCCGTGGCGGTCACTGCGCCCGTGTCGGCGGTGTGAGCGAGGTAGCTGCGGGCGAGGGTGCGGGCGGCGGCCGGCACGAGCTGGACGGTGCCGTGGGCGCGGTACGTGTTCAGGTCCAGCGCTTCGGCGCCGGCGCGGGCGGCTTCCTGGGCTTCGCCGATGGCGCGGACCTTGGCGGCCAGGGCCAGGCCGCCGTCGAGGACGAGCCCGGTGAACATCAGGATCGCCGTGGCCAGTACGACGATGAACGGGGTGACCTGGCCGTCCTCGTCGCGTGCGAACTCTCGCAGTCGGTTCATACGGCCACGCTCCCCGGACCGCTGTCGTCGGTTCCTCGGTAGACGTCGACAACGGAGGAGAACGTCGCGGTGATCTCCTTCTGGCCGGGGACGTGCAGCAGGGCGAGGTCGTGCAGGTCGACGGTGCAGTGGACGGTCACCGTGACCGTGGAGCCGGGCTGCATGGTGCCTATGAGGTCGACGGCGAGGTCTTCGCAGGTGACGCCTGTGCCGCCGAGGGCGGACGCGGCGGCGGAGCGGGCGTCGGTCGTGGCGGTGGGCAGGTCGCGGTCGAGGGTGGCGGCGCGGGCGGCCTGATGGGCGGCGTCCTCGATGCGCAAGCGGTTGTCGGAGAGCCGGCCGCAGTAGACCATGAACCACAGCATCAGCAGCAGCACCCCGACGCTGAGGACGAGTTCGACGGTCGCCGAACCGCGCTCGTCCTCGCGGAACCGTCGCAGCGCCGGCCTCACGGTGTTCCTCCGGCGGCGGAGCGGAACTGTTCGGTGGGGCCGGTCGCGTTGACGTGGATCGGGAGCTTGAGGAACGGCACGACGCTGCTCGCGGTGCCGGTGATGCTCACGACGGCGTGGTCGGCCTCTCGGGTGACCATGATGTGCGCGCCGTTGAGGGGGCCGCGGCCGAGCTGGTCGAGCATGCGGTTCGCCTCGGTCTGGCCGACGGCGGCCGTGCCGTTCTGCTCGCGGGTGACGGCGAGGGCGTCGGCGGCGGTGGCCTGGGCGACCTGGATGCCGTGTGCCCACACCGCGGCCTGCGCGAGGAGCAGGACGACGGACAGCAGGGCGGGCATGACGAGGACCTGTTCGGCGGTCACCGAGCCGCGTTCGTCGCGCGCCAGGCGCCGGGCGGCAGCGGCGGCCCGGTGCGTGAGGCGGCGCGTGGTCGCGCGGACGGTGGGCACGGGCCGGTCCTACTGGAAGCTGACGGCCTGTGCGGCGGCAAGGATCTTCGGGCCGAACAGCGCGGTGATGGTGAGCGCGAGCGCGGCCAGGGCGGCGATCCAGATGACGTGCTCGGTCGTCACGCCGCGTTCGTCATCGGCGAGCCGCCGTGCAGCGGACTCGATCCGCAGCCAGAGGGAGGTCAGCATGTCGGGATTCCTTTCGTATGACTGCGCAGGTCACAGGGACGCGGTGATCTGGGTGAGGGCCGGATAGAAGACGAAGATGATGAAGCCGAAGGCCATGAGCATCCCGGGCAGCGCCATCCGCTCGGTAGCGGAGTTCGCCTTGCCCTCGGCCTCGGAACTGCTGCGGCTGCGCATAGCCGCCGCCTTCGCCGCCAGGGAGGACCGCACCCGGGCGCCCTCGGAGCCGGCGAGGGACAACGCGGCGGCCAGCTCGGCGAGTTCGCCGACGTCCAGCTCTTCTCCAAGCTGCTTGAGCGTCGTCCACGGCGACGTACGCGTAAGCCGCGCGGTGGTCAGCGCGCGGCGCAGCTGCTGGACGGACCAGCCCTGGCCGATCTCGGTGGCGTAGGCCAGGGCGCCGTCGACTCCGGCGCCGCCGGCCAGCAGGATGTGGATGAGGTTGAGGTACGCGCCCAGCGCGTGCCGGAACGCGGCGCGGCGCCGTTCCGCCTCCGCGCGGATCATCAGGTCCGGCAGCACGAATCCCGTCACCGCGACGCCGACCGAGACCGCGAGCGGCAACGCCCAGGGCAGCGGCCGGCCCGCCAGTGTGAGGATGCCGGCGACCGCGCCGGGCAGCAGGAGGCCGAAGACCGCGAGGGCTGCCTTCTCGGCCAGGAACGCGTCCACCGACCGTTCCGTGATGGCCAGGTCTTGCCGGGTACGGTCGTTGGGCAGACCGAGGGCGCGCAACCAGCTGTTGAACGGTGATCCGACCCGCACCGCCCACCCGCCGCCGTCCGCGGTGAGCAACGGCGCCGGCACCGGGGTGGACTCCAGGCGGGCCACCAGCTCGGACAGTCGCCTGCGGGGTGGGAACAGCCAGATCACCAGGGCCCACAGGCCCAGGCCGGCGCAGGCCGCGAGCAGCGCGAGCGTGATCACGCGGCCACCTCCGCGCTGCGCTCGGCCGGCTCGGCGGCCGGGGCGAGGAACCGTTCCGGCTCCTCCAACCGGGCCATGCGCCGCAGCCAGGTGAACGCAACGCTGAACAGCCCGCCGATCACGAGCAGCACCAACTGCCCGATGACGGTGTCGTACGGCGCGAGAAACTGCGGGTTGAGGAGGATCAGGCCGAGGGCGAAGCCCAACGTGGTGACGACCACGACGCGCATCGTGGTGCGGGTGCGGGCGCGGCTGGCCTCGACGCGCTGCCGCATCTCCACCTGCGAGCGGGCCGTGGCTGCGAGTTCGCCGAGCAACGCGCTCAGCTGGCGGGCCTGGTACTCGGAGGCCAGCAGCAGCGCGGCCAGCACCAGGTCCGCCGTCGGGTCGGCGAGGTCGTCCGCGAGCTGCTTGAGCGCGACGGGGAGCCGATCCCCGCGTTCCAGCCGGGCGGCGAGATCCATGACGTGCTGCCGGACCGGCTTCGGCGCGGTCGGGGCGGTGGCAATGATGGTCTGCTCCAGGCCGGCTGCCGCCGCGAGGGTGTCGCGCAGCATCTCGGTCCACCCGGCGATCCCCTCGATCCGCGCAGTTCGCTCCTCCTCACCGGATGCAGACCCGAGGATGCGCGGCAGGCTCCAGGTGGCCATGGCGGCCAGCAGCCCGCCGACCACCCAGCCCGTGATCATCCCGAGCAGCAGCCCGGCCGCGCCGGACAGCAGCAACCACCGTCGTGCGTGACTGCGTTGGAACACGGCGAACGGCGAACGCTTCCGCGCCGGCACCGCCGGTCGGTGTGCTCCGCGGACGCCGTGCAGGAGCAGCAGGAGGCCCAGGCCGGTGCCGATGCCGCACAGGCCCAGCAGGGCGGCGAAGCCGGTCAACGTCACCACCGTCCCGTCGGCCGCAGCACGTCCGGGTCCAGCCCGGCGGCCTCCAGCTCGTCCACGGTCTCCGCCCGCAACGGCACCCCCGGTGCGGCGCGGCGGTCCGGGCCCGGGCGGAAGACCTCGTTGGAGACGACCTGCTGCCCGTCGGCGTCGATCACCTCGCGGATGGACGACACCACGCGGTGGCCCTGACCGTCGCGCGGCTTGTCGAGGTGGACGACGAAGTGCAGCGCGGAGGCGACCAGGAGGTTGCTGGCCTCGATCGGCAGGCGTTCCGGGCCCTGGACGGCGTAGGCGGCGAGCTTGGTGAACGCGCCGGCGCTGCTGCTGGCGTGCAGGGTGGCCATGCTGCCGTCGTTGCCCTGCGACATCGCGTTGCACATCGGGATCACCTCGGCCCCGCGGACCTCGCCGACGATGACCCGGTCCGGCGACATCCGCAGCGCCCAGCGCACGAGTTCGGCCTGTGTCACCGCGCCCTGGCCCTCAATGTTCGCCTCGCGGGCCTGCATGGCAACGACGTCCGGGTGGGCGTCGGCGTCCTCGTCGAGTCCCAGCTCGAAGGTGTCCTCCACCGTCACCAGCCGCTCCCACGGCGGGATCTCCGAGGCCAGCGCCCGCAGCATTGTCGTCTTCCCGATGCCGGTCCCGCCGGTGACCACGATGTTCTTGCGCGCCCGGACCAGTGCGCCGAGCATCGCCTCTAGCGGCCGGTCGATCGTGCCGGACGCCCGCAGCTGGGCCAGGGTCGCGCGCTTGAAGCGGTGCCGGCGGATCGACATCGACGGCCGCGCGGTCACCGCCATCACCGCGAACACCCGCTCGCCGGACGGCAGCTGGAAGTTCACGCCGGGGCTGCCGCGGTCGAACCGGCGCTCCTCCATCCCGGAACGGGAGGCCAGGTCGCGGATCAGCTCGATGAGTTCCCCGTCGGAGCCGACTATCGGCGGCAGCTGCTCACGGGTGCCGTCGGCGTAGCGGACGAAGACCCGGTCGCCGGTGACGTTGATGTTCTCGATCTCGGTGTTCCGCAGCAGCGGCTCCAGGCCGGACAGGCCGAACACCTCATCCAGCACCGCGGCTATGACCTGCCTCTCGACCTGGGGCGTGACGATGCTCGCGCTCCGGGTCAGCTGCTGGTGGGTGTGGGCCTCGGCCGCGTCGGCGAGGATGCTCTCCGCCGCCGCACGCCGTTCCTCCGGGCTCATGCCGGGCCGCCCCGCGGCTTCGTCGGCGCGCAGGCGCTCGGACAGCTTTGCCGACAGCTGCTGCCGCAGGCTCGCCCGCAGCTGCTCGGCTGGCGCGTCCGTGCGGATTCCGGCCGCGGACAGGTCGGCCGGACCTGGCAGGCGGCGCGGTGGTGCGGTGCGCCATCCAGCGGGCACGGGTTCTTCGTGTGCGGCTTCGTTGAGCGACGTCACCGGGCACCCCCGTTCACCGAGACCGCGCGTGCCTTCTCCGGTTCCGCCATCGCCGTCCCGGGTTCGGGCAGTCGGCGTGCCGGTTCAGGTGATTGCCCGGCAATCACCTGCGCCAGCTCACCCACCGCCCGGCCGAGCGCCGACCGGCGGACGGCACCGCGCCTTCCGTGGCCGCCGGAGAGCACTGCCGCCCCCTTCGGATCGTGCGGCAGCCGAACCGAGACCGGCAGGCCGAGCGTCGCGGCGACCTCGGCGGTCGGGTAGCCGTTGCCGACGAGGACGAAGCACGACCGCGTCGACCACGTCGCCAGTAGCGGCAATCGGGTCGCCACGTGCGCGAGCGCGTCGTCCGTTGCGCGAGCGAGCAGCACCGTGACGTCGGCCCGCTTGACCACCGCCAGCGCGGGCGACCCGGCATCGATCCGGCCGCAGTCCGCGACCACGACCGTCTCCGGCTCATCAGCCGCCCGGCGCAGCGCCCCGACGTTCGCGGCGATCTCGCCGAGCGCGGCCGTGGCCTGCTCGGCGGACGGCGGCCCGACGACGACCAGCTGCCCGCCCGGCAGCTCCTGCGCGTGCTGCCACAGCACCGCCGGATCAGCCGACCGCCGCACCGCCGCCGCCAGGCTGACCACCCCCGGCGACGTCTCCAGCCGGAACCGCGCCAGCAGATCACCCCCAGCCGGGTCGCACTCCACCAGCACCGCCCTGCCCCCGCCAGGCCAGCGCGCGGCAAGACCCAGCGCCGCGGTCGTCACGCCGGGCGAGCCCTTGAAGCTGCACACCGCGATGAGCGTCACTGGCCGCCCCCGCTCGTCTCGACCAAGTCGACCTGCCCGGCCGGCACCGCCGCCAGCTGCCGCGCGTCCTCGACGGCCATCTGCATGGAGACCACCGTCGTCTGGTCCGTCGCGTCAGCCTTCACATCCGTGACGACGGCATCCCAGGACAACAACGGAGGCGACGAGGACTTCCCCGATACCGCGTTGCCGTCCGGCTCCACGACGACCGTGACGTGGTTGCCGGGCTGGAGCCCTGACGGGACCTGCCCCGCCTTCAGCCCGACCGCCGCCACGGCCTGCCCGGCCGGCGGTACCTGCGCGGCCCCGAGCACCTGCCGAGTCAGCAACGTCCCCGCCGGCAAGCTGTACGCCACCGGCCGACCGATCACCGTCACCAGCGACCGAGCGGGGATCACCGCGAGCCCGGTACCTGCCGAGACGTCGACCTCCCGGACGTCCCGACCAGTGAGGGCTTGGCCCACGGAGACCGGCCGGGCCAGCTCCAGCACCGGGACACGGTGCCCGAGCCGCAGGGCGACCACGACCCCGGCCGCGGCGCAGCCGAGAACCAGCAGGATGCCCACCAGGAGGTACGGCACCCGGCGTTGGCGCGGGGCACCGGCCAGCCGGGCGGGCGCACCGTTCTTGCCGACGGGCGTCCAACTGCCCGGCGCGGCGGAACCGGCCGCCGGTACGCGGGTACTGCTGCTCACTCGAACCTCCGGGGAGGGAGTCGGGGTCGCGCTCGGCGCGCCGTTCGGAGGGGTGGGTCAGCCGCCGGAGCCGACGGACTGGCTCTCCGCGACGCGGAACGCCGCCGCCGAAGTCGTCGTCATCGCGGGGAACGTGCCGGTCCGGCCGGCGCCGGCCCACGTCACCGTCCACCGCACCGTCGCCGACACGGCGAACGCTGCACCGGGCTGACCGGCGGAGGACGACCGGTAGGTGTAACCACATGTCGGCGACGCGCTCTTCGGGTTCCCTGCGCTCGACGAGTACGCGGTGCCCGGCCCCTTGCAGGTCACGGTGTGGCCGTCGCCCATCGTCCACGTCACCGATGTGGGCTTCGCCTTCGCGGTCACCGCGACGCCCGGCACCGACGCGGTCGCGGACACCGTCTTCCACTGCGCCCGGTCCAGCCACAGCCACGTCGGCAGCCCGACCAGCTGCTCGGCCGCCGGGTTCGCCTCGATCGCGGGCGACGGCAACCCCAGCTCGTTGCGCGCCACGTCAGCCAGCTGCGCCGGCGTCGGCTTCTTCGCCCCCGGCTTCGCCGCCGGAATCCAGATCGGCGGATGGTAGTACGCGTCGGCCTTGCCGTCGCCGGTGCACTTGTAGACGTACCAGGCGCCGGCGCCCTGCCCGGCCGTCGAGTCCGCCAGCGGGACGACCCCGCCGTTCACGGCACCGGCCGGGTGGAAGACCGCGGCCATCACGGGCGGGGCCGAAGCCGCCGGCCCCGGCAGCGGTACGACGTAGGCCGTGGCGACGGCGCCGGGTGGCGACTTGTAGTCCGACTTCACGTACGAGCAGTGCAAGTTCGGATTCGGGTTGAACGGCGCCGAGCCGCCGCCGGACCCGCCCTTGCTCTTCGTCGTCCCACCCCTCCCCGGCGCGGTTCCCGTCTTCCCGTGCGACCCGCCGGAGCCGGCGCCCAATTCGCAACCGGGGTGCGGGTTTTGATCGCACTCGACGGAACCCCAGCCGCCTCCCGCGAATGCCGGGCCGGCTGCCGTGAAAAGCGCGACGACCGCCACGGCCACCGTCATTCCAGTTCGTCTCAGCACGTCCCCACCCCCTCGACGGCGAACCGGGTCACCCGCCAGGTGCCGTCTGATCCCCTTTTCACTTCCGCCGTGATTGCCTGACGTCCACCTGGATCGTTGTCCGCCAACTTCCCCGTGCTTTTCCGGTACTTCAGCCAGTGAGATGAATCCCCGCAGTCCGCGATCATCACCGTCGTCGGTACGCCGACCGGATCGACCGACGTCACCATCGGCGACTCCTTCGGCTTGCCCTTGGTGACGAGCCCGTTGAGGTGGTCTGCGTACAGGCCGCGGGAGATCGTCGAGAGAGCCTCGCCGGTGGCGTGGTGTGCGAGCGCCGGCAACTCCCAGTCGGATGTGGCCGCAGCTCGCGTCATGTCCCGCCACATGCCCAGGTAGGCGGCGGTGGCCAACGACCGCGCCGAGCCGGACCCCGTCGATGCGGACGGCGTCACCGGGACGCTCGGCGCAGCCGACGGCGTGCTCGCCGCCTGCGCTCCTGCCGTGCCGGACGACTGGTGGCTGCACCCGCCGAGCGTTACGGTGACCGTCGCACCCGCGACAAGAACAGCAACGGGCATGGCAGCACGTCTTATTGACGTTTTCCCCATGTACACATCACCTCGCGTGAGCCCTGAGATGCGCGCCAGGTAAAGATGGCAAGAAAACGCTTACTCCGAGAATGCGATCGACTTCAAGGTGCGATCGGCGCTTTGTCCGGTCTAACTTCAGAGTGCGAACGGGTAATTTTGCCAGTCCATTGCTTTGTCGTGATTACCGCTGGCGGTTCGTTTATGATCCTTGTTCTCCTGGCACCGTTCTGAATCAGGAGGCGCCAAGTCGGGGAGATTGCAAAGGGTGATCGCGCTGGTCTGGAGACTTCCTGGTGCTGGGCTCGCCGGTGCGGCGTTGCGTTCCGTCGAAGGAGACGAAGCCGCTGTTCGCGGCCGTACGGCTCGCGTCGTACTCACCTTGGCCTCTGCGGCCTTGTGCGGTACCGCGTTCGGCATCAATGCGGGGCGCCACGAACCGCTGTTCGCCGTACTGGCCTTGAGCTGCTTCGTCGTCCACGCCGTCCTGCTGGCCTCGCTGGACCTCTCGGTGCGGCGGCTTCCGAACCGCGTCCTGCTCAGCGGCTATGTGAGCACCGGCGCGCTCTTCGCCGTGAACGCCTTCGTCACGGGCGACACTGGCCGACTGCTGCGGGCGGCCCTCGCCGCCGTAGCGGCCCTCGCCCTCTTCGGCACGCTCTACGTCGCCGCCGCCGGCCAACTGGGCGGCGGCGACGTAAAGCTCGCCGGGCTGCTCGGGCTGGTGCTCGGCTGGTTCGGATGGGGGACGGTGCTGACCGGGCTATGGGCCGGTCTGGTCCTGGCTCTGGCCGGGGTGCTCTGTCAGCGGGCTCGCCACAGGACCACCGCGGACCTCCCGCTCGGCGCCTGTCTGATCGCCGGCGCCCTCCTCGTCATCACCGTGTGATCCCCTCCGCAGCAGCCGCTCGGGCTCTACGAGGTCGTGGAATCGAAGGTGAACGCGGAGGTGGGCCAGGAGGTCCGGAACACTGCGGAGTTGCCCGTCGAGCATCCTGGTGTGCAGTCCGTCCGGGGCTTCCCCGTGGAGGTGGAGGCCGTAGCAGTCCGTGCCCAAGGCGTAGGCCATCCCGATGTCGACTAGGACGTCGGGATGCCCGCCGTCCAGCACCGCGACGAGCAGGTCGCAGTGCCCGATCGTCGCGGCGCGGGCGTCCACGAAGTCGCACGACGCGTCAACGGGGTTGGCTCCCTGGGCCACCTTGGCGTTCACCGTCTGCGTGGGGTGGTCCGCCAGGACGGTCGTCGCACCCAACGACTCCAACGCGGCACGGAGTTCGTGGCCGAGTGCCTGGTACGCGTCGATGCCGACCGGGGCGGTGACGTAGGCGAGCACGGCGGTCACCTCCCGATCCGGTCGGCGGTGCTGAGGATGAGATCGCGGGACGCCCGGGGCGGCAGGGCCGCCGAGCGCAGGTCGGCGAACCGGCGCTCCGCCTCCCGGGCGCCCTCGGGGCCCAGCCAGTACTTCGCGAGTCCGGCATCCACGAAACCCGTGAGCTGATCGCCGTCCTGCATCAAGGTGACCGGCGCCGTGAACGGGAGGTACTCGCCGCCGTCGAGGGGAAAAACCTGAACGACGATGTGGGGCCGTTCGGCAAGGTCGGCGAGATACTGAAGCTGGTGGCCGTGTGCCGTTCGGTCGCCGACCACGCGCAGCAGAACGGCCTGGTCCAACACCAGACAGATCCGCGTCCCCGACTCCAGGATCTGCCGGCTGCGTCGCAACCAGGTCCGGTCGCCGGTAGTCGAGTCGTCGGTGTCGATGAGGAACAGGTCGGGCAGGACCACCGGCGCGAAGTAGGACAGGGCCGAGCTGCACTCTTCGGCCCGGCGCACTTCCTGCTCAGAACGGGGACGCTGGCGGACATGCGGCTCCAGCAGGCTAATCGTGCCGTGCGCGTCACAGACGACCTCCGCGGCTATCAGGTAGGACACGGAAGGGACCCTGCGTCCCAGTTCCACCGAGGCGACCATGTCACTCCCGTAGCCGACGCGCGTGCCGAACTCCATCTGGTTCAAGCCGATGTGCTTGCGCCATCGTCCGAGAATGGCGCCCGCCAGCCGGAGCACGGCATCCGGCGCATCCGGCGGAAGGCCCTCGCCGGCAAGGGTTCTGTCGTTCACCGCTCTCCCTGCGCCAGCGTCTGGCGGCTGCCGCGCCCGGTCGATGTTCCGTCCCCCGAAGCAGGAACCTCCAGCCCGGCAGCCGCCAGCTCGGCGCGGATGTCCACCACAGTGCAGCGGCTCAGCCGGGCGATCGGCTGGATGGCGACCATCCACGGCAGCAGCTTCAGGTCCTCGTACGCGCACCGGTCGACTTCCTCGTCGAGCCGGGGCGTGCCGTCCGCGTCGGGGCGGAAGTAGAAGCCGTCGATGCCCCAGGGGCGGGCCTGCCGGACGCGCAGCGCCGGGGCGTCGAGGACGAATGGGCAGGCGAACATGGCCTGTTGGGCGCACGGCAGGCAGACGGGCGGGTGGCAGGTGTACACCACGTCCGGCCAGTTCAGGTTTCGCCGGCGCGTTTCCGGCTTGGTGAAGAACAGGATGCCGTCGCGAGTGCGGTCCGGCGTGCCATTGCAGCCCTGGCACCGCATGTCGAGCATGACCTCGCCGGCCCGGCGGGGGTGGACCTTCCTGAACATGGGGATCACCCGGCCCGGCGACGGCGCCCCGGTCCGCAGCCACAAAGCGCCGCGCCGGTCCCGGTCGCTGGCGGTCTCATCCGGGAACATCACCCCGAGGCCGTCGGGACGCAGGACGACCTTCGGGGTGACGGGCCCCTCGCCCTTCAGCGGGGTGATGTGCGGGATGAAGCGGCTCGACTCGCGGTCGGCGGGACAGGACGAAGCCGCGGCGGTCTCGGCCGGCGAGGTGATGGCGAGGGGGCATTCGGCGGTCGTCATGCTGCGCGTCCCCCGTGGCGCTGCTGAACGGCGGCCACCTTCTTCTCGTGCGGTTCGAGCCCGTACTGCGCCCTACGGGCGTCCAGGTTCTCCGGATCGTCGACCGGGTACACCTCCACGCCGTCTGGGCCATTCTGGAACTGGGTGCCGAACCACTGCTTGACGCCGGTCAGCGCACAGGACCGGTCGTACAGGTGAGCCCACCAGGCGGGCTCGGCCTCGCCGGCGGTCACCGCCTTGGCGAGCGCGGCCAGCGCGTCGGCCTGGAACTCGGCGTCGTCCGACCGCAGTGCGATCAGCCAGGCGGCGCGCGCCGCGTCGGCCCCGACGAGGGGCGCACCAGGCCACCCGTGGTCGTTCACTACGCTGCGCAGAACCTCCGCGTTGGCACGGTCCGTTCGCCGCAACTCGGCGAGCTGTTCGTCGGTCCGTTCGCCGACCGGAATGGACCGGATGGTCTCGGCCAGGTTCTTCCGGCGTAGCAGATCACTCGCGATATCGATTCGGGCGGGCTCCGGCGAGTTGCCCAGAGCGGCGGAGGCAGGCGGGCAGGGCGCCGGCGTGTGGGGAGCGGGTGCGGTCACGACGTGTTCTCCGATGGATGGGTGGGCGTAACGGTGTCGAGAGAGGAGTGGGGGCACCGGCCTGCGGGCGGTGATTCCCGGTCGGAGGGGCCCTCGGCTGGAGGAACGGGGAGCCGAGGCACCAGCCATCGAAGAGGGCACCACTCATGACGGGGCGCCTCCGACACGAACGCGGAGCGCGCACCAGACGGCCGACCGCTCCTCGCTGAAGCCCCAGTCCTCGGCGAGCGCGTTCACCAGGACGAGGCCGCGTCCGCTCTCTTCGAGGCTTACGGCGTCTCGCAGCACGGGAGGCCGTGCTCCGGGACCGCCTACCTCGATCCGGATGAACGTGTCGGTCCGGATCAGGCGGACGATCACGTGATCGCCTCCGGCGTGCTGATAGGCGTTGGTAACCAGCTCGCTGAGGAGCAAGGAGACCGACTCCACGAGCGACTGGAGACCCCAGAAGCGGAGTTCGACGGCAGCCGCCCGGCGGACTTGGCCGGGCACGACCTTCTCGGCCTCGGTGAAGCCTCCGCCGGCGCTGACGGCGCGGAGCAGGGTGACCGACCACTCGTCTCGATCCGGCGCCCGCCTCGGGGAAACCGCACTGTGCGTAAGCCTGGTTGACCACGTCAGGGAAGTCATCGTCCAGTCCTCCTCAGCTGAAGAAGCGGCGGCGCGCCTCATCTCCCGGACGCGTCAACGGGAAGGCGTTTCCTTGACTCGCCTTCAGCGCATGAGCTGGTTCAACTACGGTTGCGGCAGGACGCGTGAGCATGCAACTGAATCGCTACAGAAATTTCTACGAGCAGCAGATTGGACTATGCAGCGACATGCACTGAAGACTGCGGAGGGAGCACAGAGGGTGGAAGAGCCTGCGCAGGACGATGATCGATCGGCACATGAACCTGGAGAGGTGCACTGATGGCGGCGAAACGGGGCTCGACCGGACGACGTCTGGAACTGGGTATCCAGTTGAGACAGTTGCGTGAGAACTGCCCTCCCGTGGAGGACGGCCGCGCCCGCGGGATGACCCGCAAGGCGGCGGTTCGCGGCATGAAGACCCTGTCCGAGCCGACCCTGGCCCGGATCGAGCACGGCGAGTTGAACTTCCGGCGCAACGTGGGTGACTTGCGCACCCTCCTGAAGCGGTACAGCGTCACCGACGAGGAGTTGATCGACCAGCTCACGGAACTCAACCGGGAGGCACCGAACGAGGACTGGCTCACGCAGTACAAGGCGTTCATGCCGGCCGGGATGCCGCATTACGTCGGGCTGGAAGCGGAGGCCGTTCTCATCCGCGCGTACCACCCCACCGTGGTGTACGGGCTCCTGCAAACCGAGGCGTACGCCAGGGCGGGATTCGAGACCGGCCGTCCAGTCGAGGACACGACGGCCGAGTTCATCCGGCGCAACGTTGACCTGCGAATGGAGCGCAAGCGCCGAGTGCTGGAGCGCGAAGACCCCGTTCGACTCCGCATCATCCTTGGCGAGGCCGCACTCCGCATCCCAGTCGGCGACGAGGCCGTCATGAGGGACCAATACCGGGAGATCATTCGCCTGGCGAAGCTGGACCATGTCCAGTTCCAGGTGCTGCCCTTCAGGCGGGGATACCGCTCATCATCCGACTTCGCCATCATCGACCTGGGCGAACTTCCCGCCCGCGTACAGGCTGACAACGCCTGGGGCGCGGTCAGCACCTCGGACAAGCCCCGCGAGGTGGAGCGCTTCAACCGCCGGTTCGAGACAATGGTCGGCGTCGCCCTGGGCCTAACCGAGTCCATCGACTTCCTGGAAGAACTAGCAGCAGAAAGGTCGTGAAGCCATCAACGCTCACACCCCTTCGACGGACATAGCCCCCGAGGAGTCCTGGTTCAAGTCGTCGTACAGCAGCGGCGACACCGGCAACTGCGTTGAGGTGGCCGACCTGATCGCCGACGACGGAACGGTCCGCGTCCGCGACTCGAAGGACAAGGCCGGCCCGGCACTCACCTTCAGCCCGGGCCAGTGGACGGCGCTGGTCTCCTTCGTCCGAACCGATGCGGCGGTCTCGGAGTTTCTCTGACCCCTCGGTAACCGCTTGGGCCAGTCCCCTCGGCGCGCACGAGAGGGCTGAGCCCAAGCGTCTTTTCGGCCGTCCTTTCACGAGGCGCGCCCGCTGGATGTCCGGTAGGGACAACGCTGTCTCCAATTCGGCCGGCCGCGCAGCGCCTGCCGGCGGCGAGAAGAAGCGGAACTGCGCTGGCACATCCTCTGAAGAAGAGCGACGGCTAGCGGCTGCTGTTGGTAGCGCGGCCGTCAGGCCGCCGGCACGCTCCCGGCCCATTCACTGAACTCCTCGCGGCTGGCCGCGGCGGCGTACAGCCGTCTTCCGTGTGCGTCGGTGTAGGAGCGGGTGCGCAGGGGTCCAGAGACGAGCGTCAGGGCGCTGGATGTCTCCGCGAGGATGATCCCGCCATCCTCGTCGTCGGTGCGGCACAGCTCGCGGAGGCGTCCTCCGAAGTGTGCAAGGGTGGCCCGCCGATGCTGCCACCGCGTGAGCCGGCTTGCGGCGGGCCGGGCAAGGCCGGGCCGGGCGTTCAGGACGCCGTCGGCGCCGATATCGGCGCGGCGGGCGGACAGCCGCACCGGTATCAGCGGTCGCCGTCGCCCCCTTTCCCGACCGGCGTACCGTCGTACCTTGATGCCAGCGCGTACAACCCCCAGCACTCGGGATCGGCAGGGTCGCATGCCAACCGCCAAGGATCAGTGGACTCGGGTAGCCGAAGTGGAGTTGGCCGTCCCCCTCCCGCGCCGTTGGGCGCACTCCCAAGGTGTCGCCCGGCGGGCTGCGGAGATCGCCGGTGCCGTACCCGACGACGCCGACCTTCTGCACGCCGCCGCTGTCCTGCACGACGTCGGCTACGCCCCACGGCTTGCCACCACAGGCTTTCATCCCCTGGACGGCGCCCGCTTCCTTCGCGACGTTCACATTGCCGATGAGCGCCTGACGAGCCTCGTGGCGAACCACACCTTCGCCCTGCTCGAAGCCGAGGAGCGCGGACTCCGCGAAACCCTGGAAGCGGAGTTCCCACTCCTCGATGACCAGCGCTTAGTCGACGCCCTCATCTACTGCGATATGACGACGACGCCCGACGGCGAGGGGACGACCGCCGAGGAGCGGATCGCGGAGATCGTCGGCCGCTACGGCGAGGACAGCATCGTCGGACGGTTCATCCGTCGCGCGCGACCGGAGATCTTGGCCTCCGTCGCCCGGGTCGAGGGGGCTCTGGCGGTTCAGCCCAGATAGGGGTAGGTGCCGGCGAGGTAGTCGCCGATCTGCTGACGCATGCTCGGGTGGATGTCGTACCGGTCGAGGTCGGCGGGCTGCACGTAGCGGACGCCGTCGGCCTCGTTGTTGATGGTGGGCTCGCCACCGACAGGGCGCCCGATGTAGGTGTTCTCGTACTGCTGGCGGATCTCACCGTCGGTGTAGGCAACGATGTGCTTCGGGTTGGTGTAGACGCCGAGGAAGCCGGTGATCTCGGCGACGATGCCGGTCTCCTCCAGGCACTCACGCACCGCGCACTGGGCGGCCGTCTCCCCGATGTCCTGGGCTCCACCGGGCAGCGCCCACTGGCCGGTGTCGCGCCGGCGCTGGAGGAGGATGGCGCCGGTGTCGTCGGCGACGAGGAGGTTGCTGGCGGGGATGAGGGTGTTGGCCTTCGGGGCATTCGGGTCGTTGTAATACTCAGTCCTGCCCATGCGCGGCGGTCCCCTCCTCGTTCGGCGTCCAGGGCCGAGCGGTGGCCCAGACGGCTTCGAAGCTTTGAGCGTAGCTGTCGAACCAGGTGCCGGCATCGCTACGTTGGAGATGCAGGACGGGGTTCGCGCTGGCCGGCTGGCCCCAGATGTGGGGGTTGACCAGCATGGTGTCGTCGTAGCGGAACAGGGAGGCGTAGAGCGTGGTGTCGTGCAGCCGCACGGCGCATCCGGGTATCTCGGGCAGTGTGCGGTAGTACGTAAGCGAGGCCCGAATCTTGGCGGCCAGGGTGTCTCCGATCCCTTCCTCCTCTCCGCGTCGGGCCACGGCGGACCGGGTGGGGTTCCCGAAGCAGAGGCGGACCTCCACGCCGTCGTCGGCCCGCGTCGCGAGCATGCGGGCGACGTAGGGGTTGGACTGGGCGAAGAAGGTGCCCGAGAAGACCAGGACGTCAATCCGGTGCTGGGCTTCTTGGAGCAGTGAGAGCCAGGTCTCGCGCGGGACGCTGGCCCGATCCTGGTAAGTGCCGACCAGTTCGGCTCCCGGCACGGCTCCGGGCCGACCTGTGCCCGGTTGTGGGGGCGGCCAGAGGAAAATCTCTTCGACGCGCAGGAGTTGTGCGGCCCTGAACCGGTGGCGAGCATGCGGCACTCTCCCGCCCAACCATCGGCCCACCGTCTTCGGGTCGACCTCGCACGCCTCGGCCAGCGTCTCGGGTGCTACACCGCGCTGGGCGAGTACGGATTGCAGTCGCTCGTTCACGCGCTACATACAAGCCGTGAACGGCGTTCCAGTGCAAGGACGTTGTGCGACGCGTAGCCCGACGGCACAGGTGAGCGGGCCGCTTACGCTGGGTGTATGCCGTTGCTCGTCCTGTGGGACATCGACCATACGCTCATCGAGAACGCCGGAGTGAGCAAGGAGATCTATGCGGCGGCGTTCACATACCTGACCGGAGGGTCCCCGTCCTCGGCGGCGGTGACGGAAGGGCGAACCGACCGGCTGATCATGAGGGAGATGTTCCGCCGGCACCTGCTGCCGGAGCCGCAGTGGGCGGTGGTGAACGAAGCTCTGGTCCGGGCCGGCGGGGAACGGTTCGGCGAACTCCGCCGCCGAGGACGCGCTCTCCCCGGTGTTCCCGGCGCCCTCAAGGCAATTGCGGCTCCGGGAGATTGGGTGTCGTCCGTGCTGACCGGCAACATCGCCGAGAACGCCCGCGTGAAGTTGGGCGCATTCGGCTTGGACGAGCTGCTGGACCTTCCGGTGGGTGCGTACGGCGCTGACGCACTCCAGCGGTCGGATCTCGTCGATGTCGCGCGTCGGCGGGCGCGGTGCGAACGCGGCCTGCCCGGCGGTAGCCCCGTCGTACTTGTCGGGGACACGCCCCGCGACGTCGAGGCGGCCCTGACGACCGGTGCCCATGTCATCGCCGTGGCCACGGGAGTCCACTCCGCGGCGGAGCTGTCGGCCGCCGGCGCCTCCACCGTTCTGCCCGACCTGTCGGATACCAAGGCGCTGCTCAATCTACTTCAGCAGTTTGAACGCGGCTGAAAACGTCCCGGGACGTCCTGACACCGTCCCGGGATGCGGTGACGCGGTCCCTTACTTCTGAACCACCATCAGGTCACTCATCTGCCCCTGCCAGCACACAGGAGGTCAGTGGTGACGATGCATGCCCGACGGCCGGACCGGAACGCCCCGGCGCCCCTGCTCGCGCCCGGCTCGGCGCTCGTTCTGTTCGACCTGGACGGGGTCCTTGTCGACACCCTTCCGGTGATGCGGTCCGCCTGGCAGGCGGTGCGCGCGGAGCACGGGGTCGACGTCGCGTTCGAGTCGTACGCCCAGCACTTGGGTCGTCCCTTCTCCGACATCATGGCGTCTCTCAGCGTTGAGCAGGTCGAGGAGGTAGCACACACCTACGGGGGTGTGTCGGTCCGCGACGCCCATCTCGCGCGGCCGTTCCCGGGTATCGAGGCTGCCTTGCGTGACATCACGGCCGACGGTCACCGGATCGGCGTGGTCACCTCGAAGCCACTGGAGCGGGCCGTGCCCTTGTTGGGGCGTCTCGGCTGTCCCTTCGCGGTTGTCCGCACACCGACACGCGAGCGGGGGAAGCCGGCGCCCGACACGTTGCTGGCGGCGCTCGTTGAGACGGGAAGCGACCCGGCGGACGCGCTCTACGTGGGTGACATGGCCGTCGACCAAGAGGCGGCCCGACGCGCCGACGTTCGCTACGTGCACGCGGGCTGGGGTTACGGCGAGCCGGCCGAGCCGAAGCCCGCCATCGTCCACGAGCCGGCCGAGTTGGTCCGACTTCTGCGTGTGTCTTCCTGTCCCGCGGCGACCGCGTGAATACGGCGGAGCAGGTCGACGAGCTGATGCTCGCCCTCGACGAGGGATGCGGCGACGTGGTGAGGACACCGGGCGGTGTCAGCTGGCTGCACACGCATCACGTCCCCGTGCGTCGGTTGCTGGCCCGCGTGGTCAAACGGCTGACGAGGGAAGTCCCAGGCCGCCGGGTGACGAACGACGAACTGGTCGTCGCGAGCTACGAGCCTTCGGTTGGCTACGTGACCTATCACCTCTCCGACGCGGGCGCCGCCTACCTCCTCGGCCGCTCGGAGGTAGGGGTGTGCGAGGAGTCGGACCTCCCTGTCCACGGAGAGGCCGACCAGTCCGTGCCGCCGATGGTCCCGGTCCCCGTCTGCGCGGTGTCCTGGTCCTCCCGCCACGCGGAGACGCTCATGCCGGTTCTGGCCGAGCTCGCCCGACGGGGAATCGCGAGCACGGTACTGGACCTCGCGATAGACGCCAGCCACGCCGTTCCCGCACCGTCGCACTTCGCGATCACGGTTCTGCAGATGTCGCGGGAGATGCTCAGCGTGGACGGCGGACCGCCCAACCGCATCCTGGGTGAAGTGGGCGGCAACCGTACCGTCCAGGTCGGCCAGCACACCATCTCCGTCGTCAGGCTGGCCGAAGTCGCCATGCGTGTCCTGCGGCGCAGCGCGGACCCCACCCAGCCGTCCTGGGCGGCGGCGGTCAGGATCGAGAAGTGGTTCGACCGCGTGCTTTCCCAGCTGGGTTCCTCGGTCCTGCTGTGCAGCAACGACACGAGCCCGCCCGGGGTCTTGGCGGTCGGCGCGGCCGAGCGTGCTGGCGCCGAGACGGTCTACGTCCAGCACGGAGCCTGGGTCGAGGGGCAGATCGCCTGGCGAGCGCAGCACTGCCGGCACATCGCCGTCATGGGAACGCGCGATGTGATCACCGCGCGCTCGTGGACTCGGCGAGCCGACGCCCGCGTCTACGTGGTTGGTCAGCCGCGCTTCGACGTTCTGGCCGATGTCGACCGGGCAGGCCAGCGCAGCTACCTGGGGAAGGTCCTGTCGGACCAGACAGGCGAGGTTCCGCCGAAGATCCTGGTGTGGGCCTGCCAGCCTTTCCGTGAGCAGAGGCTGCGGAGCCAGTTCGACGTCGTCGCGGAGGGTGTGCGGCAGGCGGGAAGTGAGTGGGGGCTCGTGATCGCCCCGCACCCCGCGCAAGGGGCTGGGGCGTTCGGCCCGTTGCTGAAGGCCGCCGACGGTCTCCCTGTTGCTCTGGCGGATCCGGGCATCGGGGCCCGCGGTTGCTTGGCCGGCGCGGACGCCTTGGTCTCTGCCTCTTCCACCTGCGGCATCGAGGCCGTCCTGCTGGACGTGCCCGTACTGGAACTCGTGCTGCCCGCGACACGCACTCTGGGTCTTGCCGATCAGCGAGCCGCACAGCGGTGTCCCACTGGCCCGGAGGTCGCCACCGCACTGCGGCGTATCGCTGAGGCGCCCGGTTCGGTCCGCCTGCCGGCCACGGCCAAACGAGCGATCTGCCATGAGGCTGGCCGCAGCGGAGCAGCCGTCGCCGACATCGTCTCCGAGGTGCTCTCGGAGGCCACCGCCACCCCACAGAAAGGCCCGAACCGATGATCACGTTGGCAGCGGATAGCGTCGCCGAACTCTTCGCCGGCGCCGTCGGTGTCGCTCGCAACGGCCAACTGGTCAGCCCTCGGGGGATGGCGACGCGCGAGGTGCTGGACGTCGGTATCCGGCTGACGAAGCCGCGTGCTCGTCTGCTCCTCGCTCCTCCCGCCCGCATCCCGAACGCGGCGTTCGCCGTCGCGGAGACGGTGTGGATCCTGTCCGGCTCGGACGATCCCTGGATCTACGACTTCAACGGGCAGCTGGCCCAGTACGCCGACGACGGGGTCCTGCGCGGTGCGTACGGACCGCGGCTGCGCCGCTGGGGCGGTTCCGTGGACCAGATACGGCGCGTCGTCGAGCTCCTCACGGCGGACCCGGACTCCCGGCGGGCCCTGATCCAGCTCTACGACCCCGCCCGGGACGCCGCAGGCCACCGGGACGTGCCGTGCACGCTCGGCTTCCAGTTCAACCTGCGCAACGGTCGCCTGGACATGGCCACCTCGATGCGCGGCCAGGACGTCTGGATCGGTCTGCCGTACGACCTGTTCTTCTACACCACGCTCCACGAACTCATGGCCGGATGGCTCGGAGCCGAGCTGGGCGACTACCGGCACCACGTCGGCTCACTCCACATCTACGAGCGCGACATGGAGGCCGCGGAGGCGGTCACGTCCTTCACCTCACTGCCGGAGATGCCCGAACTGACGACTGACTGGGACGGGTTCGACGATCGCCTTGCCCACGTCCAGGCCGGCGAGCCGACCGGTCACGCCGGATGGGACGCCATGGGCGCCACCCTGCAGAGCTACCGCCTGTGGAAGCAGGGGCAGCGGGACGAGGCCCGGCGTATCGCCGAGAGCATCACTGGTCCGCTCCACACGTCCATGGCCGCCTGGTACGCCAAGCTGTCCCCTCCTCCGCACGACGGATCGGCCGGTTCTGCCCACCGTTGTGGCGAGGTGACGCGGCTGTGAGGAGACCTCCGTCCGTGGTGCTGGGCCTGTGCGCCTTCACCCACGACTCCGCCGCCGCGCTGCTGGTGGACGGCAGGCTGGTCGGCTTCGTGGAGGAGGAGCGCCTCTCCGGCGTCAAACACACGAAGGCATACCCCGCCCTCGCTGTCGAGTGGCTGATGCGCGAGGCCGGCACCGAGCCCGCCGACATCGAGGTCGTTGCGTACAACTTCCGGGCCTCCGGCTATTTCGGCGCCGCCGCAGAAACGCCCCGATGGATGCTGTCCGCCGAGACCCGGGCGCGTGCGTGCCCGCGGGCTGCGGGATTCACCAAGGTCGGGGTGCGGACACTGCGACGGCTGCGGTCCCTCGGTCACCTGTTTCCCCGGGCCGCTGTCCACCCGGTGCTCCATCACCGGGCCCACCAACTCACGGCCTTCGCGGCATCGGGCTGGGACGAAGCAGCCGTCCTGGTCATCGACAGCCTCGGGGAGCGGCAGACCACCACCATCGGCCGAGGCCGTCTGCCCTCCACCGGCAAGCCAAGCGTGGACATGCTTCAAGCGCTGCGGGACCCCGCCTCGCTCGGTTACGCCTACGGAGCGGTCACCGAACACCTGGGCTGGCGGCGCGGCGACGAGGAGGGCACCGTCATGGCCCTCGCCGCCCTGGGTGACCCCGCACGGTTCCGCAGCCTGTTCGAGCAGGCGATCCGCATTACCAGCACAGGCTTCACTCTCGACCCCACGGTGTTCCCCCTGCGCGTGCTCAGCTCGGGCCATCCCCGCGTCTCGTCCCGTTTCACCGACCTGACGTGCCGACCGCGCGCCGCCGGGGAGCCAGCCGAAGCCGTTCACCAGGACCTCGCGGCAGCGCTCCAGGAGCGTACTGACGAGGTCATGCTGCACCTGGCCCGTCGTGCCCGGGATCTGACGGGCTCGCGACGGCTGTGCTTGGGCGGCGGTGTGGCCACCAACTGCGTCACCGTCGGTCGGATCATCGACGCGGGGCTCCTCGACGAGGTGTTTGTTCCGCCGGCACCTGGCGATGCCGGGACGGCCCTGGGCGCCGCGATGGCCGCTCACGGGGACCACGACGCTGTAGGGCCCCTCGCGGGGATCGCCGGAGCGTGCTACCTCGGCCCCGCCTTCCCGTCCGCGGCGCTCGACCTCAGCCGCTGGCCGACGCTGCGCGAACAGCAGCTCTCCGGGGACTGTGCCGGTTTCCTGGCGGACCAGCTCGCCGAGGGTGCCATCGTCGGCCTGTTCCAGGGGCGTGCCGAGGCCGGTCCGCGTGCTCTCGGTAACCGCTCGATCCTCGCCTCGCCGCTCCGGGCGGGTGTGGTGGAGCGGTTGAACGCCACGGTGAAGTTTCGTGAGCCGTTCCGGCCTTTCGCGCCGATGGTCAGCGCCGAGCGAGCGGACGACTTCTTCACCCTGGGCCAGCGGGCACCGTTCATGTCGATGGCGTCCGGCGTCACCGATGCGGCGCGGCAGCGGGTGCCGGCGGTCGTGCACGCCAACGGGACCGCCCGGCTCCAGACGGTCAGCCGCACCCAGAACCCGTTCGTCCACCGGGTGCTGGAGGAGTTCGGCCGTCGGACGGGGGTCCCGGTGCTGATCAACACCTCGCTCAACGTCAAGGGCCGGCCGATGTGCGGCACCCCTGACATGGCACTCGCCTGCCTCGCCGGCTCCGGCCTGGACGCTCTGCTGATCGAAGGGCGGTGGATCACCAAGTGAGGATCGGATACAGCTTCTGGGGCTTCCTCGGCCCGGGGATCACCGACACCCCCGACGGCGGTCGCAGCCACCGCCGCCCCCTGGTCGACGCCCTGCTCGCCCGCGGCCACGAAATCGTGTTCCTGCAAACGGACCGCGACCGTGTCGAGGCCGGCGACCACCTCGGCGGCGCGTACTCCTTCGACGCCCACGGCTTCCCGGACATCGACGTGCTGTTCCTCGAATGGCGGTGGCCGATCCAGGGGCGCAACACCACCCCGTGCGACAGCCCGGGGCACAGCTGCGACCTGCACCGCCAGGACGATCTGCTCCGGCACTACGCCCGACCGGACGGGACACCGACCCTCATCTGGGACAAGGACCGCCAACTGAGCCCGGAAGACCCCTGGCGCCACACCCTCGGGGTCCACGTGTGCGAGGCCGCCCTCACCCCCAGCCCCGGTGCCCACCGCCTCCTGTTCCCGGTCGACGACGCGCTGCTCGACGCCGCCGACCCGGTGCGGCTGGCCGAGCAGCCGCGGCCGATCAGCCTCGCCTACGTGGGCAACCAGTACGACCGGGACAACGCCTTCGACACGTTCTTCGCGCCGGCGGCCCGGCACGTTCCCCACCAGGTCGTCGGCAAGTGGCCCCGCACGTCGGCGTGGCCGCACGTCACGTTCCTGGAGCGTATTCCCTTCACCGAGGTGCACCGGCTCTACGGGCGGTCGCTCGCAACGCTCCTGCTGCTGCCCGAGCGGTACGCCGCGGCCGGGCAGATGACGCAGCGGATCTTCGAGGCAGCCCTGGCCGGATGCCTGCCGCTGGCCCCGGCGAGTATCACCGGCATCGAAGCGTTCGTCCCGCCCTCGCTCATCGTGTTCGACAGCGACGACGTGGCCCGTCGGATCACCATGCTGCGAGCCATCACCGGGAGCGCGGAGCACGCCGGCCTCATCGCCGCGTGCCTCCAGCATCTCGACCTCTTCAGGCTCAGCCGCCAGGTCGAGGCACTTGAGTCGCTGATGGCCGGGGCCGTTGACCGTATGGAAGGAGCAGCGCGGTGAGATCCTGCCTGCCCAGCCTGTCCATCCCCTCTACAGCGGAGCGCAATGCGGAAAGTCACCATCGTCGGCTGCGGCGGCAGCGGCAAATCTCACCTGGCCCGTCAGCTCGGAGCAGCGCTGGATGCCCCAGTGACGCACCTGGACGCGGTCTACTTCGACGACGAGTGGAACACGCTGCCGATGGAGAAGTTCGCCGCCGCCCAGCGCACCCTCGTGGCCGAGGCCCGATGGGTGATCGACGGGAACTACAACTCCACCCTGTCGATCCGGCTGGAAGCCTGCGACACCGTCGTGCTCATGGACGTGTCCACGCCCGCCGCGCTGTGGGGGATCGTCGCGCGGCAGCTCCGGCATGGCGCCGGCCACCAGGGCAACGGCGTCCACAACCGGATCACCTGGGGCGTCATCAAGTACGTGGCCACCTACCGGCGCAAGATGCGGCCCCGCGTGCTGGCGAAGATCGAGGAACTCGCCTCCCGGCACGCCGACGTGGTGCTGCTCAGCAGCCGCCGACAGACACGCCGCTGGCTGCGCGAGATCACGGCCGACCCCACGGGCTGACGGCCCCCGGCACCGGCGCGCCTTACTGTGCGGGGGCGAGCCGGTGAAGCGCTCCGACAACCCCTTCCTGTCCCCGTCCCTCGAGCAGCTGTACGGCGGCGCCGACCGCCTGGCCGCCCGCACGTCGGCGCTGGGGCGCGCGAAGGTCTCCGGGCCTCCGGTGCCCCTGACCATCGCGCGTCTGGCCGTCGCACACTCGGCCGCGGACGTTCCGCTGTCCAGGGTGGCGGACATCGGTTGCGGCCGGGGAACGAGCAGCCGTGTCCTCACCGAGCAGCTCGCCCCTCGCCGGCTGGTCGCCGTCGACGCCTCACGGGCGATGATCGCGGCGGCTCGGCGACGCGTGGGCGTCACGCCCGGCACCGTCACCGACTTCATCCAGGCCGACTTCCACAACCTCCCCCTGAGAGCCGGTACGTACGACCTGGTCAGCGCGGCCTTCTGCTTGTACCACTCGCCCCGTCCTGCGGAGGTGGTCGCGGAATTCGCACGTATCCTCGCTCGGCGAGGCGTCGCGATCCTGGTGACGAAGAGCGCGGACAGCTACCGCGAGCTGGACCACCTCGTGGCCGCCGCCGGGCTCGACCAGGACGCGCCCCGCCGGGGAAGCCTCTACGCGGCGGCGCACAGCGGCAACATCGCCACGGTGACGGCTGGCCCTCTCGACGTGCTGCTTGTCGAACATGAGGAACACCGTTTCCGGTTCACGGACCTGGTGCACGTGGCCCTCTATCTGGCGACCAACCCCAAATACCGGTTCCCGCCGGACCTGAAGGGTGATCCGGAGGCCATCGCTCAGGCGCTCCGGCGCGGCCGTCCCGACACCCCGGTGACCGCCACCTCGATCGTCACGTACGTCGTGGCCCGCCCCCGCGGGGGCCACCGATGACGCCGGCCTCGTACACCAAGCACTACACCAGTGCCGAACGCTGTCAGCAGGCCGTGCGCAACTACCTGTGGCTGACGCGCCACGCCACGCCGATACGCCTACCCGCCCTCCAGGCGATCGGCTTCAACAGCCTCGTCTTCGAATTCGTCGAGGGGCGGCACGTTGAGCCGTCGGACCTGCTCCGACTCGCTGCCCACCTGGGCGACGTACACGGAGCCACGTGGCTGAACACTCTGCACCGCGCCCGCCTCGACGCTGCCCACGTGCCGGGTCAGGGCCTGGAGCTCGCGGACTACTGCTCATCCCGGCGGAGAGCCCTGGCAGCACGGCACGCGGCCGGATTCCTCCCGACGGCCGCCGACCTCGACGCCGCCCAGGCGCTCCTGGCGCGGACGGCGAGCGGACCGGTCGCCTTCTACAAGGACGCCAACCCGCGCAACTTCCTCATCACGGCGGACAGCATCGTCACGATCGACGTCGACGACCTCACCCTCGCCCCCTTCGGCTACGACCTCGCGAAGCTGATCGTCACCCTGACGATGACCTACGGCCCCCTCCCCGCACGAACCGTGCGCGAGGCCCTCGACCAGTACAACCGAACCGCCGCAGGGCACCACGAAACCCTCGGCCGCACGGACATGGGGCACCTCACCGCCTGCATGCGCCTGCACGACATCCTCACCGCACCGTACGTCGGCCGGGGCGGCTACCAGCACAGGGCCTCGGACCCTCAGTTCACGGACGCGAGATGCGGGGACAGCGGGTGATCATCACAGAATTCGTCCTCGTACGGCACGGTCAAGCGCGGTGCAACGTCGAAGGCGTGGTCGGCGGCCCCCGGACCTGTACCGGGCTGACGGACCTCGGCCGTGCGCAGGTCCAGGCCGCCGCCGATCGCTTGGCGATCGAGCACGCGGTAGCGCCCTTCACCGCCCTCTATACCGGGCCGCGGCTGCGGCTCGTCGAGACCGGCGACATCCTGTCGGCGGCGCTCCGCCTGACGACCTCCGTGGCGGCGGGACTGGACGGCCCTGTCCACGGTGATGCCGACGGCAGGCCGTGGCACGAGGTGAAGACCGCCGCCGACGGTGGCCCGCACGCCCACCCCGACCAGCCCTGGGCTCGTGGCTCGGACACCTGGAACGGCTACTTGCAGCGGGCCGGCGGCTTCCTGCGGGACCTCATCAAGGAACACGAGGGAGGGCGCCTGGTGTTCGCCGCGCACGGCGAGACGATTCTCGCGCTGCACACGCTGCTCCTGGCCCTCCGGCCGGGGCTTCAAGCCGGATTCACGGTCGACCACGGCTCGATCACCCGGTGGCAGCACCACGTCAACCGGCTCGGTCAGCGCCGCTGGCTCCTCGACCGCCACAACGACACAGCGCATCTGGACAACCTCCCGAAGCGGGGGTGCGGGGGATGACCGCTTGCGACGATCCCCGCCTGCGACTGGCTCGAAGGGCGCTGGGAGAGATCGACGTCACCGACGAGCCCGGTCTTCCTCCTCGGTTACTGAAGGTCGTCGACCCGCGCGGTCACGCCTACGTCGTCAAGGAGCACCAGGACGCCGACCGCTTCGCCCAGGAGATACGCGCCTACACCACGCACCTCCGACACATGCGCGACATCACCGCCACGCTCGTGGCCCACGACGCCGAAAGCCGGACGCTGCTGCTTTCCCACCTCCCCGGCCGTGACTGCGACGGCATCAGCGTCTCGTCCGAAGACGCGGCACTCGTCCACCGTCGAGCCGGTGCCGCCCTACGCCGGCTTCACGACAGCTCCCCGGAGAACCGAACAAGCCCGGCCGGCCCCCGCCTCGCCGGGCGCATGCGCGAGTGGATCGCGCGGGCCGACCACGCCGGCATCCTCTCCCCGGACGACCACCGTCGGCTGCGCGCCCACGCGCTGCGCCTGTCCACCACCGCGATGGAAGGCACCATCTGCCACCTCGACTACCAGCCCCGCAACTGGCGCGTCCATTACGACGAGTTGTTCATCGTCGACTTCGAGCACACCCGCCCAGATGCCCGCGTCCGCGACTTCGCACGGCTCGAACACCGACACTGGACCGGACATCCGGCGTTGCGCAGCGCCTTCTTCGCCGGCTACGGCCAGGCGTTGTCCACCTCCGAACAGGACCTCCTGCACCTCTTCGGCGCCCTCGAAGCCGTCACAGCGCTCGTCCGCGGCCACGAGAACGGGGACACCGAACTGTTCACGCACGGCCGAGCGCTCCTGCGGCGCCTCGCCTGACCTTCGTCTCACCGACCTGGAGAACGCCATGACCGGAACGACCCAGCCCGTACCGCAGGCACCGCACATCCGGCGAGCCGTGGTCACCGGCTCGGCGGGATTCATCGGCTCCCACCTCGCGCACGCCCTGCTGCGGGAAGGTACCACCGTCATCGGAGTCGACCGCCGCCACGAGACCAGCGACCAGTCCGCCGCCGCGAACCTGGCACCGCTCATCGGGCAGCCCGGCTTCATCGCGGTGACGGCCGACCTGCTGAACTGCGCGCTGGAACCCGTGCTGCTCGACGCGGACGTGGTCTTCCACCTCGCGGGCATGCCGGGCGTACGCCCCTCTTGGGGAACCCAGTTCGGCGCCTACGTGCAGTGCAACATCCTCGCCGCCCAGCGCGTCATGGACGCCGCGACCCGGCTCGGCGTCCCGCGCGTCGTGGTCGCTTCCTCCTCCAGCGTCTACGGCCCCACGACCTCCCAGGCAAGCCTGGAAACGGATCACCCGCACCCGGCGTCACCGTACGCGGTCACCAAGCTCGCCGAGGAGCAACTCTGCCTGGCGCACGCCGGCCGTCCGGACTGCCGCACCGGCGTCGCGGCACTTCGGTACTTCACCGTCTACGGGCCACGTCAACGGGCGGACATGTTCATCCAGCGCGCGCTGTCCGCGGCTCTCACCGGCACCACACTCCGCGTCTACGGCGACGGCCGCCAAAGGCGCGACTTCACCTACATCGACGACACCGTGGCCGCCACCCTGGCCGCGGCCACCGCGTCGAACGACACCGGCGTCGTCAACGTCGGCGGCGGAACGAACGCCTCGCTCACCGAGGTGATCCAACTCGCCGAACAGCTGACCGGCCGCACCGTCCCGGTCGAGTACTTCACCACCCGCAACGGAGACGTCCCGCTGACCCGGGCCGACGGCTCCCGGGCCCTCACCCACCTCGGCTGGAAGCCCAAGGTGGATCTGACGTCCGGCATGGCCGCGCAGTTGCAGCACCTCATCCGGAGCACGGCACGGCAGGCCGCCTGAACGGCGCCGTCCGCGTGTTCATGCGAACCGCACCACCATCAGCTTTCCGGCGGCCTGATCGATCGGAGCAGCACCATGCCCACAACGATGCGAAACACCTCCGGACCGAACCACGTCGCGGTGATCCCCTGCCGCTGGGGTTCCTCCAGATTTCCGGGGAAGCCCCTCGCGCTCCTCGACGGACACCCCTTGTTGTGGCACGTGCACCAGCGTTGTCTCGAAGCCGACAGGATCACGGAGGCCGTCGTGGCCACCGACGACGACCGCATCCGCGCAGCCTGCGAGGACCTGGGCATCCGCTGCCTGATGACTGGTGAACACGCCACCGGAACGGACCGCGTGGCCGAGTGCGCCCGCCACCTGGATGCCGACGCGATCATCAACGTCCAGGGCGACGAACCGTTTATCGACCCCGACGCCATCGACGCGGTGTCCCTCGCCCTGGCCGAATCACCTGCCGACGCGCTCGTCGTCGTCAACGCCTGCGCGGAGTTGCGATCGCCGGCAGCCGCCATCGACCACAACGTCGTCAAGGCGGTCACCGCCACGTCCGGCAACGCCCTGCTGTTCTCCCGGCAGCCCATCCCCTATCCCCGCGACGCCCATCCGACGTACCTCCGGCAACTCGGCCTCTACGGCTTCACCCCGGAAGCCCTGCGAACGTTCAGCTCTCTACCGCAAGGCCCGCTGGAGCAAGCCGAAGGCATCGAAATGCTGCGCTTCATCGAGCACGGCCACCAGGTCCGCACGGTGCTCGTCGCCGACGACGGCATGGCCGTGGATACCCCTGAAGACCTTCGGCGAGCGAGCCGGTTGGAAAAGGAGCGGCGTTCGGCCGCACTGCTTCCGTGAAGTACTCTGCCCTACATGTCGGTTGACCTCGGTCGGCTCGTCCACAGTGCGCCCGGCCCGGTGCGGGTGGGGACGCGCAGCACATGCCGCCGGCCCCAACCCAGCACCGCCGCCTGACGGCCGTTTCGCACTGCGCGACGTCAGGACACTCGACAGACAGTGCTCCGTGTGCGGCCGACGGACGCGGCCTCTGCCTCCGCGACGAACAGCCGGAGGACCGCGACAGCCATGGCGTCCTGCTGAGCTCATCGTCGCAGAAGAAGTTCACCCATCGTCGTCTTCCCTCTCGGGCTCCGTGGCCAGCCCGGCGGCGTCCATCAGATCCGGGTCCAGGTCGTCCCCCGTCATGCTCCACTGCCCCAGCTCTTCAGTGGACTCCACCATCTCCCCTCCTGGACTCACATCACTCTCTGCGAGCATCGGCAAGACGTACGCCTGGGCCAGTCCCGCCAGGTGAAGGGGGAGCGGCAGGGACAGCGCCGCGGCATAGTCCGGTGCCTGGCGCAGCTGGTGTACGGCGAGAGCCAGTGCCTCAGGCTCGTCGGGCTTGCCCAGTGTGGGGGCGGCCGGGTCGTCCTCCACGTGACAGCCAAGAACCGCGATCTCGACCAAGGTCGGGTTCCAGGCGTTGGTACCTGCCTGTGAGGTGAGGTTGCCCGCGGCGTTGACTCGGGTGGCCAGGCGGTCGAGGGCGGGCGAGACCGCATGGGTACCGGGGCGTTCCGTGGTGCTGTAGAAGATCCGGTCACGTGAGGGGGCCTCACCCTGCGGCGGGACGGTCTGGGCCCAGAAGCCAGCCGGCTGTCCGTGCGGCTTACCGGGTTCCGCCAGGCCCCACCACTGCGCGGTCTCCCGTCCGCCACACCCGCGGACGCGCACAAGGCGGAGTTCGTCGTCGAGCCGGCCCTCGGGGGCGTGGCCCGTCTGGATCAAGTCCCGCTCGGTCCGGCCGTCCTGCAGCCACGGCCAGTGCAGCCTGCTGTTCTGCGCGTGGGTGATCAGCGCGGTGGGCTGACCGCGCAGGGAGTGCAGTACGCGCTGCAGGAACGCCGAGGTCTCCCTGCGCTGCTGGGCGAGGTTGGTACGCCACTGCTTGCCGGTCACTCGCGGTGTCTTGGAGCGCGGGGCACCGTCCTGTAGGTCGGGCTCCGCGCATGCCTCAGGGTCGATCTCGGCCTGCTTCACCAGGCCGAGGAGAAAGCGCGGATACGGCACCCACTCCCCCGCGGCATCGTCCCAGCCTCGCACGGCCGCCAGTCCCGCCGCGTCCGGCAGCGGGCTGGCCAAGACGGCCACCGGCAGGTGCTTGGGCAGCCGGGTCGGGCCGTCCTTGCGGCGCTTCACCATCCAGACGGCGGCGTACTGAAGTCCGTCGGGCAGGTCGTCCCCGAGCGTGTGCTGCGGCAGTACACGGACACCGAGCTGGCGCAGTCCGTCGAGCCAGGAGCTGTGGGTGCGATGCTCGGTGCTGTCCGCGTTGTCGATCTGCCGGTCGGTGGACGGGGTCACGACGAACTGGGTCAGTACCCCTGCGTCGGCACACCCCAGGCGGACGGCGAACTTGGGGTCGGTCGCCGACGGGCGGAACGTGCTGCGGTGGGCGATCTCCACCAAGGCTAGTTCAGGGTGACCGGGGTCCGCGCCATCCGCGCACAGCCATGAGCGCAGGGCACGGCGGCGATCGCCGATGGCGGTCGCGATGGCCGCGCCCTTGGCGTTGACGGCCGGGTCGGGCACCAGCCGGTCTCCGAGTCCGTTGGCCAGGGGCAGGCACCGCAGTCGTAGGGTGAGTTCCTCCGTCCGCCACTCGAGGACGACCGGTGCTCCGGGCCTGGCTTCGTCGAAATCCCGGTCCGTGATCGCGGCGGCAGAGGCACCGCCGTCACCGTCCAGGCCCAGGGCGTGTGCGAATTGGGCCACTGCTTCCTTCCGCACCTCCGGTGACTGCCACAGCAACCGGACCTCCACCAGCGGCGGGCCGCTGTGGCGCGGTTGCTGGCCGGCGATCCGCAGCTGCGCCGCGAGGTTCGCCCTGCGCGCCTGGGTTTCGCGCAGCAGCTCGGTCTTCTTGGCGTCGTCGGTCCTGGGTTTAGGCCGCCGGTTGTCCGGTGCGCCGATGCCCTTGCCGCGTCCCCGCGTCAGATCGGGTACCCGCACCACCGTCTCGGGAAGAGCCTGTTCGGCCCACTCGGTCAGTTGGGCACGCTGGTTGGGCATGAAGCCGGTACCGATGTCGTGTCTCCCCATCCTCGTGCTGTGGACGACGGCGGCGCGCACGCCGCGGCCTTCACCGATCCAGGAGCCCGGTTCGGCGAGAAGCTGCTCGGGGTTGGGGAAGTTGCCCGCGAGGCTGAGTCCGCGCAGGATGCCGGCGGTGTCGTTCTCCGACCAGGCGAAGGTGTCGGCTGCCCGGTCCCGGCGCAGTCGGGCGAGTGCGTAGCGCTCGGTGGCCGGCGCTCCGGGCAGCCACGGGATGGTGGGCCGCAAGTAGACCGTGGTGGACTCCCGGTAGGACAAGTTGAGGCGTTTGGTGGCGGTCCGCGGGTGCGTCGCCCATCGGCGTACGCCCCAGTGCAGATGGAGACGCGGCCTGGTGTCGAACGGCGTGGTGTGCAGGGAGATGTTGAGTACGACGGAGAACCACCACTCCTTGCGCTTGACCGTTCGGCACAGGGGCTGCGACATGAGTTCGGCGCCCTGGTCGCGAGGCCCACGAGGTACAGCTCGGAAGCGCAGCTCGCCGCCTTCGAAGCGGTAGGGATCGAGGCACAGGATGCGACGGGCCAACGCGTCGGTGGCGAGCTGGAACTGCCGGGATTCGGGGGCGGCGGTACCGCCGGCGGCGACGGGGGCGGTGAGCAGTTCGACGCCGGTGACCGGCTGCCACTCGGGCAGGTTCCGCTTGAGGTCGGCGCTGCTCGCGAGCAGCAGCGAGCGAAACCCCGGATCCTGCCCCGCGCCCTTGGGACCGAGTGTGCGCAGCCAGGCGTCCAGGAGCTGCCGCATGGAGCGGTCCGGGAGGGGATCGGTCGCCGAGGCGGGGACGTACATCCAGAAGTCCTCGGCGATCCGATGGCTCTGCTCAGGCCTCGGCTCGACGGGGATACGAGGACGGGGGCGGACGATCACGTCGGGGGCGAGGGTCTGCAGTACGCCGTCGAGCCGGCGAGTGGGCAGAGTCAGCTGCCGTTTCTCCTCGTCGCGCCCGTGATTGTGCAGTTCGAGGAGTTCCGCGTGCCAGTGTTCGGGGAAGGCGAGTGCGCGGAAGTCCTCGGTCCAGGGCTCGCCGCCCTTGGCGAGGTGGTACGCGGATCGGCGGATGTGCTGGTACATGTCCGTTCTCCATACGTTCTCGTACGTGGTCGGTCGCGCGCCGTGTCTTCGGCGGCCCTGGAAGCGGCGGGGCTCGATGTGTCAGTCGGCGCGCCGGGGTCCGGGCGAAGCGCCCAGGTCGCACAGCGCTTCGTAAAGCGGCTGGTAGAGCAACGTGACGAGTTCGATGTCGGCGGGGTTGGGCCCATCGGACGCGTTCTCGATGCCGGTGACGTTGAAGTAAGGGGCGAGAACGTCCCGCAGGCGTACCAGCAGTCCCGGATCGCTGGTACGGGACCGCCTGCTCTTGTCGGCGACGGGTGCCTGCGCCGCGGCCAGTCGGGGTGCGAAGGCCGCGTCGACAAACACGACGCGGGCCGGTACACCACCGCGGACGAGGCGGCCGATGACCTGCCAGATGGTGACAAGCTGGTCCCAGACGAAGGACTCCTTCTCGTCGTCGGAGAGCGAGGAGTAGATGTAGGGGCGGGACAACACGTGCCGCCAGACACGACGGGCGACGGTCCGAAAGGTGCCGCCCGCCGCGTCAAGACCACCGGCTTCCGTCACCAGATCGCCGAACGTCACGTCCCGGCTTTTCAGTTGCCCGCGCACGAACCGGCTCGCCCAGTCGTTGATGGCGAACACCGCCAGGGACAGGTCATCGGGACGAGGGTGGGGACGGACCAGGAAGAACACCGTCCCGAACGCCGCCACCCTCTCCTCACCGGGACGCTGGGGGGTGGTGAGAATGTTGTGCCCTCGTTCGACGGCGAGCAGAGGCGCGACGAGCAGTTCGGCGTCCGGGTCCTCGGCGAAGGCGGCGAGGTCTCCACGCCGCACCGCCCCGGTGCTCCGTGTCCGGCTTCCCGCCGGCGCCGTGCCGTCGACCGCAGCTTCCAGTTCCGCGTCGTCGGCGGCCAGCACGCGTACTCGGCCGCGCCAGCGCGGGATCTCGTCCAGGGCCATGGCGGCCACATTGGCCTCCGCGTAGCTGCCCACCAGAAGCAGCGCGCGCCTGCGGCGCTGATCGGGGATCTGAGCTAGTTCGCTCTGTAGCGGGGAGGTTGTTCCGTCTCTGCGGGGACGGGCCAGACGGTCGATCATCAGGCGCAGGACGTCCTCTCGTTTGTCGGGGTCCTGCCCGGAGAGGCGGATCGGCTGCCCGGCCGCGTCGTAGAGGAACTCGGTGCGGAACACGGTCTCCCGGATCGACCGCAGCGCCTTGCTGTGTGGTTTGAGGACCGCCCGGACGGGAGCGAGGACATGCGCGCGGGTGGACGTGCCGGCCCAGCTGGTGCCCGACATCAGCAGGACGTGAGGGCCTGCTTCCTCCCGGCCGGGATCGGCGCCGAGCTGGGGTAGGCCCAGGAGCAACTCGCGGCCCACGCCCGCGCAGCGGAAGAAGCGCAGGGTTCCGGTGCGGCGACCGTCCTTGTCGCGGGCGGCGGCCCGTTCGTCGATCAGGTACTGGAAGCCGAGGACGTTGCCCATGGGTGCTTCGGGCAGGAGCGGCGCATAGTCGAGGGGCGGCCGGCGGGTCAGTTCGTGGCTCGCCGCGTCGAGGCGCAGCGCCGCCTCCACTTGGGGCCACAGGAACGTCACTCGGTCCAAGCGCTGGTGCAGGGCGGCGAGCACGAGAGTGAATTCCAGCCGACGCGCGTTCAGTTCGCGCCACTCCTCGGTGAGGGGTACGTCCTCGCGTGCCGTCTCCTTGCCATCTCGGGAAGCGGATGGCGGGCGCTGCTGCGGATCCGGCGCTCCGATGAGCAGAGAGTCGAGGAGCGCGCGGACCCGGCTGCGTGTCCGCTTCTCGTCGAGGGTATGCAGAACGTCGTGGGCAAGGGCGGTGAGCTCGTCGGCGGGCGTCAGATAAGGACCCCGCCCGCCGAGCGGATCGTCCCGGAAGGTGTCGAAGAACCCGGTGATCTCGCTGCGACGGTGCGCCCAAGGTGCCTCCGGCTCAGGGAGCTTGCGCTCTCCCGGCGCATCCCCGCCGTCCCCCTCGTCCTCGTCCTCATCCTCATACAGCGCGTTCTCGTCCTCGACGTCCACCGCCTCCGTGCCGTCCGGAGGCCACACGGACCGGCGGGGCGTCAGCGGATACCAGGCGTTCAGCAGCTTCTCCTGAAGGGTCCATGCGCTGAAGTAGTCGATTTGCGCCCAGTTCCGCAGTCCTTCATCGTCGATGAGCATGGCGTACAGCCTGTCCGCCGCGGAGCCGACGATGTCCAAGGCGGCCGACCAACGCTCCACGTCCTGGTCGGAGAGCTGCAGTCGTCCCTGCCGGGCGAGTTCGGCGATCTCGTGGGTCTGCAACTGGTCGAGCCAGGATTCGGAGACACCGGTGGTGACGAGGGTGGCCGACGGCGCGAACATCTGGTCCAGCTGCATCTGTACGCGGTCGGCCTCATCGACGACCACGATGTCGCTGCGAAGGCACGCCAGTTCCAGGTAGCGCAGGCGTTCGGCGTTGAGCTGGCGCGGAACGGCCGTCTGGACAAGGCTGGCGGGGTTCGCCACCCAGATCAGCGCGTCCACGAGGTCGCGCGTGGCAGAGTGCCGAGGGCAAGCGCTCCACAGCGGGCAGGCATGCGGGGTGCCCCACTCCTCCTCATCGTCGCTGTCGTCCTCGTGGGCATGCCGCCCGGCGGCGCCACGGGCACGTTCGAGTTCGCGTAGGGCATGTTCGGTCGCCATCTCCTCAGCGGCCCTGTCCCGGCGCACAGGATGCAGGCCGCCGCACGGTGCGTCGTTGTAGCGCAGCGGCTCTGATGTGTCGAGTGCGCGCAGCGCGTCCAGCGGGCAAGCGGTGCTGAGATGCCGGAAGCTCGCATCGGTGTGGGCAAGGAGCGAGTGCGCTCCTCGCGCGGCGAGCCTGCGGTGCAGCCGCTGGGTGTGCTGAGGCCGTGTGGTGCCGCCCTGGATCAGGGCAGCACTCAGGCCAAGTCCGCGGAACAGCTCGGTCAGGGTGAGCTGTTCGGCCACGTCACCTACGACGAGTGTGGTGCGCAGGCCGTTGTGGTGCGCCCAGACGGCGAGCAGGGTCATCAGGGTCGACTTGCCGGCGCCGACCATTCCGACGAGGTGGGTGAGCTGGTCAAGCGGCAGCGCGGACGCCGACGCGAAGGCGGTCCCGTCCGGGGTGCGGGTGTCGAGGTCGAGGTCGTCGAGGCGCTGGGCCCAGTTGCCCGTCTTTCGGCCGCGACGCCGTTCCTCCTCGTCCATCCACCGTGCCACATCGGCGAGTTCGTCGAGCGGTACGTCCAGGGGGCCCGCGGTGGCCGGGCGTTCGGTGGTGAGGGGGTGGCCCGGGAGGGGGTCTCGTACGAGGTCGGCCGGGATGGTGACGGAGGTGCGCCGGTGGCGGCGGTCCATGAAGCGGTGCTCGCCCGCCTCCGCCTGCTCCATCGGTTTGACGGTGAAGGCTGGCAGGTCCGCGAGCGCTTCGTCGTACGCGGCAAAGCGGTCGGCGGCGACCATGAGGGGAAGCCGGTACGCCGGTTTCCCCTCCGCCGGGACACGGTACGCGCGCAGCCGTTCCGGCAGTTGCAGGTAGGCGTCCAGAGACTGCCGCCACATCCGGCCGCGGCGCATGGGCCAGAGCAGGTGCCGGGCCGCGGCCAGCGCGACCTGTTCCGCGGCGCCGATGGACAGTTTCGCGGCGCGTGCGAAAGCCAGGCCGTAGCCGCCCAGGAGCGTCCACGCTCCGTCGGCGGCGTGGCCGGGCGCCACGATCTCCATCAGTCGCAGGCCGAGTTCGACTTGGCACAGCAGGGCGGGCCGGGTCCTGGCGTGCTCTTCGGGCCAGGGGCCCAACGCGGCTATGACCGGCTGGTACCAGCTGCTGCGGTCACGCATCGTCCACTCCGTCCTGCCCGGCGTCCCTGGCCGGCGTCATGTCGTCCGCGGGGCGATTCGCGGTGGCTCGCCGACCGGGTCCCGACGGTTCCTCCGCTCCGGTGGGAAGCGGGCCGATGAAGGCGTCCGGCCCGCGGTCACCTGACAACCGCAGCCGTGCGGCCCGCACCAGCTGCCTGTCCGTCAGCAGCCGCAGTCCGCCCGCCTGAGCGCCCCGCTCCCTGACATAGCTGTCGAGGTAGTCGCGGCGTGCGCGGACCCTGAATTCCGGAACGACCCAACAGGCCTCGTCATAGGGAGGTTCGGCGCGCACCGCGGTCGCGCTGCGGCCGAGAAAGGCGGGGTGGGCCCAGTCCTTGACGTCCACGGCCCAAACATGGCCGTCGGGGAACGTGACGCGCACGTCGTACGAGTCGAAGTTGGGCCACATCTCGACGGTGAGCCCCAGCGCCCGCAGCTCACCCTCCAGGTCGGTCTCCGCCTGTCCGGGCCCGGTGACGAACAACCGCAGCGGTTTGCGCAGTTGGCGCAGCTCTCCGACCTCTGCCGCCACCAGTTCCCGGCCGTGCGGCGCGGGACCCCGGTGCCGGCATTGATCCCGCTCGCACCACCACTCGGTGTCGGACACCGGGTGCAGCAGGGTCAGGCAGCGGTGGCAGCACAGATACAAGCCGTCCCGCCGGAACCCGGCGGGGACAGGCGCGTAGATCTCCTCGACGAGGAACCGGACCGGGTCGAGGAAGAGGTCGCAGCTGATCTCGGCCCAGTCGTCCTCGGTTAGCACGGGTTGGGTGACCAGGAGGCGGCGGAAAGCCGTGTACGACTCGGGCGACGACATCGCGCGGCAGGCCCGTAGGGCTCCGTGGATGACCAGGCGGTCGTACTGTCGCCCGGTGCTGTCGCCGTATCCGCCTACGGCGAGTTCGTGGCAGAGCTGTGCGGGTTCCCCCGAGCCCTCGTCGATCAGCCGGTCCGCGGCGTCGAACAGGTCGGGGGGCAGCCGGTCGAGGGGCCAGCTGCTGAGGGGCCGGGCGCGGGCCCAGCGCATCATCTCGGGTACGCCGACCGGGGGCGTGGCCCCGTTGCGCAGGCACTGGAGGACCAGGGCGTCCAGGGCGCGCTGCGCACTGGGCGGGTAGGGCAGGGTGAAGGCGTCGAGGTCCCCGACGGCCGCCAGATGCAGGACGGCGGTGGCCACGTCCCGCAGCAGGACGACGTCCGGGTTGAACAGCCAGTCCGGGACGAGCTGTTGGTCAGTCATCGGACGGGGTACCTCCTCGCGACAGCAGCGGGGCGCTCGGTTTCGGGTTGTCGGCGTGCGTGGGCTCGTTGGGTCCGTGCGGCAGCGGATGGTCGGTGACGTAGGCGGTGCCGGGCCGGCACCAGGTCCGTGCCTGGCAGCCGTGGCAGTGGCGCCCTGTCCTCGGTTCGTACGTGGTGTCGTCCAGGAGCGGCTGGGCGAGGCCGGCTATGACGCCCCGGGCTTCGTCGACGATCTCGGCACGGCCGGGATCGACGCGTTCGAGCCTGCTCTCTCCGTGGCCCTCGCGCAGATGCTCCAGTTCGACCCAGGAACGGCGCGGATCGTCGCCCAGCACCCTCGCGTGGAACAGCAGGACCCCGAGGGCCAGTTGCGGGTACGTGCGCAGCAGCGGCTCCCGCTCCCACAGCGGACGGGCGGAGGTCTTGGTCTCGCGCCAGATCCACCGGCCGCGATGGGTGTACACCAGGTCGGGTACGGCGAGGACGACGACATCAAGTTCCGGCACGTAGGCCGTCACACGGTGCTGTACGAGTACACGCTCGTCGGCGCCGAGTCCGTTGAGCGGGCACAGCAGCCGGTGCTCGGCCAGCATTGCGGAGGCCTCACGCGCGGACGCGTCGTCCAGACCGATCCCGAAGCCTGGCGTGGCCGGGTCGGGGGCCGCGCGGTCCCGGCAGCCGCGCACCGGCTGTTCGCCGTGTCGTGCGTCCAGCCAGGAGTCGACGGCCCTGCCTCGCCGCGCTCCTTCGTTCTCGGTGGACAGATCGTTGAGATGCAGGCGCCGCACCAGGTGGTACTGGGCGGGGCATTCGGCGTACAGGCGCAGATCCCATGCGGAGACGGAGCGGCGCTTGCGTGCGACGGACGGGGGTCGCCCTCCCCACAGGCTCGGGGCGCGTTTCAGGTCCGTACAGCCGGCGATGGCCTTGCAGTCGACGCAGCTCTCGCCGGGATGAGTGCCGGTCGCGGTCGCGACGGCGACGAACGCCGGTACGGCGTCGCCCTCGAACCGCTTCCTTGCCTCGCCGGGCCCTTCGCCGAACCGTGGTGCCACGCCGAGCAGCGGTTCCACCGAACCATCGGCGCATCCCACGTCGAAGACGCGCACTAGGGCAGGGGGAAGGGTGGTGTTGGTCGCCTCGGCAGGGGGTTCGTCCCGCGCCCTGCGTCGGGGCGTGGGCGCCCCGTACGCCATCACCTGTGCCATGGCCCCGATTTCGGCCTCGGGACGACTGCTCTTGGCCCGGCCCAGCGAGGGCAGCCACAGGTCGCGCACGGTCCCGTCGGCGGAGGCGTACATGCGGCCCCACACGGTGTGCTCGTACTGCCGGGCGCCGCGCGGGCCGGGTGCGTCCGTGCGGCGTGTGCGCCAAGTCCACGGGTGCTTGACCGCCGCGGTCGGCGGCAGGCCCGACTTCTCTGCGGCGGACTGCTCCCGGGCACGGGCCGCGACGTACCGCTCCAGAGCGTGGGCGGTCCACGCGAGGTGTACGGGGTGGACCGGCGCGCCCCGGCCACGGAACGGCCCGCGAGTGCCGCGCAGTTCCGTACGCACTCGCTCGACGGACCAGCCATGGTGCTCCACGAGGTCGAGCGCCGTGAAGAGGGGGCCGAACCCGAACTCCTCGTACGGCGTGGACAGGAACGGCACGGCCGGTCCGGCCACGAGCTGGGGCCGCATCGCGATACGGCGGTGCGTGGGGCAGGCCGCGGCGTCGGGCCGGGCCATCCGGGGACTCGCTCTGATCAGCCAGTCGTCTCCGGCGACGCCCGGTGGATTCTGCATGGTGACCCCCGTGGAGGGCGGCATGGGCAGGAGGACGTCCAGGACCGTCGAGCTCCGCACGTCGCCGTACGAAGTCCCAGACACGACTTCAGCATGGCACACATCTGTAAACTGAGTCCATGCGCATCTCGCAAGAGGGTTTCTTCACGCTACTCTGTTGCGCCGAAGGGTGCGGGAGGCGAAGGAGCGGCGCGGCGTGGACGCGGATTCGTACGCGGAGATGTACAGACCCGGAACGGGTGATCTGATCGACGAGCGCTACGAGTTGACGGAGTCGCTCGGCAAGGGCGGGATGGCCCACGTCTGGCGTGCCCGCGAGGCCTCCGCGGGTCGCGAGGTCGCAGTGAAGTTCCTGCGTCACGACTCCGAGGCCCTATACGCTCTGGACCCGCACGAGAGGGCGGCCGAACTCGCGGTCAGACACGCCCGGTTCCGGCGCGAGGCCACGCTTCTGGGCACGCTCGACCACCCGGGCATCACGGCGCTGTACGGCAGCGGATCGCACCGGGGTGTGCCGTACATCGCCATGCGCCTGGTGACCGGGGTGAGTCTGCGGACCTTCCTCGACGAGCACACACCGCTGCCGCCGGCGACGGCGATCGCCGTCGCCGTACAGGTGGCAGGAGCATTGGCCTGCGCGCACACGTTGCCTGTCGTGCACCGGGATCTCAAGCCCCCCAACATCATGATCGACGACGAAGGGGCGGCCGTCCTCATTGACTTCGGCATCGCCAAGCCGCTGCGGGCCGACGCCACCCGGTACACGGCGCACGGTTCCACGCTGGGCACCCGCGGCTACCTGGCACCCGAACAGCTCCTGGAGCGCGAGCCCACAGCGCGCACGGACGTGTACTGCTTCGGCTGCGTCTTCTACGAACTGCTCACCGGACGCCCGCCGTTCCCGCTCGGCGCGGACGCCGGTCTGACCGAGAGGCATCTGTACGAGGAGCCATTGCCGCCGAGTTTGTACGCCGCGGGCATCCCCGAGGCGATCGACGACCTGGTGATCCGCATGCTCGCCAAGCAGCCTGGGCGGCGACCGCCCGTCGACGAGGTCCTGGAGGTCCTCGCCCCGCTCGGCCCGCAACCTGGCGACCCCGAACCCCGGCCGCGCACCCACCCCGATCCGACGGCCCCGCTCCGCCGGCCCGCGGACCGGACTCCGTGCGCGTTCCGCGCTCCCTGCGAGCCGCCTGCCACGGCTTCGGCGGCAGGCGAGGAGGAGTGGCTGGACGCCCGCGCGGTGGAACTACTCTGCACGCGGGCCGAGTCGGAGATCGCCGCCGGCGAATCAGGGGAGGCGACCGGCCGTCTGCGCGAACTGGCGGAGCGTGCGCGCGGGGAATGGGGAGAGCGCCGCCCGCTGGTGCGCCGTGTGTGGCGGGGAGCGGCGGACGGGCTCCGGCTGGCCGGAGACTTCGGTTCCGCGGCCCGTCTCTACCAGGGCATCGACGATGGTCTCCTGCACGGGGATGGTCCGGCCGAGCGGGCGGAGCGCGCGGTGGTCCGGCTGCGACTGGCCGAATGCCGACTCGCCTTCGGTGAGCTGGAGACCGCTGTCGCCACGGTAGACGCCGCGGGACACACGGCCGCGGGTCTGCCGCGAGAGCTGGCCATACAGGTCGAGTCCGTACGGCACGAGGTCGATGTCCAACTCTCGGCTCGGTTCGCGGACACGAACGACCGGGGCGGGCCGGGGACCTGACCGCACGGCAAGGAGACGTGATGCGCGTCACCATGCCACACCGCGCCGCGCCCCAGTGGCCCCCGCCGCCGCGCGCGGCCACCCGAGCGCACTACATCCCGCCCGCGAGCCGCCCAGCCGCCAGTTCGTCACCGAGGTCGTGGACGAGTTCCGCACCGAGCTCGGCGGTGCGCCGCGCCATCTGTTCGAAGGCCGCGAGCTCGCGGAACGCCTCGCCGTAGCGCCGCTGTTCACCGAGCGGCACCTGGCGGACCTGGAGGCGCCGGACATCGATACGGGAGGAGCTCGTCGCGTGCGTCCCGGCCTGCCGGACGTTGGCCGGAGCGCGCAGCGAACCGGCGAGGAACCAGGCGTCGAGCTGCTCGGACTGCACCCGCACGGCGTGCAGCTGGGGGCCCAGGGCGGTCGGCGGCCCCTCATGAACCCAGGCGGAGAACGCCCGCGCCACCCCCACCACCACGATGTCCCCGGGTTCGGCGATCACGGCCTCGCGCGCCGCAGGGTCGTCGGCGGCGAGGCGCGCCCGAGGTTCGCCGCCCGAAAGAAGGTCGGGAACCGTCAGGAACGGAATATCCTCGGCCGACGGCGCCCCGGTGCGGACCGCCGCCTCCGGTGGTTGCTGGCCACCGCGCAGGGAGAGCGCCCCCGCCCGCGCCAGTTCGGCGACGGTGGTCGCCGTCAGCTGTGCGGCGGAGGTCAGTTCGAGCGCCGCGAGCAGCCGGGCCAACTTGGTCATCCTGGCGGCGAGATCTTTGAAGTCCCGCCAGGATGCCGCTAGTCGCGGCGCCGTGTTCGCCGGCGACGGGGTGATGTGGCGTCCCGGAGTGAGATCGACCTCGTCGTCGAGGAGCTCGATGACGGGTACGCGTCGCACGAAGGGAGAGACCTCGGCCCGATCGGTCTGCCCGACGGCCTCGCGCAGGAAGTCACCGATCGCCGCCCATTGGGGTGCCCACTCGCGGCCCGGGTCCCGGGGAAAGCGGGACACGCCGTCGGCCACCAGCAGGTGGCCTCCCGCGTGTGGCTCTTCACCTGGTACGGGCGCCCGCAGTACCCACAGGTGCAGGGATACGCTGTGGGGCGCGGCGCATCCCGGCGGCAGCGCGACGACGGCCTTCAGCTGGCCGGTGCGCAACAGCGATCCGCGGATGCGCCGGCCCGCTTTTCGCGCCGCCACGGCGGGAGGCAGCAGCAGCACGGCCGCGCCGCCGGGCCGCAGCCCGGCCAGACAGTGCTGGACCCAGGCGAGTTCGGGTTCGGTACGCGGCGGCAGCCCGTGGCTCCAACGGGCATCCGTGGCCAACTCCTCATATCCCCAGTCCCGTTCGTTGAACGGCGGATTGCACAGGACGATGTCGGCGGGGACGTCGGCGAACGGGTCGTCGCGCAGAGAGTCCCCATCGCGTACGTCGATGCGCGCGGGCTCTTTCGCCTGGGTGTCCTCGGCGAGGCTCAGGCGGGCTTCGGCGAGTGCCGCGAGTACGGGATCACGGTCACCGCCCAGCAAACTCAGCGCCCCACCACCTGTCCCGCTGGCCACCTCGGTCGCGGCCATCAGGAGGTGGCCGGTACCGCAGGCGGGGTCCATCACCGTGATGCCGCCGCCGACGGCCGCGACGCGGGTGGCGAGCTCCGCCATGAGCACGGCCAGCGGCTCGGGTGTCGTGGGGATCTGGCGTACATGGACGTCGAGCCAGCGGCGCAGCAAGAAGGCGAAGATCTCCGGGCCTCCTTCACGCCGCCCGAGGTCCACCGCCCGCTCGATCAGCGCTGCCGCCTCATCCGTGAACGTGGACTCCCCTTCCGCGCCCCGATGTGCGAGCCTCCTGCCCACCTCCGCGACCGCAGTCCCCGTCTCGTCGCGTCCACCGAGCGACTCGAAGCGGGGCCAGAGCCATTCTCGCTCGGCGGACTTCTTGAGCTTCTTGTTGTCGCGCAGCCAGTCCTCGATGTCAGCGAGGGAGAACTGGGGGTTGACGTCCGTGCCGGCGATCCGGGCGGGGAACGACGGATGACGCCGCCGCCAGTTGCTGACGGCGGCCCGCCCGACGCCCGCGAGACGAGCGATTTCCGCCAGAGACACGGGTACGGCACGGGGCGTGGACATCTGAACTCCCTGGACTTTTCTCAACCAAAGCGGATCTTTCCCCCATCTATGGGCGCGCGATCAAGCCACTTCCCCCTCCCGCACCTCGGCAGACTACTACGACCGGGCGCGAGTATTGACTTTGTTCACAGGCCAACCACGGACATCGCCTCTCATCGCCACCCCGTCCCGGGTCACCCTGGCCACGGAACGCGGCGAAACTCCTGCCCCCGGGTCACACAGACACACCTACCGGCACTCCGATGCCGGGACCGACCAGCAGGCGAACGGTGGCGCTCCGCTGGCACGAGATGGATTGACAGGAGGGGACACCCGCATTATTTTTTTCTTGCACCTGCACAAGAGAGAAAAAATAGTCCGAAGAAGGAGCGCGGTGCCCGAGCACACCATCATCGTCGACGCGGAGGTCTTCGCCCGCCTGCAGCGCGAGGCCAAGCCCCTCATTGACACACCTAACAGCGTGCTGCGGCGCCTGCTGGCCCTGGATGAGGCGACGGTCCAGCCCGGTGCCCTCGCCAAGTTGCTGGCCGCAGGACTGCTGCGGCCAGGGCAGCAGTTGACCTGGCGCCGCCGCAACCTCGGCCAGGAGCACCGCGCGCACGTCACCGCCGAGGGAAGCCTTCGCCTGGAGGGCGGCCGGATCTGCCCATCGCCGTCCGGCGCGTGCGAGGCGGTGACCGGAGCCAAGGCCAACGGCTGGGACGCCTGGCACACGGACGACGGCACGTCCTTGAGTGCTCTTCGCGGCAGGGTCTGAAGCACTTCGACGGGGGATCGACCCGTGGACTTCACTCAGCGCATGTCCGCGCAGCTCACCCTGCGCCGGCAGCGCACCGACATGCCGGCAATTCGCGTTCGCGAGTACGACGTGGGCCGGATTCGTCACCGACTCCCGGCGCAGCCGGTCCAACTGGCCGGCTGCGCCTGCGGCTTCCTGGTTCAGCTCTCGTGGCGGGGGCCCTGGCCCGGCGGCGGGTCCAGTACCGTCTGGTACGCGCGGCCGGCCTCGCGGGCTTTCGCCATGCGGTCGTAGATGTCGAGGATGAGGTCCTTGGTGCGATAGGTGCCGCACAAGGTCTCCTCCCGCTTCTTTACCGTCGGAAACGTCTCCATCACGTAGTCCACGTCGGCACGGCTGATCCCGTACATATGGAACAACGCTGCATCCAACTCCGCGCGCAGCAGGGCGCGGCGGTCGTCGCTCCAGCGGAACGGCATTCCGGAGTAGCCAAGATCATTTGCAAAGTCCGTCAGGTCCCTGCTGGTCCACGCCAATTCGGCAACTCGATCGATGAACCACTTGGCCCCACCGGGCACTTCGGCGAAGTCCGACAGCTCAGGAACGGGCAACTGGTAAAGATAGCCGTATGTCAGGTGTGTGCCTGCGATCTTCTGGCGGATCACATAGTCGAAGACGTACGACGACATGCACGCCTGCAGGAGAGCTGCCGCCTTTGCGTTCGCCGGGAACATGAGCGGGCTCGTGTGACCGACTCCGTACGGAGGTAGAACGGTGGCAATCGTTGTCCGCGTATCAGTGGACCGGGCGATGTCCCGCCACCCCACCAACCACCCGTTCCACCACTCCCGCTCAGCGAGCCGAGAGGCCACCCCCGGCCACATGATCCGGTTGCCCTTCTTGTCCCGATTCCCGGAATACACATCGAACTCCGGCACCCAGTACCGGGGCATCGGCGCGAACTCCGGATCATCCTGCTGCTCCGCCGTAACCCTCGGCAGCGTCCCCACATTCGCCTGCGCCTGCGTCTGTCCCTCAAACGTACCCAGCCGGTGGTCGAAGTGGTGGAGCATCTTCGCCTCGTACAGCGGCAGATAGCGCCGCCCGTCGGACGGGTGCGTGAAGATGTTGCCCTTGAGCTTCCAACCCTCGCCCTCCAGTTCCTTCCTTCCTCGGAACAAGTGGGAGTCTGAAGCCATGTTGAACAAGCCCTGTCGGAACGTGAGACCCCATGGATTCGAGCCGCCCCTTCCCTCCGCGTCAGGCTCCTTGAGGAGCACGGGGATACGCCGGTAGATCCCGAGGGTGATCTCCGCGTCGCGGCGGGTGCGGAACACCGGCAGCGTGCCGGTGTTGGGGTTGACCAGGAGGATCTCCTCGGGCGGCATCGCGAAGCGCCGCTCGTCGAGGTCCTCCATGTACCGGGTGCCGAACGCGAAGGACGCCGAATCCACCCGCTCACCCCGGCCAGCGACGGTCAGCAGCGAGAACCGGACTGAGTGGTGCACGTCCCGGCTGAGGATGAACGCCTCGTTCTCGAAGTCCAGGAACGAGGCGAGCCGTGAGGTGCGCACCAGGTCGGAGAAGAACGGCGCGGTCGTCGCGTCGGTGGCGATTCCGGTCGGCAGGACGAGGCCGAAGCGTCCGGTGGAGGCGATCCCATGAGATGCCGCCTCAGCGAACAGCGGGTATGTGTTCAGCTTCCCTCGCGCAGCCAAGGGATTCCGGCCAGACCACCGAGCCAGATGCGAGTATCCGTCGGAAAGCCGCCTATCGGCGACGTACTGCCGGTGCAGCAGGCGGTCCGCCTCCTCTGCGCTGTCGACAAGCTGGTCAATCAGTCTCTGCCGCGCAGCCTGGTTCGACGCCTTCGCAATCTCAGGCGCGCTGGTGGCGAAGTACTCCTCTGTCTTGAACTCAAGGGTCTCCCACGGCGGGTTACCCAGCACACAGCTGAATCCGCCCTTCCACCCGGTACGTTCATCCACCCCCGGCGCCTCAGGATCGGCCGGCACCCGGAACACCTCCGGGAACTCCAGGTGCCAGTGGAAGAAGTGGTACTCCTCGCGCAGCCGCGCCACCTTCTCCACCGTGCCCGCCGACAGGCTCGCTCCCCCGTCGGCGGAGTGCAGCGCGAGCAGGGAGTCCGTAGTGAGCGCGGGCGGTAGGGCTTCGTCCGCTCTCCTGGTCCCGTCGGTCCGCTCGGTCTTCTCCCAGACGAACGCCGCGCACCACGCGTCGGCCAGTCGCAGGGCTCGCAGGTAGTCGTTGGAGGTGGTGAGCTCGTGGTACGCGCGGGCTTGGTTCTGGACGTCCTCCAGTTCCTCCGACGGTGAAGTCGTGATGCCCAAAGTCGCTCTGGTGATCGCCGCGTTGGAGATCTCCAGCGCGTGCTGCTCCGAGAACAGAGCGTCCTGGCTGGCGCCGCGCCGCAGCGCCGCCAGCCACCGCTCCCGCTCGCTCGCGTTGCGGGCCTTCAGGTTTCTGACGGCCTTGGACTCGTCGCCCTCAAGGACCTTGAACGCCTCGTCGGGCAGACCGCCCGCGAGGAGCTTCGGTGTCGTGCCGAGCAGCCCGTTGCCGTGCTTGATGTGCGCGTCGAGGAACGTGAGCGGGCGGCCCGGCTTCATGGCCTCGATCCACAGGGAGACCTTGGCGAGTTCCACGGCCATCGGGTTGAGGTCGACGCCGTACACGCAGCGGGAGATGACCTCGCGCAGGGCGCTGCGTACGTCCTCGGCGCCCGGCTCCGGATCGTCGGTCTCGATCTCCGCGAGCCGGCGGGCGATGCGGCGGGCCGCCGCGACCAGGAAATGGCCGCTGCCGCAGGCCGGGTCGCACACGGTCAGGGCCAGCAGCGCCGCCTTCCGCTCCTCCCTCGTCGTGCCCGAGCGTACAGCCCGCTCGATGACGGGGTCGAGAGCCGAGTCCAGGAGGCAGTCGATGAGCGGCGAGGGCGTGTAGTACGAGCCGGAGGTCTTGCGATCGTTGCCGTCCAGCTTCTTCAGGACGTACGAGCCGTCGTCGTCCTGGCGGGGTTCGAGCTCGAGGAGCGACTCGTAGACCGAGCCGAGTTCGTCCGCGCCCAGATGCCGGTAATCGACCTTGCGGGGCCGGCTGAGCTTGGCGTCGAAGATGACGGCGAGGGCGCGCACCGCCTCGTACAGGGACTCATTGGTGAGGGCGAGACCGTCCAGCATCCCGTCCGCAGAGGTGGGTTCGAAGAGGCCGCCGAGTGCGGGCAGACCCAGTTCGGGACGCCCGCCGGGCTCACCGAGGCCCTTGATGACGAGGGTGAGGGCCTCCCACTGGTCGCTGTGCGGGCTGCCCGCACGGCGGGCGAGGCGGCGAAGGCGGTCCGTGGAGAAGTACTTCTCGTAACGGTCGCGGGCGATGTCGCCGGCGCCCGGGTGGAGGAGGAGTCCGCGGTCCTCGGTGACGAAGAGGAAGAGCAGCCGGTAGACGAGCCGCAGCAGGGCGGGGTGGAGGTCGCGAACGCTGAGGGCGCGAGTGTGCAGGGCGTCGCGCAGCTCCACGTTGTCGGGGTGAGTGATCAGCCCGGAGCCGATCACCGTGAGAGCCGTCTCGACGCCCTTGCGGAGCTCCTTGAGGGCGCGGGTGCCGGAGTCGATGGCCTCGGTGCGCCACTTCTCCAGCGGGCAGGACGCGGCGGGGTCACCCTCGAAGCGGGTGCGGTGCAGCAGGCGCCACAGGAGGACGAAGTCGTCGGAGCGCTTGCCCTCGAAGATCGCTTGGAGATCGAACTCGATGAACGCGGAGCCGATCAGCGATGCGGACTCGCGCAGCAGCCGCAGCTGGCGGCCGTTGGACAGAACACCCCACAGGGCCTTGTCGCCGGAGCGGTTGAGGTACTCCTGGACCATGGACTGCGGTGCCTGCGTCGCCACGTGGGGGGTGCGGGTGTCCAGTGGGACGTTCCAGCCGGTGAGGTGCACGGGCACGTGCGCCCACATGTGGCTGACTGGGAAGTCCTTCGTGTGGTCGTGGGCGGGCAGGCCAGGCGCCGGCACAACGGGCAACGCGCCGAAGCCGAGCTGCTCGAACAGGGGCAGCAGCCAGCGTTCGGTGGTGAGCCCCACTGCGTGCACACCCGTGTCGTCGTCCGCTCCGTCGCGGGCGAGCGCGTCCTGGTAGGCAGCCCAGACGCCGCGCAGATAACCCCAGGAGCGCTCGGCGGCGTCCCGTACGAACTCGCCCTTGGCGAACAGCCGGTAGTCGGCGGGCTTCGCGCAGGACTGCTCCTTGCCCTCCTTGATGCGTACGAGGAGGTCGTACGGCAGCAGTCCGCCGGCGGTGGCGACGGTGTCGGTGACCAGAGTCCTCGCGGTGCTCATGCGTCGGCTCCCAGCTGGATCGTGGCGGCCGGGCGGTAGAGGAAGACACCGAGGACGTCCGGGTCGCCCTGCGGGACGGCCTTCAGACCGGCGAGGCGGGCCCGGGCGGCGGTGCGGACCCGGTGGTGCGAAGCCTCCAGTTCCTTCGCGGCCGCCTTGGAGCGCAGTCGCAGTTCGTCCGTCAGGCTGGTGTCGAGGGCGGTGAGGATCGACGCGATGTGGTCGGCGGCGAAGCCTGGATCGGAGTTGCCGGTGGCGCGGGCCTCCAAGAGGGCCAGAGCCTCCTCGTCGGGCAGCCACTGGGGCGCCTCGGGTCTGCCGTGGAAGGCAACCACCCTCGCGTCTTCCGCGAGTTGGGTGCGTACGCCGCCGTCGCGGGTGGGCAGGCTCAGCTGGAAGCGGTGCCGTACGAGGAGCATCGTCGTGGGCCGTCGCACGGCGCTCGTACGGATCACGCCGCAGCGGCGGGCCGGGCGCTGCCAGGCGGGGAACCTCTCGTCCAGGGCGGTGTCCAGTACGAAGCGGGCGGTCGCGGCCACCACCGGGTCGGTGCGGGTGAGCGCCACCTCCCCGCGCGGGGCGCTCGGCGCGTCATGGAAGACGACCGGACGCGGATGGCGAGGGCCGAGCGCCGCGGTCACGGCGTCACGCAGGCCCTGCGGAAGGGCGTCGGTGTGCGCGGTGAACCCGCCCTGCTTGCGGTCGGCGGGCGCCCCACGCAGCGCGCCGAGCGCGCGGCGGGTGAACTCCCTGACCTCCTCGCCGGTGCCGAGCGCGGCACGGATCTCGGCGACCTCGGCGGCCACGTCCTCCTTCTTGATCCGGTTCTGGGCGTAGAGGGACCGGGACGCCTTCTCACGCTCGGCGGAGGATTCCCAGGCGAGCTCCAACTGCTCGGCGGCGGGAAGCTGTTCGCGCTCGAACAGCCCCTCCTGCTCGAAGGAAGGGGTCTCGCTGCGCAGGATCAGCTCTTCGAAGACCGCCTGCATGGCGCTCTCCGCCTGCTGCGGCACCGGAACGGAGATGCCGGTGGCGCGGCGGATGCGTTCGTGCTTGCGCAGTAGAACCTTCAGGACGATGTCGTCGACCGGATTGTCCGCCCCGTACAGGGTGAGGGCCTTCACGGTGTCGGTGCGCTGCCCGAAGCGGTCGACGCGGCCTTCGCGCTGCTCGTGGCGGGTCGGGTTCCACGCCAGGTCGTAGTGGATGACGGCGTCGAAGGACTCCTGGAGGTTGACCCCCTCGGAAAGGCAGTCGGTGGCCACCAGCACGCGCCGTTCGGGGGCCGGCTCGCCGTTCTCGTCCGTGCCGGTGAGTTCGGCGATCCGGTTCAGGCGCATGTCGGGCGAGAGCTCGCCGGTGACGGAGGCGACCGCCACCGGGTGCTCGGTACCCCTCTTGTTGAGCACCTTCTTCAGGTGGTCTGCGACGTAGTCGGACGTGGCGATGTAGCGGCAGAACACGATCGGCCGGTAGCCGGAGTCGAGGAGGTCGGTGACCATCGCCACCAGCTTCTTCAGCTTGATGTCCCGGGTGGGCCCGGCGAGTTTGCCCGCGGCCTCGGCCATGGCGACAAGGCGGGCCTTCTCCTTGGCGTCGAGCCTGTCTGCCACGTTCGCGTTCACGTGACCGGCGCTTTCGTAGGCCCCGGACGTGGCGGTGGGAAGCAGACTGCCCGGGACCTCGTCGGCGGAGTGCGCACTGTCACTGTCGGCGGGGTCTGACACGGTCGACTGCCCGGTGCGGTCTGCCTCTTCGGCGGTGTCGGCCTCCTGGACGCCGGCCCTGGTGTTCAGGGACCGGACGGCGGCGGCGGGCGAGGAGGACAGGGTGCGCAACAGCGCCAGCGTCGACCACCAGCGCTGCCGCTGTTGCAATGCTCCGTCGGCGGAGCGCACCGTCTCGCGAGCGTACGCGAGGACCTCGGCGAGCAAGGCGCGGTAGTCGCGGTGCAGGTTGTAGGAGACCTCGGCGCTGTCCCGGCTGGAGGGGAAGTGCGCGCCGTCCTGGAAGTCCTCACGGATGTCGGCGCGGCGGCGCTGCACCAAGAACTGGGCGAGCAGCTCACGGCCCGCGCGGGACTCGAAGCCCACCGTGGCCAGGCGGCCGTCGAGGAGCCCGAGCAGCCGCCGGAAGGGCTCCTCCTTGCCGCTGTGCGGGGTCGCGGTGACCAGGATCAGGTGTCGGGCGGGGTCGTCGGCGAGCGCGTGCAGCAACCCGTAGCGCTGCTGCGAGGTGCGCGCCGAGACCTGGGCCGTGGAGTCCGCGACACAGGTGTGCGCCTCGTCGACGATCACCAGGTCGGGGCAGTCGCGCAGGAAGTCCTCGCGATGGCGGGGCGACTTGATGAAGTCCGTCGACACGACGTAGGCGCCGTCCGGGCGGAACACCGACTGCCCGTACGGCGTCTCGCGTTCAAGCCTGCCGATCGTGGCGGGCAGCACCAGACGCGCGTCGACACCGAACTTGCCCCGCAGCTCGGTCCGCCACTGCTCGGCGAGCGCCGGGGAGCACAGCACGACCACACCGCGGGCGTCGCCCTGGGCGAGCAATTCGGCTGCGATGAGGCCCGCCTCGACGGTCTTGCCGATCCCCACGTCGTCGGCGATCAGCAGCCGCACCGTGTCCTGGCGCAGCGCCATCATCAGCGGCACCAGCTGGTACGGGCGCGGGTCCACGGCGATCGAGGCGAGGGACCGGAAGGGACCGGCCCCGGCCCGGAACCCGATCCGCAGGGCAGCGCGCAGCAGACCGGCGGTGTGCTGGTCGCCGAGATCACCGGGCGTGGGCGGGGCGAACGTGGCGGGCACCACGGTCTCCAGACCCGGCAGCACCCCCGCGATGTCGACATCGGCGCCGCCCAGCGGGCGCAGCACGAGGAGGTCCGCGGTGGAATCCGGCAGCACCACCCATTCACGGCCCCGGGCGTGGACGAGGGAGCCGACGGCGTACTTCGGGGCCGACGCGGCGGCGGTGGTCATACGAGCCTTCCGGGTGGGTGCGGGCGGGCAGACGTGACATACGTATGGAGTGTGGAGGGCAGCCGACGGGTCGTTGGACCCGTTGGCCGACGCTTCTTGGAGGGGTGTCCGACCACAGGTCAGCGACGAGGTTCGCCGAACACCTGAGGGTACTCACCGACCTTCTTGGACCAGTCGTCGTCGTAGCGGACGCGGACCACTTCCCAGCCGAAGTCCTTCAGCCGTTCCTCCGCCTCCTCGTCGCGCAGCACGATGTCGTCGTGGTCGTGGTGCGGGCCGTCGATGAAGACCGCGATCGGGCCGAATCCGGTGTCGTACACGAAGTCCGGCTTGGACAGGGCCTCGCGCACCGTGATCTGCTGGTGATCCGGGAGCCGGTGCCCGTGCGACCTCAGGTATTCGACGAAGCGCTCCTCCAGGCTGGAGTCGGCTCCCTGCCGCAGCGCGTCGGCGTGTTCGTCGCGTGAACGGCCCGGGGTGCTGGCGCCAACGGTGCCGTCCGCGAAGGCTCCGAGGAGTTCGCGTACCAGCTGCCGGTTGATGACGCGGTGGTGGCGCTGGTTGCCGAAGGAGAGCAGACAGTCGTAGCAGCCCCTCTCGCACGGGTCGCCGTTGCTCTTCTCGTCTCCCCGGTCCCGGCCCAGCTGGTCGAAGTGGGCGATTTCCAAGGCCTTGCGCGCGGCGCGGGCCAGAGCTCCGGGCTCGGCCTGCAGACGCCGGAGCACGCCCGCGCCGCCCTCCGCGCTCTCGATGAACAGCAACCGCTCACGCGGCCCGTCGTACGGCGGCAGCTCTTCGGTGTCGAGTTCGGCGTCCTCCAGCTGGAACTCCGCCTCGATGCCCCGCTCCAGGGCGTACTGGAGGGTGACGGCGGTGTCCCGGTCGACCGGCTCGGCCAGCTGGAGGACGAGGATGTTCCGGGTGTCCTGCACGTACGGGATCACCGGCATCTTGCGGTTCGCCTTCTCGGCGTCCGCGAGCCCTTCCTGCTCCTGGGGGGTCTCCCGACCGCCCTTCTTGGCCGCGCCGCCCGCGAGCCACTCGCCCGTCACCGGGTCCATCCAGAAGCCGATCTCGCCCTTGGCGACGGAGCGGCGGTAGCCGAGGTTGGTGAGCCGGACGGTGGCGCTGTCGCCGTACGCCAGCTCGGCGAGGGCGCGGCCGGAGGAGGTCTGCGCCATGGCGCGCAGTGATCCGTCGCGGCCGTCCTCGTGTTTCTTGAAGCGGTAGGAGATCTCCACCTTGTAGCCGGTGCGCTGGCGCTCCTCCTCGTCGGAGGAGATCCGGTCGCGGCGGTGGGTGAAGACGGTGTGCAGGTGCAGCAGACCGGTCCGCGCGTCACCGAGGCCGCTGCCGCAGCCCATGCAAACGTCCTCGTGCTGCTCCTCCGGGGACAGATAGCCGCAGGCCCCGCAGACCTTCGCGCTCTCGGTGGTCAGCTCACCCGCGGTGTCCGGCGGCAGCTGCACCCGGTCCACCTTGTAGCGGCTGCCCTCGTGGTAGATGAGCGCGCCGGGCCCGAACTCGCGGATCGCGATGAACCTGGAGCGCTGCAGGTAGTCGCCGTCGTAGCCGCCGCGGCTGGTGCGGCCGGTGCCCGGGATGTAGGCGGCGAGCGGCAGCCTGGGGAAGGAGTAGCCCGGCAGGAAGCCCTCGGAGGCGAAGTAGCGGTACGGGAAGAAATCCGACATCACGGTCCGCTCGCCGCCCTGCTCGTTGCGCAGCAGCGCGAGCTGGCTCTCAGCCTGGGCGCGGCGGCGCTTGGCCTGGTCCTTGGAGCGGCCCGTGGCGGTGCGGTTGAGAATGTTGCGGTGCTGGATCTCGCGCTCTTCGAGGGCCTGCCTGAAGAGGTTCTTCCAGCGCCCGCACGCCTTGCGGAAGCTGCCCGGCGCGCCCTCGACGGTCTGCTCCAGCCACCGCTCGTGCCACCAGGACGTGGCACGCAGCAGGTCGCCACAACCGTCCAGGACGGTACGGGCCCGCGCCAAAGCGCGGCGCCGGGCGGCCGGCTCGTCGATGGCCCCGGCCACCGATGACGCAAGTTCCAGCGACGGGTTGTCGCCGTCGGACTCGATCAGCCTGGCCATGCTGGCGCCGAGATCGAGCCGGGTCTCGGCGAGCCAGATCGCGTGCACATGGGAGGCGAGCAGATCCTCGTTCGCCAGGTCGAGCCGGGGCGGGGCGACAACACCGGACACCATCTGCGCGCGCCGGGTGAAGTAGTACTGGTCGTGGCTGTTACCGGTCGCGCAGTACGTGGTGACGAGCGCGGGCTGTCCACTGCGGCCGGCACGGCCCGAACGCTGTGCGTAGTTGGCGGGTGTCGGCGGCACGTTGCGCAGGTTGACCGCGTTGAGGCTCTTGATGTCGACGCCGAGTTCCATCGTCGGCGAGCAGTACAGGAGTGGGAGCCGGGTGCCCTCGCCGAACAGATCCTCGCGCTCCTGGCGGACGTCGGGGTGGACCTGGGCCGTGTGCTCGGCGGCGTGCAGACCGGCGAAGGTGGCGGCGATGTCCTGGTAGAGCCGCTTGAAGAAGGCGTTGACGCGGGGCCCGCGCTCGTCGCGGTAGGTGCGGCGCAGGCGGTCCACGGCGCCGTGGTCGTCGTCGCGGGCGTGCCAGCGGATGACCGTGTGGTTGATTCGGTAGCCGGGCTCCTCACCCCGCCCCTGGGAGACCTCGGTCAGGACTCCGCCGTCCGCCAGGACCCAGAGCAGGCCGCGGATGATGTCCTGGGCCTCGTCGAGGGAGAGTCCCTGCCCCCAGTCGGGAAAGGTGGTGTCCTTTCGGACATGGCGGCCGAACGCGGTGCGTCCCGTGAGGTTCAGCTCGCTGCGGTCGCGCCCGGTGCGGCCGGGGCGTCCGGCCCGTGCCACGGCGAACTTGGCCGGAGGGGGCGCCGCCTCCGTGTCGGCGATCCCCCACGCGTCGTTGAGCCGGGCCGACTCCTTGCGCAGTTCGGCGAACTTGGCCTCGGTGAAGTAGGGCGTGTCCACGGCGCGCTGGCGGCGCAGCTCATCCATGAGGACCGTGGACAGCCGGTGGCGCACCTCTGGGGTGGCCGTACGCAGCGGGCCCGCAGTGTCCTGCCACCGGTCCTCCTCGCCGGCGATCGCCTCCAGACCCGCGTACTCAAGGCCGAGCAGCCCGGTCTGCTCCAGGTTGGGCATGGTGACGCGCCAGCCGCGTTCCAGGTCCAGGAAGAGGCGGTACTCGGCGACCGCGGCCAGTGACTCGAGCGTGCTCTCGGCGAGTTCCTCGATCTCAGTGGGCTTGGCCGCATACTCGTGCGGGGAGAGCCCCATCGCCACCACTACCTCTTCGCCGAGCCGCTTCCAGCGCAACCCCTTGTCGCCGGCCGCGGCCATCGCCCGGTAGAGGGCGCCGCGCAGCTGCGTGACCATGACGAAGTCGTTGAAGTGGCCCGACTGCAGGCTCGCGTCCTGTCGGTTGTCGACGAAGGTGAGCAACTTCCGGGCGTCCTGCTTGAGTTCTCCCTCGGGAATGCTCTTGAGGTGACGCACGATCGAGGCGCTGATGACGGAGGTGGCGGTCGAGCGGCCCTCCTGGTCGAGGGTCATCAGCTTGGCGAAGTCGCGCTCCTTGACCTGCTCATACCCGACACCGCACTCCAGGCAGAAGAGGAACGGTGCAGGCAGGTACGCCGCGTAGATGCCACCGTTCGCTCTTCCCCCACCGGCGCCGTCCGGGCGCACCCACACCGGCTGCGGCGCCCGCTTCCTGCGGCTCGCGGTGAGCACCGGGGTGCCCTTGCGCTCGTCGAAGGTGAGCCAGCTGTCGGGGAAACGCCGCTGCTCGATGGCGTCGCCGACCTGCTCCGGCCACGGGTTGGCGGCCGAGATGTACAGATATCCCTGCTCGTCGTCCTCGTCCTCGCGCGTACGGAAGGCGACGCTGCCGTCGCCCTCCTGGTCGCGGGCCACCATCACATACTCCTGTCCGCATTCGCGGCAGAAGGACAGCGGCAGCAACAGCTTCTCGGGGGCGTTCGGGACGCGCTGTTGGTATGTGCGGGTGATGTGGCGGTCGGCCTCTCCCTCCAGGGAGACGTAGACAGATCCGCCCTTGGACAGGAACTGGTGCAGCCTGAAGGCGAACAGCGGGCGGTTGCCCTCCTCGCTGCGGGCGGCCGCCCCCGCCTGGAGGGTGGCACGGATGGCCTCCGCGCAGGCCTCGTACCAGCGCTCCTCCGGCTCGCCCTCCTCAATGCCGAACGCCTCGGAGCGCAGGCGCAGAGCGGCGGCCTCCACGGTGACCGGTTTGGCGCGGACCAGGAGCGTGCTGCCGTCCTCGTCCTTGGTCTCGACCAGGCCGAAGGTGGTCTCGATCCAGTGAGCCAGCGGATCGGCGGCCAGCCGCCCGTACTCAGCCGGAGGGTTGTTCTCCCGTACCCGCGCGGCGAGCTCGGACGGCGTGGGCACTGCGTTCCGGGTCGCCCGCACCAAGGTCTCGCCGACCACCCGCTCCGGGGAGATCTCCGTGTCGAAGAGGGTCGAGGCGACGCGGGCGACCTCACGGCGGCGCGCGGCGGGCGTGCCCCCGGTGGCCATCGTCGCGGACGTACCCACGCATTGCAGGCCGGGCGACTGGCAGGCCTCGCGTACGCGCCGCACCAGCATGGCGACATCGGCGCCCTGCCGCCCCCGGTAGGTGTGCAGCTCGTCGAGGACGAGAAAGCGCAGCCCCTTGGCCGCCCCGATGAGCTTCTCTCGCTCCTTGGGCCGGGTGAGCATCAGCTCCAGCATCACGTAGTTGGTCAGCAGGATGTCGGGCTTGGACTCGCGGATGGCCTCCTTCTCGTCCTCCTTCTCCTGACCGGTGTAACGGGCATAGGTGACCGGCTCGTTCCCCTCGCCGTATCCGGCGGTGAGGAACTTCGCCAGCTCCCGCTCCTGGCTGTTGGCGAGGGCGTTCATGGGGTAGACGATGATCGCCTTGATGCCGGGCGCGGCGCCGGCCTCCTTCTCGCGCAGCACCCGGTCGACGATCGGCACGATGTAGCCGAGGCTCTTGCCGGAGCCGGTGCCGGTGGTCAGGACGTACGAGTCCCTGGAGTCGGCCGCCTTGATCGCCTCCAGCTGGTGCTGGTGGAAGTGGATCGGGCGGACGGTGCCGCCCCGCTCGTCCTTGCCCGTACGGAAGATGTCCGCACACGCCGGGTGAAGCAGTCCTTCCGGCCGCGCGAGATCCTCAACCGAACCGCCGGGCGCGAAGCTCGGGTTGAGGGAAAGGTAGGGGTTGGGCCACTGGTCTCCGTCGGCGAGCGACTTCGACACCTTGGCGTCGATGCGCCGGTCGTCGATCACCACCGACCCGGACGTGTACTCCTTGTAGTCCCGGATGAGCCGCTGGTGCACCTTGAAGACGTCCACGTGTTCCCCACTTGTTCCCGACGCGGTCCGGAGCAACGGTAGCCACTCGCCAGCCGCGGTGCGCCACACTCCCCTTGATCGTACGTCGTACATCACAACATGCAATTGTGAACTCAGTCAATCGACAGTCGGCTCATGCGGGCGGTTTCGCCAAGCAACGTGCTCATGCCACACTCTGTCCGAGGTGCCCGCCCGGCGGACGCGTCGGGCCACGAAGACGGACGCGGACGGAGTCGCCCCGCACATGGACATCGGACCTGTGATCGCCAAGCGCTACCGGATCAAGCGGGAGATCGGATCCGGCGGCATGGGTGTCGTCTGGCTCGCCCACGACGAACACCTCGGCCGCGACGTCGCGCTCAAGACCATGAACATGGCCGCGGGCCTGACACAGGACCAGCGCACCCGGGATGCCGAACGCTTCCGGCGCGAGGCCCGCGCCGCAGCACGCCTCGACCACACCGGCATCGCCACCGTCTACGACCTCGGCGAGGAACGGGGCACACGGTTCCTGGTCATGCAGTACGTGACCGGCGTCGACCTTGAAGACCGGATCGCCGAACTGGAACGGCTGAGCATTGAGGAGACAGCTTCGGTCGGGGTGCAGATCGCCTCCGTCCTCGGCTCCGTGCACGCCCGCGACGTCGTCCACCGCGACCTCAAGGGCCGTAACGTCATCATCCGCACCGACGGCGTGGTCAAGGTCCTCGACTTCGGCGTCGCCGCCTTCCTCGAACCCGGCACCCGCAGGCTCACCACCACGGGCGAGCGGCCGGGCAGCCTGGAGTGCATGGCGCCCGAACAGATCCTGGGCAAACCGGTCGACCACCGTACCGACCTGTACGCGCTCGGCTGCCTGCTCCACAAGATGCTCACCGGCGAACCCGTCTTCGAGCACCGCTCGGACCTCATGCTTCCCGGCCTGATCCTCGACCACCCGCCGATCCCCCTGCGCGACCTGCGCCCCGATGCCCCCAAGGATCTGGAAGCCCTCGTACTCGGGCTCCTCGCCAAGGCACCGGAAGATCGCCCGTCCCACGCCGGCGAGGTCTGGCTACGGCTCGCTTCTTGGCTCCCCGAACGCGGCGACCCAGCGGCCGCGCTCACTCCTTGGGCCGAGGTCGATCCACTGCGCCCCTTCCGACACCCCATGGGGCCGGAAGCCCGCCCAGTGCGCTCCTGGGCAAGGACTCCGCAGCCAGGCCGGCCGGGCTGACGTATGCGTCTGCCCACACCTGCTGAGCGATGGACTTCTCACGCTAAGTGTGAGGATTCCGAGCTTCCCTGAGTGGTTGCCGAGCCACCGCCCATACGACTGCCGGAAGGGGAATCCAGACCTACCACCTTCTGCATGCAGCCCTGCCCAGGAGATCTCCAGCATTTCGGTGACGGCCTGGAGGTAGATCGCTCCATTGCCGACTGCCGCACTCCAACCTAGGCTACGACTAGTGTCGTCCGCTGGTTGAGGGCATGGGCGTAGTGGGCGTGTCGGTCCTCGGACACGACCATTAGGCACATGGGTGCTGGCTGAGTCTCGGCCAGCACCTTTTGCGTTTCGTGGTCGTAGGTGAGCGTGAGTCCGAGCTGCCGGTAGACCTCGGCGACGTCGGCCGCGTCTGCGGAGCGCAACACCTTGAGTAGGCCGCCAAGGGCTTCGACAACTTCGCGGATCTCGTCGCGGCTCATCCGCCGTCCCTCACCGACCGGTCCGCCGAGGCGCCGTTCACCAGCTCCCGCATCCACCGCACCCCCGACGGCCCCGACAGCCGAACCGGCTGGCGACACGTCCAGCGCTTCCGGCGGCGGGATCTCCGGCTGGATCGCCGACGCGATCAACTCGTTCTTCAAGGGCGTTGTCTCCGACGCCCTCAACCCCCTGCTCGACCTGCTCGGCCGGACCCTGTTCACCACACCCACTATGCGACTACGTCGCATCACTGGGCGTCCCCGCCCTCCCGTCCGGTCGCCGCGCTTATGGCCGGGGGCGAGCAGATGGGCGCCGGACGCACGTGACCGCCTGGAGACCGCCGTGCTGGAGCTGTTCGCGGAGAACGGGTACGAGGAGACGACCGTCGCGCAGATCGCGGACCGCGCCGGCCTGACCCGCGCCACGTTCTTCCGGCACTTCGCCGACAAGCGGGAAGTCCTGTTCGGCGGTGAGGACGTGCTGGCCGGGCTCTTCGCCGACGGCATCCGCGCCGCCGCGCCGGGCACGGCGCCGGACGGGTGCCTCCGGGCGGCGTTCGCGGCCGCCGGGAACGTGATGACGCCGCAGCAGCGGGCCAAGGCCGCCCGGCGCGTGCGGGTGGCCGCGGCGAACAGCGAGGTCCAGGAGCGGGGGCTGCTCAAGCACGCCCGGATCGCCGCGGCGATCGACGCCGCCCTGCGGGAGCGCGGCGCGGGCGAACTGACCGCCCGGCTGGGGGCGCAGCTGGCGATGCTCGCGTTCTCCGTCGCCGTCGAGCGCTGGATGGGGTCGGACGGCGCCGAGCCCTTCCCGGTGCACGCCGCGGCGGCGCTGGACGAGGCGCAGGCGCGCGCGGCCGGGCTCGGCTCCCCGTCGCACCGTCCGGCCTGACGCGGGCGCGGGCCTCCCCGGGGCCGGCCGCGCGCCGCCGCGGCGAGGCGCCGGCTACGGCGTCGGGGCGCCGAACGCGTACACCGCGAAGTCGGCGACGGGGACGTAACCGATGCGCAGGTAGAGGCCGTTGCTGGTGGGGTTGGCCAGGTCGGCGAAGAGCAGGACCTCCCGGGCGCCCGCGGCCAGCGCGGCCCGGCTCACCTCGGCCGTCGCGGCGCCCGCGTACCCGCGCCCGCGCAGGGGGGCCGGGGTGTAGACGGGAGCCACCCGGATCTGGCCGGCGACGAGGGGGGTCGTGCCCGCCATGGAGACGGGGGTGCCGTCCGGCGCCTCCCAGTAGGTGACGCGCCCGGAGGCGATCCGCGAGGCGGCCCAGGAGCGGGCGTCCGCGGGGGCGGGCTCGCCGGTGGCGGCGGCGAACTCGCCGGCCCAGGCCATGAGGTGCTCCTCGTCCCGCTCCCCCGCGACCCGGGCCCGGCCCGCCGGCGCCGGCGCCGGCGGGGTGAGCGTGCCGAGGCGGTACAGGCGCAACTGCTCCCGCAGCGCCGGGGCCGCGCCGGAGTGCCGCTGCCACGCCGCGGCGAAGGCGTCGGCGGTCTCGCGGTCCGCGTTGACGCCGGGGACGGCGCGGCCGAGGCCGACGAGCCGGGCGGCGAGCGCGTCGGCGTCGCCGGGGGTGAGCGGGGTGACGACGAGGGGGAAGGGCAGGGTGCGGAAGAGAGCCGCGCGGACCTCGCCAGCCCGCTCCAGCCAGCCGAAGACGGGGGCTTCGGGCCCGTAGACGCCCGGGCCTTCCGCCCGCAGGGCCTCGGTCACCGTCAGGGGGACGGTGTGCAGGGCGGGGCGCGAGCGCAGGAAGTCCCCGGCGCGGGCGAGGAAGGTGTCGACGTCGTCCGTGAGGTGCCAGTCGTTCGGGCGCATGCTTCAGGATTCCTCATGCGGCGGGCGCCCACCCCCGGTTTTCCGCGGGCCCGCGCTCCGCGGCCGGTACGACCGGTTCGACGACCTGGGGGTGTCGCGGCCGCCTCCCGGGTGGGCGGGCCCGGGCCTGCGGTGAACGGCGGCCGCGTCGCCGTCCACCGCAGCCCGCGGCCACGGCCCGGTCCACTCGGAGGACCGGGCCTGCGCGGGCCGCCGGACACTCCCGTCGCGCAGCCCGCTCCAGCAGAGCGCGGGGCTAGAACTCCTGTGACATGAACATCCGGGCGACGTCGGGAACCAGGGCGTCGAGCTCTCCGGCCTCGAAGCGGCAGCCGCCCACCGCGTACCAGAATGCGCCCTGGAGGTCATGGACTTTGTAGCGGCCCTGCGGTGACACAGCGGCCCAGCCTTTCCCCTGGCCGATCAGGGTCACCTTCAGGATGGGTGCGGACGGGTCCGTCGTGTCCCAGATCCGGACGACTCCGTCGTAGCCGCCGCTGGCCAGCAGGCCGCCGTCGGGGCTGAACGTGATCGCGGAGACCTTGCCCAGGTGCGCGTCGAGGGCGGTCAGCTTGCGACCCGCCACGGAGTCCCACACGTGGATCCGGGCGTCGTCACCGGCGCAGGCGACGACGTCGAGCGTCGGATGGTGTGCGACGGCCCAGAGCCGGCCGCCGTGGCCGGTGAGCGTCCGGAGCAGGCGCCAGCCGTCCCGGGACCAGATCCGGAGGGTACCGTCCCAGCCCCCGCTGGCCAGCAGCGTCCCGTCGTGGTTGAACCCGACGCCGTACACCCGGTCGGTGTGTCCTTCGAGCGTCTGCGTGCAGACTCCCTCGCCCACCGACCAGATACGCACCTTCCCGTCGTCGCAGCCGGTGGCCAGCAGATCGTTCTGGGGAGCGAACGCAATCGACCTGACCCGGCCCTTGTGCGGTTGGAGGTTGTGGTTCTGGGCGCCGGTGCGGTGGTTCCAAAGGCTGACGGAGTCGTCGTCGTTGGCGGTCGCGACGACCTCACCGTTCGGGCTGAACGCCTCGGCCCAGACGCTGACCGTCTTGAGTTTGAGTTCGCGCTCGATCTGCCCGGTCTCGGCGTTGAACCGCTGGGCGCCGCCGTCGTTGGTGCCCGTCACCACCGTGTCGGCGACCGGGCTGAAGACCGCGGACACCAGTTGGTTCGCCCGGCCGGACAGGCAGTGGAGCTGTTTCCCGGTCCTGGAGTTCCAGATCCGGACGAGACCGTCCTTGCCGGCCACGGCCACCATGCCGCCCGTCCCGTTGAAGCTGAGCGTGCTGATCTGCCGGCCGTGGCCGCGGATCTCGGCGGTGCACTGGCCGGTGCCCACGTTCCACAGGCGGACGCTCTCGTCGTTGCTCGCCGTGGCGATCTCCTGGTCGTCGTTGCGGAAGACCGGCGGCCAGACCGATGACACGTGCCCGGCGAGGCCCACCAGGGGGCGGATCGACGCCGCACCGTCGGCCGCGTCCAGCGACCAGACCTGGCAGCCCCCGTCGCTGTCGCTGCTCACCATCAGCTTGCCCTTGTGGCTGAACCGCACCTGGTAGACCACCTTCTTCTGGTGGTGGGGAAGCGACTTCAGGAGGCGTCCGCTGCGGACGTCCCACAGGTTGATCAGGCCGGAGGTGTCACCCGAGGCGAGCAGCCATCCGTTCGAGTGCAGGTCGATCGTGTAGACCGCCTGCTCATGTCCGGTGAGGGTCGACACGGGCGTGCCGTCCGAGACCCGCCACACCTGGATGACCCCGGCATCGTCGCTGGCCGCGAGCAGTCCGCCTCTGGCGGAGATCGCGACGCGGTAGACGTTCCGGTCGGCCGGGTGCTTCCACAGCAGTCGCCCGGTCGAGACGTCGAACACGCGCACCATGGCGTCCGAACCGCCGACGGCGAGCAACTGGTCGTCGGAGCTGAACGCCGCCGTCCACACCGTCCCCGGCAGATCCTCGATCTTCCACGTCAACTCGCCGGTGGCGGCGTCGAGGAGGAAAACGGCGCCGGTCCGGTCGCCGACCACCACCGCGTTGCTCCGGTGATCGACCGTCAGCGGCCACGCCCAGTCGGTCAGCCCCCCGTACTGCCAGATCTCCGCGCCGGTCAAGGCGTTCCAGCAACGGACCGTCCGGTCGGCCGAAACCGACACGAAGCGCGCGTCCGACAGCGCGGCGACGCCGTAGACGCGGTCCCGGTGTCCGACCAGCGTACGGATGATCCGGACGCCGACCACGTCGTGGACCAGCACGCCTCCGTCGTCGCAGCCGATCGCGAGCAGGTCCCCCTCTTCGCTGTAGGCGAGGTTCTGCGGCAGCCGGCCGAACTTGATGTCGAACCCGTACGGGACGCTCACCACGGACGGCATCAGCTGGACGTCGATCGGGTCGCGGGGAATGACCGATGCCTGACGCAACTCCGGTGCCGTCCGCAGAGGTTCGTCGCCGACTGCGGCCACGACGGCGGCCCTGTACCAGTCGCCGTGCTCGATCATCACGTCGGTGAGGTCGGCTCCGACCAGCCGCGTGCGCCGCATCGACGCACGGCGCAGGTTCGCGCCGTTGAGCAGGGAACGGTCGAGTCGGCTGCCGTCGAGCGACGCGCCACTCAGGTCCGCGCCGGTGAGATTCGAGTCCTGCAGTAAGGCGTCGACGATCCGCGCGCCGGCGAGTTTGATGGCCGGAAGTTCGCGGTTCGACCAGTCGACACCGCTCAGGTCCGTGCGTTCCAGCACCCGGGTGGACGGTGCGTTCAGCCGGCCGAGCATCCGTTTGGCGTTGTCCTGCGCCAAAGTGTCGTTGCCGACGTTCCCCTCCGCCCACGCCGTGCACTTGTCGCTCTGCGCGAGATCGCACAGGAAGTCTATGGTCAGCTGGGTGAGTAGCCGTTGCGCGAGCAGCGCCGGGTTGTCCTCACCGCCGTCGAGTCGCCGCGCGATCTCCTGTGCGATCAGCCACTCCATCACCGATGTGTGGATGAAGCCGAACAGGTCGGCCTCGGTGCGGACGAGCAGGGTCCCGGATCCGATCGCCTGGGTGGCCTCGTCGGTGCTCATCGCGGCCTCGGCGATGCTGTCCAGGGTGGCGGCGATCTCCGCGATGTCGGGCGGGCTCAGCAGTTCCTCGCCCGACTCCCACAGACGGATCGCCAACTGGGTCACGGCGAACCACATCTGGTCGATGGTGAGGCCGCGGGTGCGGGTGGTGTTGTTGTTGGCCTGTCGCTGTTCTTCATGGGCCAGCCATGCGGTGAGGATCTCCTTGTAGAGTCCGGCGGCCGAAAGTACCCGGCCTTCGTCCGCCACCTCGCGCAGCCGCCCCAGGTCCAGCTGGGCGATGAAGCTGAGCATCCGGGGGTTCTGGGCGAGGGTCGTGAGGTTGTCGACGCCTCGCAGGAGCCGCAGCCGTTCGTCGGCCTTCTGGGCGTCGTGGCCGAAGTGGTTGAACAGGTAGGTCCGGATGTCCGCGTCGGTGAACCGCTGGATGCTGAAGACCCGCTGTTGCGGCAGCCGGCCGACCCGTTCGCCCAGGGCGGTGAACACCTGCTCCTGGGACTGGAAGTGCTGGCTCCGGCTGGTGAGCACGATCTTCGCCTTGCCGACGGCGGCGTTCAGCACCATGTCGAGTCGGTCGGCCGCCCGCTCGTAGGTGGTACGGGTCAGCAACTCGTCGAAGCCGTCGAACAGCAGCAGGATGCGCCCTTCGCGCAGCATGTAGTCGAAGGCGGCGAGGTCGACCTTGCGCTCCCCCCGCTCCGCCAGGTGACTGGCGATGAGCTCCTCGATCGAGTGGTCCTTTTCGAGTTTGCGCATCTCGATCAGCATCGGGATCACGTCGGGCAGTTCGTCGGGCGCCCGCCGGGCCAGCTCGCGCATCGAGAACGTCTTGCCGCTGCCGAAGTCGGCCAGCAGCAGGACGAACTGCCCCTCGTCGCTCCTGAGGGTCTCCAGGACTTCGGCGACGAGGTCGTCGCCGGCCGGCTGGTCGGCCCGGCCCACCACCGAGAACCGCTGGGGCACGTAGAGCCCGGGCGGGTACACCCTGTTGTCGAGGAGGCCGGCGGTCTGCTTCGCGACGTAGTCCCGCAGGTCGAGCAGCCCCTGGAACTCGATGAGGCTGCGTACCTCGACCATCCCGGACCGCGCACGGGCGAACACGTCGTCCGGGGGGCGGTCACCGGTGTAGATCAGCTCGACCTGCCCCTCCTGCTCCGCTGCGATCCGCAGCGCGTGGTCGACGTCGTCGAGCGCAGGCGTACCGGCGTGCGGTACCAGACACGTCCGGACGACCACCCGGTCGACCGCGTAGGTGATGTTGAGGTAGGGCGGGCTCTGGTCGATCAACCGGATGCGGGGGTTCGTGTAGCGGACCTCGCACGCCTCCCGCAGACGCTGGAGGAGGCTTGTCGTGGGATCGGTCGTGATCCGGGGATCGTCGGCCAGCCGCGCCTCCCGGTCCTCGCCGAAGGCCGCGTCCGCGTCCTGCCAGCCGCACCGGACCCGGAACGGGGGCTGCGACGGTCCCCAGCGGGTGTACCCGTCCGGGGTCACCGTGACGATCTCCGCCCGGCCGGCGTCCGGCAGGGACAAGGCCGGGACCTGGGGGGACTCCACGTCGATGCGGCCGCCGTGGAGCAGCAGGTTCAGGTGCCCGGTGAGGTCCGTCCGGAAGTCCTCGGCGTTGTCGAGCTGATCGACGACCGGCGCGTGGGCCATCACGCCGATCCGCAGCCAGCCGAGCCGCTCCTGGTCGCGCAGCCACGGGCTGAACGCGTTGGTCTGCTCGTCGCCGATGCAGCCGCGCCGGCCGTTCTCGCGGGTGGTCATGGCGTACGTGGTGTTGAAGCCGGCCACCGCGATCCGCAGATCGGGGACGGTGAACTTCGTCCACGGCGCGCCGGCTCCGAAGTAGGTGCCGTTCATGCCCTCGTAGAAGGCGTTGAACAGCGCCTCGAAGCGTTTCCACTTGCGGTGGTAGGGAGGGATCGTCGGTACGCCTTCGTCCTCGCACTCGATGAAGTACGTTTCCAACTGCTTCATACTCACGTCGCCGGGACCGGGCACGATGACGACCCGGTCGGGCCGCAGGTCCAGTCCGGTCCGGAGTTCGTGGATGAACTCGGCGGCCCGTTTGAAGTCGTGCTTGGCGGCGTCCGCGGTCAGCCCGCCCGGAATGACCAGCAGGACGGGCGGGGGGGCTCCGGCGTCCTCCATCCTGCGGACCTGGCCGACGATCCGGGTCGGGGTGACGGCGACGTCCCGTCCGAAGGACGGACCGGCCACGTGCAGGATGCTCACCGGGCCCTCGACGCGAGGTGCCCGGTCGAGCGGAAACATCGGCATGGTCATCGGGATCCTTCGGGGTTGGCGTCCTGACGCCGACGCGGGCGTGCGGGGGAAGGCGGGCGGCGCCTCGGGTCTGATCCGGCCGGCGAGGGCCGCGCGCACGCGCTTCAGCAGGAGTTCCTCGGCGTCCCGCCGATCGAGGACGCCGACGAGGTCCAGGTAGGTGATCTGGGCGAGGAGGCCGTCCAGCTCGCAGTCCTCCACCAGGATCGGCAGGAGCCGCCGCTGCGGGTCGTCCGGCGACGAACGGAATGCGGACTGCCACTCCATCCGGCCGTAGCGGGACTGCAGGTAACGCGGCGACAGCACGGCGATGATCACGGACGACTCGGTGATGCCGCTGTCGATGCGTTCGATGAAGTTGTCGCTGGGCACGAAGTCCCATGCCTGGAGCATCGTCCGGAAGCCGGCGTTCTCCAGGGTGGCGGCGATCCACACCGCCCACTTCTCATCGGTGGGGGTGTAGCTGATGAAGAAATCCGGGGGGCCACTCACGCCCTTACGCCCCGGCTCCGGGCGGTACGGCCGGAAGAGCCGCTGCCACCGCCACGGGTTCCGTCTCTCCGTTCGAGGCCCTCCGGGCACAGCATCAGATGGTTGTACACATCCGCCTCCCACTGTCGGCCGGTCGTCCCGGGGACCGCGATCCGCCACCGTCCGACCAGATCTGTCACCGGCACGGGTCCGGTCGTCATCGCACCACCCCGCCACCGTCGACCAGCCGGTCGCGGACCATCCGCGCGACTGCGCGGGTGTCGTCGGCGGTACACCGCTGCCTGGTCACAACGTGCGCGCACAGGTCGACCGGGCCCAGCACGCGGTCCGGCAGGTCCTGGGTCTGCGCGAGCACGAGCGTCGCGGCCTCGGGGTCGGCCCCGAGGAACGTCTCGTGCAGGACCCCGGTCGGCAGACGGTAGACCTCGCCGCTGCTGATCAGATCCCGCGACACCTCCGTGCACGAGACCCGCCGACCGGTCGGCAGGATCTCGTCGCCGTCCGATCTGCTGACGACTTCCAGCAGTTGGTACGTCCCGGCCGTCCCGGCCGGTGCGACGTCGAAGACCGCGTTGCCGAGCACGCCGTAGAGGACGAAACTCTCCAGGTCCCACGAGTGGGCGTGGATACCGGAAGTGGTCGGACGGCGAGCCGGGAACCGGCTGGTCCACACATGGATGCAGACCCCCCAGCCGGGCTCGCGCACGAGCGGCAGGCAGAGGAAACCGAGCGGATGCAGGACGGCCGCCAGTTCGCACCTCCGCGCCACGATGTCGTCCAGGACGCTCACGCATCTGCGAACGAACCCCTGGTGCGACGACGCGGACCACGCGTCGCGGGCGAAGAGGGAGCCCTGCATCAGGGGTTCGCGTTCTCGTGGTGCAGCGCGCGCCTGACGATGTCGGCGATGTCGGCGTCGCCGTAGGCTGCCGGCAGCGGCAGGCGCAGCGTGGTGAACAAGCGGCGCACCTCGTTGTGGGTGGGGCCGCCGTTGCCGGTGTCGATGGGGACGTCGCGTACGAGCTCCAGATCGACGGGCCGTGCCTCGTCGAAGCTGATGTCGAGTTCGGTGCGCGCGTATGCGTACAGCTCACGGCCGCTGGGCGCCTTGAGCGCCGGCCGGAGAGGGGGTTCCTGGGTGATGAACAGCGCGTCGTCGGACAGGTCGTACTGCATGGCCCGGACGGTCCGTGACAGGCCGATCTCCACCCGCAGTCGCGGATAGCGCTTCCGGTACCAGCAACATGCGAGAACGGTGGCGAAGCACTCGCGCTCGACCTGCCGGCGGTTCCATAACTCCCCGCTGTTCGCCTGCGACTGGCGGTGGCGCAGGTACCGGCCGCAGGCCACTTCGTCGGCGGGATCGAGGATTTCCAGGCGTAAGGAAAGGCTGCGGGAGCCGGACCGGGCCTGCTCCACGACCTGCGGCAGAGTGACCGTCCGGAAGTAGGTGCCGATGCCGCCGCGGAACAGCCAGTTGGGCGCGCCGTCACGCGCGGCGGCCAGCCCGCGCTCGATCTCCTCGCCGTGCAGTACCTGAATCTCCGGGCCCGCCTCAAGGAAGCCTCTGACGAACTGCAGATCCTCGCTGACGCGCGCCATCGACCGACTGGTCCGCTCGGCGGCCTCGGCGGTCGCCTCGTCGCGGGCGTCGATCCGGTCCCGGTCCCGGATCGCCACGATCGCCAGCAGGGCCAGGACACCGAGAATCGCGCTCTCCAGCATGTCCGGCGCAATGGTGGATGCCAGGCCCAAGATGCTGATGATCACGGCCGCCGCGAGAGTGACTGCCGTATCGATATTGCGTCGTAACCAGGTCCACGACAGCGTTGCCGCACGAGAAATCCGCCCTGGCGGAGCACCGGTCGTGACCCGCACATTCCCCGGGGTCATGTGAAAAATCATAGCCCTCACGGTCCGACCCGGCGCCAGATCTCATCCGATCAGTTGCTTTCGCGACAAAATTTTCGTACAGGTGCCGTACGGACGCATCGCGGCGACGGCCACCTCCGACACGACATGATCAAGACCGTCGGCGGACACGTCGGACAGGTCGACCGACTCCCGCCGCATCGCCGGCCATGCCAGAGTCACATGCGGCCGGAACCGGTCGGCGGCCTCCTCGTACACTTCGTCGTACCCGAATCGGGACAGTTGGCGTACCTGGTCGGGATCCGCGCTCGTCCGGATCAGCGCGGCCACCGAATGTCCGGCCGGATCGGCCGGACGCAGACGGCCACGGCGCAGCGGCTCGATCCGGTCGATGACAGCCCGCTGCAACTCGCGCCATTCGGCCGACACCTTGAAGAAGAGTTCAGGCGCGCCCTGGGGGTTGTGGGCGACGTACTCACCGATCGCGGCAAAAGGAGCCCGGGCACGGGCGATGTCGGCGAGCGCGGCCACCGCATCGGGAATATCGGCCGTGCCGACCTCCAACATCAACAAGGAAACGTGCGGTTCGCACACGTCGTGCCGGCCGGCACCCGGAAAGGGCGAACCCAGCGCGAAAGCCGGCTCGATTCCGGCCGCGACCATTCGGCCGCGCAGATTCTCCCCCAGCCTCAGCGCCTGCTCGCGGACGGGGCCGGGCAGCAGAGTGACGACATCGATGGTCGAGGTACTCATGGTTCATCCTAGGATTCGGCGTCAGCCGTGCACCAAGAGGGCGCCGACGCTCGCGGACAGCGCGGCCAGCGCGGTGAGGGCGCTGGTCGCCAGGAACCGGCCCCACCCGAACGAGACGCCGGCGATGCGGCACCGCTCGGCCCACAGCATCGTCGCGAGGGACGCCCACGGGACGACCAGCGGACCCACGTTGGTGCCGATCAGCAACCCGATCAGCTGTTCGTGGTTGCCGACCGGAATGACCGCCTCACCGGCGACGTAACTCGGCAGGTTGTTCAGGGCGTTGGAGGACGCCGCGCCGACCGCGGCCGCGCGCACCACACCGGACGCACCGCCGTCGCCGCCGATGAGCCGTGCCATGAGATGCGACAGCCCGTGCCGGTCGGCGGTGTCCACGACCAGGAAGAGACCGGTCACGAAGACGAGCAGCCGCCACGGCAGGAGGCTCCACGTCAGCTGCCGACGGTCGCGGACGGCCACGGCAACGGCGAGCACGGCTGCGGTCGTCACCGACGCGACGGCGATACTGATCCCGATGACGATGCAGCCGACGAACCCGAGCACACAGACCGCCGCGGTCCAGAACAGCCGCCGGTCGTGCGGTTCGTGTCGCGGCGGAACCTCGTACGTCGCGGGGTTGCGCCGCCAGTAGAAGACCCACAGACAGGCGCCGACGGCGATGAGCACCGCCAGTTGCGGCAGCGCCATCCGGGCGGCGAAGGCAGTGGGCTGCAAACCGATCCGGTTGGCGGCCAGCAGATTGGTCAGGTTGGACACCGGCAGCAGCAGGCTGGCCGTATTGGCCAGCCACACCGCGGTCATGGCCAGAGGAAGCACGGGCACGCTCGCGCGCCGGGCGGTCGCGATCAGGACAGGCGTGAGCAGTACTGCGGTGGTGTCCAGATTGAGGAACATCGTCGTGAGCGCCGCGAAGCAGACCGCCAACAGGAACAGCGCGACGTTGCGGCCCCGGCCGAGGGCGGTGACCAGGATGGCGACCACGTCGAACAGTTCGGCCTTGGCGGCGAGTTCGGCCAGAACGATGACGGAGCCGAGGAAGATGAGCAACGGAAGGATGCGGGACACGGTCGCCCGCGCGTCCGAGGCCGGAAGCAGACCACTGGCCACGGCCGACACACCGCAGATCAGCAGGCCGACGGCAATCCAATCCATCGGATCAAAACGCCGACCCGGCTGCGCTGGGGCGGTTTCATCCAACATTCCGACCTCCGGAGCGATTCGTCACGACTGGTCGCGCTTCGTTACTGCGGCAATCGGAGCATAGTCGCCAATGGGGCGTATTAAACCACCCGCAGGGTGGTACAAGGCGGCCGCCCCTGATCCCGCCTATCTTGCACATAATCCTTTTTCGTGTCACCTGCACGGCGAGAAAGCTGGCAGGAAACCGATGCGAACTGCTCGCGCGCTCCCCTGCAACGGCGAAAAGCAGTTGCACCGCCGATCCGGACCGGACGACGAAAGCACCACGGCGGCGCGTCCACCGCCGGGAGGCGCCGCCGCACCGGCGTGCGCCGGGCGTACTCGGGCCCCGGCGGCGCCACGGCACGCCCGCCCGTATCGCCGCGGGCTTCGGGATGTCCGTCGGCGGCGCCCGCCCCCGGCGCCACCGTACAGTCGCCACCGGCCCGGACTGAAGGATCGGCGGCTGTCGCCCGCGCCACCGGGCCGCGCCCGCGATCCGACGGCCGCCCGCACCCACCGGGGCCTTGGGATGCGCAACCGCCAGGGCATCCCGTTCCTCGCTGGCACGGCCCGTACCGGTGCCGACGACCGGGTCACCACCAGATGCACACGCCCGCCGGGGGAATTGGAAAACCGGGCCCTGTCCGTGGTCCGGGCACCCTCGAATGCGGCAAGCCACCATTGAATTCCCGGCAGACCTCCCACAGATCCCGCATCAAATCCCCCCGCATGGCGTCATCGCCAATGCCGTCCTCACCCTGGAGAGGCAATGCTGAAAACGCTCAATGCACCGACAAGCTTCTACCGTCAAATCAGCTGATTGCTATTCGACGTCATCCTTTCGATCTCGTCACAGACCGGAGCCGAATACCGGCTCGGACGGCAGCAGTTGCTACGCGATGTCGTGGTACAGCCGCCCACAGGCTGCTCTGAAGAAAGGACCGCGCCGCCTCCGTGGCGCGCACGACCCGGCCCCGTCGCCCGAGGCGGGACGCCGCCCCTCCCCACCGCACCCCCGCGGCAGCGCCCCCGCGCCCTGCGCCCCAGGGTGGCGTCGTTCAGCCGCTCTGACCGACTTGCTGGCGACTCATCTGGGTGGAGTGGCTGTGGCGTCCGCGGATCGGGCCGGAACGAAGGCAGGCACGGCTTCCGGGTGATCATGGGGTCGGCCGCTCCGGCGTGGTTCCATACCTACCCGGTCGAGGAGGTGGACGTCACCGACAACTCCACCACCCAGTCCGCCGCCCAGGTCACCACGTACACCTACCAGGGGCCGGCCTGGCACTACGACGACGACTTCACCAACCTCCAGAAGGACCGCACCTGGAGCCAGTTCCGCGGCTATGCCAAGGTCATCACCCGCACCGGTGCCGCCCCGGACCCGATCACCGAGTCCGAGACCGACTACCTGCAGGGCATGGACGGCGACGCCGAGGCCGGCAGCAGCACCACCAGGTCCGTCAGCGTCCAGGACGCGACGGGCGACACCCTCACCGATGACAACGCCCTGTCCGGCTACGCCTACCAGACGATCACCTACGACCACGACGGCGGCACACCGCAGGCCGAGACCGTCAACCACCCCTGGCTGTCGGCCACCACGGCCACCCAGGCCGCGCCCACGCCGGCGGAGGTCCCACCCCTGCCCGCGCTGACCGCGCGGATGACCGACACCGACCGTACCGATAACCGCCAGCTCACCTCACGACCACCTCGGCGTACGACGACGACAGCGACCTCACCAGCACCACCGACCAGAACGGCCAGGTCGTCAGCCACACCTACGACGACCTCGGCCGCAAGCTGACCGAGTACAAGGGGAGCGTCACCGGCGGCGCCGAGATCGCCTCCTGGGGGTACGACCAGGTATCCGGTGCCAAGGGCTACCCCACGAAGGCCTCCACCTTCGACCCGGCGACCGGTGCCGAGACCTACCGCAGCACGATCAGCGGTTACAGCACGGACTACCAGCCCACCAACACGACGGTCCTCATACCGTCCGGCACCTACGCCAACGCCTCCGACATCACCTACAGCACCGCCAACACCTACACGCCGGTGCTGGACCAGCTGCTGACGTCCAGCATCACCACCACAGGCACCGGCGCCCTCATGCCGGACGAGACCCTCACCTACGGCTACGACACGCAAGGGCTGCCCTCCACACTCGGCGGCACCGACACCTACGCCGCCCTGATCGAGTACACCCCGCTCGGACAGACCGAGCGCGCCACCATGGGCGACGTACCCCACCAGGTGGTCGCCACCGACAGCTGGGAGCCGGCCACCGGACGGCTGCTCAACTACAGCCTCGACAAGGAGGACGGCACCACCGCGGTCGACTCCGTCGACTACACCTACGACCAGTCCGGCCGGCTGACCTCGACCGACGACACACAGGACACGGGCGGAACCTCGGCCACCGACCTCCAGTGCTACCGCTACGACTACCTCAGCCGCCTCACCGACGCCTGGACGGACAAGGGCGGCACCACCACGCAGCCGGCGCCCTCCGTCAGCGGCCTCGGCACCTGCACGAACTCCGCCCCCGACCCGTCGAACATCAACGGCGCCGGCCCGCAACCGTACTGGCAGTCCTACGGCTACGACCTGACCGGCAACCGCCTGTCGAAGACCGACAACAGCCTCATGCCAGGCGTCACGCCCAACGTGGAGACCGACGAGGTCTACGACACCACCGGCCACACCCACGCCGTCCACACCGTCACCACCGGCGACACCACCCAGACCTACACCTACGACGGCGACGGCAATCCGAAGTCCGTCACCGCCGACCAGAACGGAACCGACCAGCCCGCCCAGGACCAGATGCTGACCTGGACGGCAACCGGACAGCTGAGCACTCTGGCCGTCGGCTCCCGGACCACGGGCTACGGCTACGACCCGGACGGCAACCTGGTCGCCCGCACCGGTGACGGCACCACCACGCTGCTCCTCGGCGGCGACCAGATCACCCTGGATTCCACCGGGACGGCGACCTCGGCCGTCCGCACCTACAGCCTGCCGGGCGCGCCCACCGTGCTGCGATCGGCCTACGCAGGCCAGAGCGGCACCACGCTCGACTACCAGTCCGCCGACCCGCACGGCACCGCCACCACCGACATCTCCGCCGATGACCTCACCGTCACCCACCGCGAGTACACCCCCTTCGGCGAGACCCGCGGCGGCACCCCTGCCGTCTGGCCCGGCGACGAGGGCTTCATCGGCGGCACGGTGGACGACACGACGGGCCTGACGAACCTCGGCGCCCGCGAGTACGACCCGGCCCTCGGCAGGCTCCTCAACCCGGACCCCCTGATGGACCCGGCGGACCCCCAGCAGTGGAACGGATACGCGTACAGCGACGACGACCCGATCAACGCGTCGGACCCGACCGGCAAAATGGTCTACGACGGCGGAGCGACCGGGTCGGTCGCCGCAGTGGAGACGACCGACGCCCAAGCGGCGCGCAACGCCAGGACGTGGCATCACGAGGTGGCACACTACAAGTCCCTCGGCTACACCTACAGCTACGCCACCGGGTCGTTCTACAACGACGGTTCGGAGTGCTATGGAATGCGCGCCTGTGTGCAGAGGCCGGTCGTCAAGGCAATAGTCCGCAAACGCGTCGACGAGAGTTCCACGAACTACGAGCAGTCCTTCGGCGGGGAAGCGAACTCGTTTGCCGCCCGACAAGCGAAGGACGGCAGCTCCTACGTCGATCAGCATCTCAATACCGGAATCTCCTATTGCATGGTGCTGTGCGAGGGCACCACGTATGCGCAGCACGCGATATGGCAGTCCGTCGGCGGGATCGGCTTTGGCGGGTTCGGGAGGTTCGCGGGCTGGACATCGGTCTCTCCGCAGCGGCAGGCCGCGACCTCTTACAATGCTTGTGCCGCCCTGGGGCTGGGCCTCTGTGTGACGGGAGGGGAAGTCGGGCACTCCGGAGAGATGCGCCCCAAATTCTGGTTCGGAATTTCCCTCGCACCGGGACTTGGGGCATCTGTCGGGATAAACTACAGCCACCAGATCATCCCCTACTCCAAGAGCTGGGGCTACTGATGGCCGCTGGCGAATGATGCTCCGATACCGTCATGGTCCGTGGATCCCGCAGCGACGCTGTCGCTGCGGGATCCACGGACCGGAACGCTCCGCCTGCATGCCGGTAGGATCATTAATTGACTTGTCACTGCCGAGGGGGCCAGATGAGCACTTTTGATGTTGCAGCTCAGATTATTTCCGCCTTTTTGCTGATTTCCGTCGGCTGCATCGCCCGTGTCACCGCGGACCGGTACAACGCTTTCCTGGAGCGCATGACCGGCGGAATAACGCGGGGCCGAGCGAGCCGGATCGCGGGATCGCAGCGCCAGAAGAATCTGATCGCCGTGGTCGTACCGGTCGTCTTCATCACGCTCGGAGTCGTCGTTCTCGTCGAGTTGATCGTTTCGCTCGCACGGTGACCGTGCCTGCGGAGGACGTCAGAACGTGGTCCGCGAACACGCTGGTCGGCCTCGGGCCGATCCGTACCGCCCGCCCGAGCGGCGCCCCGTTCCTTCGCATACAGGGACAATGGTCCTGCGCCGGGAACGTTGTTGGACACTACTCGCGGTGCAGTGGACGACGCTCTGGGGTCGATCACGGACGGCGCGATGGGAACCAAGAACGGCGCGGTCGCGTTCCTCGGCTCCTTCCCAGGAAGAGCTCAGGTTTTCTCGGTCGACAGACTCCGCCTTGCTACCACCTGTCCAACATCTGCGACTGCATGGAAGGCCAGAACGGCGACGGCGTCGTCACCTTTCGCGCCGACCATTCGCTCCTCTCCGACCGTCCGCGGATCAAAAGTGCCCTCATCAGCGGCTGCCCCACGGGCCGTACCGTCGAAACAATGGGCTTCTTCGCGAAATCCGAGGTGTCCGACGCGGCGCGCACGGGGTCAACGGTCGGGCTGGCCTTCTCACGCTTGGCCGGACCCGACTGCGTCACCGTCAACGTCGATGCTCGTCGTGACGCAGGCCGGGTCATCCTGTGCGTCATCGACGACCCCGACCCCCATGTCTGTGGGAGTGCGCTTCCGCCGTACGGGGGCTGTGGCAGGGTAGAACCGGAGTTGCGCAGGTGAGCCGGGTCCCGGGATCCGACAGGGCGACACCCGGCCCGGCGGTGAGGGAGGCGGGCTCCCGAGTTTCTCCACGGTCTCCGGTCCGTCCGGCGAGCGGAGTTCTCCGCGCCCGTCGCCTCAGGCTCCTCGTACGCGCTCGGCTGTGAGTACGTCGCCCGGTACGCCGGCGGGAGTGTGCTGGGCGAGGTCGGAGGTGATCAGTTGTCACGAGCGTTGGCTGTCCGCCAACAGTGACGCGTGGGCGGAGGACCGGAAGCCATGACCGCTCGGTCGATGCCGCGAGCGGCGTGCGGGTTCGACGTCCGCTCACTCGCGATCGCGCTGTGGTCCTCCCTGCGCGAACTGGGCCGCGCGCACGTTGTCGGCCGCACTTCATCACGGCTGGCTGGCGAAGTCCACCTCATGCACCTTCGGGGTGCCACCTCCGGCTGGGGCAACGGACATCACGCACAACGAGCTGGCGGATTGTTCGGACAGGGATCTCTACCTGCGATGCCTCCTCGGCAAGCGCGCGGTGCACGACTTCACCGGGCGAGTCGCAGCACGAAGACCGCAACTCAAGTCTGACGGCGACCCGTTCACCGAAAACGACGAGTCCGCGGGCAAGTTGGGAGCATCCCCAGGACGCGCGGGCTCGTCGGCGTCAGCGTATCTGCGACGCCTTTGACGTCGGCCGCGATCGACCTCTGCTTCATGTCGGACGGATCGCACGACGTCGTCCACGTCACGCCCGGACCCGCGCAACGCGACCAATAGCGGCCGGAGTTCCTGGCAACCGAGCGGTTCCGGGCGGCTAGGACCCGGGGGTCTTCTGCGGCGGAATACTCCGGCACATGAGGGCGGCATCGGCGAGTGGTCACGAGCACCTGGGCACGGACCAGGAGCGCGGCGGACGCACGTCGCTATGCCATCGCCGGCACCGTCCGCCGCCCCAACGCGTAGGCGTAGTGTTCAAGTTCCGCGGCCCGCTGTATGGGCAGGGCCGGCTCTGGCGCCTGGCGTCTGGCATCTGGCATCTGGCGGACCACTGCCGCTGCGCGCCCAGCGGCGGAAGGGAACCCGTCCTGCCTCCCCCGGCGCCCGACCGGCACGACATCGGTGAAAGATCCCCCCGCTCATCACCGCCCGCGGCGCAAGGCGTTGATGAAGTCAGCGCCGTTCGGGGTGCCGAGGCCGGTCATGGTGTCGTAGCCCTTGGCGGTCACCTGCTGGGTGTCGGGGTGCTTCTGGGCATCGAAGACATCAACGCCCACGCTGGTGAAGGTGTCGTCGGGTGCGACGTACGCGGCTCGGTTCTGCTGCGGGGCGGACGTGCTGATCGGCAGGGCGTCGTGGAACGCCCGAGTGCGGGCCAGGCGGTAGAGCAGCGGGTTGATGAAGCCGTAGGGCGACGTGCGGCCCTGCTGGGCATCGGCGACCAGGCCCGCGACCAGCGGGGTGGACAGGCTGGTGCCGGCGCTCGACACGGTGCGGTAGCGTCCGGACTTCCCGGGGCCGTCGGTGGCGGTGTAGCCGGTCAGCATGCCGGTGTCGGGGTCGGCGGCGGCGGCGATGTCGGGCACGGTCCGGCCGAGCACCGTCTTCTGCGCCACCCGGACCCGCGCCATCGACGCCGGGACGACGCCCTTCTGGTACGACGGTTGCCGGTAGACGTCGCTGACGCCCCCGCCGCCCCCGCTGACGCCGAGGTCGGTCCACTTGCCGCTGCTCAGCGAGCCGAAGTCGTCGGACCAGCCGGTCTCGAACACCCGGTTGCCCGCGGCCCCGACACCGAGGGTCGTACCGCCGACCGCCACCGCGTACGGGTCGGAGTCGGTGACGGTCAGGCCGGGGGTGTCGCCGGAGGCGAAGTACATGCCGACGCCCTCGGCCGCGGCCCGCACGTCGATGGCGTGCACGGTCTGCGGCGAGACCTCGCCCAGCGGGATCTGCCACGAGTTCGACACGATGGAGGCCAGGGGGTGGTGGCCGTCCCCGGCCAGGACGGCCGAAGCCGCGTCCAGCAGCGCCTGGTCCTCGTCGCAGCCGGTGCCCACCACCATCACCTGGTCCGCGCCCGGCGCCATCGCGTAGACGGCCTCGGAGTCCATCTCCGCCTCGACGTCGACGCGAGGCGACTGCGCCGCACGGTCCGCCGCCGAAGGCGCTTGGCAGGCGTTCCCGGCCTGGACCTGCCGGAACTGGGACTGCTTCGGCAACGGCAAGTGGTTGCTCCGGGCGTACGCCGTCAGCGTCCGGAACATCGCGGTCGGCGGCTCGTCCTCGGTCAGCGCCACCGTCTGGCCCCCGCCGGTGTCCCGCGACGTCGCCCCGTAGCCGGCGCGCAGCTGCGCGGCGGAGTACCCGCACACCGGCAGCGAGGCCCGGGCAAGCCCCTGGTAGGCGGGGTGCAGGGCATGCGCGTGCTGCGCCCAGTACCGGGAGCAGGTCGCCGCCTTCGCCGCCGCGTGGCTCGGCGGGGCCGACGCGGCCGTGCTCCGCGACGCGGCGGGCGCATCGCTCAGGCCCGTCACGCCCAGCACGTCGGAGGCCAGTGAGGCGGGCACCGACACCTCGCGGTCGTTCGACGTGAACACCGACGACCGGCCCTCGGCCCCGCTCGCGGCATCGACGGCCCGATACCGGCCGATCCGCACCTGGAAGGCCGACTCGACCGCTGGGACAGGCCCGGTCGCCGACACGCGGTCGCGGTCACCGTCGACCTGAACTCCCGTCAGCCCTACGCCCGTGAGCCACGCGGCCACCGCCCCGGCCTGCGCGGCGGAGGGGCCGAACCTGGCCGTGTAGGCGTCCGGGCTCAGGTAGTGGTGGAACCGGGGACTGCCCGGCGTGGCCACCGCGTCCGCGAACGCGGCGGCGCGCGCCGCGTCCGGCTTGAGCCACACCTGGACCGTCAGTCGCTGCGACGCGGACGCGGCCCCCACCCGCACGGCGCTGCCCACCGTCGCGGGGACCGATCCGGGCACCGCGACGACCGACGCCGCCCGCGCGGAACCCGGCGCTCCCGCGACCCCGCCGGCAGCCACCGCCACCGCCGCACAGACCGTCATCGCGAGCCCCGCGTGGAAAAACCCTCCCATGACCCGCCCGTCCGCCTGCCTGCGCAACGGCCCCTGCGACCGCGCTCCCACCACGTATCACGCCGTCCGCGCACCCTCCGGTTGCGCCCGGACGCACACCCCACCCGTTCGGCGGAGCGCGTGGGCCGTGGTCAAGTTCCGAAGGGCTGGTTGAACCAGGCATCGAAGACATCACGGGTCTGCTACTTGACCATTCCGCGATCGCCTTCGACGCCATCGGATCAAGCAGGAAATCCGTAGAACCTGGCAGTCTCCAAAACAGCCTCACAGAACGCCGCAGGTGGCAAGTAATGATGCTCCAGAACGTAGTGCAAGATCAGCGAAGGGGAAGCGAAGGCCTGTCCATCTTTTTGTTCGACGTGAATTTCCGCCATACCGAGAATATCACGATCATCCGGTTCCTCATTTCCGCGAAATGCGGGAGAGAAACGGTGAGGCCCCTGACCGCTGTACGTGGAGCCATCACCTCGTAGGGATTCACAACGAGGCCCTGTTCGCGTGCGAGTCCGGCCCCGTCGAAAGATTGGGCGTCGTCCGCTCAGTAGAAGACGCACCAGGTACCGGAAGGGACGTCGATTGCAGGGGTGTCACCGATACCCCACGTAGCGGGCCCGGCGATGACACGTTGCCGTCGGCACGTCCGCCGGGCCGGCCCTACAAGTGGTCAAGATCCGCCGGACGGTGGCTGATGCGTTGACGGGGCGCGGTCCGGTGCGGTCAACCGCCGGAGGATCTCGTCGTCGGCGTTGGAGCCCGGAGCCTGGAGCGGCAAGGCGTCACCGCTGTCCAAACCCTTGAAGGTCTCCATTTGGTGGAGGTCCTCGGCGCTGAAGCCGCCCCTGCTCAACCTGACGGCTTCGGCGATGACGTCGATCTCGTCGCGGATCCGCGCCATGTCGTCGTTGAGCCGGCGTTGCAGTGCCTTGTAGGCGGCGGCGGCCGGCCCGTGCCAGCCGTCCCCGATCGACTCCACCATGGAGTTCAGCCGTCCGACCTGCTTGTCGAGGTGGTCACGCATGCCGTGCAGCGCGGCGGCGAGGTCCGCGAGGTCGCCCTCGGACACGACCAGGTTCTGGTCGGCCACCCCTCCCCCCTTTCCCGGACACCCTGATCCGGAACCAGGCCCTCAGCCGGGGCACGCTGGCGCCCGCTCGACTCTTGGCCCGAACTAGGATAGAGGGATGGGGAGTTCGACGGGGGGACGAATGACCGGTGACGACTCGATAGGCGCGGACTTCGCGACGTTGGAGACAGTGTCCGGTGAGATCAGCGACATGCTCAAGGAACTGACCACTCATCTGGACACGCTGCACTACGAGGCGGAACGCGTGGTCAACACCTGGCACGGCGAGGCGCGAGATGCCTGCAAGACGGCGCTCGACCGGTGGAACGCGTCGGTCGGTGAACTGAAGTCGGCTCAGGGACACCTGCGCGACGTCGTGGTCACCGGGCACGCCAACTACCGAGCCGCCAGCTCTGCCCTGGTTCGCGGTTGGGGCGGTGAGTAGGACCGGTGTCGGGGTTCGACGTCACCCCCTCCCAGCTGTACACCGTCTCGGACGGCGTCGCCGATCAGCAGCAGACCTTGGACTCCGGGGCGAAGGATCTGATCGGCAAGCTCCGGGCCTACCCCAACTGCGGCGGCTACGGCAGCGCCGCCGAGGCCTTTTCCCAGCGCTACACCGAGATGGGCGACCTCTACTTCCGGGTGTGGGAGCGCAGCGTCGTCGGTGTCGGGGGCGCGGCGGTGGGTTTCACCACGACCGCCAACCACTTCCGCGCGGCGGACGCCGCGACCGACCCGACCCCGGGGGCGTCGGCCACCCCCAGGCCACTGCCGCACGTCATCCGTACTCCACCGCACTACGGGTCGGTTCCCGGGCTCGGCTGGCGCGACGACGAGGACGCGGAGTCGTTCTTCTCGTCGCTCCTGGACGGCGTCGAGGGCGCGGTGCTGTTCGTACTCCGGCCGTTGCTGAAAGACATCTACCGCTGGGGCAAGGCCGCGGACGTGGTGCCGGAGCCCAATCCCCAGGACCTCGTACACCTCTCGCGGCTGTGGTTCGACTCCAGTACGGCCATCTCCGGCGTCGACGGCGCCCTTACCTCGCTGGTCTCCGGCATCACCGACCAGCACAACGGCGAGTGGTACCAGGCGATGCGCCAGTACTGCAGTTCCCTGTGGGGTACGACCGCATGGGGGCACAGCCGGGGTGCGTACCGCTGGTCGCACGACGAGGCCTACGGCGCCAGCAGTCACCCCGTCATGGCGGTCCTCTTCGACACCGCGCAGGACCTCGCCGAGGCGCTGAGTGCCTTCGCCGCCGCGGCGGAGTCCCTGCACCAGGACCTGTGGCGGATCTACCGCAAGGCACTGATCGGCGCGATCCACGACATCGAGACCCATCCGGACTTCTCCGGGCTGAAAGCGCTGGCCAAGAGCGTGTTCGGGATGGGTGAGGAGGTCGGCGTCGACCTCACGAAGCGACTGGACACCGAGGCTCTGGACGCGGCGGTCGAGGAGTACAACAACCGGGTTCACCGGCAGACGGCGAAACTGGCCGGTCTGGAAGGACCACTGAACGAGGCCCGTATCAGTGCGCCGACCTTCAACGCCGAGGAAGCCCGTTCCGAAGGGTTCGGAGCGCGAGCACTCAACGACTTCAGCCCGTCCGTGCTGTACACGGTCCCGGGCGCCGACAACCACACCTATCCTGTGGACCTCGCGGGCCAGGAGGGCATGCACCGCAGCCACGTGATCGACAAGCACGTGGGCGAAGACACCCGACAACTCGCCCAGCGACTGCGCGACCAGCAGTCGATACCCTCCGCGTCCGCCTTCGACAACCTGGACGACGCGCAGAAGTACACCCAGGAGACGATGGACGACAGGGACAACGAGGAGAAGATCAAGGCATGGCTTCGACGGCAGTCCCGTGTCCACAATGACAGGTCGACGCTGAAGCTCCCGGCTGATTTTCCCGGCACGGTCACCGGACACACGATCACCCGTGCCGGGTACGACAAGGATGGGATGAACGCCCGGGCGCAGCCGACGAACGGGGCCGAGGTCGTGCTCCGGTATCGCACGGGCGGCCACCCTGCCTACATCGTTCTCACCGCCATGCCGACGAACTGGCGAGGGACGACACCATGAGCACGGCGAACACGGCACGGGCGGGCGGGGGATACCGTGAGGCGGCCACACGCCTGGTGCGCGTGGTCAGTTCGGCCGTGCCCTTCGGCTCGATCTGGTACCCGGCGGACACCGGCCGGTTCCTCCGCGGACTCGCTCCACGGCGGGATGTCCCGGTGTTCACCGCTGCTGTCGAAGGGCTCGCACCGGCGGACCTCGCCCGGCTCGCGCCGGGTATGGACCGAGCCGAGTTCCTGGCCTTCCTCGGTGACGCGGTGGAGGAGGACGGCGGTGGCACCCCCTTCCCCAGCGCCCGCCACTTGCCCATGACGCCCGCCGAGGCACGGCTCCGCTATCCCGTGCTGGCCGAGACCCGCCCCGGGGACGCCCTCCCGGCGCACGTACGCGCCGACCTGCACGCCGAGATCCGGCATGCCGCGGTGCTCTTCGCCACCGACGACATGCTGCGCGCCAATCTGGGCCACACGGTCGGCGGAATCCGGCACGACATGCTCGACACCTGGGCTGCGACACCGACCGGTTGCCACGCGGCCCCGGTTGTCCGGGCGGCCGAGCCGCACGAGGAAGCGCCCGTCGACGGTGTGCCGACCGCTCTGCTCACCCTCTGCGCGGAGGAGGCAACGCGGCCGGCGCCGGAACCGCTCACCGCGGTCGAGCGGTTCTTGCGACTGGACCTGTGGGGCGCGCCGTTGGGAGCGATGCGGCGTGTCGGTGACGTCAGCCGTGACCTGAGGTCCGACCATCCGTCGCCGGAAGGGGCATACCGGCGTCTGGCCGAAGGCCTGATCGGCAGCCTGCCGGACCGGACCGATGCCCCCGCGCGCCACTCGATCCTCACCTCGCTCGCGGACGAGGTGGACGGGCTCGACGGCCACCCCGTGACAGCTGCCTCGGAGTTGCCGATGTCCGCGTGGGAGGCCCGGACGCGTTACCCGAGGATCGAGGAGCTGAGCCACGCGGTCGACCACGGTGACCGCCCGACCGCGATGGCCAACCTCACCGAGGAGATCGATGAGGGATGCTACGCGGGCTGCCGGCTCGGTCTGGCGGCGTTGGTGGCCGAGATCGCGCACATGCGGACGTACTTCGGCAGCAATGACGCTCTTCGCGAAAACCTCTCCGGGGCGTTTTCCTGGGTCCGGGACCTCGGTGTCCTCGACGAGGCGGCGTCAGTGGCCGAGGCGCACCTGACCCGCCGGCACCCGGCGGAGTGACCCGTACTCCCCCTCCCCAGCACCCGATCCGCCCCGTCCCGCCAGAGAGAGCGTCATGCGAACCAGGGCAGCGACCTATCCCAATTCGGCCACAGCGCGCTGGTGCACGCAACAGGTGGTGAGGCGCAACGAGCAGCGCATCCACCGGTGGCTCGCGGTCGGTGGACGCCGGCGGCTCACGCTGGAGGCCGCCTGGCCCTCACGGGAGCAACCTGTCGGCATGGTCCTTCTCCAGGCAATGGAGCTCGTGGGCGCCGGTCCGGTGGACGTGCGCGCCGCCAGGGTCGTTCTCGTCCGTGATGCGAAAGCCACCCGGGGCTTCGCGGTGCTTGCCACTTTCCCGATCAACCTGTGAGAGCGAACTCCCATGGAACCCCTCCGCCACGACCGCGATCACGGTGAACTGGACCAGGTCCTCCAGGCATACCTAGGCCAGGAACCCGACGACACACCCGAAACGCGCAGTGCCGCACTTGACGCCTACCTGCGCCACACCTGGCATGTCAGGCCCTGGGCGTTGGCCACAGCGGAACAGCAGCTACGCGGCTACGCGGCGTCTGTCCGCGACGGGAGCGCCGGTGGGCAGGAGCAGGCGTACGCGATGCCGGACACGGGCATCGCGAACGGCAGGCTCGCGGAGTGGCTCGAACACGTCGCCGACCACATCCGGGCGAGCGTCGAACACGGCGACGTCCCGCACAGCGAGAGCCCAGTGACCCACTGGGAATGGCACGCCCGGTTCCCGGAACTCGCGCAGCTGCTCGGCGGCTGGTTCTCCCAGGACATGCCGGACGAGTTCGCCGGGCACGACGAGGCCCTGGCCGACTACGCCGGCGGGAGCGACAGGTTCGTGGTGGCCCGGCTGCTCGGCGAGCTGACCGAACTGTTGGCACTGGCACTCGACGAGTCGGATTACGCAGTGGCCGTGGCCGAACTGGGAATGGAGGTCGACCCACCGGTGCCCTTCACCCCCGGCGGATGGCTCGCCTCACTCCCCGACCGCTTGCGGGCCGCCGCCAGTTGACCGTCTCGCCCGGCCTCGTACCACTGGTCCTCGGTGTCTCCGGCCACCCCTCCGCACGGCCCGCGCCGGCGCCCGCCATCTGACGCACTCTGGCTGCGGTCACCGTCCCGCACCGGCTTTCGGCTCCCGGCCTTGCCGAACAACCGCAGGCTCAGTCCAGCGACCAGGGCTGTCCGGGACAGCTCCGACGCCGCAATCGCACCTGCACGCGATCAGCCTTGGCGGCGCCGCTTTTGATCCTGGCCCAGCCGATCTCCCCACGGTGGAATCGCCTCGCAGGTCGGCACCGCGCATGGACGCGAGAACACATCCGGGTGCCGGACTTGCAAGCCGGCGAGGGGCCGTATCTCTCCCCGGCGGATCGGCCGGTGCGCAGCTGAACCAAAAGCATGCCTGGGCGTGGCCGAATTTTGCGGCCCACCCGGAGCGGCTCCACACGCAGAATGCCACCGGTTTCACCACCCTCCCGAGCGGCGCTTCACCGCCGAATGCAAAACCCGCCACACTCGGCTGACGTCGACCTGAAATTCTCGGACCATATCCGACCTACCGCGAAAGTCTGACGATAGCCGAGAATGGTGAACACTGGCGCGAACCCCGTGAACTCACGTACAACTGGCGCCCGTTACCCGCTCCCAATCCGAACCTATGGCGTGGGATTACGCGTGATGCTGATCCGTCAAGTTCAGCATCACCATGACAGTCGCGCCGCCCCGGATCCCTTCACGCGACGCACCGGAAGTCAATACCTCGCAAATCCCTGGATCACTTGGCCAGGGCTTTTCGTGGTAGTATTCCTGTCAGAGGGACAGCACAACCTGAAAGGGAAATCGTGAACACGGAGAAGATCGCAGCTCGCCGCCTTTCGCTGGAAGAGGTGACGCAGCTCGGGGTGAAGGACAGGATCTTCGTATCCGCCGACACGGCAGAACTCAAGCTCAGCAACTGCTATGTCCCCGCCTTTTTGACCAAGCCCGGCGAGGATTTCGAAGGCGGCTCGGTCACGGCGAAGACCATCTTCCAGGAAGAGGTCTCCTGCCTCCCCGACGACGAGAACGAATGCGGGGTTTACCTCGCTGACGAAAACGGTTCCGAGACCATCGAGGTTCTCCAGTCCGCCGGAGTGGTGCTGGACCTGGCACTCTTCGTTCCCGGTGGCGACAAGGGGGCTCTCACGGCCCTCTACGCGGCGGCCCGGCAGGCGTTCGGCGCGGACGTCGTGCAGATCTGGCGTCAGGGCCTCCAGGAGGTTCCGGACGTGAAGGTCGACATTTTCGAGGAGCAGGTTTCTCGCGGACGCAAGGGGACCGACAGCCCCAAGCGTGATCGTCGCGCGCTGGACACCTACCCCACCCGCGTGGAATTCATCGACTTCTCTGCGGGCTGGAAGCCGACCATGGAACTCCACAAGCCTCTCGTGGACGACACTCCGACCATCTGATGTAGCGTCACGTTCATGGGTCTCGGCCAGTGAGAAGGCCGGAAACATGTCCACCAAGCCCCAGCCGACTACCGAGCGGCTGGGGCTTGGTGTTTCTCCGTTCCTATTGGTCCGCCGAAACCGCCCATTCGTTCACGTCGTTCACGTCGTTCACGTCGTTCACGTCTCGGGCAGATCATGGTCTGGACGATTAGACAGCCTGCGGGTTCCCCCGTCTGCGTCAGCAGCGGATCAACCCCCGGTGGCGTTGGGTTTCATGGCGCTCGGAGTCGTAGGCGAAGGACAGCAGTTGACCGACGGTCGGGAACGCGCCCGCGCTCAGCCCACGGCAACTGGTCGGTCCTGGCAATCCGCCCGTACTCGGTGAACGCGGGGCGAGCGCGTCTCGCGGCCCAGCGTCTCCGCCGGCGTGAACAGCGGCGGCCATCAGTGGGGCAGCTCGCGCGACGTTCACCTGCGCCGGCACCCCGGACGTGGCTCCCGCCACCAGGCCGTTGGCATCCACCTGGTGAATGGTCCGGGTCGCCAACCATACTCAGCGCGTCCGCCCGGTGCATCGTTACGTATACGTACGGACGGCGTCCTCCGCAGACCAGTCCGGACCGGTCACCACGCCGCCGACCCACGCCGCCGCCCCCGCCGTCGCCCCGCACCGCCTTCCACCCCACCGGAGCGCCCCGTTGCCGCCGCCCGCTCCCCCGCCTACCCCCTCCCCTCCACCGCGAAAGCCCTCCGGGCCCAGAAGTGGCCGGTGAGGGTGAGGGCGGTGCACCAGGCGAGGGCTATGAGGCCGTTGTCGCCGATGGGCGTGCCGGTGAGGAGGCCGCGCAGGGTTTCGATGACGGGGGTGAAGGGCTGATACTCGGCGAACCAGCGCAGTCCGGCGGGCATGGAGTCGGGCGGGACGATCGCGCTGCCGATGAAGGGCAGGAACGTCAGCGGCATGGGGATGTTGCTGGCGGTCTCCGGTGTCCTGGCCACCAGGCCGATCGCGGCGGAGATCCACGCCAGGGCGAGGGCGACCGCGGTGAGCAGGCCGGCGGCGGCGAGCCATTCGACCACGGTGGCGTCCGGCCGGAACCCCAGGAGGAGCGCGACGCCGATGACGACCGCCACGCAGGCCAGGGTCTGCAGCACGCTGCCGACGACGTGCCCGGTCAGGAACGACGCACGGGAGACCGCCATCGTCCGGAAGCGGTTGACGATGCCCTCGGTCTTGTCGACGCAGACACTGACAGCGGTGGCCACCGCGCCGGACGTGGCGGCCATGAGGACGATGCCGGGCGCGACGTAGTCGATGTACGTACCGGAGCCGGCGGCGCCACCCGCGATGCCGGCGCCGAGCGCGCGGCCGTAGACGCAGGTGAACAGCAGCAGCATCATCACGGGCATCACGACGACCGAGACCGTCATGGACGGGTAGCGCAGCGCGTGCTTGAGGTTGCGCCGCAACATCGTCGCGGAGTCCCGGGCGGCGTAGGAGACGGTCGTCATCGGGCCTGGCCCTTCGGTGAGGTGAGCGGTGAGGTGGGCGGTGAGGTGAGCTGGGGGCGGCCGGTGAGGGCGAGGAAGACGTCGTCGAGGTCGGGGGTGTGCACGGTGAGCGCCTCGGCGCCGAGCGAGGCCGCGTCGAGGGTGTCGAGGACCGCGCGCAGGGTGGTGATGCCACCGTCGCTGGGAACGTTCAGGGTGAGGTTGTCCGGGTGACCGGTGGCGACGCTCCCGAACAGGCTTGCGGCGCGGGCGAGTTGGGCCGCGTCGGCGAAACGCAGGCGGACGTGGCCGCCGGGGATGCGGCGCTTGAGCTCCTCGGCGGTGCCTTCGGCGACGATCCGGCCGTGGTCGAGCAGCGCGATGCGGTCGGCGAGCTGATCGGCCTCCTCCAGGTACTGCGTGGTGAGCAGGATCGTTACGCCGTCGTCGACGACCAGGCCGCGGATGATCTCCCACATGATGCGGCGGCTGCGCGGATCGAGGCCGGTGGTGGGCTCGTCGAGGAAGATGACGCGCGGCCGGCCCATGAGCGTCATGGCGAGGTCGAGCTTGCGGCGCATGCCGCCGGAGTACGTGGCGACCGGCTTCGCGGTGGACTCCGCCAGCTCGAAGCGGCTCAGCAGCGCGGTGGCACGACGGCGGCCCTCGCGGCGGTCGAGGTGGTGGAGGTCCGCCATGAGGAGCAGGTTCTCCTCGGCGGTCAGCAGGTTGTCCACGGCGGAGAACTGGCCGGTGACCCCGATGACGGACCGTACGGCGCCGGCCTCCCGGACCAGGTCGTGCCCGGCGATCCGGGCCTCGCCGGCCGTCGGGGCGATGAGGGTGGACAGGATCTGGACGGTGGTGGTCTTGCCGGCACCGTTCGGGCCCAGCAGGGCGAAGACAGTGCCTTCCGGCACGGTCAGGTCGATGCCGTCGAGCACGGTCGTATCGCCGTAGGACTTCGACATCCCGGCGGCGGCGATCGCCGGCCGCACAACTGTCGCGGATGACGCGGATGACGCGGATGACGCGGGTACAGCGTTCATGCCGTTGCTGCCTTCTCTCGGCTGGTGAACGGTCGGGCGTTCTCCCCGGACACGCCGCCGGACGGCGGGGGCGGGGCACGGCGGTGCCTCGTCGCGAACGGCCGGGCGTCGCCGCTGACGCGGAGGGTCAGGCGTGCTCCCCGAACGACACGGTCCGTCGGGCGTCGCCGCTGACGCGGACGGTCGGGCGCGCTCCCCGAGCGCCACGGACGGTCAGACGTGCTTCTCCAAGGTCGTGGACGGCTGGGTGCGGGTGATGACGATGTCGCCGACGCCGGTGCGGGCCCGTACCTCGACGGACTCGCCGGAGTCGCCGGGGCCGTCGGACGGGCTGATCGCGTTGCGTACGCTGCCGAAGCGGGTGTTGACGTCGAGCCAGGCCGCGACCGGTTCGCGGACCCCGACCTCGATGTCGCCGACGGCGGTCTGCAGGACGACGCGGCCGCGCGAGACCTCGCCGACGCGGATGCCGCCGTTGGCCGACTTGGCGTCGATGCCGGAACGGGCGGTGCCGACGGTGATGCGGCCGTTGGCGGCGTTCACCCGCAACTCACCGCCGACGGTGGTGATCGTGGTCTCGCCGTTGCCGTTCTTCATCGTCGCCGCACCGGTGATCTCGCCGGCGTCGATCCGGCCGGCGCCGGTGATCTCGGCGTCGCCCGTCACGTGGTCGACGCGGATGTCCCCGTGGTCGGTCCTGAGGTGCGCGCCGGCGGCCTCCTCGACCCGGATGTCGCCGAGCGAGGTCTTGATCCGGCACTCCCCGAGGCGGCCCTCGCAGGTGATGCCGGCCATCGGCGACGTGGCCCTGACCTCGGACCCGGCCGGCAGCTCGACGCTGATGTCGAGGGAGCCGCTCTTCCCGAACAGCCCGCGCTTTCGGGGGCCCTTGACCAGCAGCACGCCGTCCGCGCAGGTCACGGCGGTCTGCTGGGCGGCGCGCACGTCGGCGTCGTCGGCGCCGTCGGCCGGGAGGACCTCGACGACGGCGGTCGACCGCTCGCCGGCGCCGATCCGGGCGGTCCCGACGTCGAATTCGAGGGTGAGGGTGAGGGGTCCGGTGAGGTCGAAAGAAGGCATGGCTGTCCCGTCGTCGTGGGTCGAAGGTGGATTCCCGCTGGTCGGGCGGGGACGGAGTGACGCGTTCGCGGTCCCTAGCGGACCCAGCCGGTGTGGCTCTGGCCGCCGCCGCGGTGGCGGGTGCGGCCGGCCGGGCGGCCGGGTTCACCGGGTTCCAGGGCGAGGGCGGCGGCCCGTACCAGCCAGGCGTTGACCGACAGGCTCTCGCGGCCGGCGGCGTCCTCGATCCGGGTTTTGAGGTGTGCGGGCAACCGGAAGTTGATCCGCGCGGTGCCGCCGTCCTCGCCCTCCGCGGGGGCGACCGGTTCGGCGGCCCGGCCACCCGGTGCCGACTCCGGTGCCGGCTCCGGCGCCCGCGCGGGCTCGTAGGGCTCCAGTACGGGCGGCGGCGTGACGACGAACTCGGGGTCGAGCCCGCGCAGCCGCACGTCGACGGAGCCCGGCGCCAGGTCACGGGCCACCTCGCCCATCGCGGCGGACAGCGCGTTCAGCAGGGTGAGGCGGGCGGCCGACTCCAGGGGCGCGGTGAGCCGTTCGGCCAGCGCGCGGGCTTCGTCCCCGCCGGCCTCCGCGGCGACCGCGAGCTCGTGCCGGAGGTTGTCGACGTACGGCGTGAGGTCCATGACGCCATCATGGCACATACACGGCGCCATGTGGAGCCATAATGGCGCCACCGTTGCGGCGGAGCCGTTTCCGCAGGCCCGGCCGCTCGATCAGCGCCGACCCGTTCGCCCCTCCCTACGCACCACCCCGGCCCCGGTCCGCCCACCCCAGCCCCAGTCCGCCCACCCCGGCCCCGGCCGCGCGCCATGCACCACGCGTCCCGCCCCCAGCCGCACCGGCACCCCCGTTGTCCCTCCGCAAGCCACCCCCCGCGAACACACCCCGCCCCGAACGCCCGTGGGCCCCGCCATCACGGCGGGGCCCACGGCCGTCAGCGGGTCGGATCACCGGCCGCTGACGGGAAATCGGTTCGCTGACCGCTTACGGGTACGAGACCACGTTGCTCGGCGTGGTGTTGGACGCGGTGACCGCTCCCGTGTCGTTGACGACGTGCGTGATGGTGCCCACGCCGCCCAGCGAGACGGTCAACGCGTCGTGCAACTTCACGCCTGAGGTGTTCGGCACCTCGAACGCGTGGTAGTTGTTCACGGCCGGGTTGACGTTGAAGTAGCAGTAACTGCCCAGCCCCCACGCCTCGTGAGTGGTGACGTTGGCACCGACCTTGTAGGCCGCGTAGCCGTTGACCCCCGACGAGCTCATCCAGGCCGCCTGGTTGGGCGGGTCGTACGGATTCTCGTTCTGGAAGAAGATCGTCTTGCCGCCCTGGCCGTTCCACACCACCTCGTACTTCTGGTAGTGCTCGACGAACAGGCCGTCGGCCAGCACGTTGTTGCCGTTGACGGTCAGGCCGGTGTCGGCGGTGTTGACGGTCCAGCCGACCGTGCCCGGATTACCGTGGTCGGCCCGCCAGGCCCAGGTGTGGTCGATGATCGTGTTGTTGCTGTTGACCACCAGGCTCTGGGTCGCCTTGCCCGCGATCTCGCCGCCGATCCGGAAGAACACGTCCTGGATCGTGGTCGGGTTGGACGCGTGGCTGGCCGAGGAGCCGGACGGCCCGACGGTCAGCAGCGCCGCGGAGTTGGTGGTGCCGGCGTCGAACAGCAGGCCCTTGATCCGGACGCCGTCCACGTCGGCGACCTGCATCGCGTTGACGCCGTTGTCCGGCACGAAGGTCGGGTAACCGACGCCCAGGATCACCGTGTTGGCCTTGGTGACGTTGAGCGTCTGGTTGAGGTGGTAGACGCCCGGGGTGACGAACAGGTTGCAGCCCTCGGACAGCGCGTTGTTGATGGTGGCCGCGGTGTCACCGGCCTTGACCACGTAGAACTGGCTCATCGGGTCCGAGGTGCCCGGGGTGCTGCCGCTCTCCCAGCTCGGGCCGGAGGCGTTGGTGCGCAGGCTCGGCAGGAACACGTGGTACTTGCCGGAGCTGTCGATGTAGAGGTACGGGACGTCGCGGGAGACCGGGGTGGTGCTCAGGGTGGTCTCCGGCGGGCTCGGGAAGGTGTTGGCCGGGGCGCCGTTCACGCCGGAGAAGACCATGTTCCACACGCCGCCCGACCAGCTGCCCAGGTCGCTGTCCTTGGTGTACCACTGCTGCTGCGAGATCGACGCCGTCTGGCCGGTGACCTTGGTGTCGGAGATGTAGCCGCCGCTGGCGTAGCCGTAACTGGCCGGGTACAGCGCCAGGTTGCCGTGCACGTCGATCCGGCGGAAGGGCGCCGCCTGGGCGACCGCCCAGCGCTCGGTGCCGTTGGTGGGGTTGATGGCGAGGTTCTCGGCCGAACGCCAGAAGTTCTGGGTGGCGTTGCCCGCGTCGGAGGCGTTGAAGGCGTCCACGGTGACGTCACCGTTGATCGTGACGTCGTCCGGGTTCTGCCCGAGGCCGGCCACCGAGGTGTAGTAGCCGACGTTGTCCTCGACGCTGTAGGTGCCGGGCTTGAACAGGTCGGCCACCCGGTTCTCGCTGAACTGGGCGGTCGCGGTGTCCTTCATCTGGTTGAACTGCGTGTCCAGTTGCGACTGGATGGCCGCGTTGCCCATCGACGGGTCGAAGACGTGCACGTTCGGGCCGAAGTCGGGGGTGTCGGACTGCGCCGGGCAGGTCGCCGGGGTGCTGCCGATGGTGAACGTCGCGTTGGCCACGGCCGAGTTGGTGGACCCCGACAGCACCGCGATCGCCTCGAGCGTGGTGGTGCTGGCGACGTTGATCGCCCCGCTGTAGGTGGCGGAGGAGGCGGTCGGCGTGGAGCCGTTGGTGGTGTAGTGGATGGCCGCGCCCGAGGTGGCGTCGGAGATCGTCACCGACTGGGCGGTGGTGTAGCTGCCGCCGCCCGGGCTGAAGGACGGCGTGGCGACCGTCCCCGGCGGAGGCGTGGTCCCGCCGCCCTGGGTGTAGGTGAACTGCGGGGAGTCGTACTGCAGTCCACCCTTGGTGTAGGTGAAGGAGTACGTCAGCACGGCCCCGCTGGACAGGCCGCCGACGGTGTAGTTCCAGGCGGAACCGGCGGCCGTCATCTGCACGTTCTGCTGGTTCGTGCTGTTGACCAGGTAGTGAATGATCACGTACGTCGAGGTCGAGGTCGGCGTGAAGGTGACCTGGGCCTGGGTGCTGCTCGTCCCGCTGACGCTCTGGGTGTAGTCGGAGGAGTCCGCGGAGGCGGTTCCGGCCGCCCCGGACAGCCCCAGCAGTCCGGCCAGCAGGAGGGCGAAGGTGCCGAGCACGGCGACGGCACGCCGTCTCGCCCGCGGGGCGGGACCGGGTCTCGCCCCGGTGAGGAGTGTGCGCATGAAATGGAGGTCCTTTCACCCAAGTTCACGAAGTGAACGCCGCGTTGGCGCGGAATGCGGGGATGGACCGCCCGCTTTCCCATGCAATCCGTTGGTGATTTGCCGTTCTAGCCTACGAATCCTCTTGCAGAGAACGCTCTCACGCTACGGATCATGGGGTTCGTCCATCCGTATGGCAGTTTCAGGTGGTCCTGGCCAACCGTCAAGAAGTCGGACGGGATTGCCTGTTCCTGGTGCGCCTGTTGCTCGTCTGCCGCACGCGGGAGCGCTGCGGCCGCTCGCGTGAGCGACCCGGGGGAAACGGGCGCACTTCGCCGTCCGTTCGAGCGACGCGCCGTCGGCGGGCGGCACCACCCCCGCCCAACGATTGACATGGTCATGTCTGCTCGGGATGCTGTGGGAATGTGCTTCCACTGGCGTTGAGCTCTGTGCGGAAGCGGTGGAAACGGTGGAATCCAGACGGTCAGAGCGCCCAGACGCCCCCCTCCGACGCGATGCTGACCGGACGTCGTCCCTCGGCTGGCGTTCCCCCGCCCGCCCGGCGTCGAAGCGGAGGCCGATCATGGAACGGGACTATGAAGCTTCTGCGAAGTCTCCACGGCACCCTGGCCCTCACCCTGTGCGGTGTCCTGGCCGCCGTGCTGACGCTGTTGGTGTGCCCCGCGCCCGCCCAGGCGGCCCAGACCACCATCAACAACGCCGACCCGAGCGTGATCAGGGTCGGCAGCACCTACATCTCGGCGGAGTCGTCCGGCGGCGGTATCGCGGTGCGGGAGGCGGCCTCCACGGACGCCCTCGGCGCGGCGACCGCCCAGCGGGTCTGGTCCGACACCGCCGGCCGCGGTGAGGTGTGGGCCCCGGAGATCGTGGTGGACAGCGGCCGCTACTACATCTACTTCTCGGCCGGCACCGGATCGGCCCACCGGATGTACGTCATCAGCTCCGCCACCGCGAACAGCGGGTACGGCGCCGAGACGGAGCTGGCCCTGCCGGACGACAAGTGGGCCATCGACGGGAACCTGTTCACCTTCAACGGGCAGCGCTGGTTCGTCTGGTCGGGCTGGGACGGCGACACCAACGTCGAGCAGAACCTCTACATCGCCCGGATGAGCAGCCCGACCACGCCGACCGGCGCGCGGTACATCATCTCGCAGCCGCGCGAGAGCTGGGAGCGGGTGGTCGGCAACCCGTACATCAACGAGGCGCCGGCGGCCATCAAGGACCCCAACGGCCAGCTGCACATCGTGTACTCCGCCAACGGGAGCTGGAGCGACCAGTACTGCATGGCCGATCTGCGGCTGCGGTCCGGCGGCGATCCCACCTACGTCTGGGACTGGTACAAGTCGAACGGCTGCCTGTTCGGCTCCAACGCCGCCACGATGATGGCCGGTTGGGACCCCACCATCAACGTCAACGGTCCCGGCAGCCACAGCTTCGTCCTGCTCAACGGCGACATCAACACCAGCCCGCCGGCCGGCCCGACGTTCCCCATGATGTACACCGCGGTCCCGAAGGGCACCACCTACTCGTGGGCCAACCGCTACTGGTTCACCGGCACCTTCTGCTGGTGGGGCAACACCACCTACACCCGGGCCAACGTCCCCGGCGCGACCAGCGACACCGGCTGGAGCCTGAAGTTCTTCGAGTGACCCGCCCGGCCCGCGCCGGGTGCGACGGGCTCCACGGCCGCCGTCCTGCCCACCGGGAAGGGCGGCGGCCCCGGCCGGGGATTCCGGTCGGGGCCGCGAACGCCGTTACCCCGAGGGTCAGTTCAGGGTGAGGGCGGCGGAGTCGTCGGTGGCGTCGGTGTCGTACGGCGGGCGCCAGCTGCCGTCCGGGCTCCACGCCATGGCGACCGTACCGGCGGCGCCGGGGGTCACGGTGTCCACCCGCAGGGTCAGCGAGAAGTCGCTCTCCATGCCGTCGGTCTCCAGGTAGCTGCCGGAGCAGGAGTACGGGCCGTGCGCCGTGACCTGCGGATCGTCGCCGGTCGACGGGACGCAGTTGTCGGAGGAGCCGACCACGGTGGTGCCCGGCGGCGGCGTGGCCTGCACGCCGAGCGGCTCGCCGCTGCGGTCGAAGATGGTCGCCGGGCCGTGGTTCGCCATGGAGAAGTGCAGCGTGACGGTGTCGCCCTGCGCGGCCGTGGCGCTGTCACCGGTGACGGCGAAGTCGGCGGTGTTGGCGGCCTGGAGCTGGTCGATGAGGTAGTCGCTGTGGTTGCCGGCCCCCTGCACCGCCAGCGTGCCGGCCGGCGCGTCGGAGGGCGTTCCGGCGGTGATCACCTTCAGGCCCAGTTCCTGGCCGGTGCCCTGGGTGAACGTGCGCCCGGCGGTGGCCCAGCTGTCGGTGGGGTCACCGGTGGGCACGGCCATGGTGTCGAGGAACGTGTAGTACGCGGTGGACAGCACCCGCAGCCGCACCGGCGTGGCCAGCGCCAGGGTCTCGCCCGGGTCGACCGTGCCGGGGAAGGTGCAGACCGCCACCTCGGACATGACGTCGCCGGCGGAGTCGCTGTAGCGGCAGTTGGAGTACGTCGTGGCGAACTCCAGTCCCGGCGAGGTGACGAGGTCGACCTCGGTCGAATCGGCGGGCTGGTCACCGACGTTGGTGAAGCGCACCGGTTCGCCGACCGTCGAGCCCACCGCCAGGCCGGTCTTGGCGGCCGGCCGGGCCTGCGCGAACGACGGACCGCCGACCCGCACGGTGCCGGTGGCACCGGTGACGGTCGCGGTGTCGGAGCTGCCGGTGACCGTGTAACCGCCCGAGGCGCCGATCGCGGCGCCCGGCAGCGCCCGGACCGTCATCTGCGTCTCGGCGCCCAGGCTCTCGTTCGCGCTCAGGTCGTCGTAGAAGAAGCTCTCCGCGCAGGTCGCGACGTTCGCGACGACCGTGCAGTTGCCGGAGAACGTCACCTTGGCGACCTTGGCCAGATCGGTGGCGTCGATCGTCAGGGTCACCGTCGAGCTGAGGCTGGCGGCCGTGGTGCGGAACTCCAGGGACGGCTGGACGCTGGTGGCCACCCCCTTGGTGCCGGCCGGCGCGACGGCCAGTGCCGTCGGCTGGACCAGCGTGATCACCGGGTTCCCCCCGTCGTCGGCGGCCACCGGGGCCACCCCCGCGGCCGCCATGGCGGCGGCCGCGGCCACCAGCACGGTGGCCGTGCGTCTCGCGAGTCGAAGTCTCATCGTCGATCCCCCCACAGGATGCGCGGATTCGGCGGGTTACCCCGCCCTGTAGATATGTCGCGGGCCGGCTGACCCGGCTCTGTGCACGATTGGGTGGTTTGCCCTCGCCCTGTACACAAAGCACCGCGAACACTAGACCCGGCGGGCCCGGGTGTCGTCGGAATAATGCCACCGATTCCCCGCACGACTCTCACAACTCCCCGCTGTGAAACGGCTTTTCCCGGCCATTGGGCAACTCCACTGTCCACGGCAGGAGTTCACCTCGATCAGGCCGTTCTGCGGGCGGCACCCGTCCGCATGCGGAACAGACGCATCGTCAGGCCCGGGGCGGGCAGGGACATCACGCACCGGTCGCCGCGGACGTACGCGGTGCCTCGACGGAAAGGGGACGGCGATGTCCTTCGCCGGAATGGTCCTGGCAGTGCAGGGATTCGCCGCGGTCTTCGCCGTCCTCGGCGTCGTCGGCATGTTCAGCAAACGCAATCCCCCCTCCGCCCTCACCCGCTTCGCCCCGTTCGCCACTCTCCTCGTGGCGGTCGGCCTCCTCGTCTTCGCGGTGGCTCTGCGGGAGCACTGGATCCACGTGCGCTGAGGGAGGGGCGGCGCGGGCCGGGGCGGCGCGGGGCAGACCGGGGCAGGGCGGCGCACTCGGAGTTGACGTGGGCGTTCCGGGCAACCCGCTGGCGGTCTGCGGTCCTGTGCGGGCTGTCAGACCGGCTACCACACGTACTCGGTGATCCTGGACCGCACCAACGCGGCGAACGAGTCGATCACCTCCTCCCTGGACGGCAAGTCGTACGTCACCGTCGGCGAGAGCCAGGTGGGCACCGCGACCTGGCAGCAGGCGTTCGGCCACAAGATGTCGGTCATCCTCGACCCGGCGATGGGCGGCAGCTACCCCAACGGCGCCTGCGGCTGTACCACGCCGACGTCCGCCACCACCTCTGGCGGCACGACGCGCGTCGGCCGGGTGGCGGCCTACACCGCCGGCCAACCGGCGCCCCCGCCACGTGAGCCCGCCGTACGCCCGCGGAACAACCGCGGGCGTACAGCGGGCTCCTGGCCGCTCCGGTCCGTCGCGTCGATCACGTGCGCCGGGCGGCCCGGGTGGTGGTCAGCGGTACAACGTTCCGCACAAGGCCGGGTCGGTGGCCTCGGCGGGGAGGGAGGCGTCGAGTTCGCTGGCGCCCAGGACGTTGTCGTAGGTGCCGTTGTGGTTGTAGTCGATGCCGTGGACGACCAGGACGGCCTTGCCGGCGTCGATGTTCTTCACGGTGTCGGCGCTCAACTGGATGGTGCGGCTGTAGTGGAACGTTCCCTTGTCGGGGAAGCGGCTGACCGCGAGCGCGCTGGCGGGCGAGGTGTCGCCGCTGGTGGTCAGCGACGCGCCGATCATGCCGTAGTCCTTCATGGCGTCGGCGACGTCGATGGAACGGTGGCCGTTGTGCTCCCGGGACGCGGCGGCCGTCGGGCAGGTGCCGTTGCCGTCGACATGGATGTGCATGGCGTGCGGTACACCGTTGAGCAGCCCGGTGGCGTCGACCGTGACGCGGGCGGTGTCACCGCGCAGGGTCACGGAGGCGTACCCGATGCCGAAGACGTGGTTGGTCGCCACTGGGAGCAACGGTCCCCCGGCCCAGCGGGTGGACGTCCACTGGTGGGCCGCCGGCGCGGCGGACGGGCTGCTGGCACCCGCCGATCCCGCGACGGCGAGCGGCAGAGTGGCCGCCGCTGCCGCGACGGCCGCGTATTTCAGTGCGCTGCGCATGCTGTTCCTTCCGATCGGAGCGTACGCCGCGACGGCCTCCCTGATCTGACACACCGTCATGAAAAGCGGTGTGCAACGGAGTTGCGTCACGACTTGGTCCGTGAGGTATTCGGAGCGGAACGGGGTGCGGATTGCCGGCCTCCGGGGGGAGGGGATGTGGTGGGGTGCGGTGGGGTGGTGCTCGCGGGTCGCGTGAGGGGGCGGTGG